>JANQSO010000007.1 GCA_028284005.1 Flavobacteriaceae bacterium | reverse complement strand
ACCAATATGGGTGTAGAAAAAGAGCTTGATATTTCAGAACTGGCAAGTGCAACCTATATGTTCATCATACAAGGAACACGAGGTCAGGTAACTAAACAGGTCATTAAAGAATAATTTTTATCATGAAAGAAGTATTGAATTCTTTTTTATTAGTATTAATTAACATGGTCATAGGTTTCTTTTTTTCAGATAAATCTAAAAAGGATAATAAAAATGATGTGAGCAGTAAGAAGCTTGAGAAATACTGTAAACGTTTTTCTTATGGTTCTTCACAACAATTAGATTTGCTAGAGAATACCTATCTGTCATTATCAGTAAATAAGTTAAAAAAGAATAATACTGTTTAATTTCTAACATGGGCGAAAAAATTCGATACCTCATAATTGATTAGAGTAATTAATATGTTTGTTTTTTGGCATATGCAAAATCAATTAGTAAAGCAGATAATTAAGGAATGGCTTTTTTTCATTTTAATTGGTTAGTAAATGTTAACGAAGTTCTTTTTATCTGTAGCCTTCCAACCTTAGGGCTGGAAGGCTTCTTTTATAATTTGGTTAATTATAATAAGTAGAAAACCCTCCTGAGGTTTATAGTAAGGAGGGTTTTTTTGTGAAAATGAATATGGACTTTAAAGAAATCTATTATTTCTATTTTTTAATAATAATTTTTTGAACGGCCTTTGAATTTTTATTTATAGCACTGATAAAATAAAGGCCTTCTTCCAAGCCATCAGCCTTCCACAGCCGATTATCATCTAATGGATAAAATGTTCTTACTATCCGGCCATTCAGGTCAAGTAAATAAAGTGATTTGAAGTCAGCAATCAAATCCATATTGAAACTGAACCGATCTCCCACTGTGGGGGTAACAAATACAGGATTCATTTGTTGATCGGGAACAGACAGGTTAGGATCTCTAAACACCACAGCGTTGGGATCTGCAATACCATTTCCACTTGCGAACGTTCCAAGCGCATTACCATTGCTGTCAAATTGCTCAACAGTATCTGTACCCCAATCACATATCAGGATATTTCCATTGGGTAAAAAAGCGACACCTTCCGGATTGGTCATACCGGTAATAAAATTGTTAAGGAACTGTCCGGTAGAAGAAAACCTTCTTACGATACCAAGGGTCCAGTCTTCTACGAGAAGGTCCTGGTTGTCATCAAACCAGATATTGGTAGGCCCTTGCAGAATACTTGAGTCAATAAATACACCCATGTCGTTTCCGGAAGTATCAAATTTTTGAACAAAACCATTGGGCCCTTGCCCGAAACTGGAAACGTATAAATTTCCTGCTTCATCCCAGTCTATTCCAATACTCTGGGGGATTCCTATAGATGTGAATTCATCCACAAAATTGCCATCCATGTCAAATCGAACCACTTTATTATTTGTATTCGCCCATTGAATTACATACAATAAATTATCCCTTATTACCATTCTTGTGGGTTGATTCAGGCTGTATCCGGAAGTGAAATCTCCAATATAATCTCCGGTAGTGGCATTATACTGTTTTATAGCTGTATTTTGTATACCGGAGACGATTACCGTATTATCATCCAGAAAGATTATATCCTGAGGGCCGTCTAAACCTCCCGAATTGGCAGGAATGAAATTTCCCAGGAAAGTTCCGTTTTCATCGTATTTTTTTATGGCATCTTCGGCTGTACTGCTAACAAACATTTCAAGGTCTTGTGCCATTATGTTGTATGTCCCAAACAAAAAGTAAAGAACTAATAAGTAGATTTTTTTCATAGTTTTATTTTTTAGCATTAGATTTTTTATTTGCAAGCCTTAGCCTTTAATTGGGTTAATTTATACTTACTTAAAGATGGAATTACTTTTTTTAAAGTTTTCGGCAGAAGGCTATTTTTAATAGTAATTTGATGTTTTTATTTCACTATTCAGAGAATCCCGATAAGATTTTCCGTTATTCCAATAAATTAGATATATATCTACCTACCTATTGAAAGATATACACTACTAAACTTAGGCAAAGTAGGTTATTATTTTTTGTTAGATATTGCTAATTTGAAAATACGAAGAGTCGGTTCAATCAAGGGTGATTGATCCTGTAAGAATAGGAAAAAGTGTGCTATTGTTTTGATAATTATATTTATCTTTAACACTCTCCCCGTTATTTAATTTTAAAAATGTACCCTTTTAGTATTCTGAAGGCATGGCTTATGGAATTACTAGATTTTGAGTACAGGATAACTAAATATTATCATTGTATGAATGATTTTATCAATAGAGATAAGGAGTTGACCGAGTTTAATGAAATTGTCTCGAATGAAGGCGAATACCGCCCCAAACTAGTGATATATAATGCACAATCGGCAAGTGGAATTTCCTATTATTTTGAATATGTAATCTCCAAACTTCGACAACGGGAAAAGCACATTGCCATCTATATAGATGGAAGCATTAATCTAACAAATACTGTATTTCAGCAATATTTGAATCAGATCAATGTTGAGTATCCCGATTATGTAGACATATTTTATGAAATCTCGAAACCTATTCAAAATAGATTCAGCAAAGAACGCTTATTTGGGGCTACTCTAGAGGGTATTCCTTTTGCTGGACCACTGCTACGAGAATTTGTAGATCAAAATACTCGTTATAGCGAAGACAAATCGAGCTTGTTTAATGGAACAGACTACGGATCCGTTTCAACTGAGCTGTTCGCGAAAAGTTTAGAGATTTTGTCCAATGAATTCAAAGTAGTCTTCTTTATCGATAATATTCAAAAAGTTGACAACATGTCTTTTAGCTTAATTAAAAGTACTGTTGGACAAAACTTTAAAAACCTGAATTACGTTGTGTCATATTCAAACAACGTTGACAATGATGTAGTTGAAGGCTTTTCAAAACGCTACCCATTTACTGGGTTATATGACAAATATTTTAAATCGTTTGAAAGGCCAAATGCCCATTTCATTTATGAATATGGAAAAACTAAGGGAAAAGACTTCACTTATCCTCAGGCCGAATCAATTTTCAACAAGACAAAAGGGCAAATCTATGATATAGATCGTATGGTGAATGATTCTCAAAATTTTAAAAGTGATAGTATGTTTTCACCGAATCAGTTAGAGATAATCAATATTCTTAGAGTTGCGAACCAACCTTTAAAAAAATCAGATATTCTAAAAATATTCAAAAAAGCAACAGAAAATTTTATTCTTAATGAAGGTGAAGCAGAAAGTTTGATTGAAGGATTGATTGAATTTAAAGTTTTAGAATCCTTTCAAATCTCTAACACCGATCATTTGATTAATCTGAAAAAATCAGAGCGAATTACTCTCCCAGAAATACGACTTGCAAATCGAATAAGGTTGTCTGAGAACATGTATAATTATTACTCCGTAATCAGCGATTCTAATTTGACCCATTCAAAAACGGAAATATATCCATTATTGTATAGGTTATCTAAAACTGTTAGGTCGGATAAGACCAAATCTTACGCTTTGGAAATTGTAAAAATGTCTCTTTCGATGGGGGCAGAAGAAATGGCGAGTATTTACCTTTCAGATCTTGAAAAATATGAGATAAACAACTACAATGATTTACTCATCGTTTCAGCCTTTTTGTTTAACTCAAAAAAATATCGGATACTAAATGATTTTTTGAATAAACCCGCTGCTAAGGTTTGGTCAAATAAACGACCAATTAAGATATTAAAAGCAATTACCTATAATAGGATTCGAAAGCATTCGGATTCAGAACGGCTTATTTCAGAATTACTTCAAGATTCGCGTTCTAAAGAAGAAGAAGTCTCTTTACTTATTTATTTAATTGGGGGTAAGTTACACCAGAATCAAGTATCTCAGGCATCTCAGATCTACCAAAAAAGGAAATCAAAATTGAAAAAGGCAGATAACTATGGCTATCTCTTACGTAACGGCTCTTCCTCTTTAAATTCTGAAAAAGCAATAAAGGAGCTTAAGAAGGCAGAAAAGATATTTAATGAGAAGCAAGACAAGTTTGGGATGGCGACAGCCCTCAATAATATGGGTGTAAACTACCATAGAATTAGAAATTACCAAGATGCTAAAAAGTCTTTTGAAAGGTCTCTAAATCTACTGGAGAATTTTGGAACAACACATTTACCTCTTTTGCTAAATAATATTGGGGTTTTCAATTTATTTGAAAATAATCTTGAAAAATCAATGTCAAGTTTTCTAGAAGCCGAGAGGCTTACCAATGCTCAAATGCCGTCAATTTTTATTAGTATCAATAAGGCAATACTTTTGTTCATTAGTGATGAAATTAAGGAAGCTTTTAGGTTGTTGGATGATTTAGACGAAAAAGTTGCAAACTATGAAGTGGATAGGGTGCGACAAAAGTATTATTTCAATAAACTAGTTTTATATGCATGTTACGACTCATCAAACTTGAAAGAAAGAATCAATATTGCTGTGGAACATCCATTGAGGGAAAATCCAGAAACAACACTCAAGAAAATAGAAGCACTTAAAAATGGAATCGATAAAAGTGAAGTTCTGGATTTTATAGAGCCCTGTTATTTAGCATATTGGTACCATAACCCTCTTAGATATGTTACCTAAAACATTGGCGATTGACACTATTTCTAATGATTTCCTCAATTAATTCTCGTTGGTTTAACCCTCTAGAATTAGCGGATTGAACAATGGTTGAATGACTCCCTAAGTTACTGCACACGTTGAATTCAATAAAGTAAGGAGTCCCATTTTCTTCATTTACCCTAAAATCGAATCTCGCATAATCCAATGGCTGAGTTTCATTGTATATCAATCCAGAATATTCCTTTATTAGACATGCCAAGTCCCCAGAATAGATACTTCTTTTCAATCCCTCACGGGTTTTTCTTTTTTGTGAGTTAGTAATGACATTACCTTTTAGATTAGACTTATTTTCGATGCACTCAAAAAAATCATTGTTAAATCCTCCAATTATTGGAAATGTGACATTCTTACCAGGAATGAACTCTTCTACAATAACATCATAATCCATTAAGTGAAGGTTTTTGATAACTGAAAGTGTCGATTGCCATGTTGCTTGAATTGAGTCTTGATTTATTCCGAAAGAACTAGCGGCCATACGGGGCTTTATAAAATATGGACCATCAAATTTGACATCTTTTGGAATTTGTCCTCTTTCAATAATCTGCCATTTAGGTGTAGGGATTCCCAAGTGACGAGCTAGTAGTTTTCCTAAATGTTTGTCTTCCGCCAACGCTCTAATGTTCGGAGGGGCGCCTAAATACGGAACCTTAAAATATTCACATATTGCGGAAACAAGCACTTCAGAATTTCTAAACTTTCCCTGATTCAACAAGGTGAAGACATAATCATACCTTTCGACTTCCTTAATCAAATAGTTAATGTCTGAGGTGGCCGTTACACTTTGAAATAGGTCGTTAAGTATGGTTTTGATTTCATAATGATAGAATGGTGCTATACCAAGGTTGGGGGATTCGTTTACTGCTTTTTCCGGATCTTTGTCCGCAAATTTTGCGATATATAAAAGCTTCATATCTCCGAACAAACTCATTTGTAGCGATAATATTTAGTTATCCTGTACTCAGAACAACCAATTATTAAATAGAGATCATGTTTCTTGGATTTTTTAGGGTCATGAGGTCTTTTTTCTTTCTTTCGTTAACATGGGTATAGATCTGGGTAACTGTTATGGAACTATGACCCAATAAATGCTGGATATATCTAATATCAGCATCTTCCTCCAATAATAGAGTTGCAAATGAATGCCTGAATGTATGTGGGGTAATATGCCTGTTGATCTTGGCTGTGACAGCTAGCTTCTTTACCAGGAAGCGGACGGACTGTTGCGATAACTGATTCCCTTGTCTATTAATGAAAAAATAAGAATGTTTATCAATTGGGCCTTTAAAGACCTTGTAATTTTCTCTTAGAGCAGATTGAGTTGCTTTATTTGTAATAGGAATGATCCTTTCTTTATTTCCCTTACCAAATATTTTGATCAATGAAAAATTGTTCATTATATCTGTTGTTTTTAAATGACATAATTCTGAAACACGTATCCCAGAAGCAAATAAAAGCTCAATGATTGCAATATTTCTAATAGCTTCTCTGTAAGCATAAGAATTTTTGTTACTGATCCTGTTCTTAATTGAATAGGCAATTTTCAAGATTTTTTCGATCTCTGTAATTGATAGTGTTTTAGGTAATATGATATGGTCTTTAATTTTGATCCTCACTTTTCTAAAAGGATTGGTTTCCAGAATGTCTTCAAATTCCAGATACGAAAAAAAAGCTTTAAGAGTTGCAATTTTTCGTTTCATGGTTTTAGAAGCATATTTTGATAGTTCATTAAAATAAGCTTTTAGCTCTTCTTTTTGAATGTGGTTAATATCTTTTTTACCAATGAATTCCTTGAATTGCCTGAGGTCGGTTTCATAAGCTTTTAGTGTTTTGCTGTTTAACTTCTTTTCTATTTTGCAATGAAATAGGAATAGGGGTATATTTTTTGTCATACTGGCAGGGAGTTTAAAATAAAGGAGTAAAGTAAACTTTTTGCCTATACTATTTTGAAAAAATGCAAAACGATTAAAGCAATTTTAGCAGGTAATATTGAGGTTCTATCTTTCAAATCAGACCAAAAAAATGGAAAGAAAACCGTAATTGCTTAATAATTCTATACGAATTTTTGTGAGTTTTAAATAAATTCTTCCCATTCATCCAAATATATTCCTTTTCATACTTTTCGCTTTTTTTATTCTCTTTTTTAAAGCAATTTTTGCATTGCATTTTTTTATGATCAATTATAACATATATCACTTTTCTTTAAAGGTGATATTTTGAATAAATGCTAATACTTATGAGAGTGGATTTAGTTTTTAAGTTAGTTTTTTAATTGGCAACATGTATCAAGTACATGATTTAGTACTAATTGATATAGTTTGTAACTTTCAGCGGTAGTAAACAGGCATTTTATTCAATTTTGGGTTGGAGTAAGTATAATTTGGGGGTCGCTCGACTTACTTACTCCTTCCTTTTTTTGATTGCAGATTCACTTATAAATGGTAGAGTTGTTAAGAATTGTATATTTGCTGTAAACGATATGTAAATGAGAATAAGAACCGAAATATCGAGCAAGTATATCAATGATGAGGATTATAAAGTTGCACAAATTGCAAATGCACTGGCCCATCCCCTACGGGTTGCACTTGTAAGATATTTGAGTACTAAGAACTTGGGCAAAGGAGTCGATAATGTTACTTGCAATAAGGACCTGGTAGAGATGTTTGATTATTCACAGTCAACAATATCTCAGCATGTTAAAATTTTAAAAGATTGCGGCCTCTTTATAACCGAAAGCAAAGATAAGTTTACACATTACTACTTAAACAAAGAGCTGTTAAAAGAATTCACTCTTTTTTTTGATCTCTAACAAAGATCTATTATACCTCTTTTTCATTAAAAATACTTCAATTGCTTATTTGTTCAATTAGATTTTTAATTATATATTCGTATATCGTTAATATACGATATGATGTATATTAAATATAATAATAAGAGTTTCTGACTGCCGTTAAATCTCAAGTATAATGTCTTTTAATTCGGATATCAAAATTGTTACAAATGCCTTAAACAAGTTTTATAACGATTCTGTTACAAGAAAAAAACAAGTTATAAATCAAGAGAAACTTAGTGATATCATGACAAATCTGGATTTGGAGCATTTTTCAAAGAACGGAGGATTAAAAGGTAGCACACTTAAGTCTTTTTTAGATACATACTTCTCTTACGTTACAAGACTTCATCATCCTAATTATCTTGGCCATCAATGTTCGGCACCGCATTATTCAAGTGCTCTGGGGACATTGATAAATGGTTTTGCAAATAATGTATCATCAATTTATGAAATGGGCCCTGCTTCTGTTAGTATCGAGTACTTCCTTGTTAATTGGATGCTCGAAAAAGTGGGTTGGAAAAAAGCTCCTGTTGACTTCACAAATAGTCATCATGAATCAGATTTTGGCGGTGGTGTATTGGTAGATGGCGGTTCCATAGCTAATCTTACCGCCTTAATAATAGCAAGGAGCAATGCCGTCCCAAATGTATGGAAGAAGGGGAATCCCACAAATCTTGCAATACTGGTACCTTTAGGGTGTCATTACTCACTCACTAAAGCTGTGGGAATTTTGGGAATTGGAGCAAGGTCTGTTTATTACCTTGATGTGGATAAAAGAGGGGCGATCATACCAGATAGAATCCCTGAAGCTTACCAACAATTGATCGATGACGGGAAAAGCCCTATCGCTTTGGTTGCCAATGCCTGTTCTACAGCAGTTGGTGTTTATGATCCGTTAGATGAAATCGCCAATTTCTGTATCGAAAATAAACTTTGGTTACATGTAGACGGTGCTCATGGGGCCAGTGCTTTGGTTTCTAACAAACAAAAAAACTTACTTAAAGGAGTCGAAAAAGCAGATTCTTTAATTTGGGATGCCCATAAATTATTGCAAACTACCTCCCTGTGTGCAGCAGTACTTGTCCGCAACCATAAACATTTGGATACAGGAGTTCAGGTACATCAGGAGGCCAGTTATTTGTTCCATGAAAAAAACCAACCCGGATTTGATTTACTTCACAGAACGATAGAAACAACTAAATCTGCCCTTGGCGAAAAACTTTTCTTCGTTTTAGGATCAATTGGGGAAAAAGGCTTGGAAAGATATATAGACAAGCAATATGATTTAACACTAAAGGCCTTCCGCTATATAGATCAATTAGATGATTTTGAATGTCCGGTAAAGCCTGAGAGCAATATTTTATGCTTTAGAGTTTATGGGGATGATAAAACACAATTGGATATTAGAAACAAGCTAACTACAGAAGGTACATTTTATATAACAACGGTAATTTTCAACAAAAGAAGGTATCTACGCCTGGTTTTTATGAGTCCATATACAACACTATCCGTTGTTAAGGACCTCATTGCGGAAGTTCTGGCTATAAGAGACTCATTACAAAGTAAGAAGGAATTTAAATTCACAAAGATTATTTAATAACTAAAACTATCCTATTATGATCAAAAATGTAAGCATATTGATATTGGTACTATTATTAAACGGGTGTAAGATCGCAGCTCAGGACATTCATCCGCTAGAACCTGTAAAAAATCATTATAAATTATTGCAAAACCTTAGCTCCGAGCCAAATTTAGAGCGCAGTGATCTAGATAAGATCGAATATCCTTCTAATAAATACAATAGTGGTTCGCTTGTTTATTTAATGGTTCCGCCGGAATATTTAAGTATAGAACAACTGGAAAGATTAAAATTGTCTGTTAAGCCCCCGGCAAATAGCTCTGATCAAACAAAAGCCGAATTGGAATTTCTGTTGGAATGGCAAAACAAAAGGACAGCCGAACAGGAAGACAGGGCGTTCAATGTATTGGCACCTATAGGGTATTGGCCACATATAAGTCTTGTAAAGAAGCATCACAGATATCAAAGTAATTTGGAGCATCTGTTCTTTGAAGGAAGAGAAGTCATGGGAGACTACTGCAATTCGGAAAACTATCCGGCGACAACAAAATTGCTGGAAGGAGTAACAAAGGATGTTCGCATTATGGAGTTTACAGTGAAATATCATTTACTTAGGCCAAGGCCCTATCAATTAAACGATGACCTTAAGCCAATGGCTCAAATGTCCACCCCTTCTTTTGCGAGTGGCCATACACTTTGGGCATATATACAAGCCTTTGTCTGGAGTGAATTAGTTCCGGACAAAAGAAGTGAATTTCTGGATATAGCATATGAAATTGGCAAATCAAGAGAAATAATGGGAATTCACTATCCAAGTGATGAAGAGGCTGCGAGGGTACTTGCTCATGAGATGCTTGTCCAGATGTATAAAAACTCTAATTTTAAGAAAGACCTGGAAGCGGCCAAAAAGGAATGGGACTAATTATTCAATAATAGTTCTGAAGGTCAAATTAATTCTGGGTGTATTGACCTTTTTGGTTGGAGGCAAGCGGTGCAACCAATGCGTTTGTGTTGCACCTTTCATTACTAATAAACTACCTTTCTCTAAAATAATAGATACCGGTAGCTTGGTATTCTTGTGTTTAAAAGAAAACTTTCTTACTGCTCCAAGGCTCAATGAACCGATCGCTCCATTCTTTTTTAGGTCTTTTTCACCATCACTGTGCCATGCCATCCCTTCAGTACCATCATGATATAGGTTCGCCAGACAAGAATTAAACGTCTCACCTGTTTTTTGTTCGACGGTATTTTTAAGTTCCAATAGCTCTTGTGTCCACGGTAAAGCTTTTTTAGTTGTTTTGGAATAGGTATACGTATATTCGGCATTTCCATACCAGGCAACTTTACGTTTAGTAATGATACGTTTTCCGAAAATAATTGCTTCATCATTTTTCCACGCAAGGGTATTCAAAAGCTTTTCAAAATAATACTGTGATTTTTGGAGTGTGATAATTGGGCCATAGTAATTTACCTCGCCATCATAAGGTAATAGGTTTGAAATGGGGTTGGAATTAAATAAGTCTACCATTCCGTAATTTTTAACTATTCAATTTTGAGTTGCACCCGGGAAGGATTCTTATTGTCTTTTAAAAACAACTATATCCTGGTATTCAATTTTTTGGTCATCCCTTATTTTATCTTTCCAGAACCCGTCGATTATTCTATCTAACTTAAGCCCCTTTTGGGTCAACATTTTATTCAATTTTGTCTTGTGAATAGCAATATTTCCGGACTTCACGTTTTCATTCATTAATCGGTATTCATCTTTCTTAATAGGGAAGTTGAAAATCTCTCTATTTGAAATGTAGTCTTCTATATCGTTGTCGTACAAAAAAAATGTAGAAAGGCACATTCCATTGGGTTTTAGTACTCTTTTTATTTCGTCAAAATAATGTTCGATTTCATCAATTTGCATATGAGTGAAGACCGAAAACGAAAAAATTTTATCAAAGTGATTATCTTCATAAGGGAAAATAAATTCACTGGCTTTATTTCCGGATTCATTATATAGATCATTAAAGAGCGGGACATACTTGAAATTAAAATTGGAAAAATCAGATTTGATCTTAGAATTACACCATTTCACACCCTTTTCAACAACATCAAACCCTTCGTAGGCGCCTTTCTCGCTTAGATATTTAGTTAATGCTATTGCCGTTCTCCCTATACCGCTACCAATATCCAGAATACAATCATCCGGTTTAATGTCAATATTATTTTTCAATATATCTAACTGGTGGACTCCTTGTTGTAAATATTTTTCAGCATTAGAAGGCGAACCGGTATAGATATAACCTCTGGGTGGTACATATCTATTTCTCCTTCCTGTGAGCTTATCAAAAAGGTCATAAGGGTAATAGTAAATTCTTCTTACTATATATCTTTGATTAGATGACAGTTTATACCAGAGAGATCTTAATTGGTTATTTTTACGCATTTAGTGCTGTATTAAAATGGTGCAAATTAAAGCTGTACGCGCTAGAATTTTGTGCTATAAATTGTTGTGCCGAAGGTACACAAAATTAAAAAAACAATAAATCCTTTAGAAATAATAATGGGTCTTTAGATATTCATTATTTGTACTAATTTTAGCCATCTTACTTTTTAAAATTGCTAATACTCATGAGCTGGATCAAAACAATTAGTTATCAGGATGCAAACGGTTTTCTGAAGCGAATATACGACCGTGTTAAAGGCCCAAATAACAATGTGGATAATGTATTACTTATTCATTCATTACGGCCACATACACTCACTGGGCACATGACGCTATACAAAAGCGTATTACACAATTCAAATAATACATTGCCCAAATGGTATTTAGAGGCTATTGGGGTTTATATAAGTTATTTAAACAACTGTGACTATTGTGTAGCGCATCATTTTGCCGGATTTACTCGTCTTATTGAAGATGATGAGAAAGCAGGCTTATACATGGAAGCAGTTAAGAATGATGCTCTTGATGCATTTTTTGATACGCAATATTACGAGGGAGTTAAATATGCGAAACAGATTACAGTTGCATTAGACAGTGTTTCAAAAGAAGATATAAATGCATTACTCTCTGCTGGTTTTTCAGAAGGAGAAATTCTTGAGATTAATCAGGTGACCAGTTATTTTAACTATGTAAACCGAATGGTGGTTGGACTTGGCGTAAATACGGAGGGAGATATTATCGGACTTTCTCCAAATGATAGTGATGATCCAAAGAATTGGGCACACCAATAAGATGTTTCACTGAAACCTACTGTAGAAAGATTGGTAAAATGATTAGAAAAACACCAATGAACAATCTGTAACAAAAGAGTACCTTTGCCAAAAAATAATAACGAATGACTCACAAGGCCGGATTTGTAAATATCATTGGTAATCCAAATGTTGGAAAGAGCACACTTATGAATGCCTTTGTAGGAGAGCGATTGTCCATAATTACTTCCAAAGCCCAAACTACCCGCCATCGTATCCTGGGAATTGTGAACGGTGATGACTTTCAGGTGATCTTAAGTGATACCCCCGGAATAATTAAACCGGCGTATCTGCTTCAGGAAAGTATGATGGATTTTGTGAAATCTGCCTTTGAAGATGCCGATGTGCTATTGTACCTGGTAGAACTAGGTGAAAAAGACCTTAAAGATGAGGCATTTTTCAGAAAGATAACCAATGCGAAAATCCCTGTATTGCTACTTATCAATAAAATTGATATGGGAAATGAAGAAAAGCTGGCGGAAGCACTTCAGATGTGGCAGGAAAAAGTTCCCAATGCCGAGATATTTGCAATTTCGGCACTTAAAGACTTTGGTGTTGCTGAAGTGTTTAACCGGATCATAGAATTATTGCCGGAATCTCCTGCATTTTACCCGAAGGATCAATTAACAGATAAACCTGAACGATTTTTTGTGAACGAAACCATTCGTGAAAAGATATTGATGCATTACAAAAAGGAGATTCCTTATGCGGTAGAGATAGATACCGAAGAATTTTTAGAAGAAGATAATATCATCCGTATGCGCAGTGTGATCATGGTAGAGCGTGAAACCCAAAAAGGAATTATTATTGGCCATAAAGGAGCTGCTTTAAAGCGTGTAGGTATTGAAGCCCGTAAGGATCTGGAAAATTTCTTCGGAAAACAAGTACATTTAGAATTATACGTAAAAGTGAACAAGAATTGGCGAAGCGATACTAAGCAACTAAGGCGTTTTGGCTATAATAACTAATTTTCGAGTATCTTATTCATAAGAGCGTATAGCTCGTGCATCTCTTTTTTGCCGGCAGATTTTCCCATCTTTCCTGCAAAATAAAGAGCAAACCAAATAAGTACAAGTAATCCCATAATAATCAATTGCACACTATATGGATTATCTAAGGAGTGATTGCTATATGCCCATACCCCAAAACCAATAAAAAGCGTTGCAACCCCAAAGTGCAGGAACATGAATAATGTCCATACAGTTGGATTGGGCCCAAACAAGCCAAACAATTCGCTTTCCGTCTCGCTGATCTTCATAATTTCCAAATGAAGTTGAGGAGACCAAAAGTGCTGTTTCTCTTTTGGGATCTTAATAAAAACATGATCGTCCACTCTTGTAATAATATAATCGGACTCTTGCTTCTTAGCATTTTCAAAGGCCGACAATGCACTTTCGTTGCTTTGTTGTAGTTTTTTCTTAAAGCGGGGACGTAAGACGATCTCGTTGGATAAGTGCATATTTCTATTTTTCAGGCAAGTAAATAATTTTTTTTTAAATAAACTAAAACTAACATCGGCTATCCTTCACATAAAAAGAATTACTTTTGCACCGTAAAATTTAGGATATGAGTATTGTTGCCATTGTTGGAAGGCCTAATGTGGGTAAATCTACTTTCTTTAATAGATTGATTCAGCGCAGGGAAGCTATTGTGGATGCGGTTAGTGGTGTAACACGTGATCGTCACTATGGCAAAACCGATTGGAATGGGAAAGAATTCTCACTTATTGATACGGGAGGTTATGTGAAGGGAAGTGATGATGTTTTCGAACATGAAATAGATAAGCAGGTAGAGCTTGCCATTGATGAAGCAGATGCCATTGTATTTATGGTAGATGTTGAAAATGGAGTAACCGGTATGGATGAAGAGGTAGCAAAATTGCTTCGCAGATCTCAAAAACCGGTATTTCTTGCAGTCAACAAAGTTGATAGTGCGAACCGTGTTAATGATGCTGTGGAATTTTATTCGTTAGGATTTGAAAAATACTATAATCTTTCAAGTATTAATGGTAGCGGAACCGGAGAATTACTGGATGACCTTATAAAAGTATTACCGGACAAACCGGAAAAAGAAGAGGACGAATTACCGCGATTTGCGGTAGTAGGGCGTCCTAATGCGGGTAAATCATCTTTTATCAATGCACTTATTGGAGAAGACCGTTATATAGTAACTGATATTGCCGGAACAACACGTGATAGTATCGATACAAAATATAACCGGTTTGGTTTTGAATTCAATTTAGTTGATACTGCCGGAATACGTAAAAAAAGCAAGGTAAAAGAAGACCTGGAATTCTATTCGGTAATGCGAAGTGTTCGCGCTATTGAACATAGTGATGTGGTTATTTTGGTTTTTGACGCCACTCGTGGATTCGACGGGCAGGTTCAAAATATTTTCTGGTTAGCCCACCGAAATAATAAAGGAGTCGTCATTCTGGCCAATAAATGGGATTTGGTGGAAAAAGATACCCATAGTGTTAAAGAGTTTGAGAAACACATTCTCAAACAATGCGAACCTTTTACGGATGTACCGATTGTATTTATGTCTGCTTTAACCAAGCAACGAATATTTAAAGCGATAGAAACTGCTGTTGAAGTGTATGAGAACAGAAGCAAAAAAATAAAGACAAGTGCCTTGAACGATGTCATGCTTCCTATCATACAAGCGTATCCGCCTCCACAATACAAAGGAAAATATGTAAAGATTAAATTCTGTACACAATTGCCAACACCTTACCCTAGTTTTGCCTTTTTTGCAAACCTTCCCCAGTATGTAAAAGAACCATACAAACGTTTTCTTGAAAATAAGCTACGGGACAATTTTGATTTTACAGGAGTTCCTGTGACAATTTATATAAGGAAGAAATAGCACCGTAGTAAAATTCAAACTACTACAATTTTCATCATATTGGTCACAATGGACATCCTTTTATGTGCCTGATACTGTGTTTTGCTATTGTAAATAATTCATTGACAATAACTTAAGTGCGAAATTTCCCACGTTTTTAAACATTAAAAAAACAACTTTCATTCATAAAGTGTTAAAAACGCAAAATAAATGTTAAAATATAATGCGTTTCATCGTATTTATATACTTTTAATCGAATTAATAATGTAATATTGTTTCTGTATTTCGAAAGCCCCCAATATGAAAAACAATGTGTCAATACAAAAGCATACCGCAAATGGTTTGGAAATTTAAACACTTGTTTCAAGTCTTCAGATTGATCTAACCTCTCTACGTATCGATCTCATTTAGAGCATATAGGCGTTTTCGTCTAATTTTTTTAAAGTGAATAAAAAAACAACATACCTGTTTTTTTTACTTTGTTTTACTATCTGGCAGTTTTCTGCACAGGTACAAGAGCCTTTTAGTGTGCGTTTTAGTGAATCTATGAAAGGTGACTTCACTACTATAGCCAATAATATGCTTTCCAGATCGGCCACAGGAAATTATAACGGAAATAATGATAATCATAATTTTAGTGACAATGTCTATGTAGATATTGATAATGACCCTACTACGTTCAATTCGAGTAGCGCTAATTTTGTAAATCCGAGTACTACTACCTCCTGTATTTCTGTTTTTAAAGCATTTGTTTACTGGGCAGCTGCAGATACGGAGAGAATCAACGGAAATGATAATCAACCCAATTGGAACTTCGACGATATAAAGCTTATGCTCCCCGGCGAAACAAGCTATACTACCATTACAGCGGATGATGTCATATTTAGAGGGCGTGATACACACTTTAGCAACGATCCCTATATATGTGTGAAGGATATTACGGCAGAAGTAATGGCATTACCCAATAAATATGGAAAGTATCAAGTAGCAAATGTTGAAGCTGCAGAGGGTCAGTTAAGCCATTCGAGCGTAGGTACTTCCGGAGGCTGGCAAATCGTTTTTGTTTATGAGAGCCCGGATCTGCCATCCAAGAATATTACCATTTTTGATGGATATGCCCATGTCTCTAGCTTTGTCAATAATTTTGATATCCTATTTGATGGTTTCCAAACCACTCCGGTTGGAAATGTGAACGCAAATGTTGTAATGGGAGTTCTGGAAGGTGACAGAAACTTAACCGGGGACAGATTACAAATATTGAATGTTGCTAATAATTTTGTAGATATTACCGCTCCGCAAAGAAATGCTACCAATTTTTTTAATAGTAGAATAACAGTTGGTAATGGAGATTATGTAGACCGAAATCCAGCCAGTACTAATACGCTCGGCTTTGATGCTGCCGTATTTCAATTGAATAACCCTTCAAATACGATAATTACGAATAATCAAACGAGTGCTACACTACGACTGACTTCAACCCAGGAAGTATATGGGTTATATCTTTTAGGCCTTGCTGTTGAGGTGTATCAACCCGATCTAAATCCAATGGTAATCACACAAACCAGCGGGACCAATCCGTCAAATCCCGGCGATATATTAGGATTCAATTTTAATATTGAAAATACAGGAAATGATAATGCAGTAGATGTTGAAATAACTACCACAATACCTCCTCAGGCAACTTTATTACCAATTACCAACTTACCGACAGGAGTATCTTATACATACAATATGCCTACAGGCTTGCTCAATTTTGTTATAGAGGATGGAATCTTAGACATAGGTGACTCTCCAATCGATATCGAATTTGAATTACAGATCAATGATGAGTGCTATTTTTTGGAAGATGATTGCGACCTTTCATTCGATCTACAATTTACGGCCTCTTACATAGGTGCGGAAAATCCGGATCCGGTAATTACCTCAAGTACATCTGATCCTACATCCTGTGTAGCCTTACCTTATTCTGTTGTCATAGATCAACCTGTTGTAAATTGGTTAACACCAACAGGAGCATTGGACGTGACCTTGAGTTGTGAAGATACCGCAGGTCTAGCGGCAGCTCAAGCTTTGGAACCCGAACCGGACAAATGTGTTTTTATACTTAATAAAACTTCCGGCCCTTTTGTAGTGGGTAATTGTCCAAATGTTGGTACTTATACCAATACCTGGAACTTTACAGATGCCTGTGGAGTAACCATCGTAGATTATGTACAAACAATCACTATAACGGATGATATTGACCCTACCGCCAGTGATCCTGTGGCCGTCAATATACAATGTATCAATGATGTTCCGCTTCCGGACATTGCTGTGGTGACCGATGCTGCTGACAACTGTTCGGTTCCTACGGTGGCCTTTGTTTCAGACGTATCGGACAATCTAAGTTGTCCCGAGACCATTACCCGTACCTATAGTGTTACCGATGCCTGTGGCAATTCCATAGAAGTCTATCAAAGCATTGTAATAAGTGATGACATGGATCCGACAGCAAGTGATCCTGTGGCGGTCAATGTACAATGTATTGATGATGTTCCACTTCCGGACATTGCTGTGGTGACTGATGCTGCCGATGACTGTTCGGTCCCTGTTGTGGCTTTTGTTTCAGACGTATCGGACAATCTAAGTTGTCCCGAGACCATTACCCGAACTTACAGTGTTACCGATGCCTGTGGAAATTCCATAGAAGTATATCAAAATATTATAGTTGGTGACAATATAGCACCTGTTTTGGCTTCAGAATTTGATACCGAAATATATATTACATGTGAAGACATTCCGGCTTTGTCTGATCTGTTATTCACAGATAATTGTACGGTAGATATTACTGTGGATTATAGTGAGGATATTATTACTTATGATGAATTCAGTTATGATATCATTCGAAATTGGATGGCGATGGATGATTGTGGAAATCAAAGTATCGTTTCACAAACTCTATACATAAGAAACACAAATGAATCGGATACAACGTCTACGACACTTTGTATTGATGATGACCCTATTGACCTGAGTGTTTTTATAACAAATACTGATCAAACGGATGGAGAATGGCAAGGAGATCATATGGAATTATTGGAGGGAAGTATTTTCGATCCTTCAAACACCAATATAGGCACCTACGAATTTACATATACCTATTCGGAAAACAATTGTGCATGGACTACCATCATTACTATTCTGCTGAATGACGATTGTGTTCCCGATCCCTGTATTATTTCTGCAGACGATGTAAAGATCTCAAAGTTAGTGACCGCCAATGACGATGGGTACAATGATTTTTTTGAGGTCGATTACAAATTGAACAATGATAGAAATGTTGCCTGTGATATTTCGGTACATGTGCAAATGTTCAATCGATGGGGAGTAAGGGTCTTTGAAGCTGAGAACTATGCAGACAATTGGAGTGGAGTTGCTCCTTCAAGCGCAATTGGAACTTCAGGCTTATTACCTACAGGGACGTATTATTATATAGTTACATTGTTAAATAGTGGTCTGGACCCCATAAAGGGATTCATCTTATTAGGAACCGATTAAATGAAACGAATTAAAAACATAGGAATACTTATTATCCTGCTTGTTATACCAATGATGGCTATAGCGCAGCAATTGCCACAGTTTTCACAGTATATGTATAACATGATCTCTGTAAACCCTGCTTATGCCGGGTCCAGAGAAATTATGGTGGTAAATGTTCTCAATAGAAATCAGTGGCTGGGCGTAGAGGGAGCTCCTGTTACTCAAACATTATCGGCCCATACTTCAATTCCCAGTACAAATTTGGGGGTCGGATTGTCGATCATCAATGATAAATTGGGTTACGAGAATACCACCTATGCCTTTGCAGATGTTTCATATAAGATCAACCTGGACTATTATGACGAGTACAAACTTACTTTTGGAATAAAGGCAGGATTCCGTAAGTATTCACTTGATGAAGAATTATTGAATGACCCGAGATATAGCGGAGACCCATTCTTGAACAATTTTGATTATAGCTGGTCGCCTAATTTTGGTGTGGGTGTTTATTTTAGAGGTGAATCATTTTATCTTGGATTGTCCTCTCCGAAACTGTTGACCACAAAGAGCAATACTGAATTCGCAGACCTGGAAAGGGTAAGTTATTTTTTTAATGGAGGTTATTTAATGGACGTAAACAGAAATGTAAAATTTAAACCGGCCTTTTTGGTTAAATATACGGATGGCGCGCCCATATCGGTAGATTTTTCTTCTATGTTCTTTATCAATGAATTCCTTTGGCTGGGAGGGTCCTATCGACTATCGGATTCAATAGGAGCTATCGTGAATTTCAGAGTCGCCAAAGGTCTATTTATTGGGTATTCTTATGATTACATCACGTCGAATCTAACGACTTTCACATCGGGTTCTCATGAGATCATGCTGAACTATGAATTTGTTTTTCCGAAGCCAAGATGCAAATGCAAGAATTTATATAATTAGTTAAGAGCATTCAGTTGTATATAGCTACCGGAAAGAACTTTTATAAGGCAGCTTTATTTTTACCAACTTCCACTGGCACCGCCTCCACCGAAGCCACCTCCGCCGAAGCCTCCTCCAAAACCACCTCCGCCAAAACTTCCACTTCCTCCACTATAACCTCCGGTTCGCCCCATATTACTTAAAATAATAATGTCCAACAAACTTCCACCGCCATTACCGCGGCCTCCACGGCCATTCTTTTTATTGCTTAGCGCAATGATAATTATGATAAAAATGATGAATATTAAAATAATTCGCCCAATAGGAAATTCATCATCAAAAGTGTGTTCCTCTTTAAATTCACCATTTAAGGCATCAAAAATGGCATTAGTTCCTTTGTCGAGGCCGGCGTAATAATCTCCTTTTTTAAATTCGGGGATCATGACCCTATTGATAATACGTTCGGCCATCAGGTCGGTGATTCGGTATTCAATACCATAACCCGTATTAATGTCTATGGTCCGGTCATCTTTGGCAAGGATAATGAATATACCATTGTCTTCTTTGGATTGCCCCACACCCCATTTCTGGCCCCATTGAGCTCCTAATAATGAGATGTCCTCTCCATTGGTAGAGCTAATGATAGCTATTACTATTTGTGTTGAAGTAGTATCCGCATAGTTTTTCAGCTTGGTCTTTAAAGCATTTAGTTGGGAAGTTGAAAGTAAACTGATGTAATCATAAACAGCTTCCTGTTTTTCTTTTTTAGGAATTTCGGGAATTGTAAATTGGGCTGAAATGATTTCAGAAAAAAACAGCACTGTTGTAAGCGCTATTAAAAAGTGATATTTCTGAATTTTTTGAAGCATTTATCCTACCGAGATCTCATCTGGCAATTCATTGTTATCTTTTTTATTATAAGGAAAATGTTGTTTTAACTGTTCTCCGGCCTTTAAGATGCCATCTACCAGTCCGTCTTTTATGTTGCCGTGTTTAAAATGGCCTATAATTGCATCTTTAGTACTTTCCCAGAAATGGGGAGGAACCACATCATTTATACCTTTATCGCCCATTATAACTAAGGTACGGTCTTCCACAGCGATATAGATGAGAACCCCGTTGCTAAGCTTTGTGTTGTCCATATGTAAGAAGTCAAATACTTCTGCGGCGCGGTCAAAAGCATCTGTAGTGCTGCGGCTTTCTAAATGCACGCGTATTTCTCCCGAAGTATTTTTTTCGGCGACCCGTATGGCCTCAATGATCTGGGCTTCTTCTTTGGCGGTTAAAAAATCTTCGACCTTGGACATTTGATACTTAGTTTCCGAAATCAAATTCAACTTCGGGAGCCTGATCGCTTCCTTCTTCTGCTTCGTAATAGGCTTTGGCATCAAACCCGAGTATACCTGCTGCTAGGTTTGTTGGGAACAGCCGTATTTCAGAATTAAAGATTCTGGACTGCTCATTGTAACGATTACGCTCTACATTGATCCGGTTTTCGGTACGTTCCAGCTCATTGATAAGCTCTTTGAAGTTCTCATTGGCCTTCAGGTCGGGGTAGCGTTCAAAAACAGCCAATAATCTTGCTAAGGCAGAGCTAAGTCCTGCTTGTACTTCCTGAAACTGTGCCAATTGCTGTGGTGTAATATTTGAAGGATCGATCGTGACCGCTGTTGCTTTACTACGTGCCTCGATCACTTTTGTAAGGGTCTCCTGTTCGAATTCCGCATACCCTTTGGCAGTATTCACAATATTTGGAATGAGGTCCGCACGGCGTTGATAAGAGCTTTCTACATTGGCCCATTGTGCAGCTACGTTTTCTTCTAAGGGCACTAAATTATTATTGACTTTTGCTAACCAGGCTCCGGCCAATAATACAATCACGGCAATGATGATTATCGGGATCCATTTTTTCATAATACAGTACTTTTATAGTTGGTCTTTAATTTTTTGAAGTTCGGCTTTAATAGTCTCCAATTTACGAATTATCTCAAATCGGTCGAGGGTTTTTTGTTTGTTTTCCTTTAAGTGGATTTTTGCACCTTCCAGCGTAAAGCCACGCTCTTTGACCAGGTGGTAGATCAATTCCAGGTTCTTAATGTCCTTTGGAGTGAATTTCCGGTTTCCCTTTGCATTTTTTTTTGGCTGAAGTACATCGAATTCCTTTTCCCAAAAACGTATGAGTGATGTATTCACATTGAATGCATTGGCGACTTCGCCAATACTATAATACAGTTTTTCGGGTAGCTCGATATGCATTAGTCAAGCGATTGGTTTTCTTCCTGTGATTTTTTAAGCATTTCGGCAAACTCTTCGGGGGTTAAGTTTCCGTAGTAAAAGTTAATAGGATTGATGCGTTCACCGTCCTTAAATATTTCGTAATGCAGATGAGGTGCTTCAGACCTTCCCGTGCTTCCTACAAACCCTATCAGGTCTCCGCGCTTTACATGCTGGCCGTTGCGTACATTGTATTTGTATAAGTGCGCATACAGGCTTTCATAACCGTAACCATGATCGATACGAATATGCTTTCCGTAGCCGGATGCCGTATTATCCGCCCGTGACACTCTACCGTCACCCGAAGCATATACAGGCGTACCCCGCGGTGCGGTAAAATCCATTCCGAAGTGAAATTTACTTGTCTTGGTAAAAGGGTCGATGCGATACCCAAAACCGGAGGCCATACGGGTTAAGTCTTCATTTTTAACGGGTTGTATTGCCGGTATTGCCAGTAAGAATTTTTCTTTTTCCTCTGCCAATTGAGCAACTTCGTCCAATGATTTAGACTGGACCACGATCTGCTTTGTCAATACATCCAGTCGTTTGCTGGACGCAATGATCAATTTGGAATTATCGAAACCTTCCAGGTCCTTATAACGATTTACCCCACCAAAACCTGCTTTACGCTGCTCCTGGGGAATAGGGTTGGCTTCAAAATAAACACGATATAGATTGTTATCTCTTTCGGCAACTTCGGTTAAAACAGCTTCTGCTTCTCCCATTTTCTTATTAAGGAGCTCAAATTGTAGCTGCATATTGGCCAATTCACGCTTTAGCGATTTTTCTTTGGGAGTTTCAACATATGGCAGATTAAGATATACCAACAACAATAGAAAACCACTTAAAAGCATTCCTGTGAGGCTCAGCAGGAAGATGCCCAACCTTCGCCCTTTTTTCTTTTCAATTTTTCGATAGGAAAGAGTTTCACTATCATAATAATATTTAACCTTAGACATACGTTAAAAAAACTTATTTTTGCTCGTTGATAGGTTGTGTTGTTGTTTACGTAACGTTTTGCAAATATAGAAATTGTTTTGCGCATAGCCTATCTAATATTTTTAGCATAAAAAACACCCTATGAAGTCTAAGGAAATACGTTCCAGGTTTTTAGATTTTTTTAAATCGAAATCACACGCCATTGTGCCTTCAGCACCAATGGTGATCAAGAATGACCCTACGCTTATGTTCACCAATGCGGGGATGAATCAATTCAAGGAATATTTTCTGGGCAACAGCGAGCCAAAAAATAACCGGATCGCAGATACTCAAAAGTGTTTGCGTGTAAGTGGAAAACACAACGATCTGGAAGAAGTGGGGATGGATACCTATCACCATACGATGTTCGAAATGTTGGGAAACTGGAGTTTTGGCGATTATTTTAAGAAAGAAGCCATTGAGTGGGCCTGGGAATTATTGACCGAGGTCTACGGAATTGATAAGGACATTTTATATGTTACCATTTTTGAAGGTGATAAAGCTGAAGGATTAGAACGTGATACCGAAGCCTATGAATGCTGGAAAAAATTTGTGCCCGAAGAGCGTATTTTAAATGGAGACAAAAAGGATAATTTCTGGGAGATGGGTGAGCAGGGGCCATGTGGGCCATCCAGTGAAATTCATGTGGATATTCGATCTGCAGAAGAAAAAGCAAAGCAATCCGGGGCAGATCTGGTAAACCAGGACCATCCGCAAGTTGTTGAAATCTGGAACCTGGTATTTATGCAATTCAACCGGAAAGCCAATGGCAGCCTTGAAAAATTACCTGCACAGCATGTAGATACAGGAATGGGTTTTGAACGTTTGTGTATGGTGCTGCAAAATAAGCAGAGTAACTACGACACCGATGTGTTTACACCGCTTATTAGGGAAATTGAAGCGATTACCTATACCACTTATGGTAAAGATGAAGCGGTAGATATTGCCATACGCGTGATCGCGGACCATGTGCGTGCAGTAGCTTTTAGTATTGCAGACGGACAGTTGCCAAGCAATACCGGAGCTGGTTATGTGATACGCCGTATTTTGCGTAGGGGTATTCGCTACGGATTTACTTTTTTGAATAAAAAAGAACCCTTTATTCATAAATTGGTTGCGACCTTAAGCAAACAAATGGGTGATGCGTTCCCCGAATTGATTTCAGAAAAAAACCTGATCGTTAATGTAATTTTAGAAGAAGAACGTTCATTTTTAAGAACGTTGGACCAGGGATTACTATTGTTGGAGAATGTGATTGGAGAAGCAAGATCCAAGACAATTTCCGGGACCAAGGCTTTTGAATTGTACGATACATTTGGATTTCCAATAGATCTAACGGCTTTGATATTACGGGAAAGAGGGTATGAATTGAATGAAGCAGAATTTGAAACCGAACTTCAAAAACAAAAAGAACGCTCCCGGGCAGCCACAAAAGTAGAGACCGGAGACTGGGTAGTTCTTGCCGAGGATGCCGAAGAAGAATTTATCGGGTATGATTTTCTCGAAACCAATATAAAAATTACCCGGTACCGTAAGGTAGAAAGTAAAAAAGAAGGAGAGTTGTACCAACTGGTTTTTAGCCTCACCCCTTTCTATCCGGAAGGTGGTGGGCAGGTTGGAGATAAAGGATACCTGGAAGCTCCTAACGGTGAAGTGGTCTATATTATTGATACCAAGAAAGAGAATAACCTGATCATTCATTTTGCGAAGAACCTCCCTCGTAATGTAGAAGATACCTTTAAAGCTGTTGTTGATAAAAAACAACGATTTAGAACAGCATGTAATCATACGGCAACACATTTGCTGCATCAGGCACTTCGGAATATTCTGGGCGATCATGTAATTCAAAAAGGATCCATGGTACATAGCCGGAACCTTCGTTTTGATTTCTCTCATTTTGCCAAAGTAACGGATGAAGAATTGAAACAAGTTGAAGAGTTTGTGAATGCTCGTATCAGAGAAGGGATCTTACAGGAAGAGAGACGTAATATTCCTTATCAGTCGGCTATTGACGAAGGTGCTATCGCTCTGTTTGGTGAAAAATATGGAGATAGTGTCCGTGCTATAAAATTTGGGAAATCCATGGAGCTATGTGGAGGAACTCATGTAGATTGTACCGTAGACATATGGCATTTCATCATCACAAGTGAGAGTGCGGTTGCTTCAGGGATTAGACGTATCGAAGCAATTACAGGAGATGCTGCAAAGCAATATTTTGTAGACAGAAGCGATTCTTTTTCGGCTTTACAAAAAGCATTGAACAATGCGCAGGACCCTTTAAAAGCGGTCACCGGTCTACAGGAAGAAAACAATCAATTGCAGAAACAGGTTCAGCAACTGTTGAAGGATAAGGCAAAAAACATAAAGAACGAGCTGAAAGCGGAAATTACCGAGGTTAATGGCATACATTTTCTTGCTAAAGAATTGGACCTGGATGCTTCGGGATTAAAAGACCTGGCTTTTGAGATAGGTGGTGAGATAGATAACCTATTTGTTTTGTTTGGCTCTAAAAGCGGAGGTAAAGCATTGCTAACCTGTTATATTTCCAAGGACCTTGTAGCTGAACGTAATTTAAATGCAGGGCAGATCGTTCGTGAATTAGGCACTCATATTCAAGGAGGGGGAGGAGGACAACCCTTCTTTGCAACGGCGGGGGGTAAAAACCCTGAGGGTATCACCGAAGCATTGGAAAAAGCCAGGGACTACATTTTGTAAACTTGATACTACAAACGAACATAGCGTTAAGACCTGAGCAGAAGCAAATAGATTATAATTCGAAAGTACTGCTAATAGGTTCTTGTTTTGTAGAAAATACAGGAGATAAACTGGAATATTTCAAGTTTCAGAATTTGCAGAATCCCTTTGGTATTATTTTTCATCCCGTTGCAATTTCAGGATTGGTTTTACGGGCTGTCAATGAAGTTTTCTTTACTGAAGAAGATATCTTTTTTCATAACGACCAGTGGCATTGTTTTGAAGTGCATTCATCGCTGAACGGACCGGACAAAGAGGAGTTGTTAAAAAGACTCAATGAAAAACTTAAGGAATTTAAGGAGTATTTGCTTTCTGCAACGCATATTATTTTTACCTATGGTACAGCTTGGGTATACCGCCATATAAAGACCAAAAAGATAGTAGCGAATTGTCATAAGGTTCCACAGCAACAATTTTCCAAAGAACTGCTAAATGTTGAAATGGTTTCTGAAAGCATACAGGTTACGATTGCAGCTATTGAAGCACAAAATCAAAATGCGGTTTTTATAACTACGGTATCTCCAATTCGGCATATAAAAGACGGTTTTATGGAAAATATGCAAAGTAAGGCACATCTAATAGCCGGTTTGCACAAAGCTTTAGAAAATTTTCCTGACAGGTATTATTTTCCATCCTATGAAATTATGATGGATGAATTACGGGATTACCGTTTTTATACGGAAGATATGTTGCATCCAAACCCTACTGCAATTTCCATTATCTGGAAACGGTTTCAGGATGTTTGGATAGCTTCTGAAACGGAACCTCTTCAAAAAGAAATAGATCACATTCAAAAAGGTTTACAGCATAGGCCCTTTAATCCTTCAGGGCAAGCACACCGGGATTTTCAGAAAGCACTTCAACAACAAATAGCTGCGCTTCGGAAGAAACTCCCTCATATAACTTTTCAAGAATAAGGCAATTGCCGTATTGTAATACGTTGGGTATTGGAACATCTTTGTTTCATTCAAATAACTAAAAACTCAACGATTATGAAAACAATCAAAAAGACAATACTTATAGCCTTTGCGGGTATGGCTTTGGTATTTACTTCATGTAATAAAGACGATGACGGAGGTGACGATGGTAGTACTAGCGGTGGTGGCGAATTTTTTACTGCAAAAGTTGATGGGAATTCCTTTGCCGCTTCAACAGATATAGCCACCCTAATTGGCGCTACAAAGACTACCAATAACGGGGTCACTCTTGTAACAGCTCAGGGAAGTACCAACGATGGAGATTTCATTAACTTCAGTATTTTCAGTTACAATGGTACCGGAACCTACACTACCGGAGACAATCTTACAAACCCTAATATGATACAATATGGTGAAGTGAAAGGTCAAACCGCCCAGGTTTGGGGGTCAAATCTGGCAAGCTCGGCAGTAGGAGGTCTAATTGCCGGTAAGATCACTATTACTGTAGATGCCGATGGTGTCTTAGAAGGCACATTTTCTTTCGAAGGTTATAACGCCGATAATATGTCAACAAAAAATATAACGGAGGGAAGCTTTAAAGTAACAATAGACAACTAAACACTCATAAAGAAAATCTCTATGTTGAGGTTTTTACGTGGACCGGGAGCGGAACAATTTGTTTCACTTCCGGTTTTTATTTCCCAAACCACCTTCTGAAAGAATACGACAAATGCCGTATTGAACTGCGCTTTTTTATACGCCACCTTTGGATTATCAATTAATAAAACCACGATTATGAAAATTTCAACAACAGTAAAGATGTTTGCCTGTATAGTAGTATTTATGGCAACAGCAGTGACGGCACAACGTGCTGAAGAACCGGACTATAAATATGATGTAGGCGGAAAGATCAATGAAATGTACCTTACCGAAGCTGGAACCCTTGTAGTCGCCAGTAATGATGGTTTGGTAGGGATAAAGCCCGGAAGTAATGAGCTTCTTTTTAAGTTTACCAACTACGGGCGTGTAAAACCCGAAGAGCTTACTTTTATTCCTCGATCACCTTATGTAATGGTTGCACAGGGAGGATTTGCCAGCCTTAGTTCTAAAAAGACCGTAATTGATTTTGTCTCGGGGAAAACTCTCTTTAGTACCGATGGCAATAAATGGAAGCAGGTCTTTACCTCTTCTGCCGCCATGCCCCAAAATAAATTGATCATCAGCGGGCTTCAAAAAATAGGTGGCCTTGCCGAAAAAAACACTCCAAAAGTAGCTGTGTATGATCTGGGTACTGGAAAAGAAGATTATTCCTTCTATCTGTTTACTCCCGGAAAAACCACTATGAAAAGCTATATGGTAACTGGAGAGCCACTATTGCTTAAAGAAAGTATGTTAATACCCACCAGCCAGGGAATCATTGCAAAAACGCATACAGGAGAAACTCTTTGGGAAAACAAGATCAAAAATGTGAAATGGATGGTCGCAGACGAAACCGAAAAAGAACTTTATGCATTTGTAGGGGTAAACAATGGGAAGAATACCAAGATCCACAAAATTGGAAGCAATGGTGCTCAATTATGGCAGGAGGAAAGAAAAGTAAAAGGAAGTATTGCAAATTTCGAAATATTACCACAGGGCCTTGCTGTTGTGAGCAATGTGGATAATTCCGGTAAGTCTAAACTTGCAAAGCTTGCTTCTAGTAGATCGGAATCCAAGATCACCCTTTTGAGTGCGGCCAATGGAGAAGACCTTTGGGAAAAAGCTCCAAAAACAAAAGGATATGTACAACATTTTTATATAATGGACGATGGTATTCTTTTTGGAATATACGAGGGAGGGATCAATAAGATTTCCTTTGACGGAAAAACCCTCTTTAAAAAACCATTAAAGACCGGGGAGAATATTTTGACAATGGCGCAAACCCCTCAAGGGCTTATTTATATTACTTCTGAAGATGCCAATATTGTTAATCTTAGTACAGGAGACCAGGTTTGGAACAAGCCTTTGAAATACAAAAGAGCCAAATCTGTAGTTTCTGCTTTTGATGCCAGAAACAATCGATACCTAATAAATGCAGACGATGAAATTATGGCTGTAGATGCTGCTACCGGAGACGTTTCCAATTTTGCAGAAACCGATTTTGACGAAAAAGAACAACCTACCAGTATTCAGATAAGGAACAATGGAATCTTTTTAGGGTCCAGTCAAAATATGACCTTAATTGGATTTGATGGAAAGGAAGTTTACCATAACTATTACCGTTCTCCCGGAAAAAGCGCCTTCGCTGTTATCGTAGGAGGTGTTATAGCAGTAGCTTCCACAGCAATGGCAGCTTCTCATGCCTATGTAGCCGGCGCCAATAGAAATAACCTTGGCCAGTATAATGAAATAGGAAAGGAACATGACCGTGCTTCCAAGATGTTTTCAGCCATAGGAACTGCTTCTTTTGAGTTTATGGCACAACGATTTAAAGCTACGGCTGCTACGGAGAACGATCAATTTGTCCTTACTAAACTGGATAATGGAGTAGGGTTGGTTAAAGTGAATAAGGATACCGGGAATAAAGAAAAAGAAATAATATTGAAAGATAAGAAGCCTCAATATGAAGTGGATGATATAGGTGGTATTCTATATTATAAAGCGAGTAACAGTTCAATTTTTGCATATGACCTTAAGAAGTAACTAACTAGCCAGGTTACGTTAGTTGTAGATCATTGAGGAGTATCTACAACATAAAAGCCCTGTACACATTGTATGGGGCTTTATCTTTAAAATAGGACAATTGCCCTATTTTTAATGTTCGACTTTTTTTGGTAATTTGTATATCATTAAAAATCATCTGATTATGAAATCTCTTTACTTTTTTATTTTCGTTTTTATAAGTTCTATCTTTAGTGTAAATGCACAGGTACCGGTTCCTATGCCTACTTCATCTCCTAAAAGTATTTCAGGGCCGTCATGGACAAAGATCAACGATATCGATTATGTATTGCGGGATGCCAGAGGAAATACACTTACAAACGTAATGGACCTTGTGTATCTGAAAACAGATACATTGGCAGTTCTGGATAAAAACTCACGTACGGTATATTTATTGGCAGATTTTAAAAATGCTTCTCAAGGAGCAGTTGGAAGTGCTCCTGTTCTTTCAGAAAATATAGGAAAGAATTTTTATCTCACGAACCCATATTCGTTCATTACGTATGTTAATGATAAATCTTATACAGGGGATTTCAGTAATGTAAAAGGAAGTTATATCGATTATATCAAAGACGTTAATGCTACCTATTATCTGGATGGGATCCGGGATTTTTCCAATTGGGGAGTTAAAAGTATGAACAAGCTGGCTACTGCGCCGGATAATACGTATTGGTATCGAGATGCGGAAAAAGGGAGGTATGGTGTCATTAAAAAAGGAAAAGCTATCGATTATTCCAAGGCATCAACAGAAACAGATGGCAATGATCTTATAGTAAAAATAGACAATGTTAGTACCTATGTCCTTCCGGGGTATAAAACAATGGCTTCTTTTGTATTTAAGCCGGTGGCACTCTATACGGCTAATGGATCAACTACAAGTTCACCAAGTACTGGAACTACAGGTTGTATATCGGGAGATTGTACTAATGGCTGGGGAAAATGGCAATATGAAGATGCATATTATGACGGGTTCTGGAAAAACGGGTTAAAACATGGCTATGGCCTTTATAAATGGGAAGGTATAGGAAAATATATAGGCAATTGGCAGAATGATACCATGACGGGTTATGGAGCTTATATTGCAGATAATGATGATAATATCGTAGGAGAATATGGTAACGGGAAACTAAATGGAGCAGGCTATACGGTTACCGGAGGCGATTGGAAACAGGGTATCTATAGCAATGGTGTTTTATCCACTTCCTATACATTCTATACAAATGAAATAGAGACCGGCTGCACAGCGGGAGACTGCCAAAATAAATATGGGAAAATGGTCTGGAGCAATGGTGATACCTTCATAGGATTCTTTAAAAAAGGAAATCTGTATATGGGATCCTATACATTTGCTAATGGTGATAAGTATAGTGGAATGTTCAATGATAAAAATCAATTTCACGGTACAGGACGTTATTTCTATAAAACCGGCGGTTATTATGGAGGTGAGTGGAAAAACAACCAATATAATGGTAAGGGATATTACCATGATAAAGACCTTGTAAGGCAAGTAGGGGAATGGTCCAATGGGGTTTTGGTCACTAAAATGTAAAAGATAATGTATTAACTATTAATTAAATACGGTACATGCCGTATTTTTTTTGAATAAATCTTTCATAAATTTGAATAACACTAAAAACCAAAGTATTATGAAATTAAAAGAGACAGTAGCTTTAGTTGCTTTTACCTTTGCAAGCTTAGCAATAACCGCACAGGGAACCCCTAGTGTCCCTTCAACAACAGACTCCACTACAAGCCTTGGTTGTGTAAGTGGTGATTGCCAGAATGGCTGGGGAAAGAAAAATTTTGATCATGGTCATTATCATGGCTTCTGGCAAAATGGCAAGCGTAATGGTTATGGATTGTTTAACTGGAAAGACTCCGGAAAATATATAGGGTTTTGGGTTGATAATAAAATGACCGGTTACGGTGTATACTTAGGAGTGGAAAAGGATATGGTTGGAGAATATCAAAACGGATTCATTCAAGGGCTTGGATACATCGTAGAGGGTGAAAAGTGGGAACAGGGGAAATACGACAGTAGTCAATTGGTAGATGCATATACGTTTTATGATAATGGAATTACCACAGGATGTACCGCCGGAGATTGTCAAAATAAATACGGCCGTTATAAATGGGATAATGGAGATTCCTTTACAGGCTTTTTTAAAAATGGAAATATGTATCTAGGGACTTATTTATTTGCTAATGGCGATAAATATACCGGGCAGTTTAACAGCAACAATCAATATCACGGGCAAGGCCGTTTTTTCTTTAAAAGTGGGGAGTACTACGGAGGTGAATGGCAGTATGGAAAATATCATGGCAGAGGTTATTATCAGGGTAATAAGGCAAGTGATGATAAAATAGGAACATGGAGTAACGGGACCTTCATGAAATCATTATAAGGATCTATTTCCAACCTGAATAAAATAGTATATTATGATCTCCCTACAACTTGTCATTTTAGTTGTTGCAATCTCTATGATTGGTTTATGGTTCTATTTTTTTATAAGAAACAAGATCATAAAACAAGCACATAGTAAGCGATTACAAATTTTAACTGAAAATGTAGAAATGCACCAATCTCAAATCCATATCAGGGATAAAGGTTTGGATACATATAAGTTTTTAAGATATAACCTTGCTGAAGCATTAGTGATACAACCGGAAATAAAATTATAGTAATAAGAAACAAACATTCAAAAATGAATTTAAAAAGTAATATCATCTTCTTCTTGAGTTTTTTATGTGTAGTATCACTCTCCTTTTCACAGGAAACATTGAAAAATCCGGATAGCTCTCTAGCGGCTTTAAAGGAGGCACCTGAGGATACCTCAAAAGTGATGCTCTATCAAAGAATTGCCGGTCACTACAATATTGTCCATCTGGATAGTGCAAAAGCCTTTGCTGAAAAAGGAATTCAATTGGCTGATGAAATTAATTTTTCCTTTGGGAAATTGATGAACTTAAATGTTTTGGGGAACTATTATGAGCGAAAAACAGACTATGAGAATGCCATGTTGTATTACAATGAAGCTCTGGATATAGCCAAGGCTACCAATAGTACAAAAGGTTTTGCCGTAATACTCAATAATATTGCAACGGTCCATATTAGAAAAGGAGATTACCAAATAGCACTGCCATTACTTTTTGATGCTCTTAAAGCGGAGGAAAAGCTGGGAAATGAAAATGGTATTGCCCAAGCCTACAACAATATTGGTGTGGTGTATTATTATATGCAGGATTTTGATAAGACCACAGATTATTTAACACGGGCATTGGAGATCCAGGAGCAATTAGGGAATTTTTCGGGACTGCAAAATGGATATAATAATGTAGGAGCCATATTTGACTACCAAAAAAAATACGATGAAGCTATTCGCTCCTACACAAAAGCCTATGATATAAGTTTGGAGTTAGGAGATAAGAAACAACAGGCCTCTAATTTGTCAAATATTGCACTTTCGTATTCAAAAAAAGGTGATTATAAAAATGCTGAGACCTATTTTACCAGATCTCTTCAACAAAGGGAAGAAGTCAAAGATTATAATGGCCTTGCCAGTACCTATGCAAATTTTGGAGAAAGTTTGCGAGCCCAAAATCAATTTCAAAAAGCCCAAATGTACCTAAAAAAAGGACTGGAAATAGCAGAAAAAAATAACATTAAGCTTTCTGCCAGAGAAATATATCACAGCCTTTCTAAGCTCGAAAAACAGAAAAATGACCACGAAAAAGCTAATGAATACCTCTATAAATATATTGCTGTAAAGGATTCCATTCTAAATGAAAAAAATGCGCAGATTATTACCGAAACGGAAGCCAAATACCAGACTGAAAAAAAGGAAAAAGAAATATTAAAGCAAAAAGCTCAATTGATCGAAAAGGAACTGGAAGTAAAGCGTAAGAACACGATGTTCTTTGGTAGTCTGGGATTAGCATTAATACTGGGTTTGATAGGTTATTTATTTTACAATCAGCAAAAGCTGAAAAACCGCCAACTACAAAAGGAGAGTGAATTAAAGGAAGCTTTGGCAAGAATAGAAACTCAGAACAGGCTGCAGGAGCAACGATTAAGAATTTCCAGGGACCTGCATGATAATATAGGGGCACAGCTCACATTTATTATCTCCAGTATCGATAATCTAAAATACGGTTTTACCGAAATAAGCGATAAACTTTCCAATAAACTCTCCAATATTAGTGGCTTTACCTCACAAACCATTAATGAGTTGCGTGATACTATTTGGGCAATGAATAAAAGTAACATCTCTGTTGAAGACCTTAAATCCCGAATCACTAATTTTATTGAAAAAGCCAAACAAGCGTCAGAGAATGCAAATTTTGAATTCTATATTGCTCCGGAAATAAGTGAAGAATATACTTTTACTTCGGTAGAAGGGATGAATATTTATCGCATTATTCAGGAAGCGGTGAATAATAGCTTAAAGTATGCAGAAGCTACATTGATCTCAGTTCACATTTCAGAAGAGAACAATCAATTTAAAATTGAAATAAGGGACAATGGAAAAGGGTTTGATGCGGCAAAAGCCGAACAAGGGAATGGTCTTAATAATATACAAAAACGTACCCGCGATGTAGGTGGAACCATTGATATCAGTTCGGACCCTGCAAAAGGGACTTCCGTTGTATTGAACATACCTTTTAAATCGTTAGAATAGGGCATTTGCCTTATTTTAATGTGCTGGGAGACTTCATAATTTTGCTTATATTTATAAAACAGCTTGCCCATGAATTTAAAAATCGCCATTGTAGATGATAATAGTTTCTTGATCCACGCAATTAAGGAAAAGCTTTCTTTTTTTGATGATATTTCCATAAAGCATACCGCTCTAAACGGAAGCGAGTTGCTTACCAAACTGGAGGAAAACCACAATCTTGATGTAATTTTAATGGATATAGAAATGCCGGTACTGAACGGAATCGAGACTACACAGATGGTAAAGCAAAAATATCCCCAGATTAAGATCATCATGCTTACGGTTTTTGATAACGATGAGAACATCTTCAATGCTATAAAAGCAGGAGCAGATGGTTATTTACTTAAAGAGATCAATCCCGAAGATCTTCACAACGGAATCCGGGAAACACTTAATGGAGGTGCCGCAATGAATCCTTCTATTGCCCTAAAGACACTTAAATTGTTGAGAAACCCTATCAATATCCAAAACCCGAAGGATCAGGAAGAAATATCACTTTCTAAACGGGAAATTGAGGTTTTAGAACAATTAAGCAAAGGATTGAGTTATACTGCCATTGCCGAAAATTTATTTCTATCTCCAAGTACAGTGAGAAAACATATTGAGAATATCTATAAAAAATTGCAGGTCCATAGCAAAATTGAAGCTGTCCAGAAAGCTAAAAACTACAATATTATTTAATCTTCATACTCTTTTGGAAACTGCCTTGCATCCAAAACTCTTTCTACTGAATACCCTAAATGAAGAAGGTCTTTTTCCATAAAAGGAGATGCGATCAATGTAATTGCAATGGGTTCGCCGGATTCTTTATATCCCATCGGAATAGCCAAACAGGGATGCAAACCGACGGCTGCATACGCCGAGTGATAGTTATTAATAGAGAGAATAGCATCTAATTGATGCATTTTCATAGGTTGCTGAAAAAAAGTATTGCCATTTTCAAGAAGCCTGTTCCGAATGATCTGAAAATCGGTTGAAGAGGTAGTATCTTCCATGATTCCATCAAAAACTCCTTGATGATAAGGCATACGAGAGATACTGTCTTTTTTGTTGAATGCCATTATGTCCTCCATCGTTTTTATTTCTCCGATACCGGTAGCATACCTCTTAAGATACAATGGAAGGTCTTCTTTCATTTCGAGGTTCAGAAGCGTTAAGAAACCTTCAAGGGATGATTCCGGAGGGTCATATTCTACTAGAATTGCCCCCTGAGCTTCTAGTTTTTTTACAGTGGCCTTGTAAATGGAGTCATCGAGTAATTCCCTTATAACACCTAGCCTTTTTCCTTTTAAGAGGCTGATCTTATTTTCGAGCAAATAGGATTGTGTTTTGGTAATTGTTATCTCGTCTTCCGAATCTTTTCCTGCCATAGCATCTAAGAGAATAGCATTGTCAATGACATTTTTGGTCATGGGCCCCGGAGTGTCCAAAGTATGAGAAATGGGTACGATACCGGATCTGCTAAGTACACCAATAGTAGGTTTTAATCCAACTAAAGAGTTCTGACTCGATGGAGAAATAATTGAACCGGCAGTTTCGGTCCCAATTGCGGCAACTGCATAATTTGCAGCAATTGCCGTGCCACTGCCCGCACTACTTCCACCGGTTTCAAAGACTTTTCTACCGTAAGGATTAAGTGTTTGTCCACCTATAGCGCTGTAACCCAATGGGCATCCGGAGCAAAAATAATAGGCCCATTCACTTAGGTTCACTTTCCCCAGAATAAGAGCTCCGCTTTTCTCTAATTGCGAAACAAGAAAAGCGCTTTTAGAATGATCAGTATTTTCCAGTACTACAGCTCCGGCAGTAGCTCCCATATTTTCAGTATTGATATTGTCTTTCAATAAAACTGGCATCCCATATACAGGATGTTGTGCTTTACTATTTCTAAGTTTATCTCTATCCTTTGCCTGGTCGAGAACCAAGGGATTTAAAGCGATGACGGTATGAAGTGTTTTTTCAGGGTCAAGTTCGTATTTGTAAATACGTTTTAAATAGAAAAGAGTTAGTTCTTCATATGTAAAGTCCCCATTGTGAATATGGTTTTGAATAGTGGGAATATCCTGCTCAAAGATAAGGGGCTTTAGTTGCAGGTAACGTTCTTCCGAAAAACCGCTAACTTCATTATACAAATCCTGAAACACCTCATTTTTATCTAAAAACTTAGACTGGATCAGTTTAAATTTCATTCTTTCTTTTTCATGATCCTGTTGTTTGGCAATTTCTTCAGTTTCATCATATGGCTCCCAAAGGATCACAGTTTTAGCTTCTTCAGTTTTATTTTTACAGGAGAATAGTATGGCTGTTGTAATTATAGCAATACCAACAATGTGAAATAATTTTTTCATGGCCTCTAAATTTCTATAAATGTAAAAAACCGCTCTGATATTGAGAGCGGTTTTCCCGAAATTCAAAAAATGTTTTTTAAATACTATTGGAGTTACGGACTAAAAGTAAACTCCTTAAACCTTACAATCCAAAAGCATTGCGAACCTTGTCCACATAGTCCAGTTTCTCCCAGGTAAACAACTCCACCTCTTTGGTTACACTACCATTGTAAGGACTTTCAAAAACTTTAGTTACGGTTTCCGGTTCTCTGCCCATGTGGCCATAGGCAGCAGTTTCCAGGTAGATAGGGTTGCGAAGTTTCAACCTGCTTTCTATTGCGGCCGGCCGCATATCGAATATTTCAGCAGTAATTTTTGCGATTTCGCCATCGGTTTTGTCAACATGAGATGTTCCGTGAGTATTTACCAGAATGGAAGTTGGTTCAACTACTCCTATAGCATAGGATACTTGTACCAGGATTTCATCTGCAACACCGGCGGCTACGAGGTTTTTAGCGATATGGCGAGCTGCATAGGCAGCACTTCTATCTACTTTACTAGGGTCTTTACCACTAAAAGCTCCACCTCCGTGTGCACCTTTGCCTCCATAGGTGTCTACAATGATTTTACGCCCGGTGAGTCCGGTATCTCCATGTGGCCCACCAATTACAAATTTCCCTGTGGGGTTAATGTGGTAGGTAATATCATCATTGAACAACTCCTGGACATATTGAGGCAATTTTGCTTTAACCCTTGGAATAAGAACTTCAATAATATCCTGCTTGATTTTTGCGAGCATTACTTCGTCTTCGTCAAAGTCATCATGCTGTGTGGAAACCACAATAGCTACGATCCTTTGCGGAATATTATCGTCACTGTATTCTATGGTAACCTGGCTTTTAGAATCCGGACGCAAATACTTAATCTCATTATTTTCACGGCGAAGTGCTGCTAATTCTAATAATATCTTATGTGAAATATCCAGGGCCAAAGGCATATAATTGGCGGTTTCTTTAGTAGCATATCCAAACATCATCCCCTGGTCTCCCGCACCTTGTTCTTCTTTACTGGAACGATCCACTCCTTGATTGATATCCTGTGATTGTTCATGGATAAGAGAAATTACACCACAAGAATCTCCACTAAATTGATAGGCGCCTTTTGTATATCCAATTTTATTTACCACATCCCTTGCAATGGTTTGCACATCGAGATAGGTATCACTTTTTACTTCTCCGGCCAAAACTACCTGTCCCGTCGTTACCAATGTTTCACATGCCACTTTAGAATTAGGATCGAAGGCTAAAAAATGGTCCAATAAAGCATCACTGATTTGATCTGAAACTTTATCCGGGTGACCTTCAGAAACACTTTCTGAAGTAAATAAATATGCCATTGCAATTATTTTTAATTAATATTTTGTGATGATTTGACGAACACGCCCAAGGTAGTTTACACTGCCTTTAGCATTTTTTATAGAGGTTGCAATCAGTCAAATCTTTCCTCTTATTTGGTACGCAGCAAAAGTAAAAAAATACAATTGGAAAGAATGAAAAAATATTTATTTTTTGAAATTATTAGGATTACAAAAATATTTTTCTGAATATTTGAAGCAACAAATGAGAACACAAATTTTAAATACCACTTCAATTATTGTCACTGTAATTATTTTACGGCGATAGGGAATGGTATAGAAAATTATAAATATTTTTAAAAGCCTTCCCAAATACGGAAGGCTTTTTTAATTGGATTATATCCTAATAAGAAACATATGTATAGAACCATTACAGTCGTGATTACAATAGTCATTATTAACTCTTCCTAGAGTTGGTACAGACCGCTATTATAGTAAAAACGTAAAGCCTGTATCAATTTTGATCCGGGCTTTTTTGATTTTTAAAAGTGATTGGACATCATAAAGTAATATTTATAACTATTTGAAAATCAATATAATAAAAAAATAAATCGAAAATGAGTTTAAACGGCAATGTCAAAGTAAGATTTCTTAAAGAATGTAAAAATATAATTTCGAACCCATAAATAATTGTAATGTATTATAATAACGATACCATAGTATACCTGGATGGTGCCTGGAAAAAAGCTTCGGAGGCGACTACAGGACTTTTTGCACAAACACTGCATTATGGAAATGGTGTTTTTGAAGGAATACGCTCCTATGGAACACCGGATGGCCCACAGATCTTTAAACCAAAGGAACATTATGAAAGATTGTTGTATTCGGCTAAAGCAATGCATATTCCTCTTTCATATACGGTCCATGAACTAACTGTTTTGAGCTATGAACTGCTAAAGAAAAACAACCTTCAGGATGCATACATACGCCCTTTGGTCTTTCAGGCTGAAAACATGGCGCTACAACCGGCACCAAGGTCACATCTGTTACTTTGTGCCTGGGAATGGGAAAAATACCTGGGAGAAAAACAGGTACGTGTAATGACATCTAGCTACCAACGCCCTAACCCAAGGTCCACACATATTCAGGCAAAAATAGTTGGCCATTACACCAATTCAATATTAGCTACAACCGAAGCCAAAGCAGCAGGGTACGATGAAGCTCTTTTGTTAGATGCCCAGGGGTATGTGGCGGAAGGGCCGGGAGCAAACTTTTTTTACGAAAAGAATGGGGTTTTATATACCTGCCCGTTAGGAAATATCTTATCCGGAATTACCCGTCAGACCATATTTGAATTGGCAAAAGACCTTGACTATGTTATCATAGAAAAAAAATTCACCCCAAGTGATGTTTATAAAGCCGATGGCGCTTTTTTTACCGGAACAGCTGCAGAAGTTGCACCTATTGAATCTCTGGACGGCCATTCTTTTAATAAACCCTGGCAGAATACAATTGGTTATAAACTTGCCGGTCACTATCAGGATCTGGTAAGGCGTCACTCTACAAACTTTTTTCAACCCGCATACTAATGAAACTAAATAAATACAGCCAAACGGTTACACAGGATCCAACTCAGCCAGCTGCACAGGCAATGTTGCATGCAATTGGCCTGACATCTCAGGATCTGCTCAAGCCTATAGTTGGAATTGCCAGTACCGGCTACGAAGGAAATCCGTGTAATATGCATCTCAACGACCTGGCAAAATTGGTGAAGCAAGGCACCCGGGAAGAAGATGTCGTCGGACTTATTTTTAATACAATAGGAGTAAGTGACGGTATTTCCATGGGAACTCCGGGAATGCGTTATTCTTTGCCTTCCCGAGACCTAATTGCAGATTCTATGGAAACTGTTGTACAGGCAATGAGCTATGATGGGCTGATAACGGTGGTTGGTTGCGATAAAAATATGCCGGGAGCCTTAATGGCAATGATCCGTCTGGACCGCCCATCAATTTTGGTATATGGAGGGACTATCGATTCAGGTTGTCATAATGGAAAAAAACTGGATGTTGTCTCTGCTTTTGAAGCCTGGGGGAGTAAAGTTGCGGGTACCATGACAGAGGTCGAATATCAAAATATTGTCGAGAAAGCTTGCCCGGGAGCCGGAGCATGTGGTGGAATGTACACTGCTAATACAATGGCTTCAGCGATAGAAGCATTGGGAATGGCACTCCCTTTTAATGCTTCAAACCCTGCATTAAGTGACAAGAAAAAACAGGAATCTGTAAAAGCAGGTGAAACCATACGGTATTTACTGGAGAAAGATATAAAGCCTTCTGACATTATTACACGTAAATCCCTGGAAAATGCTGTAAGACTTGTAACTGTCCTTGGAGGTTCTACAAACGCAGTCCTTCATTTTTTGGCAATTGCCAGGGCTGCAAATATTGACTTTTCACTTAAAGATTTTCAGAAGATAAGTGATACGACTCCCTTTTTAGCCGATCTAAAACCAAGCGGAAAATATCTTATGGAAGATGTGCATGCAATTGGCGGAATTCCGGCGGTATTAAAATATCTGCTTCGCAAAGGGCTACTTCACGGAGAATGCTTAACGGTAACCGGAAAAACAATAGCTGAAAATCTATTGAATGTTGCAGATCTAACGAAAGGACAGGATATAATAAAATCCTTGGAAAGACCTATTAAAGCATCGGGCCATTTACGAATGCTTTATGGAAATCTAGCCGAAGAAGGTAGTGTAGCGAAAATTACAGGTAAAGAAGGGCTAAGTTTTACAGGAAAAGCAAAAGTATTTGAAAGCGAATATGATGCGAATAATGGCATTCGCGATGGTAAAGTTGAAAAAGGAGATGTGATCGTAATTCGTTATGAAGGCCCTAAAGGCGGCCCCGGAATGCCAGAAATGTTAAAGCCAACGGCAGCGATAATGGGTGCAGGCCTCGGAAATGATGTTGCTTTAATAACAGATGGCCGTTTTTCCGGCGGCACTCATGGTTTTGTGGTCGGGCACATTACTCCCGAAGCGCAGGAAGGAGGAGCAATAGCTCTTGTTGAAGATGGAGATACTATCACCATTGATGCGGTAACAAACAGTATCACTTTAGAGGTCTCCGAAAAGGAATTACAAAAAAGAAGGCAAAAATGGTCACCGCCAAAATTAAAGGTAAATCGCGGCACTTTGTACAAATATGCGAGAACAGTTGCACCAGCATCCAAAGGATGTGTAACAGACGAATTTTAAAATGTCATTATGGAGACTCAAATACTGAAAGAAAAACAAACAGCACACAAAACAACAGAACGCATCACAGGAAGTGAAGCTATTGTAAAATGTTTATTGGCTGAAGGAGTAGATGTCCTCTACGGATATCCCGGAGGTACAATCATGCCTGTTTACGATGTGCTACACAAATGCCAGGATAAAATCAGGCATGTATTAACACGGCATGAACAAGGTGCAGCGCATGCTGCACAGGGGTATGCCCGAATCTCAGGAAAAGTAGGTGTTGCAATAGCTACTTCCGGGCCCGGAGCCACTAACTTAGTAACGGGAATAACAGATGCGCATGTAGATTCCACACCAATAGTCTGCATTACAGGACAGGTAGCTTCACATTTATTGGGGAGCGATGCATTTCAGGAAACAGATATTGTAAGTATCTCCACACCGGTCACTAAATGGAATCATCAAATTACAAGAGCTTCGGAAATTCCTGAAGTTATTGCCAAAGCGTTTTACATTGCCAAAAGTGGCCGTCCGGGACCGGTACTTATCGATATTACCAAGGATGCTCAGTTTGAAGAATTTGATTTTGAATATGAAAAATGTACGGGTATACGCAGCTATAATCCGGTTCCCAATGTAGTAACAACAGCCGTGCAAAAAGCGGCCCGGCTTATCAATGATGCTAAAAAACCTATGATCATCTGGGGACAGGGTGTGATCTTGGGCGAGGCCGAAGAAGAATTGAAAGCTGTTATTGAAAAAACCGGGATTCCGGCCGCCTGGACCATTTTGGGAGCTTCAGCCATACCTACTTCACATCCTCTAAATGTTGGCATGGTAGGAATGCACGGCAATTATGCCCCTAATAAATTGACCAATGAATGTGATGTGTTGATCGCTATAGGAATGCGCTTCGATGATCGAGTTACCGGAGATCTAAAGACCTACGCCAAACAAGCTAAGGTCATCCATTTTGAAATAGATCCATCCGAAATCGATAAAAATGTAAAAGCTCATGTTGCAGTATTGGGAAATGCTAAGGAAAGCCTTCAGAGATTATTGCCATTCCTTACCAAAAAGAGCTATCCAAGATGGCATCAACAATTCAAGGAGCTGTATAGAACTGAATTTGAAAAAGTCATTGACAAGGACCTCAATCCTGTTAAAGAGAGACTTACAATGGGTGAGGTGCTAAAAGAGATAAATAGGCAGAGCAAAGGCAAAGCTGCTATAGTTAGTGATGTAGGGCAGCACCAGATGATCGCTTGCCGTTATGCCCAATTTAATAAAACCAAAAGCAATATAACCTCCGGAGGATTAGGGACAATGGGCTTTGCACTTCCTGCCGCGGTTGGTGCAAAAATGGCGGCTCCGGAACGGGATGTAATAGCAATAATTGGAGACGGAGGCTATCAAATGACCATCCAGGAACTGGGAACGGTCTTACAAACCAAAGTAGCTGTGAAGATCGTGGTTTTAAACAATGATTTTTTAGGTATGGTACGACAATGGCAACAACTGTTCTTTGACAAGCGCTATGCTTCAACGGAGTTGGTCAATCCGGATTTTGTAAATATTGCCAAAGGATATTTTATAAAAGCAAAACGTGTGACACAACGCAAGGAACTATCTGCTTCAGTAAAAGAAATGATGGAGTATGAAGGATCGTATTTTCTTGAAGTATCCGTAGAAAAAGAAGACAATGTGTTTCCAATGATTCCCTCGGGGGCATCGGTTTCAGAAATCAGATTGAGTTAATTATGGAAAATAAAAAGCAACTGTATACGGTATCCATTTATACCGAAAACAATGTAGGATTGCTAAACCGTATTTCGGCAATCTTTCAGCGTAGAAAAATTAATATTGAAAGTATTAATTCCTCTGTTTCAGAAATAGACGGTGTCTCCCGCTGGTCCATTATTGTAGAGGTTTCTAAGGAACAAATTAGAAAGATCATAGGCCAGATCGAGAAGCAGGTAGAGGTCATTAGAGCATTCTATCATACAGATGAAGAGACAATTTACCAGGAATCATGCCTCCTTAAGATCAAAAGCGACCTGCTATTTGAAGATCTGCAGATCCAGGATATCATAAAGAAAAGCCATGCACGAATTGTTATGGTGAACCAGGAATTCTTTGTTCTCGAAAAATCGGGACGAAAAAGTGAAGTAGAACTTCTATATCACGAATTAAAGCCCTTTGGAATTATGCAATTTGTTCGATCGGGACGTATTGCGGTAACTAAGGACCAACTAAAAATATCAACACTCTTAGAAGCATTTAACGCTTAAAACTATATACAATGAAGAATTATTTCAACACTTTATCTCTTAGAGAAAAACTAGAGCAATTGGGTAAATGCCGTTTTATGGAACCTTTTGAATTTGAGAACGGTACCAAGGCTCTGGAAGGCAAAAAAATAGTTATTATTGGTTGCGGGGCACAGGGCCTGAACCAGGGGCTGAATATGAGGGACTCCGGCCTAGATATTTCATATGCGTTACGTCAAACCGCTATTGAAGAACAACGGGAATCTTATAAGAATGCTACTGCAAATAATTTTAATGTTGGCACATATGAAGAATTGATCCCTACAGCCGACCTCGTTTTAAACCTTACGCCGGATAAGCAACATACAAATGTTGTAACAGCAGTGATGCCTTTAATGAAAAATGGCGCAACACTATCTTATTCACATGGTTTCAATATTGTAGAGGAAGGGATGCAGGTACGGGAAGATATTACAGTGATCATGGTAGCTCCCAAGTGCCCGGGAACTGAAGTCCGTGAAGAATACAAACGAGGTTTTGGAGTACCTACCCTAATTGCAGTACATCCTAAGAACGATCCGCAAAATAAGGGGTGGGATCAAGCCAAAGCCTATGCGTATGCTACCGGCGGACACAAGGCAGGTGTTTTGGCATCTTCTTTTGTAGCGGAAGTGAAAAGCGACCTTATGGGAGAACAAACCATTCTTTGTGGCGTTTTACAAACAGGCTCTATTTTGAGCTTTGATAAAATGGTGGAGCAAGGTGTTGAACCTATGTACGCTTCAAAGTTAATTCAATATGGCTGGGAAATCATTACAGAGGCATTGAAACATGGAGGGATTACCAATATGATGAACCGCCTGTCAAATCCTGCAAAATTAAGAGCGTTTCAACTTTCCGAAGAACTTAAGGAAATTATGCAACCCTTGTTTGAAAAACACATGGATGATATTATGAGCGGACGTTTTTCTAAAGGAATGATGCTAGACTGGGCCAACAACGATACCAATTTATTGAACTGGCGTACGGAAACCGGTAAAACACCTTTTGAAATGACCCCCCCAACACCGGAACCCATAAGTGAACAAACCTATTTTGATCATGGAACTTTATTGGTAGCTTTTGTGAAAGCCGGAGTTGAGCTTGCTTTTGAAACCATGGTTGCTTCCGGAATAGTTGAAGAATCTGCATATTACGAATCATTGCACGAATTGCCTCTTATAGCAAATACTATTGCCAGGAAGAAACTCTTTGAGATGAATCGAATTATTTCAGATACCGCAGAGTACGGTTGCTATTTGTTCGACCACGCAGCAAAGCCATTGCTGGCAAATTTCATGAAAACCGTGCAGCCTACAGATATAGGTAGGAATTATCCAGCCAAGCCAATAGATAATATGAAATTGATACAAATCAACGCGGCTATAGAATCACAAGAAATTGAAAAGGTTGGAAAAAAACTCCGAAATGCAATGAAGGCAATGAAATCTATCAATGTGAAAGCGCAAGAAGAACCGGTTTTAGTTTAGGATATGGAAACAATTGCTACCTACTTTCCAACCCTGCAAAGTGTGAAACAAGCAGCAGTAAAGCTTAAAGAAGTTATTACTGAGACTCCTTTGTCACGAAGTGAACGTTATTCAAAGGAATTTGAGTGTAATGTTTTTTTTAAGCGAGAAGACCTGCAAGCGGTACGCTCTTATAAGATCCGCGGGGCGTACAATAAAATTTTTTCCCTGTCTGCTTCGGAAAGACAAAAGGGGATCGTTTGTGCCAGTGCGGGAAATCATGCACAGGGAGTCGCTTTATCATGCAAATTGCTAAAAATTAAAGGGACCGTTTACATGCCTGCGACAACACCTTTTCAAAAAATTGAACAAGTAAGAATGTTTGGTGAGGATATGGTAGAGGTAAGACTTGAAGGTGACACTTTTGATGATTCTTATGAGTTAGCTTTGGCAGAATGCAATCATCTAAAGAAGATCTTTGTACACCCCTTTAACGATAGAAAAGTAATAGAAGGACAGGCTACGGTTGGATTGGAACTGTTAGAACAATCTCAGCAAACTTTGGATTACATTTTTGTACCTGTAGGTGGTGGAGGACTATCATCGGGGCTTAGCAGTATTTTTAAACAGGTGTCCCCAAAAACAAAAATTATTGGAGTGGAACCGAAGGGAGCTCCGGCAATGAAAGTGTCCTTGGAAAAAGATGTAAATACAACGTTAAAAAATATTGAGAAGTTTGTGGATGGTGCGGCGGTACATCGTGTAGGGGATTTAAACTTCTCGATCTGTAGAGAAACATTGGAAAATGTAATAGTCGTTCCGGAAGGTAAGGTCTGCCAAACCATGCTTGAATTATACAATAAGGATGCGATAATTGTAGAACCGGCAGGGGCTTTGAGCATTGCTGCTTTGGATCTCTATGCAGAAGAGATCAAAGGAAAAAATATAGCCTGTATAATAAGTGGAGGGAACAATGATATTACACGAACCGCCGAAATCAAGGAACGTGCTTTATTGTATTCTAATCTAAAGCATTATTTTATTATTAAGTTTCCACAACGAGCAGGGGCCTTACGTCAATTTGTTGCTGAAGTTCTGGGCCCGGAGGATGACATCACTCACTTCGAGTACACCAAAAAGACCAATCGCGAAAATGGTGCTGCGGTGGTAGGCCTGGAATTAAGATCTCCTCAAGAGTTGCAACCATTGATCGATCGAATAAAAAAACATAATTTTTTTGAAGATTATCTCAACGATAAGCCTGAATTGTTTCAGTTTTTAGTATAATTACAATGCCAAATCATTTAAAGAAAATTCCTGTGCAAGTACTTAAATTCGGGGGGACATCTGTAGCGAATTCAGAAAACATCTTAAAAGTTTTAAAGATACTTCAATCAAAGTCTAAAGAAGATACTGTTATTGCTGTGGTATCTGCTTTAGGTGGAATGACAGATACTTTACAACAAGCAGGAGAACTGGCTAATTCAAAAGACGCGAAATACCTCAATTTGTATGAATCTATTAAGGAACGGCATTTAGATACTGCAAATTTACTGGGGCTTAAAGAAACTTCATTGCTGCAGATTGAAGATCAACTGGCAAATCTGAAAAATATTCTTCAGGGAATCTATCTTATCAACGAATTTTCGGCAAAGACAAAAGACAAAGTTCTGAGTTTTGGAGAGTTATTGTCCTCTTTTATTATTTCTGAAGGGTTGAAAAGGCTAATGAATGATGCCGAATTAAAAGACAGTCGGGAACTTATTATTACCGACTCCAGCTATACCCGGGCACAGTTGCTTTCTGAAACAACCGAGAAGAACATACAGGTCTATTTTAACTCAAACAAGGCAAAAGTAACCATAATGCCAGGCTTTGTGTCTAGAAATGAAAAAGGAGATACCACTACATTAGGGAGAGGAGGGTCCGATTTCACAGCTGCGATTCTTGCCGCTGCGTTAAATGCTTCTGTTCTTGAGATCTGGACAGATGTAAGTGGGATGTTTACTGCCAATCCCAGGTTGGTAAAACAAGCTTTTCCTGTCAAAGAACTATCCTATCAGGAAGCTATGGAACTTTCTCATTTTGGCGCCAAAGTGTTGTACCCTCCTACTATTCGCCCGGTACTCGAAAAGAATATTCCTATTGTTATAAAGAACACCTTTGAACCGGAAGCCACTGGTACCCATGTCAATAAAAAAGTAAATAATGAACAGGGGCCTGTAAAAGGAATTAGTCATTTGCCGGATATTGCATTACTTACACTGGAAGGTAGTGGAATGGTTGGAATTCCGGGATTTTCAAAACGACTATTCGAAACACTTTCTTCTGAAAATATAAATGTGATCTTAATTACACAGGCTTCTTCAGAGCATTCTATTTGTGTAGCCGTACAATCTGGAGACATCCCAATTGCAGAGACTGCTATCAATAATGCTTTCGCCTACGAAATATCTCTTGGAAAGATAGACCCGGTATTAGTAGAAGATGATCTGGCCATTGTTGCTGTGATTGGTGATAATATGAAAAATCATCAGGGAGTGAGTGGAAAAATGTTTAGCTCACTTGGGAAGAACAATGTGAATATTCGTGCTATTGCCCAGGGAGCCTCTGAGCGTAATATTTCTGCAGTTATTGCTAGTAAAGATGTGAAAAAAGCTTTAAATACATTGCATTACCGTTTTTTTGAGCGTCAGGTAAGAACACTTCATTTGTTTATTGTAGGTGTAGGAAATGTAGGGCGCAGATTACTTGATCAAATATGGCAACAACAGGAATACCTGTATGAAAACCTTCTTTTGAACATTAAAGTAGTTGGATTGAGTAATTCAAAGAAAATGATCTTTGAAGAAAATGGGATCGAACTCGATAACTGGCACAGTGCTTTAGACAATGGGGTTAAAATTGTCCCGGAACGGTGGTTTGAGACCGTAAAAGAACTTAACCTGCAGAATAGTGTATTTGTAGATATTACAGCCAATGCAGAAGTAGCAGATACTTATAACCAATATTTACATGAAAGTATTGCTGTGGTAGCCTGTAACAAAATTGCCTGTTCTGCACAATTATCAAAATATAAGGAACTAAAAAAACTCTCAAAGAAATACAATGTTCCATTCTTGTTTGAAACAAATGTTGGTGCAGGATTGCCTATAATAAATACCCTTAATAATTTGATCAATTCCGGAGATAAAATTATATCTATTGAAGCTGTTCTTTCCGGAAGCCTCAATTTTGTGTTTAACAATTTCAGTCTTAAAAGACCTTTCTTCGATGTTGTAAGGCAAGCACAAGAAGAAGGCTATACCGAGCCCGATCCAAGAATTGATCTAAGCGGAGTGGATGTAGCTCGCAAAATTTTGATCCTTGCACGTGAAAGTGGAAACGAGTTGGACCTGGAAGATATTGAAAATATATCATTTTTGCCGAAATCTTCCTTAGAAGCAAATACTATATCCGATTTCTACGAAACATTAAAAGAAGAAGCGTCACATTTTGATGCCTTATTTGAAAAGGCTCAAAAAAATGATTGCCGCCTTAAATATGTGGCTACATTTAGTGACGGTAAGGCGAAAGTGGGTTTACAAGAAGTTGACAGGGAACATCCTTTCTATAATTTGGATGGAAAAGATAATATTGTCTTATTTTATACTTCCAGATATACAGATCAGCCTTTAATTGTAAAAGGAGCCGGAGCCGGAGCAGAAGTTACGGCATCGGGCTTATTTGGGGATATTATTAGTTTAGGTAAAAAATAGATGATGGATCAATTTCATATTTTTTCTCCTGCCACGGTCGCAAATGTTTCTTGTGGCTTTGATGCAATGGGATTTGCATTAGAAACTTTGGGAGACGAAATGATCTTTAAAAAGAACAATACACAAAAAGTAACCATCTCTGAAATAGAGGGTGCCACCTTACCTTTTGAACCTGAAAAAAATGCAGCTGGCGTCGTTGCCCAAAAAATGTTGTTAGATGCCGGGGCAGATTTTGGAGTTGATATTCGGATCTTTAAAAAATACAAACCGGGGAGTGGATTGGGAAGTAGTGCGGCAAGCAGTTCGGGTTCGGCATTTGCAGTAAATGAGTTTTTAGGGAAGAAATACTCTAAACTGGAGCTGGTAGAGTTTGCCATGCTTGGGGAAGAAGCGGCATGTGGCTCCCTGATAGCAGATAATGTTTCGGCAGCATTGTATGGAGGTTTTGTATTGATACGAAGTTACAACCCATTGGATATTGTATCTGTTCCAACACCGGAAGATCTTTATGTAACCGTTTTACACCCACAAATTGAGGTTAAAACTGAAGATGGCAGAAAGGTGCTCCCAAAGGATGTCCCTCTAAAAAAAGCGGTAGCACAATGGGCCAATGTAGGTGGTTTGATAAGTGGTTTACATAGCAGTGATTATGATCTAATAGGAAGGTCGTTGGAAGACGAAATTGTAGAACCCGTACGAAAACTATTTATACCACACTTCGATCTTGTAAAAGATAGTGTGTTAAAAAATGGTGCGCTAGGGGCTGGGATCTCGGGTTCAGGGCCTTCTGTATTTGCTTTGTCCAAAGGAAAAGATCAGGCTGAGATTGTTGCAGAAACAATGGATGAGGTATATAAAAATAAAGGAATAGAATACATTACATATGTGTCCAAAATTGGAAATCAAGGCACGAGAATACTTAGTTAATGGATTATTTTAGTTTACATCATAATGCACCTGAAGTTTCTTTCAAAGAAGCAGTGATTAGAGGATTAGCTCCCGATAAAGGATTGTATTTTCCTTCTGAAATTTCCACTTTGCCTCAATCATTTTTCGACACTATTGAAAATCTCGACAATATTACGATAGCTTTTGAAGTGATCAAACAATTTGTAGGAAGTGATATTCCTGAAACCGATCTAAAGCAGATCGTCAGGGAAGTACTTTCCTTTGATTTTCCGATAGTGGAAATTGAAAAAAATATATATGCACTAGAATTATACCATGGGCCAACTCTGGCATTTAAAGATGTAGGAGCTCGTTTTATGGCCAGGTGCCTTGGCTATTTTAATGGGAAAGAAACTTCCCCGGAGAATGTAACTGTACTGGTAGCGACTTCCGGAGATACGGGAGGTGCTGTGGCAAGTGGTTTTTATGGAGTGAAAGGAGTAGACGTAGTGATCTTATACCCCAGTGGTAAAGTGAGTGATATTCAGGAGAAACAGTTGACAACGTTAGGAAAGAATATTTTTGCCCTGGAAGTAGATGGAACGTTTGACGATTGTCAGACCATGGTCAAGAAAGCTTTTTTGGATAAGGACCTTTTCGGAAAACGAAAACTAACTTCAGCCAATTCAATAAATGTAGCGCGGTGGCTGCCACAAATGTTCTATTACTTTTTTACCTATAAAAAGCTAAAGGGAACTGAAAAGAAATTTGTTTTTAGTGTACCCAGTGGAAATTTTGGAAATATCTGTGCCGGAATGATGGCACAAAAATTAGGTTTGCCCGTTCATCATTTTGTAACCGGAACAAACGCGAATGCTATTGTGCCAAATTATCTAAAGACAGGAGATTACAACCCAAAACCTTCTATAGCAACCATATCTAATGCAATGGACGTGGGAGCACCTAGTAATTTTATTCGTATTCAGCAATTGTATGCTAATGATATTGAAAGGCTACGCGATAACCTCTCCGGATATAGTTATACCGATGAGCAGACAAGACTGGCTATGCAACAGCTCTTTTCAGAAAAAAAATATATTGCAGATCCGCATGGAGCGATTGGGTACCTAGCATTAAAAGAATATTTGAAGGGCCGGGAAAACTACCTGGGAGTATTCCTTGAAACGGCTCACCCGGTAAAATTTCTGGATGTCATATCTAAAGAAGTCTCTAGTGTTATTGAAATTCCGGGAGCAGTTAAAACTATACTGGATAAAGAGAAAAAGGCCGAGAAGATCTCGACCTATTTACAATTAAAGAACTATTTAATTAACTAATCCTCTTCATTGGGTCATTTAAAGGGATGCTTTTGAGGCTTCATTGTTCTCGTCTACTCATATAATAGTTGATTGCCCCAGATGAATGTTTGTAAAATTTATATTTGTGTCTTCTGGGTTTAGAATATAATCTTCAATAAAGTCACCTACTTTTTCTGTTGTAATACCTTCTTTTACCTTGCTTAGATCCGGGGTAGTAATTTTAAGTTCCAGGGACTTATCTACAGCATCCTCTATACGGGAAGCTTCTTCATGAAGCCCGAAATGTTCCAGTAGCATAGCTGCCGACAGGATAGATGCTATTGGATTTGCAATCCCCTTACCTTTACCTTGTGGAAAGGAACCATGAATAGGCTCAAACAGTCCAATTTTTCCACCGATGGAAGCAGAAGCCAATAATCCAATGGATCCGCCTATAACACTGGCTTCATCACTAATAATATCTCCAAACATATTTTCGGTGAGGATAACATCGAATTGTTTTGGGTTTAAAATCAATTGCATTGCGGCATTGTCTACAAATAGAAAATCCAGTTCCACATCTTTATACTCCAATGCTATTTCTCTTACTACTTTGCGCCACAGGCGCGAACTTTCCAGTACATTGGCTTTATCTACCAATGTTACTTTTTTGCGCCTCGAACGAGCTGCTTTAAAAGCTAAATGAGTAATACGTTCTATCTCCTCTTTTGTATAGATACAGAGGTCGGATGCTTCTGTACCATCCTTATTTAGTTTCTTTTCTCCAAAGTAAATTCCACCTGTCAATTCTCTATAAATACTTATGTTCGTTCCTCTAATATTCTCTTCTTTTAAAGGAGACCTATCCAATAAGGTCTCATACGCTTTTACCGGGCGAATATTTGCGTACAGGCCTAAGTTCTTACGTAATGCCAATAATCCTTGCTCCGGACGTACTTTAGCAGAAGGGTCATTATCATATTTTGGGTCGCCAATAGCGCCAAACAAAATGGCATCACTTGCTTTACATAGATCCAGAGTTTCTTCAGGGAGAGGGTTTCCGGTTTCGTCAATTGCTATGGCTCCAACGAAGGCTGTTCTAAAATTGAAAGTATGGTCAAATTCTGTGGCGATAGCCTTTAATACCTTAATGGCCTGTTGAGTTACTTCCGGGCCAATTCCATCACCTGGTAATACAGCAATATTTAATTTCATTCTTCTTTTTATAAGTTATTATTTAATTCGAAAGCTTCGATCTTTTCTCGCTTGCTCAGTAAAAAATCAATATCATCATACCCATTTAGCATGCACATTTTTTTATACGGATCAATTTTAAAAGTTTCAGATAGACCGGTACCGATCACCGAAATGGTTTGAGCTTCAAGGTCTAGTTCAATTTCTGTTTTTGGATCATTTTTCAACAGCTGCATTACTTTTTTCAGAAATATTTCAGAAACCTGGACAGGTAACAGGCCATTGTTTAATGAGTTCCCTTTGAAGATATCGGCAAAGTAGCTGGATACAATTACTTTGAATCCGTATCCTGCCAGCGCCCAGGCAGCATGTTCCCTACTGGAACCGCACCCAAAATTATTTCCTGCAACAAGAATACTTCCGCCATATTCTTTGTTGTTTAGAATAAAGGAATCGTTCACATTTCCGTTCTTATCATACCGCCAGTCCCGGAATACATTATCTCCAAACCCTTTCTTATCGGTTGCTTTTAGAAAGCGAGCCGGAATGATCTGATCCGTATCGATATTTTCTATATCCAAAGGAATGGCTGTGGATCGTAATTGTTTGAATTTTTCCATTAATTAAGGTGTTTTGCAATATCAATGATCTTACCTTCTATAGCAGTAGCTGCTGCTACCAAAGGACTGGCCAACAGGGTGCGGGCGCCTTGCCCCTGGCGGCCTTCAAAATTTCTATTTGAGGTCGAAACACAGTATTCCCCTTGCGGAATTTTATCTTCATTCATTGCCAGGCAGGCTGAGCATCCCGGTTGTCTTAACTGAAATCCTGCTGCTTCAAAAATAGCCTGTAGCCCTTCTTCAACGATCTGTGCTTCCACTTGTTTGCTACCCGGTACGAGCCAGGCGGTTACGTGTGCTGCTTTTTGCTTTCCTTTTACAAAATTTGCAGCGATACGAAAATCTTCAATCCTGGAATTTGTACAACTTCCTATAAATACGTAATTAATGGATTTTTCAAGCAGGCTTTCTCCGGCTTCAAATCCCATATAATCGAGTGCTTTTTTGAAGGATCTGTCACTAAGCGTTGGAATGTTCTCAGAGATCTTAATTCCCATTCCTGGATTGGTTCCATAGGTAAGCATTGGTTCTATAGCAGACGCGTTAAAACTATATTCTTTATCGAATACGGCATCTTTATCGGTAGAAAGTGTTTTCCAATAGGCAACTTTTGCCTCGAAGTCTTTTCCTTTAGGAGCAAACTTTCTTTCTTTTACATATTTAAAAGTAGTTTCGTCCGGAGCTATCATACCACCCCGGGCGCCCATTTCAATACTCATATTACATACGGTCATTCGGCCCTCCATACTCATATCTTCAAACACTTCTCCCGCATATTCACAGAAGTATCCAGTGCCTGCATTGGTTCCAATCTGGGAAATGATGTAAAGAATGATGTCTTTTGGAAGCACTCCTTTTTTCAGTTTTCCATTAACGGTGATCCGCATTTTTTTTGGTTTTTTCAGTAATAAACACTGACTGGCAAAAACCTGGGCAACCTGACTGGTACCAATTCCAAAGGCAATAGCGCCAAATGCTCCGTGTGTTGAGGTATGACTATCTCCACAAACAATGGTCATTCCCGGCTGAGTGAATCCTAATTCTGGAGCAATGACATGGACAATACCATTATACTTATGCCCCAATTCGTATAAGGTAATCCCGTTTTTTTTACAATTAGCAGATAATTGTTTCAATTGTTTACGCGATAATGTATCCTGTACTGGTAAATGTTGGTTGACAGTTGGAGTATTATGGTCTGCGGTGGCTATGATCTGTCCCGGACGTAAAACCGGAATACCGCGTTCTTCCAATTCCTGAAAAGCCTGCGGACTGGTTACCTCATGTATCAGGTGTTTATCTATGTACAGAACCTGTGGTCCGTCTTTTATTGAATCGACCACATGAGCGTCCCATACTTTATCAAATAGTGTTTTCTTCATCTAGGCAGAAATAATTTGCTGATATACCTTACTTGTTTCAATGATCTCATGAATATCCCGATCCTTCACTTCTTTTTTTCGGTCCGCAAAACGAAGAAAGTTTGTGTATACTTCATCCAGTTGAAGTTTGGTTAGTTCATAACCAACTTTCTTAGCTCTGTATGCTAGCGCGGCACGCCCACTACGTGCTGTAAGAACAATAGCAGATTGGGTAACTCCTACTTCTTTTGGGTCTATAATTTCGTAGGTTTCCCGTTTCTTTATAACTCCGTCCTGATGAATTCCGGAACTGTGAGCAAAGGCATTTGCCCCAACTATTGCTTTATTTGGTTGGGTATGGATTCCCATATGTTCGGAAACTAATTGGCTTATACCAAATAATTTTTGTGTTTTAATATTTGTATCAAGGTTGAGATAAGGATGTTGTTTTAAGATCATGACCACTTCTTCCAAAGCTGTATTTCCTGCGCGTTCTCCAATACCGTTAATGGTACATTCTATCTGGCGCGCACCATTGATAACACCTTCAATGGAGTTGGCTGTTGCCAGCCCCAAATCGTTATGGCAATGGCAGGACAGGACAGCTTTTTCAATTCCTTTTACATTTTCTTTCAGGTATTTGATCTTTTCACCATATTCAGCGGGTAAACAATATCCTGTTGTATCCGGAATATTTAAGACTGTAGCGCCTGCTTTTATAGCAGCTTCACAAACTTTCGCCAGATAATAGTTTTCTGTTCTACCGGCATCTTCAGCATAAAATTCCACATCTTCAACAAACGACTTTGCATAGCTTACAGCTTTGTAAGCACGTGTGATAATTTCGTCGCGCGTTAGTTTGAACTTATATTTAATATGGGAATCTGAAGTTCCAATACCAGTATGGATCCTGGGCCTTTTAGCATTTGATAGTGCCTCGGCTGCTACCTTAATATCATTTTTCACTGCCCGGGTAAGACCACAGACCGTCGCATTTTTTACAATTTTGGAAATTTCTTCTACAGACTTGAAATCACCGGGGCTAGATACCGGAAATCCGGCTTCAATAATATCTACACCAAGATCATCCAGTTTCTCTGCGATGACCAGCTTCTGACGGGTATTCAATTTGCAGCCCGGAACTTGTTCGCCATCACGAAGTGTAGTGTCAAAGATTTGGACATTAGTACTTGACATTTATCAAAATATATTTTCTTATTCTGGTACGAATGTATATTTTGGAAATCTCTAATGAGCATATTTCAGTTTTATTTTTACGATGTTTAACATGTAAATTTTTTGCATATATAACTGAAAAACAGAAACTTAAAATTGATCATATTGTTATGACTAAAGATCAAAAAGATAATTTATTTACGTTAGTAAAGTCGCTGACGAAATCTGAAAAACGGCAATTTAAACTTTATGTAGGTCGTTTGGGAGTGAATAATGACTCTAAGTTTTTGAATTTATTCAATGTTCTTGAAAAGTTAAATGTATATGACGAATCTCAAATTCTGAAAAGTGGAATTTTTAAGAAACAACAACTCGCAAATGTAAAGGCTCATTTGTACAAACAAATACTTATAAGCTTAACACTAAATCCTTCTCACCAGAATATTAGGTCTCAAATTAGGGAGCAGCTCGATTTTGCATCTATTTTGTACCATAAGGGCCTTTACAAGCAAAGTTTAAAACTTTTGGGAAAAGCTAAGGAGGTAGCTATTCAGAATGAAGAAAAGAACCTGGCCTATGAAATTGTAGAGTTTGAAAAAATAATAGAATCCCAATATATCACAAGAAGTATAAACGGCCGGGCAGATGAGTTGACAATTCAGGCAAAAGAGCTAAGTGCAGCAAATACCATTGCAAGTAAATTGTCAAATCTATCCTTACAACTATATGGAATTTTTTTAAAGACCGGATATGTGAAAAGCGAAGAGGAAAGTAAATCTATTTCCGGTTATTTTGCGAAACACTTACCCGAATATACAATAGAAACACTTGGGTTTAGAGAAAAGCTATGGCTGTACAAGGCTTATTTATGGTATAGTTTTTTACTCCAGGATTTTTTGAATTGTTACCGATATTCTATGAAATGGGTAGACCTTTTCTACCTGAACCCGAAAATGATCAGCCTAAATCCTGTTTTTTTCTTAAAAGGAAATAACTATTTATTGGAGTCTTTATTTTTTCTTCAAAGTCCTGAAAAATTTTTAACGGCTCTCACCAAACTTGAATCGATTGTAGCTGAAGAATCCTTTCCGAAGGATGAAAATGTGGAAGCTCTGTCCTTTTTGTATTTAAGTACAAACAAGGTAAATGTACATTTTATGGATGGAACCTTCACGGACGGATTGGACCTGATCCCCGAAATAGAGTCAAAACTGCCCATTTATAAGAACAGAATAGATGAACACCATATAATGACTTTGTATTATAAGTTTGCGTGTATTCACTTTGGCTCCGGAAACTACAGAAAAACTATTGAATATCTGGGAAAGATCATCTCAAATAAGTCACTATCCATGCGGGAGGACCTACTTTGTTTTTCAAGGGTATTAAATCTGGTTTCGCACTATGAGGCAGGACTGGACTATCATTTGGAAACCCTTATAAAAAGTACATATCAGTTCTTAATTAAAATGGATGATCTGCATGAAGTACAAAAGGAGATGATAAAGTTTATTAAGGGCCTTCCGGATATTTATCCGCATGATATTAAAAGAGCCTTTAAAAATCTGCTTGAAAAACTAAAGCCTTTCGAGGACCACCCCTATGAACGCAGAGCATTTTTATATCTGGATATAATTTCCTGGTTAGAAAGTAAAGTTGAAAACAAGCCCGTAAGCCAGATTATCAGAGATAAATATTTGGCTAAAAAAGAAAAAGAATAGCTTACAGAATAAAAAAAGTTTAAAAAAAATTTGGTTTATAACTTTTTCTAACTGAATATTTGTGCTCACAAAGTTCAAAACTTTATTGAAATGTTATCAAGAAAGGTGGAGGGATTAGACCCTATGAAGCCTTAGCAACCCTTTCTCTTGAAAGAAGGTGCTACATTCTACAACAATTTTCCGGATACGGGAAGATTAGTGATAGATAACGAAACGACAATTTTTTAAATTGTCTACTCATTCTTTATAACATTTTTCTGGTAAAGTACACCTTAGGGTGCATTTTGACTTTTGTTTTAATTATTTATTAACTCAAAAAGAAAGAAAAATGAGTGCAACAAAAATTATCCATTCGATCCCCAGTGATCCGTTAACGGGTGCCATTTCGGTGCCGGTTTACCAAACATCAACCTTTGTCCAGGAAGCCCCAGGTATTAACAAGGGTTTCGATTATGCCAGAAGTAATAACCCGACCAGAAAAGTACTGGAAGATGTTGTTGCAAAACTGGAAAACGGCCATTCCGGTTTTGCATTTTCAACCGGATTAGCTGCTATTGATGCTGTCCTAAAACTACTGTCTGCAGGAGATGAAATAGTAGCCGTAGATGATATTTACGGCGGAGCATATCGTCTCTTTACACATGTGTACCAAAAACTTGGAATTACAGTAAACTATGTAGATACTACCGATGTAGACAATGTAGCTGAAGCTGTAACAAGTAAAACAAAGCTAATCTGGATCGAATCCCCGACAAATCCAACATTGAAGGTCTCAGATATTGCGACGATCGCGAATATAGCGAAAAGCGTGAATGCACTATTGGTAGTTGATAATACATTTGCTTCCCCAATTGCTCAAAAACCTCTTTCTCTGGGTGCAGATATTATAATTCACAGCGGAACAAAATATATTGGCGGGCACTCAGACCTGGTTGCAGGCTTAGTTGTTACAAAAACCGAAGCACTTTCAGAAAAATTGAAGTTCATTCAAAATGCTTCAGGAGGAGTTTTAGGCCCTTGGGATTGTTTTTTAACGATAAGAGGGATAGAAACACTTGATATCAGGTACAAAAAACAATGTGAAAACGCTTATAAAGTTGCTGTTTTTCTGAAAGAACAGGAATCTGTTGAGGAAGTATTTTATCCGGGATTAGAGAATCACAAAAATCATAAGATCGCAAAAACTCAACAAAACGGTTTATTTGGAGGTATTGTTTCCTTTAGCTTGTCTAATGATACTCAAGAAGCTGCTAATCAATTTGTGACGAGCACAAAATATTTCAAATTGGCTGAAAGCCTTGGAGGGGTTAAAAGCCTGTTATGTCATCCCGCGCAAATGACACATGCTTCTATTCCAAGAGAGGTACGCTTAAAATCCGGTATTAAAGATTCTTTGATACGCCTTTCCTGCGGGATTGAAAATGCAGAAGATCTTATAGCTGACCTGTCTCAGGTTTTTAAAGAAATTAATAACACAAAAGAGGTTCTTTTTGTCTAAACCCTAAAACTATGAGCGTATTATTAAAAGATAAACCTAAATCGTTAATAGATTTGGAACAGATAAAAAAGAAGAAGGTCAATCTCGCCATTTTTGGACATGGAAATGTTGGAAGTATTTTAATTGACCAAATAATTGCATCCAGTGAAGATATTTCGAAAAGAAGGGATATTGAACTAAAGATCTTCGCGATTGCTAATTCTACTTCTGTATTGCTGGAAAAGAATGGAGCTGGTTCTAATTGGAAGGAAACAAAAAGCAGAAAAGGAGTTTCTTATGCTGTAGATGATGTTATTGCTTTTGCAAAAGCCAATAATCTGGAAAACCTTATAGCAATAGACAATACCGCTAACCAAAGTTTTGTATCTAATTACAAATCTCTGGTCGAACAGGGTTTTAGTTTGGTTTCTTCAAATAAGATCGGTAACACACTGGATTTTAATTTTTATAACGAATTGAGAGGGCTGCTTTCAGAAAATAATAAAGAATATCTATATGAGACCAATGTTGGAGCAGGCCTGCCATTAATAGACACCATTAAGCTATTGCATCTTTCAGGAGAGAATATTACAAGAATAAAAGGAATCTTTTCCGGCTCTCTAAGTTATTTATTTAATCACTTTTCAGAAAAAGAAGAACCATTTAGCTGCATACTTCAGGAAGCTATCAATGAAGGTTTTACCGAACCTGACCCTCGTGAAGACCTTTGTGGAAATGATGTGGGAAGAAAATTGCTCATACTGGCCAGAGAGCTGGATTTACATAACGAATTCAAAGATGTACAAATTGAAAACCTGATCCCCGAAAACCTTCAGGATGTTAGCGGTGATGAGTTTTTAGATAATCTTATACAATTGGATAGCATATATCATAACATTAAAACCAATCAAAAGCCCGATCATGTATTAAGGTATGTGGGGGACCTACATGGAGACCTTTCAGATAATGATGGTGCTATTCTGGAAGTTAAATTGGTTTCGGTTCCCAAAAACAGTATGTTAGGCCAGGTAAAAGGAAGCGACTCTATCTTCGAAATATATACCGAAAGCTATGGTGAAAACCCTATAGTAATTCAGGGAGCCGGAGCAGGTGCAGCAGTAACTGCAAGAGGTGTTTTTGGAGATATTTTACGTTTAAGTGATAAATTAAATTAAAGCATATGAAAGTAACCCTTAACAGAATTAACGAGAATTATCTTTTTGAAGCCAAAGGCCCTAATGATGTTTCAGTTTTTATCGATAATAAAACTGAAGATACCGTAAAGGGAGCGAGCCCTATGGAGCTACTGCTCATGGCGGTTGGCGGGTGTAATGCAATTGATATTATTTCGATCCTTAAAAAACAAAGGCAGGAAGTTACTTCTTATAAGATAGAAGTAATAGGAAAACGCAAAGAAGTAAGAAAAGCCAAACCTTTTGAAGCAATTCATGTAATTATTGAGTTGGAAGGAGAGATTACAGAAGAAAAAGCAAAACGGGCCGCTGCTTTGAGTTTTGAAAAGTATTGTTCGGTATCCATCACCTTAGAAGGGGCTGTTACAGTTACATATCAAATAGTGTTAAACGGAAAGGCAATATGAATGCATTAAAAAAAGCGTTGCAGGAAAGAATTCTCATTCTCGATGGAGCAATGGGGACCATGCTGCAACGCTATAATTTTTCCGAAGAAGATTTTAGAGGAGAGCGTTTTAAGGATTTTCATACCGCTGTAAAAGGGAATAATGATCTGCTATCCATTACCCAGCCACAGGCAATTGGCGAGGTACATTATAAGTATTTTGAAGCTGGGGCAGATATTGTGGAAACCAATACATTTTCAGGAACAACCATAGCAATGGCAGATTACGATATGGAGGACCTCGTCTATGAATTGAATTTTGAATCTGCCAGGATCGCAAAGCAAGTTGCTTTGGAGTTTACCCAAAAAGAACCCTATAAACCAAGATTTGTTGCAGGAGCAATGGGGCCTACCAATAAAACGGCTAGTATGTCTCCGGATGTAAATGATCCGGGTTTTAGAGCAATTTCCTTTGACCAGTTACGAGTAGCTTACAAACAACAGGCCGAAGCGCTTATTGACGGAGGAGTTGATATTTTATTGGTAGAAACAGTATTTGATACGCTCAATGCAAAGGCAGCCTTATTTGCAATCGAGGAGATCAAAGAAGAAAGGAGCATTGATATTCCGGTAATGATAAGTGGTACGATCACTGATGCTTCGGGAAGAACTCTTTCCGGGCAAACGGCGGAAGCTTTTTTAATTTCAGTTTCACACATCCCACTATTGAGTGTAGGCTTTAATTGTGCTCTTGGAGCTAAACAGCTAACCCCTCATCTGGAAGTTGTTTCGAGACAAACTCAATTGGCGGTCTCTGCCTACCCAAATGCGGGCTTACCAAATGCGTTTGGAGCCTATGATGAGACTCCGGGACAAATGGCTGCGCAGATCAAGGAATATCTGGATAAAAAGTTGATTAATATTATCGGAGGATGTTGTGGAACCACTCCTGAACATATTAGAGCCATAGCAACGATTGCTTCGGAATATAAACCCAGAAGTTTTCAAATTAATGAAGAATCGATCACAGTATAATGGTAAAATCAGTTCCATTACATATTGACAATAATAGATACCTGAAGCTTTCCGGATTAGAACCCTTGGTAGTTACTCCGGAGAGTAATTTTATAAATGTGGGGGAACGAACCAATGTTGCAGGTTCCAGGAAATTTTTGAGGTTTATTAAAGAAGGAAATTTTGAAGAAGCATTATCCATTGCACGTCATCAGGTAGAAGGCGGGGCACAGATCATAGATGTTAACATGGATGATGGTTTAATAGACGGAAAAGAAGCTATGGTTAAATTCTTGAACCTTGTTATTGCCGAGCCGGATATTGCACGGGTTCCTATCATGATCGATAGCTCTAAATGGGATATTATTGAAGCAGGATTACAGGTAGTACAAGGAAAGTGCGTTGTAAATTCTATTAGTCTAAAAGAAGGTGAGCAGGAGTTTATAAGACAGGCGAAACTCATTAAACGCTATGGAGCTGCTGTTATCATTATGGCTTTTGATGAAGTAGGGCAAGCAGATAACTATGAGCGCCGTATTGAAATTGCAAAACGCAGCTATGATATTTTGGTAAACCATGTCAATTTCCCTCCGGAGGACATCATTTTCGACCTTAATATATTTCCTGTCGCGACAGGGATGGATGAACACCGAAAAAATGCAGTTGATTTTATAGAGGCTACTCGTTGGGTACGTAAAAATCTACCTTATTGTAGTGTTAGTGGGGGAGTGAGTAATGTTTCTTTCAGCTTTAGAGGTAATAATACCGTACGTGAAGCCATGCATTCTGTTTTTTTATACCATGCTATTCAGGCGGGAATGAATATGGGTATTGTAAACCCGACAATGCTGGAAGTATATGATGATATCCCAAAAGACCTATTGGAATATGTGGAAGATGTAATGTTGGATCGAAGAGACGATGCAACAGAACGCTTGCTGGATTTTGCCGAGTCTGTAAAACAAACAACCAAAGAGAAGACAGTTGACAATTCATGGAGAAAAGAACCCCTCCAAAACCGGATCACCAGGGCTTTGGTAAAAGGAATAGACGAATACATAATCGAAGATGTGGAAGAAGCACGGCTAAGTGTTACCAAACCAATAGAAGTAATTGAAGGACATTTAATGATTGGGATGAATGTGGTAGGAGATCTTTTTGGAAGTGGAAAGATGTTTTTGCCGCAAGTAGTCAAATCGGCCAGGGTTATGAAAAAAGCGGTTGCCTATTTATTACCCTTTATTGAAGCAGAAAAAGATGGAACAACTTCCTCAAATGGAAAAATATTAATGGCAACCGTAAAAGGAGATGTTCACGATATAGGGAAGAACATAGTAGGAGTTGTGTTAGGGTGCAATAATTATGATATTATCGATTTGGGTGTCATGGTTCCACCAGAAAAAATAATAGAAGAAGCAAAACAACAAAATGTAGATATTATAGGACTTAGCGGATTGATCACCCCTTCTTTGGATGAGATGGTCTTTTTGGCCAAGGAAATGCAGCGGCAAGACTTCAAAGTTCCCCTGTTAATAGGAGGAGCTACTACCAGTAAAGCACATACGGCTGTAAAGATCGATCCTCAATATGAGAATGCTGTAGTTCATGTCAATGATGCTTCAAGAGCAGTAACCATTGTCGGGGATCTGTTACAGGAAGAAAGCTCACAATACTATAAAGAGAGTTTAAAGGATGATTATGAGGTTTTTCGGAATCGCTTTTTAGAACGTCAAACAGCAAAAAGTTATTTGTCAATTGAACAGGCCCGTGCAAATAAATACAATATAGATTGGAAGGCTTTAGAAGTTATAAGGCCCAAAGAAATTGGGATTCAGGTACTGGAAGATTTTGACCTGAAAACCTTGGAAAATTATATAGATTGGAGTCCTTTCTTCAGAAGCTGGGACCTACATGGCAAATACCCCGAAATATTAAAAGACGAAGTAGTAGGTGAACAGGCTTCAGAATTATTTAAAGATGCACAGGAGATGCTTCATAAAATTATTTCTGAAAAATTGCTTGAAGCCAGAGCAGTCTTTGGATTATTTGAGGCTAATACTGTAAATGATGATGATATTGAAGTGACAATTGCTTCTGAAAAAAAATATTTCCGTACCCTGCGTCAACAAAGTAAAAAAGCAGAAGGAAGGCCCAATATTGCGTTGGCTGATTTTATTGCTCCTAAGGAATCCGGGAAACAAGATCATATAGGCTGTTTTTGTGTTTCTGCTGGATTTGGCTCTAAAGACCTGGCTTCAACCTATGAGGCCCAGCACGACGACTACAATGCTATTATGGTAAAAGCCCTGGCAGATCGCCTGGCCGAAGCTTTTGCAGAATATTTGCATGAAAGAGTGCGTAAGGTCCATTGGGGCTATGCAGCTCGAGAAGATCTTTCTAACCAGGAACTAATTGAAGAAAACTACAAGGGGATTCGTCCGGCTCCGGGATATCCCGCTTGTCCGGATCATTTGGAAAAAGAAACTATTTGGGAGCTATTACAAGTAAAGGAACGTATTGGAGTAGAGCTTACAGAGAACTTAGCAATGTGGCCGGCAGCATCGGTTTCGGGATACTATTTTGGAAATCCGGAAGCACGTTATTTTGGAGTAGGTAAGATAAAAGAAGATCAGGTAGCAGATTTTGCAAAACGAAAAGAAATTGATTTTGAACTGGCTAAAAAATGGCTAAAAACTAACATTGCAGATTAATGAAAGTAACAGAACATATAAAAAACGGGAATGGGAATACACAGTTCTCTTTTGAGATTTTACCGCCTTTAAAGGGACAAAATATTCAATCTATTTTTGATAGTATAGATCCCTTAATGGAATTTAACCCGCCTTTTATCGATGTAACATATCACAGGGAAGAATATGTCTATAAGGAACGCGAAAACGGACTTTTGGAAAAGAAAATTGTTAGAAAAAGACCAGGCACTGTTGGAATTTGTGCAGCTATTCAAAATAAATATCAAGTGGATGCGATTCCTCATATTTTGTGTGGGGGTTTTACAAAAGAAGATACGGAGAACTTCTTAATCGACCTGGACTTTTTAGGAATTGATAATGTGATGGCTCTTCGGGGAGATGCTGTTAAAAATGAAACTTATTTCTCTCCGGAAAAAGAAGGGCATACCTATGCCGAAGAATTAGTAAAACAGGTAGAAGCTCTTAATAGAGGGGAATACCTGGATGAAGAGATATTAAATCAGGCGCAAACAGATTTTTGTATTGGGGTAGCCGGTTACCCCGAAAAACATGTGGAAGCTCCTAATTTGGAAAGCGATATCCATTTTTTGAAAAGAAAGATTAAGAACGGAGCGTCTTATGTAGTAACACAGATGTTTTTTGATAATGAGAAGTTTTTTCGTTTTGTGGCAAAATGCCGTGAAGCGGGAATTACGGTTCCAATAATCCCCGGACTTAAGCCGTTATCTTCAAAAAAGCAGTTAAATATCATTCCACAGCGGTTCAATGCGGACCTGCCGGAAGATCTAATTAAAGAGGTTATAAAATGTAAAAACAATGATGAGGTACGACAGGTAGGAATTGCGTGGTGTACAATGCAGAGTAAGGAACTAATGACAAAGGATATCCCTTTTTTACATTACTATTCTATGGGCAAAAGTGACAATATTAAGGCAATTGCATCGCAATTATTTTAAAATATTGTATGTTTAATTAATATTTTTGTAAGTATGTTATCTCGAAAAACAAAATATGGACTCAAAGCATTGACCTTCCTTGCAAAACAAAGGGTGCAAGATCCTGTACAGATTTCTGTGATTTCTGAATCTGAAAACATCTCTCAAAAATTTTTGGAAAGTATATTACTGCTACTTCGTAAGGCCGGTTATCTCGAATCTAAAAAAGGGAAAGGCGGCGGCTATTACCTCTTGAAAGAGGCTAAAGATATTCCAATTTCTGGTGTCTATAGGGTTTTGGAAGGTCCTATAGCAATGGTGCCGTGCGTAAGCTTAAATTTTTATAAGAAATGTGATGACTGCCAAGATGAAGAGAAATGCAGTGTCCATAATTTAATGCTACGAGTACGGGATAATACACTGCAAATTTTTGAGAATACGAGTTTAGCCGATCTTATAAAGGAATGATAGGAGAACCGATACTATATCTTCAGAGAAAATAAACTTCTTTTAAAAATTCTATTATTATAACGCTGTTGAAGTAGTAAAAAATACAGAATATACTGGATTTGACTGTAGTGCAATTTTGTTATTTTTACAATATGAACAATGCGCTTCCATCAAAGGAGACCCTTATTTCCGTATCCGGAATTACCAAACCTTACCTTCATAGAACTCCTGTTTTTACTTCATCATTCTTGAACACGCTCTCCGGGGCAAATGTTTACTTCAAGTGCGAGAATTTTCAAAAAATGGGTGCTTTCAAGATGCGTGGAGCTACAAATGCAATTCTTCAATTAACCGAAAAACAAAAGCAGGCCGGTGTGGTAACACATTCTTCGGGAAATTTTGGGCAGGCGATCTCTTTGGCAGCAAAAAATCTTGGAGTGAAAGCTTACATAGTAATGCCTTTTAATGCGCCACAGGTTAAAAAGGATGCTGTTAGAGGATATGGAGGGATAATTACCGAATCTCAGTCCAGCTTGGCAGCTCGTGAAACCGAATCAAAAAAAATCCGAGAAGAAAAAGGAGCGACCTTTTTACATCCCTCCAATAATATGGATGTGATTTTAGGAAACGCAACGGCTGCTATGGAATTACTGGAAGAGTATCCGGACCTGGATTTTGTTTTTACACCCGTTGGAGGTGGAGGATTGATCGCAGGTACCTCATTAGCCACTCACTATTTTGGAAATAATTGCAAAACTATTGGTGGGGAACCATTTGAGGCAGACGACGCTTATAGATCTTTAAAAAGTGGTAAAATTGAAGTCAATAGATCAGCTAACACTATAGCAGATGGATTAAAAACCAATCTGGGAGACATTAATTTTCCTATTATTAAGCAATTGGTTAGTGAAATTATTAGAGTAGAAGAAAAAGAAATCGCTTCGGCGATGCGTTATATATGGGAGCGGGTAAAAATAATAGTTGAACCTTCGAGTGCAGTCTCGTTTGCAGCGCTACTTAGCGAAAAAGAAAGGTTCAAAGGTAAAAAGGTCGGTATAATTCTTTCAGGCGGTAATGTAGATTTTTCTCATCTGCCATTTTGAGTTAAAATGAATTTTATTTCCTTTTCAATTTTTAGGATTAGTGTATATTTACGGCTCTTTAAAAGACATGAAGAATACTTTTTACTTGTTAACCGTAATTCTTTCTTTTCAACTTACCATTGCTCAACAGAATGAATTAAAATTTCATTCCATCGAAGCCGATTATTTTTACGGATCTATCATGGAGCATAACCCGGATATTTCACATTTAATAACGGACCATCCAACAGGGATCATTCTTAGTTACAATCGTAAAACATATGGTTTCAATGAATGGGAGAGCCGTTATAATTATCCGGACTGGGGCTTTACATTTTCTTATCAGGATATGAAAAACCCATATTTAGGGGAAAATTATTCGATCTACGGTCATTTTAATTGGTATTTTTTAAATCGCACCTTAACTATAAGAATGGGACAGGGAATTGCGTATGCGACGAATCCTTACCATCCCGAAACAAACTTCCAGAATAATGCATATGGCAGTCATTTTTTAAGTTCTTCTTTTTTAAAGGTAAATTATGTTAGAGAGAATCTTTATAAAGGACTGGGGTTTCATGTAGGATTTGGAATAATACATTATTCGAACGCAAATTTTAAAGCACCAAACAATAGTACAAATACATTGTATTTTAATGCGGGAATGAGTTATCAGTTCGACCCGTTAAGTTTCCCAAACCGAATTCCTTTGGGGTCATGGCGGAGTTCGAATTATGCAGAACCGATAAAGGTCAATATCGTCCTTCGAACTGGTATTAATGAGGCAGACGTCAATGGCCTGGGCCAATTCCCTTTTTTCACATTTTCGGCTTTTGCAGATAAGCGAATTAATTATAAAAGTACTTTTCAGGCAGGTGTGGATGTTTACTTCTCGGGATTTTTGGAAGAACTTATCAGGTACCGCTCGATAGCTTTCCCCGGAGATGGATTAACGGGAGATGAAGATTACAGGCGAATTGGCGTCTTTGTTGGCCATGAATTGCGATTTAACAAAGTTGCCTTTGTATCTCAATTAGGATATTATGTATATTGGCCTTATGAATTTGAGAATCAAGTATATAATAGATTGGGTTTAAAAAGGTATTTTTATAAGAACAAATTATTTGCCGGAGCAACGGTAAAAGCCCACTGGGCCAAAGCTGAAGCTGTTGAATTTAGTATAGGAGTCCGATTATAGTTTTTAAAATGAAAAAAATAATATACACACTAACTTTTGTTTTTCTTTTTGGATGTAGTTCTGAGTATAGCTGGGATTGTATTCAAAGCTCGGGAGATATTATAGAGAAGGAGTTTGAAGTTGCAGTGTTTAAAAAAGTACAGGTCTGGGAAAGAGTTCAGTTAATAATTAGTCATGGAGAAACACAAAATATTAGAGTTGAGACCGGAGAAAATTTAATGAACGAAATTCAAGTGAAGGTTAAGGATAGTATTTTAACAATAAGTGACAGAAATAGTTGCAATTGGGTAAGAGATTATGCAATAACTAAGGCATATGTTACTACACCAAATATTGACGAAATTAGAAATAGCTCCGGATTTACAGTTGAAAATATTGGCCCTCTTCGATTTGAAGAACTAAATTTGGTCTCCGATGACCGATTTAGTGAAGGGCAATACCATATAGATGGTGATTTTAGATTAGACCAGCTCGATGTTCAAAGATTGCGAATATATGCCAATGGTCTTTCCAAATTTTATTTGAAAGGAGAGGCTAATGTTGCTTTTTTTGGAGCGCTTGATGGCGATGTACGGATAGAATCTGCTGATTTGGAAATTAGGCATTTTTATTTTCAGCATAGAAGTACAAATAAAATGATTGTTAACCCTAGAAACCTAATTGTTGGAACAATTACAGGTTTGGGGGATGTGATCGCTAAAAATCGTCCTCCGGTCGTTGAAGTTGAAGAACTCTTTACAGGAAGGCTTATTTTTGAGTAGTTAACTCAATAAATAATTTTTCGAGAGTAGTATTCTTTTGATGTAATTGGAGTATTTTCAATCCATTATCATGGGCATAATCAAAAACCTTACCGCGCATATCCTGATCTGTATCAAAATATAGCTGGTACACAAACCCCGAGATGTTATCTACTTTTGAAACCTTAGGCAACTGCTTTAGAGCTACCTCTTCTACACGATAATCAAACTCAACTTCAATTATTTGTTCATTACTGTTTTTAAGTTCGCTTAATTTCTTGTCGAGGACTATTTTCCCTTTATTGATTATGATCACCCGGTCACAAATAGCTTCCACTTCTTGCATAATGTGTGTGGAAAGCAACACTGTTTTTTCCTTGCCTATGCTTTTAATAAGTTCACGGATCTCAATTAATTGATTAGGATCCAGGCCGGTTGTGGGTTCATCTAGTATCAATACCTCCGGATCGTGCAATAATGCATTGGCAAGTCCTACACGTTGCCTATACCCTTTGGAAAGTTGCCCGATTTTTTTGTGTGCTTCGGGAGCGAGTCCGGTACGCTCGATTATGGTTTCAACTCCACTTTTGGAAGTACCGTAAATCTCTGCATTAAAACGCAGGTATTCCCGAACGTACATATCCAGGTATAAGGGATTGTGTTCCGCTAAATAACCGACACTTTTTTGTACGTCGATAACTTCTTCGGAAACAGCAAAATTATTTACAGTTGCAGTTCCTTCCGTAGCATTCAAAAACGTAGTAAGAATCTTCATCATTGTGGATTTTCCGGCACCATTAGGGCCCAAAAAACCTACAATCTCCCCTTTTTTAATTGAAAAAGAGATATTGCTTAATGCTCTTTGCCCATTATAATCTTTGGTGATATTTTGTACGTTTATCGACATGAAATTGGTTTTTCAAAGCTACACAAATAAAAAAATTGAAAAAAGATTTTGTCCTTTTAAAGTTTTAGCTACTTTAGCAATACATAAACGAACAATGAACAAATTAAGTACATATTTCAATTTTTGGTTTTTCTATTTTACGGAAAGATCCGGGATTGTTATGTAGTTAATGAACATATTAATTATTATGAAAGTCTCGGAATTTTTTCCGGGACTTTTTTTATACACTAAAATTAAAAATTATGAGTATGAGAATTGCAATACAGGGAATAGAAAGTTCTTTTCACGATATGGCGGTGCAGCAACTTTTTCCGAATAGGGAAGTACAATTGATCAAGTGCGACTCTTTTGAAAAGGTAACGCAGGAAGTATCAAACTTTAATGCAGATTTTGGAGTACTCGCTATAGAAAATTCCATAGCAGGTTCTATATTGCCCAATTATAATTTAATAGACTCGGGGAACTTTAAAATTGTTGATGAGACCTTTTTGAATATAGATATGTATGTAATGGCCCTGGAAAGTGAGTCTATATACGATATTGAAGAGATTCATTCACATCCTGTGGCATTGTTGCAATGCAAAGATTATTTGCAAAGATTCCCACCACATTGTAAGATAATTGAAGGAAAAGATACTGCTTCGGAAGCAAGACGAATTAAAGAGAATAATTTAAAAGGAGTTGCTGCCATTGCCGGAAAGCAGGTTGCAGAAAGATTCGGATTGAAAATTCTGGACAGTAAAATTCAGAATATAAAAGAAAACCAAACACGTTTCATAGTAATTGGCAGAAAAACTCAGGCAGATGTTATTGAAGCGAATAAAGCTACCTTGAAATTCGAGTTGGACCATCATGTGGGAAGTTTGTCAAATGTTTTGCAATTGTTGAGTACCTTTGACATCAATTTAACTAAAATACAGTCATTACCTATTATTGGAAAACCTTGGCAATATGCATTTTTTATTGATGTGTTATTTGCAGATTACATACTATTTAGCGAGGTAACGGCGATACTTGAAAAAGCAGTGAAAGAATTGAAGGTGCTTGGGACATACAGGCAAAATCTAAACAGGGTACCCAGTACCTTAACTAATGCAGCAGTAAATGGAGAATAATAAAAACTTAAGAAACTGGTTAAACGCTTTTGGATTAGAGCACCCTCTTGTAATTGCAGGCCCTTGCAGTGCAGAGACCGAAGAACAAGTACTTAAAATTGCGCATCAATTAAAAAATACAGATACAACCGTATTACGAGCCGGTATCTGGAAACCACGTACCCGCCCGGGAAACTTTGAAGGGGTAGGCGCTTTGGGACTAAAGTGGCTGCAACAAGCTAAGGATGAAACAGGAATGCTAACCTCTACCGAAGTTGCCAATGCAGATCACGTAGATCTGGCACTAAAGTATGATATTGACATTTTATGGGTTGGTGCACGCACTACAGTATCTCCTTTTATTGTTCAGGAAATTGCCGAGGCGTTAGAGGGTACCGATAAAACCGTATTAATTAAAAACCCTGTCAATCCGGACCTGGCGCTTTGGTTAGGAGCTGTTGAGCGTTTTCATGAAGCTAATGTAAAGAATCTGGGAGTGATCCATAGAGGCTTTTCTACCTACGAAAAAACACGTTACAGGAATAATCCCGAATGGCAAATTCCTATAGATCTGCAAAATCGCTTTCCGGACCTACCACTTATTTTGGATCCTTCGCATATTGCCGGACGAAGAGAGATCATCTTTGACTTGTGCCAAACGGCATTAGACCTAAATTATGACGGGCTAATGATTGAAACGCATCACGACCCGGATAACGCTTGGAGTGATGCCAGGCAGCAGATCACACCTGAAACATTACACCAGATGACGATCGACCTTCGCATTAGAAAGGAAGAAGGAGATGCGATCGAGTTTAAGAATAAGCTGGCAACCTTGCGTACCAAGATCGATGTAGTAGATCATAAGCTTCTGGAAATTTTGGGGAAACGAATGAAAATAGCAGATGAGATAGGGGAGCTAAAAAAGAAAAATAATGTGGCGATCCTTCAAACCAAAAGGTGGAATGAGATCTTGGGGAAAATGATCTTAGAAGGAGAAAATAATGACTTAAGTGAGGAATTTATATTAAGAATCTATAAAGCAATTCACCAGGAATCTATCAATCACCAAAAGAAAGTGATATCAAATAAATAATATATGATAAAAAATAAGGCCCTGTTTTCTGGGCCTTATTTTTTACAAGAGTTACCAACTATTGTTTCATTCTTTTAAAAATATATCTTGTGATAAAGATTCCCTGACTGTCACCTTCACCTGCATCACTCTCAACGGCACTTGCTACATGTGCCAGATCCCAACCTTCAGCAAGCATTGAATTTATTTTTGACGTGATCAAAGCGTCATTAGAAGCAATATTTTGAAAACGGATTCCGCCTAAATTATAGAAATTTAAAAGTTTGGTTTCTTCAAAATCTTTTACGCGAATTTTTTTTCTTTTTGATTTATTGCGGGTATTATCGTCTTCGGTTTGTTCTGAAGTAAATTCTGCATAATCCCTCTCCGCATTAGCAGATATAATTCTGGATCTGCCCAGTCCGTTGGGAACGATGGATTCTACACTTGTAATTACTTTTACTTCATATTGTTGTGCATTCATATCGAAAGTGAATACGGCAAGTAATACAAATACTGCTACTAGTTTTTTCATAATTATAAAGGTTTAAAGTTTTTTCTGCCGTAAAAGTAACCAATTATAGTGCCATTTGTTTTTATTTTCTGAATTTTGCAACAATGAAAGGTGTTGTCTATAAATCTACGGGAAGCTGGTATACGGTAAAATCGCAGCAAGGCGATTTTTATGAATGTCGTATCAAGGGAAAATTTCGCATTGGAGGCATAAAAAGCACTAATCCGGTAGCCGTAGGAGATATCGTAGAATTTCAAGTGGAGACAAAAGGAGATGAAACCATTGGAATTATTTCAAGAATTGAAGAACGGGAGAATTATATCATCCGGAAATCTGTAAACCTTTCAAAGCAGACCCATATTATTGCCGCAAATATCGATATTGCTTTTTTGTTGGTCACTTTAAATAATCCACCAACATTCACAACTTTTATCGACAGGTTTTTAGTAACAGCAGAAGCCTATCATATTGAGGCTGTTTTACTTTTTAATAAGATAGATACTTATAATGAGGATGAACTGCTGGAAATTAAATTTTTAGCAGCCCTGTACAGAAATATAGGATATGAATGTATAGGCATCTCTGCAAAAACAGGGAAGAATACCGATAAGGTAAAAGCAATGATGGCTAATAAGGTCTCAATGTTTTCCGGGCACAGTGGTGTTGGAAAATCTACTTTGATCAATTATATAGAAAAAGGACTAAATCTAAAAACTTCTGAAATTTCCGAACAACACCAGCAAGGACAGCATACCACTACTTTTGCAGAAATGTTTGACCTTTCTTTTGGAGCTCAAATAATTGATACACCCGGTATAAAAGGATTTGGAATCGTGGAGATGGAGAAAGAAGAACTGGGAGATTATTTCCCCGAATTTTTTAAGTTGAAGGAACATTGCAAGTTTAACAATTGTCTGCATTTGGAAGAACCACAATGTGCCATTAAGGAGGCTTTGGAAAAAGAGGAGATTGCCTGGTCACGTTACAAAAGTTATCTTCAGATCATGGAAGGCGAAGAAGAAAGTTATCGAAAAGACACCTATAATTAATGAGAGCTGTAGTACAAAGAGTAAAAGAAGCTTCGGTTGCTGTAGAAGGAAAGATCATTTCGGAGATCAAAAATGGATTTCTTGTTTTATTGGGAATAGAAACAGAAGATGTACAGGAAGACATTAATTGGCTGGCAGGTAAGATCGCCCGCCTTCGGGTTTTTTCAGACGAAAACGGAGCAATGAACAATTCAATACTGGATAGTAAAGGAGATGTGATCGTTGTAAGCCAGTTTACCTTGCATGCAAGCACCAAAAAAGGAAACAGGCCATCTTTTATTAAGGCCGCTCGCCCGGAAATTGCAATTCCTTTATACGAAACATTTGTGACCCGGATGGAGATGGAACTAAATAAAAAAGTACAAACAGGGGTCTTCGGTGCCATGATGGATGTAACACTTGTAAATGATGGCCCTGTGACTATAATGATCGATTCAAAAAGCAAGGAGTAATCGCAAACAAGTTTTAAAATAACTTATTATCTTAGCTGCATAATTCACTACTCCCCATGAAAATTATTATATGCATTCTTATTTCATAGCACTTCTATTATTAATTTCCTCTTAAAACAATAGTAATCGCATTATTAAATAAATTATGAATATTCAAAACGCCCAGCTAGCAGTAGATAATTGGATAAAGGAACATGGAGTACGCTACTTCAATGAACTTACCAATATGGCACAACTAACCGAAGAAGTAGGCGAAGTAGCACGTATTATTGCAAGGCGCTATGGCGAACAAAGTGAAAAAGACAGCGATAAAAATAAGGACCTTGGTGAAGAACTGGCAGATGTAGTTTTTGTAATTTTGTGTCTGGCAAATCAAACGGGAGTTGACCTCCAGAAGGCTTTTGACAAAAAACTAGAAATAAAGACCAAAAGAGATCACGACCGTCATCATGGAAACGAAAAACTTAAATAGATGTTCAAACAAATTGTGTCACATAAAGGGTTTTGGAAATCGGTCCTGTCATTAGGATTAGCTTTTATTCTACTTTTCATTCTTATAAAATGGGCCATAGAAGGATTTGATATGGCATTTTTTACGGAGCAGGATCCACTTCTTTTCTTATTGGGGATAACTGCAGCAGGGTTTGTATATGGATTCTTTGTTACGTATGGAAAGTTTAGAAAAAAACTTAAAAATAAAGAACCTCTGGAATGAAGGTCTCACTGAAAAAAGGTAAAAGCTTTGAAAAAATGCCGAAAGATGAAATTACCGGCTCCAAAAGCGAATCTAACAGGCTGCTTATATTAAAGGCAATTTATCCAAACCTTATACTTGAAAACCTTTCTGAAAGCGATGATACCGAAGTTTTAAAAAAAGGCCTTAAAGTTAATAGCGGAACGATCGATATTGGCCATGCCGGTACTGCAATGCGTTTTCTTACCGCCTATTTTGCATCACAAACGGGGAAAAAGATACAACTTACCGGTAGTGAGCGAATGAAACAAAGGCCGATTGCTGTTTTAGTGGAGGCGCTTCGAAGCCTGGGAGCAGAAATAACATACCTCGGTGAAGAAGGTTTTCCACCGCTGAGTATTGTAGGAAAAGAGCTTGTAAAAAAAAATGTTACAGTAGAAGCCACTGTTAGTAGTCAGTATATTTCTGCTTTAATGCTTATAGCACCGTCACTTCCAAATGGGTTGACAATTTATTTGGAAGGCAAAGCAACTTCGGTCCCTTATATAAAAATGACACTCTCTTTGCTGAAAAAAATAGGTGTTTTGTGTCATTTTTCTGGAAATAAAATTGAAATACAACCATTAAAAAAGATCAAAGACACAACAATTACTGTAGAATCCGATTGGAGCTCTGCTTCTTATTTTTACAGTCTGGTTGCTTTGTCTGAAGATCTTTCGGTCACTTTAAAAAGTTTCCGTGAAGGAAGTTTGCAAGGAGATTCAGAATTAGTCTCAATCTTTAGACCTTTTGGAGTTTCTACAACGTTTAATTCTTTGGAAACATCACTTACGCTTTCAAAAGGTAATCTGGAACTTCCAAAGCATATGGAGTTGCATTTGGTGAATACACCGGACATTGCTCAAACGCTTGCCGTAACTTGTTTCGGCTTAAAAATAAGCTGTAAACTAACAGGGCTGCATACTTTAAAGATCAAAGAGACCGACCGCCTTTTAGCATTAAAGACCGAATTGGAAAAACTGGGAGCCGAAGTTCGTATTGGAAAAGACAGCCTGGAACTCTTTCCTTCAAAAGAAATAAAAGAACACATTGCTGTTGATACGTATAACGACCACCGTATGGCTATGGCTTTTGCGCCTTTGGCATTAAAAACTCCGCTACAGATCAATGACCCAAAGGTAGTTTCAAAATCTTTTCCTGCTTTCTGGTCTTCTCTTCAAAAAATGGGTATTGTGCTCAATTATCAATAATAAATCGGCTTTTACTTGACAACCCCTATGTTGAGGTTGTATATTTGCCACTTTTTAATACAAAACCACTTTCTGCCATGGGAATGAAATTATCCAATTTTAACTTTAACCTTCCTCAAGAACTATTAGCCGAATACCCTGCAGCAAATAGAGACGAAGCACGCTTAATGGTACTAAATCGTAAAGATAAGACCATTGAACACAAGATGTTTAAAGACCTTATTGACTATTTTGAAGAAGACGATGTATTGGTACTTAACAACACAAAGGTTTTTCCTGCCAGATTATTTGGTAATAAGGAAAAAACAGGTGCCCGTATAGAGGTGTTTTTATTGCGCGAATTAAATTCTGAAACGCGCCTGTGGGATGTTTTAGTAGATCCTGCACGTAAAATTAGAATTGGAAATAAACTATATTTTGGTGATGATGAATCTTTGGTGGCTGAAGTTATAGACAATACTACTTCCCGGGGAAGAACACTTAGGTTTTTGTTTGATGGCTCGTATGAAGAGTTTCGTAATAAATTAACAGAACTGGGAGAGACCCCACTTCCCAAGTATATCAAGAGAGATGTTGAACCTGAAGATGCAGAACGATATCAAACAATCTTTGCTAAAAGAGAAGGAGCTGTTGCTGCACCTACTGCCGGATTACACTTTTCAAAACATCTTTTGAAGCGCCTTGAGATTAAAGGGATAGATTTTGCCGAAGTTACATTGCATGTAGGCCTGGGTACATTTAGCCCTGTTGAGGTTGAGGACCTTTCAAAACATAAAATGGATTCTGAAGAGATCATTATTAGCGAAGAGGCCGTTAAAACCATAAACAATGGTATTGAGCAGAAAAGGCGTATTTGTGCTGTGGGAACTACAGTCATGCGAGCTTTGGAGAGTTCGGTGTCTTCAGACAGAACCTTGAACGACTATACGGGATGGACCAATAAGTTTATCTTTCCCCCTTATGATTTCAGTATTGCCAATACAATGGTAACTAATTTCCATACTCCAAAATCAACTCTATTAATGATGGTTTCTGCTTTTGCAGGCCATGAGTTCATTAAAGAAGCATATGCGGAAGCTATTAAGGAGAAATATCGTTTTTATACCTATGGAGATGCAATGCTAATTATCTAATACAACTTTTATTTAAAAAATATAACTGCCAAAAGTCCTGATATTCCTTCAGGACTTTTGTCTTTCTAACAAATTTGGTTTTCAAATATCAAAATAAAAAAGTACCTTAGTATTCTTATAGTTTAACCAGTTTGGTGATTAAATGAAAAGAACACTACTTTCCTTTTTTTTATTCGCGTTTGTTTTTGCGTCTTATTCGCAGGAGTTCAGTGATGATATTCCCGTGAGTTGGGTGCTTAATATAAACAATAGAATGTCACCTGCGGTTGAATTACCTCCCTTGGATCTGGAAGCTATTCATGCAGAAGATAGTGTCAATGACCTGGATAAAAGCCTTCCCTGGCGTTACGGAATTAGCAGGCCCCTTAGGCTGGATGTAAATGAAGATGGGGTTTGGACAACTTTGCCTCATAATAGGGGCAGGATATGGCAAATGGCTATTAAATCTACAGATGCTATTAACATTAGTGTAAATTTTAACGATTTTTATCTACCCGAAGGTGCGAGATTCTATTTGTATAATGATGAGCGGACTGAAACTTCCAAAACATATACCAGGAAAAATAACAGAGCCAGTAATCAATTAGGCTCCTGGTTTATAAATGGGGATATTATTTGGCTGGAGTATTATGAACCTCCATCGGTATCAGAAGATGTAGAACTGGAAATAGGAAGTATAATCCATGGATACCGTATGGGTAAAATAGACACTTTTGTGGATTCCATAAGAGGATTGAATGATTCGGGAGATTGTAATTATGATGTTAATTGCTCCATTGGCGAAGATTTTGATGACAAAAAGGATATCATAAAAAAAGCTGTGAATATACTCAACCTTGGAAATGGCTTTTTATGCTCTGCATCTTTAATTAATAATACAGCAGGAGACAAAACACCTTACTTATTAACAGCAAATCATTGTTTGGAGAATAGTGACCCTGCATTTTGGTCAATTCGTTTTAACTGGATTAGTCCTAACCCTGTATGTGCAGAAGAAGAGGAAAGTGCAGACCTCCAAACCAATTTCACAATGAGTGGTGCAGAAGTACGTGCCAATAATGCACAGAGTGATTTTGCATTGGTAGAGTTATTTAATAATATACCGGATTCGTGGGATATCGCTTTTGCAGGTTGGGATAATTCTGATGCACTACCGGAGTTTGAAGTAGGGATCCATCATCCAAATGGAGATATAATGAAGATATGCCGTGATGATAGTGGAGCTGTTAAGGAGATTGCTTCCGGTACAGATGTTTGGCTCATTGGAGGTACTTCCGTAGGAACAGGTAATGGATGGGAAATTGGAACTACAGAAAGTGGTTCTTCGGGGTCTCCTCTATTTAACCAGGATGGAAGAATAATAGGCCAACTATATGCGGGACAATCCTTTTGCGATGGCACAAGTAACAATGGTGATTATGATATCTATGGAAGATTTGGTGTCTCCTGGGATGCCGGCCTTACACCGGAAACCCGCTTAAAGGATTGGTTAGATCCGCTAAATACAGGACAATCTACAGTAGAAACATTGCAAAACATACTGAATGTTCCGGATATTCAAATCAACGGTACTTTAGATATATATCCTAATCCGGCAAGTAATTACATTACTGTAATGAATAGTCGCTATCCAAACCTATCCTACAGTCTTTATGATGTGATTGGTAAACAATTAATTTCAGGATCTGTATCAAATACAATGAATACCATACGTATAGATCGTTTTTCGGAAGGAATTTATTTTCTACGACTTGTTGATGGAGAAAGCAGTTCCGAAATAACCAAAAAGATTATCATAAGACGATAATCGTACACTCCTTCTATTCATTTTCCAAAAAGACTTAAAAAATCGTAAAGGGGTAATGCCGACTGCCAGGTAAACAGTATTTTTGCAATCTAATGGTTTCAGAAAAAAAAGACATACGCGCATTATCCAAAGAAGAGCTACGTAATTTTTTTGTGAGTATTGGGGATAAGGCTTTTCGGGGGAATCAGGTATACGAATGGCTTTGGGGCAAAGGAATCCACAGCTTTGAGGATATGACCAATATTTCCAAAGGAACACGAGCCCATTTGGAAGCCAATTTTGTGATCAATCATATTGAAGTTGACAGTCTTCAAAAAAGTAAAGACGGTACAGTAAAGAATGCTGTAAAGTTACACGATGGCCTTATTGTGGAATCTGTTTTAATTCCTACTGAAAAAAGAACAACAGCTTGTGTTTCTTCTCAGGTAGGATGTAGCCTGGATTGTAAATTTTGTGCTACTGCCCGCTTAAAACGAATGAGAAACCTCAATCCTGATGAGATTTATGACCAGGTGGTTGCCATTGATAAGGAAAGCAGATTGTATCATGACAGGCCCTTGTCTAATATTGTTTTTATGGGAATGGGAGAACCATTGATGAATTATAAGAATGTACTGAAGGCAATAGACAAAATTACTTCTAATGAAGGCCTGGGGATGTCCCCTAAGCGAATTACACTTTCTACTTCAGGGGTTCCAAAAATGATTAAGAAACTTGCAGATGATGAAGTGAAGTTCAACCTGGCGGTTTCCCTTCATTCTGCCATACAAGAAACACGCGAACAAATTATGCCCTTTGCAAAGAGTTTTAATTTGGAAGACCTGCGGGAATCACTGGAATATTGGTATGCTAAAACCGGTCGAATAATTACATACGAATATGTGGTTTGGAAAGGAATCAACGATAGCAAAGAAGATATAGATGCCCTGGTGCGTTTTTGTAAATATGCACCTTCAAAGGTGAATATCATTGAGTACAATCCTATTGATGATGGAGAGTTTCAACAAGCCTCAGATACTGCGATCGATCAATATATAGCAGTACTGGAAAGGAACAGGATTCCGGTTACCGTGCGACGAAGTCGAGGAAAAGATATTGATGCAGCTTGTGGGCAATTGGCAAATAAGCATTAACTAAAAAGAGCGGCTTTAAGCCGCTCTTTTTTTATTACAAAAAATAAGTAATTATTTCTTTACAATTTTGAAAGTCTTGTTAACTCCATTGATTGAAACAGAAGCGATATAAACACCAGTGTTAAGTGCTGAAAGGCTAATAGTCTCGTTGATATCAGATAATTTTTGAGAAATAACTTCCTGACCAAGAACGTTGTATAGTCTTAAGCTTTCCAAAGGAAGGTTAGCGCTTAAACGTAATTGGCTGTCAGCATCAACAAAATACTTGAAACCTTCAAATACATTGTCACCAACACTTAATGTAGCAGCTTCTACTTTAAGGTCATCAAGTCCTATAACCCACTCATCTGTAGTGTCATGGTGTCTAAAAGCAATATAAACATCCTGTCCTGCAAAAGCATCAAGGTTGATAGTATTTACTTCTCCACCCTGGAAAGAAAGAGTAGTAGAAAATACAGGAGTTGCCGCTAAAATATCAGCTTGGTCACTAGAAGTAGTTACTGTAACAGAATATGTTTCACTAAAGAAGTTAGGATCTGTACCGGAACCTACAAAATAAGTTAAATCTACTCCGGAAGCACCCGAAGGGATACTAACCATTGGTGTTACAAGAATATTATTTGGAGATAAAGCTCCCTGGCCTCCATTACCGCCTGCACCAGTAGTAATAAATGAAGCAGAAATAATGAAATTATTACCAACATAAATATCTCCAAAAGGCTGTGTATAGTTTACAGGATTTGTTAGTCCCCAATTAAATCCATCTCCATCTACATCATAAGATAGAAAATCTGCAGGGATGTCAGTATCTTCACCAACATTATCCCCAACAGCTTGGGTTTCGAAGTTCTCTTCCCAAAGAACGGTTTGTGCATTCATAGCAAAAGCAGCAAAAAGGACTGCTAATAAAGTAATTTTTTTCATGATCTATTTTTTTAATTAGAATTAATAAGCCCTAAAGATAGTAAAAGAAGAGGAAAAATATTAAATAATGAATAGTTTTTTAACTTATTTTTGACAATACAATGAAAATAGTATCTCAAATAAAATTGCCCATTGAGTACGAAATGGAACTTTTTGAAAAAAAGTTTTCTGTGGCAATGTCCTCAAAAGTATCTCTTCTCAATAGAATTACGCATTATGTAGTAAACAGGAAAGGAAAGCAAATGCGGCCTATGTTTGTCTTTCTCATTGCTAAAATGACCAATAACGGAGAGCTCAATGAGCGTACATATAGAGGGGCATCAGTGATCGAATTGATACATACCGCTACTTTGGTACATGATGATGTTGTGGACGATAGTAACAGGCGCCGCGGCTTTTTTAGCATAAATGCCTTGTGGAAAAATAAGATCGCTGTGCTTGTAGGGGATTACTTACTGTCAAAAGGACTTCTGCTCTCCATTGATAATAATGATTTTGACCTGCTTAAGATCATTTCGGTTGCGGTACGGGAAATGAGCGAAGGAGAGCTGTTACAGATCGAAAAAGCACGAAAACTTGATATTACCGAAGAAGTCTACTTTGAGATCATCCGTCAAAAAACCGCAACGCTTATCGCCGCCTGTTGCGCTATGGGCGCACAATCTGTTAATGCCCCTAAAACCGAAGTTGAGACCTTACGAAAATTTGGAGAATTGATAGGCACCGCTTTTCAAATTAAGGACGATCTTTTTGATTACGGTGAAGAACAAATTGGTAAGCCTACCGGGATAGATATTAAAGAACAGAAAATGACACTTCCTTTGATCTATGCGTTGACACATGCATCGGAAAAAGACAAACGTTGGCTGATCAATTCGGTTAAGAACCACAACAAAGACAAAAAACGTGTAAAGGAGGTTATTAAATTTGTAAAAGAAACCGGAGGCTTAGAGTATGCAATTTCCAAAATGAAGGAGTATCAGGCGCAAGCCCTAGAACTGCTCCGGCAGTATCCGCCATCTCCTTACAAAGAATCCTTAGAGTTAATGGTGAATTATGTGATCGATAGAAAAAAGTAATCTGCATAGAATATCTGCCGTATGGGTCCATTAAAAAGATATTTATTACTTAGTGACAATTCTCAGGCAACCTTTTTAAAAGAACCTGCGTCTTTGTAAATAGAAGCTTTTGAAAAGCGTAGCGTATTTTGAAAATTATATCATTACATAAAAATTACTCAAAACTAATAGCTAAAGCTGGAAAGGGTAACCGAAAGGCACAGCACGATCTTTTTGAATTGTTCTCACCTAAAATGCAGAGTGTTTGCCGCCAATACATTAAGAACAATGATATTGCTGAAGAGGTGATGCTTACTGGGTTTTTAAAGGTCTTTACTCATTTACATTCTTATAAGGCCCAGGGAAGTTTTGAAGGATGGATACGCAGGATCATGGTCAACGAGTCGATCTCACAATTGCGAAGAGACAAAAAGCTGAATTTTAAGAACGAAAAAGAAATTGAAAATTCTATTGAGCATGTAGCGTATATAGAAACGGAACTGGAAGTGGAAGAGATCCAAAAAATGATCGATTCTCTCCCGGATGGCTACAAAACGGTTTTTATTTTATATGCCGTGGAAGGCTATAAGCACAGTGAGATTGCAGAACTGTTACAGATTAGCGAAAGCACTTCAAAATCCCAATTGTTCAAAGCACGTAAAATGTTGCAATCAAAAGTGAAACAAAACAATATTAGTTATGGCACCCATTAAGTTAGAAGAAAATATTAGAGAGAAGTTGCAGGAACGAGAGCTGCAACCTTCAAAAGATGCCTGGGATAAACTGGAAGCCAGGCTTGCTGAAAAAGATGAAAAGACAAATAACAAAACACTTTGGTTTTCTATTGCGGCTGGTATCGCAGCAATTTTAATTGTAGGATCGTTGATTTTTAAACCTTCAGAAGATATACCAAATGAAGTTGTTATAGAGAAAAATACTCCGGAAAAGAACACAACTCAAAAGAAACCCGAATTCATTCCACAGGAGATGAACAGAGAAGAGGTTGCTGTTGAAGAGGTCATTTCAGAGAAACCAATCAAGACCGAAGCATTACAACCTCAGAAAGAAAAAAAATCTGGGATCAATGAACAGAAAAACACAGATACTGATGCAATTTCGATTGTGGAAATACAAGAAATAAAAGGACAATCCATTGAAGCCAATACCAAGATTAACGAAGAAGTTTCATTTCTTAACTCAAAAGTAGAAGAAGTGGTTGCCAGGGTAAAGGAACTGGAAAAGACAAAAATGACCATAACCCCAGAAGAAGTAGATGCTTTATTGGCAAAGGCACAGCTCGAAATTCAAACTCGGAGAATCTTAAATGAAAGCTCCCAAAAGGTTGATGCGGCTGCATTGCTAATGGACGTAGAACAGGAACTGGAGCGAAGTTTTAGAGATAAGGTCTTTGAAGCTTTAGGTGACGGTTATAAAGTTATACATACGGCAATTTCAGAAAGAAATAATTAATTCCCGTACAAAAGGGAAGCTCAATCCATATAAAAATTAATCATTCATCAATTTGTTCCTGTTAAGGCAGGAGCTTCAAAAATCACGAACACTATGAAAATATTTACGTTTTGCATTGCAGCCGTGCTATGGGCTATCGCTGTGTCTTTTGGCATGGCTCAGGAAACGGGCCAAGACAATGAAATTGAAATTCTAAAAAGTTCCAAAGAGCAAATCATCAATGAAGAGAAAGAAGCATTAAGGAAAGAGGTCGAGGCAATTAATGAGCGTTTGGACAATAACCAGATCACTAGTGCCGAAGCCGAACAGTTAAAAAAAGAAGCCGCAGAAAAACGGGCTTTAAATATTGAAAACAGGATAGCGATCATAGACAATAAAGTAGCTCTAATGGAGCGAAACCAGAATGATACGCTGGTAGATCAAAACGGTAGATTAACGATCTCCTTTTTTGGCGGCGAAGATATTTTTAACATCATTTTTGATAATCATAAACCAAAATACGACCGCAGGACCTATAGTGACTTTGTACTGGCATTTGGTTTAAACAATGCGATTGTTGATGGACAGTCGTTAAATGACAGCGATTTTAAGATTGCCGGAAGTCGTTTTGCCGAAATTGGCTGGGCGTGGAAAACACGAGTTTTTAAGGAAACTAACTGGCTGCGTATTAAATACGGATTTTCATTTCAGTTCAATGGATTAAAGCCTACCGATAATCGTTACTTTGTTGACACTGGTAAGGAAACGGAACTCATGGAATTTCCTATGGAACTGAACAAATCTAAATTTAGAATGGACAATTTGGTATTTCCGGTTCATTTTGAATTTGGCCCTTCAAAAAAGATTGAAAAAGAGGAATATTTCAGGTATTCTACCAGGAACCAAATAAAGATTGGCCTGGGAGGATATGCAGGTTTTAACCTGGGAGTACGTCAAAAGTTAAAGTTTACCGAGGAAGGCGAAGATGTAAAACAAAAATTGAAAGGAAATTACAATGTAAATAGTTTTATATATGGCCTTAGCGGGTATATAGGTTGGCGCGAAGCCGCATTATATGTAAAATACGACCTCAACCCGATATTTAAAGACAATCCTGTGGATATGCGTAATATTTCCCTGGGACTACGATTTGATATGGATTAATGTCCTTTCATTTGTTTCATATGTAAAAGGTTTCAGAAATGAAGCCTTTTTTTGTTTTCTGAATACGTAAACCCTTAAATTTGTGTATCTTTTTTTTCTGAAAAAAAATTCAGCTTGATTTCAAAAACAACTATAGACAATGTATTTGAAACTGCTCGTGTAGAGGAGGTTATTGGAGATTTTGTACAATTGAAGAAAGCAGGGAGTAATTTTAAGGGGCTAAGCCCTTTTAGCGATGAACGTACTCCCAGTTTTATGGTATCTCCGGTCAAACAGATTTGGAAAGATTTTTCCAGTGGAAAGGGAGGTAATGTTGTTGCTTTTTTAATGGAACACGAACACTTCACTTATCCTGAAGCAATTAAATACCTCGCAAAAAAATATGGGATCGAAATTGAAGAGACCGAACAGACCAATGAACAAAAAGAACAAGCTAACGAACGTGAAAGCTTATACCTTGTAAGTGAGTTTGCCAAAGAGTATTTTCATACTACACTTTTAAAAACAGAAGAAGGTAAAGCAATCGGGCTCTCTTATTTCAAAGAACGTGGCTTTACAGAAGAAACCATTCAAACTTTTAAACTTGGGTATTCCCCAAATACATGGGATGCTTTTACCAGTCATGCTATCAAAAAAGGGTATAAGATCGAATTTTTGGAAAAGACCGGGCTTACCATTGTTAAGGAAGAAAAACAATTTGACAGGTTCAAGGGCCGTGTAATGTTTCCCATTCTAAGCCTAAGTGGCCGCACACTGGGGTTTGGGGGACGTATTTTGACCAGTGATAAAAAAGCAGCAAAATATCTCAATTCTCCGGAGAGTGGTATTTACCATAAAAGCAAAGTACTGTATGGTATCTATCATGCCAAGCAAAGTATTGCAAAGGAGGACAATTGTTATTTGGTGGAAGGGTATACGGACGTTATACAATTTTATCAGGCGGGAATCCGTAATGTGGTTTCTTCTTCGGGAACGGCATTAACACCGGAGCAGATTAGGCTCATCAATAGGCTGACAAAGAACATCACTTTGCTTTTTGATGGCGATGCGGCTGGAGTACGTGCTTCATTGCGAGGTGTGGACCTGATACTGGAACAAGGGATGAATGTAAAGATCTGCACCTTCCCGGAAGGTGAGGACCCGGATAGTTTTGCGAAGAATAACTCACTGGAAGAAGTAACCCTTTACCTGGAAGAGAACGCACAGGATTTCATCAATTTTAAAGCTTCTCTATTAGCAACTGAAGCTAAGAACGATCCCGTAAAAAAAGCGGAAACCATTCGTGATATGGTAGTAAGTATCTCTAAGATCCCGGATGTAATTAAACGTGAGGTCTATATACAGGAATGTTCCCGTATCATGGATATAAGTGAAGAGGTATTGTTCAATACACTGGCGCAAATTCTTCAAAAGGACAGAAGGGATGCTTCAAAGAAACCTAAGAAGGCTACACAGGGCTTCGAAGTGATTCCTTCGGAAAAACAGGCCGTTAAAAAAGTTGATATTCAATTTGAACTTGAGCGAAAGATCATAGAACTGCTTTTACTTTATGGAAACAAAGAAGAAGAGTTTGAAGAGCTAATTTTGGAAGCGGACGAAAGAGGAGAAGTCGCATTTAAACCGGAAGTTGTAAAGGCGAAGGTTTTTGAAAAAATTTATCTCGATCTGCAGGAAGATGAAATTGAGTTTGCAAATGAAGATTTTAAGGAAGTGTATTATGAGATCATTAATAAATTGAATCAGGAACCGGACTTTCAAATAAATAACCTGGTGAATGAGTTAGACCCCGAAAAAGCTTCAGCAATTACTCACATTTTGATGGAAGAAGAAAAATACCAATTACATAATTGGGAAGGAAAAGATATATATGTAAAAGATAAAAAGGTAACCATTGCTCAGGTGGTAAGCGAAACAATACTAAATCTTCGGCGTCATCTGGTAGCACAAAAGATCCATGAGCTATCTAATGAAATGAAAGAGAAAGATGATGCAAACGAAGAAAATAACCTGCAAAACATTGTAGATTATATTTCACTTAAAAAAGTACTTTCAGAGAAATTAAACAGAGTGCTTTAATTACCCAAACTGAAACATTCTGGACTGGTGAATGAGATCTGCCAGATTATCTACTTTTAGTTTTTTAAGCAACCTGGTTTTATAGGTACTTACAGTTTTTTCATTAATGTTAAGTGCATTTGCAATATCCTTGTTACGTTTTCCACTGGAAAGCAAGTTCAATACTTCGATCTCCCTGGAGGAAAGTTTTTTGTAACGGCTAATAGCACTGGTTTCACCAACATTACGACTTGTAAAAGTAGAAGTTAGCTCTTCGTTCAGGAAAATACCTCCTTTTGCAATTTGTTTTAATGCTTTAAGGAAGACCTTAGTGGACGCGGTTTTAGGAACATATCCTGCCGCACCGGATTTAATGGAACGCAACGCGTAAATTTCTTCAGGATGTGTAGAAAAAATTAATACACGCATTTGTGGAAATTCGGTTTTAATACTTCGTAAAGCATTTATACCGTTTATATGAGGCATATCGATTTCCATGATAAGGATATCGGGTTCGTCCTCTTGTAAACTTTTATATAGCTCATCACCATTATTAGCTTTTCCAATAATGGTATAATTGTTATTTTTTTTCAGCATACAGGCAATACCTTTACGGGTAACCGGATGATGATCTGCAATAAAGATTTTCTTCATTCTATAGTCTTTTTCTTTACAAAAGACACTTAAAACAAACCAAATGCTAAAAGTGTGAGGTTTTTGTAATATTTATACTACAAATCAAATCTAAAAAAAAGATAAATCACTTAGGATTAATTTCGTCCAAATTCAAGAAAACTCGTTAAATAACGGTTATTCTTTGATAGATTGGGGAATTTCACAAACTGGGATAGGGTTCATTTTATGTTGATTGATGCTATTAAGCCTCATATAGATGTCGAATACAACCTTTTCACGCCCGGAAAAATCACTACTTGTCCTTCCTTCTGCCTGCATTTTCATGGCCCACTCCAGTTCGTCATAACTGGCACCAATCTGGTCTTCATCGGTTCTGTTGTCTCCCCATAGTCCATCTGTTGGAACAGCATCAATGATCTCTTGGTTTATTCCCAAATGTCGGGCAATTTCATACACTTCACTTTTCATTAGATCTGCAATAGGGCTTAGGTCTACCCCCCCATCTCCATATTTTGTAAAGAACCCTACTCCAAAATCTTCTACCTTATTTCCGGTTCCGGCTACTAAATATTTATGCAAAGCTGCAAAATAATAAAGTGTTGTCATTCTAAAGCGTGCTCTGGTATTTGCCAGAGACATGAACCTCGATTCTTCATTTTCCACACGGGGAAGTGTATCTATAAAACTGTCAAATACCGGTGTCAGGTTCACATGTGTCATTGAAACCCCCGTAAAGTTATCTTTCAGCCAGTTTATATGGTTTAATGCACGACTTACTTGAGATTCTGCCTGATGAATGGGCATCTCCAAACACAATAACTTCAATCCGGTTTTGGCACAGAGCGTTGAGGTCACAGCCGAATCGATCCCCCCGCTAATACCTATAACAAAGCCTTCCATTTTTGCATTTAGAGCATATTCTCTTAGCCAATTTACTATATGTTCAATAACTTTTTCAGTCTGCATTTTATATTTTTTAAACTTTTATACTCATACCTTTGCAAAACAAAAGTAAGCTAAAAGTAAAATTTAAAAAAGAGAATGGCGTTAAACACTTGCCAAACCATTGTAGTTATGAAGTATTGCTTTTTATTGGTTTTTGTTTTGATGGTCTTTGGGTGTAATTCTAAGAATAAGACCGAAAAAGAGATCGAAAAGGTCCCTGTTGATATTACCATTGAAAGATTCGACAAAACCTTTGCTGAAGCTACAGTTAAAGACCTTCCCGAACTTAAAAAGGAGTATCCCGTTTTTTTCCCTCAACAGTATGCAGATAGTATTTGGGTACAACGAATTCAGGATACACTTCAGCAGCAGTTACACCGGGAAGTAATTAAAAGGTTTCCGGATGAAACCGTATTGGAAGATGATCTTTCCGGCCTTTTTCAGCATATAAAGTACTATTTCCCAAAGTTTAAGATCCCTAAGGTATATACTACGACATCAGACGTTGACTATAAGAACAAAGTGATCCTTACAGATAGTTTGCTGGTAATTGCCATAGACACGTATTTAGGTGCCGAGCATCCTTTCTATGAAGGCATCCAGAAGTATATTGTTAAGAATTTAAAACCTTCGCAAATTACCCAGGATATAGCTACAGCATATGCAAAACAACTTATTTCAAAGCCTCGAAACCGCTCTTTGCTTGCTCAAATGGTCTATTTCGGAAAAGAAATGTATTTGAAAGAGCTGTGGTTGCCGGAAACTACTGATGCTGAAAAAATGGGATATACCCAAACCGAATACATTTGGGTGCAGGAAAATGAAGTAGAAATGTGGCGCTATTTTGTTGAAAATGAATTGCTGTATAGTACAGACCCAAAATTACTCCCGCGTTTTATCGATCCGGCTCCATTCTCTAAGTTTTATTTGGAGATCGATAACGAATCTCCGGGAATGACCGGGCGCTATCTAGGATGGCAAATTGTACGTGCATATATGAAAAATAACCCTGCAAATGTCCGGCAATTAATGCTTATGGATGCAGACGAAATCTTTAAGAACTCAAAATACAAACCAAACAAAAGATAATGGCAAAACATACTTCAGATATTAATATAAAAGTGGATCTGGACGAAAATAAGATTCCTGAAAAATTAAAATGGTCGGCTCAGGACGGAGGAATTTCAGATGAAGAAGCGAAGGCAATATTTCTTTCGGTCTGGGACCATAAAAATAAAGAGGCCTTACGTATAGATCTTTGGACAAAAGATATGCCGTTGGATGAAATGAAGATCTTTTTTCACCAAACGTTAACTGCAATGGCAAATACTTTTCAACGTGCCACCAGCGATGAGAAAATGAGTGCGACAATGCGCGATTTTTGTGATTATTTTGCTGAAAAACTTGAGCTAAGAAAGCAATGAAACGCCTCATATTTGTATACAATGCAAACTCGGGAAAAGTAAATGCGATTTTAGACAGCCTTCATAAAATAACAGATCCGTCAACGTATAATTGTAATCTGTGCGCTATCACATACGGTGTTTTTTCTGAAGACGAGTTATGGAAGGCATTTCGGGAAAATTCAGACGATGAAATGGAATTTTATCACAAAGATGAATTTTTAAAAGCATTTGCGTCCAAATGGCTTCCGGATTTTAGTTTTCCTGTGATTCTTTCCGAGATCAATGGGGAATTGGAACTGTTCCTCTCTACGGAAGAGCTAAATGAATTTTCTTCTTCTGAAGAATTGATAGCAGCGATTACGAAGCGTTCAACTCTTGATTAATGCTGTCAATGTAATTTAAAACATCATCGCGGCCGGTGCTTTTGCTGGCCGAAGTCACAAAGTAAGGAGGCATTTCTTCCCAGGTTTCCAACATTTTTTGAGTATATGCTTCAATATTTCGTGAAAGGGCATTTGGTTTCAATTTATCTGCTTTCGTAAAAATAATGGAAAACGGAATTTGATTTTCACCCATCCATTGCATGAATTCCAGATCAATAGGTTGAGGCTCATGCCTGCAATCCACTAAAACAAAGGCCAGAACCAATTGCTCTCTTTTACTGAAATAATTAGTTATAAATTTTTGAAAGGTCTTTTTAACACTTTTAGAAACACGTGCATAGCCATATCCCGGAAGATCTACCAGGTACCATTTTTTATTAACTATAAAATGATTGATCAATTGTGTTTTTCCGGGCCTTCCACTGGTCTTCGCCAAACTTTTACGCTGCATCAACATATTGATGAGGGAAGATTTTCCAACGTTAGAACGTCCAATAAAAGCGTACTCGGGGAACCTATCCTTAGGACATTTGGCAACATCACTGTTGCTCATTACAAATTCTGCCGATTTGATCAACATCGGGTAAAGTTAAAAGTTTCTTTTTTGCAACCAGGCGTAGAGAAGGTCGTTAAACTCATCTGGGTGTTCCATCATAGCGGCGTGACCGCATTTCTTGATCCAAAACAAGTCCGAATCAGGAAGCAATTCATGGAATTCTTTAGCAACTTCCGGAGGCGTAACATTATCATCTTCACCCCAAATAATACAGATGGGAGTGTTCATATTTGGAAGGTCCTTGGACATATTGTGTCGAATCGCACTTTTAGCAATAGCCAGGGTACGTATTAATTTGTTGCGGTCATTAACAGTAGCATATACCTCATCCACGATCTCTTTGGTAGCTACTTTAGGATCATAAAAAACATTTTCAGCCTTTTTCTGAATATAATCACGGTCACCACGTTTGGGATAACTTTCACCCATGGCACTTTCATATAAACCTGAACTACCGGTAATAACCAGTGCTTTTATCTTTTCAGGGTATAATTTTGTACACAACAAACCAATATGTCCTCCCAGGGAATTTCCTAAGAGAATAACATCCTTAAATCCTTTATGATCAATGAATTCCGAAACATATTTTGCAAAATTCTTAACATTGGTTTTCAACAATGTCATCGTGTAAATAGGCAATTCGGGAATTAGTATTTTATAACCCTTTGGAGGAAAAAACTCCGTAACACCATCAAAATTGCTTAAGCCACCCATAAGCCCGTGAAGTACAATAATTGGGGTGCCTTCACCTAATTCCAGATAACTAAATTTTCCTTCTTTCTTAAGTTGATTTGTCATTATGGTCAATGCAATTAACAACCGCAAAAGTACATAAATTTATTTCACGGACTCAATTTATAATATGCTTCAAAAAATTCAAAACGAATGACAAAAGATAAATAGAGTGGTAAAACTTATTAACAATGTGGTAAAATGTGGTAAAATGTGGTAAATATTCTATATATTTGGATTTAAGATTTACCAGCAGGAAATACCCACATGCTCAATTTAATAGGGACATACGAATGTAAAGCAGACGTTAAAGGAAGGCTAATGGTGCCCGCTCCTTTGAAGAAACAATTGAGTCCGGTGACGGCCAAAGGTTTTGTGATAAAGCGTGCAGTATTTCAACCATGTTTGGAAATGTACCCAATGACAGAGTGGAATACTCTTATGCAAAAGATGGGAGAGCTCAACCGTTTTAATAGAAAGAACAATGATTTTATTAGGAGGTTTACAGCCGGGGTAAAGACTGTAGAGTTGGATACGACAGGTAGATTACTCATCCCAAAAGACTTAATGTCCTTTGCTGGAATTACCAAAGAAATTGTGATCTCCTCGGCAATAAATATTGTGGAGATATGGGATAAAACTAAATATGAACAAGCCATTAACGATGCTGCCAATGATTTTGCAGATCTGGCTGAAGAAGTAATGGGAGATGCAAGCAATGCGGCTAATGGAATATCATAACCCGGTATTATTAAAAGAAACGGTAGATGGTTTAAACATTAATCCTGGCGGAGTTTATGTGGATGTCACTTTTGGAGGAGGAGGCCACTCCCGGGAAATTTTAAAACGGCTTGGTGAAAATGGAAAATTGATTGCTTTTGACCAGGATAAAGATGCGCTTAGGAATGCTATCGACGACTCTAGGTTTTTATTGGTTAGTGAAAACTTCAGATTTCTTAAGCGCTTCTTACGTTTTTACGGCTACAGGGAAGTAGATGGTATTTTAGGAGACTTTGGAGTGTCATCACATCAATTTGATGTAGCGGAACGAGGTTTTTCAACTCGATTTGAAGCTGATCTGGATATGCGAATGAACCAAAACAGTGATTTTTCCGCTTTCGATGTGGTAAACAAATATGAAGAATCGCAGCTGCGAAATGTTTTGTTTCAGTACGGCGAATTACGTACGGCGGCAGGTATGGCCAGGGTAATTGTTGAAGCACGTGCTAACGAACCTATTAGATCAAGCGAACAATTAAAAAAGGCACTTGGGAGATTTCTTCCCAGGCATAAGGAAAATAAAATATTGGCCCAGGTATATCAGGCCATTCGTATTGAAGTAAACCAGGAACTGGAGGCGTTAAAAGAGTTTTTATTGCAAACACAGGAAGTTTTAAAACCGGGCGGCAGGCTTAGTCTAATATCTTATCACTCATTGGAAGACAGGTTGGTAAAGCGCTTTATGCGAAATGGCTTGTTTGAAGGCGAACCTGAAAAAGATGTTTTTGGAAGAGTTGAAGTTCCTTTTAAACCGGTGGGAAAATTTATAATTCCTTCTGAAGATGAAATAGCTGAAAACAGCAGGGCCCGAAGTGCAAAATTAAGAGTAGCCGAAAAACTATAATGAAAAAGAATTTTTACAACATAGTAAAAGGGAAGTTTTTGGTAAGCGATGACGCTTTTAAAAACTGGCGCTTTATCATTTTTCTTTCGGTGCTTGCCCTAATTATGATCGCAAGCTCGCACAGCGCAGATAAAAAAGTGCACCGCATTGCTCAATTAAGCAATGATGTAAAAGAATTGAAGAGCGAATATGTGGATGTGCGGATGCGGCTTATGCAAACTAAAATGGAAAGTAAAATAATTACAGCAATGGCTAAGCGGGGGTTGCAACCTTCGGTTATGCCGCCTCAAAAAATTAAGATCAAAACCAAAGACTAACGCGGTGGCTATAGAAGAAAAGAACATATTAAACCGCTTGTATTTTGTCGCCGGATGTATGTTCATCTTCGCGATTGCTGTTACCGTGCAATTGATCAATATTCAGTTTGTTGAAGGTGAAAGATATCGGGAACTTGCCCATGAAAACACTACCAAAAATTTTGTAATTCCTGCAAACCGTGGCAACCTTTATGCAGATGACGGAAGCTTGCTGGCAACTTCGGTGCCTAAATACGACATCCGTTTTGATGCGGTAACTGTTTCTTCAGAAAATTTCAAGGAACATTTGGTTCCGCTGTCCAAAGAGCTTTCCAAAATGTTTGGCAAACCCACCTCGTACTTCCAGAATATTTTTAGAAAAGCCCGTGCAAACAAGAACCGCTATATGCTGGTGGTTAAAAACCTGGGCTATTCAGATTATATAAAAGTAAAGAACATGCCGCTTTTTAATTTAGGCCCTTATAAAGGAGGTATTATTGTTACACAGCGTACGGTACGTGAGCACCCAATGGGTAGAATTGCAGAACGTACCATTGGGAATCAACGTAAAGACAAACCGGGATACTATTCGGTTGGGCTGGAAGGTGCTTTCGATGAGTTTTTACGTGGTAAGGAAGGGCGCCGGTTAAAACAAAAGATTGCCAAAGGACAATGGAAACCTGTGTACGATGACAATGAAGTAGAACCACAAGACGGTTACGACGTAATATCCACCATCAATGTAAATATCCAGGACATTGCACATCATGCCTTATTAAAACAGATGGAGTATTATGAAGCAGATCATGGCTCTGTGATCGTAATGGAAGTAAAGACCGGTGAGATAAAAGCGGTTTCAAATTTGGGAAGGACCAGGGACGGAAGTTATTACGAAAGGCTTAATTATGCTGTAGGTGAATCTCATGAACCCGGATCTACTTTTAAAGTGATGGCCTTTATGGCTGCGCTTGAAGATAAAGTGATCGACACGGCTACCGTTGTAGACACCAAAAAGGGTTCGAAAGTTTTCTACGGAAGGAAGATACACGATTCCAAAAGAGGTGGTTATGGAGAAATTTCTGCAGCGAGAGCATTGGAAGTCTCATCCAATATTGGCCTGGCATCCTTAATCGACGACAATTATTCTGCTAACCCAAAGAAATTCATAGACCGTCTTAGGTCTTGGGATCTGCATAAAACGATAGGTATTCCTATCAAAGGGGAAGGCAAGCCTGTCATTCCGGAACCGGGAGATGATATATGGAGCCGCAATGCACTACCGTCAATAGCCTATGGCTATAACCTGCAATTAACACCTTTGCAAACACTTACTTTTTATAATGCGATAGCAAATAATGGTGTAATGGTGAAGCCGCGGTTCATTAAGGAGATTAGAGCCTGGAACCGGATAGTAGAAACCTATGACACCAAAGTTATGAATAGTAAGATAGCTTCGAAAGCAACCATAGGTCAAATTCAGGAAATTTTAAAAAATGTGGTAAAAAGAGGCACAGGGAAAACCTTGTATTCTGAATATTTTTCCATGGCGGGAAAAACCGGAACGGCACGGACTGAGTATGGTACTGCAGCATGGGCAGAGGATAAAAAATATATCTCTTCATTTGCCGGTTATTTTCCTGTAGAGAACCCGAAATATTCCTGTATTGTGGTAATTCACAAGCCAAGTACAAAGAAAGGATATTATGGAGCCGATGTAACCGGGCCGGTATTTAAGCGCATCGCACAAAAAATATTTACAGACTCTCCTTTGATTGCTGAAGTTGCCAATGTAGATGCTGAAGACCCATCTGTTAAAAAAGATTTTGAAGGTTATTACGCTAAAGCACAAACTCATTTTGAAAAAATACCCAATGTAAAAGGGATGGCAGGTATGGATGCAGTTTCTCTGTTGGAAAACCTGGGATTAAAGGTGAAAGTAATAGGAAATGGAACTGTTAAGGCTCAATCTGTTGCCCCTGGTGAAATACTTAAAAGAGGAACCCGAATTGTTTTGAATTTATCGTGAAGTTATTAAAGGACATACTATACAGGGTAACTATCGAAAAAGTGATAGGAAATACTTCTGTGGCCATAACAAATTTGGAATTTGACTCTCGAAAAGTGAGTTTGAATGATGTTTTTGTGGCTATTAAAGGAACAGTTTCAGATGGACATGAATATATAAAAACGGCATGTGACAAAGGAGCGATAGCTATTATTTGTGAAGTATTGCCGGAGATCATTATAAATGGGGTCACTTATATACAGGTGGAAGATTCGCAAAGTGCATTGGCATTTATGGCTGCTAACTATTACGAAAATCCTTCAGAAGAAATAAAGCTGGTAGGTGTTACCGGAACCAATGGAAAGACTACGGTCACATCACTACTGTATGATCTATTCAAGTCTGCGGGCTTTGAGGCCGGATTGCTGTCTACCGTAAAAGTAATGGTAGGGGATGCCCGATATGAAGCTACACATACTACCCCGGATTCTATTACGATCAATAGATACTTGCGGGAAATGGTAACGGCTGGAGTTGAATTTTGCTTTATGGAAGTGAGTTCTCATGGAATTCATCAGAAACGTACGGAAGGGCTAAAATTTGCAGGAGGAATTTTCACCAATTTATCACATGACCATTTAGACTACCATAAAGACTTTGCAGCATATCGGGATGTGAAAAAGGTGTTTTTCGATCAATTACCGAAGACCGCTTTTGCTTTAGTAAATATTGATGATAAGAATGGAAGGGTCATGCTCCAGAATACGGTTGCCAAAAAATATACGTATGCACTAAAATCTTTTGCAGATTACAAAGCACAGATCCTTGAAAACCAGTTTACCGGGTTACTGTTAAAAATTAACAACAATGAGTTATGGGTAAAGCTTATAGGCAGCTTTAATGCTTATAACCTTTTGGCAATTTATGCGACTGCAGAATTGTTTGGGCTGGAGATACTGGAAATCCTTCAGCTAATGAGCACTTTGGAAAGTGTGGACGGAAGGTTTCAATATTTTGTTTCTCCTACAAATATTACTGCAATTGTGGATTATGCGCATACTCCCGATGCCCTTAAAAATGTACTGGAAACGATCAATAGCATCCGTACGGGAAATGAAGAATTAATAACTGTGGTTGGTTGTGGAGGAGATCGTGATATTAAAAAACGCCCAAAAATGGGAAATATAGCGGCAACACTTAGTACAAAAGTGATTTTTACCAGTGATAACCCGCGAAATGAAGATCCCGATGCCATTATTGAGCAGATTGAAGCCGGAGTACCACCGGAACATTTTAAAAAGACCTTGTCTGTAACCAATAGAAAACAAGCTATAAAAACGGCATGCCAAATTGCAGATGGCGGCGATATTATTCTGGTAGCTGGAAAAGGTCATGAAAATTACCAGGAAATTAATGGAAAGCGGTTTGACTTTGATGACTTTAAAATTGTGAACCAATTTATAAATGCACTAAATAAATAGCATATGCTGTATTATTTATTTGAATATTTAGAAAATACATACCAATTGCCGGGAGCAAGTCTCTTTCAGTTTATAACTTTTAGAGCTTCGCTGGCGGTAATACTGTCGCTCTTCATTGCAACTGTATATGGAAAAAAGATCATCAGGTTCTTACAAAAGAAGCAGTTAGGAGAGACCATTCGGGATCTGGGCCTGGAAGGGCAAAAAGAAAAAGCAGGAACACCAACAATGGGAGGGATTATCATTATTCTGTCAACCGTCATTCCGGTGTTGCTCTTCGCAAAGCTGGACAATATCTATGTGATCCTGTTATTGGTAACCACCCTTTGGATGGGGACAATAGGGTTTATTGACGATTACATAAAAAAGTTCAAGAATGATAAGGGAGGATTAGCCGGCAGGTATAAAGTAGTAGGACAGGTAGGATTGGGTATTATTGTGGGAGCTACCATGTTTTTTCATCCCGATATTACGGTGAAACGAGAAAAATTAAATCCTGCGAACGGGACTGAACTTATAACACAAAACTCTGCCAAAGAATTTTATCCCGAAGAGAAAACCCTTTTAACAACTATTCCGTTTGTAAAAGAAAATGAATTCAATTATGAAAGATTGATCTCCTGGGCAGGTGATGATTACAAAAAATATGCCTGGCTAATTTTCATTCCTATTGTAATATTTATAATCACAGCGGTTTCCAATGGTGCAAATCTTACAGATGGTATTGACGGCCTTGCTGCAGGAACTTCAGCAATAATCGCCATCACCTTAGCCATATTCGCATGGGTTTCGGGTAACGTGATCTTTTCAGATTATCTCAATATAATGTACATCCCAAATACAGGGGAGATGACCATTTTTATAACAGCTTTTACAGGGGCGCTCATAGGATTTTTGTGGTACAACGCCTATCCTGCACAAGTGTTTATGGGAGATACGGGAAGTCTTACAATTGGAGGGCTCATTGCCGTTATTGCCATAGCTATCAGAAAAGAATGGCTTATACCAATATTATGTGGGGTTTTCTTGATGGAAAACCTTTCGGTGGTAATGCAGGTAAGTTGGTTTAAGTACACCAAGAAGAAGTTTGGAGAAGGGCGTAGAATTTTTAGAATGTCACCGTTGCACCATCATTATCAAATAAAAGGGTTTCACGAAAGCAAGATAGTAACACGGTTTTGGATCGTGGGGATATTTCTCGCAATTCTAACCATTGTGACCTTAAAAATTAGATAGAGGTGGTAGGACGACTGGTCATATTAGGTGCAGGAGAAAGTGGAGTAGGAACGGCCATATTAGGAAAACAGAAGGGGTTTGAAGTGTTTGTGTCAGACTTCGGAAAAATAAAAGAAAAATACAAACAAGTTCTTATACATCATGAGATAGATTGGGAAGAAGCCGGTCATACAGAGGCTAAGATACTTTCGGCGAATATAGTAATGAAAAGCCCCGGAATTAGTGAAAAAGTGCCTATTGTACAACAGCTGAAAGTAGCTGGCGTAAAAGTGATTTCTGAAATAGAATTCGCATCTACATATACCGAAGCAACTATTGTGGGAATTACCGGAAGCAATGGAAAGACCACTACGGCGACGCTTACCTATGAGCTGCTTAAGCAAGGAGGATTGAATGTAGCCTTAGGCGGAAACATAGGAAAAAGTTTTGCTGAACAGGTCGCTGAAGCATCCTATGAGAACTATGTATTGGAACTTAGTAGTTTTCAGCTGGATGGGATAGAAACATTCAGGCCGCATATTTCGGTTTTAACAAACCTTAGCCCGGATCATTTGGACAGGTATGATAATAATTACGAAAGCTATATAGCTTCAAAGTTCAGGATCGTAATGAATCAGACCGAAGACGATTTTTTCATTTACGACGCGGACGATGTGGAAATTTCCAAATGGCTTCAACAGCACCCTGTCAAACCTCAATTACTGCCTTTTTCAGTAAAAAAAGAACTTAAAAAAGGAACATATATAAAAGATAAAAACATAATACTAACAATAGATAATACAAATCTCACCATGCCAATAGCAACATTAGGATTACAAGGACAACACAATTTAAAAAACGCAATGGCCGCTTCTACGGTAGCCACATTATTAAGAATCAGAAAATCGACCATTCGGGAATGCTTGGAGAATTTTCAGGGAGTGGAACACCGCCTGGAAAAAGTTCTGAAGATCAACAAAGTGATGTATATCAACGATTCGAAAGCTACTAATGTCAATGCAACATTCTATGCCTTGGACAGCATGGAATCACCCACGGTTTGGATTGTTGGCGGAGAAGATAAAGGCAACGACTATGGTGAACTGCTTCCACTGGTCAACGAAAAAGTAAAGGCAATTATTTGCCTGGGGATTGAGAACCAAAAAATAATCAATGTCTTTGGAAATGTAGTAGATATTATGGTAGAAACGCAATCGATGCATGATGCAGTACAGGTTGCTTACAGGTTGGCGGACCGCGGAGATAATGTGTTGCTGTCTCCTGCTTGTGCAAGTTTCGACCTTTTTGACAACTACGAAGACCGGGGCCGTCAATTTAAGGATGCAGTGAGAAAATTATAAAAACAACAATTGTCAATGCGCACCATTTTTCAACATATAAAAGGAGATAAAGCGATCTGGGCAGTAGCAGGATTGTTGGCATTATTCTCGTTTTTACCCGTATACAGTGCCAGTAGTAATTTGGCATATTTATATGGGGACGGAAGCACACTTCCCTTTTTGTTGAAACATTTTGCACACCTGTTGTTGGGCTTTGCCATTTTGTATGGAGTACATAAGATTCCCTATCATTATTTTAGGGGATTGTCCATTATCGCATTACCGGTCATTATTATTTTATTGCTGGTAACTTTAGCAGAAGGAACCACTATTGAGGGTGCTAATGCGAGTCGCTGGATCCGTGTCCCTTTTGTTGGAGTGACCTTTCAAACTTCAACTTTGGCTGCGGTAGTACTGCTAACCTATGTGGCAAGATATCTCTCCAGAATTAAGAATAAGACCGTGACTTTTAAGGAAACCTTGTTGCCTCTTTGGGTACCTGTATTTCTGGTATTGGCTTTGATCTTGCCTGCTAATTTCTCAACTACGGCAATTATTTTTGCGATGGTGGTGATGGTAGTGTTTGTAGGAGGGTATCCATGGAAATACCTGATGATCATATTAGGTGTCGGCCTTGTAATGCTAACCCTTTTTGTATTAACTGCAAAAGCATTTCCGGATGTATTTCCCAACCGTGTAGATACATGGATGAGCCGTATTGAGAATTTTACCAACAATGAAGATACCGAAGCTGATTATCAAATTGAAAAGGCAAAAATTGCAATTGCTTCCGGTAGTGTAACAGGCCTGGGTCCCGGAAAAAGTATTCAAAAAAACTTTTTGCCACAATCCTCTTCAGATTTTATTTATGCGATCATTGTAGAAGAGTTTGGGTTGTTGGGAGCTTTAATCTTAATGTTCCTGTACTTGTTCCTCCTGTTCCGTTTAGTGATCGTTGCGCATAAATCAACTTCGGTATTTGGCAAATTGCTGGTCATTGGAGTAGGACTTCCAATTGTATTTCAGGCACTCATAAATATGGCAGTAGCCGTGGAACTATTCCCGGTCACAGGACAGACATTACCTTTAATTAGTAGTGGAGGAACCTCTATCTGGATGACGTGTTTGGCTTTGGGAATGGTGTTGAGTGTAAGTGCTAAAAGAGAAGTCGTAAAGAACGAAGATAAAGAAGAAAACCCGTTAGATATATTAAGTGAAGCCTTATAAATTTATCATATCAGGAGGAGGAACCGGTGGTCATATTTACCCGGCAGTAGCGATTGCCAACGAGTTAAAATATCGCTATCCCGATGCCAAATTTCTTTTTGTAGGGGCAAAGGACCGAATGGAGATGGAAAAGATCCCTCAAGCCGGATACAAGATCGAAGGCCTTTGGATCTCCGGACTGCAAAGGAGCTTAAGCTTCAAAAATTTAATGTTTCCTTTTAAGCTGATCTCAAGTTTAATGCGTTCCCGAAATATCATTAAAAAGTTTAAACCGGATGCAGCAATAGGTACCGGAGGGTATGCAAGTGCACCTTTATTAAAAGTGGCTTCAAATAAGGGGATTCCATGTTTGATCCAGGAACAAAACAGCCATGCGGGGATCACCAATAAATGGCTGGCTGGTAAAGTGCAAAAGATCTGTGTGGCATACGAAAAGATGGAACGTTTTTTCCCATCTGCAAAGATTGTATTAACGGGGAATCCCGTACGGCAGGACCTTTTGGAGATAGTTTCAAAAAAGGAACAGGCCCTTCAGTTCTTTAATTTAAAAAGTGAGAAGAAAACGCTTTTGGTCTTAGGAGGAAGTCTTGGTGCCGGAAAGATCAATGAACTAATTAAAAAATCCCTGCCGTTCTTTGCCGAAAAAGAATTGCAAGTGATCTGGCAATGTGGAAAATATTACGAAGAAACCTATAGGGATATGGGAACCGACCTGGTACAGGTACATACGTTTTTAAACCGGATGGATCTTGCCTATGCAGCGGCGGATATCATTGTTTCGAGAGCAGGGGCATTGTCCGTTTCAGAATTGTGTTTGGTAGGCAAACCTGTGATCTTTATCCCTTCGCCCAATGTGACTGAAGACCATCAAACAAAGAACGCTATGGCAATTTCAGAAAAAAACGCAGCGTTATTAATCAAGGAGAGTGAACTGGAAGCAAATTTTGAAACTGATTTTTCAGCATTATTAGCTTCTGAAGACCTGCAAAGAACATTTTCAGAAAATATTAAAAAACTGGCGAAGCCTAATGCTACCAGAGACATTGTAACGGAGATCGAAAAGTTGTTGAAAGTAAGTTAATGGAACAGGTTAAGAACATACAAACTTTTTATTTCATCGGTATTGGCGGAATAGGTATGAGTGCCTTGGCCCGTTATTGTAAACTATTAGGAAAAGATGTTTATGGCTACGATAAGACTCCAAGTGAATTGACAGAGACCCTATTGGAAGAAGGAATTGGAGTTACTTATACAGATGTAGTTTCAACTTTACCGGAAGCTATTCATGATAAAGAAAACTCATTAGTTGTTTATACACCCGCAATTCCAAGATCGAACGCGATTTTATCTTATTTCCTTTCCGAAAACTACCCGGTGGTAAAACGAGCTGCTTTATTGGGTGAAGTGACAAAAAACACTACCTGCCTGGCTGTGGCAGGAACGCATGGAAAGACAACTACTTCCGCAATTTTAGGGCATTTGCTGGCTGCTTGTAATATGCCGGTTACCGCTTTCTTAGGTGGAATAGCTGAGAATTACGATTCTAATTTTATAAGTAAAGGTACTGAGATCACTGTAGTGGAAGCAGACGAGTTTGACCGTTCGTTCCTAACGCTAAGCCCGGATATTGCATGTGTAACCTCTATGGATGCTGACCATTTGGATATCTATGGGGATTCTTCCACAATTGAAGATGCTTTCAGAAGTTTTTCAAAACTGCTTCCAAAGAAAGAGAACCTGCTCTTTAAAAAAGGATTGCCTTTGGAAGGGCAGACCGTTGCAGTAGAAGAGGTTGCAGATTTTGAAGCGCAAAACGTACGTATAGAAAACGGAAGTTATTTATTTGACTTAAAAACTCCTCATGAAACCATAAAAGACCTTGTTTTTCATCTCCCTGGGCATCATAACCTACATAATGCTGTAACTGCTTTGGGCATGGCTATTCTTTCCGGTATCCCAACACCCGGCCTGCCCAAAGCTTTACAAACATTCAAAGGCGTACAAAGGCGTTTTTCATACAGGATCAGGCGAAATGACCTGGTCTTGATCGATGATTATGCGCATCATCCCACCGAAATAAACGCATTATACCAGGCGGTAAGCGAAATGTACCCGAATGATAAGAAACTGATCGTTTTCCAACCACATTTATTTAGTAGAACAAGAGATTTTGGAGAAGAGTTTGCGAAAAGCCTCTCTCGTTTTGATGAAGTGCTGTTATTGGATATTTATCCGGCAAGAGAAGAGCCGATCGAAGGAATCACTTCGCAGTGGTTACTGGACCGGATTTCAAAGGACAAAAAACAATTGGTGTCAAAAGCCAAACTACCTGCAACTATAAAGCGTTCCGATTGCCGTATTAAACTAATAGTGGGAGCGGGAGATATTGGAGCAGAAGTACAAGCAATAACTAAATTTTTGAGTCATGAAGATTAATTGGGGATTCATAAAATTTTTGGTGTTAAGCGGATTGATCGTGTTTCTTTTTGGCTTTACAAAGGAGCGAAATGAGAAGCGAAAATTAATCGGAATCGAGATTGAATTTTTAGATGAGAACGATCCTTTTATTACGTTGAATACGGTTAATAAATTGTTAATACAAAATAAGGATAAGGTTACGAGCGTCGATAAAGAAACTTTAGTTTTGAAAGAGATGGAGGATAGGCTCTTGAAAAATCCTATGATCCGCGATGCAGAAGTGTTTGTAACGGTTGACGGTATATTGGGCACAAAAATAGAACAACGTAATCCTATAGCCAGGGTTGCGGCTTCACCCAATTATTATCTTGATGATGACGGAAAGAAGATGCCTTTATCATCAGTTTACTCGGCAAGAGTGCCTTTGATCACCGGAACATCGGCTACCAATTTTAAAGAAGTAACGCCCCTACTTTTAAAAATTAATGAAGATGCTTTTATGAAAAGCAGTGTTGTGGGATTGCATATAAGGAAGGATGGTACTATAGATCTAAAATTGCGAAAGCACGATTTTAGAATTCGGTTTGGGAAACCGGAAATGATAGATAAAAAGTTTCAAAAGTTTAAAGCTTTTTACAAAAAAACAAAACAGGACAATACGCTTACAGGATACAGCCTGGTGAATTTACAGTTTAATGATCAGGTGGTAGCCACAAAAAAATAAGGGAATGGAAAACGATAACATTGCTGTAGGATTAGATATTGGAACTACCAAAATTGTTGCCATGATCGGTAAAGAGAACGAATATGGCAAAATGGAAATTTTGGGGATTGGTAAATCCAAAAGCCTTGGAGTTCACCGGGGGGTGGTAAATAATATCACACAAACCATCCAGTCGATCCAACAGGCGGTTCAGGATGCTGAAACATCTTCGGGCCTAAAGATCAAAGATGTGGTGGTAGGTATTGCAGGACAACACATAAGAAGCCTCCAGCATAGTGATTACATAACCCGTACTAACAGCGATGAAGTGATCGATGAAGAAGATATTGACCGTTTATGCAATCAAGTACATAAACTCGTAATGCTTCCGGGAGAAGAGATAATCCATGTACTGCCTCAGGATTTCAAGGTAGACGGACAGGGGGAGATAAAGGAGCCTATTGGAATGTACGGAGGAAGATTAGAAGCAAATTTTCATGTGGTGGTAGGACAGGTATCTTCGATAAGAAATATAGGCAGATGTGTAAAAAGTGCCGGCCTGGAACTTTCCGGAATCACTTTGGAGCCATTAGCTTCTGCGAATGCGGTTTTGAGCCAGGAGGAGAAAGAAGCGGGAGTCGCTTTAATAGACATTGGGGGAGGTACTACGGACCTTGCAATCTTTAAGGATGGAATTATCAGGCATACGGCAGTAATTCCTTTTGGAGGAAATGTAATAACCGAAGATATCAAAGAAGGGTGCTCGATCATTGAAAAGCAGGCAGAATTATTGAAAATAAAATTTGGTTCGGCCTGGCCCGGAGAGAATAAGGATAATGAGATCGTATCTATTCCGGGATTGCGTGGAAGAGAGCCTAAAGAGATCACTTTGAAGAACCTTTCAAAGATAATTCATGCACGGGTAGTCGAAATTGTTGAACAGGTGTACCTGGAGATCAAGAATTACGGACACGAAGAACAAAAGAAAAAACTAATTGCCGGAATTGTATTGACCGGGGGCGGTGCGCAATTACAACATTTAAAGCAATTGGTGGAATATATTACCGGGATGGACACTCGTATAGGATATCCTAATGAACATTTGGCAGGAGATACAGATGCAGAAACGACCAGCCCCATGTATGCCACCGCGGTTGGCCTGGTGTTGAACAGCTTGCAAAGCAGAGCAAGTTTTTCACCCACAAAATCGTTTGCAGATATGGAAGCTTCCGAAGGAAAAAAGGAAACTGTCCCTGAAGTTGAAGATGAAGCAGATGAAACTCCAAAGGAGCGGAAACGCTTTTTTGATAAATGGGCTGAAAAGTTCAAAGAATTTTTAGATAACGCAGAATAGGCCTGAAGCGGGCCGACCCATAAATTTTGTAAAGAATTTATGGCCAGAACATAATAAAGAATAATTATAAAAATCTCACAAAATCAATCATATGAGCAGCAACACAGAATTTGACAACATTTCTTTCGATCTGCCAAAAAATCAATCCAACGTGATCAAGGTCATAGGAGTTGGAGGGGGCGGTAGCAATGCCATTAACCATATGTTCAGCCAGGGAATAAAAGGTGTTGACTTTGTTATATGCAATACCGATGCCCAGGCATTGGAAAATAGCCCGGTACCTATTAAGATCCAATTAGGGGTTTCTCTTACAGAAGGATTGGGAGCAGGCGCAAACCCTAAAATTGGAGAACAATCTGCCGTAGAAAGCTTTGAAGAAATTAAATCCATGCTGTCTACCAATACCAAAATGATCTTTATTACTGCCGGAATGGGTGGTGGTACAGGTACGGGAGCAGCGCCGATCATTGCAAAAATGGCCAAAGAGATGGATATCCTGACCGTGGGTATTGTGACTATTCCGTTTCAGTTTGAAGGAAAAATACGTAATGACCAGGCACATATAGGAGTTGAAAACTTACGTCAGAATGTAGATTCTTTGGTAGTCATTAACAATAACAAACTACGTGAAGTATATGGTAATCTTGGCTTTAAGGCCGGATTCTCTAAAGCAGATGAAGTTTTAGCGACTGCCGCACGTGGAATTGCAGAAGTGATCACACATCACTATACACAAAATATTGACTTGCGTGATGCCAAAACAGTACTGTCCAATAGCGGAACTGCGATCATGGGAAGTGCAAATGCGACAGGTTCCCACAGGGCACAGGAAGCGATTAGTAAAGCTTTGGACTCACCATTGCTAAACGATAATAAGATACGAGGCGCAAAGAATGTATTGCTGTTAATTGTTTCCGGTAGTGAGGAGATCACCATAGACGAGATAGGAGAAATTAGTGATTATATTCAGGATGAAGCAGGGCACAGTGCTAACATCATTATGGGTGTGGGAGAAGATGAAACATTGGAAGGAGCTATTTCGATTACTGTCATTGCAACCGGATTCAATGCAGAGCAACAACATGAAATTGTGAATACCGAATCCAAGAAGATCATCCATACCCTGGAAGAAGAGCAACGTGCAGAACAAATTTTAACTACAGAACCTACGGCAACACCTGTAGAAATACCTGTGCAGGAAGCAGAAGATACCACCAAGGGAGAAGCTGATGGGCCGGTTATACGACATAATTTATTTGAGGACGAAGAACAACCGCCACAAATGAAATTGCCATTTGAGGGCTATGTTGAAACCTCACAATTGATCAAAAATATGGATGTTTCATTTGAAGAGATAGACATTCATCATTTAGCCGAATTTGAACAGGTCTTCATTAATGAAATTGATGTAAATGACTTTGTCGTTGTAAAACCCCAGGAAGAAAAAGAAGAGGAATTTGTTATTTCTGAAGTAGCGGCTGAAGCTGAGACAGAAGAAAAAGAAGTGGAAGCAGATGCTGAAACTATTTCAGAGAGTGAAGAACAAATACTAATGTTTGACCTTCCTGTTCATGATACTTCGGAAGAGAAGGTTCAGCAAAAGAAAGTTGAAGAAGAGCCGGAAGTACTAACCTCCAACATTGAAGAGATCGAAGTAAAGGACCATATAGAAGTAGTCCCTATTACAGAAGTTTCCGGTGAAGGAGTGAAGCGCTACAGCCTGGATGATTACCAGGAAATGGAAACGATGTTGAATGATGCAAAGCCGGCTATGACCGAAAAGGAAATTCCGGATGAGGAAATAGTCTTTGAGAAAAAGGTCATTGACGCTCCGGAGGCTCCCGAAAAAGATGCAGACGAGCCTGCAGATCCTTTAAATTCACCCATATCAAAAATTTTACGAGACCGGTCGGAGGAACGTAAAAAGAAAATGAAGGAGTTCAATTATAAATTCAGGAACAGTGCTTCAAAAATAGACGATATCGAAAAGCAGCCTGCTTATAAGCGCATGGGAATCGATCTGGACGAAACCACAGAAGACGAAACCAATATTTCGCGTACTTCTGTAAATACGGATGATGATGATGATATTGAATTGCGCTCCAACAACTCTTTTTTACATGATAATGTAGATTAAATCCTAACTGTAACACTTTTTTTAATCCGGATGCTTTTCTGTAAGGCATTCGGATTTTTTTACACAACAACCTCTTTCCCAATTATAGTATATTGCCTATCTTCGCAATCTATTTTAAAAATTGAGTTATGAGCTTACAAAAGCAGGTTATGGATGCCATGAAAACGGCGATGAAAGAAAAGAATGCTGTCGCATTACAATCCTTACGTGCAGTAAAATCGGCAATTTTATTGGCTCAGACCGAGAGTGGTGCCAAAGAGGAATTGGCAGAGGCTGAAGAGATAAAGTTATTGCAAAAACTTGTAAAGCAACGTAAGGACAGTGCTGCTATTTTCAATGAGCAGGGACGAGGAGATCTTGCTGAACCCGAATTGGCAGAAGCTGCAGTGATAGAACAATTTTTACCGGAACAATTAAGTGAAGAAGAAGTGACAAAAGTGGTTGATGGGATCATTGCTCAGACCGGGGCATCTTCGATGAAAGATATGGGAAAGGTCATGGGAATGGCAAATAGTAAATTAGCCGGAAAAGCAGATGGAAAGACCATTTCCGGTATTGTAAAAGCAAGATTGGCATAATATAACGGCCGCGTGGCGCAACTGAATAGCGCATCAGATTTCGGCTCTGAGGGTTGGGGGTTTGAATCCCTCCGCGGTCACTGCAAGCACAAACCCTGCAATAAAATTGCAGGGTTTGTTGTTTTTCAAAAAAATGAAGTGAAACTTCAAGATTTTTGGAAACAACAAAAGGCATTGCCCGGCAATGCGGGTTTGTATTTGCAAAGGGGAGTGCTGTAGGGATCATTGATAAATAATCCTTTAAAAACCCTCTTGCAGAACCTAGTAAAAAGGTAAAAATCTAATAAAAGAACATTATTTAAAAAAGTAACGTAGGGTAATTGAGAACTCAACTGTTTTACAACATTAACCAATGTATTTATATGAAAAATTTTAGCACTATTTATTACGTTTTTTTGGCAGTATTAATTTCCACAATCTCGATCGCACAGCCGGCGGTTCAGGAATCTTCTACGGTAGAATACCTTTCGGGCAGAACGGTCAATCTAATGGACGACCCCAACGATTATACAGGATCACCCTATTACAATGAAGAATTCTTAAAAGGAAGCATTTTAACGAACGGGAAAATAATTGCCTTTAATCAAGAGCTAAGATATAATGTAAGTAAAGAAGAATTCGAAATAAAAGACCCAACCAACAGGCATAGTAAAATTGTAAAGACATTGGTAAGGAGTAAGGATATTGAAATAAAAATAGGGAACCACTCTTTTGAATATGTTTCTTCTTCAAAGAACGGACTTAGAGGATATTTCATTACGCTATTCAAGGGAGAAAACTATTCTTTGCTCAAGAAGATAACAAAGAAGTACATGCCATCTCAAAAAGCGGTCAATTCGATGGGTAAAGATATTGCGGCCATGTACCGTGAGAAGGAAGCCCTATACCTTGTAAATGATGAAGGTATATTTACAGAATTGCCATCATCTAAAAGAAAGAAGATAAAAGCTTTTGGTGATCTGAACAAAGAGGTAAAAAACTTTGTCAAAGAAAATAAATTGAATCTCAATAAGGAGAAAGACCTCATGCAAGTAGTTGCGCATATTAACTCTTTATGATCCGGTCAGGAGATCCGCTGCAGGACCTTTACTCCAAATGGAGCAATGTGCCCTACAGTTAGATATCCTTTGACAGCTGAGGAATCTATCCCTTTCTTCGCTCAACTTTTATTGAAGAGAACATTGTACTGTTCTCTTTTTTTTGAATTCTTGAATTCCTTTATTTGTAAGATTTGGTGTAAAACTAATTTGCCAGACCATCTTTTATCTTCCTGCGAACTGTCATCTCATTTGCCTTGTTTTCTGAAGCTAATTTAATAAGGTAATTGAAGAGTATGGTGTTCTTTGTTTTTCCAAATTTTACCAAACGTACTACCTGCTTGGTAACATTCATTTTGTTCTTTAATGCCATAAGGACTATGTCCTGTGTATATCCATAGGGAAGGTATTCATCCAGCAAGGTGATTGCAGATATGGCTTCTTCTTTTGTAAGATTATAGTTGGCTTGAAAGGTCTTTAATCGTTTATTATAGGAATGACTATCTTTTTGCTTCTGTTTTTTGTTTAAATTTGTTTCCAAGTATTACATATTTTATTATGTACAAATATATTGACATAAAAGTCAATTTTACAAATAAAATTGTCATATAAGTATTATTTATATTGATTCTAATATGGGTTTTGGAAAGAAACTAAAATTATATCTTAAGGAAAATCGGCTTAAACAATTGGAATTTGCAAAATCCATTGGCGTAAACCCATCTCAATTGAATAAAGTTCTAAACGAAGACAGGTCTCCTTCTTATGAGATGTTGCAGAATGTAGCACTATATTTTCCGAAACTGGACCTTAATTGGTTGTTACGGGCTGATACGGAGGTTTCTGAAGATCCTGGAGATTATGTAAGAGGATCAACACCAAGAGTGTTGGTTGATGAGATAGAAGAGAAGATCCAATTATTAAAAGCAACGTTGCCTAAAGAATAAAAAGCAAAACTTCACATATTAACACGTTAACTATTGAGGTGTTATACCTCTACCGTCACTTTCACAAAACCTGTAATTTTATTACAGGTTTTTTTATTCAGAAAAGGAAGTGAATTTAATTCACTTCCTTTCTATAATCAATTTATCTGCTAGTACTACTTTGATTCTACGGATCTGGGCATCCAGTGACTGGATCCCATTCCCCACAATTAATCACAGGATCAGAACATGACGAAAAGGTATAGTGATAGCACTCTTGGGGACAAGTAGATTGTTGAGATAAAGGCTTGTAGCAATACTCTACATTCCCATAGTTTCGATTCACATCGTATTTTAGGAATTCTTGTTGAAATTCTTCTTCATCGATGGCTATACTCAACATGGTTTTCTTTTCATTTTTCAGGCCAAATACGTTATAATAGTAACCAATAAGTGGAGAGTATTGAGCATCTACCAAACTTACCTGATCGATAAGTCTTGGGTATTTAAATTCTAACGCATTGAATAGATCATCATTATTTGAAATATTCTTGACGTAATGATCCTTATACAGGGCCATTGCTTTTTCAGAAATTCCTTCTGGAAATTTCTCATCACTCACGAAGCTAAGAAAAGCTGCAGCGAAGACGACAGTTAACAATAAAAAAATAGATTTTTTCATAACACTGGGTTTTAAAAAGTTAATAATAGATTAGGGGAGATTTATGAATATAAGTTACTGAATGTTATGATTTACATTTTTATGTTAACATTTTTTTAACTATTGAATTTGAATGTAGTATTCACTATTAGGATAATTCTTGACATTACATAAACATCAATTATGTAGCATCTGTCAAATTTTTTTTCATTAAATATTTATCATATAATAGGTAACAAATACGTTGTTTTTGAAACAGTATAACATTAACCGTTAAATAACCCTCAAATGAATAAGTTTCTATTTTCCTCCTTAGCCATATTACTATTTAGTTTTAACTTTTCAACAGCTCAGGAATTGCCTAAAGTAATTCCGCCTTCACCTACTGTAGCAAGTTTGATGCAGTTCGAAGAAGTTCCTGTGAGTCATTATACAGGGCAACCCAATATTTCCATACCGCTTTATAGCAAAGCTATGAACAGTGAATTAGGAATCAATATTGCCTTGAGCTACAACACCCAGGGGATAAAAATAAACAACCGCTCCGGCTGGGTTGGAACAGGATGGAGCCTGGAAGCAGGTGGTGTTATATCAAGAACAGTTAGAGGTACAGCAGATGAGAAACCAAAAGGAGATGCTACTTTTCCGGGCCCCGCAACTGCTACTGGGGTTTTTCACAATGATGATTATTGGAATTTCCAAAATCCGCTTTTGGTGAATCAGGGAAAGTTTGGTTGGAGAGCGAATGGTACACCTTATGAAAAATATGATTATGAATCCGACTTGTTCCAGTTCAATGCTTTAGGCTTGACAGGGCGCTTTGTGATCGTAAAGGAAAATGGTGCACTGGTACCAAAACTTTTAACAAGGGACCAGAATATTAAAATAGAGATCGATTATGGAACACCGGGAGGGAATGCTTTTAGTTTAAATGCTTTTACCATCATAGACACCAAAGGGAACCGCTTTACTTTTAGTCAGCAGGAAAGAATATATTCAGATCCACTGGTAGCCGTAGAATATTTTGGAGGGAATCAATCACTACAGGGCCAGGGGACACAGGGAACCACTACCAATGCGTGGTACTTAACAAAGATAGAGACCAGTAATTCAAAAGAACTGGCTCGTTTTGAATATCAGGAAATCATTGAGAATTATACTGCATCAATAACACGTACTTATAGAGAGATCACACCGTCCAGTACTCCGTCAAATTGGAATAATATGATCATAAACTCCTATAACCCGGGGGTACTCCCGGCAAAGAGAAATGTTGCTTATTATACCACTACTGCCTATACTCAAAAATTATCCAAAGTAATTTTTAGAGATAGTACACGCATAGAGTTCTTAGTACAGGGTTCACACCCGGAAACCGGAGGAGCCATTCTAAAGGATATTCTTATTAAGGATGTAAACCTTGCCGAAAATAAACGCTTTACATTGAATTATGACACTAACCCCCAATTGGACCGATTATGGCTTACAAGTGTTGATGAAAAAGCCGGTCTGGAAACCAATACATATACACTGGAATATATTGACAAAGAAGGATTACCTCCTTTTGATTCAATTACCGATGCCTGGGGGTATAATGAAGGGATGTCAATTTTAACCTTTAACTCCTATTGTAATACATCAAATCCTTTTGATAAGAGTGCAATAAAGAAAGGGTTATTACAAAAGATCATATATCCTACCGGAGGGGGTAAGGAATTCACCTTTGAGCACAATACAATTACGTATCAAAGTAAAATAGGTGCTCTGGGAGGAATTGGAACTTCGAACGATACCATTGCCGTAGCCTTGCCAGATATTAAATATCAGGAACTAAATCCAGATAACTGGGTGCTTACCGGAGGTCAATCATATAGTTATGACAGTGATGTGGATAATTATGCACAAGGCCCTCCCTTTCCGCAAACCAATACATTTACAATAGCTCAAACAAGTCGAGTAGTTTTCAATATAAGTAATATTAATGTTGACCTTACGGGTTGTAGCGGAGATACGGAAGAAAGTGTACTCTCCAATTCATTGATAAAGATCCTGGGGACCGGCCTGAATAGTTATGAAACAAATATAAGGCTTAGTGACCTGGATCAGGACCAGCTTATCCTGGACTTAAACTCCGGGACCTATGAGATCCGTTTTTATATGTTGAATAATTGTGCGAGACTAACTTTCGATCTGTGCTACAACAATATTTCCTATACAACACAGATTTCCAAATTCATATATGGGGGAGGAGTTCGCATTAAGAGTATTGTTTTTAAAGATGACGATCAGGTAAACACGCTCCCTTCCCGTAAGATATCTTACGACTATAGAGATGTTGGAGATTTTGACATGTCTTCAGGAGCAATTGACGGTGATATTAACGGCCTTAATCTTTCCTATACGGAAGAGTTTAAAAAGCATTTGTTCAATAATGAGTTCACCTGTGTATCGAGCAATATTATTACTCCAACATTGTATTTCAATGTATTTACCAAGGGGTTGAATGTAGAACTTACACAAGGAAGTTATGTGGGATATAAAACGGTAAGTGTTTCCGAAGAAGATAATGGATTTACAAGATATACCTTTACTTCACCACAGGATTATGCCAATCAGACAGAGGTCTTTAATTACCCGGATCCTTTACCTCCCAAAAACCTGGATTTCAAAAGAGGTTTATTATTAAAAAAGCAGGTATTCAGGCATAATACAACTCCTATACTCCCCGGAGTAGAACCACCCGGAAAACTTAGCGAGGTTGAAAACAGCTATGATTTTGTTGAGGAAGATATAGCCCCCTCATACAGATTATACCGCCAACCGGACTGCTTATGGGCCATGTACTTTCATACCTATGACAATTACGATAGTTCTACAGCACCCGAGAACCCATTAAACCAATGTTTTGGCTTTCCTAACGGGTGCGATGGCCCCTGCTTTTCAAGTTCCAGTTATATAAGTTGTGGGGATGCACCTTATTATCTGGTTTACAATCCGGTAGAATCCGGTTGGGCCAAGTTGGCAGAAACCGTTAGCCGCGATTATTTTTACGATGAGAATGATGTTCAGTCTCAAACAGAGACCTCTCAAACATTTACGTACAATGCTCTCAATTTTCAAATTGCCGAACAGGCAACTGTTTATGAAGAGGACGGGAATACGGAAACCCTTACCACAAAATATTACTATCCGTTAGGCGGACTTCCTCCTAACTATAATGGCTCTGCTGTAATAAGCAGGCTAAACGACCTGAATAAGATCAATGAGGTTGTAGGTATGGAAACATACCGAAACGGAACAAAATTATCTCAGACCAACACAAATTACTTCGAACCTGAAACCGATGTGGTCGTACCACTGACCATCGAAACCGCAAAGGAAAGTGACCTTCCTCAGGAACGAATACAATTTTACGATTACGATGATCTTGGTAACCCATTGGAACTAAGTAAAACAAATGGTACTCATATCATCTATGTTTGGGGATATCAGAAAACCCTGCCAATTGCCAAGATCGAAAATGCAAGCTACACAGGAATGTCAACCGGTCTACAGAATACCATTGCAACTGCTGTCACAGCTTCTAACAATGATGTGGATGCAACAACGGAGGCCAGTTTAAAGACGGCTTTGGAAGCTATTCGTACCCATCCCGATTTACAAGATGCCATGGTGACGACTCTTACTTATGATCCATTGAAAGGAGCAACTTCTGTCACCGATCCCAGGGGGTATATCATGACATATGTGTATGACGATCTCAACCGACTGGAAAGTGTAAAGGACAAGGACGGGTATCTTGTTAATAAGAACAGCTATTATTATCGCGGGCTTACAGCTAATGAAAATTATGTACAGTCTATTTCCTATCAGGTTGGGACAACCACCGGAAGTGTGACAGACGATGAAAAAATTGAAACCAGAACATATCTTGATGGCCTGGGACGACCCAAACAAACCATTGTAAAGCAAGGCGGCGGGAACAAGCAGGATATTATTACTCCTGTTGTATATGATGATTATGGCCGCCAACCCAAGGAGTATTTGCCGTATGCCAATGCGTCACAGACTCCGGGTACGGGTTCCCTGGCCTTCAGGAATATGAATACCTTGTTAAATGACCTGGAAGCCTATTACCTGGCAAAATATCCCGAAGCACAGGTGAATGCAACAACTATTAACGCGTATTCTGAAAAGCATTTTGAAGATGCGCCACTCAATAGAATATTGGAACAAGGCGCTCCCGGGAAGTTCTGGCAAGTCTATCCCAATAGTGATACCGACCATAGCGTTAAGTTTGACTATCAAACCAACACAACTGCCGATGCTGTGAAACTGTACCGGGTTACTTTCACTTCCGGGAATACCGAAGCACCGGAATTGTCCTATGTAGGAACCTATGATGCCGGAGAACTTTACAAGACCATCACTAAAGATGAGAACTGGACCACAGCCAGCGGGAAAGATCATACTGTTGAAGAATACAAAGACAAACAAGGGCGTGTTATCCTGAAACGTACATACGACAGTAATACTGCACATGATACCCAGTATGTATATGATGATTTTGGAAACCTTACCTATGTGTTATCACCGGAAGGGTCCGATGCGGTATTGGATGGAAGTAACAATGTCATACAAACCATACTGGAAAAATTATGTTACCAGTACCGCTATGACAAACACAACCGGCTGGTAGAGAAAAGGATTCCGGGTAAGGACTGGGAATATATCATCTATGACCGGTTGGACCGTCCGTTCTTAACGCAGGATGCCAACCTACGGGTGAATGGCAGATGGCTTATTACCAAATACGACGCCTTCTCAAGAGTCGCGTATACCGGGTTGTATTGGAAGGACGGATACCATTGGACCCGAACCGAGATGCAGGGTGTTATTGATAATGTTACCTTCGGAAGTAATACTGTGAATGAAGTTCCGTTAAGCACGCCTATTACTGTAGACAATACAGCGCTCTATTATACCAATGATATTTTTCCGCAGGTGAGGAGATTGTATACCGTTAACTATTACGATACATACAATGCTGAACTAACGGCCATAGCATCCAATCCCGGAACGGTCTACAGTGCTTCCGTTACAAGCCTTACGCAATCGCTGGCAACCGGAACCAAAATACGGGCACTGGACACCAATGACTGGATCATTTCCGTTACTTATTATGATGAAAAAGGCCGTGCAATTTATGTAAAGAGTAAAAATGATTATTTGAGTACAGTGGATCTTGTTGAAACGGACCTGGATGACTTCAACGGCCGGGTACTGGAAACCGAGACTACGCATACCCGTGGAACCAATCCCAACATAGTAACTATCGATCTATTTACTTATGACCATGCTGGAAGATTGTTGACGCAAAAACAAAAGATCTCCGGAGAACCTCAGGAACTTATTGTTAAGAACGAATATGATGAGTTAGGGCAACTGGTTTCCAAAGGTGTGGGAAATACCGAAGCTTCGCCACTACAAACAGTAGATTACAGTTATAACATAAGGGGCTGGCTGAAAAAGATCAATGACCCTGCAACATTGGGAACCGATCTATTTGCCTTTCAGATCAATTATAATGAAGGAGGAATAAGTAATCTATGGGCGCCAAACCTGTACAATGGGAATATTGGGTTAACGCATTGGATAACCGCAAACGATAATACCAAACGAGCTTACTCCTACGCGTATGATGACTTAAACCGTATTACGGCAGCTACATTTAAATCCGGCCCTAATCTGGACCAGGAAGGTGGCAAATTCCAACTCTATGACGTTAGATATGATAAGAACGGGAACCTGCTGAATCTTACTCGTAACGGGGTATATAGAGGCAATGCGAGTCAGATGGATAAATTGACCTATAGTTATGATGGCAACCAGCTGTTGAAAGTGGATGAAGCGGTCACCTGGAGTTTTGGAGAAGAAGGTTTTAAGGATGGGACAAATATTGATAATGACTATACTTATGACGCTAATGGTAATATGACCGAAGATAAAAACAAGGATATTAGCGGCATTTCCTATAATCATCTGAACTTACCTACTAAAATAACCATTGGCAAAGACGGGATTGAGTATGTGTATGACGCTACGGGGGTTAAGCTACAGAAAAGAGTATCTGAGGGCGGAACGACCGTTAAAACAGACTATGCGGGCAATTACATCTACGAGATCACCAATGCGGGCGACAGGCTTAAGTTCTTTTCTCACCCCGAAGGTTATGTGGAAGTTAACAAGAAAGGGGAATATGACTATGTTTACCAATATAAGGACCATTTAGGTAATATACGTTTATCTTATTCTGATTATAACGATAATGGTAGTATTACCACCTCAGAGATCATTGAGGAGAATAACTATTATCCATTTGGCTTAAAGCATAAAGGGTACAATAATGTAATAAATGGCACAGAGTATAACTACAAGACATATCAAGGACAGGAGTTCACGAAAAACCTTGATTTGAATATATATGAATGGAAGTATCGTTTTGGTGACCCAGCTACGGCACGATTTTGGCAGGTTGATCCATTGGCAGAGGATTACCTTTACAATGGAGTTTACAACTTCTCGGAGAACGATCCAGTAAGTTCTGTGGAACTCGAAGGACTTGAAAAACTCTCGGTGCAAGTTTACAATCTCATAAAAAATAATGATGGCAGTTATACTGCGCGTTTTGATAGACAAGTTAATTACGACTCTCGTGAGGGCGAATGGTCAGGAATAAAATCACAATACCAATTACAGGTGTTGGATTCTTACGACAGAAAAACCGTTACGAATCTTTATTCTGGTGACAATGCGTTAGCTGATGCGAAAAAAGATGGTGTCAATATCTCTGAGTGGCAAAACAGGGAAGTTAGCGCAAGCGATATTTGGGAAGGCGCAAAGAACAATCCACGCTTCCAGAAAGCTGGAGAGACTTTAAGGAATGTTGGTATTGTTGCAAGTTTTATTTTTGGACCTGAATTATTGGTTGAAAGAGTTGCTGTTGAAATAATTGCAGGTGTTAGAGTTTACAAAACAGCTAAACAAACAAAATCAAGTTTAAATCTTGGTAATAAAATGCACAAAGCTTATAGATCACATTTGGAAGACAAAGTAAGTACTTTTAAAGAATTTGTTCTCCCAAGTAAAAGCAGGATTGATTTCTTGGATATTGAAAATGGCATTATTTATGAGTTAAAACCAAATAACCCAAGAGCTATTAAAGAAGGCATAAAACAATTAGAAAGGTATAAGAAGGAATTAGAATCTATGGATAGATTTAAAGGTATTGAATGGAAAACAGTATTAGATACATATTAAGATGGAAGGAAGAGAACTAAAAAAAGAGTTTAACAATATTGCTTCTTCATATAATTTCTCAAGAAAGTTTGGAGGTTGGTTTAAGGAAAGTGAAGAAACTATTACGGTTTTAGATTTACAAAAATCTAAATATGGAAATTATTACGACCTTAATATAAAAGTCTATATACAAGATATTTTTGGCAAAACATATAAAATTGATAAAGCTTTAGTAAAAGACACAGGAGATATTTTTAGAAGACAACCAAGTGAATATAAAGAAGTTTTTGATTTAGAAACTCCAATAAACGATATATCAAGAATAAATAGAATACATATTTTATTTAATGATTTTATTATCCCGTTTGTAGAAGAAGCAGCTACCAAAAAAGGAATATTAAACATTGCTTCTCGTAAAGATATTTTGCTTTTACCCGCAGTTAAAAAAGCTTTATTAGCAGAAACGTAAAATGTTTATGAAATATATATGAGCCACCTTTAACGAGGTGGTTTTTGTTTTCATTCTAAGCTGATTTATATCATTTTAAAAGGAAGGCATCACTCCTATCTTTGGTAGTGTATGTTAATGCATACTCTATGGAAGGATCATCACTCATAGTAAGAAAAGTAAGAACCTTTTTTATTGAAATGGGAGATATGTCCTTTTTCGCCATTCGGTTTTTTAAGGAAGTCTTTACAAGGCCCTTTGAGTTTAAGGAACTGTTACGGCAATGTTTCAATATGGGTAACAGGTCCCTGTTACTGGTAGGAGTTACCGGTTTTATCCTGGGATTGGTGTTTACCCTGCAATCACGTCCCACTCTAATGGAATTTGGCGCAGAATCCTGGATGCCTTCCATGGTGAGTATTTCGATCGTAAGAGAGATAGGGCCGGTGATCATCGCGCTTATCTGTGCGGGAAGGATCGGATCGGGGATAGGAGCGGAGCTGGGCTCCATGCGGGTAACCGAGCAAATTGACGCTATGGAGGTTTCCGGGACCAATCCCTTTAAATATTTGGTAGTGACACGTATTGTCGCTACTACCTTAATGCTTCCGTTGCTCATAGTTTTTGGAGATACCATTGCATTGGTAGGTTCGGCTATCGTTGAAAATCTAAAAGGAGAGGTTTCCTATCAGTTATATTTTAATCAGGTGTTTGATGCTTTAAAATTCAGTGATATCATTCCGGCTACGGTAAAATCTTTCTTTTTTGGTTTTGCCATTGGATTGGTGGGTTGCTATAAGGGCTATCATTGTAAGAAAGGGACCGTAGGAGTGGGGGAAGCGTCCAATGCTGCGGTGGTGTATACCTCGATGTTGTTATTTATAATTGATTTTATCGCTGTTTTTGTCACGGATATATTTTTTGAAGTATAATGAATTCTGAAAAAGAAATACGGCCCGTTCTGGAATTGAAAGAACTTAAAAAGAGTTTTGGTGACAACCATGTACTCAGAGGGTTCAACCTGCGATTGTTTGAAGGCGAAAATCTGGTAGTGATGGGAAAATCGGGTTCCGGGAAATCGGTAATGATAAAATGCCTGGTGGGCCTTATGCAGGCCGATAGCGGAAGCATCCGTATCAAAGAACAGGATATCACGGTATTGGGGCAGAATGAACTGGATATACTGCGAACGGAAATAGGTTTCTTATTTCAGGGAAGTGCCTTGTATGATTCGATGACGGTCCGTGAAAACCTGGAATTTCCATTGCGGCGACATAAAGTAAAACTAAACATACAAGAAAGCAATGAAGTCCTGGTACGGGAAGCTTTGGAGAATGTAGGCCTGGAAGATGCGATCGACCTGATGCCTGCAGAACTTTCAGGAGGAATGAAGAGGAGAGTGGCCCTGGCCAGGGCGCTTATCCTGAAACCAAAGATCATTTTATACGATGAACCAACAACGGGCCTTGACCCCATTACATCCAAAGAGATCATTCAGTTAATGAGGACCATTCAGAAAAAATACGGAACCTCGTCCCTTATTATTACGCACGATGTAGATTGTGCCAGGGTCATATCAAATCGGATCATTTTATTGGTCGATGGGATCAATTATATTGAAGGGACGTATCAGGAATTGATACGGTCCGAAGATCCAAAAGTAAAAGCCTTTTTTAAACACTAATGTTATGCAACAGTCCACATCACAAAAAATACGATTAGGAGTCTTTGTTATCTTAGGAACGGCACTTCTGGTGTCTGCACTCTATTTTATTGGCAACAGGCAAAACCTCTTTGGAAAGAACATAAAGCTAAATGCGCAGTTTACCAATGTGAATGGGTTACAGCCTGGAAACAATGTGCGCTACTCGGGGATCAATGTGGGAACGGTGAGTGGCATTGAAATGGTTGGCGAATCTGAAATAATCGTCGAAATGATCATTGAAGAAAAGATCGGGGCCCGTATTAAAAAAAATGCAGTGGCTACTATTGGATCAGATGGCCTGGTGGGTAGTATGATCGTTAATATCCTTCCGCAGGAAGGAGATTTTTTACCGGTCGTTTCGGGAGATACCATTAGTTCGTATAGTAAAATAGGTGCAGATGATATATTGACGACTCTTAATGTTACCAATGAGAATGCTGCCTTACTGACCTCGGACCTGCTTAGAATTACAACCAAAGTGATTGAAGGGGAAGGGACATTGGGGATGCTTATCAATGATTCTGTTATGGCACAGGACCTGAAACACAGTATTTTTCAGTTAAAGAGAACGAGTATAGGTGCTTCAGCAGCTATAAAAGAGCTCAATAGGATCATTTCTACAGTTAATTTCAATGAAAGTGCAGCAGGAGTTTTATTGAGTGACAGTGTTTCGGGACAAAAAATAAAAACCATTATTGACAACTTGGAAGCTTCCGGGGAGCATATAAATACGGTTACCGGGAACCTGGATGAGTATCTGAAAGAGCTCAAAACAGGTAAAGGAGCCCTGAATTATTTGGCTTCGGATACAACTTTTGTAAAGAATCTGGATACGACCATGATCAATATTAAAGAATCAACGTACCGTTTAAATGAGAATATGGAGGCTTTAAAACACAACTTTTTGTTTAGGGGATATTTTAGAAAATTAGAAAGGGAACAGAAAAAAAGAGAAAAAGATTCCATCAAGAATTTAAGAAAATAGCTGGTATTGTTCCACGAAGCTTTTTTGTTTTTTTAAGGCGATAACACCAGCATTGTACCCAATATTAAATATGGTATCGATATGGCTCATGCTAAATGTTCCAAAATCCACTAATCTGTTTGGAACGATCAATAGGTCACAGTCCTTGAATTTTGAAAGCGCTTCACGTATCATACCTATTTGATAAGCCCTATTGACAACCTGGTAGGAATGTTTTAAGTATTCGATCTTTATCTTTTTAAGAGGATTGACGTATACGCCAATAATTTTGTCGCAGTCTTCTTGTAAAAGGTCCGTTGGAAAATCATTGAGCAAACCGCCATCGATATAATAATTGTTGTCAATTTCCATGGGGGTGAATACCCCCGGAAAAGAAGCTGAAGCCAATATAGGTTTAATTAACCGGCCTTCATGGAAAACCTTTAAACTTCCATCCAGTACATTGGTTGCCGTAATAAAGAGGTGTTTTTTGAGAACACCAAAATCATCTTCCGGAAAAAATTCTTTAAAATCCTCGTAGAACTTGGTGGTATCGATGAATCCCGGTTTGTTATAAGCGTACCTTTTAATATGAAATATGGGAATGTCTTTAAAGAAAGTGAGTATTTTCTGCCATGAATATCCTCCGGCGTACAATGCGCCAATCACGGCACCAGAGCTCGTTCCTGAAATATGTGTTGGAGAAACGCCGTATTCTTCCAGCGCTTTTATAACTCCAATATGCGCAACGCCTCTTATACCGCCTCCCGATAAAGTAAGGCCGATATTCATGATAGATCTGCTAGAAAATAATGAAGGGTCAATGTACCGGAATATGATAAAATGGAAAATGACATTTGTCAGCTATGCTCTTTTTCCGAAAAGCAATTATCGAATGATCCTCCCATCTCCTATTTCAATGATCCTGTCTGTTTTATTGGCAAAATCCTTATCGTGAGTGATTGTAAGAGCTGAGGTCAAATCCCATATAATGATAAATATCATATTAATAGAAACTTAACACCGTTAAATTTGAGAAGTAAATCCTAAAAACACATAAAATGGACACCTCTGTTTTTTTAGCTAAGTTCTGGGGTTGGTACTTATTGATCTTTTTCTTCATATTAAGTTATAACCCATCTCGCATCAAACAAATTTTTGCAGATCTAAAAGATCAAAAATTTGTTATACTGGCTGCTTTTATGGCTATTGTCATAGGGCTTCTCAATATTCTTTTTCATAATGTCTGGGAACCGGATTGGAGGCTTATAATAACACTCATAGGCTGGATGGCATTGGGCGAAGGGTTGATGTTATTTACATTTCCCAAGCAAATAACAAAGTGGCTTGAGTTTATCAATATAAAACTGGTCCAGGTTATTTACGTACTCTTATTTTTAGTTGGAGTCTTCTTACTGAATGTAGGCTACCAGATAGTTCCATACTAAAATAAAGAAGCTGGCAGTCATTTAATAACTGCCAGCAACTAACCAACTAATATAACAGGAATTAATCCAATTCCAGTTCTTTTTTTGCGAGATAGAAATCTACTTTCTCATAAGAAGTATTTTCTATTCTGTCCTCCATTTCGGCTAGAGTCTTAGGAGGAGGAACAATTACTTTATTACCTTTTTTCCAATTTAACGGTAAAGCCACCTTATGTTTATCTGAGGTTTGCAGCGCTTCTAAAGCTCTAAGGATCTCATCCATATTACGCCCGACATTTAGCGGGTAGTACATGATCAACCTGATCTTTAAAAAAGGGTCAATAAAGAACACGGCCCTTACGGCTGCGGTTTCACTTTCATTGGGTTGTAGCATGCCGTATAATTTGGCAACCTTCATATCTATATCTGCTATGATGGGAAAATCCAGGTATACATTGGTCTTTTCTTTTACATTGTTTACCCATGCCAAATGTGAATGTATACTGTCAATACTTAGGCCCATAAGCTTTGTGTTAAGAGCTTCAAACTCATTTTTTCTTTCTGCAAAACCACTTAACTCGGTTGTACACACCGGTGTGAAGTCGGCCGGATGTGAAAACAGAACAACCCATTTTCCATTGGCAAATTCAGAAAAATTCAGCTTACCGTGTGTAGTGATTGCAGTAAAGTCAGGAGCATCATCGCCTATTCTAGGAATTATGTTCATCTCATTATCTATAGTTTCCATAACTTTTTATTTTATTGTTTATTTCTTAGCAAAATTAACGATAGTGCTATTCTATTTCAGCAACTTATGTTACATATATGGCTATCTGTTAATTGGGCTGGAAAGTACCGTTTATAGATGAATTGTAAAATGAGATTTGTCATATTTAATGGGCTTTTTGAAAAGTGATGATTGTCATTTTTATCGGTATAATTCTTCAATACCTTAGATGTTCATTAAATTCTTGTTATGAAAACTTTTAAAGTAACTATAAGGTTTTTAGTTGTGATCTTATTCGCTACAACTACGTTTTCCCAGGAAAAATGGTCTGTGGAATTCAGGCCGGGGATCAATTTTCCAACCAAAGCTATTGACGGATCAGACCTAACAGCAGGATTTGGCTTCGAATTGAAGGCATCCTATTATGTAATGCCACACCTTTCTGCTTATGCAGGCTGGGGTTGGAATCAATTCAATGTAAAGGAGACATCTCCTAATGACCCTAAAATTGATGTTCAGGAAAGCGGTTATACATTTGGTGCCGAGCTTAAACTGCCTGTAAGTAAACCTCCAATATCCTATTTCTTAAATGCAGGAGCGGTTTATAATCACATAAAATTAGAGAATAATACCGATGATACGGTTGTAGATACGGACCGCGGTTTTGGCTGGCAATTGGGAGGAGGTATAGCCTATGAGTTTGTAGACAACTGGAGTTTACGGCCGGAAATACGTTACAGATCCCTTGAAAGGAACCTGGAAAATACAGGTAGTGAAGTATCACTTAGTTATATTGGTTTTGGGGTTGGATTATCTGTCAGGTTCTAGATATTACAAAGATGAAATACCTGTTTGTTGTTTTACTTTTATTTCATGGATTGATCCATACAATGGGTTTTGTAAAAGCATTTGAGATAACTCAAATAAGTCAGCTTACCAAAAATATTACAAAACCTATGGGATTGGTTTGGTTGTTTGCAATGCTTCTTTTTCTGGCTACCGCTCTATTGTTCGTAATGAAAAAAGAAAATTGGCCTTTACTTGCAATGATTTCTGTGATCATTTCACAAGTATTGATACTACTGTATTGGCAAGATGCGAAATACGGGACTTTTGCAAACATAATTATTTTCGTAGTTGCAATACAGGCCTTTGCAGGTCAAAGATTTACTAAGATGATTCAGGAAGAATCCGGCGTCTTATTACAGGAAATCAGTATTGAGGTTCCTGAAACTTTAGAAATGAAAGATATTTCCGGTGTGCCTATAATAATTCAGAAGTGGATGCTATATTCCAATGTAGTTGGTAATGATAAAGTGGTCTCAGTCCGGTTGAAACAAAAAGGAGAGATGAGAACAAAACCGGAAAGTAAATGGATGTCTTTTACCGCACAACAGTATTTTGACGTTAGTGACCCTTCCTTTGTTTGGAGTACTACTGTTGATGCCAATCCGTTATTTACATTGAAAGGGCGCGATAAACTTAAAAATGGAAAAGGAGAGATGCTCATTAAATTAGCTTCGATAATTCCGGTGGCAGTAGAAAAACCCAGCGAAAAGATAAATACAGGAACCATGCTTCGGTTTTTAGGTGAAATGTGTTGGTTTCCCTCAGCGGCATTAAACAAATATGTAACTTGGGAACAATTGGATGCAACTTCGGCAAAGGCAACATTGGTGCTAAACGGTAAAAGTGTTTCGGGAGTTTATACGTTTTCGGAAGAAGGAAAATTTATTGCTTTTCAAGCAGATCGCTACTATGGAGGGGGTGAAGATGCAAAGCTGGAAAAGTGGTATATTGAGGCTAAAGCATATAAAGAATTTGAAAATTTTAGCTTGCCCTATAAATGTGATGTTACCTGGAAGCTGGCAGAGGGAGATTTTAACTGGCTCAGGGTAGAGATAACCGATATGAAGTATAACACAAACAAATTATATAGATAAGACCAATGCTTAAAGAACTTAGGGAAAATTACGGAGATCTTTTTGAAGAGGGCCTGCTTCAGGAAATAAGCCAGGTTGGTATTTTTAAGGATGTTGCTGAAGGCTACAAATTGATAGAAATTGGAGATTACGTAAGGTCCGTACCTTTATTGATCTCCGGTGCTATAAAGGTATTGAGGGAAGATAATGACGGTGACGAATTGTTACTTTACTTTTTGGAACGCGGGGATACTTGTGCCATGACGATGACATGTTGTATGGGGCAGACCAAAAGTGAGATAAGGGCTGTGGCCGAATTAGATACCGAACTTATAATGATACCGGTACAAAAAATGGAAGAATGGACCGGTAAATATAAAAGCTGGAGAAACTTTGTTTTTGAAAGCTATCACAATCGTTTCAATGAATTACTGGAAATAATAGACAGTATCGCTTTTTTGAATATGGACGAACGACTGTTAAAATACCTTCGCGATAAAGTAAATGTCACAAAAAGTACAACGGTTCATAGTACACATCAGGAGATCGCGTATGAGCTTCATACTTCGAGAGTTGTGATTTCACGATTATTGAAAAGGTTCGAACTACTAGGAAAAATAGAGCTTCACAGAAATAATATTAAAATTATTTCTCTATAATTATTTTTTTGTAACATTAGTTACATCTTTATAGTATCTTGCCAAATATTTTTGACAAAGAAAAGCAAACAATAGATAGTGGAAATAACAGAAGTATTAGGGTACGTTGCAGCCTTGATAATAGGTATCATCTTAGGACTTATAGGCGGTGGAGGTTCCATATTAACTGTACCAATCTTTGTATATCTTTTATATATTAATCCTGTAACAGCTACTGCTTATTCCTTATTTGTTGTAGGAGTTTCTGCTTTGGTAGGTGCTTTTCAAAATATGAAGAAGGGGCTGGTAGATTTTAAAACAGCCATTGTATTTTCTATTCCTGCCTTTATCGCGGTATATGCTACCAGAAAATTTATTGTTCCTGCAATTCCTGAAGAATTATTCTATATAGGTGATAATTTGGTTACAAAGAATGTTGGAATTATGGTGTTTTTTGGGATCATCATGCTTTTGGCCTCTTTATCCATGATCTGGTCAAAATCTAAAGACCCGGAAGAAACCGTTGATGTAAAGTATAATTATCCGTTAATTATCATTGAAGGATTGGGAGTGGGCTTACTTACCGGTATTGTTGGTGCCGGAGGAGGCTTTTTGATCATTCCGGCTTTGGTTCTCCTGGCAAAATTGCCTATAAAGAAGGCAATTGCTACTTCTTTGCTCATTATAGCAATTAAATCTCTAATTGGATTTATTGGCGATATAGAGAATATGAAAATAGATTGGTTTTTCCTTCTAAGTTTCTCTTCCTTGTCCGTAGCCGGTATTTTTATTGGTGTCTGGTTAAACAAGTTTATCAACGGAAAAAAGCTGAAAAAAGGCTTTGGATGGTTTATTTTGGTTATGGGTATCTACATTATTATTAGAGAATTCACAAAATAAAATTTATGTAACTAAAGTTACTGAAAACTCCTTGGGACTGTTGTATTTTTGTACTCATAATTGATCACAATAGATTTGATATGAAGATAGAACAAATATATACCGGATGCTTAGCTCACGCAGCATATTATATTGAAAATAAAGGGGAAGCGGCAATTTTTGACCCACTTAGAGAAGTACAGCCTTATATAGACCGTGCTGAAAGGGACAATGCAAAGATCAAATATGTCTTTGAAACCCATTTTCATGCAGACTTTGTAAGTGGCCATCTGGACCTTCAAAAAAAGACAGGAGCAAAGATTGTATTTGGCCCTACTGCAAAGCCCGGTTATGATGCAGTCATAGCAAAAGACGATCAAGTTTTTGAAATTGGCGACTATAAGATAAAAGCGATCCATACACCCGGCCATACCATGGAGAGTACTACCTACCTTCTAATAGATGAAGATGGCCAGGAGCATGGTATTATTACCGGAGACACCTTGTTTATTGGTGATGTGGGAAGGCCGGATCTGGCACAGCATGTAGTTTCCGAACTTACAGAAAAAAAATTGGCCGGACACCTGTATGATTCTCTTAGAAATAAGATAATGCCTTTAAGTGACGACCTGATCGTATATCCAAATCACGGAGCAGGATCCGCCTGTGGAAAAATGATGAGTAAGGAAACTACAGACACGTTGGGGCATCAGAAGAAAGTGAATTATGCTTTAAGGCCCGATATGACCAAAGAAGAATTTATCACGGAGCTGTTAACAGGACTTACTCCTCCTCCCGGCTACTTTCCTCAAAATGTATTATTGAATATAAAAGGTTATGAGAGTTTGGATACTATCATGGAAAGAGGGGAAAAGCCTTTATCACCGGAGGCCTTTGAAATGGCAGCTAACGAAACCCAGGCATTAATGCTCGATACGCGGGACCCTGAAGATTTTGCAAAAGGATATATCCCCAATTCCATCAACATTGGACTTAACGGCAATTTTGCTATGTGGGTTGGAGAAATGATCCCGGATGTAAAACAGGAAATACTATTAATAACCTATCCGGGCAAAGAAGAGGAAGCAATAACACGTTTGTCCAGGGTTGGATATGATCATACCATAGGATATCTAAAAGATGGTTATGAGTCCTGGAAAGATTCGGGAAAAGATATTGAAACCATAAAAAGAATTACTGCTAAGGATTTCGAAAAGGAATACAAACTAAATAATTCGCTTGTATTTGACGTACGAAAGAAGAGCGAATTTGATTCGGAACATATTATAGGCGCAGTAAATATTCCTTTAAATGAAATCAATACGCATTTGGCTCAGTTCCCAAAGGACAGTTCTTTTATACTACATTGTCTTGGCGGATACAGGAGTATGATCGCAGCTTCCATTCTAAAACAAAGAGGCTGGCATATGCTTACAGATGTAATAGGAGGCTTCAGGGATATCTCCAAAACAGAGGTGCCTAGGTCTGAATACGTTTGCCCGACAACAATGCTATAAAAATATAAAGATTAAACTCTGGCAGGTTAAAGATTTACCTGAGAGTTGTTTTGGTTGATTAGATTGAGGAAGCAGTCTGTTAGCAGGCTGCTTCCTTTTAAAAACACAATGAAAAAAATAAATATAATCATGTCCTTTTTAAGCTCACTTTTTAGCGTAAAAGCTCAGAATTCAGAAAATATTAAAATTTTGAACACTACTGATTTCAAAGAAGCCATTAGTGTTGGTAAAGTACAATTGGTAGATGTTCGAACTGCTAATGAATACAGGGCCGGGCATATTGAAAATGCCGTTAACATAGACTTCTTTCAACGATCCGTTTTTCATGAAAGATGTAACAAACTTGATAGAGATCACCCCGTTTATTTATATTGCCGTTCCGGTGCCAGAAGTCGGAAAGCAGCCGGAAAGCTTGTAGGAATGGGGTTTACAAAGGTATACGACCTGAAAGGCGGCTATATGGCCTGGAGATAAATTTAAAATCTGAGATGATGAAAAAAATACTAATTATTGTGATGGCCGGTTTGTTGGCCTTAAGTTGTACTGATCAGGGTAAAAAGGAAATTTCGGGTGAATTGGACCTTGCTTCCAAAATTGAATATGGTGACAAGATTGTAAACAAAGTAGTATTTGAAGGTGAAAACTATAAGATGTTACTTTTTGCAATAAAAAAGGACCAGGTATTACCACCACATTCTGCTCCAATGGATGCTCCTTTGGTCCTTTTGGAAGGTAGTGCCAAGATCACAATAGGCAGTACTGAGCACTTTGTTGTTAAAGGGGATATGATTACCCTTCCAAAAAATATAGATCACGGAGTATATCCGGAAACTAATATCAAGTTTTTATTACTTAAATAAGAATAATTATGAAGAGAATACTCATTTTGGTTTTTGCTTTGGCATTATTTGGATGTAATGATATTCCGAAAAGCAGTTATGAAGCTACTTCAGGGTATTCCAAAAGTATTAACGATACGGATGAACAGAAGCATCCCGGCAAGCTATTAATGGAATCTAAATGTAATGCCTGCCATGATCCTTCAGCATCTATGGAGAACAGACTGGCACCCCCAATGATCGCAATAAAAAGACATTATATTACTGAAGGAACCACGAAGAAAGAATTTATAAGTGATATGCTGGACTGGATCAAAGAACCTTCCGAAGAAAAATCTAAAATGCCCGGTGCTGTAAGGCGTTTTGGAGTTATGTCCTATCAGAAGTTTTCTGAAGAAGATATTATCAAGATTTCAGAATATATCTTCGAAAATGATATAGAGCAACCGGAATGGTTTGAATCTCATTTTAGACAAGGACAGGGAAGAAGAAAGGGCTAGAGTTTAGGCCCAAATGAAAGGTCTCCTGCATCTCCTAAGCCGGGGATAATATATCCCTTACTATTCAGGTCATCATCTATCGCGGCGATCCATAGGTGGGTATCTTCGGGAAAAATACTCTTTATATAATCAACCCCTTTTTTTGAACCAATTACCGAAACAATATGAATCTGTTTGGGTTTACCGTAGTCTTTAAAAGCTTTTAGAACATTTTCCAGCGTTTTTCCGGTAGCCAGCATTGGGTCTGTCAATATCAAAGTTTTATTTTCAATACCCGGAGAAGCCAGGTAATTTACAATCACGTCAAAAGCATCATCACCCTCCGGATGATGTCTGTAAGCAGAAATGAAGGCATTTTCAGCTTTGTCAAAATAGTTTAGGAGCCCTTGATGTAATGGTAATCCGGCCCTCAAAACAGAGCATAGGACAAGCTCATTTTTGGGAGATGAAATTTTCTTAGTTCCTAAAGGAGTTTCTATTTCTTTTGGTTGGTACTCTAAGGTCTTACTTAATTCATAGCCTAAAATTTCTCCAATGCGTTGAATGTTCTTTCTAAAACGCATCATGTCTTTTTGTATGTCAACATCTCGCAACTCTGCTATAAATTGATTTAAAACAGAATTTTCTTCTCCAAAATTGTGAATGGTCATAAGTACTAAATTTATCCTAAAATTACGTTTTTATACTATTAGTTGACAGGATATTTTCCATATAATTATTATGTTGCATAGTATTGTATTTTCAAAATAAAAAGCAGGCGAAATACTTTCGTGAATTGCAAATGACATATATCATTTTTTTTTTGAGAATTCCCAGGTAAATTTGATTCAGTAAAATAAAGAGTTATGATTATAGAAATCCAATATGTAAAGATGCCAACGAGTGAAACCATGTCTGATTATGTGACAGGAAAACTTGAAAAAATGGCAAAAAAGTATGACTGGTTAGTAAGGGCGCAGGTGTTTTTTAAATATGAAAAGGATCCCGCAGGAAAAGGAAAGATCTGCGAAATAGAATTGAGTGCACCAGGCCCAAGATTGTTTGCTACTTCAAAAGAAAAGAATTTTGAAATGGCTGTAAAAGAAACAATTTCCGATCTGGACAAACAATTAAAAAAACGCAAAGCAAATTTTACTTCACATTAAAAACCAAAACATGAAAAAGATATTAGTACCTATTGACTTTTCAGAACATTCTGAATATGCTTTAAAAGCGGCTGCAACCATTGCAAAAAAACAAAACGCCGAAATCATAGCCTTGCACATGATGGGCCTGTCAGAATCTGTGATCAACAAAAATGAATCTAAAGAGGCCTTTGAAGCAATGTATTATTTGAAACTGGCAGAAAAGAGATTCGAAGAATTCCTTGATAAAGACTACCTCGAAGGTGTTAAAGTGACAGATTCTGTTTATAACTACAGGCACTTCAACGAAATCAATGAGGTGGCTAAAGACCGGGAGGCAGACCTTATTGTAATGGGGTCTCACGGGAGCAGTGGCTTAAGCGAAGTTTTTGTAGGTTCCAATACAGAGAAGGTCGTAAGGACTTCAGAAATTCCGGTATTGGTCATTAAGAACCCGATCAATGGATTCAGCTTTAAAAATGTCGTGTTTGCCTGTGATTTTGAAATCGAAAGCATTCCGTCATACCAAAGGGCAAAGAAGCTCTTTGAGATCTTCAATGCAGACGTTCATTTACTGTACGTAAACCTTCCCAATGAGAAGTTTAGAAGTACGGGACAAATAGAAGAAAAGGTTCGCGAGTTTATTTATAAAGCAGACTCCGGAAGTATGGAGAACCTGGAAAAAGTGGTATACGTATCCGATTATTCAGTTGAAGACGGGGTCTTCACTTACAGCAATAAGATAAATGCAGATGCAATAGCAATTTCTACGCATGGTCGCCGTGGATTGGCACATTTCTTCTTCGGAAGTGTAGGGGAAGACCTCGCAAATCATTCGGATATACCGGTGCTCACATTTAAAATCTAATTAGCACGGTTTAAAGAGTAAAGGTTGATAAGAATACAAAGGGTTTCATTTTTTTGAAACCCTTTGTATTTTATGAAAGTGTGTTAAGAGCTATATCTATCATGGCTTTAAAAGTACTTTCTCTTTCATCTGCCGTTGTTTCTTTTTTTGTGACCAAAGAATCGGAAATAGTTAAAATAGCCAATGCTTTTACATTGAATTTTGCTGCAATGGTATATAAGCCTGCAGCTTCCATTTCGACACAAAGCACACCAAATTTTGCCCATTTTTTATAGGATTCTAAGTCATCACCGTAAAATTCGTCTGCAGAAAGTACATTCCCTGCCTTAATTGGAATATTATGTTTCTGCGCATATTGGGCTGCCTTCATGAACAATTCGAAGTTTGCAGTTGGAGAATAATCAGCGTTAATGAATCTGGTATTGTTAATTCCTGAAGTAGAAGAAGCTGCCATAGCAATAACTATATCTCTCAATTTTACATCGGGTTGGTAAGAACCGGCAGTACCTACACGAATCAGGTTTTTTACTCCATAATCATTTATTAGTTCATGGCAATAGATCAAAGCAGAAGGAATTCCCATCCCGGTGCCTTGTACCGAAACAGGCTTTCCATTGAAGGTGCCGGTATACCCCAACATTCCACGAACATCATTATAGCAAAAAGAATCCTTTAAAAAGGTCTCTGCGATCCATTTGGCACGCATCGGGTCACCGGGTAATAGGACAGATTCTGCAATTTCTCCTTTCTTTGCTCCTATGTGTATGCTCATGCTTATTGTTTTTATTATGTTGAAGTGACTATGGCTATTCCGGATGAGGTTCCTATTCTGCTTATTCCCAGGTCAATATATTGTTGCGCCATCGCAGCATTCTTAATACCCCCCGAAGCTTTTACTTTCAACTGTCCGCCAACTTCTTCCAGCATTAATCTTACATCTTCAACAGTGGCTCCGCCGGTGCCAAAACCGGTAGATGTCTTTACATAATCCGCACCGGCTTTTGCAGCAATATGGCAAGCAATACGTTTTTCTTCTTCTGTAAGGTAGCAGGTTTCAATAATTACTTTCAGGATCTTATCCCCCACAATGTCTTTGACAGCAGAGATTTCTTCACGAACACTTTTGTAAAGATTGTGCTTTAAAAAACCAATATTGATAACCATATCAATTTCATCTGCACCATCTTTTATACATCTTTTTGCTTCGGAACGCTTAGCTTTGGAAGAAGAAGCGCCCAATGGAAAACCTATAGTGGCAACAACTTTTACTTTAGAGTTTAGCAGCTCACTACTAGCCAAAAAAACATAGCAGCTATTAACACAAACACTGTAAAATTTGTATTCTTTAGCTTCGTCACAGAGTTTAACAATATCTGCAGGAGTTGCCGTAGGTTTTAATAGGGTATGGTCTATATAGTTGTTCAGGTCCATTAATTATATGAGTTGATAACTGCCAAAATCGCATCCTTTTGCAATACACCGGATTGCCTCCAAAGTTGTTTCCCGTTTTTAAATAATAGCATGGTAGGTACTCCGCGCACATTGAATTTTTCTGCAACAGATGGATTTTTATCTACATCTATTTTTACGATCTTAACATTGTCTCCTATTTCATCTTTAACTTCTTTAAGTATGGGAGCCAACATTTTGCAGGGACCGCACCAGTCTGCAAAAAAGTCTATTAATACAGGAATTTCAGAATTAATAATAGCATTAAAATTACTTTTCATGTTTAAGTTAAGTTTTTAAAACGTAAGATGCTAATTTGCAAAAGAACTTTAACCTATTAACGGATTCAAATTATATTTTTTTAGTACGGGAAGCAGTATTTCTAAAGGTATCTTAATAGAATATGTTCCTGTGTATGACGGGCATATAACACAATCATCAAAGTAAAACTCTACTGCCGTATCATCTACTACAAAATTGTTCTTATATTCAAAAAAATCATCTGCCGATATTTCCCAGCAATCATAAAATAATTCTCCCGAGGCAATTTTTTCTGAAAGCAACTCATTTAAAATAGCTCGTAATTCTTCTTCAGAACCGTCAATAAAAAAGTCTTCATAGTTCATAAAAACTGACCTGTTAAGGTCGAAGTTTAAGCAGTCAAAAGTGTAAGATGGGTGCATCGCTCCCGAATAATAATTTTCCTTGTAGAACAAGACGCTTATAAGCTGCTCATTGACATTGTAGATCTTATAGTCTACCTTCCTTTTTTCTCTGTAGCTGTTTGCTCTTAAAGTATCACAGTATAATTCTTTATCTTCCAGGATCTGGGCCTCCACGCCTTTAATGTCTATATAATACTTGTGAAGGTATTCATTGAAGTTTACGTAAGAAGGCTTTATTGCTTCATTGAGATACGGATATTTAAAATCCAGAACGTATAAATCTTCTTCCTTAAAAAAAGATTTCGAGATTACCAGGTCCTGCAATTCTATTCTTTCATCTTCTTTTTTAATGAGTTCTTCTCTTTTTATAGTAATGGTCTGCTGTTTTTTTAGTTCGATATCTTTTTCTGAAACGATCAAACTATCTTCAACGACCTCCATGGAGTCGTTAACAACTTCTTCAACAGACTTTTTATCCGGATCACTTTTACAGCCTGCAAAGGCAATAAAAAACAGGATGACGAAAATTTTTTCTACAAGTTTCATGTAATAAGGTTTTACTGTTCTAGTAATAATTTAAGTTTTGTGAGCATTATTAATTCCGATTTGTTTTTTCCGGCAAAAGCACTGGCAATTGTATTTGCAGTTTTCCAGATAAGTTCTTTTCTTTTGGCACCAAATAGTCTTTCGTGCTCTTTTTTGAAATCCTTGAATTCTTCAAAACATTCATTGGCTTTTAGTTGCTTATAGTCTGACCATCCAAATACAATTTCAATTTGAAATGCAGCATCCGAGTGGAATTCGTCTTCAAAGTCATCAAGTTTTGTCCAGTGGGACTTTACAATTTGCAATAGGACCTCGTATTCTTTCTCATGCACAACTTTATCTGCAGCAGCAATTGCATAGAATAGTTTTCCTATTTTTTGATAGAATAGTATTTCGGGTTTTTGAGATATGTCCATAGTTACATTTCTTAAAAAATACGTTATAAAAGTAGGAAACTTCGGCCCCTTATTTTATGATAAAAATCAGTTCGGTAAACTATTATTAATTACTATTTTTGAAGGCATGAAGGTTTTTGAAGAAAAGCAGGGAAATATTTTTAGATTACTCTCTGAAGCGATCTCTGAAGGCATTATCATTGTAAATGATAAACAAGAGATCGTGGCATCTAATGGAGCAGCTAATGAGATGTTTGGTTATAAAGATGACGAATTATTAGGAAAGCAGCTCAATCTTCTAATTCCGAAGGAATATCACAAAAAACATGAAGGTCATTTTGAAGAATTTGTCGATCATAGCGGTGTAAGGCAAATGGGGCACGGCAGGGATATATTTGGTTTGCGAAAAGACGGAGTTGTCTTTCCTGTAGAAGCCGGGTTAAACCCTTTTATGATCTATGAGACCCAATATGTAATGGCTTTGGTTAGTGATATTACCATTAGAAAGAACCAGGAAAGGGAAATCAGGGAATTTAATGAGAGCCTGGAGCAGAAGATCGAAAAACGTACCAAAGAGCTCCATAGCACGATCCTGGAGTTAAAAGAAGAGGTAATAAAACGTAAAGAAGCAGAAAACAAGATTAAGGAATCATTGCAAAAAGAACGAGAGCTTAATGAGCTTAAAACTAAATTTCTTTCTTTGGTCTCTCATGAATTTAAAACACCATTAAGTGGAATTCTAACCTCTGTTACACTGGCAGGGAAATATACACTAACAGAGCAACAGGAAAAAAGAGAAAAGCACCTTAAGACCATTCAAAGTAAAGTCAAGTATTTGAACAATATCTTAAGTGACTTTCTATCTATTGAACGTATTGAATCCGGTAAAGCAACGTATAAGTTTAATACATTTCCGCTTAGTAAAGTTATAAATGAAGTTATTTACGATGCCAATATGTTGCTTAAAGCAGGCCAAAAAATTAATTATCCTCAAGATATAGATGATATAGTAGTTAATTTTGATGAGAAGATATTAGAACTTATCCTTACCAATTTGATCAATAATGCCATTAAATACTCACCGGAAAATAGTACTATAGATGTGAGTGTTAAGTTAAAAGGAGATAAACTTTCCATTAGTATACAAGATGAGGGAATGGGAATCCCAAAAAAGGAACAAAAATTTATTTTCAATCGATATTTCAGGGCGGAAAATGCACTGCTGGACCAGGGGACAGGTATAGGGCTCAATATCGTGAAAAGTCATTTGGAAAATGTGGGCGGGACAATTACCTTTACAAGTGAAGAAAACAAAGGAAGCACTTTTACAGTCGAATTTCCTCTCACTTAGAACTGCAAATTATCATGAAAACTGTCCTTATAATTGAAGATGATACCGCCCTGCGTGAAAACACGGCTGAGTTACTGGAACTTAATAGTTATAAGGTGATCACCGCTCCTAATGGAAAATTAGGAATTGATAAGGCCAAACAGGAAAAACCGGATATTATAGTTTGTGATATTATGATGCCGGTGGTGGACGGATATGGTGTTTTAGAATCACTTGCCGGAGATTCTTCTGTAAACCAGATCCCATTTATATTCCTTTCTGCAAAAACAGAGCATAAAGAGATTCGTAAGGGAATGGATTTAGGTGCCGATGATTACCTTACCAAGCCTTTTGAAGAAGGAGAATTATTGAGTGCCATTGAAAGCCGCTTGGCCAAAGCCAGTATTCTGTCGAGAATTATGAAGGAGCAACCTCATGAGGAGGTAAATGAAGAGGATGAGAATAACCTGAGAAACCTCAATGAGCTTAAAAACTTTTTTGATGATAATGGTATTATCTCTACGTATAGGAAAGGGGAAACCATTTATAAGATCGGAGACCATTCCAATAATATCTTTCTTATTCTTAAAGGAGTTGTAAAGAGCCATAAAATGGATGAAAGCGGTAAAGAATTGACCACCGCACTACATAAAGCGGACGATTTTTTAGGTTTTACTTCTTTTGATGAGAACATTCCCTACCAGGAATCTTCCACAGCCGTAGGAGATGTTGAACTGGCAGCAATTTCAAAAATGGAACTAAAAGAAGTACTGGGGAAAAGTAATAATGTATCCCTGGAACTAATGAATGTATTAACAGATAACCTCTCTGAAGTTAAAGAGCAACTCTTGCAAATGGCATATAGTTCGGTGCGTAAAAAAACAGCTCAGACCATACTTCAATTTGCGGAAATACTTAATAAAAAGTCGGAAGATACCATCAAAATTTCCCGTAACGACCTTGCAAGTGTTGCCGGTATTGCTACAGAAAGCCTTATAAGAACCCTTTCCGGATTCAAAAAAGAAGGGATTATAGATATTGAAGGCCGCAACATAAAAATTCTCGACCTGCAAAAACTTCAATTAATAGATTAAGCAAGTTTTTTTAAAAACTGATTATTGTCATTCTTTAGAAAAAATCATCAGGATACATTTGTTTCATACAATGTATTGAAATGAAGAGGATTTTAATCCCAACAGATTTTTCTGATAATGCCGAGAATGCCATTAAATATGCAGTGTCTTTTTTTAAAGATACTGTAGCAACTTTCTATTTGTTACATGTTTCTTTAATGGATGAAGTAGATGAAGAGGAATGTTTTTATAAGTTTTCAGATACAGCTCTAAATGAAAAAATAATATACAACCCTTCAGAAAAATTACAAACCGAGTTAAAAAAAATAAAGACCTTCTCTAAAAATAAGAACCATAGCTTTCATACCATTCACGAGTATATACAATTTATCGAAGCTATAAGAAACCATGTGATCGAAAAGGAGATCGATTATATAGTTATGGGAACAAAAGGTGCTTCACAATATAATAATGCTACCGTAGGTAGCCATACGGGAGATGTAATAACACGGGTGAAATGCCCGATTTTTGTTATCCCTGAAAAGGCTGCATACAGGCCTCTGAAAAATATAGTGTTCCCTACAGATTTCAATATATTTTATAAAAACAGGATATTGAATACCCTCTCCGAAATACTTAAAATTAAAAAAACGGTCTTAAGTATTCTATACATCTCAAAGAAGGTTCGCGACCTGAGCCCTCTTCAAAAAAAGAACAGGACCTTTTTGCAGGAACATTTGGAGGACAAACCATACAATTTCTATTATATCACAGATGAGAATATTGATAGTGCCGTAGAAAGTTTTTCAAAAAAGAACCAGGTAGATATGATCGCTATGGTCGCGAAAAACCTCAATTTCTTCCAACGAATATTGTTCAAACCCACAGTTGAAAAAATAAGTTACCATACCAAAATTCCTTTTTTGGTACTGCACGAATAATTATTGGCCTCACTACATCTTAACAGGATAACTCACTTAAAAATCAACGGCTTAGCTGACAATTGTCATATTTTTTTTCACTCAGAAATGATAGATTTGAGTAGAACTCAAAAAAAAACAAAGCGATGAGAAAAGTGCTAATTCCAACAGATTTTTCTGAAAATGCAATGAATGCTATTAAATATGCCATGGAGCTTTTTAAATATCAGCGAAGTGAGTTTATTATCATGCATGCTTTTGCAGATGAAGTATATGAAAATAATATAGAAATGTCTCGTGCTTTGTTTGAAGAGTTTAAAGAAAAAATAAGGAAGAATTCAGACGAAGAATTGCAAAAAGTACTGGATGAAATGCTGGAAATTTCTCCAAATCCAAGGCATGATTATAATTTTCTGTCTGTTTTTGGGAGTTTGGTAGATGAAGCCAATGATATTGTGGATAAACAAAATATAGATGTCCTTGTTATGGGAACAAGGGGAAAAACAGATGACAGGGATATCACTTTTGGCAGCAATACATTACAGGTGATCAAATATGTAAAATGCCCTGTTTTGGCCATTCCGTCAAAATACAATGATGTCCATCCGCAAGAGATCCTTTTTCCAACAGATTATCAATTACCGTATCAACGTAGAGAGTTAAAACTTTTGAGCACTATTGCGAAGAACTTTGTCGCTAAAATTAATTTTTTATATGTGTCTAAGTTTGAAAGCCTCTCATTCAGGCAGCAGGACAATAAATCTTTGTTAGAATGTTATATGGTTGAAAATAAAACAACTTTTTTGAATGTGTCGGGAAATGATATTGCGGCAGCGATCAACGATTCTATTGAAAAAAACAAAATTGACATGTTGGTAATGATAAATTCAAGACACTCCTACCTGGAGAATATCTTATATGTATCTACCATACAAAAAATAGGCCTGCACATTCAAATTCCATTTTTAGTACTTCAAAATTTACCTCGCTATTAATTTAAAACAAAACCTCATGAAAAAGATATTAGTACCTACGGATTTTTCAGAGAATGCATATAATGCCATTCAGTATGGAATGAAACTTTTTGAAAAGGAAGAATGTAAATTCTATTTGCTAAACACATTTACTCCGGCAGCATACAATGTTGGGGCGATGGCAGATAGCTATTCTGCATTACGACTACAGGAAATAGTAAGAGCCAATTCAGTAGAAAGCCTTGATAAGATCGAGGCATCGCTCAAAAAAGAGTTCAACAATCCAAAGCACAGCTTTGAAAAAATAGCCAGTTTTAACCTGTTAGTGATGGAAATAATCGATCTGGTGGAAACACAGGGGATCGATCTTATCATTATGGGAACAAAAGGAGCTACCGGAGCTAAAGAAGTTTTTTTAGGCACACATACCACTTTTACAATGAAGAAGGTAAAATGCCCCGTAATAGCGGTTCCCTCCGGATTTAAGTACGAAGCCCCCAAGGAGATCCTGTTCCCTACAGACTATCATTTGGATAAATCCAACAAATACCTTCCGCTTATCAAGGAAATTTGTGATAGTCATATTTCCAGGTTAAACATCCTTAATGCTTACTATGGCGTACCGTTAAAAGAAGACCAAATTGAAATGAAAGACTTTTTGGATTCATACTTTAAAGGGAATGCCCATCTATTTCATATAGCCGAAAATACAGATGTATTAGGCGCTATTGAAAAATTTCAGGTAAAGAAAAAGATCAATCTTTTAATAATGATACATAATAAGCATTCATTCTTTGAAAATATGCTCTTTAAACCTGTGATCAATCAAGTAGCGTATCACACCAATATTCCTTTTTTAGTGATTCCTTCTAAAGAACGGGCCCAATCATAAACTCAAGATAGTAATGAGAAAAATAATAGTTCCATCAGATTTTTCAGAGAATGCATACAAAGCTTTAAAGTACGCTGCATTCTTATATAGCGCCGAACCCTGTGTTTTTTATATACTGCATTCCTTTGAAAGGCAGGTTTCCGGGTTGACCAGTAGGGTTGACATTGGAAAGTCTGAAAAGATCGTAACAGATCTAAAAACTCAGTCTCAAAAAGAAGGGGACGAGTTGATCAAAAAAATTACAGAAGATACCAAAACAATAGGGCATACGTATTCTTTAATAATAACCTCGCAACGATTACCTAACGCCTTAAATACATTGATAAAAAAGGAAGGTGCAGAACTAATTGTCATGGGTACAAAAGGTAAAACAGCTGCCGAAGAGGTCATTTTGGGAAATACCACAATACAAATTCTTAAAAGATTGAAGAATTGCCCCTTGCTTATTATCCCCGAAGAGGTTAATTATACCAAACTGGAGAAAATTGCATATCCAACAAGTTTTAAGCATACTGTGAAAGATGTAGAACTGCACTTTTTATTGTCTATAGCAGATCGTAACCATGCGCAAATTGAGGTTATTCATTTTGGTAGTAAGGACGAGTTTAATGATGTTCAATTAAAGCATTTGCAACAGATTGAAAACAAATTTGAAGCAATTAGCACTAAGGTTCACTTTATAGAGAAAAAGGGGTCTAAATCTAAAATGATCAACCAATTTGTCAAGCTACACAAGATCAACCTATTGGTAATGATCTACTATAGATACAACTTTCTTCAAAGAATATTTAGGGAATCCATAGTAAAAAAAATAGGTAAATATACCTCGATACCATATTTAGTGATACCACATCGTAACTAATTTCAATTACAGTGTAGTCGTTTGCCAAAGTTATATTTATGATGAACAAAATGCCAAGTAAACATGAAAAAGAAAATTTTAATACCTACAGATTTCTCTAAAAATGCCTGGAGTGCTTTAAGCTATGCTATTGAACTCTATAAAGAAGAAGATTGTAACTTCTATTTACTCAACGTATACTCTGTGAGTAGCTATGTTACAGGCAATATGATGGCACCGGAACCCGGCGAAATGATGTATGAAGCATCAAGAAAGGCATCTCGGGAAGGGTTAGATAGATTATTGAAAAAGCTGTCATTTAGAGATGAGTATTCCAGGCACAAGTATGAAACCATTTCGGCATTTGGATCACTTATAGAAACCATTAAGGATATAGTTGCGAAAAAGGATATTGAATTGATCGTCATGGGTACCAAAGGAGCTACCAACGCAATAGATATTGCTTTTGGAAGTAATACGGTCTCAGTAATGGAAAAGGTACGAAACTGTCCCGTTTTAGCTATTCCGCCGGATATTGTTTACCTTGAGCCCAGAGAAATTGTGTTTCCCACTAGTTTTAAAACACATTACAAACGGAGAGAACTGAAGTATCTGGTTGAGATCTCGAAAATCACAAATGCTCCCATTCGTATCCTTCATGTTTCTGAAACGGAAGAATTATCTCAAGACCAAATTGACAATAAACAATTATTAGAAGAGATATTTGATGGCTCGGAGTTTAGTTTCCACACTCTTCGGAATACAGATGTACAGACAGGGCTGGATTGTTTTGTACAGAGCAGGGACATTGATATGATAGCTTTTATCAATAAAAAGCACAATTTTTTTACAAGCATATTTTCCCGCCCCATGGTAAAAACATTAGGAGAGCATTCCAAAGTTCCGGTTTTGGCATTGCATGATTTTAGAAATTAGTTTTCAGATATGAAAAAGCAAAAAGACGAGGAAGTAGAAATTATAAAGTCATCGGGGCATAAAACCAATTTTTCTATTGAAAAACTGAAAAATTCCTTGAAGCGAAGTGGAGCAGACACTGCTGTTGTGCAAAATATTGTAGATATAGTCCGTGACGAATTATATCAGGGGATCTCTACAAAAGAGATTTACAACCGCGCTTTTGCATTGCTAAAAAAGAAAAAGCGGGTATATGCGTCAAAGTACAAACTGAAGAAGGCGATCTACGAATTGGGCCCTACAGGCTTTCCGTTCGAGAAATTTGTAGGAGCAATTTTATACTATTCTGGATATGAAGTTCAGACAGGACAAATTTTAAATGGTAAATGTGTTTCACATGAGGTAGATGTTATTGCATATAAAAATGGACAAAATATTGTTGCGGAATGTAAATTCCACAATGAAGAAGGTAGAAATTGTGATGTTAAAGTTCCTTTATACATTCATTCCCGATACCGGGATATTGTCAATCACTATGAAAAATCGAAACCTGAAGAAGAGATTCCCAATGAAGGCTGGGTGGTTACAAATACCCGTTTTACTGCAGATGCATTACAATACGGCAATTGTTCGGGATTGTTTTTACTAAGTTGGGATTATCCTGAAAATAACGGACTCAAGGAAAGAATCGATCGTTTAGGGCTATATCCAATCACTGTATCTACATTACTTACACAAAGGGAAAAGCAGTTTTTGTTAAGTCGTGATGTTGTGCTGTGCCGGGAACTTATCAATGATGTTTTCTATTTAGATCATTTGGGTATTTCAGAAAAAAGAAAAAAGAATATTCTGGATGAGGTCAATCTTCTGTGTCACAGCAGTTCAAACAATACACATGCGAAAAGCTAAAATTCATTTCCTGGGCGCTTCAAGGACTGTAACAGGTTCAAAGTTTTTACTGGAAACACCCGGACAGAATATCTTGGTTGATTGCGGAATGTTTCAAGGACTAAAAGAGCTTCGAGAACGTAATTGGGAAGATTTTCCTTTTGATGCTTCGGAAATAGATACCATATTACTTACACACGGTCATTTGGACCACACAGGCTATTTACCGCGACTTGTACAACAAGGTTTTTGTGGAAAGATAATTGGAACCGCACCCACTTTAGCAATTACAGAGATAATTTTGAAGGATAGTGCTAAAATTCACGAGGAAGAAGCTGAGAAGGCTAATAAGGAAGGCTATTCAAGGCATACCCCGGCAATTCCTTTTTATACTACAAAGGATGCAGAAACAACAATCAAATATTTTCAACCAAAAGAAAAGGATACTTGGATAGGCCTAACGGAAAATATAAAATACCGGTTTCGTTACAATGGACATATCATTGGATCTACCTTTATCGAATTGGATATTTTTGGAAAGATATTTGTGTTTTCGGGAGACATAGGCCGGGAACAGGACCTGCTGCTATTTCCACCCGAAAAGCCTCGCTGGGCAGATTATTTGTTCTTAGAAAGTACCTATGGTAATAAATTACATCCCAACGAGAGTGTCTCGGAGAAATTAGTTGAACTTATTAGAAAGACCATTAACCAAAGAGGAACACTCATTATTCCATCTTTTGCCGTGGAGCGACTGCAAACATTAATGTTCATTCTTTGGAAACTGTATCATGAAAACAGAATCCCGAATATTCCAATTTTTATTGATAGTCCCATGGGCAATAACGTCCTTTCTGTATTCAAGCGTTTTTCAATATGGCACAAACTATCTCCGTCACAGTTTAAGGCTATGAACAATAGAATGCAGATCATTACTTCATATAAAGAAACCTGGGAGACTATTGACAACCCGAGGCCTAAAGTGGTAATTGCCGGTAGTGGAATGGTAACCGGAGGTAGGGTACTTACGTATCTTAAGCAATTGATCGATGTAGAAACAACCACAATTCTATTGGTTGGATACCAGGCCGAAGGAACCAGGGGAAGGCAACTTCTGGAAGGAACACACGAAATTAAATTCTTCGGAAAATATTACCCGGTTAAAGCACAAGTTCACCACATAGAAAGTTTATCGGCACATGCAGACCAGCAAGGAATATTAAATTGGATAGGAGGCATTAAAAATATTCCTGAAAATGTTTTTTTAATTCATGGAGAACCCACTGCTATGGACGCTTTGCGAATGAAAATCCAAGACAAATACAAATGGCGGGTTACTATTCCTAAACTATTTGATATTCATGAAGTTATAGTGTAGTTTTTTAATTTTAAAAAAAGATTTAAAAGTGATAATGGTCATATTTTATGAAGCATTATACCCTTAAATTTAGCGTATAATACCAATAAATTAAACGCTATGTCACTAATTAAATTAAACCGAAGACGATTTCCGTGGCTAAGCGATGGAGTACCATCCTGGCTGGATGCAGATGAATTTCTTTCTGATGATTTTTTTCTGAAAGAAAGAAATATTCCTGCTATGAACGTGAAAGAGAACGAAAACAATTTTGAAATTGAATTAGCCGTTCCCGGCTTTTCAAAAAATGAAATAGAAGTTGTTTTGGAAGATGATCTACTAAAAGTAAGTGCTCAAAAGAGCGAAGAAAAAGAGGACACTGAGGAAGGATATAACAGAAAAGAATTTAGTTGTAATGAATTTGAAAGAAAGTTACAGCTTCCTAAAAGTGTAGACCCGAAAGAAAAGGTGAAAGCTGTTTACAATAATGGAATTTTAAAACTAAACCTTTTAAAAAAGGGAGAAGCCAAAAAGATTCCCAAAAAAGTTATTGAAATAGATTAACCTGTAACAGGAGGCAGAGAATAATGGAAAAGTTGTTCTCTGCTTTTTAAAATATAAGATCATGGAAATAAATAAGTCGAATATAAAATATATAGAATGGCGCAGCACAGAAGACCTGCATGAAGATATATTGAACAGCATTTCGGAGTTGCGTTTCATAAAAGATGAACAGCAATTTTTAGAAGATCTTATTAAAAATCACACATTAGACCTTATTTCCGGTAATGCATTTGAAAAAAGTAAAGAGGCCGTCAGTAAGTTATCACAGCATAAAAAGAAATTAAAGCCTCTGCTAAAGAAAGCAATGGCCCATAGTAATAACCTTCAAATCCTTTTGGATGAAGAAGAGGTCCCCGGAGAACTGGAAGGTTATAAAGAGGACCACTATAAATTAATGTTCGAAGTAGTAGCCTATTATTCAAAATTTAAAAAAATAAAACGAAAAATATTCAACCTCATCAAGCAAATCATGAAAGAGGGAAAACAAAGAAGATTATTAAAATAAACAATTCATTTATCAAAAAACTTTAAAACCATTTATTATGAAAATCAAATTTATATTTCTGTTTCTTGCATTTAGCCTTTTCAGTTGCTCAACCACTAAGTTGGTACATCAATGGAAGAGCCCGGATACTCCGGTCTTTGAAGCTAATAAAGTGTTGGTTATTGGAATGTCGGCAAATGAAGATACCAGAAGAATGTATGAGGAAACACTCACTTCGCAATTAGAAAAGAAAGACCTCGTCGCTGTGCGAAGTATTGATTTTTTTGGCCAGGCCTTTACAAATGCCGAAAAATCTGAAGATGAACTCAATGAAATAGAAAACCAATTACTTGAGGCAGGTTTTGATGCGGTATTATTTTCAAAGATCACAGGCTCGGTAAGTAAAACCAATTTGGTAAACTCTTTTAATAGTTTTAGTAATAACATAGACAGTTTTAGAGACTATTTCTATGAAAATCAGAATGTTTATTACAAAGAACAAAAAAGGGAATCTTATCAGGTATACCACTCTGAAACATCACTATACTGTATCTGCCCCGGTAAAGAACGAGAATTATTGTGGAAAGGATCTATCGATATTGTTGATCCGCAAAAGACTCAAAAATCAATTTCAGATTATGTAAAAGTTCTAATTAGAGAGTTTGAGGATCAACAGCTTTTAGTAGTTCAATAATGAAAAATAAGGTACTGGTCTATAGCGCCAAAAATTTTGAAATACCCTTTCTGGACAATGCTAATAAAAACGAATTTGACATTACATATACTCAGGAAAGGTTAACCTCAAAAACAGCAATGTTGTCTGTAGGCTTTGAAATTATTTCAATTTTTTCTGCAGATGATGCCTCTCCGGTCGTACTTCAAAAGTTAAGGGACTTCGGAGTAAAATATATTACCCTTCGCTCTGCGGGATATGATAATGTCAATCTTAAAATTGCAAAAAAACTAAATTTTAAGGTTGCAAATGCCTCGGGGTATTCTCCAAATGCAATTGCCGAACATGCTGTTGCATTAATGCTTGCATTAAATAGAAAGCTAATTCCTGCCAACAAGCAAATAGAGACGCACGACTTTAGCTTGGACAACCTGGTAGGCTTTAATGTGCATAAAAAGATTGTCGGAATAATAGGAACAGGTAAAATAGGAGGTGTACTGGTAAAGATCCTGCATGGTTTTGGATGTAATATTTTAGCAAATGATCTAAAAAAAGATCCTAAACTTGAAACATCATTCAACATTCAATATACAACCCTTAAAGAGGTTTGTATGCAAGCAGATATTCTATTTGTATGCGTTCCTTTAACTTCCGAAACACATTACCTGATCCACAAAGAGTTAATTGATGTAATGAAGCCTAAAGCCCTTTTGGTCAATATTGCAAGAGGGGCTATTGTAAATACTATGGATGTTTTGGAAGGGCTAAACGCTAAAAAAATAGGAGGCTACGCAACAGATGTCTATGAAAATGAAAGCGGTATCTTTTTCTACGATCATTCTAAAGATAAAATAAACGATAAGTTACTCCAGGAAGTAATAGACCATCCTAAAATTGTGCTGACACCACACCAGGCGTTTGTAACGGAAGATGCCTTAACAAAAATTGCCGAAACTACTTTTTACAACATTAGATGCTGGAAGCAAAATACAACTCCCATAAATGAACTCATTCACTAATTAGCTATGCCTATTAGTAATGCATTATAAGCATGGGCACCTTACTATTGTAATTGATTTTAGAAGTTTTGGAACCAAATATCAACCGGTCTAAAAAACTCTGCTTTTCTACAAACATCGCATGTAATTCTACCGGGAAGAGTTGTTCAAATGCGTTGATAGCATCAAAAGGCGTTATTCCAACTATTGTGTCTATTGTATAGTTGATGCTTTCGGGAATGTTTTTCAGAAAAGATTCGATTTCGGTTGTAGATACCTCAGAACTCTTTTCTTCAATATCTAAAACTTTTAATACTGCATTATGGATCACTAAAGTCTCAGTAAGTGGCTTTAATTTACTGAAAGGAAATTTTTTATGGTTGGTAGAGAATAGAACGGATTCAATTTTTTTAAATTCATACCCCTCTGGAACTGTGATCAAAGGGCAGTCTACCTGCCGAATTACTTTTAAAGTATTGCTCCCAAAAATCACTTCTTCGGCTCCAGTAGCTCCGTTGGTTCCCATTACGATAAGGTCTATCTTGTTTGAACTTACCGCTTGTTTCATAGCATCTGTAAAGACATCAAAGTCCAATAACGCCTTAAAGCTGTATTTTTCTGAAGCATATTCCTTTTTCAATTTGTCTGTCAATTCCTGAAGCGCTTTTTTATTGTCATCTAAAACAGCTTCATAAACAGAAGAAGTTCCGGAAGTTGACATCAATTCGCTTGTTGTATAATTTGATGCTTTCTGAACATTCAATACAAAGAAATTCGTTTCAGTATTCTTAAAGAATCCCAGGGCATATCGTATGGCATTGATAGAATTTTTAGAGAAGTCTGTGGGTAAGAGAATATTCTTCATTTTCATTTGGTTTTCTACTCAAAATTAGATGGAATGGGCTTCTATAACTATGATTTATGTCATGTCAAGATTTTCAAAAGCTCCTTTATCCTTAAGGTCTTCCAGTGTGATGGCCTCAAAACTTTCTCTTAGGGCCTCTTTTGCAGGTGCAATGAATTTGTGAATAGGGCAGGGATTTTCCGCATCGCAGTTCTCAAAATTGAGAGCACAAAGCTGTAACCTGTCTTTACCTTCAATTTCAATGACAATATCTAATACAGAATGCTTTAATTGTTCTTCGGTTACAAAAAAACCACCATTGGGTCCCTTTGTGGAAGAGATGTACTTTTTGGTAGATAATTGTTGTAAGATCTTAGATAGAAATGGTTTTGGGACATCTGTCTCTTCAGCGATATTCTTTACAAGTAATTTATTTTCTTCTGAAGAGGCCGTTACAATATATGCCAATGCTTTCACAGCATATTTTGAAGAATTTGATAACATTATTTTACTAGCTCTTTTTTTAAATCACATCAAATATACATTCAATTATTTATAATAAAAGACAAAAAAATCTTTTTATGATAATTATCATATTTTATGAGTTCTTTCACTGGTATTTTTGACCTAGAAAATATTAATCAATTACACTATGAAATATTTAATTAAAACGCTGGCTCTCATATTTGTTGTATCGCTTATTAGTTGCGGCGGCAAAGATGAAAAAAAGGAAAAAGAGCAAGTTAAAATTGGAAGCTATAAAAAAACTGAAACCAAAAAAACTTCAGAGAGCGCAACCACTAAGACAGAAACAATTGACCTTTCAAACAAAGGGGTTGGCCCTGTAAAAAATCTGGAACTGCCGGAAACCATAGACCAAGCTATGGCAGCGGAAGGGCAGGAACTATTTAAAACAAAATGTACGGCTTGTCACAAGCCCACAAAAAAATTCATTGGCCCTGCTCCTGTAGGTATTTTGGAAAGACGCTCCCCGGAATGGATTATGAATATGATCCTGGATCCGGAAGGAATGGTAAAGAACGATCCAATTGCCAAACAGCTTTTAATAGAATATAATGGTTCGCCTATGGCAAACCAGAGTTTAACAGAACCTGAAGCTAGAAGTATTCTGGAATATTTCAGGACTCTTTAAAGAATGGTATCTATTCACATTCTCATTAATTAACCAAAATTGCCATTACAACACTATATAATAGTATTGATGGCCAAAAAAGTAAAATTATGAAAACAATGATCAAACTACTATTTGTTTCATTATTAATACTCATAAGTAGTTGTAAATCTGAAACAAAAAATGATGCGGTCACAGCATCTGAAGACACTGTACAGGAAGCTACTTCTTCTGAAAAACAAGGACAAGCTTTTCTTAAAGACGATGAAGCCAAACCAACGGTTTTACACATAGCGATTGGCTCTAAAGATCATACTACTTTGGTAGCGGCAGTACAAGCAGCCGAACTGGAGAACGCATTGGTAAATGCTGGCCCTTTAATGGTATTCGCTCCTACAAATGCGGCGTTTGATGCGCTTCCGGAAGGAACAGTAGAAAATTTACTGAAGCCTGAGAATAAGGACCAGTTGGCCTTTATACTGAAGCACCACGTAACTCCCGGAAATTACAGCAAAGACTTTTTAAAGAAGTTTAAAACATTGGGACAAGCCAGTAATGAAAACATTACTGTAGAAGTAAAGGGTGACGATGTCTATGTAGGTGGCGCCAAGATACTGGGAAGTGTTCCGGCAGGTAATGGTATTGTTCACGTAGTAGATAAAGTGATCCTACCTGAAAATTAAAAAACAACTTAATAAATATAACCATGAAAAAACAATTAAATTTTGTGTTATCACTCTTGGTCCTGATTGGATTGATGAGTTGTAACAATAGTGAATCTTCAAGTAAGCAAAGCAAAGGGGCACTTGGCTCCAATGCTGCTGAAAAGGTATATGTCGCTCCCGGAGAATACGACGAGTATTACGCCTTTATTTCAGGTGGATTTAGCGGACAATTATCTGTATACGGTTTACCGTCGGGAAGATTGTTTAAAGTGATTCCGGTATTTTCACAGGATGCCGAAAAGGCCTGGGGTTATAATGAAGAAACCAAGCCTATGTTAAATACTTCCCATGGTTTTGTGCCTTGGGATGATTCTCACCACCCGGATATATCTCAAACCAATGGGGTAGTAGACGGTAGATGGGTATTTATAAATGGTAATAATACGCCACGTATTGCAAAAATCGATCTTACAACATTCGAAACAACAGAGATCATTGAGATTCCTAATAGTGCCGGAAATCACAGTTCTTCGTTTGTTACTGAAAATACAGAGTATGTTGTTGCAGGTACACGTTTCTCGGTGCCTATTCCACAAAGAGATATGCCTATAAAAGAATATAAAGGAAACTTTAAAGGATCTTTGTCCTTTATAAGTGTTGATCCTGAAGACGGTGGTATGGACCTGAGTTTCCAGATCATGATGCCGGGATTTGATTATGACCTTGCCCACCCGGGTAGAGGCGAATCTCACGGATGGTTCTTCTTCTCAACCTATAATTCAGAAGAAGCCAGTACACTAATGGAAGTAAATGCTTCTCAGAACGATAAAGATTTTATCGCTGCTGTAAACTGGAAAAAAGCGGAAGAGTATATTAAAGAAGGAAAAGGTAAAAAAATGCCTGCTAACTATGCACATAATGTGTATGATGAAGAAACACATACTGCTACTTCAACTATGAAGAAAGAAGTATTGATGTTGGATGCTTCAGAATTACCAGGATTGGTATATCTATTACCAACACCTAAATCACCTCACGGTTGTGATGTTGACCCTTCAGGAGAATATATTGTTGGGAATGGAAAACTTTCTGCTAACTTAACGGTACATTCATTTACCAAAATGCTTGCTGCTATTGAAGCCGAAAACTTTGATGGTGATGCATACGGAATTCCTATCTTAAAATTTGAAGACGTGTTAGCTGGTGTTGTAGAACAGGCAGGATTAGGACCTCTGCATACAGAATTTGACGGAAAAGGAAACGGATATACTACTTTCTTTATCTCTTCAGAAGTTGTAAAATGGAAATTAGGAACCTGGGAAGTAGTGGACAGACAGCCATGTTATTATTCTGTAGGTCACTTAATGATTCCAGGTGGTAATTCAAGAGAACCTTTTGGAGATTATGTATTGGCAATGAACAAGATTACAAAGGATCGTTATTTGCCAACAGGGCCCGAAGTAACACAATCTGCTCAGTTATATGATATCTCAGGTGATAAAATGGAACTGTTATTAGATTTTCCAACAGTAGGTGAACCGCATTACGCTGCTGGTATTAGAGCAGATATAGTTATGAAGAATTCTAAAAAGATCTTCAAACTGGAAGAGAATAAACATAAATACGCTATAACAACAGAAGCAGAAGCCAGAGTAGAGCGAAACGGAAAAGAAGTACATGTTTATATGTCTATGATCCGTAGTCACTTTAACCCGGATAATATTGAAGGTATTAAAGTAGGGGATAAAGTGTATTTCCACGTAACTAATCTGGAACAAGACTATGATGTACCTCACGGTGTAAGTATGATTGGAGCAAATACTTCAGAATTATTGATCATGCCGGGGCAAACCGAAACATTTGTCTGGGAACCAAAACAAGTTGGAGTATGGCCATTCTATTGTACAGATTTCTGTTCGGCATTACACCAGGAAATGCAGGGGTATGTAAGAGTTTCTCCAGCGTCATCTAATATTGAGCTTAGCTGGTCGCTAGGAGAAGATTAATATTTTTTAATATTGGAAATACCAATAGAGTAGTGATTAGTAGTATTTCCACAAAAGACGGGAGTTATCGACTACTCCCGTCTTTCATTAAAGCACAATTGTCATGAAAAAATCACGCATCATAATGAGTTTAGGAGCCTTATTGATTTTAGGGTTGTTTGTCTTTCCTCTTTGGAATATCACTTTGGAAGCTCCGCAATATCCTATTCCACTGGGAATGGATATTTATATCAATGATTTTGCAGACACCCATCCACACGATATTAAAAATATCAACTTAATGAACCATTACGTAGGGATGAAATACATTCCGGAAAGTATTCCTGAGTTTAAAATATTTCCTGTAGTCATTATAGTAATGTCAATTCTGGGACTTTTAATAGGAATAAAAGCGGGTTACAAGTGGTTCCTGGTATGGTTTAGTATTATGGCAATATTAGCGGCGGCAGGAATCTATGATTTTTATTTGTGGGAACACGATTATGGTCACAATTTAGACCCAAAAGCCATTATGAAATTTACCAATCCGGATGGTAGTATTATGGGATTTCAACCTCCTTTATTTGGATCAAAGGACATTTTGAACTTCACAGCACACTCTTATCCGCAATTAGGAGCATACCTGATGGCAGGAGGAATGGGGCTATCTCTTTTAGCCTTCTTTATAGGAAGAAAAGAAAAAAGAGCTACAAACTAAATTAGAGATCATGAAAAAACTAATCACACTTTTCATTCTTTCTACGCTTTTTATCTCGTGTACTATAAAACCACAGGAAATAAATTACGGTGAAGATACTTGCCACTATTGTAGTATGACAATTGTAGACAGGCAACATGCTGCTCAACTGGTTACGGATAAAGGTAAAGTATATAAATTTGATGCAGCGGAATGTATGATCCACCAACTTTCTGAAACCACAACACCAATAGCACTTTATTTGGTTACAGATTACAGTACTCCGGAATCATTGATCGATGCAGAAAAAGCCACATTTATTATTTCACCTAATATTCCCAGTCCAATGAAAGCAAATCTTTCAGCTTTAGAAAAAAGAGAAGATGCAATTTCTTTGCAAGAAGAAAAAGATGGAGAGTTATTTACCTGGGAAGAATTATTAAAACACTTAAACAATTAGTAACAATGTATCAAATAGGGAATACAATAAATACTACTGAAGTTAAAGGCTTGAAAGTCGATAAACTTGCTTCTAAAGACAAATGTGAAACGCTATTGATTGTTTTGGAGAAAGCACATACTTTTCCCGAACATACATCTCCAAGAGATACTTTATTAGTAATGTTGGAAGGCGACATTAGTTTTACCATAAACAATGAGGATTATTCATTACAAAAGCACCAAACCTTTACATTTCCTGCCGAAAAGAAACATAAAGTACTCGCCAGGGAAAATTCAACGTTTTTGATCATTAGATAAAAAATCAACTATTATGAAACGTATCTCAATAGTTTTTATACTCTTCCTATGCCTAATTTTTAGTAGTGTCATAGCGCAAAAAGGGAAGCAATGTATGCATTGTAATATGAATATACAGGATGAACTTTACCTGACGATTGTAGAAAACTATAATGGAGCTCAAATGGAAGAAGACTTTTCACTAAATTTAGGTGGTAAGTATGAAGTATTACAAATATATATAACCGAATAATTTGAATTTTTTTCGCCTACATAATATCTCCCTTATTATATTTTTACTGAGTTCAACGGTTTACTCGCAAGTTATAGAGGTCTGTAAAAGTTGTGATATAAGCACAATTAAAGAGGGAATACTTCAGGCGGAAGATCATGATACACTGCTTATTAAAAAAGGGACTTATAAAGAGTATAACATTGACGTCAATAAGCCCTTAACACTTTTGGGAGAAGATTTTCCTGTTATTGACGGGGAGCTTAAAGGTGAAATAATAAAGGTCACCGCAGATAATGTAACTTTAGACGGATTGTTCATTATAAATGTAGGAACCAGTTATACGGAAGACTATGCAGCTGTACGGGTAATTAGGAGCAAGAATTTTCTAATCCAGAATTTGGTTTTGGAAAAGCTTTTTTTTGGAATTTACCTTGAAAAATCCAGCGACGGAAGGGTATATCATAATAAGATAATTGGCGATGCCGAAGAGGAATATAATTCGGGAAATGGGATCCAGTTATGGTACAGCCAAAATATTGAGGTTGATAAAAATATAGTGACCCATGTACGTGACGGTATCTATTTGGAATTTTCAAATTTTTGTAAGATCACTAATAATATAAGCTCACATAATATTCGTTACGGACTTCATTTTATGTTTTCCAATGACGATCTGTACGAAAGGAATACATTTCAGAACAATGGTGCCGGAGTAGCGGTAATGTTTTCAAAAAAGATAGAAATGTATCACAATATCTTTAAAGATAATTGGGGCTCGGCTTCATTTGGAGTTCTATTAAAAGAGATCAATGATTCTGAAATAATTGGAAATATTTTTGAAAGCAATACAATTGGTATCAACATAGAAGGCTCTAACCGTATCAATTATAAGAACAACGATTTTATAAATAACGGATGGGCCATAAAATCACGTGGAGCATGCTATGCCAATCATTTCATAAATAATAATTTTATGTACAATTCTTTTGACCTGGCATATAACAGTAAACTTAATGATAATAAATTTGAAAGTAATTACTGGAGTAATTACACCGGGTACGACCTGGATAAGGATGGTGTTGGAGATGTTCCGTATCGTCCGGTAAAGCTGTTTTCGTATGTTGTGAACAGAACTCCGGAAGCCATAATTCTATTGAGGAGCCTGTTTATAGATATTATTGATTTTTCTGAAAAAGTTTCACCGGTCTTTACACCTGATAATTTATTGGACGCAAAACCGAAAATGAAAATGATCGCCCATGATTAGCCTGAAGAATTTACATAAGAAATTTGGTAAGAACCATGTACTAAAAGGTGTGGACCTGGAGATTGAACGAGGTGGAATATTTGCCATTTTAGGGCCCAATGGCTCCGGAAAGACCACACTGATAAAGAGCATTTTAGGGATGGTAATTCCTAATTCCGGCACTATAGAGATCGAAGGAAAAAAGGTCAAAAAAGATTGGAAATACCGCAGCAAGATTGACTACCTGCCACAAATAGCAAACTTTCCCGCTAACCTTACCGTAAAGGAATTGATACGAATGATCAAAGACCTTAGGTCCAATAAGTCTGTAGATGACGAGAGACTTATTGAACTCTTCAAATTAGAACCTTTTTTAACAAAAAAGCTGGGTAACCTCTCCGGGGGTACAAAGCAAAAAGTAAACATTGTACTTGCTTTTATGTTTGATAGCCCTCTTATAATTCTGGACGAGCCAACTTCTGGTTTAGATCCAATTTCACTGATACGGCTAAAAGAATTGATAACAGCAGAAAAAGAAAAAGGGAAGACCATTTTAATAACTTCACATATTATGAGTTTTGTTGAAGAAGTTACCAACGATATTGTTTTTCTACTGGAAGGAAAGATCTATTTTAAAGGAAGTATTTTAGAACTAAAATCCAAAACCGGGCAACCGGATTTCGAACATGCCATAGCGTCCATTTTATCAAATAATTATGATTAAGATACTAAAATATAGTTGTTACGATTTACTTAGAAGCAGATGGAGCTATGTGTATTTTGCGTTCTATCTATTGTTGGGAATTGTTCTATTGTTCCTCAATAACGACCTCTCTAAAGCGGTTATTACCCTAATGAACGTCATTATCATTTTAGTACCGCTCATAGGTACCATTTTTGGCGTGATGTACTATTATAATTCCAAGGAATTTACAGAACTTCTTTTGGCACAACCTGTTAAACGATCCTCTATTTTTTTAGGACAATACCTGGGAGTGGCCCTATCACTTTCTATGAGCCTTATTATTGGTTTGGGAGTGCCTTTTATCTTTTATGGAATTTTTAGGTCTTCTGCAATATGGGACTTCTCCCTCTTGCTTATTACCGGAACTTTTTTAACACTCATTTTTACAGCGCTTGCTTTTAATATTGCGCTTTACAATGAAAATAAGATCAAAGGGTTTGGATATGCTATTTTACTTTGGCTCTTTATGGCAGTGATCTATGACGGTATTTTTTTAATGTCTTTAATAGCTTTTGAAGAGTATCCATTAGATACTTTTTCGCTGGTTGGTACGATGGTGAACCCAATAGACCTCTCCCGGGTTTTAATTTTACTAAAACTGGACATTTCAGCCTTGCTGGGTTATACGGGGGCGTTGTTTCAAAAGTTTTTCGGAACCAACTTTGGGATCGTGGTATCTTCAGTGATGCTCTTACTTTGGGTTCTGGTTCCAACACTGCTTATCAAAAGAAAAGCTGGTAAAAAGGATTTTTAATATATGATTATTGTCATATGATTAAAATAGATTAAGCCGAACCTTTGCCACAAATAAAACGTATAATGAATGTAGCTATGAAACCCGAATTAAAAATTGTTTCAGCAGCAGAAGCTGTATCAGTAGTGAAATCCAACGACCGTCTTTTTTTTCAGGGAGCGTCCATGACCCCTAATTTATTGATAGATACTTTATGCGAACGTTATAAAGAGTTGAGCAATGTAGAAATATTTGAAATACATACCAATGGAGAAGCAAAGTATACAAAACTTCCTTACTCAAATGCATTTAGGTTGTATAGCTGCTTTGTTGGGGATAATGTAAGAGCGGGAGTGGATACGAACCGGGGAGACTATATTCCGGTTTTTTTAAGCGAGATTCACTGGCTTTTCAGAAGAAATATCATTCCTTTGGATGTAGCATTTATTCAAGTCTCTCCACCGGATAAACACGGTTATTGCTCTTTGGGTGTTTCCGTAGATATTACACTACCTGCAATACAAACTGCAAAAACAGTTGTGGCATTGATAAACCCAAAGGTACCCAGAACGCATGGTGACGGGATCATTCACATAAGCCATATCGATTATGCAGTAGAAATAGATAAACCTATCCACGAATCTCCTTTGGGAGTACCATCCCAAATTGAATCTACGATTGGAAAGCATGTTGCGGGATTGGTTGAAGATGGCGCTACATTACAAATGGGTATTGGTAATATTCCAAATGCGGTTCTTAGTAACCTTACAAACCATAAACGCTTAGGGATCCATACCGAAATGTTTAGTGACGGCCTCTTGCCATTAGTGGAACAAGGCATTATTACCGGTGAAGAAAAAGAAATTAAAACCGGGAAAATTGTAACCTGTTTTGCAATGGGAACCAAAAATTTGTATGATTTTGTAGACGATAACCCAATAGTGCATTTCAAAGAGGCCGGTTATACTAACGATACAGCTATCATTAGGCAAAACCCAAAAGTAACGGCTATTAATAGTGCTATTGAAATTGATCTAACCGGACAGGTCTGTGCAGATTCTATAGGTGCTTACCAATATTCTGGGGTTGGAGGCCAGATGGATTTTATTCGCGGTGCTTCTCTTTCTGAAAAAGGCAAACCGATTATAGCAATGCCTTCTGTTACCGCAAAAGGTATTTCAAAGATCACCCCTTTTTTAAAACAGGGTGCAAGTGTAACTACAACAAGGGCACACGTACATTATGTTGTGACCGAATATGGTGTGGTTAATTTATTTGGAAAAAGTTTAGAACAACGCGCCAAAGAACTTATTTCCATAGCGCACCCCGATCATAGAAGCATACTGGAAGAGGAAGCATTCAAACGGTTTAAAAAAGTATAAACTGATATTTATCATTTTTTAAACAGAACACAATTTCAACCTTTGCCAAAGGTATAATGAGCAAATTAAGATTGTATGGCAAAGTGTTTTCATTGCGGAGACGACTGCTTAGAGACTATAATTGAACACAGGGAAAAGTCCTTTTGTTGTAATGGTTGTAAGACAGTTTTCGATATTCTGCATGATAATGATCTTGATTATTATTATACCTTAGAACAAAATCCCGGGATCACACCGGTACATATTGCCGGTAAATTTGACTTTCTCGATAATACCTCTATTGTTGAGAAACTCCTGGAATTTAATGATCAAACCACCAGAATAGTTTCCTTTTTAATTCCTTCCATACACTGTAGTTCCTGTATTTGGGTGCTGGAAAATCTCAATAAACTGAGTCCGGCAGTAAAGACATCGCAGGTTAATTTTCCCGAAAAGACAGTTAGAATAACTTTTTCCGGTGAAGAGGTTTCTTTAAAAGAACTGGTGATTCTTTTAAGTCGAATAGGTTACGAACCTTACATTTCACTGGAAGATTCAAAAAAGAAGAAAAAGAATTACAACCGGAGCCTTATCTATAAATTAGGGGTTGCTGGTTTTGCTTTTGGAAATGTAATGTTCCTTTCCTTTCCTGAATATTTTGACCTGCCGGTGAACGAAACGGGGGGGCAAGAATTTTGGCTCGACCAGTTTAAACATGTATTTCGATGGTTGATGTTCGCATTTTCACTTCCGGTGGTGTTCTACTCCGGGCGTGATTATTTTACTTCAGCTTACAAAGGGCTACGAAGCGGGATCTTAAATATAGATGTCCCAATAGCCATTGGGGTCGCTGTATTATTCATACGAAGTACGATCGATATTGTTTTTGATTGGGGAACAGGTTTTTTTGATAGCCTTACGGGATTGATCTTCTTTTTATTGCTGGGGAAATTTTTTCAGCAAAAAACCTATGCATTCTTATCGTTTGAGCGAGATTACAAATCATATTTCCCTATCGCGGTAACCCGTTTGGTTCGTTCTTCCGAAGAAAGAACAACTGAAGAACAGGCCGAAGTTTTTAAGATAAAGAAGGGAGACAGGTTGCTTATTCGTAATAATGAATTAATTCCTGTTGATGCTATTCTTATTAAAGGGAATGCTCTTATAGATTACAGTTTTGTTACCGGCGAAGCTGAACCGGTTAGCAAAAAAAGTGGTGATAAGCTCTTTGCAGGAGGAAAACAACAAGCCGGCGTGCTTGAAGTAGAAGTACTAAAGCCTGTAGCGCAAAGTTATTTAACGCAACTTTGGAGCAATGAGGTCTTTAGTAAAGAAAGGCCAAATATCTTTCAATCATTGACAGATAGTATTAGTAAGCGGTTTACCGTCGCTGTACTTTCCATTGCTTTTATTGCTACATTATTCTGGTTGGTATATGACCCTTCCAAAGCTTTTAATGTATTTACCGCAGTACTTATTGTAGCTTGCCCCTGTGCCATTGCATTGGCGTCACCCTTTACACTGGGTAATTTATTGCGCATCTTTGGAAGCAATAAGTTGTATTTAAAAGAAGCTTCGGTTATTGAACAAATAGCAAAAGTGGATACTGTTGTCTTTGACAAAACAGGAACACTTACTACCAATAAAAAAAATATAATCACCTACGAAGGAGTGGCTCTTTCCACTGAAGAAAAAATACTGTTGACCAGTACGCTTCGATCTTCCAATCATCCTTTAAGTAGGGCTTTGTATGCTATTTTGGATAAGAACGACATTCAGACATTAGATGAATTTGAAGAAGAGACCGGAAAAGGTATTTCAGCAAAACTTAATGAGAATAGTATTAAAATTGGATCCTATGCCTTTGTTGGGGATTCAACTGCTTCACCGGCAACAGAACTTTCAGAAAACCGTATCAAGACCACAGTCCATGTAAGCAGCAATAATAAATACAAGGGATGCTATATTTTCCACAATGAATACCGGGAAGGAGTTGCAGCTCTATTTGAAGAACTGGAAACAGACAAGGAAGTAATCGTGCTTTCGGGAGATAATGACGGGGAAAGAAAAAGGTTAGAGGCATTACTTCCAAAGGACACAGAATTATATTTTAACCAGAAACCGGAAGACAAGCTTCAGTTTATAAAGTCTCTTCAGCAAAAAGGAAGGACGGTAATGATGGTAGGGGATGGATTGAATGATGCCGGTGCTTTAAAGCAAAGTGAGGTTGGAATAGCCATTTCAGAGAATATCAATGTGTTTTCACCGGCTTGCGATGGAATTTTAGATGCTTCAAGATTTAAAGATCTTATTCGGTTTTTTAAGTTGTCAAAAAAAGGGATAAGTATTATTAAATGGAGCTTTATCCTCTCGTTGGCTTATAATTTAATTGGGTTGTCATTTGCTGTGACCGGGCATTTAAAACCGGTAATAGCGGCTATTTTAATGCCGTTGAGCTCGATAAGTATTGTTGTTTTTACAACCCTGGCAACACAATATGTGAGTAGGAATTTAAAATGAAACTAAATAAAGAAAAGCTGACTAATATCATATTTTAGAAAACCGGTCGGCAATATTTTTACACCTTAATTTAGGTAGGTATGAGCATTATTTATGTATTACTAACAATAAGTGTCATAGTGGCTTTAATTTTCTTTGCAGCATTTATTCTTTCAGTAAGAAGAGGCCAGTATGACGATACTTATACACCCTCGGTACGTATGCTTTTTGAAGATGAACTTGTAAAAGAAAGCAGTACCCCGTCACAAGAAATTTCAGAAGAAAAACCAATCAATAATCAAGAGAAACAATAATCACTATGGAAGTAGAACAGTTTTATTACGATAACAAGATCGTTAAAAAGTTTGTCTGGGCCACCATTATTTGGGGTATAGTAGGTATGGCCGTTGGTCTGCTACTGGCCTTTATGTTTTTATTCCCTAACATCACAGATGGAATCTCGTGGTTAAGCTTTGGAAGAATACGTCCATTGCACACCAATGCAGTTATTTTCGCTTTTGTGGGGAATGCAATTTTTGCCGGGGTATATTACTCTACGCAACGCTTGTTAAAAGCGAGGATGTGGAGTGACCTTTTAAGTAACATCAATTTTTGGGGATGGCAATTATTAATTGTGGGAGCCGCTATCACGCTTCCACTGGGATATACCACCTCGAAAGAATACGCAGAATTAGAATGGCCATTTGATATCGCAATTGCACTTATCTGGGTTGTTTTTGGAGCAAACTTAATTGGTACCATGCTAAAAAGAAGGCAACGGCATTTGTATGTTGCGATCTGGTTTTATTTGGCAACATTCGTTACGGTTGCAGTATTGCATATCGTAAATAGTATGGAGCTTCCGGTGAGTGCTTTAAAGAGCTATTCTGCTTTTGCAGGTGTTCAGGATGCATTGGTACAATGGTGGTATGGTCACAATGCGGTGGCATTTTTCTTAACAACTCCATTTTTGGGATTGATGTACTATTTTGTGCCTAAAGCTGCAAACAGGCCCGTATATTCTTACCGGCTGTCCATTGTCCATTTCTGGTCCCTGATCTTTATATATATCTGGGCAGGGCCTCACCATTTATTATATTCTGCGCTACCGGACTGGGCTCAAAACCTGGGTGTTGCATTTTCGGTAATGTTAATAGCTCCTTCCTGGGGAGGGATGATCAACGGATTATTGACACTTCGAGGAGCCTGGGATAAAGTACGTACGGACCCTGTTTTAAAATTTATGGTGGTTGCAATTACCGGTTATGGTATGGCAACTTTTGAAGGGCCAATGCTTTCCCTTAAAAATGTAAACGCGATTGCACACTTTAGTGACTGGATCATTGCACACGTTCACGTAGGAGCACTTGCATGGAATGGTTTCTTAACCTTTGGTATGATCTATTGGTTAGTGCCAAAATTGTTTAAAACAAGATTATGGTCTACCAAGTTGGCAAATGCTCATTTTTGGATTGGTACCCTTGGGATTATCATGTATGCATTGCCTATGTACGTGGCCGGTTTTACGCAGGCCATTATGTGGAAACAATTTAATCCGGATGGTACTTTGATGTATGGAAACTTCCTGGAAACAGTGAGTGAGATCATTCCTATGTACTGGATGAGAGCGATAGGAGGAACTCTTTACATTGTAGGAGCATTTATATTGCTGTATAACATAGTAAAAACAGTTAAACAGGGTAGTAAAGTAACCGATGAGTTAGCTGAAGCGGCACCACTACAACGTGTTACAAAAAGACGTACGTTAAAAGAAGGATACCATACCTGGTTGGAGAGAAGACCGGTAAAACTTACCATTTATGCAACCATAGCCATTCTAATAGGAGGGATGGTACAAATTATACCATCATTAATGGTAGATGATTATGTGCCGGCCATTACAAGTGTGAAACCTTATACTCCTTTGGAGTTGGAAGGACGCGATATCTATATTAGAGAGGGCTGTGTTTCCTGCCACTCACAAATGATCAGGCCTTTTAGAAGTGAAGTTGAACGCTATGGCGAATATTCTAAGGCCGGAGAATACGTATACGACCATCCATTCTTATGGGGAAGTAAACGTACGGGCCCCGACTTACACAGAGTAGGGGGGAAATATTCCGACAACTGGCACTTAAACCACTTTTATGACCCACAGAGTACTTCATCAGGTTCTATTATGCCATCTTATAAATGGTTGATCGCTAAAGAACTTGATAAGTCTATGACCGAAAAGAAAATGGAAACTATGGTTAGTTTGGGTGTTCCTTATACTGAAGAAGAAATAGCACGGGCACAAGAGTGGATGACCGAGCAGGGAACACAAATAGAACAAAACCTATACAGTGACCCGGATTTTGTAAAGACGTATGAAGCAGATAAAAAGTATGCAGAGGAAAACGGAGAGGATTTCATTGAAATGAGAAACCGTGAGGTAGTTGCTATTATAGCTTATTTGCAACGCCTTGGAACAGATATTAAAGTGGAAAATAACGCTGACGCTTCAGCCAAAAACGAATAATTATGTTACGATTTATCAAAGGAAATTTAGAGAATATAGATGGAGTGGAAGTCTATCCTATTATATCGCTATTGATATTCTTCATCTTTTTTGTAGTGCTTTTTTGGTGGGTATTTACAGCTAAAAAAGACCACATTGCCGAAGTAAGCAATATTCCATTAGAAAACAACAACCAAAACGAAGATTTATTATGAGAACAGGAGCATCCTATTTACGTGTTATAGCATTTATGGTCCTTGCATTTTTTCTGCTGGAGTTTACCATAGATTCCGGTGAACAAATGGCTATTGAAAAATATCCTATTATTTGGGCCGTATTAGCAATGCTGTTATTATTCGCTATTGCTATTGAAGTAGTTTCAGAAACATTAAAACGTATTCTTTTTAGAGGATTGGCTCCTGAAGCTCAAGAGCGATATTTACAAGCGGAAGGAACAAGAAAAGAGCAACGTTTTAGTTGGTTTAAAAAGACATATAAAAAATTATTGGGGAGTAAGCCTATCGAAAAAGAGGGCGAAATTATACTTGACCATAATTATGATGGTATTAAGGAACTGGATAATAAATTACCGCCATGGTGGGTATACGGATTTTACATCACGATCATTTTTGCTGTGGTATACTTGGTTCGCTATGAAGTATTTGATGATGTAAATCAAGCTGAAGAATATGAAATAGAAGTTGCCGAAGCCAAAGCAGCCATAGAAGAATACAAAAAAACAGCCAAAGACCTGGTTGATGTAAATACCGTTGAACTACTTACGGATGCTTCAGACCTAAGTGCAGGAAAAGCCATTTATGATGTGAACTGTATTGCATGTCATAAAGCTGATGGAGGAGGAGGAATTGGCCCTAATTTAACTGATGAATACTGGATATTGGGAGGAGGAATTAAAAATGTTTTCAATACGATTTCCGAAGGAGGTCGTGACGGTAAAGGAATGGTATCCTGGAAGGCCGACCTAAAACCGGCCGAAATGGCACAGGTTGCCAGTTATTTATTAACGTTTCAAGGAACAACACCGGCAGAACCTAAAGAAGCCGAAGGCGATTTATGGGTAGATCCGGATGCTCCAGAAAGCGAAACTATTGAAGAGGTAAAAGAAGAGGTTACAGATTCTATTGCTGCTAAAATTAGCATGAATCAATAAGGATATAAACATCAATAAAATTGGAAGCACCCGATAACGAACGTTTTAGAGATAGTATTGCTACCATAAACAAAGAAGGGAAAAGAGCATGGTTATTTCCTAAGAAACCTTCGGGAAAGTTTTATAAATATCGAAAATATGTAAGCTATGTATTGCTGGCGATCTTGTTTTTGTCACCATTTATAAAAGTAGGGGGAAACCAGTTTTTGATGTTCAATGTACTGGAACGCAGGTTCAATATTTTTGGATTTCCGTTTTGGCCGCAGGATTTTCACCTCTTTGTCATAATGATGTTGATCGGTGTGGTCTTTGTCATCTTTTTTACAGTGGCATTTGGAAGGATCTTTTGCGGGTGGATGTGTCCACAGACCATTTTTATGGAAATGGTCTTTCGAAGAATTGAATATTGGATCGATGGAGACCGAGGAAAGCAGATCAGGCTAGATAAAATGCCCTGGAATGCCGAAAAGATAAGAAAGCGAGTTTTAAAATGGTTCATCTTTTTTATTATTTCGTTTCTAATTGCAAATGTTTTTCTAGCCTATTTAATAGGCAGTGACAGGCTTATACAATATATACTTGATGGCCCATTAAACCATGTAAGTACATTAATTTCCTTGTTGATCTTTACAGGGGTGTTTTACTTTGTATTTGCCTGGTTTAGAGAACAGGTTTGTATCATTGCCTGTCCTTACGGACGACTTCAGGGTGTTCTGCTGGATAATAAATCCATAGTAGTTGCATACGATCATAAAAGAGGAGAAAAAGAAGCGGGACGGGCAAAGTTCAGAAAGAATGAGGACAGGGCAACAACAGGAAAAGGAGACTGTATCGATTGTTTTCAATGTGTACATGTTTGCCCTACGGGAATAGATATTCGTAATGGAACACAGTTGGAATGTGTAAACTGTACCGCTTGTATCGATGCATGTGACCATATGATGGAATCTGTAAACCTTCCAAAAGGATTGATCCGCTATGCAAGTGAAGACAATATAGAGAAGAAAGCGAAATTTACGTTTAGTCCAAGATTGAAAGGGTATACGGTCGTCCTGTTTATTTTGACCTCTGTATTTATTGGGATGCTCTTTTTACGAAATGATGTAGAGGCCAGGGTTCTTAGACTACCGGGCCAGCTATATGAGCATAAGGCAGATAATATTATTAGTAATGTATATACATTCAAATTAGTGAATAAGACCACGAAAGCGATAGATAATGTAAACTTCAGGTTATTATCCCATAAAGGGGAGATCAAATTAGTAGCACACGATGACTTTGTGGTACCGGAACAAGGCCTCTCTGAAGGAACATTATTTATTGAAATTAATGCCAGCGGGCTTAGCGGAGATAAAGACAGGGTAGAGATTGGTGTCTATAGTGGAGATAAATTAATAGAAACAACTACGGCAGCTTTTTTAGGGCCTCGTAGTTATAAATAACTAGAGTTATGAAAATAAATTGGGGAACAGGATTGGTTATAGGGATGATACTCTTTATTGGCTTCATTATGTTTTTTGTAATAAAAATGAGTACCAATAAAGACTTTAATCATGACTTGGTAACCGAAGAATATTATAAAAAGGAACTGGCTTACCAGGAAGAAATTGATGCGGAGGAAAACCTTAAAGATTTTTCTGAAAGTATTACCGGGGAAAAAGTAGCGGAAGGATGGCTGCTAAAATTCCCTGAAGAAATTAACCCCTCAAAGGTTAAAGGGACAGTGTTCCTATACAGGCCGTCTAATAAACAGCTGGATTTTGATTTCCCTATTGTCTTATCCGGATCAAATTTGCTCATACCTGACAAACGTTTGTTAGACGGTCGATGGAACATTACCATAGAGTGGGAATATGAAAAGAAAAAATACCTCTATAAAAAATCGATCACCTATTAAAGATGTTAATGTCGGCTTTCATATTTGGCCTTTTAGGAAGTTTTCACTGTGTTGGCATGTGTGGCCCTATTGCTTTTATATTACCGGTAGACCGTACTAATAATATAAAAAAAACAGGGCAAATATTCTTGTATCATTTTGGAAGGCTGTTCGCATATAGCATCATAGGTTTGTTGTTTGGCTTACTTGGAAAAGGTTTTTACCTCTTCGGAATGCAACAACAACTTTCCATTGTTGTTGGAATCTTGATGATCTTGGTGATTCTTGTTCCGTATAAGACATTCAATAAATATAATTTTTCAAAACCAGTTTTTAGGCTTATTTCAAAGGTAAAAAGTTCTCTAGGTGCTGCTTTAAAGAAGAAGACCCCCGATACTTTCCTTACGATAGGATTCTTAAATGGGTTTTTACCTTGTGGATTGGTTTATATGGCTGTATTTGGGGCAATAGCTTCGGGTAATGCACCGGAAGGAAGCTTATATATGGCAGTTTTTGGATTGGGGACCGTTCCTTTAATGACCACCGCTATTTACTTCGGAAATTTTTTAAGCGGAAAAGTAAGGCAACATATAAGAAGAACGATCCCGGTATTTGTAGTACTTATGGGCTGCTTATTTGTAATGCGGGGAATGGGACTTGGTATACCCTATATATCACCTAAACCCATGGTGGATAAAGTAGAAGCCAATTACAACTGTCACAACACTGCTTCTGTTATTTTAGAATGATTTAACTAACTGTAAAATTTATGACTTATGATTTTAAATAATATATCTTTGGTAGATTGGGGAATGGGAACAGCACTCATAGCTGTATTTGGTGTTGTGTGTGTGATCATGATTCTGGTCGTTTTAAATCTTATGAAAAGCGACAAAAAGAAGTAAAGTGCCTCACTTTACAAATAATTAAATGCACAAGAAATACTTTCGGGGTGTACATTTACCTTAAATATTCATAATTAGTTCTATTTATTGAGAAGTAAAATATGACTTTTGTCATATTATTATAGAAGAGTTATTGCTTATTTTGACATTTAAGATAAAAAGGTCTTAAAATATTAATATTTAATTTCACTAACTATGTTATCAAAAAAGCAAGCACGAAATTTCTTTCTGGGCGGTACTTTAGTCACTTTTTTAGTATTTATCGGTTTGACTATTTACTCATTTAGTGCAGAACAGGATCAATCAAACTATGAAGCCATTACCGAACAAGTTGTTCGCGGAAAACATTTATGGGAAACCAATAACTGTATGGGATGTCATACAATTCTAGGAGAAGGAGCCTACTATGCTCCCGAATTAACAAAGGTTTTGGACCGTAGGGGCGAAGGATATGTAAAGGCTGTTTTGACGACACCTGTTCCATGGGCTCCAAACGGAAGAAAAATGGTGGCTTATGGTTTTTCGGATGAAGAAGCAGCCGATTTAATAGCATTTTTTGACTGGATAGATGATATAGACCTTAATGGCTTTGATACTGTTGTATCTCCATTATCAAAAGATAATGAATAACTAACCTATTACTATTATGAAATACAAATCTCAAAAAGTAGCTTATTGGTTTTTTGCACTTTCAATGCTACTACTAGTTTTACAATTAACATACGGGTTTATTATGGGCTTTGCCAGAGTAGGCCTGGATGGATTACATGAATTTATACCTTTTAACACAGCAAGAGCTGTTCATACAAATTTACTGGTGGTATGGCTGTTATCCGGTTTTATGGGTGCTGCATACTATATCATACCTGAAGAAGCTCAAAGGGAACTTGTAAGTGTTAAACTGGCTTATGTACAATTGATTTCACTTGCATTGGTTGGTGTAGCAGCAGTAATTGGCTATCATTTTAATTGGTGGGAAGGACGTAAGTTTTTAGAAATACCAAGACAATTAGACTTTTTAGTGGTAATAAATGTATTGCTATTTCTGGGGCTGATATTAGTGACTCTCTTTAAAGGGAAAAGGAAAACCACAACTGCTTTAGTACTTTCCATGGGATTACTTTTTGCAGCATTACTGTACTTACCGGGAATGCTTCCATTTGATAGCCAGGTGAAGGATTCTTTCTTTAGATGGTGGGTTGTACACTTATGGGTAGAAGGTGTTTGGGAATTGATCATGGGAGGTATTCTTTCATTTTTATTGATCAAGCTTACCGGTGTAGATAGAGAAGTTATTGAAAAATGGCTTTATGTGATCGTAGGACTTACATTTTTATCAGGTGTATTAGGTACAGGTCACCATTATTATTACATAGGGGTCAACAAGATCTGGTTGGTTGTAGGAGGTATATTCTCTGCATTAGAGCCTCTTGCATTTTTGGCAATGGCTTTGTTTGCGGTAAATATGTACAGAAAAGGAGAAAAAAGACATCCAAATAAGATAGCATTGTTCTGGACTTTAGGATCTGCAATTGTTTCGTTTGTTGGTGCGGGACTACTGGGCTTTGCTCACACTTTACCGCAAACCAATTTATATACTCACGGTACGCTCGTTACGGCAATGCATGGCCATTTAGCTTTCTGGGGGGCATATGCCATGATCGTCCTGGCAATTATAAGTTATTCATTACCTAATATGACAGGAAGGAAGTTATACGATGGAGTTAGAGGCAGGGCTGCATTTTGGACTTCAAATATTGGGATGATCGGTATGACCGTTGCTTTTGGTGTTGCCGGAGTTGCACAGGTCTATTTGGAACGTAAGTTTAAAATGGAATTTATGGAGGTTCAAAATGAGATAAGCATCCATTTTGTTGTATTGATAATTTGTGCAACATTATTCACAGCAGGGATTATACTCTATATAGTTGATTTTATTAAGCACGGGCGACCCAATAACGAGGCGCTGGAACAAATAGAGAGTTAAAACCTTTATAATAAACAATCATAAGGTCTAGAAAAGGGCTTATATATTTTTGTAATATATGATCATAGCTTACCTGCCTTCACTTTTTTAGACCTTTTTTTACTTATTAATATGAAACCATTGGAGCAAATAACACCCAAGACAGAAAATGAGACTGAGATCATTCCTCAAAGCTGCCCTTTTTATAAACCTATAGGGAAAGAAGTCGAGGTTTTTAATCATGCGTATTCCAATAAAATACCTGTGTTATTAAAGGGACCAACCGGAACCGGTAAAACAAGGTTTGTGGAGTATGTATCATATCAACTGGGTATACCTCTTATTACGATCTCATGTCATGAGGAAACGTCATCTACAGATTTAATTGGCCGTTTTATCATTAAAGGCGCAGAAACAGTTTGGATGGACGGGCCCTTAACAAAAGCAGTAAAAGAAGGTGCTATATTGTATTTGGATGAGGTTGCCGAAGCAAGGCCGGATGTTGTTGTGGCGATTCATTCGCTTACAGATCACAGGAAAGAACTTTATATTGATAAACTTGGTAAGAGTATTAAAGCTCATGAAAATTTCATATTAGTAGCTTCATTTAATCCGGGGTACCAAAAGGGCTTCAAAGAACTAAAACCTTCTACCAGGCAGCGATTTGTTGCTTTGTCATTTCATTACCCTAAGCCAAAAGATGAGGCAGAAATTATTTCTAAAGAAACGCAATTAGATGTAAGCATATCTAAAAAGCTGGTTACAATTGCCAATAAGATCAGAAACTTAACGGACCTTGGACTTACCGAGACCGTATCAACACGATTACTTGTTGATGCTGCTAAGCTGATTCATTCCGGATTGCCAAAAAGATTAGCTGTAAAAGTTGCAGTCGTTGAACCGCTAACCGATGACCTTGAAATAATTGGCGCGCTGACAGACCTCTGTGATCTAATGATCTAAACTATGTATTGACTATGTTCGAACCGGATGAATTTCTCTTCAGTAAAGTTGCGGGTTTTTTAAAAAGGCGAAAAAAAAACTCTCAGGATGCACTGGCACATGCGGTTAAGCTGAACGATATTAAACCCAGGCTAACTATTTTTGCTAGAGCAATTACCGGCTCACCTATAGAGATATTTGAAGCGGAGCGAGAAGGCGGGTATAAGAATAGCAGTTTTTTTCTTCCAAAACGTTATTCAGAATTTATTTCCAAAGAGAAGAATTTTTCATTTTATTTATTCAGGGTCATATACCTTTCTGTTCAAAAAAATCTTCAATTCAACTATAACGAAAATCAGGAACATCCAATAGAAGAAGCAAGATCTATGGCTTTGGATCATTCAGACAAGGTATTAAAAAGAATGTTCCATGAGTTTCCGGTAACCCAAAGTATTTATAATGAACTTAAAGGTCATTATAGTTCCAAGCCTGGCAAAGACAAGCAACCGGATTTTTCATTTATCTATGGAAAATGGATGCGAAACAACCCTGAATTAGATGCTGCTAAAGTGCTAAACAATATTTCAGAAAAGGCCCAGAAAGCAATTCAGAAAGAAATTAATACCATATTAAAGGCCAATGCGGTTGAAGAGATCAAAACGTTGGAGGTCGATCAGAAAGCACAGGAAGACTATGTGCTTACCCATAATTTTGAAAAAGTCGAGACAGCAGAAGAATGGGAGGGAGGATGGCGTGATTTTGATGGAGATGACGATCTAAAAGACCATTCTAATGCCCTGGAGGACCTAAATATGAAACATACGGTGCGTGTGGATGACCCGGTACATTCGGTCTATCAGGCAGATTTTATGGAAAATACGACCATTTCTGAAAGTGCCGAACTCGATACCAACGAGTTTCATTTTTTGTATGATGAATGGGATTTTTCAAAACGAACCTATAAACCCGAATTTTGTAAAGTATATCCTAAGGTACAACTGGAAACAGACAGTGCGTACTATAAGAATACCTTGTTGAAAAATACTTCTACGCTCATGGGATTGCGTAAGATGCTAACTTCGGTCAATAATAAATACCAGCAAAAAAGAAGGCAAATACAAGGAGAAGAGTTTGATCTGGATGCAATTACAGATCTATATGTTGATATACATTCCAGGCATACTCCTTCAGAAAAAATATACTTATCCAAGCGGAAAAAGGAAAAAGACCTTTCCATATTGATCCTTTTGGATATTAGTCTTTCCAGTGATGGTTATGCTGCCGGAAACAGGGTGATCGATGTAGAGAAACAGGTTTCCATCATATTTGGCGAGATATTGACAGAATTCAATGTGGATTTTTCCATTGATTGTTTTTATTCAAAAACCAGGAATTATACAACTTACTTAAGTTTAAAATCTTTTGAAGAAGATTGGAATAAGGCCAAACACAGAATTGGAGCGGTAGAACCATCCGGTTATACCCGAATAGGAGCAGCATTGAGGCATTCAGGGGCGTTACTGGATGAGCGGGATAGTAAAAATAAATGGGTCATTCTCTTATCCGATGGAAAACCTAATGATTATGATAAGTACGAAGGAAAGTATGGGATCAATGATGTGAAGCAGGCACTTAGAGAATTAAATCAGCGTCAAATCAATTCCTATGCACTGGCTATTGAAGCCCAGGCAAAATATTATTTACCACAAATGTTTGGGCAAAATCATTACCAAATTTTAACTACCCCGGTAGAATTGCTAGAATCCCTGGTAAAGCTGTACGAAAAAATTAAACATAATGGCTAATCCGGGTCTTGAAGTAAAAAAGGGCACATACAAACATATGTACTACCCGCCGGGCGGGTTACTAATGTGGATCATAATTTTCCTTGAATTGCTAACCTTTGGTATAGCACTGATCATAATGGTATACTCTGCTAAGGAAGAACCGGTTGTATTCCGTGAGTCCCGACTTTTACTAAATACCACTTATGGAGCACTAAATACCGTGTTTTTATTGACTAGCGGATTCTTTATGACTCAATTTGTCAGGTTTCAAAGGGAATTAAATCTTAAAAGATCAAAACTATTTCTGGTTTTAACAATGTTGGGAGGGATTGCCTTTTTGTTTTTGAAAGCAATAGAGTATAGTGATAAAATAGATGCTGGCCTTACAATAGGATACAATAATTTCTTTGCGTTTTATTGGATGCTTACATTATTTCACGTGATCCATGTAGTTGTAGGCCTGGTTATTTTAGGATCTCTAATGGCAGGCCTCTATAAAAAGAACCCATCATTGAAAATGGAAGATGTCGAAACCAGTGCTGCTTTTTGGCATATGTGCGATCTAATATGGATTCTTTTATTTCCGGTAATCTATCTGTTTTTTTAAATGAAAAGAGACTTGTTTTTTACAGTTTGGACGGTATTAGTGGTATTAACTATAATAACTGCACTTATTACCAGGACAAGCTTTGAATATATTGGGGTACTTATTTTAATGCTTTCCTCTTTTAAATTTATAGGTATATCCTTTTACTTCATGGAACTTAGGAAAGCTCACATGCTATGGAAAGTAACTTTGTTAGGTTTTTTGACACTATTCATGATCGGGATCTTAATCATGAAATGAAAGGAACTTGTTGTTTGCATACTGATGTGTAATTAGTTAAAGATCTCTAATACTTTGATATAGCATTTATTCTTTCCGAAAATAAGATCTGTACCGGTGTTCATAACATTATTAATAACTCATTTGCCGGAGCCTGCATACTAGTTCTATTACTTCATATTTTTATAAAAGATAAAAAGGTCTTTTAATATCAAATGTATTTTCAAGATTTTCAAGTAGTACTTCAGGAAGTACCCGGAGAAGTAAGTTTATGTTTTTCCATTTCCGGTTGTTCGTTAAGGTGTGAAGGATGCCATTCGACACATTTGTGGAAAAAAGGAAAAGGAAAAAAGTTAACTAAAAAGGTTTTTTGCCAAACGATTTGTCGTTATAAAGGGTTGGCCAGTTGTGTGGTCTTTATGGGAGGCGAGTGGCACAAAAAGAAACTTGTCGAGCTTCTTAAAATAGCCAGGGAAGAGAATTATAAAACATGTTTGTACACGGGAGAAGAAGAAGTAGACAAAGAAATTTTGGATCAGCTTAACTGGATAAAAACAGGCCGTTGGAAGGTATCGTTGGGAGGGCTGGACTCCCAAAGAACCAACCAAAGATTTATAGAAGTAAAAACAAATAAAATACTCAATCATTTATTTATAAAAACCGAACATTCATGATACGACTAACAGACACTCAGGTTGCCAAGAAAATTGAATTTATAGATAGTTATATTCAATCTGCCAATGCTGCGGATGGTTCAAAGGTAGATGCCAATGCCAATGTTACTTCCAAGAATATTGCAACTATGGAAGCAGAACTTAATAAAGATGTCAATATACAAGTGAACAGAGCTTTGGTAAAACGAAAAATAGAACTGTTATTTGGTGAAGAGACCGCTAACGAATATATAAGGCAAATTGAAGCACATGAGATCTACGTGCATGATGAAACTTCATTGAAACCCTATTGTGTTTCTATTAGTATGTACCCTTTTTTGCTTGACGGACTTACAAAAATTGGCGGAGAAAGCAGGGCTCCCAAACATTTGGAAAGCTTTTGTGGTGAGTTTGTCAATCTTGTGTTTGCAGTAAGCTCTCAATTTGCCGGGGCATTGGCAACAGTCGAGTTCCTATTGTACTTTGACCACTTTGCAAGAAAAGATTATGGAAAAGAGTATTTGAAGACGAATGAAAAAATGATAGCCAATCATTTACAGCATGTTGTGTATGCTATCAACCAACCGGCGGCAGCAAGAGGGTATCAATCTGTTTTTTGGAATATCTCTTTGTATGATGAATCTTATTTCAATAGTATGTTTGGAGAGTTTTTATTTCCGGATATGACCAAGCCTAAGTGGGAAAGCGTTAAAAAACTTCAGAAATACTTCATGAAATGGTTCAATGCAGAACGAAGTAAAGCCATACTAACATTTCCCGTAGTAACAGCGGCCATGCTGGTAAAAGATGGAAAACCAGCCGATATGGATTTTACGAATATGTGCGCACAGGAACTAAGTGAAGGAAATTCATTTTTCATATATCAATCTGAAAATGCAGATAGCCTTGCTTCATGCTGCCGTTTAAGAAATGAGATTAGTGATAATACTTTTAGCTATTCTTTAGGGGCAGGAGGGGTAGCAACAGGATCCATTAATGTGATCACCCTTAATATGAACAGGTTGATACAAAAGGGAGCCAATATTGTCGAGGAGGTTAGGAAGATACATCAATATCAGGTAGCGTATAGAAAATTGGTTGAAGAGTATAAAGAAGCCGGCCTGTTACCGGTTTACGATGCAAACTTTATTTCACTGGACAAGCAATTCTTAACTATTGGTATCAATGGAATGGTAGAAGCAGCAGAAAGCCTTGGGATCAAAGTAGGAAATAACCCAACCTATAAAAAATTCATAAACACATACCTCAAAGCCATTTACGATGAAAATAAATTGGCAAAACAGAAATACGGATATATGTTCAATACAGAATTTGTTCCGGCTGAAAACCTGGGAGTAAAAAATGCAAAATGGGATAGAGCAGATGGACTGTTAGTGCCCAGAGATTGCTATAATTCTTATTTCTATGTAGTAGAAGACGAAGAAACAAATTCATTGGATAAGATAATTTTGCATGGAAACGAAATTATAAAATATCTGGATGGAGGTTCGGCCCTGCATCTCAATCTTGAAGAAACCCCTAACCGGGAAGGATTTGTTAAACTAATCCATGCAACAGCTGCTGCAGGATGCAACTATTTTTGTTTCAACATAAGAATTACAATATGTAATGAATGTGAATATATAGATAAAAGAACTTTATACAAATGCAGTAATTGTGATTCTGTAAATGTGGATCATGCAACACGTGTTATTGGCTACCTGAAAAGAATATCAAGTTTTAGCTCCGGACGCCAGAATGAGCACCGTTTAAGACATTACCACAAAAAACAATTTGCAAATAATCTGTCAACTCACAGAGTTAAGATGATGACTAAAGATAAGTTTAAAAGGTCTGGTGTTAAAAGGATTGCGGATTAATGTTTTTGGTAAATAATTTTAAAACCTGAGATAAATCATATTTCGCAACTAAGTATATAAATATATTTAAGCACCAATCATCTATTGAATAATGTCAGGAATTACAAAAAAGTACATTCTTATCCTTGCCTTACTAATTGTAATTTTTTCGGTTTATAATTATGTGATCTATAATTCCGAACGTTATACTACATCTATCATATTAACTCCTAAAGCAATTGAGGGGCAGCAATTGTGGCAAACTAACAATTGTTGGAGCTGCCATCAGATATATGGACTCGGGGGTTATTTGGGTCCGGACCTTACAAATACCTTTTCTCACCAGGATAAAGGGCCTTTATATATAAAAGCCTTCTTGAACAGCGGTGTAAAGGCCATGCCAAAATTCAATTTTTCTGAAAAAGAAAAAGAGGCTATTGTAGAGTATTTAAAATTTGTAGACAGCACCGGATATTATCCAAACTACGATGCAAATATAGAAGTTAGCGGTTGGGTGAAAATAAAGTATAAGAATGAGAAATAAAACACCTCTTTATTTTTTAATTTTTGCTATTACCTCATTACTTCTGGGAGTATTTTTTGGATTGTGTACATCGCTGCAATACCTTCTGCCGGATTTTCTAAAAGAACATTTTCCCTTTTCAACATTGCGTCCTTTCCATGTTACTTCGGTAATCTCCTGGATCGTTCTCTCTGCTTCGGGATGTATCTATTTTTTTATGGTATATGTGGAAAAACTTAGATTCTATTCTACAGCATTGATGAAAATTCATTTATGGATATTTTTTCTTACAGGTATCGCTATATATGCTTCTTTTTTATTTGGTAAAACAGAAGGGCGCGAGTATCTGTCTTTTACACCAGTACTCATTATCCCTATTCTTATAGGTTGGGCATTATTTGGGATCAATTACTTTAAGACATTATATAAAAATGTTAGGAACTGGCCGGTATATTATTGGATGTGGGGAACTGGGATTGTATTTATGATCTTTCACTTGTGTGAGGCACATCTCTGGTTTTTTGACTTCTTCAGGCTACATTTTATAAAGGACATGTCCGTACAATGGAAGTCTTATGGTTCTTTTACCGGATCATGGAATATGCTGGTGTATGGGATCTCCATGTATTTGATGACCAAAATTAAAGGAGATGATTCTTTCGCTAAGAACAAGACAGCATTTTTCTTTTATTTTCTGGGCCTCACCAATCTTATGTTCGGGTGGGCACACCATACCTATATATTGCCAACCTATCCATGGATACGATATGTAGCATATGGAGTTAGTATGACAGAATGGATCGTCCTGGCAACCATTATTTTTAATTGGAAACGCACTTTACCGAAAATTGAGAAAGATAATCATCCAATGGCATATCGCTTTTTATTGGCTACAGACTTTTGGATATTTCTGAATTTAATTCTTGCATTACTGATTTCTATCCCTGCCATTAACTTTTTTACGCACGGAACTCATATAACCGTTGCACATTCTATGGGTACGACCATTGGGATAAATACAACCATTTTACTTTCTGCTTTGTTGTTTACTACATCGAAAGTAAATAAACACTTTGCAACAGACCGGTTTTTGATAAAAAAAGGATTTATGATATTCAATATCTCACTTTTCTTTTTTTGGTGTTCCCTGCTTGTAGCCGGTATTAAAAAAAGTTATTGGATGTATGTTGTAAAGGAAGGGTTGTTTTCTGAAATGCAAGAAGGATTGACTTTGGTTTTTATCTCGTTTTTTGTTTTTGGAGTAGGTCTTTTTATAGCTATTGTAATGATCTCAATACCTATTGTAAAAGTGTTTTTAACCGGAATCCGGGAAAAATATCCCAATGTTCAATCAACAGCTGTAAAAGATAATTGACAAATTCTGCAAAAGCGCTCTATATATTGCCTTATAAGTGATTTTTATCATATTTATTGATTTCATATACCCATAATTTTGCGGTCAAAAATATAATTGTAGTAACTCATGAGTTTAGTTAGCAAAATAGTACAACTCAAGAAAGAGAAAAATGCTATTATTCTCGCGCATTACTATCAACAACCTGAAATACAGGAAATAGCAGATTTTGTGGGGGATAGTTTAGGCTTATCTCAAAAAGCATCTGAAACTAATGCAGATATTATTGTTTTTGCTGGCGTACACTTTATGGCGGAAACAGCAAAAATATTGAACCCGTCAAAAAAAGTAGTACTTCCCGACCTAAATGCAGGTTGCTCTCTGGCAGATTCCTGCCCGCCGGAATTATTCCGTGAATTAATAAAGGCGCATCCACAGCATGTGGTCATTACATATATTAATTGCTCTGCGGAGATCAAAGCTTTAAGTGATATTGTTTGTACATCATCCAATGCTCTGAAAATTGTAAACTCCATTCCCAAAAAAGTTCCAATACTATTTGCCCCGGACAAGAACCTGGGGAAGTATATTAACAGAAAAACCGGGAGGAATATGTTATTGTGGGACGGGTCCTGTATTGTTCATGAAGCATTTTCCATTGAGAAACTGCTTGCATTGTATAAAGAGAATCCGGGCGCTAAAATAATAGCACATCCGGAATCTGAAGAGCATATTTTAAATACGGCAACCTATATAGGCTCAACAGCCGGTATGATCAAGTATGTAAAACAGCATCCTTTAGAAAAATATATAGTAGCTACCGAAGCCGGCATACTACATAAAATGCAGCAGGAAGTTCCCGATACGATGTTAGTTCCTGCTCCGGCAAAAGCAGATAATACTTGCGCATGCAGTGAGTGTAGCTTTATGAAAATGAACACTCTCCAAAAATTGTACGATTGCCTTTATAACGAAACTCCACAAATAGAAGTCCCCGAGGATATCAGAAAAATGGCACTACAGCCAATAGAACGGATGTTAGAATTATCAAAATGATATGAAGGATACAAACTTTCTTATAATAGGCTCCGGTGTTGCAGGACTTACTTTTGCCATTAAAATTGCTGAAAGGTTTCCGCATAAAGAAAGTATTATTGTTACCAAGGCTAGCAAGGATGAGTCCAATACCAAGTATGCTCAGGGAGGCGTTGCGGCAGTACTGGATTCAGAAGAAGACTCTTTTCAAAAACATATTCGGGATACATTATCGGCAGGAGGCGGATTGTGCGATGAAGAAGTAGTAAAGATGGTGATTAAAGAAGGCCCGGAGCACTTAAAAGAACTTATGCGGTGGGGTGCTAATTTTGACACGGATAATGATGGAAAGCTGGATCTGGCTAAGGAAGGAGGGCATTCGGAATATCGTGTGATCCATTATAAAGATATAACAGGGTATGAAATAGAAAGGGCATTGTTGCGAAAAGTAAATGAGCTTCCCAATATCACGATCTTACAATATCATTTTGCAATAGATCTAATTACTGGCTGCCCTTCGGAAAGTATGGATGCAGAAAATAAATATTGCTGCGGAGCAGATGTACTCAATGAGAGAACAGGAAATATTTTTACAATTCAGGCAGACCATACCATATTGGCATCCGGAGGTATTGGAGTTGTGTACGGACATACTACCAATCCTGTTATTGCCACCGGCGATGGTATAGCTATGGCGTACAGGGTGAAAGCACAAATAAAAGATATGGAGTTTGTGCAATTTCATCCCACGGCCCTTTATGATGATAAAGAAAGCGTTTCGTTTTTAATTTCTGAAGCAGTTAGAGGGTTTGGAGCATACCTCCGAACTAAGAACGGACATCGTTTTATGCCAGACTATAGCGAGATGGCAGAATTGGCTCCACGAGATGTTGTTTCACAAAGTATTGTCAACGAACTTAAAAAACATGGTGATTCATGTGTCTATTTGGATTGTACACATTTGAACAAAGCAAAGTTTTTAGCACATTTTCCGAACATCTATAAAGCGTGCATAAACAATAATATAGATATCACTAAGGACTGGATTCCTGTCGTACCTGCCGCACATTATGTATGTGGTGGAATTGCGGTAGATAAAAACGGAAAAACATCTATTGAAAATCTTTTTTCCTGCGGAGAATCTTCCGGAACAGGATTACATGGAGCTAACAGATTGGCTTCAAACTCTTTATTGGAAGCATTGGTATATGCTCATAACATATATGAATACCTGTGTGAACATGATCCAAAGATGCCTGAAATTGAGGTCTCCGGATGGTTCAATGAAACTACTCGGGCCCCAATAGATTTAGATTTAATTCGGCAAGACCTAAATGAATTACAAGAATTGATGAGAGACAATGCCGGAATTATACGTACCAATACAGATTTATTGAAAGCCTTGAGGCATTTGACCACAATGAAAAAAAGAGTTGAAGAATTATACAACAAAGCAGAGATATCCACACCTCTTTGTGAGCTGAGGAATATGATTGCTGTGGCGTATTTAATTATTGAACAGTCACTTGAAAGAAAAGAAAACAGAGGTGTTTTTTTTAACTATGATAATATTCTAACTACCTCTCAAAATTAAAAATATGAAAAGTTTAATAAAAGACAGTATTAAGGCCGGTATGAGTTATAATGAATACATTCTACTGGTAAAGCAAATGGTTTTGGAACATAAGACCACCGGAAATGAACAAAGTCCGGAGAAAATAGATTTTACAAAACTCAATTTGAGTAGGATGAAGCGTTTGGATAAAACGATTTCTCTTACTGAAACAGAATCTTTTAAAAGACTCAGATCGAAACAAATATGGCTTGTTTTGACCGAAGCATGGTGTGGCGATGCCGCACAAACACTCCCTTATTTAAACAAAATGGCACTGTCCTCAGAGAATGTAGGGCTCAAAATTGTACTTCGCGACGAAAACCCCGAATTAATGGATAAATTTCTTACCAATGGTGCGAGGGCAATTCCAAAAGTCATTATTGTTGATGAAGATCATAACGTTCTGGCTTTATGGGGGGCAAGATCCAAAGCGGCTACAAAATTGGTATTGGATTATAAAGCTGCCCACGGGAAGATAGATGATGAATTTAGAAAAAATCTTCAAATCTGGTACAACAAAGACAAGGGAAAATCTATTGTTGAAGAAATTTCTGCTATCGTAGATAGCCTGAAACTAGTAGAGGACAGAACCGCTTAGCTTTTTTTGAAGTTCAATTGTTTTAAAAACAGCATCCCTATTGCCAGTAGAAGCACTCCACTGGAAATCGTTATAAGCATTGGCAGATTGTCAATAGAAACTGTTCCCAGCCAGGCAACTGCCCCTTTGTAGAACAATAGTATTTCAGTTAACGCGAACCCCGCGATATACAAAAGCAAAGCCTTCCCGGAATAGGCTAATAGTTTGAAATGACCTAAAAAAGCAAATATGCAAATGCTTACTACACCTAAGAAGATCCAGTGTAAAAAAGCAACTATAAGGTCAATGTTTTGTGAAATCTGATATGCATAATGCGGTAGTGACCCACTGAACTGAAATAATAATTTGGTTGCTAATAGTGCTCCTGCAATTTTTAAAAGCAGTTGCGTACTGCCTTCAAGTTTAGTCCTTACTACTTTCCAGTTGTTACGAATCTTCTTAAACAAAATATAGAATGCAATTCCATGCAATAATACTGCGATAAGAGCTATTGCATAAAAAAAAGAATGCGGTTCTAGCCACAAGATCGATGTAAAGAACGAGCAGATGACACCTAAATTCAAAAGCAGGAAAAAGAGCTTGAATTCCCTTTTCGAAATGGAAACCATACTTTTTTCAAGTATATGGAACAGTATCCCGAAAAGAGTTACTATAAACCATCCGTTGTATTGGAAGTGAAGAAAAAAGTAGATAGAACTTCGATACCAGTCCGAAGAACTACCGGCCGTATTCATTATGATTCCAAGTACCCAGGGCCCTAAACTGGAAATTACCAGATACCATAGACCTGCACGAATTAATTTGTACGAAAAGGTTTGTTTTTGATCTTTGGAGGTATATCTGATGAAAAACCACATGAATCCGTACGAAGCAAAAAGATACAGGGTTGAAAAAATAATTGAAAACAGGCCATACCCCTGTATGGGAAATGTTATCAACATACCAACTATCGTGATCTGGGTAAAGAGAAATAGTATTCTGTACTTCTTTGAAAGCTCTTTTTTGTGTAAAAAGAGTTGGTAAATAAGTGTTGTCAATGCAGTATATACCCAACCCAGTAAGGCAATATGCGAATGCGTATGTACAATATATCTATAGTTAGGCAAAAGATCACTAATATGGTCTAACCGAAGAAGGAATCCTAAAAGCGCAGTTATAAAAAAATAACCAAGGGCTATTTTTATATGTATTTTTAGATCGGCCACAAAACTAAAGTACAAAATTATAGCCTCACCTCTTCTTCTAATTTTATAGCTTTTGGATGTAAAATGTTATTCTCCAGATGGATGTGTTTATGTAGATCCTCTTCAAATTCTTCCAATTTGTCATAAAGTGCTCTAAAAGTATTACAGGCTCCTTCAGGCGGTGTATACTTATGGGTCAATTTTGAGATCTCTTTAAAAATATCTCCGGCGTTTTCATGCTCACTTTCCATCATGCTAATTGGGTTTGTAACAGATGAAAAATGTGGCCGTGAAGGCACTATTCCTTCTTTTTTTGCCCGGGTCAGTTGTTTTATGAATGGAAAGAGGACAAGTTCTTCTTTCATCATATGGGCAGAAAGTTCTTTTGCCACTTCTTGAAACAGATTGTTTACGGTAACAACTTCTTCGTAATGATGTCCGTGTACCTTTGCCACCTTGGTAGCATACATACTTAGCAAAGGGATATTTTCAGTTACATATTTATGATGTACATTGACAATATAATCAATTAAAAAGGGTAGCTCCCACTTATTATAGTCATTAGAGTCTTCTGCCTTAGTATCTATTTCGAGAATCTCTTTTTCCAGAAGTTCATAGTCAATTCCCTTTTTTAAACAAACTTTCTCTATTGTCACACCGCCTCCACAACAAAAGTCTATGTTGTATTTTTTAAAAATGTGAGAGGCTTTAATATTTTCTGTTACTATCTCTGCAACTGTTCTATCTTTTGTAATATTCATTTATATGGTTTTTAGGCACTTAAATTAATGTGCCAATTCAATGATCTTTGCAACGGTTTCTTTATTATTTACTCCCAGGCCTTCTTGCTGCTGTGCAAGTTCCCCTTTTTGGTCAAAGACGCTTATGATATTGGAATGGGAAAAATCCATGGGAGATATTTTTTTATAGTTTACAGCCAAAACTGCTGCAAACTCTCGGGTGTCTTCTTTAGAACCTCTTAAAAACAGCCATTGTTCACTTTCCATATTATTTTCAATTGAAAAGGTTTTTAATCGCTGTGGCGTATCTGTTTCGGGGTCTATACTTACCAGAACCAGTTTTACATTGTCTTTTTTGGCTTCGGGAATTTGAGCTTCAATTGCTCTCATATCCGCTACTAACCTTGGGCAAGCTGCTTTACATGATGTATAGATCATAACCATTACAAGGACGTCCCCTTTAAGGTCTTTTAATTCGATCTCAGTATCGTTTTGTGTGGTCCATACAGAAGGCAGGTTGTATATGGATAGTTCAGAAATGGCAGTATCATTTTCAACCACTTCAGCTACTACTTCGGTGTTCTTGTTTTTGCATGATACAAAAAGCAACAGAATACTTGAAATTAAGAAGATTTTTTTTAGCATACTTTTATTTTTTTCCGAAGAAATTAGTATTAGTTTTCGATGTCCTTTACACATCTGAAACCTAAGTTCTTAACTGAATAATTTGCTTTCATACTACCTCTGAATGCATAACGCATAAAAGCGGCATAGTTCATTAGGTCCGAAGCCCCCACAGCAGCACTTCCACAAAAGAGGTTGCTGTCTTTATCTACATCCTTACGTGACTCACCGGAGATAAGAACCGAATTAAAATCTATTGTCCATTCCCATACCAGGCCATGCAGATCATAAACCCCCCAGTAGTTTTTAAAGGTAGAACCTATTTCTTTGTTATAAGAATTTGAAGTTTCATACCATCCCAGGATGTATTGATTATATGCTTCATCTTTTCTTGCATCTGCCAGATTCTCATCTGCCATAGCTGCATATTCCCATTCGTCTACAGTGGGTAATCTTTTACCCTGGCACTCACAGTATTTTTTGGCGGCAAACCAGGAAATATTAGTTGCCGGTGCATTGGGAAGAAGGTGGGAACCAAAGGCATCATCGCTTTCCCAATTCGACAGGTAATTTTTATCTGCAAACAATCGCTTTATTTTACTGCGTTTCCATTTGGGAAATTTTTTCAGAAAAAGTAAATATTCGCTATTCGTTACCGGATATACATCCATATAGAACGAATTCACTTTAACCGTTAAGCTGTCAACCCCGTAAAGAGGAACAAAAGAACCTCCACTAACTAAGACCATTTGTGTTTCTTGTGCAAAACCAAAAGAACCAATACAAAAACTTACAAGAAATATAAATTTAGTTAATGGAGGCATTTTTAAGTTTATTAGTGAGAATTTCTTCTGCTCTTAACCATTGCCGGAGTTACCTGCTTTTTAGAGTTCCCCCAACTATTGTAAATATAGGTAAGAACATTGGCAACCTCATCATCATTAAGATCTTGTCGCGTCATTACACTATTATACTTTTGTCCGTTTACAGTTATTTCTCCGGACTTACCATTTAATATGATATCTATGGCTCTATTCACATCTGCGTTCAGGTAATCAGACTCTGCCAAGGGAGGAAATGCATTTGGAATACCTTGCCCTTCTGCCTGGTGACAGGCAAAACATGTTTGCATATAGGTAGCTTTTCCAAATTCCATCATTTCTTCAAACGATTTTGCAGGAATTTCAGACTCTACTACACCATTTTCAGAGGGCATTTCCTGGATACCACCTCCTTCCGGTTGGTAAATACCTTCTTCCTGCTTCCCTGAGTAGATGGTTTTGTTTTCTTCTCCCTGCACTTTAAGCATTCCCAATGCACCTTTATTAAATGCCCTGAAGATCGAGTGGTCAACAAGAATAAAAGTTCCCGGAACGTCCACTCTAAATTCTACAATGGCAGCACCACCAGCGGGAACCAAGGTAGTTTGTACGTTTTCATTTATAAAGTCGCCTCCTTCAACATGTACTTTGTCAAAGATTTCTCCAATCACGTGGAAAGAAGACACTAAATTTGGCCCTCCGTTTCCAACATAAAGGCGTACGGTCTCACCCACATTTGCTGTAATAGCGTTATCCCCGGTCAAAGACCCCACTTTTCCGTTAAATACAACATAATCGGCATCTTCATCAACAGCTTTTTGCATATCGAAAGGCTGCAATCCTCTGTCTCCATTCTCTCCTTTGGTATAAAAATCACCCTGCATGATATAGTATTCTTTATCAACTTCAGGTAAACCTCCTTCCGGTTCAACCAAAATGAGTCCGTACATACCATTGGCTACGTGCATTCCTACAGGAGCGGTAGCACAGTGATATACGTATAATCCGGGATTTATCACTTTAAAAGAAAATTTTGCTTCGTGGCCGGGAGCAACAAATGAGGAAGTAGCCCCTCCTCCGGGCCCTGTTACCGCGTGCAGGTCAATGTTATGAGGTAATTTGTTATCGGGATGATTTTTAAGGTGAAACTCCACTTCATCTCCAACACGTGTTCTTATAAAGCTTCCCGGTACAGAACCACCAAAGGTCCAATACACATATTTTACACCATCGGTCATTTCTCCTTCTTGTTCTAAGATCTCCATATTGACTATGAGTTTTTTAGCTTTTCTTTTTCCAACCGGAGTTGGTACATAAGGAGGTGGAGTTAATTCGGCTATCATTTCTCTGGAAACAGGAATGTCTGCAGCATCGTCATATGTTTTATCTTCGGTATTGCTCACGCAAGATGAGAACATAATAAAGATGCCCAAAATACATATTCCGGCATACATTTTTTTACTGAAAGTTGTTTTCATGTTGTTTAATTTATGGTTGATTTACTTAGATTCGGTTTGAAACAGGGTAGGGCTTATGGTTACCATAACCCATCCCCAGTTATTGGTATTATTATCTACATTGTTCTTTAAAATTTCCAGTCCTTCCGAAGCAAACATCTGGCTGTACCCGGCTTTAAAATTGATATCTTTAGAAAGAACATATGTATACACCAGGTCTACTTCCGTTCCCAACTGTTTTGAATCACTACCCGCTATATCTGCTGCAGCAAGGAAATTGTGCACAGCTACATTTAAATTGTTCTTGGTGTTGATCTTTATTTTGGTATGGGCATTCAGGTCTATAAGGCCAACGTTGTTAATGTGATTACCTACGTAGAAGTAATCCATAAGCCCGTTGAATTTGTGATTGGTACCATAAAGAGGTGTAAATGCATTGTTTTCACCATTATTTGGAGCCCCATTGTCATTACCGCTTTGTAGTTCCACTCCCAGGCCGGAAGTGACGCTTTTTGAAAAGGCATATTTTGCATCAAGCCCTAAAAGGTAGGCACTTAGGTCATTATCTGCTTTGTCCTTCCCATACTGATAATAAAGATTGGCGGAAAGAGCCAGTTTTCCTTTCTTATAATAGATGTGTGAACCGGCCGTATGACTATATCGGGTTTCGTTGTTGGCAGGTACATCCTCATCTATGTATTGCAATCCGTTATTCAGGTATAAAATACTGGCACCAACATTTTCCCAATCTTTATGCAACCAGGCATAGAAAAGACTTTTATACGTATTGGTGGTCAATACATGACCCGCTAATGATTCGCTATCCTGGTTAAATGCATATCCCAGGTCTATTTTAAATTTGTTTTTACGATACTTTAAAAGAGCCGCATCATGGCTACGTGCTTGTTGGGCCCATCCAACATTTCCAAAGATCCTTTGATCGTCATAGAAAATCTCCTGCCTTCCTATTTTAAACGAAAATTGTGGGTTCAATAAAACCTCTCCCCATGCCTGATGAACACTAAAGCCATTTTTGTCCGATGTATTTAATTGAGGCACATCCCCCCAAACCCTTACATCCTGAAGGCTTAGATAAAAGTTTAGTTTCTCATTTTTATACCGGGTATTTAACCGTGTACGCTGCGATATAAAAGTGGCAGCATCTGTATTGTCCGGGAAAAGAGTTTTGAAACCATGCCTGTATTCCAGTCTGGGACGCACCTGTGCATCGACTGTAAGCTGTGCTTTTATTGTTGCGCTAAAAAAAATGGTTAGAAATAGTGATAAGATTACTTGTTTAGAGTTGAGTAGTTTAGGGTTGAGTTTTTTCATAATTCACTTATAATATAAAAAGACCTTTTTATCTTTAAAAATAACAAAATAAACATTACGGTTCGCTATAAAATATGATATTAATCATTTTATATGAAAATAATTAAATAGTCATTGAAAATAGTTGGGTCTCCGGCTTCTTTTGTTGTAAAAGCAAGTCGAAGGCCATACAGATATTACGAACGAACGGACGTCCTTTTTCTGTCACTTTTATTGCTTCGGGATGAACTTCCAGCAATCCGTCCTTTTCCAATTCTTTCAAATTTGATAGCACATCCGGTATTTCCTTAAAATATAGTTTTTTATCCTTCCATGAAGTTTCCAGCTTGCACATAAGGTTAAGAATGTGTTTTCGTATAACGAGGTCCTCCACCGTTAAAATATGGCCCCGATATACCGGGATAATATTGTTCTCTACTAGATTTTGATAGGCTTCTACTCCCTTTTCATTTTGTGCAAAACTGTACCAACTGTCACTTATTGAGGAAGCTCCCAGTCCTATCATCACCTGCGTTTTTGAATCTGTATACCCCATGAAATTCCGGTGGATCGTTTTGTTTTCCAGTGCCTTGTACAAACTGTCTGTTGGCAATGCGAAATGATCCATCCCAATCTCAATATACCCGGCTTCCAGAAGCATTTGTTTTCCAGTTTCGTATTGCATTCGCTTTTGTTCTGCTGTTGGCAGGTCTTCTTCTTTAAAACCGCGTTGGCCATTCCCTTTTATCCACGGTACATGTGCATAGCTGTAAAAGGCAATACGATCTGGCATTAGCTGTTTTGTTTTTTCAATGGTCTGAACGATGTGTTCCCTGGTTTGAAACGGTAAACCAAAGATAATATCGTGGCCTACGGAAGTAAATCCTGTTTTACGAGCGGCTTCGGTTACAGATCTTACATTTTCAAACGGCTGAATTCTATGGATGGCTTTTTGTACGGTTTCATTATAGTCCTGTACTCCGTAACTAACACGTGTAAAACCAAAATCTGCTAAAGTCTGCAAGTGCTCTATAGTCGTATTGTTGGGGTGCCCTTCAAAGCTCAGTACGGCATCGGGGGCTTTTTTACCTTTTCTGAAAAGCCCTTCCATCAACATCTGTAAGTTTCTTGGAGTAAAAAAAGTTGGTGTCCCTCCGCCTAAATGCAACTCTTTTATAACAGGCCGTTCTCCAAACAGATCTGCATACAATTGCAGTTCTTTCAGTATAGATTTTAAATAAGGAACTTCTACTTCATGATTTTTTGTAATGCGTTTATTACAACCGCAAAATGTACATAAGCTTTCACAAAATGGCAGGTGGATATATATGCTGATCCCTTGTGAGCTATTGGTCTCTTCAAAACTTTTTTTCAGGGTTTCTTTCCACTTTTTTAAGGAAAAACTTTCGTTATCCCAATAAGGAACCGTAGGATAACTTGTGTAGCGAGGCCCTGCCACATTGTATTTTGAAACTAAGGATACGCACATAGTTTGCAGATTTGTGTTTTCAAAAATAGGAGAGATGGCTCTGCTGAAATATGATATTTGTCAGATTGAGAGATTTTTTTGAAATTAAAATCATTCTAAAAAACAAAAATGTGTATTTTCACTTTTTAGAATTATATACTATGCAGAAAATTTTAGGAATTGGCTCACGGATCGATCATCCCGAACATGGAAAAGGAGTGGTTACAAATGTTACTTCTAAAATGTATTGGGTTACTTTTATTGACAACGGACTGGAGACCATCCCTGTTGACGATGATTTTGAAATTATTGAAATAGCAGAAGATGAGGTAGATACCGTTAGTTTCTATGAAATAGAAAAGAGCCTTCGTGATATTCTTAAAAAATGGAGTGATGCCAGTGAGATAGTCCCTATAGCCGATAAATACAGGGGAGGGACCATGGTATTACAGCCAAAGGATGTGAACCTGTCGAGTAAAGAGGTTCCCATTGAAACTTTTTTTCATAAAATTGTAATGTTGCGGGACAGGTTGAGAGTGATGGAACAGAAGATCAATTCCAGTAAAACGTTGGACGATCAGGATAAAATAGACCTTCAGCAATACATTACACGTTGTTACGGGAGTTTAACCACTTTCAATATCCTATTTAAGAACAATTCACAACATTTTAAAGGAGATAGTTCGAAGAATTAGGTTATTTGCTCCCCTGTGGTTACTTTTTAGTATATTCTTAGCATTCTGTCAAGAGACTAATTGCTACTTTAGAACGTAATAAAATTGAGTTTTAATGCGTTTACATACAGCAGAATACCTGCTGCAATCAAATAATTGTTATATTTCGAATCCCAAATTTGTATGATGCTATTAATACAAGCTGATGAAAACGCTACCTGGCTGGCTCCTTACGCATATGTTATTGTGCTTTTGGGGTTTGCTTTTGTATTGTTCAGGTTGTTTGAAAATTGGTATTCCAATAGATATAACAAGCCTCTTTTCCGGCATTATTTCGTGTATAAGAAATTGAAGCCTTTGCAAATGTCGATCCTTGAGGATGAGTTCACTTTTTACAAGAAACTTTCAGAAAAACATAAAAAACAATTTGTACACAGAGTGGCTATGTTCATTGGCGACAAAAAGTTTGTTGGCAGGGAAGGGCTCGAGGTTACGGAACGAATGAAGATCTTAATAGCCGCGATGGGATGTATGCTTAGTTTTGGCAGAAAAAACTATGAATATGTGTTAATTGAATATATCCTTATTTACCCAAATGAATTCTATAGTGCTATCAATGACGATTATCATAAAGGTGAATTCAACCCCCGCGAAAAAGCACTGGTACTTTCCTGGAAAGATTTTGAAATAGGGTACAAGATAACAGACGATAATTTTAATCTTGGGATCCACGAATTTATGCATGCCATGCAATTGGAAGCCATGCAAAGTAAAGATCTGGATTCTTCCCGCTTCGGAAAACAATTTCAGAATATTCTAAAACAGCTAACCCAGCAGGAAGTAAAAGACAAATTGGACGAAACCCGCTATTTCAGGTCGTATGCTTTTACCAATCAATATGAGTTCATGGCGGTAATGACAGAATATTTCATAGAATCTCCAACCGATTTCAAAACGCATTTCCCGAAATTGTATGATTATACCAGGAAATTGCTGAATTTCAACTTCGCGGGCTATTAAAAAAGGCTCATTTCAGAAGAAATGAACCTTTAATATTAACCGGAACTCTTAAGCGTTTTACTTTTTCTTTACAATTATCTTTTGGGTGACCTTGCTGCTGTTTTGCTTGGCTACTATAAAATACATCCCTTCAGCATATTTTGAAGCGTCCCATACCGTAGTCTCTTTAAGGGTAATGGTCTCAACAAGGGTACCGGAAGTGTTATAAACTTCAAGCGCTTCAAAGAAGGTTGTTGCCAAACGATTTATGACAAATTTGTTTCCTATGGTTGGAGTAACAAATACGGTGCTAAGGCCATTTTCCGTTACCGAAAGAGGGATATCATCTCTAATAACGATAGCATTGGGAGTATCTAAAATTCCCGGATCCACAAAATTTTCAATAAAATTAAAGTCGCTGTCATAGCGCCTTACCGAGCCATCACTTCCCACACCAATTAAAATATCTCCGTTCGGGAAAAAGGCAAATCCTTCACAACCGTTTACCCCGGTGATAAGATCTTCTACAAAATTCCCAGTCGCGTCAAAACGCTTTACAATACCACTGTTGTAGTTAAATACGATCAGGTTCCCGTTTGCTTCAAACCAGATATTGGTTGGGCCCTGTAGCCCGGAATCAATAAAAAGCCCCAGGTCATCGCCATTGGTACCATCGAATTTCCGAATAGAAGATCCATTGTAAGACGAAACATAGAGGTCCCCGGCACTGTCCCAGTCAATACCAATGCTTTGAGGCACACCTACTGCAGTAAACTCGTCTATAAAAGTACCGTCAAGATCATAGCGCAACACTTTATTATTTGTATTGCTCCATTGAAGGACATACAATAGTCCGTCCGGGCCAACTTTCATTCGGGTAGGCCCTCCAAGGCCTTCCGCAAAGTTTTCGATAAAATCTCCATCGTCCCAATCGTGCTTGGAGATAATTCCATCTGTAGACAGGTTAGATATCAATACAGCTTCTTCACTGTCCAGGAAGATAATATCCTGGGGCCAAACGAGCCCGTCCTCTGTTCTTATAAGCTGTCCCAGAAAATTACCATTCTCATCAAATTTGGCTATTTGCCATGGTCCGTTACTAAAACCCCCCGCATCACTAACATATACTGCCAGATTTTGAGCATAAAGGATAGAAGTAATAAGAAATATACCAATGGTTACAAAAGTGTTTATTTTTTTCATTGTTATACGATTTAGAAATTAATACAAACCAAAGGTCAGTAAGGTGGGTGCAAAAAGGGTTTAGAATTATAAAATGAAACCTATTTTAAGAAAATTTGACCTTTTCCTGTTTCATTTTATATTCTGAAGGAGTGCAGTTGTGTTTACTTTTAAAGGCTTTATAGAAAGTAGCTTTGTTGTTGAAGCCCACATCAAAGTAAATATTCTTAATATATTCATCTTTGCTTGTAAGCAACAGGTTTTCTGCTTCTTTTAAGCGGTAATCGTTTATAAAAGCGTTAAAGTTCTTACCGGACTTCTTGTTGATCACTTTGGATAGCAGGTGCGTGGAGAAACCTACTTTATCAGCCAGGTTTACAAGCCTGAGTTCATTGTCTATATAGGGTTTTTCTTTTTCCATATAAACGGTCAGGTTTTCATAAAACTCATTTAGGAGTGAAGTTTCAAAGCTTTCCTTTTTATTTTGAATGGGAATGAACAGGTTGGTGAATAATTCTCCGTCAAATATTCTGGGCTGTTTTATGATCATAAAGCCAATTGTATAGATAGAGGCGCTCATCATTATGGAGATCATATAATCCCATTGATTGTTAAAAAAAGAAAAATTAACAAGCACGTAATAAGATATATAAGATAAAATGAAGAGTGTATACAGTGTTATTAGGACCTTACTCCAATTATACCTTACCTTCTTATATTCGGTGTCGAGCTCATTATTCTTATAGACCAGCCTTATTATCAATATGGTGTAGATGAGCATGTGAATTGCCACGAACCAGTAACCTCTTAAAAGGAATTGCAGGGGGATCTCATTTTCCATAAGCCCTAAAAGTGACAGCCAGTGTGCCATATTGGGAAGCAGGGTTAAAAATGCGGGAAGAAAATGAAGCGCATAGCCAAAACGTACTTTTACATTGAACAGGTCGAGAAAATAGATATACAAAAGGGGGCCTGTCACATAGTAACATACATGTGGGAAATAAATGAGATACGGGAACTCAAGTTGATATCTCGTCCAGTAAAGTACATATTGAAAAAGAATGATCGAAAAGGCCAGTACCAAAAAGGCTATCGGGTAGTTTTTCTTTATTTTACCTGTAATTAGAATAAAGAACAAAAATAATCCCATAGCGACTGCTAATAGAAAAATAGAGGTCCAGGTATCAAAAGAAGGTTCCATAATGATCTAAAAAGTAAAACTATGTAAAACGGAACTATACCGAGTAAGTTATTATAATAATTAACCTTAGAACAGGTTAATTTAAGAATTTGTAAGCTCTTTTAGCCCTTTGATGGTCCCGGTAGGGTCTGAGGCCCTGAATACATAACTCCCGGCCACAAGGATATCGGCTCCGGCTTCAACCAGTTGTAATGCATTTTTATTGGTAACGCCTCCGTCAATTTCTATTTTCGTAGAAGCCCCTTTTTCATTAATTATGGCCCTTAACTGCCGTACTTTATGGTAGGTGTTCTCAATAAAACTTTGGCCTCCAAAACCGGGATTTACACTCATAAGGCAAACCAGGTCAATATCCTGTATAGTATCCCTTAGCAGGTCCACATTGGTGTGTGGGTTGAGAGCGACACCTGCTTGCATACCTTCGGCCTTGATAGCCTGTAAAGTACGGTGCAAATGAGTAGAAGCTTCATAATGTACTGTAAGAACATCTACTCCCAGTTCTGCAAAGGTTTTAATATAACGGTCCGGTTCCACGATCATCAAATGAACATCCAATGTCTTTTTTGCATGCCTGGCAATACTTTTTATTACGGGCATTCCAAAAGAGATATTAGGTACAAAAACACCGTCCATAACATCTAAATGAAACCAATCTGCATCACTTTGGTTTACCATTTCAACATCGCGTTGAAGGTTTCCAAAATCTGCTGCCAGGATCGATGGTGCAATTAGCGTATTGCTCATAATAAAAAGGTTTCTGCAAAAGTAATAATATAAATGAGACCTTAAAACAAGTTCAGTAAATGAAAAACTCCAGTACTTGGGCGAAGACTACCTACTAAAACAAAAATCGTGACCTAAAAGTAAATGAGATCGTTGTTTATATTGATACGCTCAATGATGGTATTGATCTTTTGCCGCATCTTGTTAAAGAATAATGCACGATCTTTCTCTCCTGCATTAACAAGTAATTTTGAATTCTTCATTTGTTTCTCAAAGAACCGGTCCATTTCATTACAAGTTGGAGGGTGTTGTATTTTTAAATACGTGAGCACCGTAAACGGATTAAAAAACATTTTATGGTACTGCGTTTTTACCATGACGGTATTACTCATAGTGAGCAGGTCACTTTTATATAAGTGGTAGGTGGCATTGCTTTTGGAGTTAAGAATGGTTTGGTCAATGGTCTGTTGCTCCACATGATTTACTATGTCATTTAGGTCATTACAAATAAGTAAAGCATATTTTTTAGATAGTAAACCGGTTTCAAAATAGTAGAAGATCTGCTGCAAGGTGCCATTAATGGTATTGTCGTTCCAAAACTCGGTTATATTGATATAGTTGTAACGGTCTGCCAGGTTTACTGCGCTTTTTATAAGTGAAGCCGGGATCGTTTCTATAAATTCTTCAAAGGAGGTCCTGGACATGCTACCGTCTTCATTTAAGAATTTCAGCCAAACATAGAATTTGTATTTTGTGATAAACGTATCCGTTAGCGTATAAAATATTGGGATGTCCTTTGCCGAATATATAATGGAAGCACTTTTTAGCTTGATGAGTGGTTCGATGCTCTTGAAAGAAGTGTTGAAATAATTCTCCAGCCCAAAGACATCTCGAATAGCTGGAGATTTTTCTGCAAGTAACGTATTTTGTTCCCCAACTTCATATAGTTTGTTAAGCGAGATCTTAAAGTGTTTGGCCAATACTACCGCTTCTTCCAAAGATAAACTGGTTCTGGAGGTTACCCGCCTATAGGCCGCATCGTAACTTAAATTAAGAATGCCCCCAATTTCGTCTATAATGGACTGTTTCTCTCCCAGCTGCCCTTGGATATATTCTATAAACAACTCTTGCATAATTTAATTTTTTGATTATTAATGATACAATATTTTGCAAAAAATGCAAAATAATTTTACAATAATTCAGATTATGCACTATTGACAAGCGATAATTACAAATATTTTTAATGGAGAACTTAAAATTTATTTTATCATGAAACATGTATTGGTAATTCTCACTTTTTTATGTTGTAGTAGCTTATTGAGTCAAGAACACGAAAATACTTCAAAGTTTAAGTTTCATTCGGTTTCCTTAACACCTTTGGTGGTATCAAAAATTGGTAGCGGAGATGGGGGGGGATCTATATATGCCGATATTAGTGCTTCTAAGGATCATCACCTATTCTCTGTTCAGTTTGGGACTGGATCTGAACTTGATATTCTGGAAAAAAATGATAGTTACTCTGAATTTAATTTTCTCTATGGCAGACAATTCCGAATTAATAAAAATATGTACTGGGATATGCATGCCGGAGCAGGGTATTTTTCGTTCACAACCTTTGATAGAAATGCAAATAATGGGATTGGAGGTGATGTAACCTCCAAAACAATTGGTGTTCCTCTAACAACGAAACTTAGATTTATGTTAGGAAATAAATTCTCGCTGGGCCTTCAATTCCACGTAAATTTTAATGCTGAAAGTGTTATTTACAATGGTGGCCTTGTGTTTCAGTTTAACTTCAAAGCTAAACAATAATACAATTAATGATTCAGAGGGTATTAATTTAAAACATATAGTCTGAAAAGAATCATTTTAATATACTCCTTTTTACGGTGATTTTAAGTAGTTGTTCTAAAGATGACTTACTCCCGCTTTGGGTGAGGCCATGGTATACAAAATACATTATTAAACAAAAGGTTGTAAATGAAAAACCTCCGGTAATCAGCCGGAGGTCATTCATCAATCAAAAAACGAACAGTTATTTTTAACTGTTTGTTGCTGTTATTGGGATATCTTACCCCAAATATGTCTTTAAGATCTTACTTCTTGAAGTATGCTTTAAACGTCGTATCGCTTTTTCTTTGATCTGCCTTACACGTTCACGGGTAAGGTCAAAGGTCTCACCAATCTCTTCAAGTGTCATTGGGTGCTGGTCACCTAAACCAAAATACAAACGGATCACGTCTGCTTCTCTGGGTGTTAAGGTTTCCAGGGCACGCTCAATTTCGGTACGAAGCGATTCGTGCAACAAGGTACGATCCGGATTAGGAGACTCACCACTACGCAATACATCGTAGAGGTTAGAATCTTCTCCTTCAACCAAAGGCGCATCCATAGATACGTGACGGCCGGAGTTCTTCATGGACTCCTTCACATCGTTGATCGTCATATCCAACTCTTTTGCGATCTCTTCTGCAGAAGGTGGACGTTCGTGTGCCTGCTCCAAAAAGGCAAAGGTCTTATTTATTTTATTAATGCTACCAATTTTATTTAATGGCAGGCGTACAATACGAGACTGCTCCGCCAGTGCCTGTAAAATAGATTGACGGATCCACCATACGGCATAGGATATAAATTTAAAACCACGGGTCTCATCAAAACGTTGTGCCGCTTTGATCAAACCAAGATTCCCCTCATTAATAAGGTCGGGGAGTGTAAGTCCCTGGTTTTGGTATTGCTTTGCTACCGATACTACGAAACGCAGATTGGCTTTGGTCAACTTTTCCAAAGCGCGCTGGTCACCCGCTTTTATGCGTTGTGCCAACTCTACTTCTTCGTCTGCGGTAATTAAGTCAACTTTTCCTATTTCCTGTAGGTACTTGTCTAAAGAAGCCGTTTCCCTGTTGGTAACCTGCTTCGTAATTTTAAGTTGTCTCATTAAGGTATGTCCTTTTTCTTAAGTTAAATGTGCTTGTGCAATAGGTTATACGTAAAAAAGACACAAAATGTTACAAAAGGTTGCTTTTTTTTGAAAATAGGTTCTAAAAGGGGCTAAATTTTGGGTGTTAGTACTAATATTTCATTTAAGTAATTCTTCAAGCCAACTAGCATCTTTTTCACCACATTTCTTTCCAAAGTACTTAAACCAATATCTTTTGCCTTTTCGATATAATTCAAGGGTGTCTGAGGATTTTTTTAAATGTATAGAGTCAGAAATTTCAATAAATCTATAGAGCATTAATACAGGTCGATCGTTATTGTAGGCAGTCCCTAAAATAAGGGAATCATTTAAAAAAAGAACACCTCGATCCTTCTCAATTTTTGAGACTTTGAAACTTTGGGTATTACACCTGTCCAAATCATGGTAATTTGAATATTTGGACTTTACCGAATAGTTCATAAAAATAATTCCGATTACAAATAAAATCGGAAGGACTATAATCACTATCTTAAAATTGAATAAATCCCCTTCATTAATTTTTAAATTCTCTAGATTTTTAAAAAAGTTTTCGATTACGGTAAAATTATTTACAATGTGGTTTATTATGCTTTTAGTTTTAGCATAGCCTAATAGTGAACCATTACTATTATTTAAGGTGGTTATTTCCCTCTTTGTTTTTCAATTTCAAGGAGTTCAATGGCCTTAACCAATTCATTTTGAAGTTCTTCATAGCCAATTACCCGTCCGATACCGGAAAGTTCTAAAAAGTGATACCGCAATTGTTGGTATAAGGACTCTTTTATTTGATTTTTAATTTGAAGCACCTCTTCGGTTTGGTTCATGCTTTCCAATTGCTTGTAGGTCTTTAATAATTCTGCATTCATATGTTTTGTTTATAAAAAGGCTAATCCTATTTTTTGTCCTGGCCCTTGCTCAAAAATACGGATTATGTTAATACTATGAAAGGTAGTGAAAATTGTGATTCAAGAAATTCTTATCCTATTAAATCATATGCCATTTTGTAGCTAGCCTCATTTTTTATAGCGGAATTGTTTTTCTTTTATTGTTTTATTGTGAATTAAGCGAAAATTGGAGTGCCATTTTAAGAATTCAGATCTTTTTTCAATATTTCTTTTTACAATTATTTCATTGAAAGACATTAATAGATACGAAACTGTTGCGATATATAAGTTTTTGCAATTTTCAAAATCTCGAATTTGAATAATTTGAGCTTTTCCTTCTCCTGCACTAGCAAACCCCTTCATTAACCCTGTTGCATGAACATTTTCTGAATATTTTCGATATTGAAATTCATACTCAACAATTTTTCCAAAATAATAAGATAATTCTTTTATATTTCTGGGCCCATCAAATAAGGAATACCAATTTGGGTTATTACGTTTTTTTGAGCATTTTTCGTATTCCAAACTTATTTGCTTGAATTTGGGCTTGTTAAGGAACTCTACTTTTCTTTCAATAATATTTTTAATTTCTTCTCGATCAAAAAATTTATCTAAACTTAGTTGTAGTTTATCTTTTTTCAACTTCGATTTCAATTCGGCATTGCTTGGATATGACGAGATAAATTGCTTGTAGTATTTAATATCCTTTTTAATTCTCCAGACCATAAATGAATATAATCTTTGTTCTTCATTTTTTTCAAGTAAATATAGAATCCCTAAGCTATTTTCAAAAAGAGTTCTCAAAAGTATTGTGCCTGGGTCAATTGAAGACTGTCTAATTAGTATTGAGATACCATCACCTAATTCAATACAGTTTCTTAAAAAAAGTGATATAATACCGTCATCTTTTTTTTCTATATGATTTTCTACATCCCATTTTAGAATATGAGTTCCAAAGTTTATGGATTCATCAATAAGATCAGAATATAAGTCTAAGACTTCTTGAAGATGATTATCAGTATTTAGTGGTAATATTTCGTCAATCGGTTTTGTTTTCATGATGGTTTTAATAGCAACCTATTAAATCAGGATAGTTATCACAATATACCTTAAAGATAATCCATTTTACAGCAGTATTCAATAAGGTGTTTATATCTTGTAGATTTACAATCAACCAATAGCGTAGTTATACATTAAGCTGCAGTTTGTTCTTTGACCTCCTAATCATTAAATGCCGGAATCAATAGTTCCATAGACCTAAGTTTTTCAGACAGATCTTTGTCGTTTTCATTTATGGTCATTGCCGATATGATAATAAACCCTTCTTTTAAGTAATAAACATCATCTTTTGCAGTGCCGGTATCTGGGTCACCCTTTGGTGAAAATGCCCAAACGGTTTTACCATCCGGTTCGCTCATGCTATCTCCAAACACTTTTTTAAATTGAAATGCTTCAGGTTGGCCGTATACTATTCGTCTTTCGGAAACCTTTATCCCTTTAATTTCATCAAGCGGCACTTCCGGAAAAGCAACTGTTAAATAACTGTTTGGATCGATCTTTTCAATAATTCCGGATGTTAAGAATTTAGAGATCCACTCCGGGATCATGCTAAACGACTTCTCATTGTCATCATCAAACCCTGAAAATGCAACTCCCTGTACTCCCAAAAAAGTAGCCATTCTCACAGCTCCAATGGTTCCCGAAGTGAACCATGCGGCCCCAATATTGGATCCGCCATTGATTCCGGATAACACAAGGTCCGGCCTGTCATTGGGAAATAGGCCACTTAAGCTTAATAGTACACAATCTGCGGGATAGCCGGGCATGGTATAAATGCCAATATTCTTATCATCACTAAAATATTCTGTAGTTATTTCATAGGAAGATCTGTGTTTTCCAAAAGTGATGTAATTGGAACTTCCTGAGCGATCCTCTGTAGATACTACTACTGAAACTCTATGAGTTAGTGGCTTTACGCTTTTTGCCAGGGCAATCAATATATCTATGTTTTCAATACCATCATCATTGGTAATTAGTATGTGATCGAACTTGAAGTTGTTTTGTTGAGAAAGGACCGATAGGGGTACAAAAAATAAAATGATGATATACACTAAGTTTTTCATGATGATTAGTTAATGAAGGTGTTTTACCTAGATTTTTGCCAAAAAGATGGCTTTAAGAACTTAGACTTGGTTTCTTTAATATTGGTTACAGTTTTTGGTAAGAAATTGTATACAGCTCTTTAGTAGCTTCGGGTTCTACTTGTTTTTTTCAAGCTTATGTATTCTGTATCCTAATATCCCGCCATTAATATCTATGGCAATATGTAAGAAGACCGCTATCCAAATATTTCCTGAAAAATAGTAAATGGCAGAAAACAACAGCCCTAATATAAATACATTGATGATGTTTTGTTTTCCACTGCCAATATGTGTAAGTGCAAAAATTATATTTGTTAAAACAAATGCTATCCATACATTGATATGCTCATGTAAAAACTCAAATAAAAAGAGCCTGAAAATTATCTCTTCACAAATTCCGGCACTTATGGACAGAAGGATGAACCAATTAAATTCTCCCTTTGACTTCGGCAGGTAGAAGTATATATCTTTGGTCTTGTCTTTAGCGGTATTGAGGGTTTCATCTCTTACATTGGAAAACCTGTATTGTATTATGGAAAGTGCTATAACCAAAATTGAAAGGATAATGCTTATGGTTCCAAAGTTTGGATAGAAATTTAATTGAGGAGTTTTTGTAATGAAAAAATTGACCAGGATCAGGATCGTTAAACCCCAAAATAGTACAAGGGTTTTTTTGTAGTCAATGAGCCTAAACCTGTCGTCTTGTTTTATGCTGTCATTCGTTTTTTTATAGGTTAGTACAAAGTATAACGGGTAGATGATCCCAATGAAGCCGGCTAATAGTATGGTCCAAATCATTTTATTTTTTGTTTTTGATTGATGAATTAAGGTGTGTTGCATTTTCTAACTGCAAACACCTGTATATGATCTGTAACGAAGTTATGAATTATTTACGTTGTTGTGTATATTTTTCCATAAATGAAAAACGCCTCCCAATTTAAGGAGGCGTTTTATGAACTATATGATTATTAAAATTATTCTTTTGCTAATTTAAATGCAACACTAAGCTCTTTTCTAAATACTTCTGCATCTTTTTTACTTCGAATAGATTTAGATAAATTATCATTATCTATACTAGATGAACTTTTAGCTACGGTTTTAGAAACAACATTACTTTTAGCCAGAGCTTTAAGGGTATTTATCTTATGTTGAACACTTTGCTTCATAATATCAAATATACAATGTTTATTTTAATTGTTTAAAGTAAATAGATAGTATCTATACAGATCATTAGGTTTTCTATCTAGATCAAATGGCTCAGGCCTTGGTTTAAACAATGGATTATCTTCATCATCACGTTCAATATCCATGCCATTTCTTAGCAATTTAACATACCAGTCAACTCCAACAGTAAGAATAGTATCAGATAGATGGTCATGATTAGATATAAACATTCTATGATAAAGATATGCCCTAACCTCATTAGAACCATCTATACCAATAGAATATGATTCTTCAATATTATCTTCTAAAAAAGTGATAGCATAAAAAAGAACAGTAGAAAAGACTTTATTTCCATTTTTATGTCTAAGCTTAATTTTGTCATCTATTTCACCATTTGTACCTATTGGGCCAAAAGCAAGATTAAAAACTCCGGGCAGAAGTTTATCAGGATGTTCATTGATTAGTACATGTAATTCAACTATAGACTTGTCTAAAAGTTCTGAGTTAAAAGTAAATCTTTTTAGATCCTTACTAACAGAAGTTGCTTTGAAAGTATCATTCAAGTCAATTTTAATCATATTTGAATTTCAATTTGAATTACTGTCAACGGTATTGTATGTAACAAGTGTGTTTTTTTTGAGATACAAATCTTTCAGAAGTAATTTATGGTAGGGGAGAATCCAAATATAACAAAATTCAATGCATTTTATATACATTATTGGCTTATGTGCTTTTTGTAGCCAATTCATTTAAAGCTGTATTCAGCTGGCTTTTAATATCTTGTGACATGTATAAATTAAATAAAAACGCCTCCTGAAAATCCAGGAGGCGTTTTATAAACGTTATGGTTATTAAATTATTCTTTAATAAACTTACGTGTCACGATCTTGTTTCCTGAGGTAATTCTCACAAAATAAGTTGCGGACGAAAGTTGTGATACGTCAAGGCTTGTTCCTTGAACATCTTTAATATGTCTCACAAGTACTCCGTACATTGAGAATATCTTGATATCATCCATGTTTTGTCCAAGCGTGTTTATGGTAACCATAGTTCTGGCAGGATTTGGATAAATTCTGAATTCATCACTGTTGTCATCCAACAAGGTATAGGTTTGTAGCGGCCCCGGGTCCTTAGTAGCGTCCACACAGAAATTAGTAGCTTCTGAAGATGTAAAGCTTCCGCCGGTTACAATAACTCCTTCGGAGCTTTCCAGTGTATAAGAACCGTTTCCATAAGAACAGCAAATACCGTCACCATAGGTATCTGTAATAGTAAATACATAATCTCCTGAAGCTAATCCATTAATGTCTTCAACTACAGTTGAACCATCCGGATTCGCAGTAGAATAACTATTACTTGCTACAGTAGTACCTCCGGAAGTTTGTAATGTCCATCCTGTTTCTTCAGGATAGTTATCCAAAGTGATGGTTAATGTAAGGTCGGCTGCAGCACAATTGTTTGTATTTCCGGTAGATAACGATATATCATCTACTGCAATATCTGCTTGCCACGTACTTCCTGTGGTTCTGTTAAAACGCAGCTGAACACTTCCGCCTACATAAGCGGCAAGGTCCACGTTTGCTGAATTCCATTGGTTTCCTTGATTTCCGGTCTGACTCCAGATCGAGGCCCAGGTACTACCATTATCATTAGAAGCTTCTAAAACAAAAGTTCCCATGTTTGCCGAACCATACATATGATACTGGAACGAGAAGCTGGCCTGTGTTTCTCCACTTAGGTCAAAACAAGGAGAATTTAAAATAGCCTGAATGTTAGGATAGTTTGGTGAACTGGCTTCTACGTACATATACCAGGAACCGTCTGCTCCACTTGATGGTCCTGTATTGTTGGAAGGTGTTCCTCCACTGTCACGGGTCCAGTTGATATCATCTCCCGTATCTTGTGTCCAGGCTCCAATTGAGCTTTCAAAGCTTTCAGAATAAGGGAAAGATGAAATTCCTCCACTACAACCTGAAGTACTGTTGGTAGTAACATTTACGGTATTACTCTGCGCAGATTGGTTTCCGGCAGCATCATTGGCGATCACATAGAAACTGTAGCCGGTTGCCGGGTTTAATCCGGTAACATTATAAGAAGTACTTCCCGTATTACCAATTAAAGAACCATTTTGGTATATATCATAACCTGTTACTCCAACATTATCGGTAGAAGCTGTCCAGGACAGGTCTGTGGAAGATGTTGTAGTATTGGAAGCTGTTAAGTTTGATGGAGCAGTAGGTGCTTCGGTATCACTTCCCGAAGTTGATACTGAAATAGCATCTACGGCAATATCTGCCTGCCAGGTACCTCCGGTAGTTCTGTTAAAACGCAATTGAACACTATTGCCTACATAAGCGGCAAGGTCAACATCTGCGGTATTCCATTGGTTCCCCTGGTTTCCGGTCTGGCTCCAGATCGAGGTCCAGCTGTTTCCATCGTCATTGGAAGCTTCCAGACTGAAAGTTCCCATGTCTGATGAACCATACATATGGTACTGAAACGAAAAGGTCGCCTGTGAAGCACCGCTAAGGTCAAAACAAGGAGAATTTAAAATAGCCTGAATGTTAGGATAGTTTGGTGAACTTGCTTCCACGTACATATACCAGGAACCGTCTGCTCCACTTGATGGCCCCGTATTGTTGGAAGGTGTTCCTCCACTGTCACGGGTCCAGTTGATATCATCTCCCGTATCTTGTGACCAGGCTCCAATTGAGCTTTCAAAACTTTCACTATACGGATAAGAAGTAATACCTCCTGTACAGGCAGTGACCGCTGTAGTGGTTACATTTACAGTATTGCTCTGCCCGGACTGGTTTCCGGCTGCATCTTTTGCAATAACATAGAAGCTATATGCTGTAGAAGGGGACAGGCCGGTTACCGTATAACTATTGGTGGCAGCTGTAGCAACTACACTTCCGTTTTGGTATACATCATATCCTGTTACGCCTACATTATCTGTAGAGGCATTCCATGACAGGTCCGTACTACTGGCTGTAGTATTGGATGCGGTTAAGCCCGTAGGGTCCGATGGAGGATCATTATCAGGAGTTCCGCTTCCAATTTGAAATGCTGCTACATGACTTTTCCGTACCACGGAACTGCTTCCGCTCATATATTCTCCAATATGCCAGAATGTTAGGTCGTCTACCGGGTCAACTGTTAATTGTGCATAATCTCCATAACGTCCATCACTACGGTTGTTTTGTGCATTTCCGTTCACAATGGTTTGTTCTGCAACGGTCATAGTACCTAGTGCATCACTAGCTAGTCTACCCGTATATCTAAGGGAAGTATAGATCGAGCTACTTACAATGGTATAGGCCAATCCAATATTTCCCTGGTAATCCATACTGATACTTCCGCAGAAAGTACTGTAGTTAGGCTGGCTATAGGTTCCTTCCTGGTAAATGGTCCATGGCTGTCCGTCTGCACTTTGCCTTAGTTCGTACCATCTAATTCCGGCTCTGGTATCATTACCGCTAACATCTACGGCGAAGTTCATTACTGCAGAATTATGAGTTCCAAAGCGTCTGTAGTTGGTCATATACATCATGGTTGCCTGAAGGGCATCAATATCAGGACCATTGCCGGGTTCATCCAGATTTTGGAACGAACCGTTATCAAAAACACTGTCAAAAGATGAAGTGTTGATCTGTTGTGGGGACGAAATTGATGAGTTGGAAGGAGTGTTCCAATCCACGCTTATGTTCCAGATCTTCAAGTGATCCTGTGAGATACCGCTCCAGGAATCGTCCTGCATGTATACAATGGGATGCGGAACACCGACCGGAGGAAGGGAAGTTCCTATTGCATTGAAGCCACCCGGGCTGTAAAACCCGTTATTTGATGCGCCTGGTAAAGGAAAACCAATAAGCTGTGCATTAACATTTCCTACCAGCATTTCATCTCTTTCCACTGCATATACCACGTCGCTTGTAGTCATAGATCCTTGATCTTTGTTGGCAGTAATATAGTACCCGTCACCCCAGACAGATAGTTTTTCGTAATCCGGAAAAGTACCGGTATTGAAACGATAGGTATACCACCCGTCGTTGACCGGGTCCGGGCCCTGACAAACAGCAATTAAAAAACCATTGGGAGTATCACTAAATTCCATAATGATAAATCGGTCTGCAAAACGGTCGTAAACCACTACAGGGTCTCCTAATGTTTCCCCTGGAAACAATGTTCCCAGTGAAGCTTCCGGAACCAATACATTTCCACTTCTGTCCAAAATTCCGAAACCGGTATTAAAGGCATACACATAATGGTTTGGGCCTATGGCTCCGGTAGGGTCGTTTAGGACCGTACCCTGATGTGCGATAAAATCTGTTATGGGTGCTCTCCCCGGAATTGTTTGAGCATTTCGTTGTTGTTCTATTAAGGGGTCCGGCCCGGCGGGAAGGCCCTTTCCCGGTACAAAAGTGTTACTTCCCCTTCTTTTTGGGGGTGCAACATGTCCAAAGCCGGCGGCAGAAATAATGTTGTCCATAGAGGATAATGCCGGAATTTCCCTCATGTATGCAGCAGAACCATAAGAGGTCGCTTTTTGAGATCCATCCTGGGCATACAAAAGTACTCCGCATAAAAATGCGAATGTAAAAAGTAGTTTTTTCATGGTAAATAAATTTAAGTTAGTGTTAATTAAACTTGGGGAGATTCAAATTTAACAAAATTGTAAGAAAAAGACTACTTTATTATAAAATAATTTGTATTTGACCGGATAAACAACTCATTTAGACCTAGTTGCAAAAAAAAACGCCTCCCAATTAAGGAGGCGCCTGTCATTATATTTAGAAAGAAAAACTAGTTTCTTTTTTTATCTCTATCACGATTTCTGTTGTCTCTGCCGCGATTATCTCTTCCTCTGTTATCATTGCGAGGCGGCCTTTCTTTAAAACCTTCCGGTTTAGGAAGCAGTGCTTTTCTGGACACTTTTTCCTTACGTGTTCTGGGATCGGTTCCAAAGTACTTTACATCAAAAACATCACCCATGTTCACTACATCACTAACATTTTCAGTGCGTTCCCATGCCAATTCGGAAACGTGTAACAACACTTCATTTCCGGGAGCTTCGGTATATTCTACTACAGCACCAAAATCCAGCATTTTGATCACCTTCACTTCATATACACTTCCCATTTTCGGCTTAAAGGTGATAGAGTCGATCCTTGCCAATACAGCATCGATACCATTTTGGTCCGTACCAAGGATCTCTACGATTCCTTCTTCGGTTACAGGGTCTTCGTTGATCACGATGGTAGTACCCGTTTCTTTTTGTAGTTCCTGGATCACTTTTCCACCCGGCCCTATTAAAGCACCAATATACTCGTTCGCGATGGTTGCTGTCACCATTTTTGGAGCATGTGGTTTCACATCTGCATTTGGTTGAGCGATCGTATCGGTTAATTTTTCAAGGATATGCAATCTGCCTTCAGCGGCTTGCTTTAATGCATTTACAAGGATCTCATAAGAAAGTCCTTTTACTTTAATATCCATTTGACAGGCAGTGATCCCGTCGGCTGTTCCGGTTACTTTAAAGTCCATATCTCCTAAGTGGTCCTCATCTCCTAAAATATCACTTAATACAGCATATTTTCCGGTTTCTCCGTCCGAGATCAATCCCATGGCTATTCCCGAAACTGGTTTTACCAATTGTACCCCTGCATCCATTAGTGCCATGGTACCACTACATACGGTTGCCATAGAAGAGGAACCGTTAGATTCCAATACTTCGGAAACAACACGTACCGTATACGGGCAATCTTCCGGGATCATTCCTTTTAAGGCACGTTGTGCCAGGTTTCCATGTCCAATCTCTCTTCGTGATGTACCTCTTATGGGCCTTGCTTCACCGGTAGAGAAAGGAGGGAAGTTATAATGCAGGTAGAAAGTTTCTTCACCTTCATAAGATGGCATATCGATTTGGTTCGCCTCTCTTGAAGTTCCCAAAGTAACGGTAGCCAATGCCTGTGTTTCTCCACGTGTGAATATGGAAGAACCATGTGTAGAAGGTAAATAATCTACTTCACACCAGATAGGTCGGATCTCATCGGTCTTTCTTCCGTCCAGGCGCAAACCTTCATTTAAAGTAAGGTCACGTACAGCGGCCTTTTCCGCCTTGTTATAATATTTGGAAACCAGGTCTCCTATATCTTCTAATTCTTCTTCAGAATAAGTCGCCAGAATCTCTTCTTTGATTTCTGAGAATGCCAATCCTCTTTCCTTTTTTGAGGATCCGGCTTTGGCTACGGCATATACTTTGTCGTATGCCATATCATGGATCTTTTTAGCCAATTCTTCATCTTCTCTTTCCGGTTCGTACTCACGTACTTCTTTTTTTCCGAAGGCTTCGGCTAATTTTATTTGAGCCTCACACTGTTTTTTAATGTGATCGTGAGCAAATTGAATGGCTTCTACCATTTCTTCTTCACTGATCTCTTTCATTTCACCTTCCACCATCATTACAGAGTCGATCGAGGCACCAATCATCATATCGATGTCAGATTCTGCCAGTTGAACTCTGGTAGGGTTGATAACGAATTTGCCGTCTACACGTCCTACTCTTGCTTCGGAAATGGCGCATTCAAAAGGGAAGTCGGATAACTGAATTGCTGCCGAAGCCGCTAATCCTGCCATTGCATCCGGCATTACATCATCGTCGTGAGACATTAACTGGATCATCACCTGCGTTTCTGCATGATAATCCTTTGGGAACAGCGGGCGCAATACACGGTCCACCAGACGCATGGTTAATACTTCGCCATCGCTGGGTCTTGCTTCTCTTTTAAAGAAACCTCCGGGATAACGTCCCGAAGCTGCAAATTTTTCACGGTAATCTACCGTAAGAGGTAGAAAATCCACATCACTTTGTTTGTAGTTGGACACTACTGTACATAGCAGCATACATTTTCCGGATTGTACAACAACAGAACCATGTGCCTGTTTTGCTAATTTTCCGGTTTCAATAGAGATCTCTCTACCGTCACCGAGGTCTATGACCTCTTTAAATACTTTTGGTATCATTTTGTTTTTCATTTTTGCCCATACCATATGAGCGTTTACATTTGGTCAGCGACCGTCAATCGGTCGAGGGTTGTGTTGTTGTGTGGTTGTTGACCAATGAAAAACCTAAGGGTAGCTTTTCTATGTGTTTCAGAAATAAATTCTGAAAAAAAATATATAAAGTAAAATGGGACACCAAAGCGTCCCATTTTTATTACTTACGTAATCCTAATTCTTTAACGATCGCACGATACCTCATAATGTCCTTCTTCATAAGGTAATCTAACAATGATCTGCGCTTTCCTACTAACTTCACCAAAGAACGCTCTGTGTTATAGTCTTTGTGATTTGTTTTAAGGTGCTTTGTTAAATGATCAATGCGGTACGTGAACAATGCGATCTGTCCTTCTGCAGAACCGGTATCGGTCTTAGACTTTCCGTGTTTTGCAAAGATTTTTTCTTTTTCTTCTGGTGCTAAATACATGCCAATATTACTTAAATGATTTTTATGTACAAATTACCACTCTGGTAATCAAGCGGCAAAAGTACAAAAATCTATTTAATATCAAGCTAATACTGACCCCTTTTCTTACAAAATGCATACGAAATAAGGCCTTTTTCCGTTTTTAAAGGCATAATAATATAAATTATAAATCATACTTATGGAAACTCTAGTAAAGAAAATTGCCCTGTTTTCTTGTTGTATTGCAAGTATTTTTATGACAAGTTGTAGTTCAAATGACGATAGTGGTACAGTAAATGTTAATTTTTCTGCTGAAGATTCGGCCCGTGCAGCGCAAGCAGACATTATAGTGGAGAATACTTTTAATATTATGGAGAACGGCTATGATGAGGCCGAGGAAACCAAAAGCGGTATTATTTCGCTCTTTCCATCCTGTACGATCATTACTGTTACGCCCAATGGGGATGGAGGAACTATTGTATTGGATTTTGGAACATCCTGTACATTGAACAACGGAAGCGTGGTTTCCGGAAAGATCAATCTGGAATATGGCGGTATTGTAGCCGGCACCCGAACCATCAATTACACCTTTGAAGATTATACCTATAACGGACACGGAGTAACAGGAGGAGGTGAGATTGTACGTGATATAGAGAACGATAATGGTAATCCGTCCTCTACAGTAAATGAGACGATCACGGTTAGTTTTTCAAATACCGATATTACGGCTACACGAGTTGGCTTACGAGTTGCAGAATGGATCGAAGGCGTTGGAAGCGGGACCTGGACGGATAACGTCTACAGTATTACCGGAAACTGGAACACTACATTTTCAAATGGGTTTAGCCGAAGTGGTGAGGTCACACAACCACTTATTAGGAAGTTATCCTGTATCTATTTGGTTAGTGGCACTTTAACTATTTCCCAACAGGCACTTGCCGGGACTTTGGATTTTGGTGACGGAACCTGTGACAATAAAGCAACACTTACTTTTAACGGACAAGAATATACTATTCTTCTGGGATTATAATAGTATAATATTATATAAAAAAAGCCGCTTCCTGAAGCGGCTTTTTTTTATGCGGTTTTTTCTCTGAGGGGCCTGTTTAAAATGAGGTCCAGGTAGAGATTGATCTTTCGTTTTAGGTCTTTACGGTGAGAGATGAAATCTAAAAATCCGTGCTCCAGTAAAAACTCTGAAGTCTGAAAACCTTCCGGTAATTCTTTACCGGTTGTGTCACGGACAACTCGTGGGCCTGCAAAACCAATGAGTGCTCCAGGTTCGCCTATATTTATATCTCCCAGCATTGCGAAAGAAGCAGTGGTGCCTCCGGTGGTCGGGTCTGTACATAGAGAGATATAAGGAATTTTCGCCTCAGATAACTGTGCGAGCTTAGCACTTGTCTTTGCCAGCTGCATTAATGAAAGAGCCGCTTCCATCATACGGGCGCCTCCACTTTTTGAAATAATTAAAAACGGGGCTTTCTTCTTTAAAGAATAGTCGGCAGCGCGAGCGATCTTTTCACCAACGACACTTCCCATTGAACCGCCTATAAAGCTAAAATCCATACAGGCAACCACCAGGTCTTCTCCCATAGATTTACCAACAGCAGTTCGTACGGCATCTTTTAATCCGGTCTTTTCCTGCGCCCCCTTTAAGCGGTCCGTATATTTTTTGCTATCCTCAAATTTTAACGGGTCTTTAGAAGCCATGTTCTTGTCCAGTTCTTTGAATTCGTTATTATCAAATAATATTTCGAAATATTCTTTACTGCCTATTCGAACATGATAACCGTCTTCCGGACTCACATAAAAGTTGGCTTCCAACTCATCGGAATCTACAATTTTTCCGGTAGGGGATTTATACCAAAGTCCTTTAGGGACATCTTTCTTCTCTTCAGTGGGAGTTTGAATCCCTTTTTTTGTTCTTTTAAACCAAGACATATTGTTGGGTTTCGTTTATAATGTGTTTACGTTGTTCAAGTCTTGAAAAGCTTGTTCTAATCGTTTCTTGAATGTAAGCTCACCCTCGCGTAACCATTTACGGGGATCGTAATATTTCTTGTTGGGAGCATCGGCTCCGTCCGGATTTCCTATTTGAGTTCCAAGATAATCAATATTATTGACCATATAATCTCTAATTCCTTCATTAAAGGCAAATTGCAGGTCGGTATCAATATTCATCTTTATCACACCGTAGCCAATGGCTTCTCTAATTTCTTCCAGAGTAGAACCACTTCCGCCGTGAAAAACGAAATCAATGGGATTATGTCCCGTATTGAATTTATTTTGAACATAATCCTGGGAGTTTTTGAGAATAACCGGGGTTAACTTCACATTTCCCGGTTTGTAAACACCGTGTACATTTCCGAAGGCAGCAGCAACGGTAAATTGGTCACTGACTTTCATTAATTCCTCATATGCATAGGAAACCTCTTCAGGTTGTGTATATAATTTTGAAGAATCCACATCTGTATTGTCCACACCGTCTTCTTCACCTCCTGTAATACCTAATTCTATTTCCAGGGTCATTCCCATTTTACTCATTCGTTCCAAATAACGTTTTGAGATCTCAATATTCTCTTCAATAGGTTCTTCGGAAAGATCTAGCATATGTGAGCTATACAAGGGAACTCCGGTCTTTTTAAAATGTTCTTCGCCCGCATCCAGTAAACCATCCACCCAGGGCAATAATTTTTTTGCACAGTGGTCTGTATGGAGAATTACGGTAGCACCATATAATTTGGCCAATTCGTGAATGTGTTTCGCTCCGGCAACACCACCGGCAATAGCTGCTCTTTGATTTTCATTGGAAAGCCCTTTTCCTGCATTGAAGTGGGCTCCTCCGTTAGAAAATTGGATGATCACAGGAGAATTTAAAGCGGAAGCAGTTTCCATTACAGTATTAATACTGTTGGAACCAACCACATTAACAGCCGGTAGGGCAAATCCTTTTTCTTTAGCGAATTTGTGTATTTTTTGAACTTCTCTTCCCGTTGCTACACCGGGTTGAATGGAATGACTCATAGATTGATCGATTAGGAAAGCAAAAATAACAAAATTTAATGGTTTAAAAGGGATAGTTGATCCCTATGTTGTAAACTGCATTTGCAAAATTATAGTCTTTAAACCAACGTTCTCCTACGGGCCTTGCCGGGTCATGGGTTTTAAACCCAACGTCAAAGCGAAAAACAAAGAATCCAAAGTCATAACGAAGCCCCAGGCCGGAAGCAACTGCAATTTCTTTAAGGTCTTGAATACCTTCAAACTTAAACTGCGGAGCCTCAATATCGTCAAAGACATTCCAAATGTTACCTGCATCTACAAAGAAAGCACCTTTAAAATCTCCTAAAATAGTATATCTGTATTCTCCATTCAAAGCAATTTTAAAATTAGCCTCATTGAAATCTAATACACTTCCACTACTACCGGGCCCCAGGTCATATGCTCGCCAGCCACGATTATCATTGGCACCCCCTGCAAAATAACTGCGGGTGAAAGGAATACTGTTGCTATTGCCATACGGAATGGCGATCCCGCCAAAGGCTCTCATGGCAAAAATATTGTTATCATTGAGTTCCCAATGCCGTATATATTCTGCTTCGGCTTTTGCATATTGTGAAAATACAACTCCAAGGGTTTTATAATTGCCATCTTCATTTTTTTCAAAACCTGCAATATTTGCGATTCCAGATAGTAAATTTCCTGCAACTTCTATTTTCCAGCGTATTCTTGAAAAACTATTGTCAAAAATATTCTCCCTGCTATCCCGTACCCAGGTGAAGTTGGACGCAAAGATCAGATTGTTTTCCGTAAGACGAAATCGCCTCTCGGCAATACTTAATACTTCCTGAAAATTATCTTCGGAAACATCCGGGTCGCCTCCTGTTAAGATATAACGTATAAACTCATCGGTTTCCGTTGGAATTTCCAGCATAGGGTCTGCAGAGGTATCAATAAAATCATACCCTTCTTCCTGGGCAATCTCGTTAAGCCGGTTATAAGAGCTCTGGTATACATTGAAATAATTATCAATATTCAGATTACGCACATATTGAATGTTCATTAGATCGATCTGGTTGCTCCTAATCTTTGAAGGTTTCCAGTTGTAATTGAAAATGGCATTGAAATTTTGCCTGTCCAGTCCAATGTTATTTTGCGCATTGGCACCTAAACTCATACTGGTAAAAGGTGACATGTATTTGGGAATTACTTTATTCGTATTGATTGGAAACAAAATACGCGGTAACGTTAGCTTTATGTCTCCTCCAACTTCTGAAATATTGAAAAACTGACTGTCACTGTCTGCGGCATCTTTGGAAGAACCCACATTTCCACGGCCGGAGATCTCTAATGTTTCTGCCCCTCTGAACACATTTCTGGTAAGCAATGTGGCACTAAACCCCATTCCAAATTGCTGGATAGGGGAAGGAAAAGGAATTACATCGAAATCTGCCTGTAATGTATATTTCTTTTGAGGGGTTAACAGCACTGTAGCAATGAGCCCCGTACCGGTAGTATCTTTAGGATCTTCCTGATAGGATATATTTGGATATTTAAAGATACGCAGATTGCTTATTTGATTGTAGGTGAGGGTTCTGTCTATATCTTTAAAGATCTTATTTGGAACAATGGAAATAGCATCAGTAATTGCCTTGGGCCTGAATTTTAAATCTTCGTAGCTATATAGTTTATAGCCGTTATAAGAAGCAGAGTCTTTCAACTTTTTATTTCTGTTGGCATAACTGTAATCGGTTACGATACGAACCTCATTGATCTTATGTATTTTGAAGGGTTCGGTACGTGTGCTGTCACCATCGGTGATCTTGCGGTCAGGAATAATTAAGGTCATATTGGCCTTATGTCCTGTTTGCACGGTATCTCCTTCAAAACCAACATAATCCTGATCAAAATAATACAGGCCGGAATTTCTAAACTGAATGGTTAACCTGTCACGTTCGTTTACAAAGTCATTGGCCGCATATTGTTTGCCTTTCTTTATAAAAGAATTCCTCTTGGTTTTCTGATATAAGGAATCTACAACCGGGGAGCTAATTTTTTCGGAAATAGAATCTATAAAATACGGCTGATAGCGTTTTACATTATAGGTGATCGAGGCTCTTTTTTCTTTATTTTCATTTTTGTTTATCGTATAATCTGCCTGGGTGTTAAAATATCCAAAACTTGAATAGTATCTTTTTAAGCGATTTATCGATTTATTGATTTTGTCTTCATCGATGACTACAGGAGCATCTCCGGATTTCTGTAACCATTTATTAAAACCTACATAACTGTTACCAAGCTCATCTACTTGTTTTTGGGAAAGAAAGCGTACCAGGCGTTCTTCCCTTTTTGGATTTTTGTGTAACCAACGCTGGAAGGTGGAGTCCGGGCTGGGATTTGCTAAATTGTAGATATAAATACCAATGGGAATCCCCAATACTTTTGAGTTTGGCCGTTGTGATAACTGGCTGTATACTTTTGGGTCTTTAATTTTAACACTGTCTACAACAATAGTATTTTCGGTTAATAAGAATTTATCGTCATCAACACGTTTCACAGCGTTACAGGAAAAGAGGAATATCGTTAATCCTAAAAATAGTGATATTTTTGTGAGGGTTTGGGTCAATCGTATGGATTTACTTCAATTCAAAAATACTATATTTTGGTAAGTAAAGGTCAAATAAAATTAATAACGAGTTTACAACAAAAAAAGTACCGGGATAAAACTGGGCTTTTTGTTGCTGAGGGCCCGAAAGTTATCAACGAATTTCTAACGGCCGGATTACAATTACACTCCCTTTTTTCTACAGAAAAGACCATAAGCTCCTCTAAAGATCACTTTCAGGTTACTGAAACAGAGCTTCAAAAACTAAGTTTTTTGAAGACTGCCAATACTTCATTGGCGGTTTTTGAGATCCCTGAACAAAAGACAGTAAAGAACGAAGGGCTAATAGTAGCTCTGGACGCTGTTCGTGACCCGGGGAATTTGGGAACGATCATCCGTTTGTGTGATTGGTTTGGAGTAACCCAATTGGTATGTTCAAAGGATACGGCAGACTGTTACAATCCAAAAGTGGTACAGGCTACTATGGGTTCTATTGCAAGAGTGCAGGTTGGGTATGTTTCGCTTTCAGAATTTTTGAGAAATACCCCTCTGCCGGTTTATGGTGCATGTATGCAAGGGAGCAATGTGTATTCTAACAGACTGCCAAAAGAAGCTGTTGTGGTTATGGGCAATGAAGCTAGTGGAATTTCTGATGAGGTCCTGGCATTAATTCATGAAAGAATTACTATTCCACAATTTGGCGAACAGCATGATACCGAAAGTCTGAATGTGGCAACGGCAACAGCTATTTTGTTAAGTGAATTCAGGCGGTTTACTGAAACGTAAAATTGATGAAAATACCTCTGGTTGCCATGGTCTCTATATTGCTTGTCCAGGGGCTATTGGGATCTGCATCCTTAACCAACTCATCACTCATGGCGAACACTCCACGAATTGAAGGTGTAAATTTAAAGTAATACAGATAGAAATCTATTCCAAATCCAAGTTCGTAATAACTTGTACTATTGGTCATTCTAAATTCTCCATTCGAATTATCATCCGGGTTCTTCTGATTACTTGATAAATTGAGCGATGTGGAGATTCCGGCAACAATAAAGGGGCGAATATTGTTCAACCTTTTAGTTGATAGTTTCACTAGTAGCGGAACATGAATATAAGTTGACTTCACTTCCCGTAAAAAATCCTTTTCTTCTTCAAAGCCAGGAAATGTAAGGTTTCGTTGGGTGTAATACAGTCCCGGCTCCAGGCGCAGGTTTACATAGTTATTGATACGCATATCGCCAATAAGCCCTACATTAAATCCGGACTGCCCTTCTACAAGTACGTCTGTATTGGCGTCTGTATTTTGATCGATATAGTCGAACTTGAAGTCATAAGAATTAAAACCTAAAAAATAACCCCAGGTAAGAAAGCGATTGTCAAAATTTTCCAGATTTGCCAATCTCTCTTTGCTGAATAATTGTGCCTGTACACTTTGTGCAAACAAAACAATTGCTAATACAAAAAATAATTTCTTCATAATTATTTGGTAGCGTTATAAATTGTCGCCACGCCAAAAGTTTGTGGTTTATTTTTCACCTCTATAAACCCTATTTTTCTTAAAATATTGTTGAGTTTTTCTCCATATGGAAAAACAGAAGCGCTTTCACTTAAATATTTGTAGGCTACTTTATCTTTTGAAAAGATCTTACCTATAAAAGGCAATAGACCTTTGCAGTAAAAAAAATACCCTTGTTTAAATGGAAATTTTGTAGGTACCGAGGTTTCCAGGATAACAAATAGCCCGTTAGGTTTTAAGACTCTGTAAATTTCTGAAAGCCCTTTTTCCAGATCTTCAAAATTTCGAATTCCAAAAGAGACCGTGATCGCTTCAAATGAGTCATTTCCAAAAGGTAATGCTTCAGAATCTCCTTTTATAAATTCTATGGTATTTTCAATAGAAGTGCCCAAAACCTTTTTCCTTGCAATACTAAGCATTCCTTCAGAAAGGTCCAGCCCTACAATTTTTGAAGTACTTGTTTTTTCAGCAAATTTAATAGCAAGGTCTCCTGTTCCTGTGGCAATATCCAGAATTGTATCCGGTTTTCTTTCAGCCACCATTTTAATCACCTTTTTTCGCCATTTGGTATCTGTTCCCAATGAAATTAAACGGTTAAGTCCATCATAATTTCCCGAGATCGTATCGAACATTTGCTCGACCTGTTTCTTCTTGTTGAGATTGGAATCTTTATATGGTTTTACTTTTTCACTCATAGTAAATAGCGGCTGCAAAGCTACCATTTTTTTACAATTTGTGAACTAATCATCTGTTTAATAGAATTATATTTGATTATGTGCCAATTGTATTAAATTCTATACCTTTGTGATACCTATTGCTTAAGATTTTATGAAAATTATTATTGCCGGTGCCGGTGAAGTTGGATTTCATTTAGCAAAACTTCTTTCTTTCGAGTCCCAGGATATTACACTTATAGATACCAATAGAGATTCTTTGGCCTATGCCGATACTCATTTGGATATTCGTGTTATTAGGGGAGATGCTACATCGATTTCGGTATTGCGGGATTCTAAAGTAGCACGTACAGACCTGGTGATTGCAGTTACCTCAAGCGAAACTACCAATATCACTGTTTGTGTTTTGGCAAAGCAACTAGGTGCGAAACGAACCATAGCCCGTATTTCCAATACCGAATTCATTGAGAACAAGGACGAAGTTGGATTTACAAAATTTGGTATTGATGAATTGATCTCTCCAGAATCCCTTGCTGCTAATGAAATAGAATTACTTCTTAATCAAAGCGCTTTTAATGATACGTATGAGTTTGAAGATGGTGCACTCACCATGATCGGACTTTCACTTTCGAGAACAACTGCTTTTGTTGGGAAAACCGTGAGAGAAGTTGGAAGAGAATATCCTGAGTTGAAATATGTGCCAATTGCTATACAGCGCTACGGTACACAATATACTCTTATTCCGCGAGGGGATACTAAGTTCAAAGAAGGAGACCAGGTCTATTTTACAACTACCAGAACAGGCGTTGACCATATCTATAAGTTGAGTGGGAAGGTACGTGAGGAAATTAAAAATGTAATGATCTTAGGCGGAAGTAATATTGGATGCAAAACTGCTAATGATCTTTGCAAAAACAGCTTTAACGTAAAGCTTATTGAGAACGATAAAAATAAAGCGTTTGAGATTGCAGATGACCTCCCAAATTGCCTTGTGATCAATGGTGATGGAAGGAATGTAGAATTGCTTCAGGAAGAATCCATAAGCGATATGGACGCCTTTATTTCAGTAACAGGTAATAGTGAGACCAATATCATGTCCTGTTTGGTCGCTAAATCCAAAGGAGTAAAAAAAGCAATTGCTTTGGTCGAGAATATGGATTACTTTCAGTTATCTCATTCCATAGGGATAGATACACTCATCAACAAGAAGCTTCTGGCCGCAAATAATATTTTTCGCTATGTAAGAAAAGGTGAAGTGGTAGCTATGACAAAGCTGAATAACATGAATGCAGAACTTTTGGAATTTATTGTTTCTCCTACTTCCAAAGTTTGCGATATGGTCATTAAAGAGATCGACTTCCCGAGATCTGCAGTTATCGGTGGAGTAGTTAGAAACGGTGAAGGCATCATAGCATTAGGAGATTTTAAAATACAAAGCGGTGACCGTATAGTAGTATGCTGTTTACCACAATCTATTGCCAAAGTTGAAAAACTCTTTGTGTAATGCGTTCGATTTCCAGGATCAATTTTAAAATTATCTTTCATTTAATGGGGCTTTTGCTTACTGTTAACGGGGGCTTTATGTTATTGGCTGCCTTGGTGAGCTTTGCTTATGAAGATGGTGTTGTTAAGGAAATGCTCTTAGCCGGAATTGTTACACTTATTCTTGGTGGGGCAATCATGCTTGCCACTCGTGATCACCGTAAAGAAATTAAAAAAAGAGAAGGGTATATTATCGTAACTTTTGGTTGGATATTTATGTCCCTGGCGGGAACACTTCCCTATGTATTTACCGGTACTATTCCAAGTTTTACAAATGCATTTTTTGAAACGATGAGTGGCTATACTACTACCGGAGCAACCATTTTAAGTGATATTGAGAGTGTTCCCAACGGAGTACTTTTTTGGCGTAGCATCACACACTGGATAGGAGGAATGGGTATTATCGTATTGGCAATTGCTATTCTACCTTTGCTTGGGATAGGAGGAATGCAACTATTTGCTGCCGAAGCTCCGGGTCCCGGGGGCGATAAACTACATCCGCGTATTACAGATACGGCGAAACGTTTATGGCTTATCTATGTGGGTTACACCATAGCCGAAACCATATTGCTTAAGATTGCAGGCATGAGTTTTTTTGATGCAATTAACCATTCGCTGAGTACTCTTAGTACGGGAGGTTTTTCTACTAAAAACGCCAGTGTTGCTCATTGGAACGGACAACCGTTAATACAGTACATCATCATGTTCTTCATGTTTTTGGCGGGAACTAATTTTGTACTAAGCTACTTTGCTTTTAAAACCAAGTTCAGCAAAATATTTAAAGATGAAGAATTTCGGTTATACGTATATGCTATCCTTGTATTTACAATTGTAGCTTCATTGGTTATCTATTTTCAAGATGACATTACAGATTCCAGTATTACACATCCTATGGTTTGGGGAGAATTTGAAAGTGCTGTACGTCACGGATTGTTCCAGGTACTTGCAATTGTGACCACCACTGGTTTTATTACGGCAGATTATATGTTATGGACGCCCTTTTTGACTATCTTCTTCTTTGGCTTGATGTTTTTAGGAGGTTCTTCCGGGTCTACCGCAGGAGGCGTGAAAATTGTACGCCATTTGATCATGGTGAAGAATGGTATTATGGAGTTTAAAAGGACATTGCACCCGCATGCGGTCTTACCTGTTAGGTATAACAACAAAGCAGTGCAGCAACCTATCGTATTCAATATATTAGGCTTCTTCATTTTGTATATGCTTTCGTTTATTGTTGGAGTACTGGTTTTTTCCTGGCTGGGGCTTGATTTTGATACAGCTTTGGGCGCTGCAGCATCTACTTTAGGCAATGTAGGTCCTGCATTGGGTGATCTGGGACCGGTAAATAATTATGGAAGTTTGCCGGACCTAACAAAATTGTGGTCATGCTTTTTAATGCTAATAGGTCGTTTGGAGCTATTTACAGTGCTTATCTTGCTAACACCTTTTTTCTGGAGGAACAGGTAATTACCTGTAGTCTTCTCTCACAGGTGTAAAAACATCAAAGATTATACAAGGTGTAAGTGCTTTTCCGGAATGTTTATTATTTGAGCTTATAATAGCTATATCTCCTTTTTTACAACGTTTGGTTTTACCTTCAATGGTTAATTCAAATTCGCCTTCCAAAACCTGCGAAATTTGTTCATGTACATGAAAATGTTCGGGAAGGACAGCTCCTTTTTTTATGGTTACCAATGCATGGGTCTGTAACTCTGTATGAATAAAACGTGCTGTAAATCCGGGAGCGATTTCTTTTGGCTCACAATTTTGAAAAGATGTAAACATAAACTTACTTTTTATGAATTAAATGTATGATAATTATATAAAAATAGCTTTTAACAGGCTATTGTTTTATTTTTTTTGAAAATATTGTTATTCCTATTAAAAAAGTAGGGTAGCAGGCAGGGAAAGCGAGCAGAAGCGAAATTGAAAAAAACTTCCTTTTTTGTACTTGAAAAGCAGGCTTAACCCCTTGTTTTTAAACAATATATTTGTAGTTTTAGATAAAATTTAAACTACCCGATTATGAAAAAAATTACTTTATTATTAGCATTTATTGCTTTTAGTTTCTCTGTAAATTCACAAGTCCAGAATTATAGTTTGGGAGAAGTTGTGGATGATTTTACCCTTACTGATACGGAAGGGAACGAACACAATTTGTACAGTATTACTGCTCAAGGAAAATATGTCTTTTTAGATTTCTTTTTTGATACCTGCGGGCCCTGTCAACAAACTACGCCTATCTTCAACGAATTATATGACAAATATGGTTGTAACGAAGGTGAAGTGTATTGTCTGTCTGTAAATAACGGAACAGATACCGATCTTGAGGTTATACAATTTGAACAAACCTTTGGCGGGCCTTTTGAGCATGCCCCTGCCGTAAGTATGGAAGGTGGCGCCGGAGCCGTAGACTCTAATTTTGGTATTACGGCATATCCAACATATTGCCTGATCAACCCTAGTAATGAGATTATTTCATTAGATATATGGCCTATTGCAAATGTGGGAACTTTCGAAGCAGCTTTCCCGGTTGGTTTTGATCCTACGCCGGCCCCTTGTAGCCCTCTGGGAGTTAATGACAACTCGTTGAATGTAAGCTTCCAATTATTTCCAAACCCAAGTAATGGTTCGGTTATAAATTTAAAATTAAATGATGCTACAACTAAAGCAGTAGTTAATATCTACAGTGTTGTTGGAAAACTTGTATATACTAATAGTTTTGATTCCAATTCTATAAAGATCGATACAAACCTTTCCAGTGGAGCATATATAGTGAATGTGAACACAGATTTAGGATCTGCCAATAAAAGTTTGATCATCAAATAGCAGATAAGGTAGATCTTCTATCAAGAACAAAAAACTCACTAGGAAACTAGTGAGTTTTTTGTTTTACGATCATTGTTTTTTAGATAACGGCCTCCTTAATTCTTCGCATTGCTTCTTTAATCTCTGTTTCTGAAGCAGCATAGGATATCCTGATGCAATTAGCATCTCCAAAAGCTTCACCGGTAACTGTTGCCACATTGGCTTCTTCCAGAAGATATAGTGAGAAGTCAGATGCAGAATTAATTTCCTTTCCACGGAGGGCCTTTCCGAAGTAATACGAGATATCGGGGAATACATAGAAAGCACCTTCAGGTTCGTTGGTCTTAAATCCGGGAATTTGAGAGAGTAACTGTAATACCATGCCTCGTCTTTCTTTAAAGGCATCTACCATGTATTGAATTTTACTGGGCGGATTTTCCAAAGCAGTAATAGTAGCTCTTTGTGCAATACAATTTGCGCCACTTGTAATTTGCCCTTGCATCTTATTGCAGGCACGGGCAATATACTCGGGAGCGCCAATATACCCGATACGCCAACCGGTCATTGCATAAGCTTTGGAAACACCATTTACAGTTACAGTTCGGTCATACATATCTTCAAACTGTGCCATAGAGGCATGCCCTTCGGTAAAATTAATGTGTTCGTATATTTCATCACTTACGACAATAATATCCGGATACTTCACTAGAATATCTGCCAGGGCCCGTAATTCTTCACGACTATATACAGAACCGCTGGGATTGCATGGAGAGCTGTAGATCATCATTTTGGTTCTGGGAGTTATGGCAGCCTCCAAAGCTTTCGGAGTGATCTTGAAATCGGTTTCAATGGATGTAGGTATTTCTAAAGGTACACCGCCGGCTACCTTACTAATGTCGCTATAACTTACCCAATATGGAGCAGGTAACAACACTTCATCACCTTCATTTAACAGCACCATGGCCAAATTTGCCAGTGACTGTTTTGCACCGGTAGATATTACAATTTGAGAAGGTGAATATGTAAGATCATTATCGCGTTTAAACTTTGTAATGATAGCTTGTTTTAAGTCTCCGTAACCATCTACAGGAGTATAAGCATGGTAATCATCTTTTATGGCCTGGATAGCCGCTTCTTTTACAAATTCGGGTATTGTAAAATCCGGTTCTCCAAGGCTCAGGCCAATTATATCTTTTCCTTCTTCACGCAGTTCTCGAGCTTTTGCCGCCATGGCCAGCGTTGCAGAAGTAGCCATTTTGTTGACACGGTTAGAAAGTTTTGGGTTCATAGGTTTAAGCAGGGACCGCAGGTTTTAATCCCATTTCTTTTAAGTGTTTAAAATGAGCAATGATTGCCTTTCGTGTAGTCTTATATTCATTGTAAGGCAAATTAAATTCTCGCGCTGTTTGTTTTACGATTTCGGAGATCTTTGAATAATGAATGTGGCTTATATTTGGAAAAATATGATGCTCTACCTGGTGGTTTAATCCACCGGTAAACCAATTCATGATTTTGTTCTTTGTTGAAAAATTGACTGTAGTGAACAGTTGATGAATTGCCCAGGTGTTTTTCATGGTTCCCGATGGGTCCGGTAGCATTACTTCTGCTTCTTTTACCACATGTGCCAGTTGAAAAACAATACTTAGGATCAAGCCTGCCACATAGTGCATAATAAAAAAGCCGATCAATATTTTCCACCATGCTATATCGAAGAAAAGTATGGGGATCAATATCCAAATAGCTGCATAAATCAATTTGGTAATAATTAATACACTCCACTGAGTTGCTGGTTTTGGGAGTTTACCGTAAGCTAATTTTTGAGCAAGATACCGTTTGGTCTGAAAAAAATCTGATGTTAGCACCCAATTAATGGTAAGTAGCCCATAAAAAAAGACACTATAATAATGTTGAAATCTGTGAAACCTGTTCCACTTGGAGTGTACTGAAAATCTAAGGATCCTACCAGCTTCCAGATCCTCATCATGCCCGTGAATGTTTGTGTATGTATGGTGCAGTACATTGTGCTGAACTTGCCAGTTGTATACATTCCCGGCAAGAATATACATGCTTCCCCCCATTATCTTATTGATCCATTTTTTTGAAGAATAAGCACCGTGATTAGCATCGTGCATAACATTCATGCCCACTCCTGCCATACCAACTCCCATTACTACGGTAAGTAATAATTGTGCCCACCAGGGGAAATCTAGTGTTAAAAACAAAAAGTAAGGAGTTAAGAATAAGGAAAACATCACTACAGTTTTGAGATGCAATTTCCAATTGCCGTTACGGGAAATATTATTTTCCTTGAAATAATTATTTACTCGTTTATTGAGTGTTTTGAAAAACTTGGCAGAATCAACTCTCGAGAAGGATATTTGTGTATTTCTCAAAATAATTTTGTTTTAAATGGAGAATCCTTTAAAAGAAAGCGCTAAAATACACATCTTCCTTGTAAAACCGTACAATGAAATCATAAATTTATTAAAGAAACCCTACTTTTGCAGTTGATAACTTACTATGGAATTACTTCTCAATTATTTTCCTCATATTTCTGAAAAGCAAATACAACAGTTTGTTAAATTGAGTGAATTATATAAGGATTGGAACTTAAAAATTAATGTTGTTTCCCGAAAAGATATCGAGGAACTATATCTAAGACATGTTCTGCATTCTTTAGGAATAGCCAAAATACAAGCTTTTAAACCCGGAGCTAAAATACTGGATGTGGGAACCGGCGGTGGGTTTCCGGGTATCCCATTGGCAATTTTGTTCCCGGAAACACATTTTCATTTGGTGGATAGTATCGGGAAAAAAATAAAAGTTGTGGAGGAAGTTTCCAAGGGCCTGGAACTGCAAAATATAAAGATCACCAATGCCCGTGTAGAAACAGTACCAGACCAATACGATTTTATAGTAAGCCGGGCCGTAGCACAAATGGAAACCTTTGTACATTGGGTAAAGCACAGGGTGGCCAAAAAAAGCAACCATGAGCTCAAAAATGGGATCCTTTATCTAAAAGGAGGTGAACTTACAGAAGAACTTTCCCCTTTTCCAAAAGCGAGAATCTATCCGTTGAGTGATTTTTTTAAAGAAGATTTTTTTGAAACTAAATGTGTGGTACACCTTCCTCTTAAGTATAGGGGTTAAGGTAAGAAAGCCTATATACTCTAATAAAAAACTCCGGCAAAATGCCGGAGTTTTCAAATACTAATGTAAACTGTTAAGTATTATTTGGAAATAATCAATTTATCTACTTTAACAGCATTGTCTTTAGAAACTTTAACTAGGTAAGTTCCAGCTTGTAAACGAGAAACTTCAATCTGATCATTATTAGAGATATTTGTTTTAGTAGCAACAAGTTGTCCTAATAAATTATAGATCTCTACAGTTGAAGCTGCAGCGTTAGAGATATTTAATATTGAATTGGTAGGGTTAGGATACAAACGAATACCTTCAAGTGCATTTTCACCGATACCTAATACTCCGTCAGAAGAGAAGTTACCAGAATCACCAGATCCATAGTTTCCACTGCTATTATACATTACATCATTATTAGTATCATATAATACTATAGAACCTCCACCGTCTCCACCGGAGTCATATACGCTAAATTTGTAGCATTCAGCAGGTAAGCTAAATGTTTCGTTAATAGTTTCATTGTTTCCATAAGGACCTCCACTGTAAACGGTAGTTCCTGAAGAATCTACAACGTCCCATGTACATTGGCTACCGGCGTTGTCAGTATTTAATATCATAAATACAGTACCAGTACCTTCTATAGCAACGTCAAAAGTATTAGATGTAACATTATTTGCATTGTTTTCGTCATTCTCTAAAGTGATCTCTACTGAATTATTAGCTTGAATAGTATAAGAGATTGGAGGTAACTCAACAGTTTCATTCTGTAAAGAAAGAAGAGAACCTGTCCAATCATATGATTGAGTTGGCCCACCATTCACAGAATAGTTAATTGTTATTGCAGTTAATTCATCACCACCTACATTTTGGATATTTACTCTAGGAGATATATCAAAACCACACTGGTCATCGATGTCTTCTACATATCTGGCATAAGCATCATTGGCATTTGCAAATCCTGTATACGTTGGATATGCTCCGGATCCACTGGGAATTTCCTGTTGCGTTTCAGAAATAAAGGCAACTACTTCCATATCAGCTAGTTCTACAGGTACTCCATTGTAATCTGCAGGGATCGTATACGTATAGGTCTCATCAATAAAGGTTCCCGTAGTAGTAGGAGAAATAGCAGCTCCCCATTGTCCGGTAACTAAATGTACCAATCTGTGCATATGAACATACTCATCACCTGCGTTTCCACCTGTTTGTGGCCCTAAGGTGTTATTTTGTAGTAGAGCAACGTTCATAAAGTTTGTAGCTTCCGGGCTATCACCGGTATAATAGGCTTCCACATGAACAGTAAGTTCATTGTTTGAAACGTCAATTTCTGCTTCAACACCTACATTTACGTAAGAAGCTTCTCCGAGAGTTGTATTAGAGGTTCCTGTCCAGTTACCTCTACTCATAGCAGTGTGGTTTCCACCACTCTGTGATTGACCGGGGAATACATGACGGTTTACTGTACCGGCAGGATACCCTACCAAACCAGACTGACTGGCAAGAGCAGCTCCAAAAGGAGTTCTAAAATCGGGTTCACCGGCACCAGGGTTTGAAAAACTACCTGTGTGGATGTTAATCAAAAATACATTTCCGGGATTGTTGTCTTGTATTGCTTGCGCAATAGCATGGCCTTGTGGGCAGAATACACAATGTATACCTGTAAATTCCTCAAGGATCACTTTCTTGTTTTCAGGAGTAGTACTTACTATCGTTTGACCATATGCAAAGGTCGCCAGACACATAAATACTAAAATAGCGGGTATTTTTTTTAGCATTTCTTTAATTTTTAATTAATTAGATTGAGTTTTGACAAATTCTTCTTTTTCATAAAAAAGAGTGAATTAATTGTTAAAGATACAAAATTGGTGTGAAAAAACAAGTTTTAAGACATGGTGCAACCCAGATTTTAACGGTGTTTTGTATTTTTCTTCACGAACCGCTTTTAAACAGAGTTATCCCATTAAATTGGTAGGAATAAAAAAAATATTACTTTTTTAACCTCAACAACTACGGGTATTTGTCTAAGATCAGTAAAATATTGATACTGACTTTGAAATCAGTTAATTATTATGATGTTTTTAATAAAAAAAAAGTATTTTAGCTAAATAATTAACCACCAAAAAACTAAAAATTACTGTATTAACTTAAATATTTATTTAAAATGAAAAAGAATTTACTATTACTATGCATGTTATTTGTTGCAATCACTATGAATGCACAATTTACTGTTGAGGACGGTGACGGAAGCCCTATTGTTGATGGAGATATAGCTGTTTTTGATGTTGCTGCTGATTTCTCCGAGTCTTCTTTGGACTTCTTTGTGAACAATACTTCGGCTACCGATGATATTAATATGAAGATTGAATTTGTAAGCGCATTAAACGCAGATGGTACAAAAATGGAATTGTGCTTTGGATTGTGTTATACAGGTATAATTATTGGTCAAGTATACCCTCCTGGAAGTGATGTGGTTACTATTGCTCCCGGTGGACAAACACTACCAGGTAATCATATGTACAATTTTGAATTAGGAGATGGTGTAAATCCCGTTGAATATGTTTTCAGATTTTACCAGGTAGATGGAGGAGGAAATGAGATAGGAACAGATCTATCTATGACCTATCGCTATGACCCTACATTAGGTGTTAATGATTTAAATAAACTTGATGTTGCTGTAAAGTCTACCGTTGTAACGAGTGAACTTGCATTAACTATCAATGAAGATGTCAATCTTGTTATCTATGACCTTCAGGGAAGAGTAGTACAGCAAGAAAAATTAAGTGTTGGACAGCAATCGATCAATGTTTCAAATTTAAGATCTCAAATGTATCTTTTACATTTCTCAAATGATCGAGGTGTTTCACAGACAACCAAGATAGTTGTGAGATAAATAATAGACTTATCTATCATAAAAAAGCCCGATAGTTTTAACTATCGGGCTTTTTTATATTTTGAATTCTTTGTTTTGTTAAAACGTTACAACGAGATTGGCGCTAAGCCCGGTATTCTCAGGAACAAAACGACATACACCTCCAACACATATCAATCCTCCTCTTTGGCGTCCGTAATTAACTCCTAAACGGGTTCTTCCTTTAGAATAGCTACCACCAACATTATAATAGTGAATTTCTTCTTCTCCGCCATAATTCCACGAATCTGCTACGTATACCCCTAATTTTGAAGAGAAGTTATATTCCAACACTCCTGCAGCCCAGTTTTTTCTGTCCTGGTCGCTCCATAGATGTTGTCCAACTACTCTTAAGGATTTACCTGCTTTAAATTTATAAGTTCCTTCCAGAACTCCAATTTTAGCTTTAATGTCTCCCTGAACTCCCACAGGTCCTCCAAGAGAAACACCTTTATCAATAATTACGTCCTGAAACGTAACAACCGAGCTAAATTTTGGGGTCCAGCGCTTCTTGATTTCCACACTTACGTCTCTGTAAAGTCTTGGGCCTTTTCCAATGAATTTTGCTTCATACCAACGGTTAGGCACATTATATTCGGCATCTAATCCGGCCCAATATGAAAAATTAACGGCCAATTTAGTACCATATTTTCCTCCCAGGGTAGTACCTTTTTTGAAAGAATAGAATATATCTGTTTGAGAACCAACTTCACCGGCTCTTTGGTCGAAGGTTTCAACAACCAAACGTGGTTGAGCATTGTAAACATAAATATTCGTTAGGAGGTAATCTTGCTGCTTTGTCAACGCGGGAACATAATTAACTATCAGCTCGTTGAAAACATTTCCTTCCGCCAGGCGGTCACTGTAAAAACTAAAATTCTCCAGGCGTCTAAACGTACTGTTTACACCAATTCCTTTTTTAGCAAATCCCAGGTTTACCTGTAAAGCGGTTCCATCATACAATTTATTGGAAACCAATTGCCCCTCGTTAGCTATAACATCCGGGCCTTTTGTAATGGCTTCAACGCCTCCGTAAAAGTTATCCCAAATAAAATCCAATCTTCCTCCATAAGCATTTACATTACTTGGAATAGCTTCATTTGTTCCTCGATCCTGGTAGCGGGCTACATAACTGGCCCCCAATCTAAGGTCTACCTCTTCAATTTTCAAAGCAGAACTAAGATCGAAGTTGGCATCAATTCCTTGAATAACACCTTCTGAAACAACAAACCCGTTTCGTTGTTGTCCGTATACACCGGTAAGTTCAAGGTCCTTTGTAGCCTGGAAGTTTACTTTCAATCCTTTAAGTGCATTGTTGACACCTAATTGTCTGTCTTCCCAGGAACGCAATATAAGGCCGCTTCCAAACTGTTCGTAGAAAAAACCACCTGTTATATCAAGTGTTTCGTTTTTAAAATTTAAATAATAGGTTGCTATGGTGTTGCCACCATCATATACGGGAGAGTATCCCAATAGAGAAGAAGGCAAATAAGATTCATATTGCACACCGGCTGTAAACTTACCTAAACTATAATTTAGTTGTACATAATTGTTGGACCTGAATTGGTCTTCCGGTGTTTCAAAGTTGATACCATCGTCATCCAAAAGCCACTGAGAGTTTGACTCCAGTCCTCCAAAAAAGTATCCATTGTCCTGTGCGAGCGTAAATCCACTGCACAGAATAGCGAAAGAAAAGATTAAGTATTTCATTCAAAAAAGATTGGTTGGTTAAGTAATAAGTAAATTAATTTGAGTACTCTTTGATTTTTTCATAAAGTTCCTCTTCTGCCCCTGCACTATATCCCGAATGTCTGTAAACAATCTGGTTGTCCTTAATTAACAAGGTCAATGGAACAGTTGCAGCACCAAGAGCACGTTTAAAGTCGTTATTAGAATCGAGTAAGATCGTATAATCCCACCCTTTACCATTAATTAAAGGTTTAACACGTTTTACGGTACGGCTGTCATCTACAGAAACAGCGATAAGGTCGACATTGGTTTCGGCTTGCCATTCATCATATACTTCACTAATGGCGTCCAGTTCTTTTAAACAGGGAACACACCAGGTGGCCCAAAGAGATACCACTACTACATTATCTTGTTGAGTTGCGTCTTTAACACTAATTGTACTTCCCTCCATGGTGGTAAGATCCACATTAGGTAAATCTTCCTGAGAGAAAGCACTGAATGTAATTAAAATAGATAAAAGGAATACAATTTTGTTCATGAGTTCAGGTTTTATTAATTAGGCAATATTAGTTAATTTTCTTTAAAAAAGAATAAATAAAATTCTATAAGTCAATTTTTTTCATTTCTGAATATAAATTCTTTTAAAAAACTAGTATTATTGCATATACAAATCAAATGCCACAATCATGAATACCAAATTTTTTTTTAAAATTTCTCTAATTCTTTCAGCAATTACTATAATTTCTTGTAGTAAAAAAGAAGAGAATGTACCTCTAGTTGGAGGTGGAAGTTTTGCAACTTTAGAACTTACCAGCGACTCTCAGGATAATGTTTTGGTGGTGAATGAAACTTTAAATTTCATTGTCACAGGAGACGATGGGGTTGATTATACCAACGATGCAATATTTTATGTAAACCAAAGTGAAATTGCCGGAGCCAATCACGTTTTTGGAACCGAAGGAAATTTTGAAGTGTATGCTTCCTATTTAGGAATAAGCAGTAACTCTTTAAGTTTTGATGTAATTGATGCTGATGAAAGAACTATTTTAGTAGACCATGCAAAAGCTTTTCGGAACCAAACGGTCACTTTTTCAATGGTAGATTCAGACGGAAATGATGTTACCTCTGAAGCTACATTCTTTGTAAATAATACGGAAATATCCGGAAACACATATTCATCTGCTACCGAAGGTAGTTTCGATGTATATGCAGAATACGAATTTCAAGGATCAACAGAAACCACAGAAACCAAATCATTTGTTGTCTTTATTCCGAAACGTAAAGTCGTATTGGAAGACTATACGGGTACCTGGTGTGGATATTGCCCAAGTGTTGCTGCTGCTATTGTAGATGCACATGCCGCTACCAGTGATATATCTGTTGTTGCTATCCATGAAACGGCAAATAGTAGCCCTGACCCATATCATTTTGATCAGGTTGATTTATTACAAGCGGAGTTTGGTGTATTTGGGCTTCCTGCTGCCAGGATCAACAGAACGACAACCTGGGGCATGCCGTATGCAATTAGCGAAGTAACTGGTATTGCCGGAGAAGAGACCGACCTTGCAATTGCTATTAACTCTCAATTGACAGGAACTACACTTACAGTCGATGTAAAAGTGATTTATGAAAACGGATCAATGCCTGGAGATAAATTGGTGCTTTATTTAACCGAGAATGGATTGATACACGATCAAGTAAATTATTATGACACCGATCCTACAAGTCCGTTTTATCAAATGGGGAACCCAATTCCTGACTTTGAGCACAATGAAGTGTTAAGGTTATCCCTTACCAATATATTTGGAGATGAAATTGATGCTACTGCTTCTTTTGACACTTATACAAAAAGTTTTACAGTAACAATCCCTTCAGAATATGTTGCAGCTAATCTTGACCTTGTAGCAATGGTTGTAAGTGCAGATAACACTGCAAGAAACTCTCAGCATGCACATGTGAATGAAGACAAAGATTACGAATAGAATAGCGATATTCTAATATAAAAAACCCATCCGCCTTAGGCGGATGGGTTTTTTGTTTTTAAATAGGAGTTATCCTTTATACTCTATCCTAAAAAAGGATACCTGTAATCTGTTGGCGAAACAAATGTTTCTTTTACCATTCTGGGCGATATCCATCTGTAAAGATTTAATTTACTCCCGGCTTTGTCATTTGTTCCACTTGCTCTTGCACCACCAAAAGGCTGTTGTCCTACAACGGCTCCGGTAGGCTTATCATTAATGTAAAAGTTTCCAGCAGCATTTTCCAAAATGCGTACAGCCTTCTCCAATGCGTAACGGTCTTCACTAAAGACAGCTCCGGTTAAAGCATATTCACCTGTTTCGTCAACAAGATGCAATGTCTTTTCCCAATCGTTATCTTCAAAAATATAGATAGTAACTACAGGCCCAAAGAGTTCTGTGCACATAGTAGTATAATTAGGGTCCTCGGTAACAATGACCGTAGGTTCTATAAAATATCCTTCGCTTTTATCATAACCTCCGCCAACGATTATTTCAGCATTGCTGTCTTTCTTAGCCTGGTCAATATAGCCTGCCAATTTATCAAAGGAACCTTCGTGAATTACTGCAGTAATAAAATTGCCCATATCTTCTGGAGATCCCATTTTAAAGGAATTGACATCTGCAACCAATAACTCCTTTACATCTTCCCAAATTCCTCTTGAAATATAGCATCTGCTCGCTGCGCTACATTTTTGCCCCTGAAATTCAAAAGCCCCTCTGGAAATGGCAGTAGCTACTTGTTGTGGGTTTGATGACTTATGTGCAACAATAAAGTCCTTTCCACCTGTTTCACCCACAATGCGGGGATAGGTTTTATAGTTGTGTATGTTGGTTCCTATCTTTTGCCAGATATTTTTAAAAACATGGGTAGAACCCGTGAAGTGAATTCCACTAAAATCCGGACTGGCAAGTAATGTATCGGTTATCATTACCGGATCACCCATTACCATATTAATGACGCCTGCCGGAACTCCTGCTTCTTTAAAGATGTCAAGGATTATTTTGGCAGAATATACCTGGCTGTCACTTGGTTTCCAAACCACAACATTTCCCATCAATGCAGCACTTGCAGGTAAATTAGCTGCAATCGCTGTGAAATTAAAAGGAGTAATTGCATAGATAAATCCTTCTAACGGCCGATACTCCAACCGGTTCCAGGCTCCCGAAGTAGACTCAGGCTGTTCGGCATAGATTTCGGTCATGAATTGAACGTTAAAGCGCAAAAAGTCAATTAACTCACAAGCCGAATCAATTTCGGCCTGATAAATAGTTTTGGACTGCCCTAACATAGTAGCAGCGTTTATTTTTGCACGGTACGGGCCTGCGATCAATTCTGCAGCACGAAGAAAAATACCCGCACGCTGTTCCCAAGGCATGTTTGCCCAGGATTTACGAGCCTCTAAAGCCGTTTCAATAGCCTCGGTAATATGTTTTTTTTCTGCTTTATGATAGGTTCCTAATATATGCTCATGCTCGTGAGGGGGAGCCATGGTAGCTGTATCTCCTGTTTTAACATCTTTACCATTAATGTACATGGGTACCTCCACCGTACTATCGTACATTTCTTTATAGGTAGCTAAAACTTCTTTACGTTCCGGTGAACCCGGAGTATAATCCTTTACAGGTTCGTTAACAGCTATTGGTACTTCAAAAAATCCTTTTCCCATCAGTATATTTGTTTTATAGAATTATAGTTAATTAAGCAAGGTGCAAAGGTACAAATTTCAAAAAGGAAATAGAATAGCTTCTAACGAATACTTAACTTTTTACACCAACCTTTTTTTGTAATTTTCTTTTTCAAAAATAGACCACTCATATTATGTGCACAGTAACTTTTGTTCCAAAGGCGACAACAGGCTTTGTTTTAACTTCAAATAGGGATGAAGCTCCGGACCGTAGTACTATTTCACCACGACAATATACCGTGAATAATGTGGAATTGTTGTTTCCAAAAGATGAAGTGGCCGGAGGTACATGGATTGGCGCAAGTAATCAAAACAGGATAATCTGTTTATTGAATGGGGGTTTTACAGCACATGAGCGCAAGGATGCTTACAGGATGAGCCGTGGTATCATTGTGACCGATTTGTTAACCTCTAAGGATGCCGTTTCTAAAATTGAAACCTATAACTTTAACGATATTGAGCCTTTTACCATTATTATGGTAGAATGGAAAAAAAAGCTGCGTTTATTTGAACTGGTTTGGGATGGAATGGGTTCGCATTTTAAAGAGATGCCACTTGCACCGCATATTTGGTCTTCTTCATTACTGTATACGCAAGAGGTAAAAAGAAAGAGAGAACAATGGTTCTCAAAGTTTCTCTTCGAGAATTTAAATCCTTCCGAAGCAAAATTATTGGACTTTCACAAGACTGCCGGTGAAGGAAATATAGAAACAGATATTATTATGGACAGGGGATTTGTAAAAACCAAAAGCATTACACAAATCATAAAAACAGACACTACGGTAATGCGCTATGAAGACCTGCAAAAAAAAGAAATAACAAAACGAGATCTAAGCTAATACTTCAATTAATAGCAAAAGGAGCACTTAGTTTAAAAGAAGGAATGGCAACCCGAAACTTCCGGGTGGTACTGAAATTGACCATAGCGTAATATCCTTTCATGGCTCCTATTGGGGAAAGTAACAAACAGCCACTATTGTAAATATGTTTTTCGCCAGGTTGCAGAACAGGCTTTTTTCCTATAACACCTTCGCCTTCAACAATTTCTACATTGTTTAGGGCATCTTTGATCTTCCAGTGTCTGGCGGTAAGTTGCACTGTGTCTTTTCCCTGGTTCTCAATGGTCACAACATATCCATAGGCATAATACATTTTATAGTTTTTATAAAACGTGCCTTCAAAACTAGTTTCAACCGAAACTTTAATTCCTTGTGTTACTTGTTGTACCATTTAGTATGCTGCTGCGGTAACCGCAAAAAATAATAGTGCTGCAATAGATGAACTAAGCCAAAAAACAAAGTTTAAAAGTACAAATTTTATGATTGTTATCAAACGGCTTTGTTTGTAGAAGTTACGAAGTGCTTTGTAAAAGTAGAAAGGGCCGATAAGTCCTATTAAAATACCTCCAAAAATCTCAGTGCCTATTAATAGATCCGGAATAAGGCTAATGAGCATTCCGAGGAATAAAAAGCTGAAAATATGGAAGATAAAAACCATATGTTCCATATAGGTATACTTTTTTTTGGAATAGATCATCCAAAAGAAAAAAGCAAACAAAGGGGTGAAGAAGAACAAAAAAAAGGGAACTTTACCCATCATATAGTTTCCAAATCCAAAGGGGTCTTCAATAATACGGTCAATGGAATTGTTCTTGTTATAAACCCATCGATTGTAAGCGTTTTTTTTGTGATTTAGGCTGTCCAATGCTATTGATGCATCTTTTATCTTGTGAAGCTTATAAAAATCACGATATAGAACAAAACGCTCTACAAACCTGTTGGACCATTGTATGGTGTCAAAATCCGATTCAGAGATATACTTAAAGCTCTTCTCTTCCTCTTTGGTTTCATTTGGGATTATATTGTTGTTGGTAATTACTTTTAGTTCAGAAAGTTGTAAAGTGTCATTTGTCCCATTTTCACTTGGATATACAATGTTTTGATTGGCAAGCGAATCAAGTGCTACGGCATTTCCATTATTGTTTAGGTTTACAAATGTATTCAGGTCCGGAGAAATAGAGGTCATCAATCCCTGAATCAAGAAGAAAATAATAGAAACACTTAAGAAAAAGCGAAATGGATTGGCATATTTAAGGCGTTGTCCCTGCACATAATTTTTGGTAATGGTTCCAGGCTTAAACAGCAGGTCTTTAATAGTATACCGTAAGCGTGAATCATAAGTTAGAATACTTCCAATAAATTCTCCAAGGAAATCTTTTAGTGAGAGCTGCTTGCTTGTATTTAACTGTGAACAGTAAGAACAATACCGATCGCTTAGATCTAATGGATGTCCACAATTAAGACACTTTGCCCCACGGTATTTAAAAGCTTTTCTGCTGTTGCTCTTTGCAGGTTTATTAGCACCCATTTTATAAAGATGAAATGTTTTGCCTGTTAGTTATTGGTAATGTTTGTAGAACTACCGGTACCCATACCAATAATACGGTCATAACGGCCTCCCAGGTCCCTGTAATATACCAATACAGTATATTGATTTTCGGTTTGCCAAAAGTTTCCGCCTATGGCACCTTCATCAATTGAACCGTCTCTGTCCACTAAAACATACTTATAATCATAATATCCTTGTTTGAAGAGCCTGGAGTTTCTGTACGTATCACTCGTGCTGTCATATTCCAAATAGGTGGTTCCGTCAATGGTCCAGTTATTGAAATTTCCATAGACATGAATTTCTTTATCATCAATATCTTCAAAATACTGTAGGTTAAAGTGTAGCCTGACATATTCAGCTTCAGTATTCGGATTTTGAGCATCAATATTTCTTACAATGAAGTTTCCGTTAAAATCCGGGTTATAGGTATACGGGCGATTTTTTCGGGAAACATTTGTAAATATATAATTCTCGTATATGTCACTTAATTCTACTTTTCTAACTCCGTAGGATGCAGACCTCACATCTTTATTGTCAAAACTCAAAAACTCGTTTCCTCCCCAAAAAGCAGATTCTTTATCATACCTGTAGATAAGCTCTGTTCCAATAGTATACTGAGGCTTTAAATTGGAGATAGCCGTTTTCAGGTTGCTATTCTGAAGCACTAATGTTTTAACATTTTGCTTCGGGTTGATCAATAACAAAGTCGGTGAATTAACAGTAAAATTGACAACTTGTTTTTCTTCGATGTATTTTAGGTCACGGGACCTCTTAATTTCAACATTCACTCCCGCTATGGCCTCCATAACCATAAACTTTCTTGAGAATATCAGGTCATTGTCATCATTGTATATACTAATCAGGTAATTTCCGCTTTTAGTAATTCTTCTGGTTTCTCTATTGGGAATAGTTAACGTATAGTGGGAAAATATCTGAAGAGTATTCAATGAATTTTCATAGGTTTCAATTCTTACTTCATCAAAACCATTGAGATATTCGCCTTTGGAAAGGTCACTGGGGGTCCAATCAAAATTATGATGTGAAATCACATAGTAATAGTCTTCTTCTTCTCCGTTGAGAGCATCAAAAGAAAGTTGTAACCGTTCGCCCAGGCGTATAATAGGAAGTTGACTTTGTGATGTTGTTCCACTAAATTGGATGGTACTGATATATTGCGGTGCTACTTTTTCTTCAACTTGTGAAATTGCCTGATAGACAGTACAGGCGAAAAAAATAAAAACGAAAGTCTTTTTGAACATAAAAGCAATTTTGTGAGCCTAAAGATAAACAATTTTTGTGCCTTAAATTTTATTGAAAAATAGACTTTCGGCTTTATAAGAAAATTATATACAATTATTATGTGATGCTACTTTAAATTTATAAATTTGCACTCCCGAAATCTGTTCGGGGGAAAAAAGAAATTTTTAACACAATCATCCTATGTCCAAAGACATTAAGATTAAAAAAGGTCTTACAATTAGATTAAAGGGCGAAGCGGACAAAACTCTTTCCAATGCACCGCGATCAAGAACCTTCGCCATTAGACCTTCAGACTTTCACTTGATCACTCCAAAGATGGTGGTTAAAGAAGGAGCCAAACTACAAGCCGGAGACGTTTTATTTTATTCGAAAGCAAAGGAAGAGATCAAATTTGTTTCTCCCGTAAGCGGTACTCTAACTAAAATTGAAAGAGGAGCCAAGCGCGTCATTACTGAGCTTTTGATAGAAGCAGACCAGCAAGATGTTTACAAAGATTTTGGAATTGCTAATCCGGATTCTATGGAGCCGGAAGCCATAAAGAAACACTTGCTTGCTTCGGGATGTTGGCCGTTCATTAAACAGCGCCCGTATGATGTAATTGCAAATCCGGATGTAGCGCCAAAAGCAATTTTTGTTTCGGCATATGCAACGGCTCCGTTAGCAGCAGATTATGATTTTTCATTACAGGGAAAAGAAAAACAACTGCAAACTGCGGTCACTGCTTTGAGCAAATTAACAGAGGGCCCGGTGCATATAGCGATTGGCAAAACTGGAAACTCCCCTTTTGCAGATCTTAAAGATTGTGTAATTCATAGAGTATCGGGACCGCACCCAGCAGGAAATGTTGGAACACAAATTGCAAAGCTGGATCCAATTAATAAAGGAGAAACGGTCTGGACGGTTTCTGCTCAGGATTTAGTCATCATAGGTGAATTGTTCACAACAGGTAAGTTTAATGCTGAAAGAGTTATTGCTTTGTCCGGATCTTCTGTAAAAACACCAAAATATTATACTACAAAGATTGGTGCTGAGGTTGCCACGTTTATATACGATTCCGGTTTAAACGGAGAAAATGAACGTGCCATCAGCGGAGATGTATTAACAGGAAAAAAGATATCGGTAAAAGGGCATTTGGGATATTACAATAATACTGTAAGTGTTATTCCGGAGGGAGACGATTATGATTTCATGGGCTGGATGAAACCTATCGCAAATAAGATATCTGTATCCAGAGCTATGACTTTGTCATGGATGTTTCCGAAGAAGAATTTTAATTTATCTACAAATACCAATGGTGAGCATAGAGCATTTGTAGTTACCGGGAACTATGAAGAGGTATTTCCAATGGATATCTATCCTTTACAAATTTTAAAAGCTTGTATGGTTCAGGATCTGGACCAGATGGAAGTATTGGGGATGTACGAGGTTGCTCCTGAAGACTTTGCACTCACCGAGTTTATTTGTGTATCAAAACAGCCCCACCAGGAGATTATTAGAAAGGGTCTTGACTTAATGTATAAAGAAATAGGATAATGCTATGGGATTGAAACAAAAATTACATACGCTAAAGGAGAAATATAAAGGTAAAAAGATGGCGCCTGCGTTTAACGCTATACATACCTTTTTATACTTGCCAAATGAAACGACACATTCCGGTAGCCATGTACGGGCAGCGGACGATCTAAAACGTACGATGAATACAGTGATCATGGCTTTGGTTCCTTGTTTGATATTCGGGATATTCAATGCCGGTTATCAGCACCATTTGGGCGCGGGAGATATTCAGGCCGTAAGTGCTGGGTTTTTTAGCCCGGAGTTTTGGAGTTGGGATAATTTTGCTACAGGAGCCTGGAAAGTGTTACCTATTGTACTTATTTCTTATGGAGTTGGACTTGGGATAGAATTTTTATTTGCTGTAATTAAAGGTCATGAAGTAGAAGAAGGTTATTTGGTAACAGGGATGTTAGTGCCTTTGATCGTACCCATCGACATTCCACTTTGGATGTTAACCGTTGCAGTAATATTTGGTGTTGTTATAGGAAAAGAAGTATTTGGAGGTACCGGGATGAACATCTTGAACCCGGCTTTAACAATTCGGGCCTTTTTATTCTTCGCATATCCAACCTGGATGAGTGGTGATAAGGTATGGGTACATGGAGCTGTTGAAACCACCGGACAGGCAGATGCGATTTCCGGAGAAACTATTTTAGGTAGTCTTGCGCAGGGGAACCCTGCCGGATTTGATGTTATGGATATGTTCTACGGTTTTATACCGGGCTCGATAGGAGAGACATCAACTTTATTGATCCTTCTAGGAGGGCTGTTTTTAATATTTACCAAAATTGGAAGCTGGCGCATTATGCTTTCATCTGTAATAGGTGCATTATCAATGGGGCTTATTTTTAACGGTGTTGCAGATGCCGGTTGGATTTCTGAAAGTAGTAAGTTCTTTAGTTTAATGAATACAGAGTTCTGGCAACATCTTCTCATTGGAGGTATGGCATTTGGAATTGTATACATGGCCACAGATCCTGTTACAGCATCACAGACCAATAAGGGAAAATGGATCTACGGATTTTTAATAGGGTTTATATCCATTCTGATAAGAGTCTTTAACCCTGCATACCCGGAAGGAGTTATGCTTGCGATATTATTAATGAATGTATTTGCACCTACCATAGATCACTATGTACTGCAAGGGAACATTAAAAGAAGAATGAAACGTCTAAAAGTTAAAACAGCTTAATACAATGGCAATTAACACAGATAAAAATAGCTATACTATCGTCTTCGCCATCATTATGGTTGTAGTTGTAGGTTCACTATTGGCAGGATTTGCCAGTGGATTGAAACCTTTGATAAAGGCAAATGAACGATACGAAAAACAACAGAATATTTTGTATGCAATGGGTATCAATGATAATGAAGGACCCAATGACGTTACCTTTATCCCTACAGATAGAGTTGAAGATGAGTTCAAAAAATACATCACTAAGCAGATTGTTATTGAAGGAGATAAAGTTTCTGAAGATGATCAGGCTTTCTTGATCGATCTCAAAAAAGAAACAACCAAAGCAAAGGACCCAAATTATATTAGGAGGTTACCACTATTTATAGGAGAAAAAGATGGAAAAGAAGTATATGTCATCCCGGTTAGAGGTAAAGGGCTTTGGGATGCTATTTGGGGCTTTGTTGCTGTAGATAAGACCATGACGGTTCAGGGTGTCTACTTTGATCATAAAGGAGAGACTCCTGGTCTGGGAGCAGAAATTAAGCAACGCTATTTTATGGATGACTTTGCCGGGGAAAAGTTCTTAAACGAAAATAATTTTGAAGGTATTAGGGTTGCTAAAGGTAATAACGATCCTAAAAATACAGACACAAGCGATAATGAAGTAGATGCTTTAGCCGGAGCCACGATTACGGGTGATGGTGTTTCGGCAATGCTCAAAAAAGATATTAGAATGTACGTGCCTTACTTTAAAAAATTAAACCAATAAGCTATGGGACTATTATCAAAGAAAGACAGTAAATTAATATTAGACCCTTTAGCAGATAACAATCCAATTACCATCCAGGTATTAGGGATTTGTTCAGCACTGGCTATTACCGCACAACTAAAGCCATCCATAGTAATGGCCATTTCGGTAGTGTTTGTACTGGGAGTTGGGAACGTGGTTATTTCTCTTATGCGAAATATCATCCCGTCAAAGATTAGAATTATCGTTCAACTTATTGTAGTTGCGACCTTGGTTATCATTGTGGACCAGGTACTGAAAGCTTTTGCTTATGAATTAAGTAAGGAACTTTCGGTATTCATTGGTTTGATCATTACAAACTGTATCATTATGGGACGTTTTGAAGCCTTTGCGTTAGGTAATGGCCCCTGGAGATCGTTCTTAGATGGAATTGGAAACGCAGCCGGATATGGTATTATATTGATAATTGTTGGATTCTTTAGAGAGTTGTTAGGTTCGGGAACTTTATTTGGCTTTAAAGTATTAGGGGACCCTGTTGAAAAATCCGGCTTATATGCAATTGGCTACGAGAATAACGGGTTTATGGTATTACCTCCTATGGCTTTGATCGTCGTAGGATTGATTATCTGGGTACAACGTAGTAAGAATAAAGACTTAATTGAAGAAAACTAACAGCAGTTGGCAGCTTTCGGTTAACGGAAGTAACTGAATACTAAATACTGAATACTAAATACTGAATACTAAATACTGAATACTAAAAATTTATGGAGCATTTAGAATTATTTTTTAAATCGGTTTTTGTAGATAACATGGTATTTGCATATTTCCTTGGAATGTGTTCTTACCTGGCTGTATCCAAAAAAGTAAGCACTGCAGTTGGTTTAGGAGCTGCTGTGATCTTTGTATTAACGGTAACTGTACCGTTAAACTGGTTGTTGGACCAATACATATTACGTGAAGGAGCATTGGTATGGTTAGGAGAAGGCTATGCGGATTATGACCTTAGCTTCCTGTCTTTTATTCTATTTATTGCTACCATTGCAACAATGGTGCAATTGGTAGAGATCATTGTAGAGAAATTTTCACCGGCACTATACAATTCCTTAGGAATCTTTCTTCCGTTAATTGCTGTAAACTGTGCTATTTTGGGAGGTTCACTCTTCATGCAATCCAGAGACATAGAAAGCTTCACTTTAGCGCTTAATTACGGTTTTAGTTCCGGAATTGGATGGTTTTTAGCAATCGTTGCCATTGCTGCGATACGCGAGAAAATTAGATATAGTAATGTTCCGCCACCATTACGTGGCTTAGGGATCACTTTTATTATTACCGGTTTAATGGCGATCGGGTTCATGAGCTTTGGTGGAATGCTAACCGGAGGAGATGAAGAGGCTCAGGTTTCTGAAGTGAAAACTGCTCATGTAAAAAATTCTTCGGAAAGTAACACAGAAAATATAGCATCAAACGAAACGGTAGAAGTTTCAGAAATAACACAAGAATAATATGTTTTTAGCAGCGAGCACACTTGGCGTCATAATTGCAACAGTAGTGGCCTTTTTGGTTTTAACCTTGCTTTTGGTTGCGCTATTACTTTTTACGAAACAAAAATTATCGCCTTCGGGACCTGTAAAGATCACCATCAATGATGAAAAAGTAATTGAGGTTGAATCCGGAGGGACATTGCTTTCAACTTTAGGAAATCAAAAAATATTTCTGCCGTCTGCTTGTGGTGGAGGCGGAACATGTATTCAGTGTGAATGCCATGTATTGGAAGGAGGGGGAGAAGCCCTACCTACAGAAACACCACACTTTACACGTAAAGAGTTGAAAGAAGGAGCGCGATTATCGTGCCAGGTAAAAGTAAAACAGGATATGAATATTCATATTCCTGAAGAAGTCTTCGGAATTAAAAAGTGGGAGGCAACTGTGGTAAGGAACTATAATGTGGCATCATTTATTAAAGAGTTTGTAGTTGAAATTCCGGAGGACATGAATTACAAGGCCGGAGGATACATTCAAATAGAGATCCCGCCGTGTGAAGTGAAGTTTGAAGACATGGATATCACTGCACACCCCGAAGAGCACGATACACCAGATAAGTTTAAAGCCGAATGGGACAAATTTGGACTTTGGCCATTGGTAATGAAGAATACCGAAACGGTAGAAAGAGCCTACTCTATGGCTTCTTACCCTGCAGAAGGGCGTGAGATTATGTTGAATGTCCGTGTGGCAACTCCACCTTGGGATCGTGCAAAAAATCAATGGATGAGTGTAAATCCGGGTATTGCATCTTCGTATATCTTCAACTGTAAAAAAGGAGATAAAGTAACCATTTCCGGACCTTACGGAGAGTTTTTCATTAACCCGTCAGAAGCTGAGATGCTATATGTTGGAGGAGGAGCCGGAATGGCACCTATGCGTTCACATTTGTATCATTTATTCAGAACCTTAAAAACAGGACGTAAAGTGACCTATTGGTATGGAGGGCGTTCTAAAAGAGAATTATTTTACATAGATCATTTCCGTAATTTGGAAAAAGACTTCCCTAATTTTAAATTCTATATGGCACTTTCCGAGCCTATGGAAGAAGATAACTGGAAGGTGAAGAAAGATATCAATGATGAAGGGGACGGTTTTGTAGGTTTCATTCACCAAGTAGTGATAGACAACTATTTAAATCATCATGAAGCACCGGAAGATATAGAATTGTATTTCTGTGGGCCACCGTTAATGAATCAGGCGGTTCAGAAAATGGGTGAAGACTTTGGTATCCCTGATGAAAATATACGTTTCGACGATTTCGGAGGGTAATTTATTTATTACAAAATTCTTAAAGCCGTTTCAATACTTTGAAACGGCTTTTTTATTCTGTATTTTTATAGATAGTTAAGTGTCTTTGGTCGGTAAAATCAATGTTTTTATCGATTAAATGTTGTATTTTTCCGATAAAATGCTATTTTTGATCAATTATATAGTATTTATCATATAATAGTAAACCCCGCGACATTCTTTGATCTTATGAAAAAAATTATTTTATCCTTGTTTCTATTGTCTTTTTTTATGGGTAATGCCCAAAAAGAAGAAAGTACTACTAAGTATTCGGAACAGATTCAGACAATTGTTGATAGCTATGATCAAATAAAATTGACAGAATTGTACAATCGTTATAGCGCAAAACAAATAACAGAAAAGGAAGCGGCTGTTGCCTATGCGTTGATCCACAATATACCAGTAAAAAAATATAACGAAGATGGTTCTTTCGATGAGCTTCAGAAAATAGCCCCGGACGGTTCTCCAATATATTTTACATTACATAATGTAAATGCTGCAATCTCGACACGGGCTAACTACTTAAATACCGGAGGAGGCCTTGGTTTAACAATAGATGGTGATGGTTTAACAGCTTATGTTTGGGATGGTGGGCCTACACGGCCTACACATCAGGAATTTGATGGCGCAGGAGGGACCAATAGAGTGACTATCAATGATGGAGTTACAACACTTAATTCTAATAGTTTTCACGCACAACACGTTACAGGTACCATAGTAGCATCAGGGTTTTCGGCAGCAGCCAAAGGAATGGCATGGAAAGCAGATGCTTTAACATATGATTGGAATAATGATGTGACGGAAGCTACTACAGCTGCCTCATCCGGGATGCTTTTATCAAATCACTCATATGGTTTTGATGCTACAATAATTCCCAATTCATGGTTTGGACAATATGGTTCCGACGCACGAGAATGGGATGATTTAATGTATAACGCACCTTACTATTTACAGATTAAGTCGGCTGGTAATGATGGAGCAGATAATACTTCCAATGGGAATCCATTGGACGGCCAGTCATCTTATGATAAATTGAATGGAGATGCCTGCGCCAAGAATAATCTTGTAATTGCTAATGGTCAGGATGCAAATATTGACGGAAGTGGAAATCTGGTGTCAGTAACAAGAAATTCTGGTAGTAGCGAAGGGCCAACAGATGATTACCGTATTAAACCAGACATTATGGGAAATGGTACTTTACTAACTTCTACTTTTGATGGAAGTGATAGTGCGTATGGAACCATATCGGGAACATCAATGTCTGCTCCTAATGTAACCGGAACACTTTTATTACTTCAGGATTATTATTTTGATGTTCACGGGGCATTTATGAGAGCCGCAACACTTAAAGGCCTGGCACTCCACACTGCAGATGATGTGTCTCCAGCTGGGCCCGATGCCCAAACCGGATGGGGTCTGCTAAATGCTAAAGTAGCAGCCGAAACAATTGCAGCCGCGCCAACAAATGCTGTAATTTCTGAATTGACACTTTCCCAGGGACAAACCTACCAGGTTACTATCCAGGCAGACGGTGTAAACCCATTAATGGCTTCCATTTCCTGGACAGACCCGGCCGGAACGATCAATAGTGGAACTAATAGTAATACTCCGGCATTGGTAAACGATTTAGATATTAGATTGGATAATGGAACTTCTTTTACACCCTGGAGACTTACAGGAGTTACCACAAACGGTACGGGTGATAACATAGTGGATCCTTATGAAAGAATTGATATTAGTGGCGCTTCGGGCCAGTATACACTTTCGGTAACACATAAAGGAACTCTTTCGGGAGGGTCACAGAACTTTTCTTTGATAGTGACCGGAGGAATTATTTCAGTTACTTCCCCGGAGATATCTTATGATTCCATTACCGCAATTACTACAGAGCAAACCGATTGTAGTTTCACAGATGTAGTTATGCCTGTTAATATTGCTATGGCTCCATCTCAGGATGCGGACGTTACTTTTACAGTAGCTGGGGGTACTGCAACTAATGGAGTGGATTTTGACCTACTGACAAGCTCTGTCACTTTTTTACAAGGTCAGACAACTCCCCAAAATATAACAGTACGTGTTTATCATGACGGTTTTGCTGAAGTCCCGGAGACGATAATTATAGACTTTACAGTCAATGCCAATGGTGGAGATGCTACGGCAAATACAAGTGCAGATTCGTTGAAGATCACTATTAATGATGATGATGTTGCTCCGGCAAGTACGCAAGATATTACCTTATTGACCGAAGATTTTGAAGATTGGACCGGTTGGTTAAATGCGGACAGAGATGGAGATGGAGAAGCATGGAAGTCAATTTCTTTTACCTCCGGAGGTTTAACAGGATTCTCAGGACAGTTTGCCGCATCGGAAACGGACCTTACCGTATTAGGAGGGTCAGGTTCGGCAAATGCCGATAACTATCTTATCAGTCCGCAAATGACTATACCGGCTGGTGCCACCAATACCGCATTTACTTTTTCTATAGCCGGATATAATGATATAGAACATTATAGGCTTCAATGGACAACAGACATCTCATCATATGCAACAATTGACGCGGGAACCATACTTGAAGAACGTGATGCAACTGCAAATGTAGGGGATGTAAGAATAGTAAATAATACAACCCTGGCAGGGCAAACAGGTTATTTTGTGATCAGGCACTATAATTCCGCAGCAAATAACGGACTTCTGTTTTTTGATGCTCTTGACATTACAGTGACTATTGAAAGCCCTGTGCAAACTGCAGTAAATACCGGAACTACAAATGACCAGATCGACCTGCCTGGTACAGGAACTATGTATACTTCAGATAGTGCTTCTGGAGATGTAATGCTGGATATTACCAATAGCAATACACATGATTTTGGTTGTGTAAACGTTTCAGTTTCCAGGGCGGGGACCGGAGCACAATCTAATAATGGCAGCTCTTCTCCTAATTTAGTGATGGATAAGACATTTGATATTACTCCAACATTTGTGACCGGATCGGGTAGTACAGGTATTACATTTTATTTCACTGAAGCTGAAATTGCAGGATGGGAGGCAGCAACAGGCTTATCAAGAAACGTTTTAACTTCCGGAAGGTATACGGGAGGAGCGCTAAATGAAACATCTACATTAACGATCGGTTCTTTTGCTTCTAATGTTACTTTAACAGGAACATTTACAGGACTGGAAGGAACCTATTTATTTGGCCCGGCCGGTGCATTCGTGTCCTGTCCGGGAAGTGTTAAGACCTGGAACGGTTCTTCATGGAGTCCAACAGGAGTGCCGGATATTACAAATTCTGTGGTGATTGCAGGGCCTTACAATACTGATACGGACGGAGACATTGTTGCCTGTGACCTAACAATTAATTTAGGGACAACGCTTACCATTCCTGCCAATAGCTTTATAGACATATATGGAAACATTACTGTTAACGGAAACTTAGTGGTAGAACATCAGGGAAGCGTTGTGCAGACTAATTCCAATGCATTAGTAACTAAAGGAGGAAGTGCCAGCATCAATGTAGAACTAACGACTCCCGTTTTACAAACTCGGGACTTTATGGTGCTGGGAAGCCCAATGAGTGCTGAGACCCGAACGGGTGTATACAATAGTGCATTCTTGGTATTGGAACATACTCCTGCAAGTTTTTTACCTCATCCGGGAGTACCGGCAGGAGGAACTAATTTTGCAGATGACAATAATGATTTCTGGACCTCTTTTGCAAGTGGGCCCATTAATGTAGGAGAAGGATATATTGTGCGTCCGCAATCCGGATATACAGATCCTGCCAATACGACCTTCGATATGACCTACACCCAAGGAACCTTAAATAATGGGGATGTAATGAGAACGGTTGTTTATAACGGAGCAGGGACCAATCCGGATGGTACACCCAATGCATTGGCCAATCCATACGCTTCTGCGATCTCGGCCTCTCAATTCATAAGTGATAATGCTTTGGTAGACAGGATCTATTTCTGGGAGCATTTAACCCCTCCCAGCCCTGGTACCCCAGGTGCCGGAAGTATCAATTTTTCTATGGATGATATTTCCATGTATATAGATGGAGGTGCCTTACCGGCAGCTAATGATGGAGGAGGGATAACAACTCCTAATGGGGTTATTGCTACCGGGCAAGGATTTGGAATAAAGATCAAATCAAACCTTACTTCTACAGTTACCTTTAAAAATAGTATGCGCTTAACTACAGGGAACACAACTTTAAGAAACTCTATAGATATTGAAAGAATATTGTTGAAAGTACGAAACGAGAACTACGGTATTGGTAGTTATGCTTTGGTTGCCTTTAACCCATTAGCAACTTCCGGATTGGATTCAAAATATGATGCTGAGCGGTTAGCTACAACAATTTCATTGTACTCCCAGACAGAAAATGAAACAAAGCAACTTGGGATTCAGAGTAGGGAAGCTTTTGATAGTAGCATGAAGATTTCTATGGGTTTTGCCAGTCAGGTGGATGCGGAGACTCTTTATACAATTTCTATTGCTGAAATAGAGGGAATCAATATAAGTAACACTACTGTATTCTTAGTAGATAATCTGGAAAACGTGATCCATAACTTAAGTGACGGTGATTATGAATTTAAGAGTGACAAAGGAACCTTCAATCAAAGATTTACTTTGATGTTTGAAGAAGAGGTGGTCTTAGGCGCCGATGATCATAACCTGAAAAGAATAGTGATTTTTCCAAACCCTGCGAAAAATATCTTGAATATCGTATCTCCACAAACTCCTATTACAAGTGTTGAGATGTATGATGTTGGAGGTAGAGTAGTGAACCGGATTATAGTTAAAGGAGAAGGAAGCTATCAGATGGATATTTCCGCTTTAGAAACTGCTATTTATTTTGTGAAAATACATACCGAAAATGGTTCGATCACAAAAAGAGTTGTGAAGTATTAATTTAAAAAAATAAAGATCAGGAAAACGTCTTCAGGAAAACTGAAGACGTTTTTTTTATTTCATATTTGAAATAAAACATTCTATTTTAAGTTGTTATTTGGGTATGAAGAGAGTTATTATATTTGTAATAATTGCTTTGGGAATTGGACTTTTCTTTTTTTCAAAAAAAGGAAAAAAAGCTAAAAATATCGCTTTGAGTTATGTTGTAACTCCTAATTATATAAACGAGAAGGGAGCTACTATTTCAGAAAGAATTAATGTTCCCGAAGGGTATACACGAGCAATATATGCTGAGGGAACTTTTCAAAATTCTATTCAGGAATATCCTTTAAAACCTTTTAACGCAAAGATCATTAATTATGATGGCAATCCATACATATACCAAAAGGGCCATGTTGGAATTCTGGAAATTCCGGTACCTGAAAATGGATTACAACAGTGTGCAGATGCATTGATACGGATACGGGCAGAATACCTATGGGATACTAATGAAAAAGACAAGATCGGCTTTAATTTTACTTCAGGACACTATTGTTCCTGGAAGAAGTATGCCGAGGGATACCGCCCAAAGGTTAAAGGTAATAAAGTTACTTTTGGCAAAATTGCCGGTGCAAATTCTTCAAAAGAAAATTTTTACAATTATCTTGACCTTATATACATGTATGCAGGTACGCAATCTCTGTTTGACGAATTACTACCTGTCAATTCTATAGATGCGGTTGAGGTGGGAGACATGCTTATCTACCCGGGCAGTCCCGGGCATGTTGTAATGGTTGTAGATAAAGCTACCAATTCTGAAGGTGAAAAATTGTTTATTTTAGCCCAGGGAAATACGCCGGCACAAAGTGTTCATGTTTTAAAGAATCTGAATGACCCCGGAATAAGTCCGTGGTACAAGCTGGAGATGGGTGCGCACCTTGAAATTCCTACGTATTATTTTAATGAAACAAAGTTTATTCGATTCAAAGATATATGAAAGAAGAACTTACCGAGCAGGAACTACATAATCTGGCTATGAATATTGTAGGTAAGGATCTGGAAGAAAAAGGCTATGAGTTTTTGGGTGTAAATTCTAAGCTGAAGAAGGATCCGCAGTTTGTAGCTTTAAAGGACAAGAACTTACACTTTGTAATTGTTCGTGCCATTTCGTACCCTGAAGATGCCAATGTGTACGATCCTGTCTTTATGCAAACCATCAAACAACATGCTCTAAAATTTGATGCAAAAATGTATTATGCCGGAGTGGGATTAGGGCATGGTAGTGATTATGCGAAACCGGTCATTAAAAATGAAGCCTATACAATGATATATAATGGCTTACAAGAGATTTTATGAAATGAACATAAACAAAATTAATTTTTTGCTTACCAACTGAAATAATTAATTTTTTTGTGTGAAAGCACAGTGGTTGATCTAAGCAGAAAAATTTTATTATACTCATTTTCAGATTAATAAAATTTTTTAAATAGATGAAAATACTATACTTTATTCCCGTCCTGTTATTATTTTTTTCCTGTAATGAAGAAACTCCACAGGCTGTTGTTTTACAGGGTGATGCTTTTGGAACTACGTATTCTATCCAGTATTATGCCTCTAAAATATTTGATGCTGAAAAAGGTATTGATTCGGTTCTTCATGCAGTTAACAGATCGGTAAGTACTTATATGCCAAATAGCGATATTTCAAAAATAAACCGGGGAGATACCACGGTTGTTGTAGATGCTATTTTTAAAGAAGTATTTCGTATTTCCGAGGCTGTACATAAAAATTCCCATGGTTATTTTGATCCTACTATTGGAGTATTACGCAATGCTTATGGATTTGGAGATACAAAGCCTGTTGAGGAGATAGATGCATATATAGTCGACTCGTTAATGCGGTATGTAGGTTTCAATAAGGTAACTATTTTGAGTTCCGGAAAGATAATGAAAGAGCATCCTGAGATTTACTTCGATTTTAATGCGGTAGCAAAAGGCTACGGAATTGATTGCCTGGGACGTTATTTAGAAGCTCAGGGAATCACTAATTATCTAATTGAGTTAGGAGGGGAAATTTTAACAAGAGGTAAGAACCTTTCCAGGAAGAAGCCCTGGACCGTTGGGATCGAGACAGTAGATTCTCAATTGGAAAACCGAAACTATCAAGCGACCATTACCTTGAAAGATAAAGCAATGGCTTCTTCGGGGAATTATCGTAAATACAGGATCGATTCCATTACCGGGAAAAAATACGTACACACATTAAACCCCCTTACCGGCTCCGCAGAGCAAAGTGATGTTACAAGTGCAACTGTGGTAGCAAATTCATGTGGAGAGGCAGATGCTTATGCAACTGCTTTAATGGCATTGGGGCTTGAAAGGTCAAAAGAACTTCTGGAAGTAACCTCTGGAATCAGCGCATACCTTACATACAATGATTCACTTGGAAATGCCAGGGTTTTCATGACAGAGGATTTTGAAAAACTATTGGTTGATTGACTTTCTGCAAACCGGAAGGAGTTCTCCTTTGGCTAAGCGATAGGTATCGATTTCTTCTTCGGAAAAGGTCTCCGTATAATTGACGGCTTCAACATTAAACCCAATACTTTTTAATTTCTCAAAATAATCCATTCCATAGATACGTACGTGATCATATTGACCAAATATCCTGGCACGTTCTTTTGGATCTGTGATACTATTGTCTTCAAAAGTAATTTTTCTATTCTCCTCATACGGAACCTGTAAAATAGCAGTTCCGCCTGGAGCCAATACCCGATATAGTTCCTGCATAGCTTTTGTATCATCAGGAATGTGTTCCAGCACATGATTACATATTATAAAATCATACAGATCATTCTCAAAAGGAAGGTTGCAAATATCCGCTTTTACATCTGCAATGGGTGAGTTAAGGTCTGTTGTAGTATACTCCAGGTTTTTCATTTTACGAAAACGTTTGTAAAATGCCTGTTCCGGGGCAAAATGTAGCACTTTTTGTTTTTCTGAAAAGAAAGGAGTTTCATTTTTTAAGTACAGCCAGAATAATCTGTGGCGCTCCAAAGAAAATGTACCGGGAGCCAATACGTTTTCACGCACTTTTTCATAACCATACGGTAAAAACTTTCTGAAGGACCTCCCGTCTATGGGATCGGTATATTTGGTTCCTTTTAAGAAGAATGCCACAACGGGACGAACTGCAAAACTGATTCGTATCAGTAAGGTACGCGGAAATAAATTCAGAAAAAATTTAAAAAGCTTTTGCATTGTGTGGTAAGTTACAATACCAATTCTTTCTGCCGGAATTCTTTTTCTTCATCACTTTCAATTCCAAGGGCTTCGTAGATGTATGCAAATGTGGACAATAACTCAGGTTTTCCATTCACCAGGGCAACATTGTGCTCAAAGTGTGCACTTGGTTTCCGGTCCAAAGTGAGAATGGTCCAACCATCCTGTAGCTGTTCTATCCTCCGGGTTCCTAAATTGATCATAGGCTCAATGGCTACTGTCATTCCTTCTACAAATTTTTTACCTTTTCCTCGTCTTCCGTAGTTAGGCATTTCCGGGTCTTCATGCATTTTTCTTCCCAGGCCGTGGCCCACCAATTCGCGTACAACACCATAACCGTGTGCTTCACAGTATTGTTGAATGGCATATCCTACATCGCCGGTCCTGTTTCCGGCTTTAAATTCTCTAATACCTACATATAGGGATTCCTTGGTAATTTTGAGAAGTTTTTCCACTTCAGAAGACACCTCTCCCACTTTAAACGTATACGCATGGTCCCCATAAAAATCATTTTTAATTGCACCACAATCAATGGAAATGATATCTCCTTCTTTCAGCGGTGTATTGTTTGGGATTCCGTGAACTACTTGCGCATTGGGGCTCATGCAAAGTGTATTTGGAAAATCGTATAATCCCAAAAAACCGGGAACTGCGCCGTGGTCACGGATAAATTCTTCGGCCAATTTATCCAAATGAAGTGTTGTAACACCTGGCTTTACTTCTTTGGCAAGTATTCCCAATGTTTTGGAAACTATCAAAGCAGCTTCTCGCATTAATTCTATTTCTTCACTGGTCTTTGGTATGATCATACTATTTGTTTAAAAGGAAAACCATCCTTTTTTTCTTTTTTTGTATTCTGAACCGACAGGCTTTTCTTCACCGATCAAAATTTGATGAATTTCCCCCCAACTTTTCAATCCGCCAATATTTCTATCATCAATAAAAAGGTCGGCATTGATTTTCCGGCTGTATTTGGGGTCAAATTCTTCTTCAGGAAAACTTTTATTTACAGCATAAAAGGTAATTCCATTCTTTTCGCAAAACCGAACTGCATCATCCAGGGCTTTGCCATTTCGATAGGTCCAAAGAATCAATCTGTGTCCCTTTTCCTGTAGTTTTTTCATGGTATCAAAAGCGAAGAGCATAGGCTTGCCTATTCTTGGATATTCATCTTCAACGATTGTTCCGTCAAAATCTACTGCTATTGTATATGTTTCGTGTACCATACGGTATTTAAAACCGCAAAAATACGAAGAATATTACCATTTTTAAAGTATAATATTACCAGAGGAAGTGTACATCTGTTAAATAAGAGATCCCCGGGTCATTGCATCAGGTTTTTCTATACCCATTAGTTTTAAAACTGTTGGTGCAATATCTCCTAAAATACCTTCTTTTACCTGTGTAACATCATGATCTACAATTATTAAAGGAACCGGATTTGTTGTATGTGCCGTATGGGGCGAACCGTCCGGATTGCGCATTGTCTCACTGTTGCCGTGATCTGCTAAAATGATGGTTGTATATCCATTTTCACTGGCGGTATTAATAACTTCTTTAGCACATTTATCTACAGTTTCGCATGCTTTTACAGCTGCTTCAAAAACACCGGTATGTCCTACCATATCCGGATTGGCAAAATTCAGGCAGATAAAATCTGCTGCTTTCGAACGTATCTCAGGAAGGATCTTGTCTCTTACATCATAGGCACTCATTTCTGGCTGCATATCGTACGTTGCTACTTTAGGAGAAGGGCACAGAATGCGTTTTTCCCTTTCAAAAGGTTCTTCACGCCCTCCGTTGAAGAAGAAGGTGACATGAGGGTATTTTTCGGTCTCGGCGATACGTATTTGCGTTTTCCCATTTTGCTCCAATACTTCGCCCAGCGTATCTTTTATATTCTCTTTGTTATAAACCGTTTTAACATCTTTGTACGAGTCGTCATAATTAGTAAGTGTCACATAATATAAAGGGATCTTTTTCATCCCAAAATCATCGTGATCCCGTTGCGTTAAAACTTCGGTCAATTGACGGCCACGGTCGGTACGAAAGTTGAAAAAGATAATAACATCATTTTCAGAGATAGTTCCTACGGGCTTATCATCTTCTTCGGTTAGAACTATAGGTTCGATGAACTCATCGGTAATTCCTTCGGCATAGCTTTCCTGAATAGTTTGAGTGATATTCTCTGAGGTTTTTCCTTTTCCGAAGACTAAAAGGTCATATGCTTTCTTCACTCTTTCCCAACGTTTATCACGATCCATGGCATAGTACCTGCCAACTACCGAAGCCAATTTTCCGGTGGTTTTTGAAAGATGTTCCTGTAGATCCTCAATATGTCCAACTCCCGATCTTGGATCGACATCTCTGCCATCTGTAAAAGCATGTACAAACACTTTTTTAACACCTTCATCATTTGCAGCGGTCAATAAACCTTTTAAGTGGTCGATATGTGAATGCACACCTCCATCTGAAACCAATCCCAGGAAGTGGATATTCTTATCATATTTTTTGGCATATGCAAAAGCTTGTTTTAATACCGGTTCATCTTTTAGGGTATTGTTTTCAATTGCCATATTTACTTTTGCAAGATCTTGATAAACAATACGCCCTGCACCCAAATTCATATGCCCTACTTCACTGTTTCCCATTTGTCCTTCAGGTAAACCTACATTCATCCCATGGGTTAGTAATTGAGTATTTGGATATTTTGAATACAAAGAATCTATAAAAAAGGTATTGGCTTGAGCAATGGCAGAAACAGCCGGGTCCTGCGTGATTCCCCAACCATCTAGTATTAGTAAAAGGACTTTTTTATTCATCCTGCAAAGATAAAAACAAAATCCCGCCTAAGCGGGATTTGAGCTGTGATTTAAAGATTATTCTATCCTCCATATTTTTCAATGGATTCTTTTATTTTTTGAATACGGTTATCCGGGTCTGGGTGGGTACTTTGAAACTCGGGTACACGGTTTGAACCTCCGGCAGCTTTTAAGATCTCCATCACATCGATCATTTCCCGGGGTTCGTACCCGGCTTTGATCATAAACCGAACTCCCAGGTCGTCACTTTCCAATTCGTCACCACGGCCATTGCCAAGCAATACATTTTGCCCGATCCCCGAAACCAATCCTCCGGCATCAGCACCAACGGAAGCTCCCTGAGCAAGAGTTTGCCAAAACTCGCTATTTGCAATTCGTTCAGCAGAATGACGCCCCAGAACATGGCCGATCTCATGGCCCAATACGCCAGCTAACTGGTCTTCATTTTCCAATTTTGAAAGTAGGGCATAGGTAATGAATATCTGCCCTCCCGGTAAGGCAAAGGCATTGACAGTATTTTGATCTGCCAGTAAATGAAAGTCATATTGATAAGGAGTGTCCCTTGCCACACTACTATTCACTAGCTTATCTCCTACCATATCAACATAGGCCTGCATCCGTTCGTCAGGATGTAAACCACCATATTCCCGTGCCATCTGCGGAGCACTTTGCAGCCCGATAGCGATCTCTTCTTCAGTGGTTAATGATATGGCCTGTTCCTTTCCTGTATATGGGTTTTCTTCTGTATTGGAGCATTTTTTAAAAAATGCAAAAGCCACAATGGCAAGGCCTATAAAGATCCTTATTTTCCAGCTACCTCTTCTCATAGTTAAAATTTAATGACTTAAAGTTACTAAAGTAATTTGGGATTAATATCCAAAATATTCTCTGTACGGTATTTTGAAATAAATTCATCTGAAAAATGTTCAGCGCCCATAATTTTTTCTTCCAAAAGGATTTGTTTCAGGTCCAGCTTTTTATAGGCTTGCAACATTGGTTTTGAAACAGGGGCATAAGAAAAATGCCAGGGCTCATATTTAAAACCTTTTCGATTGGCATTGAGGGTATATACTTCAAAGAAACCAAAGGAATTGGCATTTTCATTCAACCAGTCTTTCAGTTTACAAAAAGGGCCATCACCATGAAAGTGCTTTGCCTGCAATACACTTTCGGGGCGAGGAGCGTTCGCATCGATAATGTCGATGTCGGTTCCCCAATGGTGGCGGGAAGTTCCGGGAATGGTCGAATATTCAATGATCTTTTCGATGGCTTGCATAGGACTTAACCCTTCTCCGGTAAACCGCTTGTATTTTTCTTCAAAGATCTCTTTTTGTCTCTGAAAGCTTCTATAAGCCGAAACGATTTCAATATTGATACCCTCTTTGGCTGCTGCATCTTTCATTTTTTGAAATGCAATCTTCACTTCTTTGTGCATGGTAGAAGTATAAGAATCTCCAATAATGTCCGGATTTCCTTTGCCAATGAGTTGTTCCCGTGTAAAATTTTCCTGGAGTGCCATGAATGAAATTTGTGGAAGAATACCAAAGCCGGCTACAGCTATGCTTGTAATTTTTATGAATGTATCTCGGGTCATTTATGTTTTAAAATTCAGTAACAGAAAAAATTATGACAATCAAGATACTATATTTCAATGTAACAATTGCAATACAATTTAAGTGGGTTTTTTGTCCTATTTTTGATATGAATAAGATTTTAAAATGAATTTGAATCCAAATGCAAGGATATCAAAGTGATAGCTATGACCGTTAATTTTCTCATTATTCCTCCAAAGGATATTTTAATTATTGTTCCGTTACTGCAAAAACTAGGAAATAATAGTATTTCCGAAGCGGTTTTAAAAGAGCGTGTTTTGGAAATGTCACAGCAGAATTATGAATGTATAGGGATCTATGATGCTGAAAAATTAATTGGAATTTGCGGGATGTGGTTTCAGACAAGGCATTATGCAGGTAAGAGCCTTGAGGTAGACCATGTGATCATCGACGACACTCATAGAAGTAAAGGTATTGGTAATAGTTTGATGGAGTTTGTTTATGAATACGCTCAAAAAAGAGATTGTAAGTGGGTAGAGCTAAACACATACGTAGATAACTATCCTTCTCATAAATTTTATGCAAATCAAGGGTTTATAGCACGTGGCTATCATTTTATAAAGAAACTTTAACTAAGGAGTACACCAAGGTCTGTGCCTGATGCTATTTCAAAAGGTTCTTTGTCCTGTTGGAAAATCCTGGCAGAATGTTCCCCTTTCAAAATAACAGTATCTCCGGTTACTTGTAACCAACTTCCTTCCCTAAGCCCTGCCACCGGAATGTTATTTTGTGTGTGGTATTCTTTTATTCGGGTTTCCCGGGTCTCGCCCATATGTGTACTTGCAGGATCGGGATCCAGGTAATGTGGGTTGATGTTAAAAGGTATGGCTCCCAGTGTTTTAAAAGAAGGGGGATAGGCAATAGGCATATCATTGGTGGTTTGCATTGTTACACCGCAAATATTACTTCCCGCACTGGTACCCAGATAGGGAAGCCCATTGAAAATAGCCTCCCGTAAGGGTTGCATTAAGTTGTTTTGGTATAATTGTGAAACCAGAACAAATGTGTTTCCACCTCCCGTAAAAACTCCTTTAGCGTTTTTTACTGCTGTTTCCGGATTTTCGAAAGTATGAATTCCTACGAGTTTTTTACCTATTTGTGAAAAAGCTTCGGCTGCCTTTTCAGTATAAGTGTTATGTGAAATTCCACCGGGGCGCGCATAAGGAATGAAAAGAACTTCTTCGGTATTAGAAAACAAATGTGGAATTTCTTCTAATAAATAATCGAGATAACTCCCTCCGTAAACTGTAGAGGTGCTGGCAACAATAAGGTTCTTCATAGAAAGATGTATAAAATGTAAATTTAACAAATAGAAGCGTAACCTTAAGATTTTAGTAAGAAAACAAACAGTACTTTTAAAGAATGCGAAGAAGTCTGTTAGTCATATTGTTTTTTTCTTTTCCAATGTATGTTTTTTCTCAGAACATTGAACGTGTTAAAATTCAGGGAAAGATCACTGCTCCTCAAGGCGAAGATGTGGAGAGCGTGAATGTGTATAATATTTCTTCACAGAAAGGTACTATAACAAATATAACTGGTGATTTTGAACTGGATGTTGCCGAAAATGACCGTGTACAGGTTACTGCTATACAATTTCAAAGTTTTACGATCATTGTGGATAAAGGAGTTATCGATAAAAAACGAATGGCGATCTATTTAAACCCTACTATAAATCAGTTGGAAGAGGTAGTTGTAAGTCCATACGATCTTTCAGGGAATATCATTGCGGACCTGAAGAGAATTAAAACAGCAAATATGAACCCTCAGTGGGACCTGTCTTATACAACTCTGGAGTTTGGTTACGAATTCTCGGATGACCAGTATAGTTCTATTGACGGTAACAAAGCAGAAGAGGCATTTTACAACGGCCAGAAACAAGCTTCTTTGGATTTTGTTGGGTTGGCAGGGTTGCTTTTTAAGAAGAAGAAAAAAGATCCGGTTGAAAAGCCAATTGATAAGGTGGTACTTATCAATGCCATGCGACAACGCTTTAGTAATGACTATCTCACCAAAACATTTGGAATTCCTGAAAACAGGGTAAATGATTTTATATACTATATGGAGGAAGCAGGTATTGACAGCGATCTGTTAAAAATAGAAAATGAACTGCTTCTTTTAGACTTTATTACCTATCAAAGTACTCTCTATAAAAAGGAAATAGGAGGGAATTAAAAGCATATTTTGAAAAGGAAATTATGTTGAGGTTTTAAGAATTTCTCAAAAAGAAAATAAAATATGTAACATTTTTCAAAAAGGTACGTCTTATATACTTTGAACCGGTTTTATTTATGAAGTTTTTTAGAATAGCAACTCTACTACTGCTCTTTTCTTTATTTACAGCTGCTACAGCTCATAAATTTTATGTAAGTATCACCAAGATTGAATACGTACAGGAGAAAGAATCACTTCAGATAATTACAAAGATCTTTACAGATGATATTGAAGATGTGCTTCAGGAAAGATACAGTCCGGATATTTCACTAGGCACTAAAGATGAAACAACTACAGATATCGCTTATCTAAAGAAATATATTCTTCAGAAATTACAGATTCATGTAAATGGCGAGCCGGAAACTTTCACTTTTGTTGGTATAGCGTATGAAAATGATGTGATGAAAGTCTACCTTGAAATTACAGGAATAGCAGATTTAAAGACCCTGGAAATTGAAAATGAAATTTTATTCGATATGTTCGATGAACAACAAAATATCATTCATTTAAAAACACCCAAAAACAGAAGAAGCCTCGTTTTGGACAAAGATAATCCTAAAGGATTGTTAAACTTCGGTGAATGAGCAAAATAAAGACAATAAAAAACTATTTTTAGAACCTTAATCAATCAAATTAATATTATGAAACTAGTGAAGTACCTTTCTTTAGCGATATTGTTTCTTACTGCAGGAATGAGTTACGCACAGGAAAAAGAAAAAACAGAACGCGAACCCGGACATTACAATAGTAACCGTTTTAAACAACTATACGAAGAGTTCTCAACTCCTAATGTGTATAGAGCTGGCAGTGGAGCCCCAGGGCCACAATACTACCAACAACAGGCGGACTATGTGATGGACATAGAGTTGGATGACAAAAATGCAAAACTCTATGGTAATGAGACCATAACGTATACCAATAACTCTCCGGATGTACTGGAATATCTTTGGGTGCAGTTGGACCAAAATGTACGTTCTAAAGATTCAAAGACTCCACTGATTGACGGAGGTGGTGCAGGCCCTGCAAGAAGAGTAAGCGGTTTTGTGGGAGATTATATGGAAGACCCCTTTGAAGGAGGTTTTAACATTCAAGAGGTTAAAAATACCAAAGGAGGAAGCCTTCCTTATACAATTAACCGGACTATGATGCGTGTAGAGATGCCTAAAGACTTAAAACCCGGAGAGAAGTTTACATTTTCTATAAAATGGTGGTACAATATTCCGGAACATACCGTTAACCGTGCACGAAGTGGATATGAGACTTTTGATGATGGAAACCGTGGCTATGTAATTGCACAGTTCTATCCTCGTATGGCTGTTTATAACGATGTGGAAGGTTGGCAAAATAGTCAGTTCTGGGGGCGTGATGAGTTTGCGTTGCCTTTTGGAAATTTTGATGTGAACATTACGGTGCCTGCGGATCACACTTTAGATGCTACAGGTGTTCTCTTAAACCGAAAAGAGGTCTTTTCCAGGGATATGATGAAACGCTACGATCAGGCCAAGAAATCGTATGATAAGCCTGTTCTTATTGTAACTCAAGAAGAAGCCGAAGCTGCTTCAAAAGGGTTTTCAACCCAAAAGAAAACGTGGAAATTTAGAGCTGAGAACGTACGTGATTACGGATTTGCATCTTCCCGAAGATACATTTGGGATATGATGGCTGTAAAAATTGGCAACAAAGATGTAATGGCAGTATCGGTTTATCCTCCGGAGGGAAATCCTCTTTGGGAAGACTATTCTACCATAGTGGTTGCCAGCACACTGAAGACCTATTCAAGAATGGCGTTTGATTACCCATATCACAAAGCAATTTCTGTACATGCTAAGAACCAGGGAATGGAATATCCTATGATATGCTGGAACTATGGTAGGCCAGAGAAAGACGGTACTTACAGTGACCGCACTAAGTACGGAATGATGAGTGTGATTATTCACGAAGTAGGGCACAACTATTTCCCTATGATCGTAAACAGTGACGAACGTCAATGGACATGGATGGATGAAGGCTTAAATACATTTGTACAATATGTTGCAGAACAGGATTTTGGAGAATGGTATCCGGATGCAATTGCTCCTAACAAAAAATATCCGTCACGTCGCGGACCTGCAAATAAAATAGTAGATTATATGGCAGGAGACCAAAGTTCTTTGGCACCTATTATGACCAAAGGGTTAAATACCTATAACTTTGGAGCCAATGCTTATTCCAAACCGGCGACCGGATTGAATATTCTTCGTGAAACCGTTATGGGACGTGACCTTTTTGACTATGCTTTTAGAACCTACTCACAGCGCTGGATGTTTAAGCATCCAACTCCGGAAGATTTTTTCCGTAGTATGGAAGATGCATCAGCCGTAGACCTGGATTGGTTTTGGAGAGCCTGGTTCTATACAACGGACTATACGGATATAGGTGTAAAAGAGGTGAAAGAATTCTATGTTACTTCAAAAATGAACACAGAAATTCGTGAGATGCTGAAAGAACGTGGAATGACCGAAAGTGATTTACCTCCATTGGTATACCTGGTAGAAGAAGGAAGTGAAGATTTTGAAGAAAGTATGCGTACATCGACACTGTCTGATGTAACAACACTTCAGGAATATATTATGGATAATGTTCCGGCTGAAGAAAGGTCCAAACTTAAAAACCCGAAATACTTCTATGAAGTAACTTTCGAAAAACCGGGAGGAATTCCAATGCCTATCATTGCAGAATATACCTATAGCGATGGAACTACAGAAAGAATTACCTACCCTGCTCAAATTTGGAGAAAGAACGATAAGTTTGTTGGTAAAGTAATTGCTTCAGATAAAGAGATCACCAAAATTGTGGTAGATCCGGATGAAGAAACCGCAGATATTGATACTTCTAATAACAACTGGCCAAAAAGTAAAGAGCTTGGTGAGTTTGATAAGTTCAAAGAAAATGTAAAAGGACAGTAATACTCCTTAATTTATAATGATGGCCCCGTTACTTTAACGGGGCTTTTTTAGTTATGGATATAAACTTCCTTATATTTGTGGTATGATATCAAACACTTTCTTTCTATTTATTAGCGGCGCGGAAATTGCCTTTATTGTCTTCATTATTCTAATGGTGTTTGGGGCAGATAAAGTTCCGGAAATAGCACGTGGGTTAGGGAAAGGGATGCGCCAGATCAAGGATGCTACCAATGATATTAAGAGTGAGATCACCAAAAGTGCCGAGAAGCAGGGAATTGATGTTGATATTACTAAGGATGTACGAAAAGAAATTGACAAACTAAAAGAAGATGTAGACGATATTAGCAGGCCTATCAAAAGAAAATTCTAAATGTTCGAAGTACTTAAAGAATGGGATCGTCAATTATTCATTTTTCTAAATAATCTTGGAGTAGAAACATACGATGGTTTTTGGATCTTTGTAACTCACATAGAATCCTGGATACCACTGTTCATTTTTTTAACCCTACTGATCTTCTACTATTACAAACGTAGAAAAGGAGCTATAGTCTTTGGTTTTGTGTTACTTACATTTACGCTTACATTCATTACAACCAATATTACAAAAGAACTGGTAGCCCGATTACGACCTAACAATGTAGAAGCGATCGCGGACCTTATCAGGGTGTTAAAAGAACCTGCTACCTATAGCTTTTTTTCGGGCCATGCTTCTTCAAGCTTTGCTATTATAACTTTTGTGGTTTTGGCATTACGTAAATTCAATAAGTGGATTTGGATTGCTTATTTGTGGCCTCTTCTTTTTGCAATGAGCCGAATTTACACTGGAGTCCATTATCCCAGCGATATTTTAGTTGGAGCTTTGGTTGGTATTCTCTTCGCTATTGTATTTTATAAGATTTTAAAAGTAATTTTAAGGAGATCTTAGTTTTTATATTTTGAATTGCTTGGTAGCATAGAAAGAATGTGATAAGAAATAGCTTTAATGGAAAAGGTTCGGAAGAAAATACTCCCGAACCTTTTTTGTACACCGCAATCATGTACATATGAAAAAAATCATAATCTAAGAACTAAACCCTCCCCAAAGCTGCTTACGTCTTGAAGAGGGCTTTAAGTATATTTATTGGTTTCCGTAAACTACGAAAGTAAAAGCACTGTCTCTTGCTGTTCCTGAAGCATCCTGTATCCTAATAGTAAATGTATTGGCACCGGTTGTTTCATATCCACAAATTTCCGGCACACCAAAACCAATGGTAAACGGAGTAATGGTAACAATAGTGTTGGCTGGGTTTGAATCCAGGTCTAAAGTAACTTCATATACACCTGTTGCAGAGTTGTTAACTGATGCAATACCATATCCTGTTGAAATTCCTCCAAGAGAATCTATACTTCCAAAAGCAATTGGAACGGAGTTTCCGTAAATTGTATTTACAGAAGGGTTGGTCGTAGTCTGAGTGATTTCTATATTTCCGTCAGTAGTCATATTACCAGTTCCAAGATCAACACTTAGATTTGTTGTACCTCCGGCCATAAAGTTTACGTCATCTCCAACATCGCTGTATCCAATTCCCCATCCTGGAAATCCGGGAGAGTGTTGTGCGATCATTTTGTCTGCATTTGTAGTTCCAGATCCATAGATCATCACTTGCCCACTTTCTCTACTATGTAAAGCAGTAGGAACACTTCCAATTTGAGTTTCACCTACATTGGTACCATCCATAGTAACATCAAGATAAGCGTCGATATCCAGCCAGTTTACAGCATTTAAAGGGCTTACACTACCTATTTGTGCAGAGAAGACACCATTGGCATCAGTTACTAAGTTTTGAGTTTCATTAAAAACGGCAGCTCCACCGGCACCATTTCTTATTTCAAAATCGATAGTAACATTGGCATTTGTCATTAAATTCCCACCGGCATCTCTTGCAACAGCCTGATAGTTGATAAGTTCTGCAGCTACTAATCTTACAGAAGTGTTCGTTACTTCACTTCCTTTAATAGTTGTTTGAGAGTTAGCCTCTACCTTCTTGGCTTCATCCAATGCTCTTTGGTTAGCATAATCTGAGTTATTTACAAAACCTTCTCCTTCTTGTGCAAATGTGGTCGAGAAAGTCATCAATAATGAAGCGAATACAAAAAAAGTTATTTTAGTTTTCATAATAATTGGTTTTTATTGTTTGATAATTTTAAAAGTTTTTGATTTTTTAGTTGTGCTCTGTTCAATTTTTAAAAGATAGACACCCGAGCTAAATGTGCTAAAATTGAGTAGTTCATTTGCGGAGCTTTTAAGCAACTCTTTATGCAATACCTGCTTTCCGTTGAGGTCATACACAACAGCCTTAAAATCTTCTCCGGCCATATCTTTAAAATAAAGATTTAGATAGTCGGTTACCGGGTTTGGATAGACAGTGGCCTCTACTTCAAAAGTAAAATCTTCACTGCTTAGCGTCAGTTCCACAATTGCACCTAACCAAAAGCCTTGCCCCAAAGAAGAACTACTGCTTATATTACCTATAATAGTTTCTCCTGCGGTAAAGCTCAAAGTATTTGATGCTCCGGTTATGGTTTCGCCCGAGTTCGCCATCACCGTTTGACTTAAACTCTGTGCATAGCCCATACTCATAGTAAGGCAAACAAAGAGTGCGATGTAAATTGATTTGTTCATAATTGCTCTTTTTAAATGATTAAAAATGTTTTTTATCGATGCAAAAATTGATGCAGCATTTCGAAATAACTGGTACAAAGATGAGGTTCAATGTGAAATGAGACTAGAGTTAAAAAGCTGTTTTTAGCTATTGTAAAACCTCCTTATTTTATTAGTGTAGATTCCGGAGCTTGATAAGATATACCCTAAATCAATAAAGGGAAAAACCCCTATGCAGATAAGGAAAATGCCTTATTATTTTTTTATGTAGACAGTTTAACTAATTATAAACCAATTATTTATAATTAATTTTTGTTGCTATAGAAATATAAGATTCTTTTTATAAACATTTAATACTTAATTTTACACAAACCTTAAAACCAGTGTATTATGAAATCAAAAATTGTATCATCTTTAGTATTTTGTGTAGTTGTACTACTTATTCTTTTCAATGTTTCTTGTGACCCACAGGTGACTCCTCCCCAACAAGTAATTAGCTATGATGAGGCTAATACGCTGGAAGAGGATTATATAGTCACAAGATATAGAGTTATCAATGATGCTCTCGGGTATGATGATACCAGAGAATTTTGGTTCTCACTGGATTCATTAAAAAAGTATATTGAATATGTTGAATATGAAGCAAAAAAACAAGACCTCAATAATTTAGGGATGCGTGTTTATTTTGCAGCATACCCTAAAAACAGTAATTATAGGGATGCAGGCTATTCTACTGTATTTTTAGTACCAACGACCCGGAAGAAGACTTCTCCATTGCGACAAGGATTTTTACCGGTATTGCCCGAAAACGAAAATATTGATGGGCTTAAAGCCTTAAATTATTCGCAGGGAGGGCAACCACCAATAGGTTATTAATATTTTAAATGGAAATACAACCTCTATCTTTAATTCCTTTAGGACTTGAACTTTTGGCAGCTATTATTGCAACAGTTCACTTTAAAAAATATAGTTTTTCTACCGAAAAGTTTTTCCTGTATTTTTTATGGTACACCTTTGCACTTGAAGTTACCGGAGCAATTTTAGGATATGTCTTTGAGGTTAAGAATATCTGGTTGTATAATGCTTTTACGATAACAAGCTTTCTCTTTTATTTTTATTGGTATCATACCATATTAAAACGGAAGATATTTAAAAACATAGTCATTGTTTTTTCAATAATTTTCACAGTCATTGCAATTGTGAACTTAGTGTACCAAAGTTGGTTAGAATACCATATGTATACACTAATAGCCGGAGCCTTATTTGTATTAGTACTTACCATATTCCATTTTTATCAATTGTTGAATAGCGACGAAGTTCTCATTGTAAAATACAAACTGAGCTTTTGGATCTCTACGGCGCTACTCCTTTTTTATATGGGAATAATACCTTTGTTCTCTTTATCGGGGTATATAAAATTTAGAGGTCTAAGTTATTTATTGATTCTGTTAAGCCTGAACATCATTTTATATGGCTGTTATATTATTGGATTTATATGGACGAAAAAGAAGTACAATCGTTTCTAATTATTTTTTCGGTCATTGCTTTGTTTTTAGCACTTACCGTTATCCTTCTTTTTGCCTTGTTTCAGAAAAGAAAAAATAAATTGGTAAAAGAACAGCAGGAAGCCGAGAGTAGGTTCAAAGAAGAAATAATTGAAACGCAAATTGAAATTAAGGAAGATACCTTGCGTAATGTGAGCTGGGAACTGCATGATAATATCGGACAGCTGCTAACATTGGCAAAAATTCAATTGCAGAACGCGAAAGGTAGTCCGGAAGCCATAGAAGAAGCTATAAGTACAATTGGTACAAGCTTGAACGAATTAAGAAGCCTCTCCAAGCTCATTAATCCAAGTTCACTAAATAACCTTTCATTGGTGGAGGCTCTGCAACAAGAAGTGGAACGTTTTAACAGGTTAAAATATTTGGAAGCATCCATGGAATATACTAAAGCTTCATTCTCTATAGATAATAAGAAAGAGATTATTATCTTTAGGATGCTTCAAGAGTTTTTTACGAATACGGTAAAACACTCAAAAGCATCAAAACTCTTTGTAAATGTGGACTTTAGTGATAATGTATTGCAAATTAATGCTGAAGATAACGGAGTAGGGTTTGATACTTCCAAAGTAAACACGAAAAAGGGGATTGGTTTAAGTAATATCAAGAACAGAGCTAAGTTAATTGGTGCAAAAGTACAGATCACATCTGAAAAAAATAAAGGCACTCAATTTTCCCTCTCATATAAAATTGATTAATTATGAAGTATTCAGTTGTTGTAGTAGATGATCATAATTTACTCTCGCAGGCTATAGGCAGCCTCATCGAGGATTTTGAACAATTTAGAGTACTATACCTGTGTAACAATGGACAGGAATTAATTGAAAAATTTAAAAACCCAAGGAACATACCCGATATTGTATTAATGGACGTTAATATGCCAATTCTAAATGGTATTGAAACGACCGACCATTTACGACAGCATTTTCCTCAAGTAAATGTATTGGCACTTTCCATCGAAGAAGATGAAAACACAATCCTAAAAATGCTTCGTGCCGGTGCAAAGGGGTATTTAATGAAAGATGTTAAAAAGACCGAACTCGAGAATGCGTTGTTAGAAGTTCTTAAAAAAGGGTACTATCATACAAACACAGTAGCTAAAATTTTGGTAGGCTCCTTAGCGCAGAAGGAAACAAGTGTTTCTTCTTTAAAAGAACGTGAAATTGAATTTATAAAACACGCCTGTACTGAAAAAACATATAAGGAAATTGCAGACGATATGTGTCTAAGCTATAAGACTATTGAAGGGTACAGAAACGTATTGTTTGAAAAATTGAATTTAAGAAACAGAACCGGGTTGGTTATTTACGCCATAAAGAATAAGATCTTTGTTCCTTAGCTATTTTACTCTGGAAATTGTCAATCCGTCTCTTATAGGGAGCAAAACTGTTTCTAACTTGGGGTGTTCGTTGAGCAATTTATTATAAATAACCAAAGCCCTGGTGTCTTCATCCTCTTTGTTAACAGGTTCTAATACTTTACCACTCCACAGAACATTATCACTCAAGATTACCGCTCCTTTTGATAATTTGGGAAGGATCATTTCCAGATAGTTAGGATAATTATTTTTATCTGCATCTATAAATACCAGGTCAAAATGAATATTCAATGTTGGGATAATCTCCAGTGCGTTTCCGGTATGTTGGAAAATCTGTGAACCATGTCCGGATCTATCAAAATACTTTCGTTGCAGGTCGTGTAATTCTTCATTAATATCTATGGTGTGCAACTCTCCTTCAGGATTCATTCCTTCAGCCAGGCATAAAGCCGAATATCCTGTATAGGTTCCTATTTCCAGAATGTATCTTGGCCGGATCAGTTTAGAGATCATACTTAGTACTCTTCCCTGGAAATGGCCACTTAACATACGAGGAGCCAGGACCTTTTGCCAGGTCTCTCTATTTAATTCCTGTAATAGTTCAGGTTCGGGCTGTGAGTGAGCGACGACGTAGTCATCTAATTTATCTGAAATAAAATTCATATAGTTTATGTTAATGGATACCGGCCATCAACTTTTTTATAACCGGTGAAATAAGCATTGCAAATATACCTACAATTAAACTTATTACTCCAAAACTTGCATATACAGAAACATATGAAAATAACTGCTGAAACGATTCACTACTGTGAGTAGCAATATCTGGTGTTAAACCGGTAATAAATGTTACAATATCTCCAAAAACCCCACTTGAAAAGATATTGGCCTCTCCATTAGAAACGGTTGTTAACTTCGCTATTTTACCCGCAAAGAAGTGGCCATAAAAGTTTGCCGAAAACCATACTCCCATAATAAAAGCAACATATTTTAAAGGTGATAGCTCGGTCATTTTGGAAAGCCCAATAGGAGATAAGAACAATTCCCCGATCGTGAGCACCAAATACCCAAGCACCAAATATAGCATAGATGTCCTTGCGAATGAATCCACACTATGGGCGGATAAAGCGAAAATAATGAACCCTAACCCCAAAAAAAGTAAGCCTAAACCAAATTTAATAGCAGAATTTGGGTTCTTTTTTTTCTTACTTAAGAATGTCCATAGCATTGAAAATGGGACCGCGAGTAAAATGATAAACCCTGCATTGATACTATTGGTTCCTGCTGCGTCCATTCCCACCAGGTTCACATTTCTGTCTGCAAATAAAGTTAGCGAACTGCCGGCCTGTTCGAATATGGCAGAAAATAAAGTGTACAGAACAGTGAAGTAAACAGCAACTAATAGGCGTTTCTTTTCAATTGAACTTACCTTTGTGAAAACATAGACTATGTATCCAATTAAAAAGGTGGAAACGATCCACACAAGGTAGTGCTCAAATTCGTTGAACCTTACAATTGTCGCGAAAACCGGGACCGCTAAAAATGATCCAAGTATTGCAAGTTGCCCTTTATTTAATCCGATCGTTTTTTGATGATATAATTCAGAATTTGGGACGAGTCCCTTTGCTTCAAATACATTGCTTTTTAACCCCTTTTTAAATACAATGAGTCCTATTAACATACCAATTCCCGCTAAAACAAAACCATAGTGCCATCCATAAGTTTCAGCAAACCATGCACAAACTAAAGGAGCAATAGCTGCTCCAAGATTTATTCCCAAATAAAAAATGGTAAAACCGGAATCCCTTCTGGAATCCCCTTGTTTGTACAATTCACCTACAAACGATGAAATATTAGGTTTAAAAAAACCGTTTCCAACTATGATCAGGGCCAAAGAGCCATAAAAAAATACAGGTAGTTCTATCGTTAGAAAAAAATGGCCCAGTGCCATTAGAACGCCCCCCAGAAGAATCGCTTTTCTAAACCCAAGAACCTTATCTGCCAGTATGCCTCCAATTATAGGTGTTACATATACCAACGACATATATGCGGCATAAACACCAAATGCCATATCATCATCAAATAAGAGATGCTTAGTCATATAAAGCACCAACAGTGCGCGCATTCCATAAAAGGAAAAACGCTCCCACAGTTCGGCAAAGAATAGATAAAGTAGTCCCTTAGGATGTCCAAAAATTTCTGATGACGGAGTTTTAGAATTTGATATGCTCATAAGTATATAAACTTTTTTGAGCAAGGTATGTGAGCGAGATGAGTTGTAGAACCTCTGTTTTAAATTATAACAAAAAATAACATAAAGTGACTATTTGTTTTTGTAGTAACAATTAATTACAAATAGACATATATTCTTCATTATCAATGTTTTCGGAGAATTCTTCCAATAAATTCTTATCAATGGTAATGTTTTCCGGGATTATTCTTAAGCGGTATCTGCTTTCTCCAATGAAAGTAAAAAGATCTCTTCGTTCCAGTTTTTGAGAATCGTCCAGACTCAGAATATCATTCATATTTTCAATGATCCGGGTTAAGTAGGTCTGATTCTTAATTTCTCCACCCAAATTCACTAGAATGCTTTGCGAAATTCCTTCTCCAAACTTACGGCGAATAGCAAGTTTCAATAAGTTTTTGTATTGAGTGGTTTTAGATCCAAAATCTATAGTTTGGTCAAAAATACCTTTGGCAGGGATGTTTATTTTGATCAAACTCCAATCCAAAAAGGAAACTGACATTTCATTGGGCTTAGGCATACCAGCCAATCTAATAACCCAGGTTGTAGCCAGAACCAGAAAGATAGAGATCAAAGATGTCTTTGCGCAAATCCTAATAAAATTATTGGTAAAGTCGTCTCCAAAGTTTAAAAATACTTCCGAAAGTTGCGAAATAAATGTAAGTACAATAACCAAAACCGAGATAATCCCAATTATTTTTAGGCCTCTAAAGGCAAAGGTTCTATAAAATGAGATTCCTAACAGATAACACAGGAAGCCGGATAAAACCAACTCAGGAATGTTGCTTATTTTTATATTGTAAATAACATTGTTTTCTCCTAAAAGGGGTGTGATAATAAAAGTCAATAACGAAGTAACTATAATTACAACTACTATTTTCTTGATGTTCTTTTCGTTGTTATAAATAAATTTTGGAGCATAATAAAAATAGAAAAGGGCTAATAGTAAAAACATATTGTTTACTATTGAAAGTAAACTTAAACCTAATTGAAAACCTTGAGAATCTGTAAAGGAAAAAGAAGTTCCGGTATAGGTCCAACATCCGGCAATTACCCAGATAAACATAGCAAAACTTAGATATAATAAACCTTTATCAACGCGTTTCTGAGAGTCATTTTCTTCCAGAAGTTGCTTAAATCGATTTCTTATATGATACCATATGGCCAATAGTAGTACGGCTCCAATGAAAGAAATGAAAATATGTGATAAGATATAGAACTTAGCAACTTCAGTCATTTTAGCTAAGTATTCGTTTGATCAATTTCTGTTTGGCTTCTTCATTATCACCACATAGCCATTGTATCACATTATCTTCCCAAATAGCATCACATTCTTCTTTCGTCAAAATGTTTCGCTCCATGGCAAGGTCTAAGATCTTTCCTGGATATGATGACTGAGATTCACTTTCCATTTCACCTAACGGATAGGGGTCATCTAATCCCATGACGACTTGTTTTGAGGTTTGATTTTCTACAACCAACTTTAAAGATCCGGTATCATGTACCAATGTGTCAAAGAATATATTTTTATGCGCCACAGATTTTCGTGGATGTTCTTTTCCTTCAAAAAGGTCCGGACGGCCATCAAAACCTTGAATGCGCCTCCCCAGGTTTATCTGCGCTAATTGTCCTCCATGGGCAAAACAGGTACGCATATTCGGAAATTTATCCGCATAGCCGTTCAGTGTGAGAAAATGGTATGCGTCTGCACATTGTGCCAGCATCCATATAAGGTGAAAACGCCAGGCCGTATTTTCCAGTTTTATAAATTTTTCTCCGTCATAAGGATGAATTTCCACTGCCAGATTGTATTTGCTTGCAAGTTCAAAAATAGGCTCATTCTCTTCATCAAAAATACAGCGCCACGTACCTATAGTGTCCATATAGTGTGTTGGCAGGCACAATAACTGAAGCCCCAATTCTTCAACACACCGTTCAATTTCCCATAGAGCACCACGGACAAAACCCGGATGTACAACAAAGCCACAAGTAAATTTTGATGGATTGTCATGTTGTACACGTGCATTGAAATCGTTCTGGAACCGGAGGGCTTGTTTCATTTCTTCCACACGCAGTCCGTTTCCATATAATTGTGACAAATTTAAAACTACCGCATGGTCTATCTTGTAGCGTTCCATCCATTCCAGTTTTTCATTGAGGAAAAAACTGGAATCGGTCACAGGGCGGCTCCAATCTTTTTGAAGCATAAACTTGCGGTCTTTATCTACCCAGAAGATTCCTTTGTCTTTCATAAATTGAGGAATCTCCTCCGGGTAAGGAAGTAAATGTGAATGACCGTTTATGCGAAGTTTTCGTTTCATAGCCTAAAGTTACAAAGATTTTGTACGCCCGCCATCTACCGGAAGGTTTATTCCATTAATGTAACTTGCTGCTTCACTGGCTAGAAATGCAACTGCATTTGCAACTTCTCCCGGCTGTGCAAAACGTTTGGCAGGAACCAGATTTTTCATAAATGCACTGGCTTCTGCTTCGGTTTTATTCAATTTCTTAGCGGCGTTGGCAACAATATCATCCAGGCGGTCTGTTGCTGTAAAGCCGGGAAGGACATTGTTCACGGTTATTCCAAATTGCCCCAGTTCGTTTGCCAGTGTCTTACTCCAGTTTGCTACTGCACCCCGAATGGTATTACTTACTCCCAAACCATCAATAGGTTGTTTTACTGAAGTGGAAATAATGTTGATGATCCTTCCGAAATCAGCATTTTTCATTCCCGGAACCACTGCTTGGACCAAGATCTGATTGCAAACCAAATGCTGAGAAAAAGCATTTGCGAATTCCGAAACATCTGCTGAAAATATAGCGCCTCCTTTTGGGCCACCGGTATTGTTCAGCAAAATATGGAAGGTTTTGTTTTCAACTGCCTTGTTCACTTTTTTACGAAGTAATTCGGGGTCACTGAAGTCTGCTACCAGATAATTATGTTTTTGGCCCTCCTGAAAAGGCAACTCCAATAGTGTTTTTTTTAATTTTTCTTCATCTCTGGCAACAAGTGTGACAGTTGCTCCCATCTCTGCTAATTGTATTGCCGAAGCTTTTCCGATACCGGCAGTACTGCCACAGATCAATGCATTTTTATTTTTTAGGTCTAAATTCATTTGAAAGGATTATTTCTATTCATATTTTATACATACGTTCTTAGCCTCTGTAAAGAACCGAAGCGCTTCAAAACCACCTTCACGCCCAACACCACTGTCTTTAACACCTCCAAAGGGAGTTCTCAGGTCACGGTTCAACCAGGTATTCACCCAAACAATTCCTGCTTCCAGCCTTTTTGAAACTCGCATTGTACGGTTAAGGTCACTGGTCCATAATGTGGAAGACAGCCCATACTTTACACCATTAGCCATTTGCAGCGCTTCTTCCTCTGTTTCGAAAGGCATAATGGTTACTACCGGGCCAAAGATCTCTTCCTGATTTACACGACATTGATCGTCATGTACTTCAATAACAGTAGGCTCCAGATAATATCCGTTTTCCGAACCTTTCACGGTAACTGTCTTGCCACCACATAGGATTTTTCCGCCTTCATCTTCGGCAATAGCAATATAAGCTTGTACTTTCTCCAAGTGTGGTTTGGAAACCAAAGCACCCAGATTAGTATCAGCATCAAAAGGATTTCCAACTTTTAATTGCTGCACTTTTGCTACAAAATCTTTTTTAAATTTCTCGTAGATAGAACTTTCAACAAAAATTCTACTCCCACAAAGGCAGATCTGTCCTTGATTGGCAAAAGATGATTTTACTGTTACTGCTAACATTTTGTCATAGTCACAATCTGCAAAGATGAGATTGGGGTTTTTTCCGCCCAGTTCCAACGATAATTTTTTAAACATAGGAGCTGCTGTACGTGCAAGGTGCTCACCAGTTTTAGTGCCTCCGGTAAAAGAAATTGCTTTAATCCCGGGGTGCTCCACTATGGCCTGGCCTGCAGATGGGCCTGTACCGTGAACAATATTCAAAACACCTTTAGGCAGGCCAGCTTCTGTACAAATTTCACCCAATAAATAAGCTGTCATGGGTGTTACTTCACTGGGCTTTGCCACAACTGTATTGCCTGCTGCCAGAGCAGGGGCAATTTTCCATGAAAACAGATAGAGGGGAAGGTTCCATGGTGAGATACAACCTACAACACCTATGGGCTGGCGAAGTGTGTAGTTCATAGTACCTAAACCTACACTTTCATGAGCATCACTAGCAAATTGAGTAATGGCATTGCCAAAGAATCGAAAATTGCTCGACGCTCTAGGAATATCAACCACTCTGGCAAGACTTAGCGGTTTGCCGTTATCTTTGGCTTCCGCTTCGGCAAGGCGGTCTAAGTTCTTCTCAATAATTGCTGCGATTTTTAAAAGTATCCTGCTGCGTTCTTCAATGGTAGTATTGGACCATTCCGGAAAAGCAGCTTTTGCAGCATCATATGCCTTTGAAATATCCGTTGCGTTGGAATTTGCGATCTGTGAATAGACCTCTCCGTTGCTTGAATTGTAATTTTCCAGCCATTCTCCGGAATGAGGTTCACAATATTCGCCGTTGATATAGTTTAGGATTTTTTGCATTTTAAACAGGTTTGTATGCCATTACTTTAATTTCCACTACCAAATTAGGATGTGGTAACTGGTGCACTGCAACAGTTGTTCGTGCCGGTCCTGTTTCCTTATCAAAGAATTCGGCATACACTTCATTATAGCCGGCAAAGTCATTCATATTCACTAAAAAACTGGTGACATCGACTATATCTTCCATTGTAGCACCCTCTGTAGCGAGATAATCTTTAATGTTTTCCAGGACGGCTCTTGTTTGTTCCCGAACGTCCAAGTGCATTGTCCCCATTTCATCTACCTGGTGTACACCGGCAAAAGTGTTATCCGGTAAACGGGAGCTGGTTCCGCTTACAAAAATAAAATCACCTGCACGTTTTACGTGTGGATACGCTCCTCTTGGGGTAGCTTTTCCTTCTACTAATCTACTTTTCATCTGCTATAAATTTTTTATGACCGAATCATCATGCAAAATAGCTTCGGTTTCGGTTTTTACTAATTCAAGTGTATCACGTAAGTTCATGGATTCGGAAATATTGCCATCGTGTATTAGATTTAGAATGGCTTTATCCTGTGCACGCCCTCTTTTCATAGCTTCTTCGTATGAAATGTTTTCATTAAAAGTAACCAAAGAATATTTTGAAAAATATTCATTTGGGAACTCGGCTTCAAAAGCAGTTTCCAATTTTCTTTTTTGTTGAAATAAGGGGCTGGCGGTATGTTCCTTCATTTCGTAGAAATTATCCACAGCCAGGTCGGCAATGGCATCGGTATTTTTTTTGCGGGCTTTTTCGTATTCCTTAAAAACCTTTTCCCAATCACCTTCAAATTTGTCAAGAGTTTCATCCAGTACAATTACATCCTCGAAAGAGGCATTCATTCCCTGTCCGTAAAATGGAACAACGGCATGAGCAGCATCTCCAAGCAATAATGTTTTTCCATAGCAATTCCAGGGAGAACATTTTATTGTGCCGAGAGGTCCGGTGGGATTTTCAAAAAACTCTTCGGCTAGAGAAGGCATCAATGCGACAGCATCCGGAAACTCTTTGGTAAAGTATTCCATAACCTTTTCTTTTGTTGTGAGATTATTAAAACAATAGTCGCTGTCATCGTCATAAGGAGCGAAAAGTGTTACCGTAAAACTACCATCCAGATTGGGTAGGGCGATCAACATATCTTTACCACGCGGCCAAATATGCAGGGCTCCTTTATCTGTACGATAACCGCCTCCTTCAGCCGGAGGAATCTCCAGTTCTTTATATCCATGGGTGAGCCATTGTTGTGAGAAACTAAATAAGAACTTTTTGTGTTGAAACATACTCTTACGAACTGCAGAACCTGCCCCATCTGTACCAAGAATAATATCTCCGCCAAAAGTAGTTTCGGTTCCAGTAGTATAGTCTTTGAAAGTCGCTGTTGCATTTTCCAGATCTACCTTTTTGCAGCCCTGGTTAAAGTGAATGGTGACATTAGGCATTGCTTCTGCAGCATTCAACAAAAGAATATTCAATCCGGGGCGGGAAATGGAATTAATATATTCGTCTTCCCGGCCGCTGTATTTACTCAAAAAGGTATTACCTTCTTTGTCATGGATCATCCTGCCGTACATTGGAATACAAAGTTTCTTAGCTTCTTCTTCCACTCCTCCCAATCGGAGCCCTCGCAGACCCCGGTCACTAAGCGCCAGGTTAATTGAACGCCCGGCATCCTGGGTGACCTTTCGAAGGTCCGGACGTTTTTCCACTAATGTTATTTGATAACCACGTTGTGCTAAACGTAAAGCGAGAAGGCTTCCGCAGAGGCCTGCGCCTATAATGAGTATATTTTCTTTGTTGTTCATATGCATATAGATTCCGAATTAAGTTCAGAAAGACAATTATTTCAATTTAAAATTTCTTTTAGCCGCTGTGCAAAATGATACACGTCCTCAAAACTATTATAAAGCGGGACAGGAGCTATCCTAATTACATCGGGTTCACGCCAATCACTTATTACTCCGGCCTCGGTTAATTTAGTATGTAGACTTTTGTCTGCACTTATCACTTGTATTGATAATTGACAACCTCTTTCTTCAGGATTTCGGGGTGTAATGATATTAATTCTGTCATCATTCAGGTTATCTACCAAAAATTCAAGATAGCCGGTAAGTTTTATAGATTTTTTCCGAAGATTTTCAAACCCTGCTTTTTCAAAGGTGTCTAAGGATGCACGAATTGCTGCCATTGATAAAATGGGGGGATTACTTAGTTGCCAGCCTTCGGCACCGGGTAATAGGTCAAACTCGTGGCGCATATTAAAACGTGTTTGCTTGTTATGCCCCCACCAACCTGTAAAGCGTTTAAGGTCTTTATTATGAGCATGGCGTTCGTTCACAAAACAACCTCCTAGGCTTCCCGGGCCACTGTTGAGGTATTTATAACTACACCAAACGGCAAAATCGGCCCCCGTATCGTGCAAACCCGGTTCAATATTTCCTGCTCCGTGTGCAAGGTCAAAACCAACCATACAACCATATTTATGTCCAAGTTCGGTAATTTTTTTAAGAGGGAAGGATTGTCCGCTATAATAATTGGTATTGCCAATCATTAATAACGCTATCTCATCACCTTGTTTTTCCATGATCTCTTCCAGATCCTCAAAACGACAAAGTTCTTCCCCTTTACGTGGCTTCCATAAAACGAGGCCTTCTTTTGGATCGAATCCATGAAATCGTAACTGACTTTCTACCGCATATTTATCACTTGGAAAAGCGTCACTTTCCACAATGATTTTATATTTTGTTTTGGTAGGTTGGTAAAAAGAAACCATCATTAGGTGCAGATTGGTTGTGAGGGTATTCATGATCACAACCTCATTTGGTTTTGCACCTACCAGTTTTGCCATGCTTTGGGTAAGAAATTCATGATAAGGCAGCCATGGGTGTTCTGCTTCGGTATGGCCTTCAACACCTAAGTTTGCCCAGTCTTCCAGTTCCTTTTTTATATATTCTGAAGTAATCTTTGGTTGTAATCCAAGAGAGTTTCCACAAAGGTATATAAGTTCTTCACCGGCTGGATTTTTAGGGATGTGAAACTGATCTCTAAAATGTGATAAGCTGTCTTCGACATCACATTTTTTAGCAAATTCTAGATTGTTTTGGAACATAGGTGTCGGTTCGTTTATGAGCGCTTAGCAAAAATAGGAATTAATATTTGAAGTTTTGGCAAATCAAAGTTTGCTATTAATTAGAAGGTTCTTGCTATCTTTGAAAAAACCTAAAATGAAAAGATATCTACTCCTAATTTTGTTTTTAGTTATTTCGGTAACAGCTTTTTCGCAATCTGTTGCAAGGCATTGGAATGAAGAAATGCTAAATGGAATACGCAATGACTTTGCACGCCCTACAGTACATGCGCGTAACTTGTTTCACTCTTCGGTTTTATTATATGATATGTGGGCATTGTTTGATGATAGGGCCGACACCTATTTTCTGGGAAAAAAAGTTGGCGGTTATACATGCCCTTTTAACGGTTTTGAAACCTCGGAAGCTACTTCCGAAGCGCAAAAGAAGGCGATGAGCTATGCAGTATACCGACTAATGAAACACCGTTTTGACGCATCCCCGGGACGGGAAGAAATTATGCAGTCTATTGAACTTCTAATGGAAGAGTTGGGATACAATACCGCAAACACATCTACAGATTATGAAAATGGTGACCCGGCTGCTTTGGGTAATTATGCGGCACAACAAATGATCGCTTTTGGATTGCAGGATGGTGCCAATGAGGCGAACGATTACGAAAACCAGTTTTATGAACCCCTCAATGAGCCCTTAAATACAGATATTTCGGGAAATCTAACCATGACGCATCCCAATAATTGGCAACCTTTAAAGGTTGAAAATTATGTAGACCAAAGCGGTAATATAATCCCCGGAGGGCAGCCTCCGTTTTTAAGTCCGGAGTGGGGTGCCGTGACCCCTTTTTCTCTTACTGAAGAGGATAGAACGACATATTCAGCTTCCGGATTTGATTATCACGTATATCACGATCCCGGAGATCCTTCCTATATTCAGGAAGGAATGGGAATAGACGATCCTTACAAATGGGGTTTTGCATTAGTAGCTGCCTGGGGTTCTCATTTGGACCCCGAAGACCCTACCTTAATTGATATCTCTCCAAAGAGTCTTGGAAATGTAGCTTTTGAATCCTATCCTAAAACGTTTTCAGAATATAAAAGCTTCTACAATTTCAAGAGTGGCGGAGATCCAAGTTTAGGAAGGAGCGTCAATCCTGTTACAGGAATGCCTTATGAAACACAAATGGTGAAAAGAGGTGACTATGGAAGGGTCCTTGCTGAATTCTGGGCCGATGGCCCCGATAGCGAAACACCTCCCGGTCACTGGTTCACCATTCTTAATTATGTAAATGACCACCCGCTTTTTGAAAAGAAATTTAGAGGAGAAGGAACCGTTTTAAATGATTTGGAATGGGATGTAAAAGCATATTTTATTTTAGGAGGTGCTATGCACGATGTAGCTGTGAGTGCCTGGGGAATTAAAGGCTACTATGATTATGTCCGGCCTATAAGTGCCATTCGCTATATGGCAGATAGAGGGCAATCCACAGACGCGTCACTTCCCAGTTATCACCCTCATGGTTTGCCTTTAAGTGAAGGATTAATAGAGATTGTTAATGAAGGTGATATATTAGCAGGTGCTTTTAATGAAAATGTAGGCAAAATAAAATTGTATACCTGGCGTGGCCCGGATTGGATCATTGATCCTAATATTGATGTAGCCGGGGTGGATTGGATCCTTGCTGAAGAGTGGTTTCCGTATCAACGCCCTTCCTTTGTTACGCCACCTTTTGCAGGTTATGTTTCCGGACATTCTACCTACTCAAGAGCTGCATCCGAAATTTTGACCCTTTTAACTGGAGATGAATATTTTCCGGGAGGGATGGGAACTTTTGATATTGCCAAAGATGAGTTTTTAAAATTTGAGAGAGGCCCATCCATGGATATGCAACTACAATGGGCTACCTATAGAGATGCCAGTGACCAAACCAGTTTATCACGAATCTGGGGAGGCATACATCCTCCAATTGATGATATTCCCGGACGGGTAATTGGTAAGAAAATTGGTATTGAAGCTTTTTTATTCGCAGAGGAGTATTTTACAAAGAAGCTTGCTATAGATGGTATTCTATATCCTAACCCAACAAACGACATGGTGACGGTCTATTTTGATGCAAAAGAGCCGGCTCAATTATATGTTTATGATATATTGAGAAGAATAGTAATAGCAACTCCGGCCAATTTTGATGCAGATGATCGTTTTGCAATTGATGTTTCCTCTTTGAGTCAAGGGATGTATTTTGTTGTACTTCAGGAAAATGAAAAAAATACTATGGTTAAGAAACTGATCAAGAAATAATACTATCGACCGGCTTGCTTTTTTTCAATGAATTCGTCCATTCTGGATAATAACCGCCACCACTCACTGCCGTCGTCTCTATATGTACGAATAGCTCCGGCACGGACTAAAATTTTTCGAAGTTCATCGTCATCAAAGCCACCCAAGTGCTTTTTTAAGGTTTGGAAAGAGCGGTCCGTATAGGATTTATGATTCAGAAAATGCTTTACGGTAGATTCAGCGATAAATTCGGTTTTATGCTCTTGCTGAAGTATCTTCAGTTCATGCTTAAAACGCTGATGTTGCAAAAAATAAGTGATTAATCCTCCAACAATTGTACCTGCCAATGTAAATAATGCTGTTTCCATGCGATCTTATTTTATCGAAATATCTGAAAAATATAATATAAAACTATCAATGTTCTCTTTTTCTTCGGAAACTTCTTCAGTATCTTTTATAATAAAACAGGTTTTTAGTAAGAATATCTGAAGCATTGTTGCTATAATAATTTTTGTAAATTTAAACTATGGAAAAGATAATAGAATATACAAATAATGAAGTAACTGTTGTTTGGAAACCGAAAAATTGTATTCACTCTGCAAAATGTGTAGGGAACCTTCCGGAAGTCTTTAAGCCTAAAGAGAGGCCCTGGGTGCAAGTTGAAAATTCAAATACCGATGCCATTATAAATGCTGTAAAAGGGTGTCCAAGCGGCGCTTTAAGTTTTTATATGAATGCAACCGGAAAGGTTGCCGATTCTTCTGAAACAGTGATGGAAAATACGAAGGTAGAAGTCATTCAAGGCGGCCCTTTGATGGTCTATGGAAGTCTAACGGTAACTCATGCCGATGGCAGCGAGGAACAAAAGTCCCGTGCCACAGCTTTTTGCCGGTGCGGCCAAACTGGGAATAAGCCATTTTGTGATGGCTCACACAAAAATTAGTAATGGAACTTACTGTTTTAGAAAATAAAGAAAGAAAACGGTTTGAAGCCGATTTTGAAGGTAAAAAAGCGATCATAGAATACATAAGGGCAGAAGATAAAATGTACCTCACCCATACGGAAGTACCTAAAGAGTTAGAAGGAAAAGGAGTTGCTTCCTCCATGACAAAGACGGTATTACAACAAATTAAGGATGAAGGCCTTCAACTGGTACCTCTTTGTCCGTTTATAGCCGCGTACCTTAAAAGACACCCAGAGTGGAAAGATATTTTAGCGAAAGGCTATAATGTATAACTTCTTGTATAATTATTTGATGTAATGGATCTTCAAAAAGCTTTTGATACAAACAGAGAAACATGGAACAAAAAAGTTGCTATTCATGCAGCCAGTGATTTCTACGACCTTGAAAATTTTAAGAAGGGAAAAAACTCTTTAAATAACTATGAATTGCATGCATTAGGTGATGTTTCCGGAAAGTCATTGCTCCATTTGCAATGTCATTTCGGGCAGGATACCTTAAGTTGGAGTAGGATGGGTGCCAATTGTACCGGAGTAGATATTTCGGAAGAAGCCGTTCAACTTGCACAAAATTTAAATGAGGAATTACAACTTGATGCAAAGTTTGTTTGCTGTAATGTACTGGACACTTCGCAGTATATTTCGAAAACCTTTGATATTGTGTTCACCAGTTATGGGACGATAGGCTGGCTGCCCGACCTTCATCCCTGGGCACAGATGATCTCGAAGCGATTGAAACCGGGAGGAACTTTTTATATAATAGAATTTCACCCTATAGCCTGGATGTATGATTATACGGTATCGCCACCTCAATTAAGATACGGCTACCAGCAAAAAGAGGTGATATATGAAGAATATGCAGGAACCTATGCAGACGGGAACTCAAAAATGGTGAGTAAAGAATATGGCTGGAACCATAGTTTGGGAGAGGTGATCACATCACTTTCTAATGCAGGATTACGTATTGATTATTTAAAAGAGCATGATGGTTCTCCCTATGATATCTTTCCCGGATTGGAAAAGAATGACAAAGGATTGTATGAGTTACCTGATAAACTTTACCCTTTGATCTTTGAGGTAAAAGCGACCAAAGATTAAAAACCTAGTGCTTTGCTCCTTTTTTTAGTAAATGAGGAAATTTCTCCTGAAACCTTTTCAACCTGGGAATAGATACATTTCTAATATAGGGATTGTTGGGGTTTAGTTTTTCATAATTTTGGTGATACCCTTCTGCATCCCAGAATTTTTGGAAAGGTAGTACCTGCGCTGCTACTTTTTGGTCTCCCAATGTAGCATTCAGGGCAGCAATTTTTTCATCAATGATCTTCTTTTCTTCATCGTTCTGATAAAATATGATGGACCTGTATTGTGAACCTCTGTCCGGCCCTTGTCCATTTACCTGCGTGATATTTTGGGAACCGAAATAGACATCTACCAGGGTGGCAAAACTCACTACTTTTGGGTCGTAAATAATTTCAACCGCTTCCGCATGTCCGGTACGTCCGGTATTGCTCTCTTCGTAGGTTGGATTCTTAGTATGTCCGCCACTATAGCCGGAGATAGATTCTTTTACTCCTCTTACACTTTCGTAAATGGCTTCAACACACCAAAAGCAACCACTGGCAAAGTAAGCACGTTTCATGCCATTCACCATTTCTACCTGTACGGGAACAATCTCTTTTTGAGCAATAGCTTCTGCTTCTTTGTTTTTTTCATTGGAAGGTTTACAAGCTCCTGTAAAAGCAAATAACAAGGTAGCTGCAAATAAAAGAGTATACTTTTTCATAGCAATTTTTTTAAAATGTCGGATTGTATTTAAAATCCTTTCACAAAATGTAATAAAAAAAGCCCTCACATTTTGTAAGGGCCTTGTTATAGATTAATTGGGAATGTTTATTTTACTTTAGCAAATAACTTCTCCATTTTTTCTTTTTCTTCATTTGCTAATTCAGGATCTACCAAAATCCTTCCACTGTGCTCATCGGTAATGATCTTTTTACGAGATGCAATTTCCATTTGTACCTGTGGAGGAATAGTGAAGAATGAACCTCCTGAAGCACCACGCTCAACTGCTACTACAGCCAACCCATTTTTTACATTGGTGCGAATTCTTTTGTAGGCTTTTACTAAACGCTCTTCGATCTGTTTTTCAAAAGATTCAGACTTTTTGATCAACGCTTTTTCTTCTTTTTCGGTTTCTGAAAGGATCTCGTTTAGTTCACCTTGCTTATGCTTTAAGTGCTCTTCACGTTCTTTTAAGCGTTCTTTGGTTTCTTCTATAACCTGTTTCTTTTGTTCGATTTGCGCTTTAAATTCTTTAATGTGCTTTTCTGCCAGTTGGATCTCCAGTTCCTGGAATTCAATTTCTTTGCTCAAAGAATTGTATTCACGGTTATTACGAACATTATCCTGTTGGGTAGTATATTTTTTAATTAAAGCTTTTGCTTCTTCGATCAGGTTTTTCTTTCCTTTGATGTCGTCTTCAATTACCTCCAGGTCGGTATTCAATTTTTCAAGACGTGTATTCATTCCGGCTACTTCATCTTCCAGGTCTTCAACTTCTAAAGGAAGTTCTCCACGTACATTGCGGATTTCATCTATACGAGAATCGATTAGTTGTAGATCGAATAAAGCCCTTAACTTTTCTTCTACTGTATGTTCTGCTTTTGCTGCCATATCTTAAAAATAACTAATAGGATTGGTGTTTATTTGCGATAAAACGACTGCAAAATTAGTGATTTTTTTGTTAAGCACGGCAACTAAAAGGTCTTTTGTGAATTGTTCACTCTCATAATGGCCTATATCTGCTAAAAGAATGGACTTTTCCGCTTTAAAAAAATCATGGTATTTAAAATCTGCACTCACAAACACATCTGCTCCTGCACGTTTGGCAGCTTCAATTGCAAAGCTACCGCTTCCACCCAATACAGCAACCTTTTTAATGGATGTATTAAGAAATTCAGAATGTCTCACACACCCGGTTTTCATAGTCTCTTTTAAACTTTGCAAAAATTCTTTTTCTGAAACCGGCGCAGCCAATTCACCAATCATACCCATACCGATATGCTGGTTGGTATTTTCGAGTGTTGTGATTTCGTAAGCGATTTCTTCATAGGGATGTGCATTGAACAGTGCTTTTAGTACCGAAGCTTCCAAATGTTTTTGAAATGTAACTCCAATTTGAACTTCTTCTTCAAAATGGGTTTCACCTTGAACACCAATTGTTGGATTGGACGCTTCATTACCATTAAAACTCCCTTTTCCAACAACATTAAAACTGCAATTGGTGTAATTTCCAATTTCACCGGCTCCTGCTGCAAATAGTGCTTCACGAACGTTGTTTGCCTCTGCGGATGGAACAAAAGTGATAAGTTTTTTGATGGTTTCCTTTTGGGGGATCAATATTTTCCGGTTCTTTAATTTGAGTTTTTCACAGATCACCGCATTTACTCCATTCCAGGCATTATCCAATGCGGTATGAATGGCGAAAATGGCAATATCGTGTTTGATCGCTTTTTGTACTACTCGTTCCACATAGGTTTTTCCTGTCAATTTTTTTAGGCCGGAAAATACAATGGGGTGAAAACTAACAATGAGGTTGCAATTATTCTCGAGAGCTTCATCGACTACACTTTCCAGGGTGTCAAGTGTTACCAACACTCCCGTAACAACTGTATTTGCATTACCTACCAAAAGCCCGGTATTATCAAAACCTTCCGCATAACTTTGTGGTGCAAACTCTTCAAATAATTGTACAACTTCTTTTACCTTCATCGTTTTGTATTTTACGGTAAAGATAAAAAAGTTACTTTCGTTATATGAACTTGCTTAGAAAAATCCTTTTCCCCTTTTCAATATTGTATGGAGGCATAACGTGGCTACGAAACTATTTTTATGACCGGGGATGGTTGGAAAGCCGAACGTATAAGATCCCAATTATTTGTGTAGGTAACCTTACAACCGGCGGAACGGGAAAATCTCCAATGATCCAATACCTGGTTTCCTTTCTGAAAGAGGATTACGAGCTTGCTATTTTGAGCAGAGGTTATAAAAGGAGGACTAAAGGCTTCCGTGAAGTTTTTATAAATAGTACTGCAGAAGAAGTAGGGGATGAGCCGCTTCAGTTCAAACAAAACTTTCCAAAAGTCACTGTCGTTGTATGCGCTAATAGAAGAGAGGGGATTGAGAAGCTAAGGTCTAAGGCAGATGTTATTTTGTTGGATGATGCATTTCAGCATAGAAAAGTGAAGGCATCCACTAATATCCTTTTGACTTCTTATGACGACTTGTATATTGAAGATTATATACTTCCTACCGGTAATTTGCGGGAAGCGAGAAGTGGTTCGAAACGAGCAGATATCATAGTAGTGACCAAATGCCCGGAAGGGGCTCCTTATGCAAAGATTCAGGAAATTCAATTTCGGTTGAATCTACTGCCGCATCAAAAAATATACTTTTCGAAAATTGGGTATGATAAACTAATTTACGGTGTTTCCGAAACTTTATCAATTCACTATCTACAGGATAAATCTTTTACACTGGTTACGGGGATCGCAAAACCGGAACCCCTGGTTGCATTTCTTAAAAGAAAGCAGTTTAGGTTTACGCATGAAAAATTTCCGGATCATCACCATTTTAGTGATTCCGATATAAAAAAATTGAAACAAAAGGAAATTATACTAACTACAGAAAAGGATTATATGCGTTTACAACCAAAGCTGGAAAAGTTTGCTTTGTACTATCTGCCAATAAAAGTGTTGATTTTAAACGAACAGGAGGAATTCTTCAAGGAAACTATATTTAATAGGATTGAAAACCATAAAAAAGGTTAACTACCTACCGGAAATTTTCTGCCTTCAAGTGTACGATAGATCTTTTCGAAGAACTCTTCGGTTTTAAAAGGTTTTGGAATAATTTCATTGAAACCTGCACGATAAAAATCATCCAGATTTTCATCAATAGTTACTGCGGTTAATGCTATAATAGGAAGGTTCTTATCAAACTTTCTAATTCTCTGTGTCGCTTCAATACCACTTATTCCCGGCATATGGATATCCATTAGAATTACATCGAAAGTATTTTCTTTGATCAATTTTATGGCATCTATTCCATTATCAGCTACCATACAATTCATCTTGTTCTTTTCGAGGATCTTTTTCGTGATCATTTGGTTAATTTTGTTGTCTTCAACAACCAGGACCCTTCTGTTCTCAAGTGCAACATAATCTACATCGTAGATAATATTGTTTGGATTTGTATCTTCTCTTAATTCTTCAGCAATATCAAAATTAATATTGAACCAAAACTTAGACCCTTTTCCCAGCTGGCTTTCTAAATGGATCCTGCTTCCCATAAGTTCCAACAGGTTTTTAACGATAGAAAGCCCCAGACCGGTACCTCCAAATTTTCTATTGATCTGGAGCGAAGCTTGAGAAAAAGTTTCGAATATACTTTTTTGTTTTTTCTTCGAGATACCTACTCCGTTATCTTCTATCTCAAAGTGGAGAGAAACTTTACTATCTGTTTGGTCCAACTTACTAACCCGAACAAAGACATCTCCATTTTGAGTAAATTTTACCGAGTTACCCACCAGGTTGATCAATACCTGTGAGAGCTTTAACGGATCTCCAACTAGCTTATCCGGAATATTTTCATCAAATTCAAAATGTATGTTGTTCTTCCTGTCATCTGCAGATTTCTTCAAAGCAATCAGTACATCATTGATACGCTTTTTGATAGAGAAGGTTGTTTTTTCGATCTCAACCTTATTGGCTTCCAACTTATTAAGATCAAGGATATTATTAATAAGCGATAAGAGGTATTCCCCGGAGAACTTTAAAGAGTTTAGGTGCTCTTTTTGATGCGGTTTGGGGTCTTCTTCCAATAACAAATGAGTAAGCCCAGTTACAGCATATAACGGAGTACGCAATTCGTGGGTAATGGTAGAAAGAAACTGAGCTTTGGCAAGAGATGCTTTTTCTGCTTTTTCCTTAGCCAGTAGTAGTTCGTTATTTTTATCCTGCAACAATTCATTTGCCTTTGCACGTAAATTGTTGTTTTTATATAATGACAATGTTAAAAGAGATAAGATCACAATCAATGCAATACTCAGACCGGTGGTCATTTTACCGAAATTAATGGATTTTTGTTTTTTATCCAGATCATCCTGTTGTGTTGCAATGATCTCATTTAGGTCACCTACATTTGCCTCGGTTTCAACTCCTTTTGACAATGCGGTAAAGAAAACCTGATTTATGGAATCCTTTTTTTCAGCATACAAGATTAGGTAGTTTTCGGCTTCGAAGACTCTGTTTTCTTTTAGCGCAATTCGGGAAGAGATCTTATAACTTTCTATCTTAAGTTTTGTATAGGAATTCGCATTAACGATTGCCAGAGCTTTTGCTAATGAAGCTTTAGCGAGTTCAAGGTTGTTTTTAACCTCTCCTTCTTCAATGTCCAATAATGCGGAAGCTTTGTTAAGATACGAGAGTGCTTCCTGATACGACAAGCCATTACTTATAAATAGTGGTATTCCGGCATCAAGATAATTTACCGAGCTTTTTAGGTTTCCTCTTTTTAATTCGAGAATCCCCCTTCCCAGGATAACATTGGCCTGATTTTTTTCATCGTTTTGTTGCGTGAAGATAGAATCTGCATCCTTAAAATATCTTTCGGCTTCTTCAAAATCCCCTGTCCTTGTAAGGATCAGCCCAAAAAGGTTATAAGCTTTGGCTAACTCACTTTTGTCATTGGATTGTTTTATGATTGGAATAGCTTTCCGTATTTCGGAAGCCGCTTTTTCATAATTCTCAATATAATAATATAACTCCGCTCCATCCAGTTGAAGATCAGCTTTTAGCAAATGATCATCGATATTGGACACTAGCTTGTTGGCTTTCGCCAAATTAGTGATAGCCAGTTCAAAATCATGTACAACAATAGCCTGCCCTGCTTCAACCTGATAATTTTTTATAAGGGAAATAGTATCCTGCTTTTTTCCTTGCGCATTTATCGCGGATAAGAAAAAAAAACAGAACAGAACGGGGAATAATATCTTGTATTTTAGGGGAATACTATTCATCTATCTTATGTACTTCGGCGATAAATATAGTCATTTCCTCGATAATGAGGGCTATTTATTGGAAAATTGTAGGATTAAATCGACAATTCTTGAAGAATATCCTATCTCATTGTCGTACCAACCAATGATTTTAACCATTTTGCCTATAACTGAGGTCATTCCGGCATCAAAAATGCAGGAATGTGCATTTCCAACAATATCTATCGATACAATAGGGTCCTCGGTATATTGAAGTATTCCTTTTAGTTCGTGCTCCGAGGCCCTTTTGAATGCAGTATTGACAGCTTCGATGGAAACCTCTTCCTTAACGTTTAAGGTTATATCTGTTAAGGATCCGTTGGGAACCGGAACCCGTATACCGCAGCCTCCTATAGCAGAAGCCAATTCAGGAAAAATTTTGGTTAATGCTTTGGCAGCCCCCGTAGTTGTGGGGACAATAGATTGCCCGGCTGCTCTTGCCCTGCGTAGGTCTCTATGGGGTTGATCGTGTAGACTTTGATCTGTAGTGTAAGAGTGTACCGTTGTTATATAGGCTTGTTCAATACCACACAGCTCATTGATGATCTTTAGCATGGGAGCTGCATTATTGGTGGTACAGGACGCATTTGATACGATCTTGTCGTTAGAACTTAAAATAGAGTCGTTAACACCACAAACAACCGTTTTTATGTCATCTTCTATGGGAGGTACGGATAAGATTACTCTTTTGGCCCCATTTTTCAGGTGATTCTCCAGTTCCTTACGTTGTTTGAATTTTCCCGAACATTCTATTACAAAATCTATAGTTCCCCATTCAATTGCTTTAATATCCTTTTCAGAAGAGAATCGAATTGTTTTACCTGCAACGGTCATGCTTTTTTCCGAATAAGCTATATTTTCATGCAAAACCCCATGAATACTATCATATTTCAGTAAATGGCTAAGTGTTTTAGTGTCTGAAATATCATTCACGGCAACAACTTCTATATTAGGATGACGGATCAATAACCTAAAAAGATTTCTCCCTATACGGCCAAAACCGTTAATTCCTATTTTGATAGTTCTTTCCATGAATTAGTATCGTTATGTAAGATGCTTTTGAGCTTTGTATGAAGAACGTACCAAAGCTCCGCTTTCCACATGGCGAAAGCCTATTTCCAAACCTATTTTCTCATATTTTTGAAATTGCTCAGGTACTATGAACTCTTTGACCGGCAGGTGCTTTTTGGAAGGCTGCAGGTATTGTCCAAGGGTTACAATATCGAGCCCAACATTGCGAAGGTCCTGCATGGTTTGAAGAACTTCGGCTTCGGTTTCACCCAACCCCAGCATAATACCGCTTTTTGTACGTTCGATGCCTTGCTCTTTTAGATATCTTAAAACCTCTAAACTACGCTCATATTTGGCCTGTATGCGTACTTCACGTGTTAACCTTTTTACGGTTTCCATATTATGTGAGACAACTTCCGGTTTTACTGCGATAATCCGGTCAATATTTCTGGTAACACCTTGAAAATCGGGAATTAAAGTTTCAAGAGTTGTTTCAGGATTCATTCGGCGGATAGCTTTTACAGTTTCTGCCCAAATAATAGATCCCATATCTTTCAGGTCATCCCGGTCTACAGAAGTGACCACCGCATGTTTAATATTCATAAGCTTAATAGAACGGGCTACTTTTTCGGGTTCGTCCCAATCCACTGTTTCCGGCCTTCCGGTCTTTACACCACAAAAACCACAGGAACGTGTACAAATATTTCCTAAGATCATAAAGGTAGCGGTACCTTCTGTCCAGCATTCACCCATATTCGGGCAGCTTCCGGAGGTGCAAATGGTATGTAAGCTATATTTATCTACGAGGCCACGTAATTCGGTATATTTCTTACCTGTGGGCAACTTCACCCGTAGCCATTTTGGCTTTGGTGACGGTTTTTGGGCATTAATTGTATCTGTACTCATAAGAATCCACAAAGGTACGAAGAATACCTAAAAGAACAGTATTACAATGTGGTGAGATACCAGATACTGAACGCAATTAGAACCACTATGGAAATGATACTGTATATCTTTAAAAACTTTGAAGGTCGTGCCTCTTTTGGCGTGTGTTTTCCGGTAAGAAGCCTGTAATTCACTATGGCATAGAACGGAGCCGTTAAAAATGATAGAATAGTGGCAATTTTTATAAGAAGTCCCATTTCAGAAATAAAAAAGAAAAAGATGGCAAGCGTTCCAAACACTAAAATTAAAAGCCAGGCCAAATAACCCCTTTTTAGTGGTTTTCCGGTTAAAATCCCTGTAGTACTGTTCATGACCCTTGGAGAGGCATCCAGAGTGGTCAGTGTCGTACTAAACATAGTCGTTAATGCTGCGATACCAATGATGATTTTAGCTCCGTCTCCTAAACTAAATGTATACATTGAGATCAATTGATTTGCAAATTCTCCACCTTTTGGAGAAAAACTTTCCCCTGTGCCAAATAATACTAATGCACCAAGAGATAAAAACCCAATAGCCAGGATCGTTGTAGTGATATAACCTATGTTAAAGTCAAAGCGGGATTGTTCCGAAGTGATTGAAGGGTTTAACTTCTTTTTTTCAACTGTCCAGATGGAGTGCCAAATAGAAATGTCCAATGGTGCAGGCATCCAGCCCATAAATGCAATTAAAAATGCAACTGAAGCCGCTTCAGTTGGAATTACCTGCGATATGCTTATAGAGGTTTCGGGTTTTATGGCAAGTACTACTGCAATAATAGTGCTTAAGGTCAGGCAGAGAATAATGATCTTCATCAATGAATCCAGAATCTTATACCTTCCAATAATTAGTATGGTAAAACAAATTCCGGTAATAACAGCGGTCCAAAACACTACAGACCCGCTCCCAAATAAGGAGGATGCAATTCCGGCTGTCACAATAGTTACTGCAGTTTGAATTGTGAACATTGTAGCAAAAGTGATCACGAAGTATGCTATTAATACCCCTTTACCTAATTTTTTATATCCGGCAAGGAGGCTTTCTCCGGTTGCCGATGCATAACGAGGTCCAAATTCAAAGAAAGGATACTTTACAGTATTTATAAGTAATAGGGCCCATAACAGCCCAAAACCAAAATCTGCACCGGCGCGGGTGGATTGTACCAGGTGCGAAACACCAATAGCCGCCCCGGCAAATAGAAAACCGGGTCCCAGTTTTTTAAGTGAAAATTTCAATTGTTATGGTTTTGTGTAATAATTTCGGCTAATAATTTTCGGGCTCTCAATAATCTTATTTTTACATTATTGAGAGGTTCCTCCAAAGTTTCGGAAATTTCATTATAACTCATTTCCTGAAAATACCGAAGGTTAATGATCTCTTGATAATGAGGTTTAAGTTCCTTTATGAAGCGGAGTAATTCTGCCAGGTTCTGCTCTGTAATTAGCTTATCTTCGGGAGTGGGGTTGAGGTCTGCTATTTTTTTAACATGTTCATCACTGGCATCTGTTGTATGCATATGGATTGAAGCATTCTTTTTTCGGGTCTTATCTATTTGTATGTTTTTTGAAATGGTCATCAACCAGGTTCCAAACACATACTTCTCATTGAACGTTTCTATTTTGTCAAATGCTTTCGAAAAGGTCTCAATGGTAATATCCTCTGCCTCATACTCATCTTTCACTCTTTTAATTTGAAAACCATACACTTTGTTCCAAAAATAGTCTAATAAAAAATTGAACGCACTTTGCTCGCCTTTTTTTGCATTTTGAATTTGATGTAAGATGTATTCTTTCGTTATTTCCACTTAACCGGTTTTGAAATGCTATTAGAAATAAAGATACTCATTTGAATGAATACTAAAAAGAATTCAAGAAAAGGAAGGAAGGGTATAAGGTTTTTCTCTTTAAGTTTTACAGCAGAGCTGCCAACGACTACCCATTGTACTAAAAGCCTGAAACCAATTAGTATTGTGGCTACCTTCCAATCTGCCAGTATTAGATTTGTAATTGCCAATACCCAAAATAAAAAGTTGGAAATATAATATGAACTTAACAAAAAACGATACTTGAACTTATACAACCTGGCAGTAGTAAGGTGCCTTTTTTTCTGAAGTATCCATGATTTCCACGTTCTTTTGGGAATTGAATAGGTAAAAGCGTCTTCGGCAAAACAAATTGCCGTATTTTCCTTAGTTGCGGCTTCATTTACAAAAAGGTCATCATCTCCTGAAGCTATCTTCATGTGAGACATAAAACCATTGGTGCCATAATAAAGATTAGCAGTGTATGCCAGGTTACGCCCTACACCCATATATGGCATTCCGGCTTTCGCATATGAGAAATATTGCAAGGCGGTCATCAATGTTTCAAAACGGATGAGTTTATTTAAAAAAGAAGTTGTTTTTTTATAAGCTCCATAGCCTAAGATAAGTTGTTTCTTTTCAGAGAAATGTGATGCCATTATCTTTAACCATTGATCACTGGAAGGGCGGCAGTCTGCATCCGTAAAAAGCATTCGTTTATTCCTTGCTTTTTTGATGCCTAGGGTCATTGCATATTTTTTATTGGCCCAAAAAGCCTCATTGTTTTTAACATTAACAATTTTAATACGGGAGTCCTTTTCAGCGAAATGTTCCATTACCTCCAATGTATCGTCTATAGATGCGTCATTGATCAAAATAATTTCAAAATCAGGGTAGTCCAATTTTTGCCAAAGGGGAATGTGTTTCTTAAGGTTCTCGGCTTCGTTTTTTGCACAGACAAGCAGAGAAACAGGATATTTTTCCGAAGTAATTTTTTCAGAAGCTTTACTAAAGGAAAATTTTGAGAAAAGAAAAAAGTACAAACAGTTTATAAAAACTACTGCAGCAAAACCATAAAGTAGTACCATAAGCTGCTAAAGGATTTATATTATTTGTGCGGCGCTTCGTTGCAAGTATCAAACTGGTCCGGGGTCTTCCCGCAAAAACCGCAAGCCTCTCCATCTTTGTTTAAAAAGGGGCTTTGACTGGCGCAGGTTCCTGCAAACTTACCATCCTTTTTACCCCATATTTTTATAGCAATACCGGCAAAAGCGAGTAGTAATAATACAAAAGTGATTATAAAAATTCCCATACTATTCTTTTGAAGAACAAAAATACAATCTTTCTTGGTGATGTGCATGTAATTTCACTATTTTTAGCTTGAATTTTGAATAAACTAACTATGAGATTTATATATCGCTCCCTTTGGGTTTTTGCTTTTTCAATAACATTAATAGCCTGTAAGAATGAAACCAAAGAAACTACGAAGAGTGATGAGCCTGTGAAGGTCGATACTATTGTAAAAAGAGAGAAGAAGGTCCTTACCGAAGAAGAAAAGGCATTAGCAAATAGTGTTTTTAGCAAAGTCATGATCACACCGGAGCTAAAAATGTTTGCGAGTTATATGGTTTCTGCAGAATTGGCCGACCTTCTTATAAAACAAAAAGGGCCTTATACCGTGATGGCACCTATAGATACGTCTTTTGGAAAATTGGATACAGAAGAGCTGAATAATTTTTTAAAGCTTGAGAACAAGGAGAGTTTAATAACATTGATGAAATGCCATATTATAGAAGGTAACCACGATTCGGTTTCTCTAATTCAAAACATAAGGAATGGCGGTGGAACCTATACTTTAAAAACAATTTCGGGCGAAACATTGACAGCCTCAAAACAAGGGGATGACATAGTCATTAAAAATACCAAGGGCAGTAAAGGAATTATTAAAAAGAGTGATATCAATGGTTCTAATGGAGTAGTACATACCATAGACGCATTGTTATTGTTGAACTAAAAAACATTTACTTCGGGTTCAATATAGATACCAAACTTTTCTTTTACTGTTTTCTGAATATTTAAAGCCAATTGCCAAATTTCATTTCCGGTTGCATTACCATGATTTACTAATACCAATGCCTGGTTTTTATGCACTCCTGCATTTCCAAAACGCTTTCCTTTAAACCCTGCCTGTTCAATTAACCAACCCGCCGGAACCTTAAACTCTGTAGGAGAAACTTCATAAAAGGGAGCTTCAGGAAAATTTAGCCTGAAAGCTCTGAAAGTATCTGGATCCAGTACAGGGTTCTTGAAAAAGCTGCCGCTGTTTCCCAGTTCTTTTGGATCCGGTAGTTTAGTTTGACGAATAGCGATCACTGCTTCTGAAACATCTTTTATTGTTGGAGCTTCAATATTTTTATTGGCCAGATTTTCCCGAATGGCACCGTAAGATGTACTTAAAACATGATCACGCTTTGTAAGTTTAAGTGTAACGTCCGTAATAATATATTTACTTTTTGCTTCGTTTTTAAAGATAGAATTTCGATACCCAAATAGGCATTCTTCCTTATTGAACTCCTTTTTGGTCTGATTGGCAATCTCCAGTGCGCTACAGCTCTGGAAGACATCTTTTAATTCTACTCCGTATGCACCAATGTTTTGAATGGGGGCAGAACCTACATTTCCCGGAATTAGAGATAGGTTTTCAATTCCACCATAATTATTCTCAACACAATAGGTAACAAATTCATGCCAGTTTTCACCGGCCATAACTTTTAAAATCACATGATTTTCGTCTTCGGAAAGGACATCGATCCCTTTAAGGTTTATGTACAATACAAGTGCATCTATATCCTGGGTAAGTAACATATTACTGCCTCCGCCTAAAATAAAAAGCTTTTCTTTGGAATATGTGGTTAGAGCATCTTTTAGTTTACCGACCGAGGTAATTTCAATAAAATAACGCGCTTTAACATCGATCCCGAAGGTGTTGAACTCTTTTAGCGATTTATTTTTTTTTAGTTGCATCAATCACGGTATTGTTCTAATGCCACTTTTAAGATCTTTACAGCTTTAATAAGGCTCTCTTTGTTAAGTACATAAGCTATTCGTACTTGATTTAACCCAACTCCCGGACTGGAATAAAAACCGGCAGCCGGCGCTACCATAATGGTTTCGCCATTATAATCAAATTTCTCCAAAAGCCATTGAGCAAATGCATCACTGTTTTTCACGGGAAGTTCTACAATACAGTAAAAGGCTCCTTTTGGCACACCCGCTTTTACTCCCGGAATTTCTTGTAAATGTTGTATTAGTGTATTCCGTCGGTCTTCATATTCATTGATGACATCATCAAAATAACTTTGGGGAGTTTGCAAGGCAGCCTCACTGGCAATTTGAGCAAAAGTAGGTGGGCTCAATCTTGCCTGAGCAAACTTCAAAGCTGTTTTAATTACATTTTTATTCTTAGAGACCAGGCATCCTATTCTCGCTCCGCACATACTATATCGCTTCGAAACGGAGTCAATTATGATACCATTTTCGGACATGTTCTCCTCTTGTAAGATGGAATAATGCTCAAAACCATCGTATGTAAATTCACGGTATACTTCATCTGCTACTAAGAACAGGTCGTGTTTTTTTACTATAGAAGCCAGTGTTTGAATTTCTTCTTTGGAATACAGGTAGCCTGTTGGGTTGCCGGGGTTGCAAATAAGTATCGCTTTGGTTCTTGGGGTAATGAGCCGTTCAAATTCTGAAATAGGAGGTAATGCAAAATTGTCTTCGATCTTCGAAATGACCGGAACTATCTTTACTCCGGAAGCGGTTGCAAAACCATTATAATTTGCGTAGAAGGGTTCGGGTATGATAATTTCATCACCTGCATCTGCTATACTCCCCATTGCAAATAATAAAGCTTCACTGCCACCTGTTGTTACGATGATGTCATCAGCATCAACATCTATTTGATTTTTTTTATAGTACTGTGCTATTTTTTCGCGGTATTCTTCAGATCCTTCAGACCGAGAGTAGGCTAACACATCTAAACTATGGGAAGCGACAGCGTTCATAGCAATTTGCGGTGTCTTAATATCCGGTTGCCCTATGTTTAAATGGTAAACTTTTTTATTTTCTTTATATGCTTTTTCAGCATAAGGAACCAACTTTCTAATAGGTGATTCCGGCATATTTTGTCCCTTAACAGAAATAGAAGGCATAGCTTTGTCGTTTAGTGGCAAAGTTGCGAAATATATTTTATAAATCCATACAGTATTGTGCTACTTTCAGTAAAATTTTATATCTTCAATTTTATTGAAAACAACTCGAAAAATAATGCATTTAGCCCTTTTATTAGGGGTTTTTTTAGGGGTATGTGCTACCGGATTTTCTCAGGGAGGATTCTCATTCCCTGAGGATGTTAAAAAAGATAAAATCCGCTTTGAACTAGTTAATAACCTTGTAATAATTCCGGTAACCATAAACGGCACCAAACTTTCTTTTCTGCTGGACACAGGTGTTAATTCTACAATTCTCTTTGGTGTTTCACAAGAAGATTCTCTGGAATTGAGAAATGCAAGACCTTTAAGGCTTCGTGGTTTGGGAGAAGGAGGCAGTATAGAAGCACTTAGGAGTAGGAATAACTCGGTTACTATTGGAGATGCTACAGATAATGATCATACAATCTATGTGATCTTCGAGCAATCTCTCAATCTTTCTCCTCGTATGGGGCTTCCTGTACATGGTATAATAGGTTACGAGTTCTTCAAAAAATTTATTGTCAAGACCGATTATTTGAAGAAGAGATTGATCTTTTATGACCCACTTCAGTTTACACCAAAAGTGTGTAGGTCCTGTGAGGTTTTCGACCTTACTTTCCATGAAAACAAGCCTTATTTGGATCTCAACATTACATCCTTCAATGTTTCTAAAGAAGTGACTTTACTTTTAGATAGCGGGTCCAGTGATGCCCTTTGGCTTTTTGATGAAGCTATGGGAATAACAGAATCTCCCAAAAACTATTTTGATGATTTTTTAGGCTTGGGATTAAGCGGTAATATTTTTGGAAAACGCTCAAGATTAACTGAGGCAAGTATAGGAAAATATACATTAGAAGGTGTAAATGTTGCCTTTCCAAGTGAAAAAGCATTGGATAATATTAATTTTTACGAAGAACGAGACGGTAGCATTGGTGGGGACATCCTTAAGCGCTTTACGGTTATAATAGATTATCCGGGTGAAAGAATGATCCTTAGAAAGAACGGTAATTTTAACGATCCGTTCTATTATAATATGAGTGGCTTAACCATTGAGCATGACGGTTTGGTTGTAGTAAAAGATGAGAAGGAAATTCTCGAAGGCGCATTAAGGGGGACAAATGAGGTCAATGAGACCAGTGGTGCGGTGACTATTTTAACACAGAAGGTGTATAACTTCTTTCTGGCACCCAAGTTTGTGGTAGCCGATGTTAGAAGTAATTCACCTGCGGCGTTGGCGGGAATTGAAAAGGGAGATGAGATCATTAGTATTAACAATAAACTTTCCTACCGTTATAAGTTGTACGAATTGGTCTCGTTATTCAGTTCTAAAGTAGGTAAAACAATCTCTATGGTTATTGAACGAAACGGGGTACAGTCCAAAGTTAGATTTAGCCTTAAAAAAGTAATATAAAAAAACCGCCTTTTTAGGCGGTTTTTAATTAATATTTAAAATAGTGTTATCTCGTTTTTTCTAAAACACTTTTTCCTTCCGCGAGAACTTCACCTTTAATTTTTAATGCCTTAATAGGCTCGTCTGCATTTGAATATACGGTAACGGTTTTTCTTATAGGACCTACTCGGTTTGTATCATACTTTACTTCTATGGTGCTGCTTTCACCGGGAGCAATAGGACCATCCGGTTTTTTAGGAACTGTACAGCCACAACTTGATTTTACATCACTGATGATCAAAGGAGCATTACCGGTATTTGTAAATTCAAAAATACGAACGCCATCACTACCTTTCGCTACTTGCCCGTAATTTATTGTTTCAGCTTTAAAACTAATTTTCGCTTGTGCGTTGGCAGCAAAACTAACTAATGCAACTACTGCTATTATTACTAATTTTTTCATAGTCTTTAAAATTTTTGAATAGCTAATGTAAGTATCTTTCTTACAAACTGCAAAATAAGTTATTCACTTTTATAATCTTGCAGATATAACTACTTTTGCACATTACAATTCAAAAATTAGACCAAAAATGGCCTTAGAAGCAAAATATAATGCTCAAAACGTTGAAGATAAGTGGTATAGCTACTGGATGGAACATAATTACTTCCACAGTGAGGTAGATGACAGAGAGCCATATACTATTGTAATTCCGCCACCAAATGTGACCGGAGTGCTTCATATGGGGCATATGTTAAATAATACACTGCAGGACGTACTCATTCGCCGTGCACGTCTAAAAGGCTATAATGCTTGCTGGGTACCGGGAACAGATCATGCTTCAATTGCGACCGAAGCCAAAGTTGTGGCTAAATTGAAGGAAGAAGGGATACAAAAAACCGACCTCTCCCGTGAAGCTTTCCTTGAACATGCCTGGGAATGGACACATAAACATGGAGGGATCATCCTTGAGCAGCTTAAAAAATTAGGTGCTTCCTGTGATTGGGAGCGTACTAAATTTACAATGGATGACGACATGTCTGAATCTGTGATCAAGGTTTTTGTGGACCTTTATAAAAAAGGGAACATTTACCGTGGCTATAGAATGGTGAACTGGGACCCACAGGCTAAAACGACACTGTCTGACGAAGAAGTAAACTATGAAGAAAAACAGGGAAATCTATACTATTTAAAATACAAAATAGAAGGTAGTAACGATCACGTAACTATTGCTACTACTCGTCCCGAAACAATTCTTGGTGATACGGCTATCTGTATCAATCCAAATGATGAGCGTTTTACTCATTTAAAAGGTAAAAAGGCTATTGTGCCTATATGCAACCGTGTTATCCCGATCATCGAAGATGAATATGTGACCATGGAGTTTGGAACCGGTTGTTTAAAAGTAACTCCGGCACATGATGAAAATGATAAAGTATTAGGAGACAAGCATGGTTTGGAAGTTATTGATATCCTTAACGATGATGCAAGCTTAAACAGTTTTGGATTACATTATGAAGGTAAAGACCGCTTTGTGGCCCGTAAAGAGATTGTAAAAGAACTGGAAGGGATGGGCGTTGTTGCAAAAATTGAACAACATACCAACAAAGTAGGGACCAGCGAACGAACTGGGGCAGTTATCGAACCTAAATTAAGTGACCAATGGTTTTTGAAAATGAAAGAATTGGCGCAACCGGCTTTAGATGCGGTTCTTGACAAGGATATAAACCTCGTTCCTGAAAAATTTATAAATACATACCGCCATTGGATGGAGAATGTCCGTGATTGGAATATTTCCCGCCAGCTTTGGTGGGGGCAGCAGATCCCTGCCTATTATTTTGGCGATGGTAAAGAAGACTTTGTAGTTGCAGAGACATTGGAAGAAGCTGTTGTCGAGGCTCGTACGAGAACCGGAAATGACACACTTTCGGCATCAGACCTAAGACAGGATCCGGATGTATTGGATACCTGGTTCTCTTCCGGGTTATGGCCTATAACTGTCTTTAATGGAATTTTAGAGCCTGACAATAAGGAAATCAATTATTACTACCCTACAAACGATCTGGTTACTGCACCGGAGATCTTATTCTTTTGGGTTGCCAGAATGATCATTTACGGGTGTGAATACCGAAAAGAGAAACCATTTACAAATGTGTATCTCACAGGAATTGTACGTGACAAGCAGCGAAGAAAAATGAGTAAATCGTTGGGGAATTCTCCGGATCCTATTGAACTAATGAAAAAATACGGTGCAGATGGGGTGCGTGTAGGAATGTTGCTAAGTTCACCTGCTGGAAACGATTTAATGTTCGATGAAGACCTCTGTAAACAGGGGAGTGCTTTTGTAAACAAGATATGGAATGCCTACCGATTGATCGATGGTTGGGAAATTTCAGAAGAAAAAGAAGAGACAGAGACTGCGGCTATTGCCATAAAATGGTATCAAAACAAGTTCCAAAAGACGTTAGCAGAGATCGAGGACCACTATAGTAAATACCGTATTAGTGATGCGTTGATGGCTACATATAAATTGGTATGGGATGATTTTTGCTCCTGGTTCCTGGAAATGGTGAAACCCGGATATGGTGAGCCTATTTCTGCAGAAACCTATAAAAAAGTGATCTCGGTTTTAGAGAATAATTTAAAGATATTACATCCTTTTGTTCCTTTTGTTTCTGAAGAGATCTGGCAACATATAGCAGAACGAACTCCTCAGGAAGCGTTAATAATTGCAGACTGGCCGGAAACACAACCTTTTGACCCGGAGTTGATAAAAGAATTTGAATTTGCTTCGGAAGTTGTTTCGGGAATACGGACCATCAGGAAAGAAAAGAATATTTCTTTTAAAGAAGCTATAAGCCTTTCAGTTATAAATAATACAGGTGCGTTGAACACTTTCGATGTAGTAATAAGTAAACTCGGGAATATTTCAGATCTGAATTATATTTCTGAAAAGATAGACGGCGCATTGACTTTTCGGGTAAAATCAAATGAATACTTTGTGCCTATTTCAGGGAATATCAATGTGGAAGAAGAAATTGTAAAACTTACAGAAGAATTAAAATATACCGAAGGCTTTTTAAAGAGCGTTCAGGGAAAACTGAAGAATGAGCGTTTTGTTACCGGTGCACCGGAAAAAGTAGTAATGATGGAAAAGCAAAAAGAAGCCGACGCACTTGCAAAAATTGAAACTATTAAGGCAAGTTTGGCAAGCTTACAATAGTTAACTACTTTCTATATAAAAAATATTGATTTACCGCTTCAATGTAAAGCTCTTTAGCTTCATCTGAGCTTAAATGCCTTGTCTGGAACAATGCATTGGTTTTAAAAGCACTTATTAAAGGTTTGGTTCCGGTAGAAGTGTCTTGAGAATTTGTGGCTCGCTTATAATAAGCATATAATTTCAATAAGACATCAGCAGGAAAAGGTTCTGTATGGCTGTTGATGCTTTCTACAGCGTTTTTAAAAGCAATATCTAGTTCTTCCGGTGTCATTTTGATGCAATGGCAGTAATTCCTCCTTTTACTTTTTGATTCAGCTTTACATCTATTCTGGTATCTATTGGTAGAAAAACATCTACCCGAGAACCAAATTTTATAAACCCACTATCTTCTGTTTGTTTGATCTCTTGCCCTTCCTTTGCATAGTTTACGATCCGTTTCGCTAAAGCCCCGGCGATCTGGCGAAACAATACATCACCAAAAGCTTTGGTATTTACCACAACGGTAGTACGTTCATTCTCTTCACTGGATTTAGGATGCCAGGCGACCAAATATTTACCCGGATGGTATTTGCTGAATACTACTTTTCCACCAACCGGATAACGTGTAACATGTACATTTAAAGGAGACATAAATACGGAAACCTGTATACGTTTTTCATTGAAATATTCTTTTTCAAATACTTCCTCTATAACAACCACTTTACCATCTACAGGAGAAAGTACCTGTTCTTCATTACGTGTAAAATTTCTTTTCGGATTTCTAAAGAATTGAAGCACTAACACCAAAAGAATCATTAATAAAACAATGATACCTCCCTTTAACAACCTGTTTTCTATTAAAAACTCAGTAATAAGACTTAATATTATACAAATAGAAAGCGCAATGAAAATTATTTTATGTCCTTCCCTATGAAACATAATCTACAATTTCTAAAAAGGCATATACAAAGGGGCTTGCATAAATAACACTATCTAACCTGTCATATAGCCCTCCGTGCCCCGGCATTAATATACCGCTATCTTTTACGTTTGCCTGACGTTTGAATTTTGACTGAATTAAATCCCCGACTGTTCCAAATAAAGTAACGATAACAGCCAATGTTATCCAAATACTCAAACTAAAAAGTTGTAAATACTTAAAGATAAAAAATGCTGCACAAATAGAACCCACCATTCCTCCTAAAAATCCTTCGACTGTTTTTTTGGGAGATATGCGTTCCAATAGTTTACGTTTCCCCAGGTTTTTTCCAATTAGATAGGCAAATGTATCATTGGCCCAGATTAATATGAATACTCCAATGATTATTTCCGGAACAAATTCTTCATTCCTAAAGGGAATCAATGTTAAGAACACAAAACCACTAATTAAATAAAAAATTATTGTAATGTATTTCTTCTTTTCGAACATGGGTATTTTGTTTACCCATAATACGTCTTTCAATAAAAATAGGTTGATAAACACAGAGAGGATCAAAAATAAGCTTACGGCATTCATATCAAATACCGAATAACTTAAAAAATACATTCCAGCTGCCAACAATACGTAAGCAATGTAACTTTTTAAATGTACCAGTCGTAAAAATTCATTAAGAGTAATAAGTCCCAGAATAAAGAAAAGCCCCATAAACCATTCGCGCGATGCAAACATTGAAAAGATTATTATCGAAATGTATAAAACACCCGATATGGATCGCACGATAAGTTCTTTCATAAATTACAGGTCTTCCAAAAGCAGCAAATATAGGTTTTTTGTGCTACTTCCATAACTCATAAAATCCTTTTCTTTTTCGGTCTCAAAGTCTTGGATAGTGGTTATGTTACTGGGAATATGTCTTTTGCTTTGGTTTTTTATATTACGGAGCCCTTCACTAATACTATCTACTAATTGACTTGTAGTGGCAAAGATCACAAAATTTGCAGGGAGCTCGTTTAGCTTTTTTTCTTTTATTTGATTAGAACAAAGCAAAATAGAACCATTGTTTGCCACCAAAGACTCACAAGCAGATAGAAAAAAAGTGGCATTTGGGTTTTCTATAAAATTTAGGTTGTATCCGGCAAATCTTTCGATTAATTGCTCGTTGATGCAAAAAACATCGCGCTCATACCAATCATTTTCCAACAGAATATTATCGAACGCTTCCAGAACTTCTTCCAGGTTTTCACAATAAAGAAATTTCCCGCCGTTTTTATTAAAATTATAGGTAAACTTCTCATCTGTAGGTAGCTTATCCTCAGGGTAATATTTACCGTGGTCAGATTTTTTGGCTTTTTCTTCTGACTTATAGTTAGGATTTAAAAGTCTTTTAAACAGACTCATTTATAGCAATTTGAGGAGTTTCTTATACGTTATTCTCCAAATATATAAAATCTATATTGAAGTTTTGTTACCATAAAACTAAAGTTTGTAAAGGGAAACGAAAAAAGGGCAACACTATGTAGTTGCCACTTTTTCCTCTTCTTCGGTTTTTTCGAAAGGTCTGTCGCCAAATATCCTTTGAAGGTTATCTTTAAAAATAACTTCTTTTTCGAGTAGTTCGTTGGCCAATAAAGTGAGTTTATCTTTATTTTTTATAAGCAGGTCAACGGCTCGCTGGTATTGCTCTTCAATGATCCTTGATATTTCTTTATCGATCATCTCGGCGGTTTTTTCACTATAAGGCTTTGTAAAACCGTATTCGTTCTGCCCGGAAGAGTCATAATAAGTTAAATTTCCAATGGTCTCATTTAAGCCATAGATCGTAACCATGGCGCGGGCTTGTTTTGTCACTTTTTCAAGGTCACTTAAAGCTCCGGTGGAAATTTTGTCAAAAATCACTTTTTCGGCAGCACGCCCACCCATTGCAGCACACATTTCATCTAGCATTTGCTCTGGCCGTACAATAAGCCTTTCCTCCGGTAAATACCATGCAGCACCTAAAGATTGGCCTCGAGGTACAATAGTAACCTTTACAAGTGGAGCGGCGTGTTCCAGCATCCAGCTCACTGTAGCATGGCCGGCTTCGTGAAAAGCGATCGCTTTCTTTTCATCTGGTGTAATAATTTTATTCTTTTTCTCAAGTCCACCCACAATACGGTCCACTGCATCAAGAAAATCTTGTTTACCAACAGATTTCTTTTCTTGTCTTGCAGCGATCAAAGCAGCTTCGTTACACACATTTGCTATATCTGCTCCCGAAAAACCAGGTGTTTGCTTAGAAAGAAAATCTGTATCAAGCGTATCGTCTATTTTAATTGGGCGAAGATGTACTTCAAAAATTTCTTTACGTTCACGGACATCAGGAAGGTCCACGTAAATTTGCCTGTCAAAACGTCCGGCACGCATTAAAGCTTTATCTAAAACATCAGCACGGTTCGTGGCAGCCAGAACAATTACGTTAGTATTGGTTCCAAAACCGTCCATTTCTGTTAGTAGCTGATTGAGTGTATTTTCGCGTTCATCGTTAGAACCTGAAAAATTATTTTTTCCTCTGGCACGACCAATGGCATCTATCTCATCAATAAAAATTATTGAAGGAGATTTTTCCTTTGCCTGTTTAAAGAGGTCGCGTACACGCGAAGCACCTACACCTACGAACATCTCAACAAAATCTGACCCCGACAGAGAAAAGAAAGGTACTTTTGCTTCTCCGGCAACAGCTTTTGCCAATAAGGTTTTACCGGTTCCGGGAGGCCCTACTAACAGTGCTCCTTTAGGAATTTTGCCACCAAGGGCAGTATATTTTGAAGGATATTTAAGGAAATCCACAATTTCCTGAACTTCTTCTTTGGCACCTTCTAAGCCGGCTACATCTTTAAAGGATGTTTTTACATCGGTCTTTTCATCAAAAAGTTTGGCTTTGGATTTTCCAATGTTGAAGATCTGCCCTCCTGCACCGCCACCCGCACCGGATGACATTCTGCGCATAATAAATATCCATATACCAATAATTACAATGAAAGGGAGTAGCGTAAGTAAAAGTTCCCCCCACATGTTGCTGTCTGTGTTCCAGACTATTTTGGTGGTTAGGTTATTACGTTCCTTTATCTGGTTGATATTGTTCTCAAAATTTTGAAGATCTCCAAATTCAAATTGATAAGAAGCATCATTTGCACTCTGTAAAAAAGTAGGGCCTTTCTTTTTTGAATGCACTTCTTTATTTTTTGCTTCGGGTGTGAGATATACCTTTGCTATCTTTTTATTGATGATCTCGATCTTTTCAACATCGCCATCTTCCAGATATCTTTGAAAATCGGCTTGAGTAGTTTTTTCAGGTTGGGACCAACTACTTCCACCAAAAAACTGAATACCTAAAAACACTAAAATAATAGCGGCATAGATCCAATAGGCATTGAATTTTGGTTTTTTAATCTCGGGTTTTTTATTTTCTTCGGCCATATGGCTTAATTAGTTTTAATAAGTTGTTTCTATTTTTACAGACTTAGCATCGCCCCATAATCCTTCAATATCGTAAAATTCACGGATATGTTTTTGAAAAATATGTACTACTACATTAACATAATCCATTAAGACCCACTCTGCATTATCACTTCCTTCAACATGCCAGGGCTTTTCTTGAGCGGCTTTGCTTACTATTTTCTGAACTGAATTTACAATTGCATTTACTTGAGTATTTGAGGTACCGTCACAGATAATAAAATAGTCACATACTGTGTTCTCTATATCCCTAAGGTCCAGAATTTCAATGTTCTGTCCCTTAACTTCTTCAATTCCTGCTATTATTTTTGTTACAAGTTGGTCTGTTCCTATTTCTTTTTTTGACATTAATGGAATTTATTTGTGCAAAGTTATTACTTTTTTGTTTCTTGAAACACTTTGTAAACGTAACATTAACACAATCTTCTACCTTGTGAAAATAATCAAACTTAATGCCATTGATTCTACCAACAGCTACCTTAAGGACTTAAGTAAGCAAACAATGTTGGAAGATGCTCTTGTTGTGGTTGCTAAAAAGCAAACAAAAGGGAAAGGTCAAATGGGTGCAAAATGGAGATCTAAAGAGGGCGAAAGTGTTGCGTTTAGTGTGTTTAAGAGATTTAATGACATATCTGTACTTCATCAACCTTACATAGCTTTTGCTGTTTCTATAGGGGTGCAAATAGCTTTGGAAAAGCTAAAAATTCCTTCAGTTTCCATCAAATGGCCTAACGACATAATGTCATATCAAAAAAAAGTTGCGGGTATTTTAATTGAAAATCAGATCAAAGGGACAAATTTGGAAGCTTCGGTTATTGGAGTGGGATTAAATGTGAATGAATCTGAATTTGAAGGATTGCCAAATGCAACCTCTCTTTTTTTGGCGACCAATAAAAAATATGATCTCGATGTCATACTGGAATCTGTTTCTGAAGCAATCCTATCACAGTTGGAACGCATTTCCGCATCAAATTTTGAAACTTTGAAACTTGAATATGAAGCTTCACTTTTTAGAAAAAATAAAGTGTCCGTATTTGAAGACACAACAGGGAAACAATTCAACGGAATAATCAAAGGGGTAGCAGATACAGGAGAATTACTGGTTGAAAAAGACGACCGGCAACTTAACAAATATCAACTTAAAGAAATCAAGTTACTCCTTTAAACCTGCTCCAAATTAGTACTTAAGGTATCCAGAAATTTAGTGATGGGCCCTTTGATCATCATAGCCATCATAGGGTTAAAATCTCCCTGGAACTGTAGTTCTGCCTGGGATGAATTTTCATTTACAGCTTCGATATCACCTATTAACGTAAACGGAATCTTATCACTCATTGCTCCCAAAACCACTTTGTTTGGAGCGTTAATTTCTTTCACTTCCAATGCAATTTCCGGCATTCCTTTTAATGCAAAAACAAATGCTTTTTCGTTAATCACCTCAAATTTACTAATGTTTTCCGGCATTAACTGCTCAAAGTTCTTTACATCACTGAGAAAATCACATAATTCTTCGGCAGACTTTTGTACGGTTATTTTTTTACTGTTCAATTCCATGGATAAGATATACTTTTTAAATTGCTAACTGGCAATAATTATGCCTTTTCGACATTGGTCTTGGTTTTGGGGTTCCAATTCCCGGGATCTTCGCGCCACTGACTTAAAAGCTTTACTTCTTCCGCAGAGATATAATTGGATTTTTCAGCCTGTTGTAATAGGTTTTCATAGTTGCTAAGGGTATTAAGCAGAACATTTGCTTCCTTAAAGTTGTTTTCTGCAACTTCAAACCCATAAGAGAAAATGGCTATCATTCCTTTTACATTGATATTAGCTTCTCTAAGTGCTTCCACTGCAAGCAGACTGCTTTTACCGGTACTAATAAGGTCTTCCACAACAACAACGTTATGATTGGCTTCCACATGGCCTTCAATTTTATTTTGACGCCCGTGCTTTTTTGCTTCCGGGCGAATATAGCAAAAAGGAAGATTAAGGTAGTCTGCCACCAGGGCACCTATACCAATTGCACCTGTTGCAACACCGGCGATTACATCGGGTTTTCCATAAATATCTTCAATTTGTGAAGCTATATGTTCTCGCAGGAAGTTACGAATTGCCGGGTATGAAAGGGTTATACGATTGTCACAATATATTGGAGATCTCCATCCGGATGCCCAAGTAAAAGGGTTTTGTGGTTGTAATTTAATTGCATTAATTTGCAATAGTAATTCAGCCGTTTTTTGTGCTGTTTCTTTGCTTAAAATCATACTGCAAATGTATAAAGTTTTTGTCAATGATATTCCTATAATTCTCTCTACAGAGAAAAAAATAGGAAAACAATATACCTCTATTCCCTTAAAGCTTGCCAAGTTTAAAAAATTAATAAAGAAGATCAATAACGGTGAATTGTTGTATGTAAACCTTTATCACAAAAACCCTGAAAAACTGGAAAAATTTCTTCGAAAAAAACTACCGGTTGTTGAGGCAGGTGGGAGTATGGTGTTTAATTATAAAAAAGAAATTCTCTTTATACGCCGAAACAAAAAATGGGACCTCCCAAAAGGAAAAGTTGAAAAAGGGGAGACATATGAAGAGGCTGCGATACGGGAAACTATGGAAGAGACAGGTGTGAAGCATCTTGAAGTGAAAAGGTTTATTACCAAAACATATCATGTCTTTAAGCGCAATGATAAGTTTAAACTAAAAGTGACCTATTGGTATGAGATGTATACAGATTACAACGGCCCTTTAATTCCCGAACCTGAAGAAGGTATAAAAAAGGTACGCTGGAAAAATTTTGAAAAAACGCAAAAAGCATTACAGGATTCTTACGAAAATATTAAACTGCTTTTTCCAAAAGAGTATTTAACCACCCACCCTAACGACAGGATACCGCAAGTGTGATTTTTCATAGTTTGGTGATTGTTTGTGTATCCAGTCCAATTGCGCGTACCAGTTATTTGCAAAATTAGAGTCACTTGCTTTCTTAGCATCAAATTGAGCTTTAATTATTGGATTTTCATTTAAAAGGTCTTCAGCCATATCTTCCCAAACATAAGGAGAGAAACCTTCTTTTTGCTGTAGTATCGTATCAAAAAAGTTCCAATTAAAGAATGAATCCGGTGCAGAAGGCTCTAAGGTTTCCAATAAATAGCGTACACTGTTTTGTTGTGTATCTATCATGTAATCTCCTTTTTTAACAGAGACCTGCTCAGTTTTAATGTCGGTTTGCGTATTGTAATGTAGATAATGCCCTTCATATGGGCTTTGAACGGTTTCATAACTCTTAATCCTATAGACTTTTGCAGTGATAATGGTATCTTTCTGCACTCTTTCCATTTCTATATTGTTCAACTTTAACACATCTATGATATTCCACCATCCTTGTGGTACAATGTATGCGGAAGGGATCACAATTGTTTGAGCAGGGACAAAATTATTGTAGTAAGTGATCTCTTTTGTAAAGGGTTTACTGCGATCGTATTTTAAACGATCTGCGTTAGTTATGTTACTGGGCCTCATTTCTGCTTCGTAGCCTTTAAAAGAAAGTGTAGTTGTTTTTGAACTGTCTATTTTCCAGGAAAGTGGGTACGTATTCCCGGTTTTGTATTTTGTAACAGCATTTTTACGAAGCTCTTTGATCACCTCCGCGTCTTTATCGGTAATCTCAATAAAACTTTTCATTAATTCGTAAGTGCCTTCTACACGTTGCTTGTAAGGTTTAAGCATATGTGTTTCCACCATCATCCCAATGGTATTGTACAAGGTGGTATATCCTGTTGAATATCTTGGGTTGTCCATAAATTGTGAAAAACCACTTTCCGGGGAACGATTAAAGATATTTACATAAGGTGTAATATCCCATTCTTTTTGTTTAAGCGTGTTTTCCAATTTTGGCATCAAAGAAGTATGCATATAATTGCCCAATTCGCCCCCTAGTTTATTATGCTGTGTAAATAAATGTGTTAAGACGTATTGATAATCTGCACCATTACTTACATGATTGTCAATAAACAGATCAGGATTCACGGTTCTGAAAATATCTATGAACGCCCGTGCATTTTTTGTATCTGCTTTTATGAAATCCCTGTTAAGGTCATAATTGCGTGCATTACCTCTAAAACCATATGAAACCGGGCCATTTTGGTTGGTTCGGGTTGTACTGTTCCGGTTTAATGAGCCGCCAATATTGTATACGGGGATCACAGCTATAATAGTATTTTTTGGCGCATCAATTTTTTCTTCGGCCAGATCCCTTAATAGTAACATGGATGCATCAATGCCATCACTTTCGCCCGGATGAATACCGTTGTTGATCAAAAGAATGTTTTTGTTTTCATCATTGGAAAACTCAGATTCAAAGGTCCTGTCCGGATTAAAAGTTATTAAATGTAAGGGATTGCCACTATCGGTTTTCCCCATTGTGTACATCGCAATCGAAGTATATTGTTCTGAAAGATTTTCATAAAAAGCGATGACTTCATGATAAGTAGCAGTTTCTGTACCATTGGATTTTTCAAAAATAGTAGTAAGATCGAGGTCAATTTTTTTCTTGTTCGTTGTACAGGAAATAATACAAATTGTACAAATGAGGAAAGTGATTTTTTTCATGAGAACAAAATAACAAAATATTTAATAATTGTACTATTTATAGTATTTAAGAGAAATCAAAGGCCTATAGATTTAACACGTAAAGAGAGATTTATACCAATTGCTTTTATATATTTGTTACTCAATATTAAACTTTAAAATCATAAATTATGAAAAAAATTACACTACTATTTGTTGCTTTACTGGCAACAACTTTTATGAGTGCACAGATAACCTTGTCGCATTCAACAGATGTAGCGACTATTGAAGCAGGTGTTGCTTGTGGAGTTCAAGGTGGTCCTACAGCTCAAAATAACTGGTGGAGATCTTACTACCTTCCGGATTTCCCTGAAGTAACAATGGATTTTGAAATTAGAAGCGTTGAATTTGGTGTTGGACAGGTTGACCTTGCTCCAAGTGCGAGTTTGATCATAAATGTTTATACAACAGACGCTCCTTTTCCATTAGGGAATCTTACTTTAATAGGAAATAACTCAACTACTGTAGTTACTGCCGCAGATGTAGGAACTTTAATTGTTGCAGATCTTGATACTCCTGCTGTTGTTGCTCCGGGAGATGAAGTAGTTGTTGAGCTAATTGGATTGGATGACGATACTGTAGCTTTTAGAATTGGGCAAAATACTTTGGGTGAAACAGCCCCATCTTATTTATCTGCTTCTGACTGTAGTATCGATGTACCAACTCTTATGGCGGATGTTGGAGCCGGTTTTGATAACGATATTATCTTAAACCTTATAGGTGATAATGTAGTATTAGGTACAAGTGACAATTTAGCTGAGGCTACATCTATTTACCCTAACCCTACAAGTGATGTTTTAAATGTTAGATTACCATCTAATGTAGAGTTAGTCAGTTCTTCTGTATTTGATGTTACAGGTAAGGACACCGGTTTGAAATTGGTAAATGGTGTTGTTAACACCTCTAATCTTGCCAGAGGAGTATACATATTGAATGTAAAAACTTCTGTAGGTACACTAACGCATAAAATTGTTAAGCAGTAAATATTGCTTCAAAACTTAAGGAAAAGCCTTGCATTTGCAAGGCTTTTTGCTTTTATATGGATGCAAGCGATTTTAATTCAGAATAGAAAATGACAGTAAATGTTTTGATTATCCACCAGTTTTGTCAAATCGTTTTATATATTTGATTTATACTAAAACAACAAAACAACTAATTATGAAAAAAATTACTTTATTGCTTTGCCTTATAGCTTGTACTGCATTTGGGCAACAGTCGTACGGAGACCTAGCTAATGATGTAGGTATTCAAGCAAATCAATCCAATACTCCTGCCATTATTACAAGAGTTGACAATAACAGACAACCTATTATAGACACCTATTCCAGTTTAGTAGATTTTGATATCGCTTTCGCTGCGAATTGTACAGGAACATTAGCTTCAGAAGATTTTTCCGGAGGACCTGGAGGTATAACAGATTGTGGACCTATTGTGAGTAGTGCCGGAGATGGTTGCTATGCAGCAGGTGAATTGGAAGATGGATTTTCCATAGAAGCTTCCAACGCTACAAATGTTGTTTCTATTCCACCGGGAGCTATTGGTAATGTAGATGCGTTAGCCGGAGCTATTACGTTTGCAGAGTATACAATTGTTAATTTTTCTGTTGATGTCTATGCTGTAGCTATGGATCTATGGGAAAATAATGACCCTAGCACAGTGGTTAGAATTTATGGGGCCGGCGATGTTCTTATTGATACATTTACAGTCATTACACCGGTTAATAGCCAGACTTTCTTTGGTTTTATTTCTGATGAAGTTGTTACTAAAATGGAAATAGAAGGAGAAAATGGAAGTGGAGAGTTAATAGGTAATTTCCAATTTGGAGGCGACTGTACACAATTATCTGTAGATGATTACTTGCTTTCTAGAGTTTCCGTATATCCTAATCCTGCTTCAGAAGTGTTAAATATTAGCGCACCTTCTGCCCTTGAAATTAAGGGAGCTGTTCTTTACGATGTATTAGGTAAGGATACTGGAGTAAGATTGGTAAATGGTACCATGAATACTTCTAATCTAGCAAGAGGAATCTATATGTTGAATTTAAATACCTCTGCTGGTAAGTTTATCCAAAAAGTTGTTAAGCAGTAAGATATTACTTCTTAAAATAGATAAAAAAAAGCCTCGCATTTGCAAGGCTTTTTGCTTTTATATGGATGCAAATGACTTCAATACAGATATAGAAATTAGCAGTAAATATTTTGTAATATGACCAGTTTTTGTCAAATGGTTTCATATATTTGGCTTATTACTAATTTAATATTACAGTTAATTATGAAAAAAATAACTTTAGTTGCTTTTTCTTTAGCAACAACATTTGCTTTTGCTCAGTTTACAGGGACTCCTTCTGGAGAAACTTCTTTGGAGGCTAGACAAGCAGTAATCTTAGACCAAACAGAAGATGGTGCTAATACTATTGTTTCATGCTCTAATACAGCTGAAACGGCAGTTGTTTTATGTGCTGATGATTTTACATTAACAGATGCAACTACTATTACATCTATTACAATCCGTGGTACCGTAAATAATGGTTTAGCGTCTAATATTACAGGATGGGATTTATATATCTTTAATGATGCTGCTGGAGTTCCAGGAGAAGATCCTTCTAATTCAGCGAGTGCACCACTAGCATTACAAAACATAAGTGGAGCTGGTATAACTGTAACTGATGATGGTGTTGATGCTGTAGATGTTCAGTTTGATGTTACTGCTCTTAACGGAGGAAATTTAGATTTAGCTGCTGGAACATATTGGGTATCTGCTGGTCCTATAATGACTATCGCTGATATTACTGATAATACTGCAACAGGTGAGAGATATAACTGGGATTCTTCTGGAGATGTTAATGGATCTGAGCCTCACTTAATTGATGTAAATGATAATTTTGGTGGAGGATTCACTGTATATACTCCTTTCTCTACTTTAGGTGTTACAGTTGGTGCTTTAGCTATGACTATTGAAGGTGAGCCAGTATTAGGAGTTGGTGAAAATGCATTGTCACAAGTTTCAATTTACCCAAACCCGGCTTCAGAGGTGTTAAACATTAGAACTCCTTCTACTCTTGAAATCAAGGGAGCTGTTCTTTACGATGTATTAGGTAAAGATACTGGAGTAAGACTGGTAAATGGTACTATGAATACTTCTAATCTTGCAAGAGGAATCTATATGTTGAATTTAAATACTTCTGCTGGTAAGCTTATTCAAAAAGTTGTTAAGCAGTAAGATTATTACTTTACAAAAAGAATAAAAAAAGCCTCGCATTTGCGAGGCTTTTTTTATTGTTCAAGAGTTTCTTTCTAAATTTTTATTAGCAAATACTATCCATTCATGGATATAAGGAACTCCTCGTTGTTTCGGGTTTGTTTGAAGCGTTCATTGATAAATTCCATAGCTTCTACCGGATTCATATCTGCCAAATATTTACGCATTACCCACATACGTTGAATCGTGTTCTCGTCTAACAGTAGATCATCTCTACGCGTACTGGATGAAGTAAGGTCTATAGCAGGGAAAATTCTTCGGTTAGAGATTTTTCTGTCTAACTGAAGCTCCATATTACCGGTTCCTTTAAATTCTTCAAAGATCACTTCGTCCATTTTAGAACCTGTTTCGGTAAGTGCTGTAGCAATAATACTTAAGGATCCTCCATTTTCAATATTTCGAGCCGCTCCAAAGAACCGCTTGGGTTTGTGTAAAGCATTAGCATCCACACCACCACTTAATATTTTTCCACTGGCTGGTTGTACAGTGTTATACGCTCTTGCCAGACGTGTGATCGAGTCTAAAAGAATAACAACATCATGGCCACATTCTACCAGTCGTTTTGCTTTGTCAATAACAAGATTAGCAACTCTTACATGTTCTGTGGCTTCCTTGTCGAAAGTAGAAGCTACTACTTCACCACTCACATTACGTTGCATATCTGTAACCTCTTCCGGTCTTTCATCGATCAAAAGGATTATTTGGTATACTTCCGGATGATTAGCAGCAATGGCATTCGCAATATCTTTTAATAACATTGTTTTACCGGTTTTAGGCTGCGAAACGATCATCCCACGCTGTCCTTTCCCTATTGGGGCGAACAGATCTATGATACGTGTTGAAATAGTACTTTGCTTATCTGCTATATTAAACTTTTCCTGTGGGAAAAGAGGAGTTAAATGTTCAAAAGAAACACGGTCACGAACCACATTTGGGTTTAATCCGTTTATTTTGTTCACTTTTATCAACGGGAAGTATTTCTCACCTTCTTTTGGAGGGCGAACCTCCCCTAATACGGTATCTCCGGTTTTAAGTCCGAACAAACGTATTTGAGACTGTGACACATAGATATCATCCGGAGACGACAAATAATTATAATCGCTGGAACGCAAAAAACCGTAACCATCCTGCATAATGTCCAGAACACCTTCACTCTCAATAATACTGTCAAATTCAAAGTCAGGCTCTTTATATCTGTTGCGGTTATCCTTATTCCCGTTATTTCGGCTATCTTTTGGATTATTGTGCTGATTTCCGTCCTTTCGTTTATTTTCTTTTTGATGCTTTGGTTTTGCATCATTTCCGGCATTTACCTGCTCATTGTTAGTACGTTTGTCATCATTTTGTTTTTTTGGTTCTTGATTTTTTTGATGACCTTTTTGGGTTCTGTTATCGGTGCGATTGTCATTACGATGATCGTTTCGCTGTTGCCGTTTGCGGTTATCCCTTTGCTGAGGTTTCTTCTCTGGGGCGGGCTCCTTTATTTCGGGCTTGTTTTCCGGGGCATTTGCAGAAGTTTCTTCTGTAGCAATCACTTTTACTGCTTTTGGATTGGCAGCTTGATAATCAAGTATTTGATATACTAAGTCTAATTTTTTTAAGCTTCGGTATTTGGGAACACCTAATGCATTAGCAAGTTCCTGAAGTTCAGGCAACTTTTTTGCTTTTAATTCTGAAATTTCAAACATTTAAAAAATGTATAAGTTTAAATTGATACTATGTAATTCTTGTGTAGGTAATTAGTTGAATATTTTGTCGAAGACATAAGTAACCGTTGTTGAAGTGGTTACGAATTGATACTGCAAGTATACAACAATAAATTAAATTTAGCATTTAAATTTTTTAAAAAGAAACACTATTTTTGCATTCTGTTACAACTAAATATCATGTTACAACGTATACAAACAGTATATCTTATCGTTTCTGCCCTCATAATGGGAGCGTTATACATATGGTTTCCAGCAGTACGGAATGAAGCAGGTGTTGCTGTGATTGAGAGAAGTGAGCCCTTAGTATTTGGGCTTATTTTTGTGTCAATTGCGTTGGTGGTTGTTTCTATTTTGAGCTTTAAAAAACGGCAATTACAATTTGTACTGAACCGTTTAAATATCATATTAAACTTTGTATTACTGGGAGTTTTCGTATACAGGTCACTAAGCTTATCCGGAGAGACACTGGTCTCTGAGAAGGGTATTGGGGTGCTATTTCCCATCATTTCTATCGTTTTTTTAGTGTTGGCCAATAAGGCCATCAAAAGGGACGAGGATCTCGTAAAATCTGTGGACCGACTACGCTAAACTACATCTTAGTATATTTTAGTGCAAAACCCTCAAAGAATGCCATCTTTGGGGGTTTTATCTTGCAAATTCAATCACTTCCAAATTTTGAATTTTCTCTCCATCTATCTCAAAACGTAGCATGGTTCGTACTGCTTGAAATCCATGTTTTCCAACAGCACCGGGATTCATGTGAAGCAATCCGGTTTTTTTGTCGTTCATTACTTTTAGAATATGCGAATGCCCGGTAATGAATAACTTAGGCGGATTGTTATATATATCTTCCCGGATCTTGGGATTATATTTTCCGGGGTAACCACCAATATGTGTTATCCAAACATCTACTGCTTCACATAGAAAGCGGTTGTGCAGGGGAAATTCGGCTCTCGCTTTGGCATCGTCGATATTTCCATATACGGCACGTAAAGGCTTTAGCTTTTTTATAGCATCTGTAACCCGTAAATCTCCAATATCCCCGGCATGCCATACTTCATCGGCTCTTTGTACATGACTTAAGATTTTATCGTCTATGTAGCTATGGGTATCACTAAGTAATAAGATTTTTTTCATTTATTTTATGAAAAGGATATACCATTTGTACATCTCAGTTTATGTATCTTTGACTTTGTCTCAAAAGTACAGATTCCTTGCGATATTTTATTGAAATAGCTTATAACGGAAAAAATTATCATGGCTGGCAAATACAGCCGGATGCTATAAGTGTACAAGAAGTTTTGGAGCGCGCACTTTCTACATTATTTCGGAAAGAAATAAAAGTAACCGGAGCAGGAAGAACAGATACGGGAGTTCATGCAAAGCAACTTTTCGCACATTTTGATGTTGAAGAAATTGAAGATATTTCACAATTGGTTTTCAGGTTAAATTCCTTTCTTCCGAAGGATATTTCAATAAAAAATATTTTTAAAGTTAAAAAAGAGGCACATGCCCGTTTTGATGCAGTAGAGCGCGAGTATAAATATGTGATAACATTGCGAAAAGACCCCTTTTTGGAAAACTTTGCCTATTTGATCTACCAAAAACCAAAATTGGCTTTAATGAATGAAGCTGCAAATACGTTATTGGACTATAACGATTTTCAATGCTTTTCACGTTCAAAAACCGATGTAAAAACGTATCATTGTAGTATCCAAAAAGCGGCTTGGACTGAAAAAGATTCGCAATTGACCTTTACCATTGCAGCAGATCGTTTTTTGCGAAATATGGTACGAGCTATCGTAGGAACCCTTTTAGATGTTGGCTATGAAAAGATCTCACTTGCAGAATTTCATGGCATAATTAGAAGTAAAGACAGGAGTAGAGCAGGAGCTTCGGCTCCGGCCCATGGGTTGTACCTTACTAAAGTGATATACCCTGAAACAATAAAACAGTAAATGGCAGATTCAGGTAAGGCATTCGATTTTAAATTATTTAGACGATTGTTAGCGTTTACGAACGCCTATCGGTGGATATTCTATTTTGTAGCTTTTGCGGCAATAGCCATGTCCGGCCTGGCAATATTAAGACCCTATTTATTGAGAAGAACCATAGATGAATCTGTGGTCCCCAAAGATGGCGAAAGCCTAATTTACTTTATCTCTTTAATGATTGTGGTGCTATTGTTAGAGGTGATCTTTCAATTTGCTTTTATATTCTATGCGAACTGGTTAGGACAAAGTGTGATCAAAGATATTCGTATAAAACTTTTCAAACTAATGACGAGTTTTAAAATGGAATATTTTGACAAAAGTGCGGTCGGGCGATTAACAACCCGTGCAGTAAACGATATTGAAACCATTTCATCTATTTTTAGCCAGGGGCTTTTCATGATCATAAGCGACCTCTTAAAAATGGTCGTCATTGCCGGATTCATGATCTATCAAAGTTGGCGATTGTCTTTGATTGTCTTTGCTATTTTACCTATTATCTTATATGCAACACGTCTGTTCCAACGTGCAATGAAGGTGGCTTTTGAGGAGGTTAGGAACCAGGTAGCCAATTTGAATTCGTTTGTACAAGAGCGTATTACGGGAATGAAAATTGTACAGATTTTTACACGCGAAGAAACCGAATTCAAACAATTTAAGGCGATCAATGAAAAACATAAAAAGGCATGGGTGAAAACAGTCTGGTATAATTCCATATTTTTTCCAATTGCTGAAATGTCTTCATCCGTAGCCATAGGGTTATTGGTATGGTACGGTGGCCTTAATGCAACAGAAGGAGGAGTAATTACCTTAGGGCTTATTGTTGCTTTTGTAGAATTGGCACAAATGCTTTTTAGACCGCTTCGGCAAATTGCGGATAAGTTTAATACACTACAAATGGGTATGGTTGCTGCCAATCGTGTCTTTGGAATATTAGACACCCAATCACATATTGCAGACAATGGCCTTACAGAGCTGCATCATACGAACGGATCTATTGAGTTTAAGAACGTTCGTTTTGGGTATAATGAAGATGAGGAAGTAATCAGGGATATCTCTTTTAAAGTCCAACCTGGGGAAACTGTTGCCATTGTTGGTGCAACGGGTGCTGGAAAATCAACCATTATCAATTTGCTCAATCGTTTTTATGAAATCAATAGCGGCGCTATTTTTATTGATGGAATAGAAATTAAAGATTATAAACTTACTTCATTGCGAAGTCATATTGCGATCGTTTTGCAGGACGTATTCTTATTTGCGGATACTATTTTGAATAATATCACTTTACAGAACACAGATATCACTGAAGAAGAAGTAATTGTGGCCGCCAAAGAAATAGGTGTTCATAAATTTATAGAATCACTTCCGGGAGGATATCAATATAATGTAAAAGAGCGTGGTGCGATGCTATCTTCCGGGCAGCGTCAATTAATAGCATTTTTGAGGGCGTATGTTAGTAAGCCCAGTATTTTAGTATTGGATGAAGCAACTTCTTCGGTAGACACTTATTCTGAAGAGATGATACAAACTGCGACAGACAAGATCACCAAAGGAAGAACTTCTATAGTCATAGCACACCGACTGGCAACGGTTAAAAAAGCAGATAAAATCCTGGTGATGGATGCAGGTAAAATTGTAGAAATAGGAACCCACAAAGAATTGCTTAAGAAACAGGATGGCTATTACCGTAACCTTTATGAGGTCCAATTCATGGCGGAGGAGATGATATAAGAAACCTCATTGGCTTTTTTAACATTTATAAACTCTTCAAAACCTACCGTATAGCGTACTATTATAGCAATTGCTATAGTGATCACGATAAAAAAGATACTTAATATCAATAAAAACAGGAGGGTTCTTAAAATAATACCTTCCATACTCAAACCGTATAAGTGCTTTAAACAATATGCCGAATATAGGATTTGAAGCAGCATGAATATAAAAACCAAAACCCCCAAAGAGACACCAAAAAATGCAGCAATAATTGTTAACACACTGGTAGTGATAGAGATCTGTGAAAGGATATACGTAAAAATTACCAGGAGCTCGGTATAGTTAAAAGTTTTCTTCTTCAGGAAAACCAGCTTTGCTAAAAAAGCGTAGATAGGAACATAAAACATCATTACGATGGATTGATATTCATTAATAAAGTCCAGGTTTCTTTTCGAAAACTCTTCAGTCCCTTCTGCTGTAACTGCAGAAAGATCCAAAACCTCGGGAAAGAACTTATTCAATAAGAAAATTTGCAGCCCGGAAAAGGTAAGTGCGATCGCAAAATAACTTATAACATTTACATATTTTTTTCTGGTACCCCGGAGGTATCCTCCAATAACCTCTCCGGGTTTTGTAAAGAGGTTTATATAGGTTCTTAAAAACCTGTTATCGTAATTTAAGAACTGTTCGCTGAAGTCATTGAGAACATTTTTAAGGGTTAATCTGTTCCTAATTACTTTTCCACCACAATTGTTGCAAAAGTTATCATCCTCTTGAAGGGAAGTTAGACAGTTTTTACATTCCATTTTTTAATAGGTCAGGTCTTTCTCAAGTTGCAGATATAGTTCATCCTGACTTTCATACAAAACAAAATCTCCATCCTTCAAATAGGAAATTTGTCCGTTTTCTTCAGAGACGACCAAACATACAGCATCTGTTTTTTCGGTAATTCCAACAGCTGCCCTGTGACGTAGCCCAAATCGTTGAGGGATACTTCGGTCATTTGAAACAGGTAAAATTACCCGCGTTGCCGTAATGATATTTTCTTCAATGATGATAGCGCCATCATGCAAAGGGCTATTCTTAAAAAAGATACTTTCAATAATGGGCTGATTTACCTCTGCACGCATTTGGTCCCCGGAATTCTTTACAAAATCCAGGCTGTTATTACGTTTCAATACAATAATAGCTCCCGTATGTGTGGCTCCCATTTTTTTGCATGCATCAAGAATTGCTTTAACGTTTGCCGTTGTACCGGCTTCATTGGAGAGAATTTTAAACTGTTTTAGAAGTTTGCGCCTTGCCCCAAAATTGGTCGACCCAAGCATTAATAAGAATTTGCGGATCTCTTGTTGAAAAACAACAATAAGAGCAAACATTCCAACACCCAGAAAGCCTCCTAATATCTTACTGAAAAGCTCCATTTCCAGTAATTCGGTAAGTTTCCAGATAGCATAGATGATCACTATTCCAACAAAAATGTTAATAGCAACGGTCCCTTTAACGAGTCTGTATATGTAGTACATAAGGAAGGCGACAAGTACTACATCAATAAGATCTATAATTTTAATTTCTGCAAAATCTAAAAGTTCCAAAGGATATCGGCTTTTTGTAAAAGTAGGTTAAAAATTTAAAAATTAAGAATTGCTTTTCAGGTTTTGGATCAAATTGACACATTCTACCGCTTCCCTCACATCATGTACCCGTAAAATGGAAGCTCCTTTTAAAAGGGCCACGGTATGTAAGGCAGTAGTTCCGTTTAAAGCATTTTCCGGAGTAGTTTGGAGTGTTTTATATATCATGGATTTACGTGAAATACCTACAAGGTAAGGTACATCAAGTCGATTGAAAAGCTCCAGGTTGTTCATTAATTCAAAACTTTGAGACCGGGTTTTGGCAAAACCAAAACCCGGATCTGCTACTATATCATTGACCCCGGCAGTACGCGCCTGTGCAATCCTTTTTGAGAAAAAACTAAGAATATCCCTGGTAATGTTGTCATAACCGGTTAATTGCGTCATTGTTTGCGGCGTACCTCGCATGTGCATTAAAATATAGGGTATCTGTAATGCAGAAACGGCACGAAACATTTCCGGGTCCATACTTCCTCCGGAAATATCATTGATGACCGTTGCTCCGGCATTTACTGCTTTTTGTGCGACAGTACTTCTAAAAGTGTCTATGGAAATTACAGCCTCAGGAAACTTTTTTATAATAGCTTCAATAGCGGGGAGTACACGCTGTAATTCTTCATTTTCAGAAACAGCACTAGCACCGGGCCGCGAACTGTAACCGCCTATATCAAGGAAGGATGCTCCTTCGATAAGCATTGTTTCGGCTTGCTTCAGAATTTCTTTCTCGTTTGTGGTTCTTCCGCCGTCATAAAAAGAATCAGGGGTGACGTTAATAATCCCCATTATCTTTGGGACAGAAAGATCTATAAGTGTACCTTTACAATTGAGCGTTTGCAATTTTTAAAATTGATTTATTTAAGCGAAATTTACGCAAAATATTAGACACCAAAATGCCAGATACTTCAAAACAATACAATGACGTAATTGAAACATGCAAAGCATTGTTCACAAATAAAATGAAAGACTATGGAAGTGCCTGGCGCATACTTCGATTACCGTCTTTGACCGATCAGATCTTTATAAAAGCGCAACGTATAAGAGGTCTTCAGCAAAATAAACAGCGCAAAGTAAATGAAGGGGAGGTAAGTGAATTTATCGGTATTATCAATTATTCTGTCATGGCATTGATCCAGTTGGAGAAAGGTGTAGTGGAGCAGCCGGACCTGTCGTTAGAAGAAGCTATTGATCTATACGATGAAAAGATTGCGATAACAAAACAACTCATGCTGGACAAAAACCATGATTATGGTGAGGCTTGGAGGGATATGCGGGTGAGTTCATTGACAGATCTGATCCTCCAAAAATTATTACGCGTAAAACAAATTGAAGATAATCAAGGTATTACTTTAGTAAGTGAAGGCATAGATGCAAACTATCAGGACATGATCAATTATGCAGTATTTGCCTTGATACATTTAAATCAAAAAGAATGAAAGTACTAGTTGGAATTTCAAGAATATTCGTGGGAATATTATTTATTATCAGTGGTTTAATAAAGCTGAATGACCCTGTTGGGTTTTCCTTTAAACTGAAAGACTATTTTGCACCGGATGTCCTAAACCTGGATTTTTTAGTGCCCTACGCACTGCTCATCGCTATTTTTGTGGTTATCTATGAAGTGCTGCTGGGCATTATGGTCATTCTCGGGTATGCCAAAAAGTTTACACTTTGGAGCTTATTGTTAATGATCGTGTTTTTTACCTTCCTAACGTTCTATTCGGCATATTTCAATAAAGTGACAGATTGCGGTTGTTTTGGAGATGCATTGAAATTAACACCCTGGGAATCCTTTACCAAGGATATAGTACTGCTTGTATTGATCCTTATTTTGTTCTTCGGAAGGAAATATATCCAGCCGTTTTTTGCGCGTGGTACACAAAGTATCATTGTATTTGCCAGTTTTATAGGCTGCCTGGCCATTACATATTATGTGCTTCAGCATTTACCTATTATAGACTTTCGACCATACAAGATTGGAGCTAATATCACCGAAGGAATGACCGTTCCTGAGGGCGCTCCTAAACCTATTTTTGAATATAACTGGGAGTTCAATGTCAATGGAGAGAAAAAGATCATTACTACCAACGGAGACTATCCGCAACAAGAAGGAGAATTTGTTGGTGTTGAAACGAAAGAGATACAGGCAGGGTATGAACCACCTGTACATGATTTCAGCATTGAACGTGATGGAGAAGACTATACAACGCAATTCTTAAATGAAGAAAAGCTTATAGTTATTGTTGTTTATAATCTTACCAATTCTGAAAAAGAAGGCTTTGCTTCTGTGCGCAAACTCACTAATGAAGCCCTTAAAAAGGGGTATAAAGTAATAGGGTGGTCTGCTTCATCACAGGAAGTAATGGACCAAATGACCAAGGACTATGAACTAAATTTCAACTTCTATTTTTGTGATGAAACCACATTGAAGACCATTGTTAGAAGCAATCCCGGAATTTTGGAACTCGATAGAGGAACCATATTGCAAAAATTACATTATAACGATGTAAAAAAGTTAAAACTAGAGTAGAGTGGCCGGATATGTACTTCAAAAATTGGGCTATGCATTGCTTACTTTATTTGGAGTAGTCACAGTTATTTTTTTGTTGTTTACCATACTTCCCGGCGACCCGGCTAGAATGATGTTGGGGCAAAACGAAAATGCAGAACAGATAGCAGTTGTTAAAAAGAAATATGGATTTGATAAACCTGTGGGCCTTCAATATCTGTATTATATAAACGACCTGTCTCCACTCTCTTTCCATAGCACAAATACCAAAGATTACACCTATCTTTCTGAAGGTAAATACCAGGCAGCAAAATTATTTACTGTTGCCGAAACTACAGTAGTTTTAAAAACACCCTATTTGCGGGAATCTTTTCAGAAAAACGGAAAGAAAGTAAGTGACGTTATTGCCGAAACATTACCCAATACTTTTGTGTTGGCGGTTTCTGCAATTGCCATAGCAATGTTGCTAGGTGTTTTTTTAGGGATCATCTCGGTAGTGTTTAAAGATGGATGGATCGATAAAACAATACAGCTTATTAGTACTTTTGGGATGAGTGTCCCATCTTTTTTCAGTGCGATCATCTTTGCCTGGATCTTTGGGTTTTTGTTACACGAATACACCAACCTGAACATGACAGGCAGTTTATATGCGGTGGATGATTTTGGAGAAGGAACTTATATTCAATGGAAAAATTTGATTCTTCCCGCAATAGTATTAGGGATACGCCCTTTAGCAGTGGTAAGTCAATTAATGAGAAACTCTTTACTTGAGGTTTTAAACCAGGACTACATTCGTACGGCAAAGGCAAAGGGGCTATCGTTTTACATCATTATAAAAAGGCATGCTTTAAAAAACTCATTAAATCCTGTTGTAACTGCCATTTCCGGATGGTTTGCGTCAATGTTGGCAGGCGCTGTATTTGTGGAATATATTTTTGGGTGGAATGGTTTGGGAAAAGAGATTGTAGATGCTTTAAACACTTTGGACCTTCCCGTAATTATGGGAGCTGTAATTGTAATTGCCACGTTATTTATTTTAATCAATATTTTTGTGGATGTTATCTACGGATGGCTGGACCCAAAAATTAGAACTTAAAAACTAGATATGAGAAAGAAGATTGTAGCCGGAAACTGGAAAATGAATAAAGATTTTTATCAAACACAGTCTTTAATTAAAGATCTGATTAAGCATAAAATGCCAGAAGGCGTGACCGTAATGGTGTCACCTCCTCTTACAAATTTACAAGCAGCATGTAAGTTGGTAAAAGATAGTAATAGCAACATCATTATTGCTGCACAAAATATGTATTATAAAGGAGAAGGGGCTTATACAGGTGAGGTTTCCATGTCAATGTTAAAAAGTATAGGTGTAGATCATGTCATTTTGGGACACAGCGAGCGTCGTTCGATATTTAAGGAACCGAGACACTTGATTGAAGATAAGGTTGCAGCAGCAGTTAATAATGAAATGACAGCTATTTTCTGTTTTGGAGAGTCGCTTAGTAGTAGGAAAATTGGTAATGAGTTTCGAGTGGTTAGGAATCAGTTAAAGGAAGGTGTTTTTCGCCTCTTCGGATCGGCTTGGGACCGAATTATTTTAGCTTATGAGCCAGTATGGGCTATAGGAACCGGAGAGACTGCTACCCCGGATCAGGTTCAGAAAATGCATTTCTATATTAGGAAACAAGTGGCTAAAAGGTACTCTCAGAAAATTGCCGATAATGTTTCCATCCTCTACGGAGGGAGTGTAAAGCCAAATAATGCGAAAGAAATATTCAACCAGCCGGATGTGGATGGCGGGCTTATTGGTGGAGCTGCATTGAATGCCAATGATTTTATGGCAATTGTAAATGCTTTTTAATGTCCCAGGTTTATATTGAATACAAATTTAAGGTTCACCCGTTACAGCCCGGCACCGAGATCCTGGTGGCAGAACTGGGCTACGCAGGTTTCGAAAGTTTTGTGGAAACCGCTGAGGGGGTCACAGCATATATTCAGAAAGGAGATTGGAACGATGCTATCCTGGAAGAGGTTCAGATCTTAGATTCGCAGGAATTTTCCATAGTGTATACATTTTCAGAAATAGAACAGAAGAACTGGAACGCAGAATGGGAAAAGAATTTTGATGCTATAGAAGTGAATGATACATGTGTGGTCCGTGCACCTTTTCATCCGGAAACTATAGTACCTTATGAGATCGTAATAGAACCCAAAATGTCCTTTGGAACCGGCCATCACGAAACTACTTTTATGATGCTCCAATATATCCTGGAGAATGACTTTGAAGGAAAAACAGTTTTGGATATGGGTTGCGGGACAGCAGTATTGGCAATTTTGGCTTCTATGCGTGGTGCTTCTGCTATAGATGCTATTGATATTGATGAATGGTGCGTTGAAAATTCTAAGGAGAACATAGCCCGTAACAATTGTAATACTATTTCTGTGTACTTAGGAGATGCAGCTAGTATTCCCAAAAACAGATACAATGTTGTAATAGCGAATATCAATCGTAATATTTTACTGAAAGATATGGAGGCCTATAAGAACAGCCTCCTTGCTGATGGTACGCTCTACCTTAGCGGGTTTTATGAAGAAGACCTGCCGATCATAACCCAATGTTGCAATAAGTTGGGATTTACCTTCGTTGATAACAAAAAGAAAAATAACTGGATTGCAGCAAAATTTGTAATTTAGAGTTAATGTTTTGTTATGAGTACCAAAGAAAAAATACAGGAAGACGTATTATTTGCTGAAAAAGTCAATAAAGAAAACACCATTGTACTTTATAATGACGATGTAAATACATTTGACCATGTAATAAATACGTTGATCTATGCTTGTGACCACACTCCGGAACAAGCCGAACAATGCTCTATCATTGTTCACTATAAAGGAAAATGTGATGTCAAAACAGGCCCCTTTGATGATCTAAAACCCAGATGCACGATGCTATTGGAAGCCGGTTTGAGTGCGGAGATCATTTAGGTTATTTTTTTGAAATCCTTTATGGTTAATGCATAATAATATTTTATATTTGCACCCGCCTACGCGGGAATATGCGTTGCCGATTTTGGCAGACATTTCCGGGTAGTCAATAAATAGGCCTCGTGGCGCAACTGAATAGCGCATCTGATTACGGCTCAGAAGGTTGCAGGTTTGAATCCTGCCGAGGTCACGAATAAATCAAAAAGCAAGCAAAATCATAAAGCTTGCTTTTTTGATTTTGTGGGTTTTTGATTTTCAAAGCGGAGCTTTGCCAGGAGGGGCGTCAGCCAATCCTGTTTTTAAGAAGCGGAGCTTTGCCAGGAGGGGCGTCAGCCAATCCTGCCGAGGTCACTTAAGGTTCAAGGTTTGAATCCAGCACAATCTCTAGGACAAAGCCTTAAACACATTTAAAACCTTACAAATTGTACTATTTGTAAGGTTTTTTGCTTCCCTACATGTGATAACCCCTAGTAAAATTCATCAAAAAAAGGTCAACAATTCGGTCAACAGATTTTTAATCGTCAACAGTGTTGACCGAATCCAAAAAACTTAAATTATTCTGATAATTTATAATACCTGTGTTATCCAAAAAAAAGCCGCACAGTTTATAAAAATAAACTAATGCGACTTCTTACTACCAACCAATCACCGTCAATCAAAAAACATTAATCAATTATTATAATGATCTCATAATTAATTTGTCATAAGCTCTATCTCCAAACACATCTCTATACCAAATAGCCAACTTTGCCATTCTTCCTTTCGCATAACGTGTTTTAGGTTTCCTTTTTCTTACAATTTTATCCATCAAGTCTGCAATGACTTCTGGTTCTGTTGCTCTTGCCATCAGATTTTGAGAGTCTTCAGAAGACATATCAGGAATCATATGCTGATAATTAGAATTCTCATAGTACTTCCCTGATACTTCCATTGCAGCATTATAAAAATTGGTTTTAATGATTCCCGGTTCAACCACCACAACGTCAATATTGAATTCTTTTACTTCCAACCGAAGGCAATCGCTCCAACCTTCTATTGCGTGTTTTGAAGCATGATACCAACCACCCAGTGGTGTGTAAATCTTCCCTCCCATGGAAGTAAGATTAATAATTCGTCCTATTTTCTGTTTACGCATGTATGGCATTACTGCCTTTACAGTTCTGGCATAACCAAACATATTGACATTCATTTGCTGCATCGCATCTTCAATAGTAACTTCTTCAATAGGTGCAAACAAACCATAACCCGCATTATTGATTAGCACGTCGATTCTTCCTTGTTCTTTTATGATTTTCTCAACACCTGCATTTACTTCTTGATCCTTGGTTACATCCATATCTAATGAATGTCCTCCAATATTGTCTAAATATTTATTCTTTTCATATTGAATATCACCACCATAAACTATATGCCCTTCAGCAATTAGTTTTTCCGCGGTTGCTTTACCCATTCCTGATGCAGTACCAGTAATCAATATGACTTTTTTTGAGTCTTTATCCCATTTTTGTTGCGCCTCTAATGTACTTACACCGAATAAAAACAGTGCTGATAGTACTAATAATCCAAATTTTCTTAATGTATTCATGGTCTTAATTTTTATAATTCGTATTTATTTTAAACCAACCAGTTGGTAACTCTTTGTTACTAGTTCTTTCGCAGCTTCCATATTATTGGCATGTGGATTTGGCGATTTCATGGGCCAACCTCCTTTTTTACATGCTGCATCCCTGTACAATACACTGTGTTGACTAAAATAGGCTCCCGAATGTTTGGGTGCGTCTTCAGATAATAGCACATGTAATGATGTTTGTGCAGATTCCCAATTACTATTTGATATGGATTTTGTGAATGGCCTTGCAATTGCCATAAGTGTTCTCATCAAAAAGTTACCTCCACTGCCAAAGTTAGAGCGTGCCCAACCTGGATGAATTGAAGCCGTAGCAACACCAGTATCTTTTAAACGTTTGCCTAATTCCATGGCATATTGTACCGATGCTGTTTTAGCCTCACCATAGGCTGCAAAATTGTTGTACTTTCTATTCTCAAAATTCAAATCGTCTAAATGAACTTCATATCTGTTTTTAGGACTTCCTGCATGGACTACCGATGATAAGATTCCATAACGTGAACCCTCCGTTTTGGCCAGAATATCAAGTAACAATTCAGTCAATAGAAAATGGCCCAAAAAATTGACTCCAAACGTCTTCTCAAAACCATCGCTAGTGTATTGAATGGCACTCTCCATAACTACCATTCCTGCATTACACATCAAGCCATCTAAACGATGGTACTTTTTTAAGAACGCTTCTGAAAATTCTCTGACCGATTGTAAGTCTGTCAAATCACATCTTATAATATCATAGCTTCCTTTTAAGTCTATAAAAGATGCTGTTTCTTTTTGTGCTGCCTCGACTCTTCGGCAGGCCATTACTACATGTCCACCTTGCTTAATAAGCTGTCTGGTTGTTTCTAATCCTACACCGGAATTTGCTCCAGTAACTATGTAAATTTTTCCCGTAATATCTTTTGATAGGGTTTCTTGGTCGCACCATATCATATGTTTATGACTCATGATTCTTTGTTTTTAATTTGCTTTTACTCTACAAAGGAACGTTGATTTTGAGCCTATGATAAGCACAATTTCCAGAATCTAAAACACAATTTTACGATATAAAAAAGTGCTTTCATATTCATGAAAGCACTTGATTATCAATCAATTCAAATAGCTCTAATTAAATGTTTTCATTCTAAATTCTACAGGGGTTTCTCCTACTTTTTTCTTAAACATTCTACTAAAATAATGAGGATAGTTGAAGCCTAAATCATAAGCAATTTCATTAACCGTAAATTCTGAATTAAGAAGCTTGGTTTTAGCTAAATCAATTACATAATCGTCAACATGATCTTTAGTGCTTTTCCCGGTTTCTTTTTTTAATAAATCGCTTAAATAGTTGTTCGAAAAATTGACCTTTTCTGCAAAATATTCCGGCTTTGGAGTCCCATTAACCAATTGCAGATTTTGGCTGTAATACTCTTTAATGAGCCTTTCTACTTTACTTATAACATCCGAATTATCATTAACTCTCGTTATAAACTGTCTATTATAAAATCTTTTTGAATAGTTTAACAACAATTGAAGGTTTGTTACAACGACTTCTTGTGTATGTTTGTCTATGTTAGATTCTAATTCTTTCTCTATATTTTTTGCAATCTCCAGTAGTATGTTTTCTTCTTGTTTTGATAAGTGTAAAGCTTCATGCACTGCATAATTGAAAAAATTATACTGTCCTATTGTTTTTCCTAAATCAAAATTTCTGATTAGGTCTGGATGAAATACCAACATAAAGCCATAAGAACTGGGTGTATGCGTTGAAGAAGATACAATTTGATTGGGTGCAATAAAACGTAAAACACCTTCTTCGAAATCGTATTTATTTCTACCATATTGCAACCCACAGTCACCATCTTTTAGGATAACGCTATACAAATCCGAAGTCATCTTAACGCCTTCAAAAGCTTGTTTTTTTTCTTCTGGTAATTCTTCAAGCCTAGTAACATCTATGATACCAATTAATGGATGGGTTGGCTTTTCCCAGTCTAATGCATCAAATAGCTGTGTAAGTGTTTTAATACGTATGATATTCTCTTTTGACATACTCTTCAAATTCGATTACCACAAAATTAGGTGTAGCACCATCTGATATTAAACACTATTTACGGATAGTTGAACACAAAATCACGTTCTTCAAACTAAAACGAAGTAGCAGAATAAATACTTTAAGATCGAAGAAACTCAATAACAGTTTCTGAGCGAGATACAAAACCGTTATCAATAATATAGGTTGCTGAAAATAAAAGAATAAAACCTATGGCCATACCTTTATAATAAGTATTTGAAATGAATAAAAGTGTTAAAGCTGAAAGAATTATTAAAATAGGATACACATATTTAATTAGTGTCTTTCCAGCTTTATTATCATTGGTGTGTTTTTCAATTTCTTTTTTAATGGCTTCTTCTTCTGATTGTTCGTAGAGCACAATACTTTGTTTGATATGAGCAGGACGACTGTATAAAATGTACCCTCCATAACCAATAAGAATTAATAGTAATAAGGCCAAAGGTATTAGTGAACCTCGTAGTAGTTCATTTTGACTACGGAAAATAGCGATAAACCCAATGAGGAAGAGAATACCAAGGTCAATCATTATCTTGCCTTGTAATAATTCGCCTTTTTCCCATAGTTGTAGCTGTTGAATAAAATCCATGAACACTATTTTTAAACCTAATTTAAACTGCGATATTTGGTTGGTGTTAACCCTGTTTTCGATTTGAATAATTTATTAAAACTCTGTGGATATTCAAATCCGAAATCATAAGCAATTTCACTTATAGACTTTGTAGTACCAAGTATTTTAGTCTTTGCCTTTTCAATCAAGAAACTCTGAATATGTTCCTTCGCGCTACTTCCTGTTTCATTTTTCAGTAAGTCCCCTAAATAGTTGGCGGACATGCTCATTTCTCTAGCACAATAGTTTACCGTCAAAACTCCTAACTCTTTTGGCTTTTCAGAATTGAAATAATCGAGCATGATCGTTTCAAATCGTGTTATAAGATCCCTATTAAGGTTGGTTCTGGTATAAAATTGTCTGTCATAGAAACGTTTACAATATTTTAATAACAAATCAATATTTGAAATGATAAGTTCTTGGCTATGTTTGTCAATATTTTGATTGTATTCTTTTTCGATTTTAGTAACAAGTTCAGTCAATGATTTTTTTTCATCATCAGACAAATGTAAAGCCTCATTGGTTTCGTAGTTAAAAAAAGAATAGTTGTTAATGATTTTACCCAATTCTGATTTACGAATTAAGTCAGGATGAAATAGAAGTGTCCAACCTGATGCCCCCTTATATTCCTGACTATTTTCAATCCTAATTGCCTGATTTGGCTTCATAAAAACCATGGTTCCTTCTTGGAAATCATAAGAGTTTCTTCCATAAGTTAGCGAGCCAGAAATACCCATTTTTAGACTTATTTGATAAAATCCGAAATTGTAAGAGTAATTACCATAATCAAAATTGGTGATTTCGTCTGTAATAGGTAGTACAGATACCAATGGATGTTTTGGCTTGGGTAGCTGAAAAAAATCGTGTACCTCAGTAATGGATTCTATTTTTATAATCTCATTCATTAGGACTAATTTAAGGATTCTACTCTTTTCTTTAATGCTTTATTTAGTTTACCATAAGCAACTTCAACAGGTTTTGGATTCCAAAAATTTACACCAATTCCGCTATAATCTTCGTGAATAGTCATTTTAGTACCAGTACCTTCAGATTCCAAAATATATTTGTGATTATAAGCGAGTATAAATGGATATCCTCCTTTTTGATTCAATAACCTATTTGGAATGATTTGTTGAACCGTTACAGGAACATCATAGGCATTATCTGGGCTTTGAGTAAATTTATAAACTACATTTTCCCCTTCTTTTATTTCACCTTTTGCCAATTGCAAGGTTGGATTCCATTCAGGGTATGCTTCTGTATTCGTTAATACTTGCCATACCTGTTCTACTGGCGCATTGATGATAATTTCGTGATGAACCGATTTTTTACCAGTTATAACCATTGCTATCAATAATGCAATGATGCCAATTACTATATATATCAATTTTCTCATTTTTTAAATTAATTCATGTGCGTATCAAACCATTCTACAATAGGTTCTGGGTTTTTACCTAACCAATCATATGCTGCAGCACGCTTTTTCTCCAGATCTAGCCAAAGCATCTTTTTCTCTACAGTTAAATCATTATAGTATTGTTTCACCATATTTAAATCGGTCATTGGATCATTTGTGTTCTGGATTACCAATGTTGGTACTGAAATATCTTTCACATAAGGTAAAAAAGAATCGCCAGTAAGGTCGGTATTGCGTCTGTTTTTGCTGTACTTACTCCCTGAATTCACTAAAAACATAGGTAACCCCATATTAGCAACAAAATAATCATACGTTAAAGGTTGTACCGAAATCATTGTTTTCAGGTTTTTAAACTGCTTCATTTCAGGTTCCATGCCAAAAGCAAATGTGCTGGCTGCTTGCCCCATACAAATTGATAATAATCCAATGTCTGCATTTTTGTAATCAGGGTGATTTGCTACATAATTAATGGCAGCTAAAATATCTTTGCGTTCATCTTTTCCCCATGTTATCCAACCACATTGCTCACTTTCACCATGATTACGCATATCGTACAGCAATACCGAATATCCAGCTTGGCTTAAGTATTTAACTTGCTTTAAGAATGGAATGTCTTTATTCCAAAGTGATTTCTCCATCATTCCTTTTCCCTTAACTGTAAAACCACTACGAGAACATTGTACTCCAAAATGGGACTGGATGATAACTTTATCCGTTCCTCCTTTTACCAACCAACCAGATAGTGAAATACCATCATCGGTTTTAAAGGTTACGTTCTCATAATCAAGATTGTATTGATCTGGTGTTTCAAACACAGGACTTTTACCTGGTTTAATCATCATATCTGATATCATTTTTCCGAACATAATTTCTTGTTTTAAAATTCAATACAAAATTATGGCCTTATATATCGGTGGATTAATCCATTTTACTTAATCTCTAAACCATTTTACAGATCGCATAAAAAAAGGCATTTTTATAAATGCCCCTTGAATTTCAACTTGTTAATTCTTTACAAACCCATTTGCTGTTTCATCATTGCCATGTAAGCGTCGTCATCTAATTGCTTACGCGCTGCAATGATTTGTTCGGCATCTGGTCCTGCGATATAGCGTAATTGATTCTTACCATCTGTGGCCGCGTCATAGATTTTTTCTGCGACAATAATAGGCTCAGAATTTACACTTCCTGCTTTTTGCATTCCAGCCATCACTTTTTGAAGAAACTCACCATATTCTGTTTGGTCTTGGTCTATATACATATTCTTCATTACAGTTTCTTCAAAATTGGTGTTTATCATACCAGGCTCTATCATTTTTACTTTCACACCAATCGCTTCCAGTTCAAAAGACAAAGCTTCACTCATGCCTTCCACAGCAAATTTTGAGCCGTGATAAAGTGTACCTAATGGGAAAGAAATCTTTCCACCCATCGAAGAAATATTAATAATAGTACCTTCGCCTGCTTTGCGCATATAAGGAATCACATTTTTACTTACTAAAAGTGTTCCGATAACATTTACATCAAACTGCATTCTAATGGCATGCTCTGGTGTGGCTTCTAAAATTCCGTAAGAACCATAACCTGCATTATTAAGTAAGACATCAATTTTTCCGAATTTGTCTACGGCTTTTCCTACAGCATTTTTTATCGTGTCTTCTTTGGTAACGTCTAAAGTTGTTACTAATACATTATCTAATGCATTAAGTTCCATATCTTCTTCAGGTTTGCTCCGAACCGTAGCTACGACATTCCATCCTTTTTCCTGAAAGTATTTTGCAGTCATACGGCCAATACCTGTACTGCATCCTGTAATTAATATTGTTTTATTCATTTTACTATTTCTTTAATTGTTAAAAATCTTTTCCTTTAAAATTATCTATCATCATCTGTCCGGCCAGTTTTGCAAAATGTCCCCAGCTTTGGTCGATCGAATAATAGGACACATTCTCCAATAAATGTTCAACACGCTTTCTATTGGTTAGCTCAAAACTTGTAGCATTAAAATCGTTTTTAATCACTGACTTTTTGATGTTTTCGAAGTTTAGCGCATTTCCGAAGTTTCCAACACCAGATACAAAATTCTCAGTGGTTTCGCCGCAACCACCCCAAGTTAAATAGGCATTCAACCAAATATTTGGAGGTACATCATTTATAGCGATTCCGCCATAGTTTAGATCTTTTATGGCTTGGTTTAACCGTGCTTCATTAGCTTCCATCGTATCATTGTCGATTAAAATCATACATCCTAAAGAACCTAATAGTTTGTTATTACAGAAATCGGTTGCTTTGGTCAGAAAGGCATCTGTGTCTGTTGAAACGTCTAGTGGAATTTCACTAAAGACTTGACAAAATGCTTCATTGGTTACGGCAAAATCTTCTTCAGAAATGTTCGGTATTAACACAAAATCACTTTTGTTATGCTTACCATTTTCAGGCTTTAAAATTTCTGCTGACGGTTGATGTTCTAAAAATGCTTCTTTAGTTTTATCAACGCCTGGATAATGTGAGCTACAAGCAAACGTTTCCTTTACAATGGCTTTACGTAACTCCTCTAAAAACTGTTCACGTTGTTCCCAATTTTTAGAAGTGATTATGGTTTGAGGTCGTCCACAAACTGCGCCTCCATTTAATTTACCTACAGAAGCTAATTGAATAGCCTGACGTTTAAGGTCTTTATCTGTCCATTTACCAGGAACAATGATACACGGATTGTTTCCACCACACTCAGATACTAATGGTGCTGATGCTTGATTTTGAATAGCATGTGCAACACCTGTTGAACCTGTAAAGTAAATAGCATGTAAGCCTTCTAAGGCGGACATTTCGCGTCCTTGGTCTGCGCTACAAAAAGCCACAGCATTGATATCAATTAACGGTTGGAAAATCTTTTCCCAAATAGCATCCGTTGCTTCATTAAGTTGATGTGGTTTATGGATAACTACTTTGTTTTCTAAAAACAGAGCCATAGCCATTTCTATTGATGAGCTATAATTACCTGCTCCTGAAACAGCAATTACTCCAGCAGGTTTGTCCATCGGGTTTACCTGTTTGGGTTCGCCTTCAACATGGATATATCCTTTTTGTTTCGCTGCTGCTAATTTATCCTTTGTGCCTATTGGGAAGACCTGGATTTCATAAAGGTTATCATCTAATTGTTCTGTATGCAAAGCTTTCGGCATTTCTCCTTTTATAAGTGATTCATAAAGGTGTTGAATTCCCATAAGTGTTCCTGCCATGGGCATTACTGTAGTTCCCATGCCTTCGGCAATGGAAGTGATATTTTCCCCGATTAAGTTGTTCTTCATATCAGCATCTACTTTCCCAAGTTCTTTAGCATACTTTTTTAAGTTATTTTGAACTTGCTCTAACAATGCCAACCGCTCAATAGCTGAAACCCTGGTCCATTTCTGTGGGTCTAAACTTTTAAATGCTTCTTGTGCTGTCATAATATTTTGATTTTGATCGTTTACTTTCAATTATACAGCAAATTTACCCTACTCATATTGAGTTTATTAACACTTATTTCCGAATAAGAAACACTTTTTACTGATTTTATAGAATGGCATAAAAAAAGCGATTCTAATATTGAATCACCCTTATCATTATCTGTGAGTTTACTTAGTTCAGATGTTTATATTCAGAAGGTGTATAACCAGTTTTGTTTTTAAACAGTCTTGTGAAATAATGAGGGTAATTAAAGCCTAAGTCATAAGCAATTTCACTTACAGATTTGTTCGTTCCGAGCAGTTGATTTTTAGCCAATTCAATAACATAATCGTTGATATGGTCTTTTGCGGAACGACCTGTTTCCTTTTTTAGGACATCGCTGAAGTAATGAGAAGAAAGATTTACTTTATCAGCAAAATAGTCAACAGATGGCATACTATACTCTAGCTGTTTTTCTGATAAAAAATAGTCTTTTAACGAACGTTCAAATATCGAATACACATCCTTATTTTGTGCAGCTCGTGTATTAAATTGCCTCTCATAAAATCGTAGGCATAAATTTAAAAGTAATTCAAGATTAGAGTTGATTACACGTTGTGTATGGTTATCGATGCGTTGTGTAAATTCACTTTGAATATTCTTGACAGTTTCATTTATCAATTTTTCTTCATCATCTGAAAGGTGTAGCGCTTCAACCACGTCATAGTTAAAAAAAGAATACTCATTCATGACTTCACTTAAATGTGTATTTCTGATAAGGTCTGGATGAAAATAGAGCATCCACCCTTTAATATCCCCAGGCTTCATTTCCTTCTCAACAGTACTTACTTGTTTAGGTGCTGAAAACACCATAACACCCTCTGCAAAGTCATAGTGATTCCTACCATATTCTATTCCACAGTCTTTATCCTTTAGTGCGATCATATATAAATCTGCAATCACTTTTGTTCCGATTTGTGAAGCGGGAACATCTAGCTTTTCAGTATCTATTAATGTAATTAAAGGATGCTTTGGCTTTTCAAATCCAAATGCCTTGTGAAGTTCACTTATAGAATTTATGTGTAAAATTTTGTTTTCCATGGTCTGAATTTGTTCTCCATAAAGATATGGCTGTCAAACTTCATAAAATTACACAAATTGCAGATTGGCTAACACATATTCAGTCACTTAACTATAATAAAAGTTAAAGAGCAGGTCAAAGGAGCCGAACCCCATACCTAGCAGTGCAGACTTCAAGTTTCATATATCTATCAATTCCGCAATACTTATTAATCTTTTCCAAAAAATATTAATACTTTTACTAGTGAAAGACAAATAGCATTATTTGCAATCAAATAGACCGTCAACAATTCGGTCAACAGATTTTGTAAAGTTTTAAAAAACAGCATTAATTCAAAATTCTAATCTTACTTAGCAATATTGAGTTCTTTTTTTAAAATATTTCTAAATCGTGTTGCGCTTATATAATGATCCTCCAGTAACCGGCCATCGCGCAAAAGATTGAAAACCCCAAAACCCGAAGGAGCCATTTTTGCTTCTTTTACAGTGTTTATTTTCGATACTTTTAGATCTATACCATGATCCATCGCAACATTTAGAAGTGCTGCCACAGATTTTTCGTTCCACGGGCATTGGTCCGCATAGAGTATATGCCAGCCTTTATATTTTTCTTGCTGGCTCGTCCAATTGTAAAATTTAGGATTTTTAGAATTATTGTTCCATGTTTTTGATAGTAATTCGAACCTGTCCTTTACTTCAATTTGTTTGAAACCATTTTTTTCGAAAAGGGTTTTATCAGCCAGCCAACCCCCTTTACTTGTCATTACACATAGTCCATCCATTCCTTTGGCTTTGGCTTCCTTTTCGGCATCTTCAATAAGCATTGAGCCATACCCTTTACTTCTGTCTTTTTTAGAGTATAGATATGTACAATGAATAAACATATAATTGTCGGCATCTATGGGCCGCCATGCATATTTGGCCGGGACATATTCAATAAATCCAATCATTTTGCCGGTATCATTCTTAAGGATCTTTATTTTTAAGCCTTCTTTGTAGCGTTTTTCAAACCAGTTGAGTTTATCTTTAAACCCTGGCCTTTTAGTGTCTTTGATACAGAAGAAAGTTTCTTTTATTGCATTTTCCGGAGTTACCTCTATTATTTTCATTAGTACTATTCTTTGACCTAATTCTAAATATACTTGCGGTCTGTTATTTAAAAAATGATATTAATCATTAAACACTTTTCGTATTAAGATTAACTGCATAAATTCAATATAAGATACGAAGTTGTTATAAAACGAAAAAGGTTTTAAGAACTCAGGTTTTATTTTGCTGTCAGGAAACGAGCAATAATTTATTGGTTTTCTGTAACATTTAATACTATTTTAGTGTCTTTATTTCATAAGATGACCTTCAATGCTGGTAAGAGAAAATATTTTTTTGTTGCGTAATGATGTAATGGCCACATTTCCCGAAAGATTTGAAAACGAGATCTATAAATCATCAGGAAAGACAGGCCCGGATCAAGATGTAGTTAATTATGTTTCTAACTTTTCAATTAAATATGTTCAAGACGGGGAGGAAAATTATCAGATCAATGGTAAAAATAGAAGGGTTACAAGTGACAAGATGTTGATCGTGAACGACAAAAGTGAATCCTCATTGATCTCTGCCAATGCCAATGCCTTATCAATATTTATTGATCCCCAAATACTCAACGATTGCCTGGATGGTATAAATAACAGTGATAAATTTTTAGAAGAACCATTTAGTGACCCTAAAGAGCCTATTACCTTTTACGAGGAGGTTCAAAATATCGACCATTCTTTAAAACATTTTTTTGACAGGCTTTCAAAAAATGCAGACATGCAATTGTGTGTTGATTTCTTTTATGAACTTTCAGAAAAAATAGTACTATCTCAAAATAGATTACAGTCCCAAATCAACAAAATTAGTAGCAAAAAAATAACTACAAGAAGGGAAACATTCAGGCGTTTAGAAAAAGCGAAAGAATATATTGATGCAAACCTTCATATACCTTTCAATCTGAACGAAGTTTCAAAAATATCCTGCCTTTCTAAATATTACTTGATACGATTATTTAAAGAAGTTTATGGAATTACGCCAAATAGGTATTATTTGGACCGAAAATTAAAGAAAGCAGCTTATTATATAAAGAAAGAGGACAATACGGATAGCTTAAATGAGATTGCGACAGATTTCGGTTTTTCAGATTATACTCTTTTTTACAAGCAGTTTAAAAAGATCTACGGCTTCGCGCCAAGTCAGCTTAAAAAGATCTATTCCTAGCACTTAAAAAAAAAAGCAACATTTGAATATTGAATTCATTCTTTTGGTAAGAAATTGCATGAATGAACAGATTCATTTCCATCTTTATTTTGTCGATACTTACTTTTTTAAGTTGTAAAACTGAAAGCCAAGAGCGTTATATTTTAAAAAAAGAGAATGCTATTTCCAAAATACCCGTTGAGAATGGAGATACAGTATCTATTCAGGATTTAATGTCAAAAAACGGACTTAAAGGTCTAAGTGTTGCTGTTTTTGAAGATTATAGAATTATCTGGGCAGATGCCTGGGGTGTCAAATACGATTCAATACCTTTAGATAAAAATACAGCTTTTTCTACTGCTTCTATCTCTAAAGGAATAACGGCAATGTTATTTGTTATCTTAGAAGAAAAAGGACTGATAGACTTGAAAGCTCCTGTTAATACTTACCTTAAAAGATGGAAGATTCCTCAAAATGAGTTCAATAAAAACAGACCTGTCACATTAGAACATTTGCTAAGCCATACTGCCGGAACTACGCAGCATGGTTTTTCAGATTTTTATGAAGGAGATGAAATACCCACTATTTTAGAGTCCGTTCAAGGTAAGTTGCCAAGGTATGATAAAGAAATTGAAATCACTTTTAAGCCCGGCACTAATTGGAAATATAGTGGTGGAGGATATACTATTGCCATGATGGCCGTAGAGGACCATCTTGGAAAATCTTTGGCAGATTTAGCACAAGAGTATCTTTTCGATCCGCTAAAGTTAGAAAGGACTACCATGAAGCAACCAAATGAGGTTGGATTTTTAACCAATGTAGCAAAAGTCCATAATGCCAGGGGTGAGATCATTAGAACAGGAATTCCCATAACGCCACAAGTATCGGCTTCGGGACTATGGTCCAACCCTACAGAGATGTCTATCTTGATTATTGAGGTCCAAAAAGCTTTAAATGAAGATGGTTCAAGTATTTTTTCTAAAAAAGCAGCTCAGAGAATTACGAATGTTGTGACCAGGAAAACTATTGGAGGCTGGAGTTTAGGATGGGAAAGAATGTATGGTTTTGGGAACTTGGAATGGTTTTCACATGGTGGCGCCAATACAGGAGTTGGCGGTAATGTATACGCTACTATGGAAGGAGGTAAGGGAATAGTTTTTTTTGGTAATGGCCCTAATGATATAAGAATACCTCTGCTAGATAAATTAAAGGATAACATTATAAAAACTCATGGATGGAAAAAACCAATGAACAAAAGTAATGTGGAAGAAATCCCAGAGTCACTGGTAGCTGAGATTACAGGCAGATATGAAGATTTAATATGGGGTGGTATTGCAAGAGTAGAACAAAAAAATGAGAAAATGTTCTTTATCAGAAGTAAAGAAACTGAATTCTTTTATATAGGGAACAATACATTTATGAGAGATGAATTTTTAACAATGTTTAAGTTCAGCCCAAATACAAATGGAAAAACCGAAATATTCAATGTATGGGACGGTTCTGATGAATATGAACTTACCTTTCGTAAGATAATTGGAAAATTACCGTTTGAGCTAGCTGAAGAAAATAAGTATGATGAGGCTTTGTTGGCTTACAAAAAGCTAAAAAAAGAGGATCCTTCTCATAATATGGTACAAGAATCTACCATAAATAGGTTAGGGTATCAACAATTAGGGCAAAATAACTATGAAGTAGCTATTACTATTTTTAAAATTAATGTGGAGTTATACTCTAATAGTGCAAATGTATATGATAGTTTGGCAGAAGCATATATGCTTTCGGGAGATAAAGAAAATGCGATTTATTTTTATAAAAAATCTTTAGAGTTGGATCCTGAAAATATCAATGCTGTTAAAATGATTGAAAAAATGAATGAAAAATGAAAAAAGGAATAGCTTAACAATACTTATTATTTTTATAACAGGATTTTTCTTGGTCAAAGCAATAATCTAAAACCAAACACAGGTAGTTCTTCCTGCATAAAATCCAGATCCTCCGATCTCTTAAAACCAAGCTTTTCGTACATCTTCCAGGCTACTTTCATAGACCTTGTGGAATGAATGATCATCTGGCCAAGTTTTTGGGTTCTGGCTCTCTCTATACAATCCATAGTTAAAAGCTTTCCAATACCTTTCCCTCTTGCAGAATGATCTACTGCCAATAACCTAAACCCGGCGGCATTTTGCTCTTTGGTCGCCGTACCTCCGGACCCATAGTATTTCATATCACTAAAATAAACTACAGCTCCCGCTATTGTACCTTGTTCGGAAACAGCTACCAATAATTGTGTTTCGGGATTTTTTGTTAACTCCCCTATATTGGCAAGCATCTCATAATATCTGGGTTGATCAGATTCCTTTGGGAAACCCTCTAATTGTGAATATACCCGGACCATTAATTTTCCAATCTCACTAAACTCATTGGGTTTTGCATTTCTAACAATATAATCCTGGTGCTTCATAATTTTGTAGATGGTATTTTTTGGCTTTGTTTTTTTTAGTGTAAACTACATTTTAGTAAATGGAATTTATGCAAATTCATAAAAAGCTCAAACAATTTTGTTTGGATTTTTTTATTAGCTAACTTTCAAAATGTTTGAAATAGAAAAATATATCCGCGATATTGATGATTTTCCTAAACCGGGAGTACTTTTTAAGGACATTACTCCTTTATTGGCAGATCCGGAAGCAACTTCATTTTGTCTTTCAGAATTACTACAACTACTCGAGATGCAACCCATTGATAAGGTAGTGGGCATTGAATCTAGAGGTTTCTTTTTTGCAACCTTACTGGCAAAAGAGTTAAATGCCGGTTTTGTTCCTATTAGAAAGTCGGGAAAACTTCCGTATACAACCTTAAAACAACCTTATGCTTTAGAGTATGGGATGGATTCTATTGAGATACACGAAGATGCCATTAACAAAGGTGACAGGGTCCTGTTACACGATGATGTTCTGGCTACCGGAGGTACGGCAAAAGCCGCCTGTAAGCTTATTGAAAAATTAGGAGGAGAAATTGTACAATGCAATTTTTTAATTGAGCTGGCCTTTTTAAAAGGGGCAAAAAAAATAGATAAATATGAAATTAGGTCTTTGCTAACCTATTAATCCAATGCATTTTTTGTAACCCAAAGCCTGTAACCAAATAAAGCTAACTGGAACTTTGAGGCCCGGGACAGATCCACTCTTCTTTTTGTAAAACTGGGGAGGATCATCTTATTGATCTTGGCAAGAACTTTAAAAAAGCTTTTTTTCATTTTATAAAAATACAAATAAAAAGCCCTGCTTCACAGGGCTCTTTTCAATTCATAGTAAATCAAATTGGCTAATCAATACTTAAATGAATAGGAGATATGGGCTTGCCGTTGGATTTAATATTTGAAACAGACTCGGACCCTTTATTGTTGTTCAGTTTAATTTTAATACCTGTGATCTCTCCATTACTATTTCGCTTCACATTTCTATAGCTGAATGTAATATTCTCTGCGGCCAGCTTTCTTTTTAGGGCATCTAACTCAGCATCTGTCATGTCCTTAGTGATTATTAAAGTTTTTTTATGACTTTCCAGGCTATCCGCAAAAATTACTTCAACGTCATCATCACTACTAACATCATCGATAAAAACTACATTTTCGTCAACGTCATAAACATCATCACTTACAGCATATACCTCTCCATCTTCTAAAACATATACATCATCCTCATCAATACGGTCTCCATTACTTATAACTGCATATACTCTGTTTTCTATTTCTTCTGCCCTTTCCTTATTGCGTTTTTGCATTTCTTTTATTCGTATCTGTTTACGTTCCAGGCGTTTGGACATGTCTTTTCTTCTCTTTTCCCTTTCAACACGTCTTTCTTCCTTCATTTTGTTCAATATTTTCACACGATTTTCCATTCTCTCCACATTCCTTTTTGCTCTTTCAGCACGTCTTTCTTCCATAGCTTCAGAGCCAAAACCAACAAGCCCGTCTTCCGAAAGATAAAAATAGAAGTCCTCTATGGGGCCATCTTCCGAAACGTGATAATTTCCGTTAGCACCTTTATTGTCGCTAAATTTTATAGCAATAGAAGTAATTTCACCACTACTATTGTATTTAAGGTTGCTGTATTCGAAATCAATATTATGCTCTTCTTTCAATTTCTTTTTATGAATTTTCAGATCTTCTTCGGTAGTATTTTTGGTGATCAAAATATATACCTCGTCTCCTTGCAGTATGGTATCGGAATGGCTAACAACTTCTTTTTTTTTGGTTTCTGAAAGAAGGGGAGGAGTACTAAAGACTTCCGGTTTAGAAATAGCGAGAGTATTGGACTCTTTTTTAGTTTTCTTTTTTTCGACAACTTCTGAAGCCTCCGGATTTTCATTATCCGGCCTTTCAATTTTTTCAGAAGAACTTACCTCTAAAGGAGCAGGAGCAGTCTTGTATTCTACAACTTCCTTTACATTGAAACTCCAAAGGAATATGGCCAGCAATGGCAAAATAATACTGAGTTTCCAAACATTTACTTTTTTAGATGTGCTTTTGTTTAACATGATAATTCGTTTTTTGATGAATGATTGATAAAAATTATTGGTCGGCAATGGAGAGCTAAAGGTCGATGAAGCCTTAACCAGTGCCAGTTGATATGCTTTCTTTGAAGCTACGTGCTGCGCAGTTTCATTGTCTGCAATAAATTCCAGGTTTTCTTCTATGCTCTTTTTATACAACCAGGCAAAGGGGTTCATCCATTGAAAGATAAGGATGAGGTTTGCCAATAAAATATCCAGCGTATGCCATTGTGAGGTATGTACCCGCTCGTGTTGCAAGATCATTTTTAGTTCTTCTTTGCTGTGCAACGATGGATTGTAAACAACATAGTTGAAGAATGAAAAAGGAGAAACATCTGTACTTACTTTTATATGGTTACAACCATCAATTTTCTCAGATGCAAAAATTGAGGTGATCCTTAAAAGTGAAATCAACTGCCCCAGAAACCGAAATGCCATTACAGCCAGACCTGTAAAATAGAGGATAGCAATGATCTGCCACCAATAGATCGCTATTTCTTCATTTTGACGGATGGCGTGAGTAGCCGGCCCGGTATTGGAAACTGTCAAAGACATGATCTCCGGAATCTCGCGATAGGTCACTTTTGTAAATTCAACCATAGGCAATAGCACTGAAGTAATGCTGCCCACTATCAAGAATTGACGTTTGGCAGTGAATAGCGTATCCTTTCGTAACAATATAAAGTATACAGTATAAAATAAAGCTAATACAATTGCAGACTTCCCTAAATATATAAGTAACTCCATATTATTTTTTGTTTTCGATAATATCTAAGATCTCTCTCAGTTCCTTAGCACTAATTTTTTCTTCTTTGGCAAAAAAAGAAACCATGCTTTTGTAGTTATTGTCAAAATATCGCTTCATTGCCTGGTTCATAAACCGTTTGGTATACTCTTGTTTGCTAACCAGGGGAAAATATTGATGGGTTTTCCCATATGCAATATGAGACACATACTTTTTTTCTTCCAGGTTTCTTACAATGGTAGAAACAGTATTGTAGTGATTATCACTTGGCAAGCTTGCTACAATTTCTTTAACGAAAGCCTTTTCCAGCTTCCATAATGCTTGCATTACTTCTTCTTCTTTATTTGTTAATTGCTCCATGACACAAACTTAAAACTATTTTTATAGTTATACAACTATACATATAGTTATTTAACTGTTTTTTTAGTTTTTTATTGTTCCGGTTACAATTTTAGAATACCTAAATGTTATAGTATCTTCGCAACTTAAATTTGTTCATGAGCATTCTTTATATTTTTTTAGGGCTGGTTTTGTTGGTTGTAGGAGGAGAGTTCCTTGTACGGTCTTCTGTGGCATTATCATTCAAATTGCGTCTTTCAAAAATGGTGATAGGCTTAACAGTAGTATCTTTTGCTACGTCAGCCCCGGAATTGCTGGTAAGTGTACAGGCTGCACTTGATGGTTTTAGCGACATCTCTTTGGGGAATGTTATAGGGTCTAATATTGCGAATATTGGTTTGGTTTTGGGAATTACTGCTGTGATAGCACCCTTGGCAATAGATAAAGACTTTTATAAGTTCAATTGGCCGGTTATGATGTTTCTATCGGTTGCACTTTATTTTTTACTGAAGAGCGGAGAACAAATTGATAGATTGGAAGGATTGGTTTTAATTGTTTTGCTTGCTTTGTACCTATTTATTTTAATACGTCGCGCCAAGAAAGCTACCGAAGCAAAAACTTTAGAAGGAGTAGACGATGCACTTTCCAGAGTATCAAATTTCAAAATTATTGTCTGGTTGATCATTGGGGGTGTTGCTTTGTGGGGCGGAAGCGAATTACTGGTAAAAGGAGCAGTAGACCTTGCAACTGCATTAGGTGTAAGCGAACGCGTTATAGCTGTTACAATGATAGCAGTTGGGACGAGTGTCCCGGAACTGGCTGCTTCGGTAATTGCGGCATTGAAGAAAGAAAAAGCGATCTCTTTAGGGAATTTAATAGGCTCCAATATTTTTAATATAGCTTCGGTTTTAGGAATCACGGCAGTTATCCAACCTATCGTACTAAAAAGCCAGAAAGTACTCACCAATGATATTTTTTGGATGCTGAGTTTTGCGGCAATTCTTATTCCATTGGCTTTTCTTCCAAAAAGGTTTGAAATTGGACGTATTAAGGGATTATTCATATTTATTGCTTACGCAACCTTTATAGGCCTGGCCTTTTTAAGCTAAACTTCTTCTTTTTCTTTAATAAGTATATTATTTTAGGGGTTATTGGAATAATTATACGTATTTTCTTCATCTAGCCATATATAAAAAGGGGGTTATCAACACTAAAACGTAATTTATTAATAACTTAAATCAAAAAAACAGGGGGTTGTTTTAAAAATATATATATTTTTGCGCAGTAAATAATAAATTAACTCATAAAACAGAACAATGCCATGTCCACATTAAGATTTCATGCAATAAAAGATTCATTTAACAGACCGGTAATAGAGGTTAAAGAACCCGAAAGGCGATCGTCCATATTTGGTAAAAATGTCTTTAATGAAGCAGCTATGCGACAATACTTGACCAAAGACTCATATAAAAGTGTGATGGACGCTATTGAAAATGGATCCAAAATTGACCGTGATGTTGCGGATCATATTTCTACAGGTATGAAAGAATGGGCAATATCTAAAGGAGCAACACATTATACACACTGGTTTCAACCTTTAACCGGTTCTACCGCTGAAAAGCACGATGCATTCTTTGAGACAACAGGAGATGGTACGTCCATTGAAAAATTTGGAGGAGGGCAACTGGTACAACAAGAACCGGATGCCTCGAGTTTCCCTAACGGAGGAATTAGAAATACTTTTGAAGCTCGTGGCTATACTGCGTGGGACCCAACCTCTCCGGCATTCATTTTTGGGACCACTTTATGTATCCCAACTGTTTTTGTTTCCTATACAGGAGAAGCGTTGGATAATAAGACCCCATTACTTCGTGCACTTCAAAGTATCGATCATGCAGCTACAGCAGTCGCGAAATATTTTGATAAGAGTGTTACCAAAGTGAACCCAACACTCGGGTGGGAACAGGAATATTTTTTAATTGATAAAGCTTTGGCAAAATCCCGACCCGATATTTCACTGGCCGGAAGGACCCTGTTAGGGCATGCTTCAGCAAAAGGACAGCAATTGGACGATCATTATTTTGGTTCTATTCCTACGAGGGTTGTTAATTATATGAGAGACCTGGAAACCGAATGTATGTATTTGGGAATTCCTGTAAAAACGCGTCACAACGAAGTGGCACCCAACCAATTTGAACTGGCACCAATTTTTGAAGAGACCAACCTTGCTGTAGACCATAACTCCTTATTAATGGATGTAATGAGCAAAGTTGCGGACCGACATGACTTTATAGTACTATTTCATGAGAAACCTTTTGCAGGGATCAACGGAAGCGGAAAACATAACAACTGGTCATTGGCAACAAATACAGGAGTAAACCTGCTGGGGCCTGGCAGCACCCCGATGAAGAATCTGCAATTCCTGACGTTCTTTATTAATACTATTAAAGCTGTAAATGATTATGAAGAGTTGCTTAGAGCAGCTATTGCGAGCGCGAGTAATGATCACCGTTTGGGTGCTAATGAAGCACCGCCGGCCATTATTTCGGTATTCATAGGTACACAGTTAACACAGGTATTGGATGAACTTGAAAAAGTTACCGACGGGAAATTGTCCCCCGAAGAAAAAACAGACCTGAAGTTGAATGTAGTAGGTAAAATACCTGAGATTTTATTGGACAATACGGACCGTAACCGTACATCTCCGTTTGCCTTTACCGGTAACAAATTTGAATTTCGCGCTGTAGGCTCTACTGCTAACTGTGCAAAGCCAATGACAGTCCTAAATGCAATTGTAGCCAGACAGTTGATCGAATTTAAAGAACAAGTAGACAAGTTGATCACCGATAAAAAAATGAAGAAGGACGATGCTATCTTCAATATACTTAGAGAATATATTAAAGACTCTAAGCGTATACGATTTGAAGGTGACGGATATGGAGAGGCCTGGGAAAAGGAAGCTAAGAAACGAGGCCTAAGTAATAATAAGACTACTCCTACAGCTTTAAAGGCACAAGTATCCAAAAGGACCGTTGCCCTTTACGAAGACCTGGATATCATGAGTAAGGTTGAGATTGAAGCGCGCCATGAGATAGAAGTTGAAGAATATGCACTACGTATTCAAATTGAAGGACGTGTTTTAGGTGATATTGCAAGAAATCATGTAATCCCTACGGCAATTCGTTATCAAAATATATTGATTGAAAATGTACAGGGGATAAAGGATATATATGGAAAAGATTTTAAAAAGCTTGCGGGAGAACAAATGGCTTTGATCGAACAGATTTCCGAACATATCGCAAAGATCAATAAAGGTATAACCGATATGATCAATGAACGAAAAAAGGCAAATACAATAACAGATGTAGAAAAACGTGCCGCGGCTTATTGTGATAAAGTAAAACCTTATTTTGAAGAAATTCGTTACCATTGCGATAAATTGGAACTTTTGGTAGATGATGAGATTTGGCCATTAACTAAATATCGCGAATTATTATTTACAAAATAAGATATTATTTGCATGAAATACGAAACCGGTTTTTGATCAAAAACCGGTTTTTTTATGCAAAATTGAAAGATTTTCCTACATTAATTTTTTTAACATAATTTTAACATTTCGACAAAAAACCATTATTTAAGTCATTTAACGACCTTTTTTGTATGTAGGTCGATTCCTACTATAAATATTAACGCGATTTTTCTTACAAAATATTGAATACTAAGAATATACGTGTATGCACGTATGTTTTTGTATGGATTTATTTTAGATATTTGATTTGTAATTAAGATTGATACGTTCATAATACTTAATTATACTCCTCATTTTTTATCCTATTTAATTATGCTGTTTTGGCCATATGTGTGGCTTTATGGTATGGACGTTTTTTGACATTATTGAAATGAATTTTTGAAGAAAAAATTGGGTTTAAAATTTAAAGAACTCAATTTGAATGTTGTGCGTGTATAAGTCACAAAATTAATGTTGCCTAAAGTTATAATATATAAAGGTAACTACGGAAAGCCAGCTTTCCAAATATCAAATTTGACAAACAATTTTTATTAACCAATATTAATCTTTAAATCTTTTTAAATTATGAAAAAAGTAGTTTTAAGTGCTTTAGCACTAATGGTTGCAACAGTTGGGTTTGCACAATTTAATGACAGTGATGTCCTTCAGGTAGGTGTTTTAAATGCATCTGATGTTGACCAAACTGGTTATATGAATGATTCTGACGTATTCCAATTAGGGTACGGAAATGATTCTGATGTTGACCAAATAGGTATAAAGAATGCATCTGATGTTGATCAAAGAGGAATCAGAAACGAATCTGACGTATTACAAGTTGGAAAGAAAAACTATTCTGAAGTTGACCAAAGAGGAAGACGTAACGTATCTAACGTAGACCAAATGGGATATGGTAACGATTCTGACAACTATCAAAGAGGAAGACGCAATGATGCTAACGTTTACCAAAGAGGAATCAAGAACGAATCTGACATTACTCAAATAGGAAGACGTAACGATGCTGACGCGATCCAGTTAGGATATAAGAACACTTCTGACATTGACCAAATGGGAAAACGTAATGATGCATATGCTTTACAAATAGGAGCACATAACTATGCTTATGTATACGAATATGGAAGACGTAACACGTCAACTAGCCTTCAATTCGGTCTTGGAAACTGGAGCGTAGTAGATCAGCGAGGACGTCGTAACGACTCTGATGTATTACAAGCAGGTGTTGGAAACGGTCAGTGGACTGAGCAGTACGGAAGATTAAATGATTCTGATGTTCTTCAAGTAGGATTCTTTAACGGTAGCTATGTTCACCAACATGGTCTTGGACACATGAGTACTGTTACTCAATTTGGTGGAGGAAACTCTTCAAGCGTAGTTCAGCATAACTTATAGAATTTAATTCTATATTTACTGTAATGTATAAGAGTAAACCAACTTACTCTTATACATTACTATTTAAAAAAAGAAATTGTTTTTTGCTTTTTTTAATTGAATTCCCCTTAATTTTACTTAACTTGAATAATATTGAATAGTGATCAAAATGAAGACGATAGCTAAAACATATTATACACTTTTATTTTTGTTGGCTAGCAGCTTTATGTTGGCACAGACATATAGTAATACAGGTGTTGATAATACACAGAGCAAAGCGGCACAGCTTAGCTTTTTAGCTTCTCAGACTACCCCAATAAATACAGCTGCAACTACTTCTGTTAGCAATAAGATCTATATTCAGCAAATAGGCAATAACAACAACGCAATCTCCAATACACGTTCTGTATATAGTAATGTCAATCTCTTTCAAAGAGGTAGTAATAACGATATAGTTCTTGATGTTACCTCGGGACTCATTAATGAAAATGTGTTTCAAAATGGTAACAATCATAGCTTTATCGATTTGAGTTCGAAAGCAACGCTATTTCACGGAGCGACCATATATCAGAGTGGAAGTAACCAAAACCTTATTTGGTATGGTACAAATTCCATTTCTGAAAAAATGCGAGTTACAATGAAAGGTAAAAACCAGACCATTATAATTCGGAATATAAAAAGGTGATTTATATTGTTTAAAACAAACCGACATATAATTCTACTTCTTTCTTTGCTGCTTGTTACAACAAGTGGCTTTTCTCAAATATATAATACCCAAATTGAAGCAAAAATAAATTTAGAAAGCAATGCAGAATTTATTGAGATCACAGGTTCGGCATTCAATAAAACTAGTATTAATCAAAATATTCGCTACGTACTTTCGGTAATAAAGAATAACCCCCAAAACTCCAACAGATCAAAAAATGATCAAAGTGGCCGATTGGTATTGACCTCTGGCCAAAAGCAAAACTTATCAAAAACCACCATCAGTGCCAATGACACAGACAGAATAATCATTCTTTTATTGGTATATAATACAGAAGATGTTTTACTTGGTAAGGACAGAATTGTTCTTAACGGTACTTCTGAAGATAAAGCTGCCGCAGAAAAAGAATTGCTTCAAAAAAGTTCTATATCTCCGGATGGAACTCATGAGAAAGATGATGGAGTAATACTAAGAGGAATTGTAATTGAACAAACAAAAACGAAACCAGGCAGGGATTTTTATAAAATGTTCTATTCCCTCTATACAGGAAATAATATTAATGGAGAAAAAATAGTGACAATAAATGAGGCTTTGGCTTTGGCAAATAATACCAAAATTGAAGTGATTGTCGATGATGATATAGTATTGGAGTTTTTTGTACGGCCTCAAAACGATTATCTCAAGACAATGTCACAAGAAGCCATTAAAAGAGTTTACATACAGCTTCAAAAGATAAAACAAGAAAAAAATAAAGTAAAATACTATTAATTATGAGATCTATTATTCTACTTCTGTTTTTAGTTGCAACATCCTATAGTTTTGGGCAACAATTAGTATATACTCCCAAAAATCCTGCTTTTGGAGGAGACCCGTTTAACTATACATGGTTATTGAATTCTGCAAATGCTCAAAATCCTTTTAGTGATGATTCGTTATCGGGCATAGATAATTTGGATGCTTTAAATAATAGTTTAAACAATCAATTAACAGGAGGATTTGATAATGATAACACCCCTCCATTAGGTACTTCTACAGATGGAAACCTTCAATATGAAGTATATGAATCTAATGAAGGCTTGGTAATAAATATTTTAGATATTACCACTGGAGAACAAAGTCAAATAATTATTCCTAATTAGAACAGCTAGTATGGTAAATTTTTTTAAAAAAATATTATCACTATTATTACTGCCAATTTTCCTGGGGGGGTGTGGTGCTTATTTTAATCAGCCTTTAGGGCCCCAGGAGGCCAGAATTGGAGAAACTACAGACCAAACCGAAAAATTGATAGACCTGCCACTTCCGGCGAGTCCTATTGTTGTTGGGGTCTATAACTTTAAAGATCAAACAGGGCAGTATAAAAATATTGAAAACGGAAGTACATTTAGTACAGCTGTCACTCAAGGAGCTACGACGATCCTGATAAAGGCCCTCGAGGATTCAAAATGGTTCAGGCCTATTGAACGCGAAAATCTTGGGAACCTGTTAAATGAGCGTAACATCATTAGAACCACCAGGGACGAGTATAGAAAATCTCCTACCGAACCGCCACAAAAACTAAATCCATTATTATTTGCAGGTATATTACTGGAAGGTGGTGTAATCTCTTACGATTCTAACTTATTAACAGGAGGTGCCGGAGCAAGATACTTTGGAGTAGGAGGTTCCACTCAATATCGTCAGGACAGGATCACAGTGTACCTTAGAGCAGTCTCTACGTCTACCGGAGAGGTGCTCAAAACAGTAAACGTTTCCAAAACGATCCTTTCTCAATCGGTAGATGTTGGAATTTTCAGATATGTGAATTTTCAAAAATTACTGGAAGTAGAAACCGGTTTTACAAAAAATGAACCAACACAATTAGCAGTACAGGAAGCAATTGAAAAAGCTGTTGAATTATTAATTGTTGAAGGAATTAAAGACAAATTGTGGTCTACAAAAGAAGGAGAAGAAAAAGACAGAGAAATCGTAGATCAGTATCTCTTGGAACAACAACTGGAAGAATCTACAGCTTTATATGAAAGAAAATATCTAAAACACGATTTTAGGCATACAGCTAATGTAACAATGGGGCTGGTACAGATCGATGGCGATTTTGATTCGGGGCTGCCGGATTTTAAAGCGGAACTGGGATATAAATACCGATTTTTACCTGGATTGAGTTTAGGTACCGATTTTCAGATCATCAGACTAAACTCTACTCCGGAAACAGACCATTGGTGGATAGCCGAAAGTGTTAATCTTGAATACAATATATTACCTCATGATAAACTGTCTCCTTATGTATTTGCAGGTCCCGGTGTATTATTATTTGCAGATGATTCCCCGGAACTTTACCTTCAAAGATGGGACGCATTCTTTAAACTGAAGTTTGGGGCCGGAGTGGAATATGCTGTTTCAGATAGGATTTCTTTTGTATTGAATGGAGAATTTAATCATACATTTTCAGACAAAATTGACAATAAGATAAGCGGAAGAAGAGATGATTTTTATTTCGGCGTCGGACTTGGATTAAACTATCATTTTGGATCTAAAAAAACGAAATTAAAAATTAACCAATAATAAAATGATGAAAGGAAGTAGAACATATTTAAAATTGATAGGAGTACTCTTGATTCTTTTATTTTCTTGTAATGAAGATAAAATTGGTGAAAATGACTTTGGTACTATAAAAGGGAATGTAGTTGCAGCAGGAAATAATATGCCCCTTGAAAATGTAAGAATATCAACTCAACCCATTAGTAGTACTGTTTTTACAGATAGCGACGGAAAATTTACAATAGAGAATGTGCCGGTAGGAGATTATGCTGTTGAAGCCAGGATAGATGATTATATTACAGATTTTGAACCCACTACTGTTGTAGCAAATGCATCGGTAAATGTGGTTTTTGAACTGGAAGTGTCAACAACAAATAACAGGCCCCCTACTACTCCTCAATTGGTAGCACCAACCGAAAATGAAGTTCTACAAAGTATAGAAGCGGTATTCGAATGGGCCTCTACAGATCCTGAAGGAAATCCTATTACTTATACTTTAGAATTAAGAAATGACCAAAATGATGATGTACAGGTGTTTGAGAACATTACAGAAACTACATATACATACTCCCCGTTAATTTTAGGAGCTCAATATTTTTGGCAGGTTTCTGCTACAGATGATATCAATGCACCTGTATTAAGTCCTGTGGGTACTTTTGAAGTGATTAGCGCCCCCATAGATAATAGGTTCTTGTTTACCAGAAAGATTGGTAATAACAATGTTATTTTCTCTGCAGATGAAGACGGAAGCGAATTCCAACTTACCTCTGAAACGGTGAATAGTTACCGACCCAGAAGAAATGTAGCGGCAGATAGAATTGCATATTTACAAAACGATGGCGCTGTTGTAAATATTTATACCATGAAACGAGATGGTTCGGACAAGCAAAAAGTTACCCGCTCAGGTTCCATAAAGCCTGCCGGTTTTAATCTAAATGAAATAAATTTTTCCTGGCCACCAAATAGTGACAAAATATATTTTCCACAGTTACATAGATTATACAGCATCAATTCTAATGGACAAGGGTTGAGTTTAGTATACCAAACTCTGGACGGTTCTTTAATTTCTGAAGTGGACGTAAGTGAAACCGCAGATATTATTGCATTGAAAACCAATAATCTACAAGGTTATGATGTTTCAATTTTCACAATCGATTTTAGTGGCAATGTGTTAGATACCATTCATACAGGTATGCCTGGTGCAACTAGTGGATTGAATCTTTCGGTAACAAATCAAAAGGTAATATATTCTTATGATGTTACAGGCTTTGAAAGTGCTAACTACAGAAGATTGGATGCCAGAATTTTTGTTTATGACCTTCTTACAGATACTACTACTGATATTTCTGATAATAAACCAAGTGGAACGAATGATCTGGAACCAATGTTTTCACCGAATGAAGCCTTTGCGATCTTTACCAACACCTCTAATGACAATATTTCACAGCGAGATGTTTACAGTGTTGAAATAGGAATAGATGATTCAAGAACCTTACTATTCAGTAATGCTTTTATGCCGGATTGGGAATAGATGATAAATTTTTAATAAATACTAAAAAGCTCACCTTTGTGAGCTTTTTTTTAATGCGTACTTTTGTAGTCTAAATTTTTTCCATGAGCCAGGAAATTTCCAAACGATATGCACAACGTGGCGTCTCTGCTGCAAAAGAAGATGTTCACAATGCTATAAAGAATGTTGACAAGGGATTGTTTCCTCAGGCATTTTGCAAAATAGTTCCCGATTACCTTACGAGAGACAATGATTATTGTTTGGTAATGCATGCAGACGGTGCCGGGACAAAGTCTTCACTGGCATATATGTACTGGAAAGAAACCGGGGACATTTCCGTGTGGAAAGGAATAGCACAAGATGCTTTAATTATGAATGTGGATGACCTGCTTTGTGTGGGAGCAGTAGATACTATTATGTTATCATCTACCATTGGGAGAAATAAGAATTTAATTCCCGGCGAAGTAATTTCAGCAATTATCAATGGAACTGAGGAACTCATCAACGACCTTTCAAAATTTGGCGTGAAGATCCACTCTACCGGTGGTGAAACGGCAGATGTTGGAGACCTGGTACGAACTATTATAGTAGACTCTACGGTAACGGCGAGAATGAAACGCAGTGATGTTATAGATAATGCAAATATCAAGGCCGGAGATGTGATTGTTGGATTAGCTTCTTATGGGCAGGCAACGTATGAAACGGAATACAATGGGGGAATGGGAAGCAACGGATTAACTTCTGCTCGCCATGATGTTTTTCATACATACTTAGCATCAAAATATCCGGAAAGTTTTGATCATTCGGTTCCTGAAGAATTAGTATACTCCGGTTCAAAGAAGCTAACCGATGAAGTTATCGGTAGCCCTATAAATGCTGGAAAACTAGTACTCTCACCCACCAGAACCTATGCACCTGTTATAAAAGAGATTCTTTCAAAATTTAGCAATAAAGAAATTCATGGTATGGTACACTGCAGTGGTGGAGCACAAACCAAAATATTACATTTCGTAGAGGACTTACATATCATAAAGGATAATCTTTTTGAGGTTCCTCCATTATTTAAATTAATTCAGCAAGAAAGTAAGACCGATTGGAGGGAGATGTATCAGGTTTTCAATATGGGGCATAGAATGGAGTTGTATGTTCCGGAGGAAATAGCAGACGACCTTATTGCGATCTCAAGGTCCTTTAACGTAGATGCGAAAATAATTGGACGTGTTGAACCTTTAAAGTCATCAAAAGGTAAGGCTGAAAAAAAAGCACTTACCATTAGATCTGAATTTGGAGAATTCTTATATTAAAACTCACAAAGGTTTCTTTTATAAGTAAACCTTATTTAACTTAAATTTGCACGATTACAAAGAAATATGTTAGAGAAACTGCAAATAGTAAAACAACGCTTTGACGAGGTAAGTGACCTGATCATTCAGCCGGATATCATTAGTGACCAGAAGCAATACATTCAGCTTAATAAGGAATACAAGGACCTTCGTTTACTAATGGATAAAAGGGAAGAGTATCTAAACCTTACCAATAACATTAATGAAGCTGAAGAGATAATTGCGGACGGAAGCGATACCGAAATGTTGGAAATGGCAAAAATGCAGTTAGATGAAGCTAAGGGACGAATTCCACAACTCGAAGAGGAGATCAAATTCCTGTTGGTTCCCAAAGACCCGGAAGATGCTAAAAATGCGGTAATGGAAATTCGCGCCGGAACCGGCGGAGATGAGGCCAGTATCTTTGCGGGAGACCTTTACAGAATGTATTCTAAATACTGTGAAAGTAAAGGGTGGAAAACCAGTGTAGTAGATTTTAGTGAAGGTACCAGTGGCGGTTTTAAAGAAATTCAGTTTGAAATTGAAGGGGACGATGTTTACGGAACATTGAAGTTTGAAGCCGGTGTACACCGTGTACAGCGAGTACCACAAACCGAAACCCAGGGAAGAGTACATACCAGTGCGGCTACAGTAATGGTCTTTCCCGAAGCCGAAGAATTTGATGTAGAGATCGACCCGAAAGATGTCCGTATAGATTATTTCTGTTCTTCAGGGCCAGGTGGACAATCTGTGAATACAACCTACTCGGCAGTGCGTTTAACACATGAGCCTACAGGTTTGGTGGCACAGTGCCAGGACCAAAAATCACAACATAAGAACAAAGAGAAGGCCTTTAAAGTACTACGTTCTCGTTTGTATGACCTGGAACTTGCAAAAAAACAAGCCGAAGATGCCGAAAAAAGAGGCTCTATGGTAACAAGTGGAGACAGGAGTGCGAAAATTAGAACCTATAATTATTCTCAAGGCCGTGTTACCGATCACAGGATCAATCTTACTTTGTACGATTTAAGCAATATCATTGACGGAGATATTCAAAAAATAGTTGACGAGCTTCAATTGGTAAGTAATACCGAAAAATTGAAAGAAGCCGGAGAGACTTTTTAAATATTTTTTATGACAACAAGTAACCTTGTTCAACAAATCAAAACAAAAAGATCCTTTCTCTGTATTGGATTGGATGTCGACCTAGCGAAGATCCCTGAACACTTACTTGCAGAAGAAGACCCCATTTTTGCTTTTAACAAGGCAATAATAGATGCAACTCAGCACCTTGCAGTTGCTTACAAACCCAATACCGCTTTTTATGAAGCCTATGGAATAAAAGGTTGGCGGTCACTGGAAAAAACCATTGAATACCTCAATACCAATTACCCCGAAATTTTCACAATTGCAGATGCAAAACGTGGCGATATAGGAAATACTTCAAGTAGATACGCCAAAGCTTTCTTTGATGACCTGGGATTCGATTCGGTAACGGTAGCTCCATATATGGGAAAAGACTCTGTAGAACCCTTTTTGGCTTTTGAAGGAAAGCATACTATTTTACTGGCATTGACCTCCAATGAAGGAGCATTCGACTTCCAGACAAAAAGTATAGATGGGAAAGAAGTCTATAAAACAGTTTTGGAAACATCCAAAGGCTGGAAAAATGCTCGCAATCTAATGTATGTGGTGGGTGCTACAAAAGCTGAATATCTTGCTGAAATAAGAAATATTGTCCCTGATAGCTTTTTATTGGTTCCCGGGGTGGGCGCACAGGGAGGAGATCTCGCTGAGGTTTGTAAATACGGAATGAATACTACCGTCGGACTGTTAATCAATTCTTCCCGCGGAATTATTTACGCCTCTAATGGCGAAGATTTTGCCGCTACCGCTGCCGCTGAAGCAGGTAAACTACAACGACAAATGGAGTCCGTTTTAAATACTATTTAAGGACCATTTAAATAGAATAGAAGAATTTCTTATATGAAATCAATCAAAGAACTTTTCCTAAACAAATATGGATTATCAGGTGAAAACTTTGACCTTCTTAAATCATTTATGACAGAGCATAAAAAGTCAAAAGGCGATATCTTGATACATGAAGGAGAAGTACACCACTCTATCTACTTCATAAAAACTGGAGCCATGAGAAGTTATTACATTAATAAAAAAGGGAAAGATGTCACCTATTGGTTCGGATTTGAAGGAGATATTGCAGCATCATTGGGAAACTTCATCAATTCAAAACCTTCCCTTGAAAACATAGAATTATTGGAAGATTCAGTAGTCTTAAAAATTAGCAAATCCAAACTTTTAGAATTATATGAGACTAATCTGGAACTAGCTAATTTTGGTAGGAAACTAGCTGAACTGGCCTTATTGGAAATGGAAGAACAAATACTATTGACTCAATTTACCGACGCCAAAAGCAGGTATTTAAAGCTAATCGATAAGTTTCCTCAAATACTTCGTCGAGTCAAACTCGGCCATATCTCCTCCTATTTAGGAATTACACAAGTTACACTTAGCCGTATTCGTTCAGAAAAATAGTTTATTTTTTAACATAGGTAAAAAGAATTCATTTTCCCCAACTCTACATTTGTACTGTAATTCTAAATACAGTCTATTATGAATTGGGTCTATTTGTTACTATCTGGATTATTTGAAGTTGCTTTTACCACTTCGATGAAATATTCAGAAGGGTTTTCTAACTGGAAAGGTACCATCGGTTTTTTTGTATTCGGAGCGTTAAGCTTTGGACTTTTATTGAAATCCATGCAATCAATAGAGATGGGAACAGCCTATGCCGTATGGGCAGGCATTGGAGCTAGCGGTACTATACTGGTTGGATTACTTTTATTCAATGATACTTTTAACTGGTATAAACTGGGGTTTTTATCACTCATAGTCATTGGAATTGTAGGAATCAAATTAAGTCATTAAATAGTATAAAAATGAAAAAGTTAACAATCATCGGAGCAACAGGATCACTAGGTTTGCCAATCACAAAAAAACTAGCCAATAAGGGTATTCAGATAAAAGCAATTGTAAGAGATCCAGAAAAAGCAAAAGAACAATTACCTGGAAATGTTGAAGTAGTCTATGGCGATGTTTCTGATAAAGAAAGCCTAAAGTCAGCTTTGGTTGGATCTAAAACCATCTATTTAAACCTCAACACTACCAATTGGGACGAAAGTGCACCTTTCCAACCAGAAAGAGAAGGAATAATCAACGTGATTGATGTTAGTAAAGAATTGGGCGTAAATCACATCATGCAAATTGTAGGAATTGATTTGTCAAACCCGGAATTTTCAACAAAAGGGATGGAATATAAAACTAATCGTATCAGAAAGCCTGCTATTGAACATTTAAAAAACTCTGGTATAAACTATACTTATTTTCATTGCTCCGTATTTCTAGACTCTTTCCCAACCTTCATTCAGGGAGAAGATTTTGGAATAATAGGTAACCACCAATACCCTGTATATTTTACAAACACATCAGATTTGGCAGAAAATATTTCCAATGCCATTGGAAACGAAAAAGCGTTCAATCAAGCTTTTACTGTTCAAGGGATAGAAGGATTAAGCTTTCCTGAAGCTGCAAAGAGATTCGTAAGTGTATATAATCCTAAAATTAAAGTCTCTAAATATCCAATGGAAATGATTAAACAGCTCGGACTTCCAAGTAAAGAATATGAGGATTTCATGGAACATATGTTAACCTATGTTGAACAACTAAAAGAAGAACAAGTTTCAGAATACACCTGGAAAATATTAGGTAAACCTCAACTAACAATAGAAGAGTTCACAAATTCTTTAATATAATAGTATCGAAGCACAACAATGTATATAAAAATGAACCGAAGCGTACTATCTTATTGATTCCCTGTAAAAAGTATTAAATTTAACCGTATAAATAATGGTTATATGGAGCTTTCTTTATATAACCGGTAGTTGTACGTCACTTGGAAAAGCTAACGATTAATGAATTATCAAACTTTTCAACCTCACCCAGATTTAAGTGCTTTGGTTAAATTTTATTGGACTTTGGAAGTTCCTTTTGACCCAAAGAATCAGAAACAAAAAATTATTCCTGACGGGTGTATCGAAATGACTTTTAATCTTGAAGATGGAATTAAAAGGTACATATCTGAAAATGAATTTGTAATACACCCTTGTGCTATGGTAATGGGGCAAAGAACAAAGTCCTATTTTATAGAACCTGTGGGAAATGTTAACTCATTTGCAATTTGCTTTTATCCTTACGGATTTGCAAACTTTGTAAGTACTCCTCTTGAAGACCTGGTGGATGTTGAAACACCAATTGAAAATTTATTTGGAGAAATCCCCGCGAAAGAACTGGAACAAAAGATCATTCAGGCAACCGGTACTCAGGAACGTATTGAGATAATTGAAACATTTCTGTTAAACAAACTCAATCAAAACACAACTATTGAAAACTTAGTAAAAACGACTGTAGATTCTCTTCTAGCTACTAACGGAAGTAATCCTATACATCAAATATTGAAAGATGACCTATCGAAAAGAAGACAACTTGAAAGAAATTTCAGAAAGCAGATAGGTATTAGCCCTAAACAGTTAGGCAAGGTGTTGCGCTTGCAGACAGCTTTAAAAATGTTACTCAACGATAAGGAAAACCTAACAAACATTGCTTATGAAAGTGAATACTTCGATCAAGCACATTTTATAAAGGACTTTAAAGAATTTATTGGAATTACCCCGAAAGAGTTTTTAGGAAACGAAAATATGGCTCTTTCGACCCTTTTCTACAAATAACACTCAAGTGTCGCATTTTTACAATTTCAATTCACCCATTGAAGATAATTTTGTTGTGTCGAACTTTTTTAGATAAATGAAAAGAATAATATTAAGTGCCACTGTTCTGTTTGTCTTTGGTTTTGTTAGCTGTAATAGGCAAAACAAACTCGATTCGGCAACAGAAAAGAAAGATTTACCTGTAGAAAAAAATATAAATGATATGAATAGTTTCATTTCCCTTTTTGAAATACCTGCAACGGACATTTCAAGAGCAATAAACTTTTATCAAGCAATTTTGGGTATTAACATAGAAAAAATGGAAATGCCGGGAATGGAAATGGGAATATTTCCATACGAAGGACAAATAGTAACAGGAGTTATAATGAAAGGAGAAGACTTCAAACCATCTGCTTATGGAGTTACTATCTATCTAAACGGCGGAGATAATCTTAAAACCATACTTGATAAAGTTGAAAAAAATGGCGGAAAGATCATTGCTCCAAAAACGGCCCATGCGGATGAAAGTGGTTTCTTTGCTTTATTTTTAGATACGGAAGGAAATAAAATTGGTTTAAATTCTCCAAATTAGAAGAAAGAAAAACAAACGCGCAATAATGCATAAAAACAATAGCGGTTCGGGTGCAAACCCGAACCGCTTTTTATGTTTAATTCAGTATATTGTATGCTTAAGAGCAGGTGCATTTTATCCGCTACACCTCATTTACCAGACTGTTGGATATAATTTTAACTCACAATTTCTCTCTATATTTGGGTGTTGAACTGAACAAAACTAAAAGCCATTATTCCACATATTAAGGACCAGTTAAATAGAAAGTTAGAAATTTTAAAACCGCCAAGGCGTATTATCTCATTGGTACCGTCCCAAACTGAATTATTAGTGGATATGGGCTTAAAAGATCAAATCTCCGGAATCACTAAATTTTGTGTACATCCGCAAGAGTTACGCAAAGAAACTAAAGTAGTTGGAGGAACCAAACAGGTTCATTTTGACAAAATTGAAGCCCTTTCTCCGGATATAATTATTTGCAACAAAGAAGAGAATACCAGGGAAATGGTCGAACAGCTGGATACAATTGCTCCGGTTTGGGTGAGTGATATTCAAAATGTGGAAGATAGCTTTGAAATGATAAAAGTATTCGGGACAATTTTCAATGTTTCTGAAAAAGCTTCGGAAATAGCTGCAAGGATCATTTCTAAAAAAAATGACTTTTCAGAATTCATAAAAAACAAACCCTCTAAGAAAGTAGCTTATCTTATTTGGAAGAATCCCTATATGGCCGCTGCTACCAATACATTTATCAATACCTTGCTTGAGTTAAATCATTTTGAAAATGTGATCAGCGATGTAGGCGGGAGGTATCCCGAAGTTGGCTCAAATGCTTTAAAGGAAGCAGAAACAGTGTTGTTATCCTCAGAGCCCTATCCTTTTAAAAAGACAGATGTTACAGAACTAGAAAATAGATTGCAAAAAGAAGTGCGCCTGGTCGATGGAGAATATTTTAGCTGGTATGGATCCCGATTGCTATATGCATTCGATTATTTTAAAGGTTTACACTAAATAACGTATCGGCTATTTCGCCGAAAGATGTTTTATTTCTTTAAATACCTTGTGGGCCTGCTCATGAATTTCCTCGCTTTTCTTTTTATCTTTTAAAGCAACATCAAAAGACTTTTTCATAAGCTCAGCATAGCGATCCTGCAACTTTTCGAGCCTGGACCTTTTTCTGAACCAACGTAACATATACTTCCCTTTCATTTATCAATACAAAGGTAGAACCCAAAGAAAAAAAATAGTATTAACGCCAGGTTAATACTATCTTAATTTATGTTGTTGGAAGGAAAGTTTAGTTAAAAACTTAACTATTGTTTCAATCCTGAAGAGCGAATACCTGTTGCAAAAGCGAGGTTGTCCTTGAAGAGATTTTAGTCCGGATGTTCTTTTCTTCAATACTTATCATCTTGTAAACCCCTTTTAAGGCCTCATTTGTAACATAATCTGTAAGATCCGGGTTTACCTTATTTACAAACGGAATAGAATTGTATTTGGTAATAATGTTGGTCCAGATCTCGTCTGCGCCTACTTTTGAAAAGGAGTTTTTTATAACTGGATTGAACTTCGCATACAATGCCTGATTGGTCTTTGCCTGAAGGTAAGAGGTTGCGGCATTGTCATTCCCTAAAAGAATGTTCTTAGCATCTGTAAAAGTGATCTCTTTAACAGCATTCACAAAGATAGGAGTAGCACCTTTTACGGCGTCTTCAGCAGCACGATTTAAAACCTTTAAGCCCTCGTCTGCCAAACTGCTTAACCCAATATCCCGTAAGGTCTTGTCAACTTTCTGTAGTTCCTGGGGCAGTAAGATCTTTACCAATTCATTTTTATAAAACCCGTCTTGTTTTGTTAGTTTGGAGACCTGTTTGTCAATACCAAAATCCAGAGCCTGGCGCAAGCCGCCGGCAATGTCTATAGCACCTGTACCCTGTCCGTTGGGTAAAGTATTTACAACCTGTTGTAATTCGGCACAGGAAACACCTGCAAAACATAAAAAGATAAGAGCTAATTTTTTAGGAAACATAGTAACGTATTAATTAATAGAGGACAAAGATATAAAAAAGCAGTCTATAAGATTAGAGTAGCTTTTTGATACCGGGTTTTAATTTCCGGTTTATTTTAAGTGAAGTATAAATTCTAACAAAGCACTCGCATTGCTTCGAATTTCGTAAATTTGCAGCTCCAAAAGTTTTAGATTGTATCAATGCAGCAAAAAGCACCGTATCAGCCCAAAAATAAAGTCCGTATAGTAACCGCAGCCTCACTATTTGACGGCCACGACGCAGCTATTAATATTATGCGTCGTATTATTCAATCTACCGGGGTAGAAGTGATCCATCTGGGCCACGACCGTAGTGTTGAAGAAGTTGTGAATACGGCAATTCAGGAAGATGCCAACGCTATTGCAATGACTTCCTACCAGGGAGGGCACAATGAGTACTTCAAGTATATGTATGACCTGCTCAAAGAAAAAGGTGCAGAGCACATTAAGATCTTTGGAGGCGGAGGCGGAGTTATATTGCCTTCTGAAATAAAAGAATTGATGGATTATGGGATCACCCGTATCTATTCTCCCGATGATGGGCGTGAGATGGGCTTACAGGGAATGATCAATGACCTGGTACAAACTGCAGATTTTCCAATCGGTGATCAATTGAACGGTGAAATTGACAGGCTTTCAGAAAAAGAACCCGGCGCTATAGCCCGCGTTATTTCTTCTGCAGAGAATTTCCCGGAAGTTGTAAAGGATACACTTCAACAAATCCATAAAAAGAACGAAAAAATTACAACTCCGGTTCTGGGAATTACCGGAACGGGAGGTTCGGGAAAATCATCTTTGGTAGATGAGCTTGTACGAAGGTTTTTAATTGATTTTCCTGAAAAAACAATAGGGCTTATTTCTGTGGACCCTTCTAAAAGGAAAACGGGAGGAGCTTTGTTGGGTGACCGAATTCGTATGAATGCCATTAATTCACCACGGGTCTATATGCGTAGCTTAGCGACTCGTCAAAGTAATTTGGCATTGTCCAAATATGTTTCGGAAGCTATAGAAGTGCTTAAGGCAGCAGAATATGACCTGATCGTTTTGGAAACTTCAGGAATTGGACAAAGTGATACCGAAATTCTTGACCACAGTGATGTTTCTTTATACGTTATGACCCCCGAATTTGGTGCTGCTACCCAATTGGAAAAGATCGATATGCTGGATTTTGCAGACCTGGTTGCGATCAATAAATTTGATAAGCGTGGTTCCCTGGATGCTTTGCGAGACGTTAAAAAACAATACATGCGTAACCATCAGTTATGGGATACGCCACAAGATGATTTGCCTGTTTATGGTACGATCGCTTCACAATTTAACGATCCCGGGATGAATAAGCTCTATAAAGCGATCATGGACAAGATCGTTGAGAAGACAGATTCAGATTTAAAGAGTGATTACGAAATTAGCGATGAAATGTCGGAAAAGGTCTTTGTCATCCCTCCGGCACGAACACGTTATCTTTCCGAGATAAGTGAAGTCAACAGGGCATATGATAAAAGGGGACAGGCACAGGCTGAAGTGGCGCAAAAGCTATACGGTATTTTTAAAACGATCTGTTCTGTTTCAAATATTGTTTCTAACGAAGACGAGAGATCTTTATTTGCTAAAAGCGGGTTAAATGAAGAAGAGATTCTTCAGTACGCTCAGAATGACAATGACAAAGAGTTCCTGAAATTACTTATTAAAGAATTCGACCGCGTAAAGATGAACCTGGACCCTTATAACTGGGAAGTAATTACCGGGTGGGATGCAAAAGTGGAGCGCTATAGGTCCCCCGTCTATACATTCAAAGTAAGAGACAAGGAGATCAATATTGACACACATACAGAATCTCTGTCACATTCGCAGATTCCAAAAGTAGCATTACCAAAATATAAGGCCTGGGGTGATATTTTACGATGGACACTCCAGGAGAATGTCCCGGGAGAATTTCCCTATGCAGCAGGATTGTACCCGTTTAAACGTACCGGTGAAGACCCTACGCGTATGTTTGCAGGAGAAGGTGGCCCTGAGCGTACCAATCGCCGTTTTCATTATGTGAGTATGGGGTTACCGGCAAAACGATTGTCAACAGCTTTTGATAGTGTAACGCTCTACGGAAACGATCCGGATTATCGTCCGGATATCTACGGAAAAATTGGTAATGCAGGTGTTTCTATTTGCTGCCTTGATGATGCCAAGAAGTTATATTCAGGTTTTGACCTAAGTCACCCCATGACTTCTGTAAGTATGACCATTAACGGGCCGGCACCTATGTTGCTTGGATTCTTTATGAATGCTGCAATCGACCAGAATTGCGAAAAATACATTAAGGAGAACGGGCTGGAAAAAGAAGTAGAAGCAAAGATCGCAAAGATCTATAAAGACAAAAGTATAGAACGCCCAGGGTATTACGGAGAACTGCCTGAAGGAAATGATGGCCTCGGACTTATGCTCTTAGGTGTAACAGGTGATCAGGTATTGCCTTCAGATGTATATCAGAAAATAAAAACCGAAACCTTGCAGCAGGTTCGAGGAACGGTCCAGGCAGATATTTTAAAAGAAGACCAGGCGCAGAATACATGTATCTTCTCAACAGAATTCGCTTTACGGCTTATGGGTGATGTACAGGAGTATTTTATTGAAAAGAAAGTGCGTAACTTCTACTCGGTTTCTATTAGTGGATATCATATTGCCGAAGCAGGAGCAAACCCGATAACACAGCTGGCATTTACACTTTCCAATGGGTTTACTTATGTTGAATACTACCTTTCCCGTGGAATGGATATCAACAAATTCGGGCCTAATCTATCGTTCTTTTTCAGCAATGGGATCGATCCGGAATATTCTGTGATTGGCCGTGTGGCACGTAAGATATGGGCAAAGGCCATGAAAGAAAAATACGGCGCTAACCCACGTGCACAAATGCTGAAGTACCACATTCAAACTTCAGGGCGTTCGTTACATGCACAGGAAATAGACTTTAATGACATTCGTACTACTTTACAGGCGTTATATGCTATTTATGACAATTGTAATTCTTTACATACCAATGCGTACGATGAAGCCATTACAACACCAACAGAAGAGAGCGTACGCCGTGCCATGGCGATACAATTGATCATTAATAAAGAACTGGGGCTGGCGAAGAATGAGAATCCTATTCAGGGTTCTTTCATCATAGAAGAGCTAACAGACCTTGTAGAAGCTGCCGTTCTTGAAGAATTTGACCGTATTACCGAACGGGGCGGGGTATTAGGAGCTATGGAAACCATGTACCAGCGTAGTAAGATCCAGGAGGAGAGTTTGTATTATGAGACCTTGAAACATACCGGAGAGTTCCCCATTATTGGTGTAAATACTTTTTTAAGTAGTAAGGGCTCTCCAACGGTACTACCTGCGGAAGTGATACGTGCTACCGAAGAAGAGAAGCAGGCACAGATAGATACCTTAAAGAATCTTCATGAAGCCAAAAAGGATACAGCTAAAACCTCTATCGGGAAAATACAACACGCGGCGATTCACAATGAAAACATATTTGAGCAGTTAATGGAAGCCACAAAAGTATGTTCCTTGGGACAGATCACTTCTGCATTATTTGAAGTAGGAGGGCAGTACAGAAGAAATATGTAGTGTCTACTTTTTGATAGATCATCTCTTCGGATTTTTTTTCAATATCTTTATCACATGTTATCTGTAATAGAATATACGGTCACAGCTATTGTTTGCTTGATTTCTGCAATTATAATTCAACGTATTTTTATTAAAGAAGCGTTAAGTGGTACCGGGAAAAAAACAATACAGGGTATTAAATGGTTTGGCCTTGCTATTTTTGTTTGGGGAATTGGAGCGTTGGCAAATATTATTTTGGTTACTGTCCTTCAATGGGAACCGGTAAACAGGGTGGTTATCTACTTAGGAGTTTTTATTTCTTTAGCAAATTCATTGTTTATCTTACTTTCCCTGCCTTCTATAGAACACCAGCAAAATAGAAGTATTATCGTAAGATTGGTAGAGCGTTTTACAACCAAAGAGTTCATTTTGCTTTATTCGGGTGTGTTGGGAATGGTGGTATTTGTATTTATAGCAACTTCCTATAATAATACTGAAATAAGTAATAACTTCATTTGGCTCATTGATATTCCAATCTCTGTTTTAGTAGCTATTTCTTTACTATACGAATTGAACAAGGCTTTTACTGCCCGCCAAATGCGTTTTATGTATCTGCCTACATTTGCTTTGTTCATCTTGATCCTTATCGCGGTGAGTCATCGTATTATCCCTCAGGATAGGGCAGTACAAGTAATAGATCAGGAGTTTTGGGCATTGGTGGGAAGCATTACTGCAATTTCGTTCAAATTTTTATTTATACTGCTGTTCTCCATTTTGTTATATAGCTGGAAGTTTCTTTCTGAAAAAGAACAACAGCAAACACTTGCACAGCAGTTAAGAACTAAAAACAATGAATTAAAGAAACGCCTTGAACATTTCGAGTTGGCAAATGAAAGTCATTTGGAAACGATCAAAGGAATGAAAGTAGAATTAAAAGAATTACAAGAGGCGAATAAAATAGAACTTTCCGACAGACAAAAAGAAGTTTTAGGTAATCTGTTATACTTTGGAAATTCAAAATCGTATCAGGAAATTGCCGAGGCAATGCATATTAGCTTGGATGGATTTCAAACACATATACATCAAATAAAAAAGATACTTAACGTAAGCGGGGTAGGAGGTAAAGAACAATTAATTGAATTTGCCAGGAGTAATGACTTTCTTAAATATGCTACAGTTAAGGACAATGCTTAACCATATAGCTAACCATTTCGGTTAAAAATTTCATCAGTGATTAACCACACATTTTTTTTGATTTAGAGGCAAATTGCTTCACAAATCAAATAAGTATGTTTCTTTTTCTACAAACTGTCAATCAATCACTGGACGAACGTATAAATGAACAATTCAGTAAAGCTACAAGTTGGTTTACGGATGGGATCTTTGCAGAAATTCCAATTTCTGAAACCAGTAGTATCCCATGGGTGCTTATAGTACTTATTCTGGGAGCAGGGTATTTTACCATCTACTTTAAATTTATCAACATTAAAGAGTTTTTTACGGCATTAAAAGTAGTAAGAGGCAAATACGATTCTTTGGAAGATCAGGGCCATGTTTCCATATCAGATTCTGTTTTGAGTGTGGACGGAGATAATCCGGATACAATAAGAGTAGAGGGAGAGGGAGAAGTGAGTCATTTTCAGGCTTTGACCGCTGCAATATCAGCTACAGTAGGATTGGGAAATATAGCAGGAGTCGCTATAGCATTAGCCCTGGGAGGGCCTGGAGCTACATTTTGGATGGTATTGGTAGGGCTATTGGGAATGTCATCAAAATTTGTTGAATGCACTTTGGGAGTTAAGTATCGTGAAGTTAACGCCGAGGGGACCATTTTTGGAGGACCTATGTATTATCTGAAGAAAGGATTACGTGAACTGGGGCTTCCAAGGCTAGGCAAATTTTTAGCGATACTTTTTGCTGTAATGTGCGTAGGAGGTTCTTTTGGAGGAGGCAATATGTTTCAGGTCAATCAGGCATTTCAGTTATTTGAACATGTTACCGGGGCAGAAGCAAGTTTTATTTATGGCAGGGGATGGATGTTTGGATTAATAATGGCAATCCTGGTGGGCATTGTTATTATTGGAGGTATCAAAAAGATAGCGAAAGTAACCGATAAAATAGTCCCCATAATGGTAGCCATATATATTCTTGCCGTATTGACGATTTTGGGTATAAACTATAGTAATATTCCGGCTGCGTTCCAATCCATTTGGGATGGTGCCTTTAGCCCTCAAGGAATTGCAGGTGGTTTTGTTGGAGTGCTAATTCAGGGGTTTAAAAGAGCAGCCTTTAGCAATGAAGCCGGCATTGGAAGTGCATCGATAGCACATAGTGCTGTGAAGACCAAATACCCTGCAAGTGAAGGGCTTGTTGCCTTATTAGAGCCTTTTATTGATACAGTTGTGGTATGCACGATGACCGCTTTGGTTCTTATTATAACCGGTCAGGTGGCAACAGGTGTTGAAATTAGCTATGAAGAAGGTGTCTTATTAACTGCTTCAGCTTTAGAGAGCGGTATTTCCTGGTTTCCATATGTTTTGAGTTTTGCAGTTATTTTGTTCGCTTTTTCATCAATGATATCATGGTCCTACTATGGATACCAGGCCTGGAGCTTTCTTTTTGGGAGAGGAAAAAAAACCGAATATACATACAAACTACTATTTTGTATTTTCACTGTTATAGGTGCTGCAGCCACTTTGGGAGCTGTAACCGATTTTAGTGATGCCATGATTTTTGCAATGCTGGTACCTAATATGATAGGAATTGTCCTGTTAGTATCTAAAGTTAAAGAAGAACTTAAAAGATATCAAAAGATAATTAAAGGGTGAAGCCGTTATTGAAAAGCCTTGAAAATAAGTAACGGATCTATAGAGTAAGCATCCAGGAGCGTTGCAACTTTCTAAATTTTTTCAATTCGGTTCTAAGAATAGGAAGAAATTCTTTTCCATTGCTATTAACATGTTCCAGACGTTCACAATTTTTATACAAGGAATTGACAAGTCTGTTCACCGAAGCCGCATACTTATGTTTTTCTTCTGAAAAAGTCTGGCTTTCTGCTTTTAGTATTTCAGGAGCTAATGAAACAGATTGCTGTACAATGTCCCCTGTAAAATAAATAGTATCGTCTTCTCTTCCGTTTTGACGTAACGGAGCCAGGTCATGCGCAATGTAACTTGAAATATGACGGGAAAGTGTAAAAATTTCCATAGCCTTCTTATAGATAGGTGATTGCGGCAGGCCATGTGGAATATGTGGTATCATTTTACTAGTAGGTGTGGGGGTTTACAAATCACTCAAATTTAAGGACATCGCGTCATTTTTTACTTTCGATTTTAAAGTAAATATGTATATTAGCTTTAGCTTTTAATTTTTTTAGTTAAAATATCATTAAAATGAGCATTGATTCGTTAAATTGGAAAATATTGAAATGCCTTCAGAAAAATGCCCGGCAGTCTAATGCGGAAATAGGCAGGCAGGTGGGAATAAGTTCACCTGCAGTAAGTGAACGTATTAAAAAGATGGAAGACTCAGGCATTATTAATAGTTATAAGACAGTGGTATCTCCTTTTGAAACAGGATATCAGTTAAAAGCGATCATTACATTACGTGCTTTTATGGGAAAGCTGAAGCCTTTTTTGGTGAAAGTGAAAACATATGATGAGGTACTTAATTGTTATCGTATTACAGGTAACGAGAATATTGTCATGGAAGTGGTCTTAAAGAATCAAAATCACCTGGAAGCCTTTATTGATCAATTAATTAGTTATGGAGAAACCAAAACCCAAATTGTGCTATCACATGTGGTAAGCCATAATGAGATCAAAGAAGTTAAGTAAATTAATTTTCAATGACCAGATGTGGGACCTCTTCAAGTTTCCAGTCTATTACCAAACCATTTGCAAGAGATTCTACAACTTTTTTACCGTATAAATATTCGCATAAATACAAAGCAGCTTCAAAACTTTTAGCACCTCCGGCTGAGGTGATATATTTCCCGTCGTGAACAAAAAGTACATCTTTACGAATATCCAGTTTTGGGAACATTTCACGCATGGTATCTATATCACTTGGAAAAGTGGTGGAGACAGCATTTTCCAATATGCCTGCTTTTGCCAATACGAAAGCACCATCGCAATGCGAAGTGACGAACATGGCTTGTTCATTGGCCTTACGGACAAATTCCAGCATAACTTCATCTTCCAGATCGGTATCCAGATGATGCTCTGCACTGGGTACTACCAAAATATCGATCTTTGGTAAGCTGTCCTTTGTATAATTGAAATCCGGGAGCATTCGCAATCCTTCAAAAGAAGTAACAGGCTCATCGGTATTTGCTACGGTGAATACATTCATCGCTTTAATATTTTGTCTGAATACGGTATGCTGAAAAATATCATAAGGCGCTGTTAACTCTGTGTTATACACTCCATCCATAATTAAAAAAGCGACATTGTACCTGGAGGGGTCCAACTTCGGAAATGATTTCGAGATTGCTTCAGTTTCAGTAGTATGAACAACCTTGTTTTCAACCGAAGGATTTCCGCAGGAGATCATTCCGAAGCAGACCAGAACAGCGATACAGTATTTCATCTATTTAGTTTTTGTATTAGTATGTGGTAAATTTAAGCGATTTTTTTAGCAATCGATATAGCCATAAAGTAAGTATTGCGATCACTACTAAGAGTGAAAACATATAATACCATGTTGCATCGAAACCAAAATTATCTACTAGGTTCATACCACCGTTATGCCCTATAATGTGAGAGAATGAGAAGCTCATGCTATACAATCCCATATAACTGCCTTTTCTACCTTTGGGAGCCATTTCCAACGCCAATGCATTTGAAAAAGGAGAACCGATCATTTCTCCTAATGTCATTAACAACATTCCAATAACAAGAACGCCACTCCATGAGGTAAGGTTAAGCACAATAAAGCTTAACGCGGTAAATACGATTCCCCAGAAGGTAGCCATGGTCTTTGATAAACTTCTGCGTTCCAACCAGGCAATTAAAGGCATTTCGAATACAACAATTACTGCCCCATTTAAAAACATAAGCCATCCTATAAGGTCTTCCGTAAGAAAATGAGCCTTCTCATAGTATAAAGGCATTACAGAAAAGTATTGAACGAATGTGGTCCCGTTAGCGATCATAATAATGATGAAGAGTACAAACAACCCATTTAAATAGGGAGGTACACCTTCCTTTTTATCGTTTGTGACCGAGGGCTCCGGAGTCCTTGATTTTTTCGGCTTTAGCCAGATAAATAATCCTATGGCGGCAATCACACAAGATACTCCATCGATCCAGAATAAGGAGGTATAGCTAATAGTAGCAATAATGATTCCCCCTATAAGCGGGCCAATGGAAAAACCCAAATTAATTGCCAGCCGGATCAATGTAATACTTCGGGTAACATTCCCGGGTTTGCTGTAAGTATCTGCAGCTACAAAGATAGCAGGGCGATAAGCATCTGCTACCAGGATCAGCAAAAAGATTCCAATACAAAACCCGTAAAAGGTATCAATGAACTGAAGAAGTATAAATCCAATTCCTCCCAGAAACAGGCTTAGCACAATTACTTTATAAAAACCAATACTGTCTGTTAACTTACCGCCAATCCATGTTCCTGCCAGTGACCCAATTCCGAAACTGGTCATGATCCACCCTACCTGCGGAAGTGTAAAACCTTTTGCGTTGACCAGATAGAGGGATAAAAATGGAATAACCATAGCACCTGCACGATTGATAAATGTTACCAGGGAGAGCAACCATATCTCACGTGAAAGTCCTTTGAAATTGTTTATGTAGTTAGTATATAATTTTTTCATTAGTTGGTATTAGTATAAAAATAAAACGTCCCGCTCAAAGGCGGGACGTTTTTATATTGAATTAATTTATCTCTCTATAAATGGTACATACATCGCCTGTGTTTCGACTGTGAAACGCTACAAGTTTGCTTAATGATATATGTCCTGTTTTTCATTTTTTGTGAATTAAGAAGCAAATGTAGCAATTTTTTTGAATTGACAACTACTCAAGAATTTATGTTTAAAAGTTATATTTACTAAAATTTATAAAAATGAAAAAGCTTATCATTTTACTCATAGTAATCACAAGTGGTTTTTCCAATGCCCAAAGCGACCGAAAGATCATTAGGGAAATTAAGAAGTACCAGGCTTCCGAAAATAAAGAATTTAGTAATGAAGAGACCACTATTTTGGAGCCCAAAGACTTCAAAACGTTTTCCGGATTAGAGTTTTATCCTATCGACCTTAAATATAGAGTAGTAGCAAAATTTATTCGCACTCCTGACGAGAAACCCTTTTTAATGACAACCACCACCGACCGGCTCCCGGAATATGTAAAATATGGCGAGGCACACTTTACGTTGGATGGAAAAGATCTAAAACTGGAACTATATCAAAGCACAACGCCTTCCAAGGACCCGGAGTATGTAGACTATCTGTTTTTACCAATTACCGATCTAACAAGTGGAGACGGTTCTTATGGAGGAGGTAGGTTTTTGGATGCTCGAATTCCGGATGGTGATACTATTCTGCTGGACTTCAATAAATTGTACAATCCTTATTGTGCCTATAACAAAAAGTATTCTTGTCCAATTCCACCAAAAGAAAATGACCTGTTAGTTCGTATTGAAGCCGGGGTAAAAGACTTTGGAGAACATCATTAGAAATACTTGACAAGCCACATTCCAAAAAAGACAGCTGCAAAACCAATAACAAAACTACCTATAGTGTATAAAGCAAATGTCATAAAATCGCCAGATCTCAAAAAGACATGGTTTTCATAGGCAAAGGCGGAGAAAGTAGTAAAACCACCACAAAAACCGGTAGCTAAGAACAGAATTGTGTTTTGAGAAAGGGTGTTATTCTTTAGTGCCAGGCCTAAGATGATCCCAATGAATAAACTACCCAAAATATTGGCGAGAAAAGTGCCGTATGGAATTCCGGTTTTGTCACTGTTCAAATAGGTGCCAATCCAAAAACGCAATGAACTGCCAAGGCCTCCCCCTAAAAATACCAATAAGAGATGTTTCATCACTGAGGGGTTGGTGGTGCGATAAGGGGAATATATATCTCGGTGACCCAATTGGCCGGATTAGGAACTGCTCCGGGGTCTGTTACATAAACTTCAAACATTTTTGCAGTAGGATGTTCTTGCAAATTATTTTCTGAAATATAGGATTTTGCTTTTTTGTATGCTTTCGAGAGATTCTCATATTTTCCTCTAAGTGTTGTTTTTAAGGTAGTCACAGGTTCCATATACCCACAGATAACCGGGCTTCCCGAAGGCGTAATAACCCTTTCTTTAACAGGTAATGCAGTCGAAAAGATAACGGTACCGTTCGCTTCATCCAATTCGTTATAGATCGTAAAAGGCATTCCTGCTCTGGTTAAATTATTTTGGTCCATATAGCCAACCACCTGCCCAAACATTGCACCCATTTTAGCAGCGATATCACTTAAGTTTGAAGCAGTTGTATTATACATATAATAACCTCCCCCGTATTCTGTAATACCATCCACATTTACAGAAAATGTTTCCATCTGTTCTTTTACAACCTCGTCAAGATTTGTTAGGCCCCGCTGAAACATCATACCGATTCCGGTCTCCATATCTCCCTTCTGAAAAGCCATGAACACCTTTTCCATAAAGCTTTGTTCACCTTTCATCCCCCAGGTTACCTTTGTCTGTCCGGGCATTCCGGTTTCTTCTAAGCGCCAGTAGACATTGCTCTTACTATCACCCATAGGGGTGTTAAAAGTAATTTCCTGGTCCAATTCTTTATTAGGAATCACTTTGACCGTTTTCATAGAACCGTCACCTACCTCCATATGGTCACTGCTCCAGGAATAAGAAGCACCTTCACCTTCGGTCTTTTCAGCATAATTGATTTGAATATTCGGGTCAAGTTCCATCCAGGGCCCCCATTCCTGCCAGGTTTTGTAATCTTTTAGGTTGTTATAAATCACTTCGGCAGGAGCCTCTATTATTTTACTTTCAGCAACATTAAATTTTCCATCTTTAGTACCAAAATAAATGGCTCCACCTATTAGAATAATAAGGATCAGAAACAAAAAATACTTTAATATTTTCATTGAGATAGTGATTATTGGTTATTTGTGCTAAGATAATCAATTTTGACGTTTAATATTTTGCTACATTTGTTGAAAACCAATAAAATTTAAAAATGAAGAACACTTTTTTTATAGCTATGGCTATGAGTGGATTGCTGTTTTTTTCTTGTGCGGATGACAAGAACAAAAAAGAACCACAAGAGATTGCTAAAGTTGAAACGAATGACTTTGATTATAATGTAGATCAATTTGCAGATCTAAGGATATTACGCTATCAAATTCCAAGTTGGGATAATTTGACACTGAAAGAACAAAAACTGGTATACTATCTTACTCAGGCAGGTTTGGCAGGAAGAGATATTATGTGGGATCAAAACTATCGTCACAACCTTGCTATCCGAACGGCTTTGGAAAATGTTTATAGAACTTATACGGGAGATAAGGAATCTGAGGATTGGAAAAATTTTGAAATTTATTTGAAACGTGTTTGGTTCTCTAACGGAATCCATCACCATTATTCCAATGATAAGATAAAGCCGGATTTTTCTTCAGAATATCTTCAGACACTTTTATCTGAAACAAGTACAACACTTGAAGGAGAAGCTTTCGATGTTATCTTTAATGATGCAGATGCTAAAAAAGTGAACCGGGCGAAAGGTGTTGATAACGTAGCACTTTCTGCCGTGAACTTTTATGGGCCTAATGTAACCAATGCTGATGTAGAATCGTTTTATGCAGCAAAAGAATCTCCGGACCCTGAAAAACCACTGTCATATGGATTGAACTCTAAGTTGGTAAAAGAAGACGGAGTACTTAAAGAATTGGTGTACAAATCCGGCGGATTGTATGGTCCTGCTATCGATAAAATAGTAGAGTGGCTTGAAAAGGCGCAAGGCGTTGCTGAAAATCAGGCACAAGGCGATGCACTTGGATTATTGATAGAATACTATAAAACAGGCGACCTTCAAATATGGGATGACTATAATGTTGCCTGGACAGCTGCGACAGAAGGTAATATTGACTATATCAACAGTTTTATTGAAGTGTATAATGACCCGATGGGATATAGAGGTTCTTTTGAAAATATTGTACAGATCAAGGATTTTGATATGTCCCAAAAAATGGCTGTACTATCTGAAAATGCACAATGGTTTGAAGATAACTCCCCTTTAATGGAAGAGCACAAAAAGAAAAATGTTGTGGGGATAACCTATAAAGTAGTAAATGTTGCCGGTGAAGCCGGAGATGCGTCTCCAAGTACACCTATTGGAGTTAATTTACCAAATGCTAACTGGATCCGTGCAGCAGTGGGAAGTAAGTCGGTTTCTCTGGGGAATATTATAAATGCATACAACAATGCAGGAGGTTCGGGACGTTTAAAAGAATTTGTTCATGATGAAGAAGAATATGAACTAGAAGAAAAATACGGACAAGTAGGGGATAAGTTGCATACTGCTTTACACGAAGTAATAGGCCATGCTTCCGGGCAACTAAATCCGGGCGTAGGAGAAACTAAAGAAACGCTAAAGAACTATGCGTCTACCCTTGAAGAAGGACGTGCAGACCTTGTAGCGTTATATTATCTATACAATCCTAAACTACAAGAATTAGGATTGGTGGATGACTGGAAAAAAGTGGGAGTGACTGCATACGATGGTTATATTCGTAATGGATTGATGACACAATTGATCCGATTGAACTTGGGAGATGATGTGGAACAAACACATATGCGTAACCGCCAGTGGGTAAGTGCCTGGGTTTTTGAAAAAGGAGCAGCAGATAATGTGATCGAGAAAGTAACACGTGATGGAAAGACGTATTATAACATTAATGATTACGATAAATTGCATGACCTTTTCGGACAATTATTACGTGAAACACAACGTATCAAGTCTGAAGGAGATTACGCTGCCGCGGAAGCTTTGGTAGAAGGTTATGGTGTGAAAGTAGATCAAACCTTACACGCTGAGATCTTAGAGCGTAACAAACAGTTTACCACTGCTCCTTATAGCGGATTTGTAAACCCGGATATTATTCCAAATATGAATGATAATGGAGAAATAGAAAGTTTTAGTGTTAAGCAACCTACTACCTTTGAAGAACAGATGCTAAAATATTCTGATAACTATAGCAATTTAACTACCGTTGAGAAGTTAAAACTGTAATGATCCAAGATAGAGATTGAAAAACCTCCTTGTGGCTAACGCAAGGAGGTTTTTTATTTTAATCTGACTTTCCTTTATTTGAATCCAGCAAAGATTCTATATCGAACCTTTTGGATAGGTTTACGACCATTTGCGGATTTTGGTCTGAAAAATATTCCCTTACTTCACCACTAATTTTAATTCCGTGTTTTTGTTCCATAAGATAGAACTGAAAAAGGCCAAAAAACTGCCCTGTCCCGTTACGACTTCTTCTACCGGTATCGCCATATCCTAAAACAGGGTTTAGAAATACTTCAATGTTTTTATCTGTATATTTCATGGGTACTCCCACTCCAAAATAGGAACTATACAATTTATCGGTAAATTCTTTACTTTCCCTTAATTGTCTTCGTAAAAGTGGGTCTAATAACGAATCACGGGGAATATAGTTCTGAGAAATATGCAAAGTATCTTTAAAATTGAATTTTGTAGTTTCCGTACGTTGGATGATCTCTGTATGTAAAGCTAAATAGGTTTGAAAACTTTTTGCATCGTCTTCAAATATGCGAAATAATAGTTGTCCGTAAAACCCCAGGTTTTCAGATGTTGTTTCAGGAGTCCTGATAACCCTTTTAGCAATTAATGAAATTGAATCATTTTGAAGGTTTTCATCCTCAACAAGGAAAATGATATCATCTCTTTCTTTATCTTTTTGAAGTGTTGTTGAACTGTTTCTGTAGATTCCGGCGCGTATACCTCCCCAATATGTTCCCTTTCGATTTTTAAAGAATAGCCCCGGAAGAAATACATCTATTTCAGAATAAAAACTCTTCACCTTTACCTTCTCTCCAAAGTTAAAATTGGCTCCCATGAAAAAATTGTATTTAGACGATTTATTCTTCTTCTCTGTGTTTAAAATAACAGTTTGGATATGATCCTTCAACTCAATTTTTACTATCTCTTTTTTTGTTGTGTCTTTTTCCAGTTCAAATTGCTTTTCAGAAAGAGATTCAATAGTAAGTTCTACTATTCCTTTATGTTTAATGATAGAGTCCAGAAGACTTTGTAAGTTTCCCTGATGGTCTTTGGTTCTCTTAAACTCTAAATGCCCTTTGGTTATCGATTGATTTATTGCTATATCCGAGCTAACTTTAAAAGAGTTCAGACTCTCATTGTCTGTTGTTATCTTAACAGATATGTTATTTGCTTTAGATGGAAACTTATTACCATCAATTTGTAATGTATAGGGTATTTTGAATGAATCTCCTGACTCGTATTTTATAACCTGCCTGGCTTTATCAAATCCAATACTTATTTGAGCTTGAAGTACAGAAGTTAGAAACATTAATACCAATAATGAAAGGAAAGGTTTGGTTCTCATGATCGTGATAATTTGTTTTTGTAAAACTACCAGACCATATAGCGTAAAAAAATACCCGGTGAAGGGTATTTTAGAAGTTTCATTGTAAAGAGTTTATTTAGAAGTCATATTTTCTTTCCAGGGCATACCGGAGTAGTTCCCCTTTCCCCGAAAGACCCAGTTTTCGGATCATGTTCTTACGGTGTTTTTCCACTGTAGAGACTGCTGTAAAACGCACTGCGGCAATTTCACTGGTAGATTTTCCTTGCCCGATCAGGTTTAAGATCTCACGTTCGCTTTTAGAGAGGATGGGCTTTTTAGCCGTAGTGGCCGTATTATCTTTTAACGATGAAATGGCCAGTGCCGAATCGAAAAACTCTTCTCCTTTTACAACTGCATGTATAGCATGTAAAACCTCTTCCAGGGCAGAATTCTTCAGCAAATATCCCGAAGCTCCGGCTGTAATCATTTGCGAAACAGCAGCATCCTGGTCGAACATGGTAAAAGCGATCACCTTGGTATCCGGAAATTCCTTTTTTATAAGTTTGGTAGCAGCAATTCCATCGATCTTGGGCATTTTGATATCAGTTAGGACAACTTTAGGTTGCTTCCTTCTAACGATCTCCAGGAGCGCTTCTCCGTCATTTGCCATCCCTACAATAGAAATATCTTCCTCGTATTCCAGTAACAAATTAATACCATCTACGAGTGATTGATGATCTTCGGCTATGGCTAAGGTTATCATAAAGGTATATCTATTAGAACGGAGGTTCCTTTTTTGGGAGTAGAGTCTATCTCCATGGTTCCTTCCAAATGTTCAACTCTTCTTTCGATTCCCGAGAGGCCCATACCATCCTTTTGCTGAATGTTTTTAGCATCAAAGCCTACTCCGTTATCTTCCACAATAATACTCAGGGAATCATCATGCTGTGTAATAGAAATACTTGCTTCTAAAGCTCTTGCGTGTTTTATCACATTGGTCACCAGTTCCTGAATAATTCTGAAGATAGCTATTTCCAATGAATTCTCTAAGCGTTCATCCAATCCAAAGCTCTGAACATCTACTTTTAAATTATTAACCCACGAAGCATTTTTTGCAAGTTTCTCAATAGCAGGGAGCAATCCGTTCTTAGCAATGACACCACTGTTCTTTAAGTGTGCCATGGAGCGAACTTCATCGTATGCCTGGTTGAGAAGCTCTTCGGTACTTGTAAAAAGAGTATCGAGATCATCCGCTTTCTTATGGTTTGCTCTTAAATGACTGAACTGTAATTTGGCAGCTGCTAAAGTAGCTCCTACGCTATCGTGGAGGTCACCGGCAAGGCGTTGCCTTTCCTTCTCCTGCCCGGAGATCATAGCATCTATAGTGGTAAGTTCCTGTTCTTTTAGGATCTTTTCCGTTTTCCGGATCTCTATTTCCCGTTCCTGTTCTGCAATACGCTGCTTCCGTTTGGTGTTTTTGTAGATAAGAAAAGCGAAAATACCAACTGCCAATAAGCCACTTCCAAGGCCAATGGCAATGGTTTCATTTTGCCTTCTTTTGGCTTCACTTTCCAGATTGTCAGCCCGCAATTTTTCGTTATCAAATTGTTCCTTTATTCTTGCTATACCTTCTCTATGTTCTTTTTCCTTTAAACTATCCGAAAATTTAATGACCGAGTTGAGATTATTATATGCGGCTTCATAATTTTTTAGTTCTGAATTTACTCTGGACAGATTTTCATTGAGTAATAGTTTATTAAAAACAATACTTTCTTTTAATTCAATACTATCTGCCAAAGTAAAATAATGAAGAGCATTACCATAATCTTTTTTAGACAAATATGAGTTTCCAATATTTACGTAAGTGTCAAAATAATTATTTGGATATCTGAACTTTTCATTTGTATTAATTAAGGCGAGTTTTTTAGTATAGAAATAGATGGCAGAATCCGGCATATTTAAATTCACGTCATATAAAGCACCTAAGTTATTATACGTATTTAATAAGTTTGTACTGTCTCTAGTCCCAAATTCTAGTTTGAGAACGTCTTTGTATGCTCTTACTGCTTTATTATTTTTATCCCTGAATAAATAATAATTACCTTTAAGATAAAGCTGAATGATTTTAAAGGATTTGTTATCAAATTGATTTGCTGCAGCTTCCAGTTCATTTAAATAATCCATCCGGTATGGATTATCACCATCATAATCCCAGGATTGGGACAAACCACTTAAACTGTGTAATATAGTAAGGGAATCGTTGAATTTTCGGGCTAATTTTAACGATTTGTCATGAAATTTGTATGCCAGAGAGTCCTGGTCCGTTATTTTGTAATAATAGGCCTTAAAATAGGCAAACTTTGCCTGCAAGGATTTTGGCAGATCACTGTTGCTGTCAATTTTATCAATATAATATAAGATCGAATCTTGTTCTCTTACTTTGCTGAAATATACTAATTGGTAAAAGCTTTTGAGTGATGAAGATTTAGTTGATTCTACTTTTGATGCTATTTTTTCAATAGGTGTAACACGGTTAAAATAATAATAAGTAGAATCATTCTGTGCTGTACAGAATGATCCAAAAAAAATAAGTATAAAAATTAATAAACCGTAATTTTTCATTTGATTGATCTTATGAAAATTTATAATAATTGGTTTTTGTATTTTTTAAAATTGTTTCGCTAATAGAATAATAGGTTGTATCTTTTAAAAAAAAGATACAACCTATTATAAAAATTTTCTTCTCAAAATCAACTTTTCTCATCTGGCCAAAACGGTTGTCCTGCTATTACTGAGCCTTTTTTCTCTTCACCTAAAGGGGAATTTTCTCCTGTACAATCATTGTCGTTAAAATAAAACGTTACTTCTACACGTAAAGAGCTACCAACTTTTCTTGAAAAACCTGAATTTAACCTCCATTTTGTAGTTGTATTACTATGATATTTTTTTCCTACACAAATATAATGAACAGAAGTTTCAGTTTTGTCTACTCGTATAAGTTTAGAACCTACAGGGATTGGAATTTGATAATAAGCAAAACCTGTTTTAGTGTTATACCAACTTTTTCCGATATCCTGGATAATGGATTGAGTAGTATTACAAAAATCATGAGGAATTGGTGTAGAACTATTTATTGTGTCATCTGAAAATGGATTTTCAAAATCACTAATGCTGTTATCAATCAAATTTTCTTTCAATAATTTGATTTCAGTATCTAATTCTTGAGTTTTATGTTTCAGATTATTTATTTCTTCATCATAATTCTTTTCACACCCAAGTATTGTGAAAAGCATCATAGTTAAAAGACCTAGTTTTAAAATTCTTTTTTTCATAATGAATAGATTTAATTAGTATATATCACAAAATTCTTTAGAAGATTGCTCTCACGGCAATAAAGTATATTTTACCCAATCGGGTTAAACAAATACACCAATACAAAAACCGCAATGGCTCCGGAGGCAGTAATGGTGGGCTCTTTTTCTGCCAGGGTCATCTTAATGGGTTTTTGTTTTTCATCAGACAGCATGTTCACACCCTGTCCGTCCGAGGTATAATTTACATGTAGCATCCCCGGAATGGAAATACTAATGGAAGCAGCGGCAAGGGCTGTCAATACTCTATAGAACCAAAACTCGGCACTATCCATACTAAAATTATTCTTTGATACTACGATCATGATGACTGCGAAGGCGACAATTCCAAATAGGAACATAAGTCCGGGTGAATTTTTCATAATTAAAAAATTTGATTAGACAATTTTATACTAAAATAAAAGGGGAGAACATACCCTATACCGGGTATTTTGTGACAAGTTAAAATGATAAAAGAGAAATTAAAAATTGTTTATAAAACAATTTTTTAGTATATATAAGTTTGATTATTAGTGCTTTAATGATGCCTTAATTAAAACAAGCAATCCTACAAAGACCAAAAAACCTATTAGTATCCAAAAACTTCCCTTGTAGTATTTTTTATGCAGTTTTTTATCCCTTCGGTAGCTAAATACCATCAAAATGATAAAAGCTATTAGAAAACAGACCGCAAAAATTAATTGATTGGTACTAAACATAAATTTGTAGTTTTACGAATGTAAATTTACGTATTTTAATAATGATATGATCTAACAATTTGGGGTTTGGAATATGAAGCTTGGGGTTGGAAGCATGGAGCATGAAGTAAGAAGATGGAAGTATTAAACAATTAACAAAATCAACGAATCAACATATAGAATAAAATAACTATGAAAAACAAAATTGCTGCTGTACATGAATTTCACAAAGCTTTCGGATTAGGAATAAAAGAAACACCTACTGCCGGGCTGGGAGAAGCCAAAAACCTCTTACGATACAAGCTTATGCGAGAAGAAAATGAGGAATACCTGGAAGCAGCAAATAACAATGATCTTGTTGAGGTAGCCGATGCTTTGGGGGATATGCTCTATATTCTATGTGGTACCATTATAGAACACGGTATGCAGGATAAAATTGAAGAAGTATTCAATGAAATACAACGGAGTAATATGAGTAAGCTGGGTGCTGACGGCAAACCCATCTATCGCGAAGACGGAAAGGTACTAAAGGGCCCTAATTACTTTAAGCCCGACATACAGGCGATCTTAGAATCTTAAATTTTGTAACGAAGTAGAGAATCTAAAGCTCGTAGCGCCATTCAAACGGATCTTCAGCACGATTGTATTGTATATCCATTAATTCCCTTTTAAATCTGGCAGCATAGCTGTCTTCATTAGCCGGAAGCTCATAGATATCTTCCTTATATCCAAAAGCACTTACCGGACTTATAACAGCAGCGGTACCGGCACCAAAGATCTCTTTCAGGCTACCATTGCTGGAAGCGGTTAATAGTTCAGAAACCTCTATTTTTCGTATATCAACAGGAATACCACTACGTTTTGCAAGGTCGATCACACTTTTTCGGGTGACCCCATCGAGAATTCTATCACTTATAGGAGCAGTAATTAACGTATCATTTATTCTGAAAAAGACATTCATGGTACCTGCTTCTTCCAAATACTTGTGTTCATTAGAATCTGTCCAGATCACTTGCTGAAATCCTTTTTCACGAGCCAGGTTAGTTGGATAGAATTGTGCTCCGTAGTTTCCGGCTGCTTTTGCAAAACCAACGCCTCCGTCTGCAGAACGGCTATAGGTTTCGGCAATGACCACTTTTACATCTCCGGAATAGTAAGCATTTACAGGTGACAGTAAGATCATAAACTTATATTCACTGGAAGGAGAAGCAGAGACCCCTGCTTCGGTAGCCATTGCGAAGGGCCTGATGTAAAGTGAGTTTCCAACACCCGGTTTTACCCAATCTCTGTCCAGTTCTATAAGCTTGTGTAAAGCTTCAAAAAACAGGTCCCTTGGAAATTCAGGAATTGCCATTCGCGCGGAAGATTTGTTAATACGTTTAAAATTTTCTTCCGGGCGAAAAAGAAATACCTTTCCACTTTCATCCTTATAAGCTTTCATTCCTTCAAAAACAGCCTGCCCGTAATGAAATACCTTTGCAGCAGGAGATATTGTCAATGGTCCGTATGGCCTAATGGTAGGATTTTGCCATTCACCGTCCTTAAAATCACACTCGAACATATGATCTGTAAAAGATTTTCCGAAAACAAGATTATCAAAATCAACTTCATTTATTCTGGTTGCTTCGGCTCTTTTTACAGAAATTTTGTCTTGGGCGATATAATTCATGAATATAGTGGGTTTAGACTGCAAAATTATACAAAAAATAGGGCATAAAAAACCTAAAATTTTAATAAAATTGCAGTATCTTAATAGACAATTAAATTCTGAAAAACTTACGATGAGAAAAATATTTTTTATAGTTCTGCTCAGCCTGATAGTGGTAAGCTGTAATGAAGGCAAAAAGAAAGAAAGCCCTGTTGTTGAAGCTGAAGAAATGGAGATCGCTTATCAATCCTTCGGAGAAGAAATCAATGATGAAGGAGTACTTTCCAAAGCCGAAATAATTGAGAAATATAAAAACCTGAAACCGGGGGATACCGTTGCAGTAAAATTCACTTCCGAAGTAAAGGAAGTATGCCAAAGCAAAGGTTGCTGGATGCGTATGGATATGGGAGAAGAAGAAGCGATGATCAAGTTTAAAGATTATGCCTTTTTTATGCCAAAGGATATTGCCGGTCAGGAAGTGATAGTAGACGGAATGGCTTTTGTAGAAGAGATGAGTGTTGAGGACCAGCGTCATTATGCTGAAGATGCCGGTAAGACCCAAGAAGAAATTGAAGCCATTACCGAACCCAAAAGAACACTCTCTTTTGTTTCTTCGGGAGTCCTCATTCCTGAAAAGCAGTAAATTTTGAAACGGGAATTCCTTACTACCGCAGATGGGTCTGTTACAATCCATTTGCCGGAGTGGAATGAACAATACCATTCTAAACATGGTGCCATAGCTGAAGCGCAGCACGTTTTCATAAAAACGGGCTTGCATTATTTTGTTTCAAGGTATGGCGATGAACCTGTTTCAATACTCGAAATAGGATTTGGTACCGGTTTAAATGCTTTTCTTACTTCCCTGGAAGCCGAAAGGAAAAACCTTCAGGTCGAATACACAGGAATTGAAGCCTATCCGGTTGAAGTTTCAGAGGTTTTAAAGCTTAATTACCCTCAAATGCTCCGTGCTTCAAAAAAATACTTTCTGAAACTTCATGAAACCAAATGGGAAACAATGTCGAAGATCACTTCGAATTTTCGTTTGGCCAAACGAAAACTGTTTTTTTCAGAAATAGAATACACAAATGCTTTCAACATCATTTACTTTGATGCTTTTGGAGCACGGGTGCAACCAGATCTCTGGACAGAAGAAATTTTCAGAAAAATGTTCAATGCGCTCAACAATAATGGTATTTTGGTTACGTATTCGGCAAAAGGAAGTGTTCGTCGTGCCATGCAGGCAGTTGGTTTTACCGTAGAACGGCTCCCCGGACCTCCGGGTAAACGTGAAATGCTAAGAGCAGTTAAGGAGGATTAGCATTGGAGTTTTCCTCAAATGCTAAGAGCTGTTAAAGGGGGTTAATGAAATATTTGTTCCTTTTGTAAAGATTATATATGAAGATATTGATTACCGGCGCTACCGGGCTTATAGGTAGCAAATTGACAAAGAAATGCATTGATGAAGGCATTACAGTCCACTATTTTACAACACGCAAGGAAAAAATAGAAACTGGTCCTGCGTATAGTGGGTTTTACTGGAATCCTCAAAACAATGAAATTGACAAAGAAGCTTTCAAAGGAGTTTCTGTAATTGTGAACCTGGTGGGAGCAACGGTTTCCAAACGTTGGACAAAAGGCTATAAAAAAGTAATTCTGGATAGTAGGATACAAACAGCAAATCTCATTTATAAAACACTTGAAAGTATAGAACACGATGTGAAACATTTCATATCTGCCAGTGGTATTAGTATCTATCCCAATTCACGGACAAAACAATATACAGAAGAAAGCAATGAAATTGATACTGCTTTTCTGGCTGAAGTTGTGATTGCCTGGGAAGCAGTTGCAGATAGGTTTAAAAATCTGGGTATAGAAGTCTCGAAAGTAAGAACGGGTATTGTATTGGCTGCCGGAGGCGGGGCATTGCCTAAAATTGTAAAGCCTGTGAAAATGGGATTGGGGGCTCCTTTAGGAAGTGGCAACCAATGGCAATCCTGGATACATGTAGATGATATTGCCGGGATCTATTATCATATTTTAAAGAATGGATTGGAAGGTGTTTATAATGCGGTAGCACCTAACCCTGTTACGAATAAGGAGTTGACCAGACAGATTGCCCGGCGCCTTAATAGGCCTTTGTGGTTGCCTGGTATACCTGGATTTGTATTAAAATTGATATTGGGAGAAATGGCGGAGATCGTTGTAGAGGGCCAGTGGGCCAGTTCTCAAAAAATTGAAGAAAGCAGGTATGTTTTTAAGTACTCTAATATTAAAGCTGCACTTGAAGACCTATTGTAAAGATATGGGGCGGCCATTGGCCGCCCCATAAATTATATATCTGGCTTTTAACTTAAGATGTCTTAGCAACCAAAGAAACAGTTAACTCGATATCATCATTAATGAATTTATCTCCCAGGTCACCAAAAATAGTTCTGGAACCATAATTAACATCCCACTTGGTCCTGTCAATTTCAAAAGGTTCACTTTGTAGCTTTAATGCATTTTCTTCCACCGAAACGGCGGCTGGAAACTCTATGGCATTTGTTTTGCCCTTAATGGTTAGATTTCCGCTAACCATTGCTTTTCCTTCTTTTTCTGAAATACCTGTTAATTCAAAAACAGCTTCCGGGTATTTAGTAACATTGAAAAAATGCCCTTCTTTCCCTTCAACAGTTCCTTTAAGATGCGCTTCCAGCTTTTCTTTTAGATCCCCATCCAGGTCAAGGCAGGTAATAGAATTCATATCAATAGCGAAGTTTCCGGCTTCAATTACTCCTTCTGCTACAGCAAGTGTTCCCGAAGCAAGTTTTATTGTACCATTGTGAGATCCGGTTGGCTTTTCTCCCTTCCATAAAATTTGTGACTCTTCCACATTTATACTATAGTCCATAGCTGTTTCAGTGGCTTTTGCCACCTCTTGCGCTTCACCGGCAGTAGTGTTGGTTTTCTCCTTACAAGCAACAAATCCCGCAAATACAAATGCAGTTAGAGCAATATTCAATACAATTCTTTTCATTAATTCATTTGTTTTTATAGTTAAAGGAACAAAAATATTTATAAGTCAAATGATTTCTTCTTAAATATATATTAAAATAATGTAGTGACATTTTGACATTTTATAAGAAATGGCAGTACTTTTGCTCCCTTGAGAGAAAACAGAAAAGAAACTCATTTATGAGCAAAAAAAATAAGACCAAAGAAGTAATTATCGAAGAGGAAGTACAAACGAAAGAGCAAACTACTTCTGAAAAAGCTACTGGGAAAAAGGACAAAAAAGAAGATCCGCTAGTGCAGTTACAGACCGAACTTGAAACAGAGAAAGACCGTTACTTACGTCTTTTTGCTGAGTTCGAAAATTATAAAAAACGTACGGGACGTGAGCGTATCGAATTGTTTAAGACCGCAAGTGAGGATGTGATGGTATCATTGCTTCCGGTGCTAGACGATTTTGACAGAGCATTGAAAGAGATCGAAAAATCTGATGATGATAGTTTATTTAAAGGTGTGGAGTTGATAAGCAACAAATTTAGAGAGACACTTCGTACCAAGGGCTTAGAGCCCATAGGGACAAAAGAAGGAGATGTTTTTGATGCGGAGATCCACGAGGCGGTAACACAAATTCCTGCGCCTTCTAAGAAACTAAAGGGGAAGGTCATAGATGTGATTGAAAAGGGATACACACTGGGCGAAAAAATTATTCGCTACCCTAAGGTAGTTATAGGACAGTAATATGAAACAAGACTTTTACGAAATATTAGGCATCTCTAAAGATGCTTCGGCAGCAGAAATTAAAAAAGCATATCGTAAAAAGGCAATTGAATACCACCCTGATAAAAATCCGGGTGATGCAAAGGCCGAAGAGATGTTTAAAAAAGCAGCTGAAGCCTATGAAGTTCTAAGTGATCCCGATAAAAAGGCCCGTTATGATCAGTTTGGTCATCAAGCATTTGAAGGCGGAGGCTTTGGTGGCGGAGGCGGTATGAACATGGAAGATATCTTTAGCCAGTTTGGAGATATTTTTGGAGGTGCTTTTGGTGGTGGAGGCTTTAGTGGTTTTAGCGGTTTTGGCGGAGGTGGCCGTCGTTCTGTTAAGGGCAGTAACCTTCGTATTCGTGTACAACTATCACTGGAAGAAATAGCGAAAGGTGTTGAGAAGAAGATAAAAGTAAAACGCAAGAAAGTTGCACAGGGAACCACATATACCACCTGTGGAACGTGTAATGGCCATGGGCAGGTAACACGTATTCAAAATACTATTTTGGGGCGCATGCAAACTTCTGCAACCTGTACTACTTGTGGCGGAAGCGGACAAATAATAGATAAAAAACCTGCCAATGCAGATGCACAGGGCATGTTGGTCACCGAGGAGACAGTTTCTATTAAGATCCCTGCCGGTGTGGTAGATGGAATGCAGTTAAAAGTTTCAGGGAAAGGAAATGATGCTCCCGGTAACGGAATTGCAGGAGATCTCCTTGTTGCAATTGAAGAAAAGCCTCATCCAACCTTACAACGCGAAGGGGATAACTTGCACTACGATCTGTATGTGAGTTTTTCCGAAGCTGCTTTAGGAACGTCAAAAGAAATTGATACTGTAACCGGTAAGGTTCGCATTAAGATCGAATCCGGAACACAAAGTGGAAAAATACTGCGCCTGCGAAATAAAGGAATACCAAGCATAAATGGATATGGTACCGGGGACTTATTGGTACATATAAACGTATGGACGCCAAAATCACTTAGTAAAGAACAAAAAGAGTTTTTTGAAAGAATGATGAGTGATGATCATTTTCATCCCAGACCGGAAAAAGAGGACAAATCCTTTTTTGAAAAAGTGAAAGATATGTTTTCTTAAATATAAGTTAATATTCAAATTATTTTATATATATTTGAACATCGCTGAAACTAATGGCGATAATTTTTCTTTTTCATAGCAATTTTTTTCCCACCCTTCATTTATTTGAGGGTGGGTTTTGTTTTATTGGATATTTTTTAATTGTAGTGTAACAAACTCCTTTAATAGCTTACAAACTATTTAAAATACGCTTAATACCTATATTGCCTTATATGCAAATCAGTATTTTTACAAAACCTTACTTCTAACCATGGAAAAACTCTTAGTAGCTCAAAATGTTTCCAAGTCTTTTGGTAATTATAAAGCTTTAAACGATATCTCAATTGAAGTACCTAAAGGAAGCATTTTTGGACTTTTAGGGCCTAATGGTGCGGGTAAAACCACATTTATCCGTATTATCAATCAGATCACCATGCCCGATACCGGTGAGGTGGTCCTGGATGGAGAGCCTCTGCAACCTGAACATATTCAACACATTGGATATTTACCGGAAGAACGCGGCTTGTACAAGTCCATGAAGGTAGGAGAACAGGCACTCTACCTGGCCCAACTAAAAGGCCTTTCAAAACAAGAAGCGAAGAAGCGCCTGAAATATTGGTTTGAAAGATTGGAAATAGGAGATTGGTGGAACAAAAAGATACAGGAATTATCTAAGGGGATGGCACAAAAAATACAGTTTGTTGTAACCGTATTGCACCAACCTAAACTTCTTATTTTTGATGAACCTTTTAGCGGATTTGATCCTATTAATGCTAATCTCATAAAAGATGAGATCTTAAAGCTTAGAGAAGACGGAGCCACAGTTATCTTTTCTACTCATCGTATGGAATCTGTTGAAGAGATGTGTGATCATATAGCACTTATACATGAATCCAATAAGATCCTTGACGGAAAACTTATAGATATAAAACGCGCTTATAAATCTAATACCTACGAAGTTGGCCTGCATACTTCAAATCAAGAAAAGGTGACTGCGGCATTGCATGAGAGGTTTGAAGTATTTCCGGCATCTTTTAAAAGTATAAATAACGAACTTCAATATAAGATTAAAGTTTCGGAAGCAGCATCTGCTAACGATTTGGTGAGTTATTTGACTACACAGGGGGAACTCACCCATTTTGTGGAAGTGATCCCATCGGCAAATGATATTTTTATTGAAACTGTTCAAAACAATTAATTGTAAGGTATGAACCATCTTTCCCTCATTATAAAAAGAGAATATTTAAACAAGGTGCGTAACAAATCGTTCATTATTATGACGTTTTTAAGTCCTTTGATCATGGTTGGGATATTTACATTGGTAGCCTATTTGTCCCAACTTAATAACGATAAAGAAAGAACAGTTTCGATCCTGGATGAAAGTGGTTTGTTTATCGATCAGTTTGAGAACTCTCAAGGCCTTCAATACAAAATGCTTACAGATATATCTCTTTCAGAAGCAAAAACTGTTGCCCAGGAAAGCGAAAATTACGGTTTATTATATATTCCCAAAACGGAAGATATTGAAGGACTTTCAAAAGCCATTACCTTCTATTCTGAAGATTCTCCATCGCTTATTGTAATGGATGATATCGAAGAAGCTATCGAAGAAAAAGCAAATGCGTTGAAGCTTCTTGAAGCAGGAATTGACGCTCAGGCTATCAAAGAACTTCGTATTGAGATAGATACTAATCTTGAGACTTTTAAGGGTGAGGAAACATCAAAATTAGGTTCCGGGCTAAAACTTGCCTTTGGCGGCGCTGCGGGATATTTATTATTCATGTTCATCATCATTTATGGAAACATGATCATGCGTAGTGTAATTGAAGAAAAGACAAGCCGAATTATAGAAGTGATCATTTCTTCAGTAAAACCCGTAAAACTTTTATTAGGAAAGATATTTGGAACTTCACTGGCAGGAATTACTCAATTTTTGGCCTGGGTAATTTTAATAGGTGTTTTAAGTACCGTAGTGACTTCTATTTTTGGTATTGATCCTGCTGCAGTTCCTAGCCCGCAACAGGAAATGTTGGAAAGCGGTAGTGGAGAAATGGAAAATATATTTCAGGATATCATGCTTGAAATAGGAAATCTGCCTCTTGCGAATCTGGTTATAATGTTCATCTTCTTCTTCATTGGCGGATATCTATTATATGCATCGTTATATGCTGCAATAGGAGCGGCAGTAGATAGTGAAACAGATACACAACAGTTTATGCTACCTATCTTAATGCCTTTGATCCTGGCAGTGTACGTAGGCTTTTTCACAGTTATTGATAATCCTCATGGTACGGTTTCTCAGGTGTTCTCATATATACCCTTTACTTCTCCGGTAGTTATGCTTATGCGAATTCCATTTGGAGTACCGGTTTGGCAACAAATTCTTTCAGTTGTCATTTTATTTGCTACATTTATCGGGACGGTTTGGTTTGCTGCAAAAATATACCGTGTAGGTATTTTAATGTACGGTAAGAAGCCAAGCTATAAGGAGATCATAAAATGGCTTAAGTATTAACAAAGGTGCAGGAAGAAAAAGTAACAGAAAAGATCGCAGATGTTGTAAAAGACGATATTTGGGGTACCATACAAGAGGCTCTCAATTGGGGATTTCATTTTGGTAAAGATGAAAACCAAATTCATATTACTGTTGGCTTGGTACTACTTATTGTTGTTTCCTTTGTAATTGCCAGTTTTTTGTTGAAATGGATACGTTTGTTCTTCACCCGAAAAATGGAGGAAACAGATAAACTTAAGTTCATTAGTGTATTTAAGTTCATAAAATATGTTGTCTACATTATAGTTGTCTTTGCAGTACTAAGTTTTGCAGGGATAAATATAACTCCGTTTTTAGCAGCTTCTGCTGCATTACTTGTTGGAGTGGGACTGGCACTACAGGAACTCTTTCAGGATGTTATTGGAGGTATCTTCATTATTATTGATAAGTCTCTTCTGGTAGGTGATGTCATTGAAATAGACGGTAAGGTTGGCCGTGTTATCGATATTAAGTTGCGTACTACCAGAGCACTTACCAGAGACGATAAGATCATAATAATTCCCAATCATAAGTTCATTAAAGACACGATATTCAATTATACTCAAAATCATCGTACTACTCGTGAGTTTGTAACGGTAGGAGTAGCCTATGGCAGTGATATTAAAAAAGTAGAGGAATTACTTCTGGAAAGTGTTGTAGCTCAAAAAGGAGTTCTAAAAACCCCCAAACCTTTTGTTTTATTTGAGGATTTTGGAGATTCGGCACTTATCTTCAGTGTTTATTTTTTCATTACGGACAGTTTTATTGACCCTCGTATAAAAAGCGAAATACGTTTTAGAATTGATACACTGTTCCGTGAAAATAATATTTCAATTCCATTTCCGCAGCGAGATGTGCATTTATTTACAAATCAGTCAAACACAGATAGTTCTGTAAATATGGCGGAAGATTAATATGGAAATTCATTTATGAAAAAACACTTTTCGGCTTGCATCTTCTTTTTATGTTTTACTAATATCGTTTTAGCTCAAACTACAGATCTGGCACGTATGGAGTATACATATATCCCACAAGCCAAATCGGATAATTCTGTAAGCCGGTTTCGAACTTTTTTTAATTTTCCCATAGAAATGGGATGGGAGGGTAGTTATTTGGTTCCGGGAATTGAATATAGGAATCTGGACCTGGATTTCGAGGATCCCGTGCCTTTCAGTACTGAAAACCTGGAAAAGTTTCAGATGTTTCGAATTAGCCTTGCTTATACATTTAAATTGAAGAAGGATTGGAGGTTTGGTGCTAAGACCGGGTTTGAGATAGCTTCAAATTTTGAAAAAAGAGATGTTCAGGGTGGTGACCTAAGATTTACAGGAGCTGCTTACCTAATCAAGGACCGAACCGGTGATCAATATGAAAAACCACAACGATTAATAATTGGGTTACAGTACTCTACAAATGCCGGAAGGCCATTTCCCATTCCTATTATCAACTATTATAAAAAGTTTCACCCTAAATGGTCTTTTTCAATAGGAAGCCCTAAAACTAATCTTAAATATAACTTAAATACTAAAAATACTTTTCAAGGTTTTTTAACTTTGGATGGCTTCTTTTCAAATATTCAAAATGACCTTTTGGTTAACTATCCGGACAATTCGACTGCTGTTGGAGATAACATATCTATGACATTGGTATTAGGAGGCATTGGATATGAATATTACTTTACGAAGCACCTTTTGCTGTATGCCTATGGAGGACATACCTTTTTTAATGAAATAAGAATAAGAGACACAGATAGGAACAGCCTTTATAAAATTAATGAAGAAAATACTTTTTACCTTAGGGGTGGAATTAAATTTAAAATTTAACAATGTCGAAAATATTAATTATCGAAGATGAAGCGGCGATTCGCCGGGTACTTGTAAAAATACTTACCGAAGAAAATGACAGTTATGAAGTTACCGAGGCAGAAGACGGACTTGCGGGAATAGACCTTGTAAAAAAGGAAGATTTCGATTTAATGCTGTGTGACATCAAAATGCCAAAAATGGATGGGGTAGAGGTACTGGAAGCCGTAAAGAAGATAAAACCGGAAATTCCGGTTGTTATGATCTCGGGTCACGGAGACCTGGATACAGCCGTAAATACAATGAGGCTGGGCGCGTTTGATTATATATCAAAACCGCCGGACCTAAATCGTCTTTTAAATACGGTACGTATTGCCTTAGACAGAAAAGAACTAGTGGTTGAAAATACCCGCTTGAAGAAAAAGGTAAGTAAAAACTACGAAATGATTGGAGAATCTTCCGCGATCACTCAAATAAAGGAAATGATCGAAAAAGTTGCTCCAACCGAAGCGAGGGTACTTATTACTGGCCCTAATGGAACAGGAAAAGAACTGGTGGCACATTGGTTACACCAAAAAAGCGACCGCTCCGGGGGAACCATGATAGAAGTAAACTGTGCGGCGATTCCAAGTGAACTTATTGAAAGCGAATTATTTGGACATGTAAAAGGAGCTTTTACATCTGCCAATAAGGACCGTGCAGGAAAATTTGAAGCTGCAAACGGAGGGACCATTTTTTTGGATGAGGTTGGCGATATGAGTCTTTCGGCGCAAGCCAAAGTATTACGGGCTTTGCAGGAAAACAAAATACAACGCGTTGGTAGCGACAAGGATATAAAAGTTGATGTTCGGGTTATTGCAGCTACCAACAAGGACCTGAAAAAAGAGATTGAAGAAGGAAACTTCAGAGAAGATCTATACCATCGTTTGGCAGTGATCTTGATTAATGTACCGGCTTTGAACGATCGTCGTGAAGATATTCCGTTATTGGTAGATTACTTTACGATGAAAATAGCTTCGGAGCATGGTACTGCGCAAAAGAAGTTTTCAAAAAAAGCATTGAAACTCTTACAGGAATATGATTGGACAGGAAATATCCGTGAATTAAGGAACGTTATTGAACGTCTTATTATCTTAGGAGGAAGCGAAGTTAGTGAAGAAGACGTAAAATTATTCGCAACCAAATAGTGTGTTATGAAAAAAACAAACATGTTGGACTTTAAGATCACCGAGGCGGTAAAAATATCGGAATTACCTACAACTGTCGATTTAGATGCTTCAAAAGAAGAACTGGAAGATGAATTAAGAAGTACGCGTAAGAAACTTGGAAAATTACAAGATACCTTATATGCCCACGGGAAGTACGCAGTCCTGGTATGCTTGCAAGGGATGGATACTGCAGGAAAGGACAGTTTAATACGAGAAGTGTTTAAGGATTTTAATGCCCGGGGTGTAGTAGTACATAGTTTTAAGGTCCCTACAGAGTTGGAGCGTAAACACGATTATCTATGGCGTCATTATATTGCACTGCCTGCACGGGGAAAGTTTGGGGTCTTTAACAGAACACATTACGAAAATGTATTGGTCACAAGAGTACACCCCAATTATATTTTGGGAGAATTTTTACCGGATATCCATAGTGTTGAAGATATAGACGATTCCTTTTGGGATAAAAGATTTGAGCAGATCAATGCATTTGAGAAAACTTTAGTGCAAAACGGGACACTTATTTTTAAATTCTTTTTGAATCTTTCCAAAGAAGAGCAAAAATACCGGTTGATACGTAGATTGAATAAACCCGAGAAGAACTGGAAATTTTCTCCCGGCGACCTGGACGAAAGGAAATTATGGGATGAATACCAGAGATGTTACGAAGATATTATGAATCGTACTTCTAAGCCTTATGCTCCCTGGTATAATATTCCTGCAGACAGTAAACCGGCAGCACGCCTTGCAGTTGCTACTATTTTGCTGGAAGAACTAAAAAAATATGAAGACATAAAAGAACCTGAATTAGACTCCGAAGTAAAAGCTAAGATCTCGGAATATAAGCAACAACTTGAAAACGAATAATTGTATTAAAATGAAAAACCTACTTCTTATATTAATGCTCGTATTCACTATTTCTGAAGCAAGTTCGCAGAAAGTGAATATAGAAGATTCATTGACCATTCGGAGTATCTACGATATGGCCCTGCTCAATGGAAAAAGTTACGAATGGCTGGAGTATCTCTCCAACGAGATAGGAGGAAGATTGTCCGGATCTCTGGAAGCAGAAAGGGCAGTTAAGTATACCGAATCAATATTGAATGAACTGGGACTTGATAAAGTATGGCTGCAACCGGTAATGGTTCCCAAATGGACACGCGGAATAGCCGAGTATGCTTATATCGAAACTGCTCCGGGATTGAGCTCAACGACCAATATATGTGCTTTGGGAGGTTCGGTAGCCACACCGGATGGCGGCCTGAAAGCAGAAGTAATTGAGGTACAAGGCATTGAAGACCTTGCACGTTATGGAAAAGAGCAGATCGAAGGTAAAATAGTGTTCTATAATCGCCCTATGCAAGCCGACCTAATAAATACCTTTCAGGCATATGGCGGCTGTGTAGACCAACGATATGCCGGAGCTATGGAAGCTGCAAAATATGGAGCAGTAGGTGTTGTTGTACGCTCCATGAGCCTACGTATGGACGATTTTCCTCATACGGGATCGATGACCTATGGAGATACTCCCGCAGATCAACGCATACCTGCTTGTGCTATAAGTACTAATGGAGCAGAGTATTTGAGTAGCGTATTAAAAATAAAACCCGATCTCAAATTTTATTTCAAACAGAACTGCAAAACCTTTAACGATGTAGAATCTTACAATGTGATTGGAGAAATTACCGGAACCACATATCCCAACAAATTTATGATCGTTGGAGGACATTTGGATTCCTGGGATTTGGGAGATGGCTCTCACGATGACGGAGCGGGATGTGTACAGTCAATGGAAGTACTTAGATTGTTTAAAAAGATAAACTATAAACCCAAGCATAGTATTCGTGTAGTATTGTTTATGAACGAAGAAAACGGACTGAGGGGAGGGAGAAAATATGCCGAAATAGCCAAGCTAAAAAGAGAAGAACATGTATTTGCTCTAGAAAGTGATGCAGGCGGATTTACACCTCGTGGGTTTTCTTTTGACACCGATGATGCCAACTTTAAACAAATTAAGAGCTGGGAGAGTCTGTTTAAACCTTATTTGATCCACTATTTCGAAAAGGGAGGAAGTGGTGCAGATATTGGCCCCTTAAAAGAAGATGGTGTAGTGCTTTCCGGATTGCGTCCGGACTCACAACGATATTTCGATCATCATCATGCTGCAAGTGATACTTTTGATGCTGTTAACAAAAGGGAGCTGGAGTTAGGAGGGGCAGCTATGGCCAGCCTGGTATATTTAATGGATAAATACGGTACTAAAACCGAAGTAACCGAAGTAAAAAAATAAATTTCTTCGCTAGCACAAAACGTAAAGTTTTTTTATTTAAAAACCTTTCTGAATGATTGAATCTATTGATGTTATCGCAAATTTTTGATCCTAGGAATGACTAACAGTAATTAGTAAACTATTATCGGGAGATACTTGTTTACTCTATAATTAATAAACAAGTTGTATCTTTAAAATAAAAAGAAAACCATCTACTGTGAAAGAAAAAGTTCAAATAGGAATTTATCTTTGGGGGATACTAATTTTATTCTTTTTACTCACTACAAATGTTACGGCACAGGATAATGCCGATACAAACTTACCTGATTTTAGAGTTGAAAGATATGAGAACGGGAGCATCAAGTTTGTTTTATCTGAAGTAAATGCAGCTCTTAATGCTTCAAAGGATTCCATTGAAGCATTTAAGTCTCATGCGATCTATTTTGCGGAAAAAAATGAACCGGAGATAGCTTCAGAGTATATTTTAAAATATATAAGTGCTACTGCAGACTTATCTATATTAAATGATCATTTATTTACTGATATTAAGGACACACCTTCCTATCAAAACATTAAGGAACAATATACTCCAAAAATTACTTTTCTGTCACTATTATACCTATATGCAGGGTTTTTAGGGTTCTATATTTTTATCATATTTAATTTCAAAAAAGGCGCTGACAGAATAAGTAACCTATTGATAAGCCTGTTTATATTATTTCACTCATTGTTTATTTTGCATCTGAGCCTGTATGTGATCAATTACCAGTATTATTTACCTCATACGTTGTTCATTTCTACCACTTTTTCGTTCCTGTACGGCCCGTTACTGTATTTTTATTTCAAAAGAATTACGTTTAACTACAAATTCAGGCTTAGAGATGTCCTGCATCTGGTTCCATCCATTATACTTCTAATGTATATCATGCCATATTACCTGATGTCTTCAAACGAAAAGTTCAACGTTATCTTTGATACCGAAGGGTTTTTATTACCGGGTGCGTATGCAATAATCACTGTCAAGATCATATCCCTGGCAGCGTATGCCTATTTAATTTATAAGATATATATAACCAACGAAACTTCTAAGAAAAGAGAAGATAAAAATAAGTTATTGTGGCAGCGAAATATCATGGCGATCAATGTTGCCTATGTTATATCATATGTCATATATGCTGGAATAATCACAAAGATTATCAATTTTCCTTCTTTAATACATTTGCAGATCTTAGTAATGGTAAGTCTGGTATTCTACGTAGCATATATTTCGCACGAACAACCGGATATTTTTAAAGGAGTAGTGAAACTGGTGGACCCAATAGGTTTGTTCAAGTACAAAAAATCCGGACTTACACCTAGTTATTCCCAAGACCTGAAGGAAAAGCTCCTTTATCTGTTGGATGAAGAAAAGATATATAGAAATAATAATATTAACCTGGACACTTTAGCGGAAAAACTGGATACTACCCGCCATAATGCTTCTCAGGTTATTAATGAACATTTTAATTTGAACTTTTTTGAACTGATCAACAAGTACAGGATCATTGAAGCTTCAGATATATTGAAAAGAGATACCAATAAAAATTTAAGCATTATTGAAGTAGCCTATGAAGTAGGTTTTAATAATAAAGTTACCTTCAATAAGAGTTTCAAGAAATACCTTTCTCAAACTCCATCTCAATATATCATGTCACTTCGCGTGTAAATTAAAAGTAAATTTTCTTCAGGTAAAAGTAAGGGATTATAGGCTTTACCTTTTTTACATCAAATTATTACTTAATTTGATATATAGTTAAATGATAGTCTGTAGTGAGTCTTCTTCCTTCCAAACTTTGTCTTTATATACGGAAGATTTTTGTTAAATTATTTTGATTTACTCAGGCTTTTAATACGCAGCACCAATTATAATAGGTTTTGTGTTAGTTGATGGGCCGTCTGTAAAGCAACTTACAGACGGTTTTTTATTGCATCTTCATACGTTTTGATCCATTCATCGGAAGAAATTTTAGTAACTAATTCTCCCAACAGCTCATATGGTATTTTGTTTATGTTCTTAAAACGAATACAACTTTTACCCATGTCCAGTTTACCCGATACATGCTTGGGGTACTCTTCTGTAAACCATTCCAGTAATTCCGGGTCACTGTAAATACCCATATGATAAAACCCAATATGATTTTTTTGAGAAGCCAGATTTATAAAGGGGAGAGGTAGTTTAGGATCAGCATGATATCCGTTCGGATACTTAGAATGAGGAACCACATATCCCAACATTCCATAGTTCATGGTTTCTTCAAATCCTTCAGGAAGATTATCAAGAACTATTTTTCGAAGTTTGGACATAACTCCTTTGCGTTCTTCAGGTAATTCTTTAATATACTGATCCGGAGATGTTGCTTTAGATTGCATAGTTTTGGCTTTTAATAAAAATACTGCTTTTTTAGTAATGACCAAAATGAGGGGCTTGCAATCAAAACTTAAATATATAAAACTTTATGCTTTGAAAATGGGAGTGTTTTTTACCTTAGCACTTCATTAAAAACTACACCATTGTTTTCAAATTATACTAAAGAGTTTAAGTACAATGTTTCGTTGGCAACCCCTGTAATCTTAGGAATGTTAGGGCATACAGTTGTTGCTTTGGTAGATAACATCATGGTAGGGCAGTTAGGGACAGCAGAACTGGCAGCTGTATCACTGGGTAATAGTTTTATGTTTATTGCAATGTCGTTGGGTATAGGTTTTTCCACGGCAATTACGCCTCTTGTGGCCGAAGCGGATGGAGAAGGTAATTTTGAAGCTGGAAAATCATCATTTAAACATGGCCTGTTTTTGTGTATTGTACTTGGAATTGCATTGTTTTTAATGGTATTGGTCGCAAAGCCTTTAATGTATGTGATGAACCAACCCCCGGAAGTGGTAAATCTGGCAATGCCTTATCTGAATTTAGTTGCGATATCACTAATTCCTTTGATCATTTTTCAGGCATTCAAACAGTTTAGTGACGGACTATCACTAACACGTTATCCAATGTACGCAACAATAGTTGCCAATATTGTAAATATTATACTTAACTATTTGTTCATTTTTGGAAAGTTTGGATTTCCACAATTAGGTATTGTAGGTGCGGCTATTGGAACACTGGCTTCCCGCCTCATTATGGTAGGCTATCTTTGGTACATGCTTTCGCAGCATTACAAATCAAGAGAATATGTACTGCATATACGATTGTTCAAGTTAACCAAAGCAATGCTAAAAAAGGTGATCGGTTTGGGACTTCCATCTTCCATGCAAATGTTCTTTGAAGTTGCTATTTTTACCGCCGCTATATGGCTTTCGGGAATACTTGGGAAAAACCCTCAGGCAGCCAACCAAATAGCGCTTAACTTGTCTTCAATGACCTTTATGGTCGCAATGGGATTTAGCGTGGCAGCAATGATAAGGGTTGGAAATCAAAAAGGGATGAGCCGTTTTAAAGAATTACGGCGTATCGCATTTTCTATTTTCTTACTGACAACCATTCTAGCCGTTGTATTTGCCATACTGTTCATGATATTTAATACGGCGCTTCCTAAATTATACCTTGATTTTGACGATACGGAGAACTTTGTTGATAATTTTCAGGTGGTTACAATTGCTTCAAAATTACTCCTGATCGCTGCGGTATTTCAAATTAGTGACGCTTTACAGGTAGTAACTTTGGGTGCCCTTCGTGGAATGCAGGACGTGAAAATACCTACTCTAATTACTTTTGTGGCCTATTGGCTTATAGGGTTTCCAATATCATTCTATTTAAGTATGTATAGCGATTATGGAAGCTCCGGCATTTGGATTGGTTTACTTGCAGGGCTTACCGCATCTGCAGTAATGCTTTTCATTAGATTTAATTATCTTTCGAAAAGATTGATAGAAAACGCAGCTAATTAATTTTCAAATAATCTGAGATCATGGATTTTCCAAAATATTTACTGGGTGACAATACAGACTACCCTACGGCTATCTTTGTAATTCATACCGAATTTCCCCGCTTTATTATAAACCTGGAAAATGATGAGGTGGAGTGGCTGGAAGAATTTGATAATCACGACCAAAAAGAACTGGAATCTGAAACTGAAAATTACATAAGAGAAGCTACCGAATTTTACGACCGGGAGATCTCCCGCTACGAAGATGATTGAGGAACTATTAAAATATGACTCCGAGCTATTCTTGTTCCTCAATTCATTGGGAAGCGAAAACTGGGATGGGTTTTGGCAAATAGTTACTGCTAAATGGTCTTCTATTCCACTTTATGTCATTTTACTCTATTTGATATATAAGCACTATGGAATTAAAACAACTGTTATTATTGTTGTTAGCGCAGCTTTAATGATTACTGCTACCGATCAACTCGCTAACCTTTTTAAATATGGGATACAACGTCCACGGCCCTGTCAGGTTGAAAGCCTGCAGGATATAATGCGATTTGCTGCCGAACGATGTGGCCGCTACGGATATTTTTCTGCTCATGCTGCAAGTTCTATGGCTGCAGCAGTTTTCTTGGGATTACTTCTTAAGGAATGGTACCGTTATTTACCATTCTTATTACTTCTCTGGGCCATTGTAATTGCATACAGCCGTATCTATTTGGGAGTACACTACCCATTAGATATAATTACCGGGATGTTTTTTGGAGGAATCCTGGGGTGGATATTCTTTCAATTGCAAAGTTGGGCACGAAAAAAGCTTATTCCACCTTCTTGATAAGGTAAAGATCACGGTATAAGCGGGTTTTGTGAGAGCGGTCTTCTTTACCTTTGGCATTCATATCGTAATAAGTGACCTTTTCTATGGAATAACCTTCAAATGCCTTGAAAAAATCTGCAGTTTCATCTTCGGTCACTAAAACACCAAATGTTGCTTCGGAAGGAATAGCAATTCCATCCTCTTTTTTAAGTACCTCAATAGTATCTCCGTAATCCCAGATAAGTTCCGGAGTAAAAAAAGAATACTCATACACTTCCAGATTTGTTTCATTTTGCCAGGAATTTAATTGTGAAAGGCCTTTGTATTCAGGATTTACGGTCAACGCCTTTGCCATTGGCATTCCAAAGCATATTACTGTTGCAATAAAGGCTATAGTTAAATAAAAAACAGGTTGTATCTTTTTACGGAAAAGGTTCCGAAACATATAGAAACCGATGGCGAAAAGCCCCATAGAAAGAAGGATGAACCAAATCCATTTACCGCTAAGAGTATCTTTCAGAAAAAAATATCCGGCAACAGGAAATATAAGACCGATACTGGCAATTAAACCAAAATTGAAGTATACGGGAATTGTTTCACGCTTGTCTTTTAATTCAGAAAATCTTCGGAAGAGATATTCAATGTAAAAAGCAGTATTCAATGCTAAAGGGATAAGTACAGGCAAAAGATAGCGCGATTTCTTTTCAGGAATGATCGATAACAATACTACAGAGATCATTGTCCATAAAAAACTAAATACATATGCTCTTTTATTGAAAACCCTGTTTTTTAAATACGGATACAGTAACCCGATAAAAGCCGGAATGGTCCAAACTCCACTCTGCGTGAAAAAACTCCAGTAATAATAAAACGGGCGTACATTATAACCTGTCCAGTTATTGGTTTCTCTTTTGGTGATCTCAGTTACTACCTCAGGGTCAAAAGTATATGTATACCAATGCCACCACCCGGAAAGCAGGAGAGAAACAATTAAAAATAAAAACAACGGAAGCAGTTTGGCTTTTAAGTTCTTGTATTTGTAAACGATTCCGAAGGAAATCAGGAAAGGTAATAACAAAGCGTACAAAGAAACAGGACCTTTACTCATAAAGGAAAATCCAAAGAATAATGCTGCAATCAGGGCATATTGATATTTTTTCTTTTCGGAAGTAAAGAACAGGTACAGTTGATAAATACAGACCATCATGAACGCATGCGTAAAAATATCCCATTGCCCATTACGTCCTGCAAAAACTATATAAAATGAAGTCACTAAAATTAAAGTCGCTATAAAAGCATATATTTTGCTTGCAGTAAGTCTTATAGAGAATTTATATGAAAATAGGGCTAATAATAAAGCCATTAATGCAGCCGGAATACGTAGGGCCATCAAACTTTTTAACCCAAAAATTGCAGCCGAAAAAGCGGTTATCCAGGTAGGCAAAGGAGGTTTTTGATAGCGTGGTTCTCCATTAAGGGTCGTTAAAAGCCAATTACCGTCATTCAACATTTCTCGTGCAGTTGTAAAGTTCCGGGCTTCCATGATATTTACATACAAAGTATCCAGATTCACAAAGAAAATTGCAAAACACGTTACTATCAATAATAGTATATGATTATTTTTAAGCGCTTTCATTGGCTTGTTTTTTCCAAATAAAGATATTGCGAATATAAATAATCAATCCGGCTATGTGTCCCACAAATAGTACTGGGTCTTTTCTAAAGATGGCATAGGTTAGAATAAGGGAAGCCCCTAAAACGCTCATACGCCAGAAACCTACCGGAAGTTGAGAGGTTTTGGTCTTTTCGGAATACATCCATTGATATACAAACCGGAAAGTGAACAATATTTGAGAGAAAATACCTAATAATAACAACCAAAAAGGAATGTCTTCGTTGTTAAACAACTGTTGTAGGTCGTACTCGCCATTATTGTAGGAATAGATCACTATAAATACAGGAAAAATCAGTAAAAAAATTTGAAACCATTTTGGAGATTTTTGCCATTCTCCCTGCAATTGTAAATTCCGGATGTAAATGAAGTATGTGAGTGATTGGCCAAGCATGATTGCAAAATCATCGCGAAGGTAGCCATATACAAAGAGTAAAAAGGAAGCAAATAAACTCAGTTTCCAGAACAATGAAGGTGTAACTACACGCCTGCTTTTTTCCGAAAGAATCCACTGCACCAATAACCTCCCCGAAAAGAGAATTTGTGCCAAAAAGCCAATTCCGTAAATAAGCCAATTGCTCATCCTTTGTTCTTGATCTCGTAATTGATATACTTCTTCTTCATCCAAAGGTAGGCAAAGCAATCCATCAAGGGCCCCAAAAGACGGTTCCAAAGTCCAAACTTGGCGGTACCGGCAATTCTTGGAAAATGTTGTACGGGAACCTGTAACACTTTTCCATTCTGAAGCAGGATCATAGCCGGTAAAAACCTGTGTAAACCTTTGAACATAGGGATTCTTTTAGCGGCATCGGTTTTAATAACCTTCAAAGGACAACCCGTATCATCCATTCCGTCGTGCGTAAATGCGCGGCGAATTCCGTTTGCGATCTTAGATGACATATTCTTTACAAAAGAATCCTTTCGGTTGGCACGTACGCCTGTTACTAATTCGTACGAGTCAATATGTTCCAGTAGTAAATTGAAATCCTCCGGAGCCGTTTGCAGGTCAGAATCAATATAACCCAGTAAAGGAGTTTCTACATGATCAAAACCGGCTTTTATGGCAGCGCTCAGGCCTCTGTTCTCTTTAAAAGTGATAAATTGAAAATTAGTATTACGGCCACAAATAGTTTCAATCAGTTCCTGACTTTTATCTTTCGACCCATCATTCACAAAAAGAATGGCAGTTTTTTTTGTAGCGATTCCGGTATAAGCAAGTAATTCTTTCTCAACACGCTCTAAGTTCTCCTCTTCGTTATATACCGGAACTATAATAGTAAACTCGTACATATTTTACGGGTAAATGTTTTTGCAAAAGTATTTCTTTTTTCAACAATGAGCAGATTTTAAAACAGAACCGTAAAAAAGATGTTAATTTGCAGTAGTAAACAATTTATATGAAGGTTTTAGTTACAGGAGCAGCCGGCTTTATAGGATCGCATACTGCAGAAAGGCTCATAGCTATGGGGCATGAAGTTGTGGCTATTGATAATTTTTCAGATTATTATGATGTTTCCTTAAAGGAATTAAATTCTGAAGCATTAGCAGAAAAAGGAGTAATGGTCCAAAGAATTGATCTTCGAAAGGATGATCTAAGTAAGGTTATTACTGAAGATACTGCCTTCATATTTCATTTTGCCGCGCAGCCCGGAATTTCTACGGACAGTTTGTTTGAAGATTATTTCAGCAACAATTTTTTTGGAACACAACGGATGTTAGATACTATTGAGACTCTGGATACAAAACCTTTTTTTGTTAATATAGCTACATCTTCCATTTATGGGCTCCATGCTACATTGACCGAAAACGAAGCTCCCATGCCGGCTTCCTGGTATGGTGTTACCAAATTGGCTGCAGAACAATTAGTGCTGGCTTATTCTCGAAGAGAAATGCTGGAAAGTTGCTCTCTTAGGCTCTATTCTGTCTATGGGCCCAGAGAAAGGCCGGATAAGTTATACACCAGGCTTATAGATTGTGGATTGAATGATAAACCGTTTCCTTTGTATGAAGGTAGTGCGGCTCATTTGAGGAGTTTTACCTATGTACAGGACATAGTAGACGGGATTGTAAGCGTAATGGATCATAAAGACGTTTGTAACGGCGAGATATTCAATTTGGGAACTGAAAAAGAAAATACTACCGCTACAGGAATAGCTACGGTAGAAGAAATACTTCAGAAGAAAATAAAAATAGAGAATAAACCGGCTCGCCCGGGGGATCAGTCACGTACTAAAGCCAATATAGACAAAGCAAGGAGATTGCTGGGATATAATCCAACAACCAACTTACGGGAAGGCCTGGAAGCGCAGGTAGAGTGGTTTAAAGACAGTTTCTAAGTTTGTATAGAACCTATTTGATATTGGTAACTTCTTTACGAATAAATTCTATTTTACCAGCTGAAGAATTGCATGTGCAGCTTCAAACGGAGTGGTGGCATTGGCATCCAGGGCTTTTAATTGTTTTTTCAACTCTTTTTTTACTTTGGGATCACTAAAAAATTCACTCTTTATGGTATCCTCTATGGTTTGTAACAACCAAAACTTATTTTGTTGTTTTCTTTTTTCTGAAAAATAACCATTGGACCTGGTTTCAGAAATATAATGGTCGATCATTTCACCTACCTCGGTGATCCCTTCATTTTTTAATGCGCTGCAAGTCACTGTTTTTGGTACCCAATTGCTATCTTTAGGAGGATATAGGTGTAGTGCCCGGTTAAACTCGGTCTTTGCAAACCGTGCTGCTTTCATGTTTTCACCATCAGCTTTATTGATAACAATGGCATCTGCCATTTCAATGATTCCACGTTTTATACCCTGCAGTTCGTCACCGGCCCCGGCAAGTTTAAGCAGCAAAAAGAAATCGGTCATAGAATGTACAGCGGTCTCACTTTGTCCAACACCAACTGTTTCAATGATAATGGTATCAAAACCCGCTGCTTCGCAGAGAATGATCGTTTCACGAGTTTTGCGGGCGACACCCCCTAAAGAATCTCCACTCGCCGAAGGGCGTATAAATGCGTTGGATTCTTTTACAAGGTCTTCCATACGGGTCTTATCTCCCAATATGCTTCCTTTGCTAAGTGAGCTGCTTGGGTCTACTGCAAGAATAGCTACTTTATGGTTTTCAGAAACAAGTAATTTTCCAAAAGCTTCTATAAAAGTACTTTTTCCTACGCCCGGTACTCCTGTAATTCCAATACGTACAGATTTGTTTGCATGCGGCAGGCATGCTTCAATAATTTGCCTGGCTTGTGTTTGATGCTTGGCAGCAGTGCTTTCAACCAGTGTAATAGCCCTGCTCAAAGCAGTTTTATCACCTGCTAAGATCCCGGTAACCAGTTGAGAAACAGAGGGTACTTCCTTCCTTTTTTCTTTGAGCTTCTTTGCAGAAGAATCACTTACGGATTTTGGAGGTTGAACACCTTCTTTTTCAGATAAGGCACCAATATGTTTTTCTTTTTTTGCCACAGTCGAAATTTATAACAATTTTATGAATATCAACTTTTATTCATGATAATTAGATAGTATATTGAAAGTTCTTAAACATAAAATAAACACTATGGAAACTTTATATGAAGCAGCTTCTACAACAGTAGGAGGAAGAAACGGCCGTGCCACAACCGAAGATGGAAAATTGGATCTAAATCTTTCTGAGCCTATATCCATGGGAGGTGATGGCGGAGACGGGGTGAATCCGGAACAATTATTTGGATGTGCTTATTCTGCTTGCTTCGGAGGGGCAATAGAGCTTATTGCACGAAAAAAAAGAATAGAAATTGGAAAGGATTTTAGTGTAACTGCTACCATTGGGTTCTGTAAGGATAATGAAGGTGCTTTTCTGGAAGCGACATTGGATTGTTACATTCCGGGCGTAGATATAAAGACAGGTGAGGACATAATAAACAAAGCACACGAAATATGCCCTTTTTCAAAAGCTACACGCGATAATATTACAGTTACTCTAAATTTAATGCTGGACGAATAACTTAATCCTGATTGATCTCAACAGGGACCACAACATCATCCCAGGCAAATACCATAATTACATTGCCCAGACCTTCGGTAAAGGAAATACTAAAGTTTTCTGCATTTGTAATACTACGGGATACATTAGCTTTTGTGACCAGGACATCATGATCAGGTTCCCGGGAAGGCTTTCTGTCGGTAACTTTAACACCCCAGTCATACATTTTGGAGTTAAAGATGACATCCCAGCTTTCTTCGTTAGGTATTGTCCATAATGTATATGTGCCGGATCCCAATTTTTTTCCGTCAATTTCAAGATCTTTATTGGTGGTAAAGGTGGAAGCTTCGTTGGCCCCCGTTCGCCATACTTCTCCATACGGAACAAGTTCACCAAATATCTTCCTTCCTTTTTTAGACGGACTGCAATAAAAAACCTTTAGCTCCAGGTCGTTATTGCTATATACAATATGTTGTTCCGGGCTATGCTTTTTGGTTTGTTTTTTCATTATGGGCCCTACTACAAAGAATAGCAAAATGGCCAAAATACCAATGATTCCAATAGCCCAAAGAAAAATCTTTAATCCTTTACTCATAATATCTATAGTTTGTTAATTTTAAAGGTAGTAAATTATTGTAATTTTTTGCAACACCTATATTTTTTCGTCGTCTTTTACACGAACAGCAACCAAAAAACCATCAAGTTTGTCCGATTCTTTACTTATTGAACAATGTAAACAAAGGAACCATAAAGCACAGATGGCGCTATATAAGCGTTATTGTGAAGGGATGTTTATTGTTGCTCAACGGTATCTAAAGGACACTGCGGCGGCAGAAGACGCAATGCAGGAAGCGTTTATTAAAGCGTTTCAAAAATTAAATCAGTTCAAAGGGGACGTCACCTTTGGAGCCTGGTTAAAAAGAATAGTGATTAATAGGTGTCTGGATATTATCAAAGCGAGGAAAATGGAATTATATGCCATTAATGATGAAACAATGAGTATTGCTGATGACGATGGCCACAATTGGCAGGTGTCGGATGAGACGACTCATTCCGAAATTATTTCCGCGATCGATAAATTATCCAGCAATTATAAGACGGTAGTAAAATTATATTTACTGGAAGGCTATGACCATCAAGAGATTTCAGAAATACTGAATATTACAGAAAGCGCCTCCCGGACAAATTTGCACCGTGGTAAGTCGCAATTAAAAGAACACTTAAAACATTTGCAATATGGCACAGGATATTAGAAAGATGATGAAAGAGCACAAACAGGAACCTTCCGGTTTGCCTCAAGGGCACGAAGCTCGCTTTGAAGCAAGGTTAAACAAAGCTTTTGCTCAAGATCAAAAGAAACAAAACTCATTCTATTGGTTAAAAGTGGCGGCCATTGCTATTGTAATTTTAGGAGCAGGTTATTTTGGATACCAGCAACTGTCCAATGACACCACAGATTCTCTTGCAGATACTCCTTCAAATAGAGAAACAAAAAGCGAGGAGAATGTCAACCAGATTACACTGGGTGATATCTCTCCGGACCTCAAAAAAATAGAAAACTTCTATTTAAATGGAATCAATGTACAATTAGCATCTCTGGAGCTTACAGATGATAATAAGGAGCTTATTGACGGTTATATGAAGCGATTAGCAGAATTAGATACCGAATATGCATTACTCAATAAAGAATTAAATGAAGTAGGTCCTACCGAAGCAACCATCACTGCATTAATAGATAATTTGAAATTACGTTTGGAACTGCTGTTCAAACTTAAAAACAAATTAAAAGAACTTAAAAACTTAGAAAATGAGCAATTTATTAATATGGAAGCGTAGTATTGCAACAGTTGCTTTACTACTTAGTATACCGGTACTTGTAGCTCAAAATAGTTACAAGGAGACATTTAAAGTTGGCAATGATGCGTTGGTATCTGTGAATACTTCGCATACCAATGTTGTTTTTGAAACCTGGAACAAAAATTATGTCGAAGTAGAAGCCTTTATAGACGGGGAAGAATTGACCGAAAAAGAGAAAACGGAAATATTCGAGGATTGGGATATTGATGTACTTGGCAACAGTAAGAAAGTTGTGGTTACCTCAAATTCGGGAAGCCTTTGGGGAGGAGTAGAATCTATAGGCAGTCTTGGAGCATTAGAAGGGCTGGAAGGCTTAAAGGGGTTATACGGCCTTTCAGAATTAGGAAATTTCAGCTTCAATTTTGAAATTCCGGATGTACCGGATTTTAGAGATTTTCCTAACTGGCCTTTTGGAGATGAGCAACCTGGTATCTATTCGGGTAATGGAAACTTAAATATTAAAATAAACCGTGGCAGATCCATGAATTTTGACACTGATGAGTATGAAAAAGATAAGCAGGGCTACGTAAACAAACTGAATAAAAAATATAAATCCAATGCTACTGTTATGGAAGTAGACGCCTGGTTGGACAAGGTGGAAGAATGGAGTGAAGATTTTTCTGAAGTGATGGAAGATTGGGGAGAAGATTTTGGAAAAGAATTTGAAGATAAATTTGGCCCCGAATTCGAAGAGAAAATGGAAAAATGGGGTGAAGAATTTGGCAGCTACATGGAAAAGTGGGGAGAAGAGTTTGGAGAAAAGATGGAAGAATGGGGAGAGTCCTTTGGTAAGGATATGGAAAAATGGGCCGAGCAATTTGAAGATTTTGAAGGGGACCAAGTGATCATTTCACCCAATAGGAATATTATCATTAACAGTGATAAAAGTGACCTTTTTCACGAAGGAAATACAAAGGCTAAGAAGACCATTATTATAAGAATGCCTAAAGGCACTAAGACCGATATCAATGTAAGACACGGTGAAGTTAAAATGGCAGATGCTTATAATATAAAAGCAAATTTGAATTATTCTGCATTATCTGCTAACAGTATTGATGGGGGGGAAACCCTCATCAATGCTTCTTATGCTCCGGTAATGGTAAACAACTGGAAACAAGGTGAATTAGATCTGAAGTTTGTAGATAACTGCCGTATTAATAATGTGACAAAGATCAATCTGGATGCAAATTCCAGTGATGTGGTAATAAACAACATCATAGATCGTGCTTTACTCTCAGGATCTTTTGGGAACCTGATCATTAATACTATTTCAAATGAATTTAAGAACCTGAATATTGTTTTGGAGAATACAGATGCAAAAATAAGCTTACCCAAAACTGCTTTCTTATTTAGTTTCACCGGAAAGAAGTCTCCGTTACTTTACCCAAAATCACTACAATTGAACAATACAAAAAGTAATGGTAAGGTTATTGTAAAAGGATTCAATAAATACAATACCTCCAACAAAAAAATTACCATAGATGCAGCTTACAGTAATGTAAGAATGCAATAAAAAAAACCATTTCGGGCAGAAAGCTACCCAAAATGATTTTCTTCAACTAAATACTAACGGGCTTTAAGCGTCGTTATTCAATTTTTTGGTAAAATAGAATCCCGAAAAAAGACCAATTCCTGCCATTAAGAAGATAGTTCCGGGATATGCAACATCCTCATCTACTCCTAAGTTATAATGCAGAATAGCTGCGATAAAGATTCCTAAACCTATACCTATAAGTAATAGGGCGAGGTTGATCACTATTACCTTCCATATAGGTGTTACTCTTTTATTCTTGCCGTAAAATATTGAAGCGTCTGCCCCTTTTTCAATCAAGGCCAATCGTTCTTTATTCCGTGCCGAAATAAATAAGTAAAAGATGCCGAAGATAACTCCGAACAAAATTGGTATTATAATTAATTCTGATCCCATAATTTTAATTTTTTAGATTGATTTTACTGTTCGTTTGCCATTAAGACGTAAACATTTTAATACCGGTTACAGTTTTATTAAAATTATTTCCAAGATATTTATGTAACCAATCCGTTTTTTAATACGTCTTATCATATAATGAACCGAAACACTGACCAATATTACATCGATAAAACGATGCAAGGCGATACAAGGGCCTATGGTGCGTTAATGGAACGGTATCAGGATTTTGTATTCACCATTGTATACAGAATGGTTAAGGTCAGGGAAGAAGCAGAGGAGGTGTCTCAGGATACATTTATAAAGGCTTTTGAGTCTTTATCCACATTTCGTGGAGATTCAAAGTTCTCGAGCTGGCTGTACAGCATTGCGTATAGAAAAGCTCTGGACCGGATTAGAAAGAACAGTAAATATCAAACTTCAGAATTAATTGAAGAAATAACGGAAAGTAATTTTGAATCTATTGAAAATGCGTTACAATATTTACAGGAAGAAGAACGAAAAAAAATAATACAGGAATCCATATTAAAATTACCTGAGGCAGAAGCCGCCATCATTACCCTGTATTATTTTGAAGAACAGTCTATAAAGGAAATAGCTTCCATAACGGAGCTTTCGGAAGACAATATTAAGATAAAACTATACCGAAGCAGAAAAAAATTGTTTACTTTACTAAAACATTTTGTACTGCCGGAAATAACAAACAGCAATGGAAAAGCCATCTAAAGATTTTGAAGAGTTCACTCAAAAAATGATCAGGGAAGCCGGGGTGTCAAAACCTTCACCTGATTTTACGGATAGAGTGATGGAAGCTATAGCCGCCAAAACAGTGCATGCAAAAGTATACAGGCCGTTAATCGCAAGGAGAACATGGAATCTCCTGGCAATAATAGCTATAGTTGGTTTGATTGGAGTTTACTTTCTACCAGTAGCTAGTAACCCATTTTTTGAGAATTTGGAAATCTCTCAAAAAATAGGATTCAATTTTTCTTTTCCTGAATTCAAAACATCTAAAACTTTTACATACGCCTTAGGTTTTCTAGCATTATTTCTAGTGCAAATTCCTTTTCTGAAGCATTACGTTTTAAAGCGATATAAATAATTTATTTCCTTCTCATGAAAACCGCTACGATCGCAGAAGTAGTGATCCCACCAATCAGGGCACCTAAGACAGATTGTAGTATATAACTATTGATGTTAAAATAGCTATTGGCAGTTTCGATCGTCATTAATTTATTGGTCACAGAATAATCAATTACATTCTTAAAATATTCCGGTGTGATATAATTATGGGTAATATATTGAGCCAAAGGGGAGAGTAATGCGACAAAAACACTCATAAGCAAACCACTTAGGAATGCCTGTTTCCAGCTAATTTTTTTATTGTAGAAGCGTCTTCTTTTCTCTCTAATTTCCAGGACATACATAAAGACAGCAAAGGGTATAAAGAGAAGTGTAAGCCAGTAATGATCTGCAATATCTTCATCATGCCAACCCAGAGTTTTTTCAAGTAACATCCATGCTAGCGTCATAATAGTGAATATGACAGCCCATTTTAATTCGATCCTTATATGCTTCATTTTTGGAAGGTATTAATAGCTTTATTCGAAGATACTAAAAATATAAAACCCCGAAAACATTGAGTTCCGAGGTTTTATTTTGAAAAATATTAAAAGTTTTTATTCGTCAATAAGTACCCATTCGCCCTTATCTAATAAAGGAATAGCTTGCTTGAACTTTAGAGTTTTATTTTCACCACTCATCACATGTTTAATGGTTACTCTTTCGTTACGTCCTATTTTTGGCCTTTCACGAACAATGGTTTCGGTAACTTGTTGGCGCTGGGTATTTCCTGCAGCACGGGATTGTGCAGCACGCTCATCCATATTCGGGATCTCATCCTTTTGTTCGTTCAGCTTTTCATTGGATTTCACTTGACGTGCTTCCTGTATCTGTTGTTGATTTTCTTGTGGAAGTTCTCCTTTGAATAAGAAAGAAATAACATCCTTATTCACTTTTTCGATCATATCCTTGAACAGTTCAAAGGCTTCAAATTTGTAGATAAGTAATGGATCTTTTTGTTCGTGAACTGCCAGCTGTACAGATTGTTTTAACTCGTCCATTTTTCTTAGATGTGTTTTCCACGCATCATCAATTATGGCAAGACTAATGTTCTTTTCGAAATCCTGTACCAACTGTTTTCCTTCTGTTTCATAAGCTTTTTCCAGGTCGGTAGCAACATTAAGTGTTTTAATTCCATCCGTAAATGGTACTAAAATACGTTTGTATTTATCTTTTTGTGTTTCGTACACATTCTTAATTACCGGGAAAGCAGTTTCGGCACTGCGGATCATTTTGTCCTGGTAGTGACTATATGCAGATTTATAAACCTTTCCTGCAATTTCCTGAACATCCATTTTTTCAAATTCCTCGCTGGAAACAGGTGAGCTCATAGAGAAATAACGGATCAACTCAAACTCAAAGTTCTTGTAGTCCTGTGCTGCTTTATTGCCTTCAACAATTACTTCAGCAGTGTCGTAGATCATATTTGCAATGTCTACACGTAAACGTTCTCCAAAAAGTGCATGGTAACGACGTTTGTATACTACTTCACGTTGCGCATTCATTACATCGTCATATTCGAGTAGTCGCTTACGAATTCCGAAGTTATTTTCTTCTACTTTTTTCTGGGCACGTTCAATGGATTTTGAGATCATGGAATGCTGAATCACTTCTCCTTCTTTCAAACCCATACGGTCCATCATTTTAGCAATACGTTCACTACCAAACAGGCGCATTAAATTATCTTCCAACGAAACATAGAACTGTGAACTTCCGGGATCTCCCTGACGGCCACTACGACCACGTAACTGCCTGTCTACACGACGTGAATCGTGACGTTCTGTACCCACAATGGCTAAACCTCCTGCTGTCTTTACCTCATCGCTTAGTTTAATATCCGTACCACGTCCCGCCATATTGGTTGCAATGGTTACCATTCCACTTTTTCCGGCTTCGGCTACAATATCTGCTTCTTTCTTATGCATTTTGGCATTCAATACATTGTGTTGAATATTTCTAATGCTCAACATACGGCTTAGTAATTCACTAATTTCTACGGAAGTAGTACCGATCAATACAGGACGCCCTGCATTTGAAAGTTCGGTTACCTCATCAATAACCGCATTATATTTTTCCCGTTTTGTTTTGTATATTTTATCATCCCGGTCATGACGTGCAATAGGGCGATTGGTGGGAATCTCCACTACATCCAATTTGTAGATCTCCCAAAGTTCGCCGGCTTCGGTCACAGCGGTACCTGTCATTCCCGAAAGCTTACGATACATTCTAAAATAGTTTTGAAGCGTAATGGTAGCGAAGGTTTGAGTTGCAGCTTCGATCTTCACATTTTCCTTAGCCTCGATCGCCTGGTGCAAACCATCACTATAGCGACGTCCATCCATGATACGACCGGTTGACTCATCCACGATCATTACTTTGTTATCCATTACCACATACTGAGTGTCTTTTTCAAACAAGGTATATGCTTTAAGTAGCTGGTTAAGTGTATGTATACGTTCGCTTTTTACACCAAAATCCCTGAAGAGTTCTTCTTTTTCTTCGGCTTCTTCTTCCGGAGTTAACCCTTTTTCTTCAATTTTTGCAATTTCTACACCGATCTCAGGCATCACAAAGAAATCGGGATTATCTTTACCCGAAAGAAAATCTACTCCTTTGTCTGTTAACTCGATCTGATTGTTCTTTTCTTCAATCACAAAATACAGCTCGGCATCTACCTTTGGCATTTCACGATTGTTATCCTGCATATAAAAGTTTTCCGTTTTTTGAAGAATTTGTTTTACACCTTCTTCAGACAAAAACTTTATCAAAGCTTTGTTTTTTGGTAAGCCTCGATAGACACGTAACAGTTGGAAACCACCTTCTTTGGTATCTCCTTCTTTAATGAGCTTTTTTGCTTCTGCCAGAACACCGGTTAGGTATTTTCTTTGAACTTCAACAATATTTTGAATTTTTGGCTTCAATTCATTGAATTCGTGTCGGTCTCCCTGCGGTACCGGCCCCGAAATGATCAAAGGAGTACGTGCATCATCGATCAATACCGAATCCACCTCATCAACAATGGCGTAATGGTGAGGACGTTGTACCAGGTCCGTTGGTGCGTGAGACATATTATCACGTAAATAGTCAAAACCAAATTCGTTATTGGTTCCATACGTCACGTCCGAATTGTATGCTTTTCTGCGTTCTTCGGAATTTGGACGGTGGTTGTCAATACAGTCGACACTCATTCCGTGGAATTCGAAAAGAGGGCCCATCCATGCACTGTCACGTTTTGCCAGATAATCGTTTACCGTTACCAGGTGTACACCGTTTCCGGCCAATGCATTTAAATATACCGGAAGCGTAGCCACTAGGGTCTTACCTTCTCCCGTTTGCATTTCTGCTACTTTACCCTGGTGAAGCGCAACACCACCTATTAATTGTACATCGTAATGTACCATGTCCCATGTGATCTCTTTACCGGCTGCATCCCAGGAATTTTGCCAAATGGCTTTTTCACCATCGAGAGTAACATATTCTTTTTTTCCTGAAAGTTCACGATCAAACGGAGATGCGGTTACGGTAAGGGTTTCATTGTCCCTAAAACGTTTGGCCGTTTCTTTAACTACGGCAAACGCTTCGGGAAGGATTTCGTCAAGCGTTCGTTTTTCTACTTCGTAGCGTTCGTCTTTTAAAGTGTCAATTTGGTTGTAGATATCTTCTTTCCGGTCGATATCTTCCATGGTCTCAGCATCTTTTTCCAGTTGGTCGATCTGCTGCTGTATTTCCTTTTGGTCTTCTTTTATTTTTGTTCGGAAAGCGTCGGACTTGGCTCGAAGTTCATCTAAGGAGAGCTTTTCCAGCGCTGCTTCATATTTTTTAACTTCATCAACAAAGGGTTGAATATCACCTATATCTTTTTTGGATTTATCTCCTACAAAAACTTTTAAAACATTATCTAATAATCCCATGATCTTTTGTTGTAAGCATTGCTTAAAATACAAAGGTGAAACACCTATTTTTTTACCATACAAAAAAACTGTAAAAAAACCACTTTGCCAAAAGGATCTTGAGTTTTTAAGGGCTTGTTTTTTAAGCAAAAAAAAAGCCTCATATTGAGACTTTTATAATTGTTATTTATTTTTTTTAATATTCATCCTCATTCCACAGATAATCTTCATCTGTGGGATAGTCTGGCCAGATTTCTTCAATAGAATCGTAAGAATCTCCTTCGTCTTCAATTGCCTGAAGATTTTCCACTACTTCCAGAGGAGCTCCCGTTCTAATAGCATAATCAATTAGTTCATCCTTTGTTGCAGGCCAGGGTGCATCACTTAAATAAGATGCTAATTCTAATGTCCAGTACATAACACTTAGGGTATTAATTTTGTGCAAAAATAATTTTTTAGATTAAAAAGTCAAGGAAAATCGTAATTATTTCTGCAATATTTTCAAGAACGTGTGTAAAATACTGAAATACAATACTTTAAAATTTAATTTTCTGAAGAGATCACAATTTTTCAGGAATCCATTTAATTTCTTCAGCTTTTAAGTCATAAGTCAATTTCCGTGCCAGTACAAAGAGATAGTCAGAAAGTCTATTTAAATACATTAAAACTTGTTCATCAATTGGTTCCTGTTCGTGTAAAAGAGTCGATAAACGCTCGGCACGTCTACAAACACAGCGGGCTATGTGACAATATGACACCGTTGTGTGGCCTCCGGGAAGTACAAAGTGTGTCATAGGTGGCAATGCTTCGTTCATAAGGTCCATTTCTGTTTCCAAACGGGTGATATCGGTTTCAGAGATCTTAGGGATATTTAATCGTTCTTTTCCGCTTTTCAGAATGGTCTTTTCGGGGTCTGTAGCCAAAATAGCTCCTAAGGTGAACAATCTGTCCTGAATATGGACAAGGGTATCTTTATAAGCGGCATCAATTTCCTGATCTCGAATTAAACCAATGTATGAGTTGAGCTCGTCTACAGTACCATAACTTTCAATACGAATATGGTGCTTAGGTACTCTCGTGCCTCCAAAAAGTGCCGTAGTACCCTTATCACCTGTTTTAGTGTAAATTTTCATTTTCTGCTTCTTTCTTTTTTTTGGTAGTAATTGCTACGGAAACTTCGAGACCTTCTCTTGCGCATTGTCTTTGTATTGTGCCTGTTCCAAAAATATAACAACAGCAATAACAAAATTACTCCAACTACCAGAATAACCGGGTTTGAAAAATCTAAGAAATCCATATCCAAAGATACTTATTTTAGGCGAGTATCACTCTCTACCATTCCGTCACGGAGCCTTATCACTCTATGTGCATGTTGCGCAACTTCTTCTTCGTGGGTAACAATGATAACAGTATTTCCGGCAGCATGGATGTCGTCAAACAGGTTCATGATTTCAAGTGAGGTTTTGGAGTCAAGGTTCCCCGTTGGTTCATCTGCCAGAATAATAGAAGGTTTATTGACCAGGGCCCTTCCAACAGCAACCCGCTGGCGTTGTCCCCCGGAAAGCTGATTGGGTTTGTGGTCCATACGATCGGATAACCCTACATTGTCCAACACTTCTTCTGCACGTTTAATGCGTTGAGATTTTGAAGAACCTGCATAAACCATAGGCAGGGCGACATTCTCCAATGCTGTGGTACGGGGTAAGAGGTTAAATGTTTGAAATACAAAACCAATTTCTTTGTTTCGTATTTCTGCAAGTTCATCATCGCTCATATTACTTACATCACTTCCGTTTAATTCGTACGTTCCTGCTGTTGGAGTATCCAAACACCCCAGGAGGTTCATTAAAGTAGATTTTCCGGATCCCGAAGGTCCCATTAAAGCGACATATTCACCACGTTCTATGTCCAGGTCGATACCTTTTAAAACTTTGACTATTTCTTGTCCTAAAGGGAAATCTCTTATAATATTTCTAATTTTTATGACTAAACTCATAGCTGGAACGGTCGGTTTTAAATCTTTTGCAAGATACTATTTTTACCATAAGACGCAGGGGGAGCTATGATGTTACATACGAATGGTAAAATGTTCTTTTTGCTGTTCTTTTCTGAAAAATACCAACCCCCAATAAAAAGAATCAATACTAACAGTTACTTTTGGATGCCGAATAATTTCCTGCCAGGCCTCGGTCATTTTTTTACTCCAATAGATGTCATCGAATATAAATACAGAATCATTTGTAGCATTTTTCAGCAAGCTCCTGAAATATTGAAGCGTACTTTCCTTATTATGGTTCCCATCTATATAAACCAAATCATAATCTTCTGAGGGATTTTCTGAAAAATACTTTTCGAAGGAAGTGATGTATTGCCGGATGTTATCTAATTGAAAAAGATCAAAATAATGCCTTGCAACCTCTGCAGTATTTGGGCAGCCTTCAACAGTTATAACCTTTGAGGAAGGATTCCCTAAAGATATTGCCGCTGTTGCGAGGCCTACAGAGGTTCCCAACTCCAATACTTTTTGAGTACTTAGATATTTGGCCAACCTAAACAGTAATTGTTGCCTTTTAGGAGAAATTCCTGCGTTTTTTGCAATGGCAGCTACTTTTCTTTTGTTGGATCTAAAAACCCGGGAACCCTGCCCGAAGTCTGTTACCTCAATGTGTTTGGAAGAATGGAGAAGTTCTTTTCTGAAATCTTTCAGTATGGTGTATTCATGGTAATTTGTTGTATCGTAAAAACACCGGGTTACCAGATCATATACAAAAGGAGAATGTACTCCATGTTGATTGGTAGATCTTTTAAGGAAGTTGAGATATGACCTTATTTGATAGATCATGATTCCAGTTTTGCAGAAAGCTCAAACCATCTTTCGGTTTTACTTTCTATGGTATCAATTAGTTCTTGTAGTTTTCTGGACTGTTTATCAATTTCTTCACCATTCCAGTCTTCAGTTGCAAATTTATTTTGAAGGGTCTCTTTTTCAGATTCCAGTTTGACTATTTCTTTTTCTAACTTTTGATATTCTTTTTGCTCATTGTAACTAAGCTTGGCTTTATCACTATCGGTCTTCCAGCTATTCCTGGATTTGGTTTCAGAAGAGCTTTCAGAGCGTTTTTCGGCAAGATTACTGTCTTCATAAGCTCTGAAATCGGAATAATTCCCCGGAAAGTCCTCAATATTTCCTTCTCCTTGAAACACAAACAAGTGATCTACAATCTTATCCATAAAATAACGGTCGTGGGAAACCACTACCAAACAACCGGGAAAATCTAACAAGAAGTTTTCCAGTACATTTAATGTTACTATATCGAGATCGTTAGTAGGTTCATCAAGAATTAAGAAGTTAGGGTTTTTAATAAGTACAGTACATAGATATAAACGTTTGCGTTCTCCACCACTTAATTTTTCTACAAAATCGTATTGTTTTTTCCGGTCAAATAAAAAGCGTTCCAACAATTGTTGTGCAGAGATCTGCCTTCCTTTTTTTAAAGGAATATAATCTCCAAATTCCCTTACGACATCAATTACTTTCTGGCCTTCTTTTATGTGAATTCCCTTTTGTGTATAATATCCAAATTTTACGGTATCTCCAATAACTACTTTTCCGGAATCGGGTTTTATATTTCCGGTAATGATATTCAATAGGGTAGACTTCCCTGTTCCATTCTTGCCAATGATCCCTACGCGTTCACCTCTTAGGAAATTATAATCAAATTTGTTAAGTAACTGCTTCCCGTCAAACGATATTGAAATATTATGTAACTCGACCACTTTGGTGCCTAAACGTTCCATGTTTAGCTCAAGCTGGACCTCATGGTCATTTCGCCTTTGATGTGCTTTCGATTTTATTTCATGAAAGTCATCGATCCTGGATTTACTTTTAGTGGTTCGTGCCTTGGGTTGACGGCGCATCCATTCCAGCTCTTTTTTGTAAAGTTGCTTTGCTTTAGCAGTTTCGGAAGCCTGGTTCTCAATACGCGCATCCCTTTTTTCCAGGTAATAGCTATAGTTCCCTTTATAGCTGTATAAGTTTCCTTCGTCCAGTTCTACAATTTCACTACATACCCGCTCCAGAAAATAGCGGTCATGAGTTACCATGAACAGCGTTATATTTTCTTTAGCGAATAGGTTTTCCAGCCATTCGATCATCTCCAGGTCCAAATGGTTGGTAGGCTCATCCATGACAAGCAGATCCGGTTGGGTAAGAAGTGCATTGGCAAGCGCCAGGCGTTTTTTTTGCCCTCCGCTAAGGTTTGAAACCTTTTGGGTAAGGTCTTCCAGTTTCAGTTTAAAAAGGATCTGTTTGTAGCGAGTTTCAAAATCCCATGCATTGTGAGCATCCATTTTATCGAATGCTGCCTGGTATGCTTCTGAATCGTTAGGATTCTCGATCGCTTTTTCATAATCTGAAATGATCTTCAGAATGGGATTGTCCGAAGTAAAAATAGTTTCCTCTACAGTAAGAGAACCACTAAGGCCTGGTTCCTGAGAAAGAAAGGAAACTTTTAAATTCTTACGATATACAACTTCGCCTTCGTCCGGAGTGTCATCACCGGAAAGAATATTGAGTAAGGATGTTTTTCCGGTTCCGTTTTTAGCAACAAAACCTATCTTTTGCCCTGCATTGATTCCAAAGGAAATGTTTTGAAACAGAACACGTTCTCCATATGATTTTGAAATGTTTTCAACAGACAGATAGTTCACACTTACTTTTTTTGCAAAATAAAGAGATTTTAACCACTTAGAGTAAAATATGTTTTATTATTAATTTGGTTACGTTATATTTGTTCAATAACAACCCTGCCTTTTATGAGATCTACTTTACTGATACTCTTTTTAATCATTACAGTTTGTTTTTCTTCATGTATTTCGACAGAGCAACTTACGTATTTGCAGGAAGACCCTGCCAAAGTGGATAGTATTATCCCAATAAGGAAAATGCAGGAGCCATATCGATTACAGGTAAACGACCTGCTTAGTATTCGGGTAAAAGCACTGGATCAGGAAACAGTGGGAATATTTAACCCTATTAATGATGCCAATCCAAATGCAACCGGTGAAGAAAAACTGTATTATGACGGTTTTGTAGTGGACCCACACGGAAATATTCGTATTCCCAGTTTAGGTGAAATAGCTGTTTTGGGACTTACGGTAGAGGAAGTGCGACAGGACATAGAAAAAAGACTGCTAAAAGATTATTTTAAGGCGGAGGCAAACATATTTGTTACAGTAAAACTGGCAGGAATACGGTATACAATTAATGGTGAAATTGGCTCTCCCGGCTCCCAGATCATATACAGGGACCAGGTAAGCATTATGGAGGCAATTGCCAATAGTGGAGATATTAGAGTTACGGGAGACCGTAAGAATGTGGTAATAATCAGGCAATATCCTTTAGGACAAAAAGTGCATCATATCGATCTAACTACCATAGACGCTATGAATTCTCCTTATTACTATATACAACCCAATGATCTGATCCTGATAAATCCACTACCTCAAAAGTCCATTGGTACCGGTACTACAGGATTACAATCGTTCACTACCATATTGACCGTCATAACTGCATTGACCACTACCATATTATTATTTATTAGACTATAGATGAACGAAGAATTTGAAATAAATGAAGTCCATTCGACCTTTGATTTTAAAGGGTTTCTCTTTAAACTGCTAAGTTATTGGCCTTTGTTTATTATTTCTTTGGGAATAGCCTTTGGGATCGCCTATTATAAAAATGTACGTAAACTGCCTGTTTACAGGATGGAAAATACAATTTCTGTAAAAGACGATCAAAATCCTTTTTTTACAACGAATACCAGTTTGACCTTTAATTGGGGCGGTACTACAGATAAGGTGAATACAGCCATTATTATGCTTAGGTCCCGTTCCCATAATGAACAGGTGGTGGAACGCTTACAATACTATCTGGACTACAAGACAGATGGAGAATACCAAAAAGTGGATGCGTATGGCCATACTCCATTCTTTGTTGAAGTAGATACTTCCAAAGCTCAAATTTTGGGAAAAGAATTTCGTGTTGTCTTCAAAGATTCTGTTACTTTTTCCCTTAGCACGTCTTTTACCGGAGGAAATGTGAGCCTTCAAAATTTTTCAACAAAAGAACGAAGCAAGCTTTTTGTGGAAGAACAGGAGTTTGAAAGAGAATACAAATTTGGAGATAAAATTAACCATCCTTTTTTTAGTGCCATATTTGCTCCCAATCCAGATTTAAAAGCGGTTCCGGGGAAGGTTTTTTATATCAATTTTATAAATTTTGACAGCAGTGTAAAACGTTTTCTGAATATTAGTGTTCAACCAGAGTCCAAAGGCTCTTCAGTACTCAGGCTCGCTTTAATAGGTAGTAATAAGGCAAAATTGGTAGACTATCTTAATACTTCGGTTAATGTATTAAGTGATAATGCATTGGAGCGAAAGAACTTATTTGCCACCAAGACCATACGGTTTATAGACAGCAGCCTTACGGTAAAATCCAAAGAACTTATTGACGTTGAGGACGAACTCAATAATTTTAAAAACGAAAACTCCATTTTCGACCTGAATGTAGAGGGAAAAGAGATCAATGATAAGCTCAATGGACTGGATTTACGTAAAGAGGGAGTCAATAGAGAGGTCAATTACTATAATGTTCTGGAAGATTACCTGGTAAGCAGGTCAGATTATAGAGAAGTTCCGGCTCCTTCGGTAGCAGGAATTTCAGAGAGTAGTATTGTTTCCGGTGTTGGGCGTATTGTTGCGCTTGCAGAACAGCGCAACAAACTGCAATATTCCTATAAAGAAGGAGCGCCTGTTTTTGCAGATATTGACCGTCAAATTGATGCTGTAAAAAGAGTGTTACTTGAAAATATAGACTCTTCAAAAAAATTGAAGCAACAAGAACTTATATCTATTAATAGAGATATTGGTAGGTATGAAGGGGAGATACGAAAGCTCCCAAAAGAACAGCAAGAGCTTTTAAAGATTGAAAGGAGATACAAGCTTAGTGATGCAAGCTATAATCTGTTTCTGGCAAAACGCAGTGAAGCCGGTTTGGTAAAAGCTGCAAACGTAAGCGATGTACTGGTAATAGATTCTGCCAAAGATACGGGTGGAGGTAGAGTTGGACCAAACACGCAATTAAATTATTTACTTGCTGGATTCTTTGGGTTTATCATTCCTTTTGTAATCACTTTTCTTCGTGTATTTTTTGATACTAAAATACATGGCGCCAAGGATATTGAAAGGCTTTCAAAGATCCCTATTCTTGGTGTAATAGGCAAAAGCCGTCTAAATAATAATCTTGCAGTACTTGATAAGCCTAAATCTGCCATTGCCGAGTCTTTTAGGGCGTTGCGTTCCAGTTTGCAGTTCATTTATAAAAAACAGGGAATATCCGGTGCTAAAACGGTACTAATAACATCTTCGGTTAGTGGTGAAGGGAAAACTTTTTGTTCAATAAATATCGCCTCGGTTTTTGCGTTGAGTGAAAAGAAAACGATATTGGTTGGGCTTGACCTTAGAAAGCCTAAGATCTTTGGAGATTTCAATATTGATAACTCCAAAGGGGTTGTGAATTATCTAATTGACGATTCATCTCTGGAAGATGTCATTCAAAAAACCCAGGTAGAACACCTAGACATTATTACTTCCGGGCCCATTCCTCCAAATCCTTCAGAATTATTGATGAGTGAACGCATGGAAGAACTTATCGAAAAATTGAAAAATGAGTATGAGTACATTATACTCGATTCGCCGCCATTGGGGCTGGTTTCAGATTCTTTGGAGTTGTCAAAATTTGCAGATGCTACTATTTATATGGTACGTCAAAACTATACAAAGAAGGGCATGTTTGCATTTATTAATGAGAAATATAAAACAGGGGAGGTAACAAATATTAGTTTTGTCCTTAACTTCTTTGAAGATAAAGCAAAATACGGCTATGGTTACGGGTATGGCTATGGCTATGGTTATGGTTACGGATATGGCTACGGTAACTACGGAAATGGTTATCATGAAGATGATAGAAAACCTACATTAATGAAAAAACTCAAAAGTTTTTTTAGAAAGAAGAAAAGATAGGATCGCTATTTTGAAAGACGATCTTAAATTATATGCTCACAAGACAACAACTTGCATTAAAACGCATTTTTGATATATCTATTTCGATACTTGTACTTCCGTTTGCTATAATTCCCTTATTTTTGCTGTTAATAATAGCGACTTTTAGTACATCTAAAAATGGCTTGTTCGTACAACAGCGTATAGGTAGATACGGAAAACCTTTCGCTCTGTATAAAATACGTTCTTTAAAAGGAATACATCATGAAGATGCCATACAGATACATCAAAGTGAAACCAAGTTTGGTAGCTGGATCCGCAGGACCAAATTAGATGAATTGCCGCAAATATTCAATGTATTGATAGGTAATATGAGTTGGGTGGGGCCGAGGCCGGATGTACCCGGTTATGCAGATAAGTTACAAGGAGATGACCGTATAATTTTGTCTATACGCCCGGGAATTACAGGGCCGGCAACTTTAAAATACAAGAATGAAGATGCATTGTTGTTGCAACAGCCAGATCCAAAAGAATATAATGACCAGGTAATTTGGCCGGATAAAGTTGAGATGAACAAAACATATATTAGAAACTGGAGTTTACGAAAAGATATATACTATTTATTTGCTTCAATATTTAAAAAATAAAGATTGCCGCTATTGCGGAAAATAATATGAAAGAACAACCTACCATTGCCATTATTGGCCTAGGATACGTGGGCCTACCACTAGCCGTCGCATTTGCACCAAAATATAAAGTTATTGGTTTCGATATCAATAAAAAACGTGTTGAAGAACTTAATAGTGGGATTGACCACACACTTGAGATCTCTACGGAACTTTTACAAGATTCATTGGCGTCCTCGGAAACATCTGGACTTGAAATTACAGCGGACCCTTCGGCATTGGCTGAAGCGAATGTATACATTGTGACTGTCCCCACACCCACAAATAAATACAACCAACCAGTGCTTACTCCACTTGTAAAAGCCAGTGAAACTGTTGGAAGCGTCCTTAAAAAGGAGGATATCGTTATTTACGAATCTACCGTATATCCCGGAGTGACCGAAGATATTTGTGTCCCGATCCTGGAAGCTCGATCCGGTTTGAAATTTAACGGAGACTTTTATGCCGGGTATTCCCCCGAACGTATCAATCCGGGAGATAAAGAGCATACAGTCACTAAAATTTTAAAAGTGACCTCAGGCTCTACTCCCAAAGCAGCAGAATATATTGATAATTTATATGCTTCGGTCATCACTGCAGGAACGCATCTGGCACCTTCCATTAAAGTTGCTGAAGCTGCTAAGGTGATAGAGAATTCACAAAGGGATATCAATATTGCCTTTGTCAACGAGTTATCAAAGATCTTCCGTTTATTGGATATCGACACACAAGCCGTTTTGGAAGCAGCAGGTACTAAATGGAATTTTTTAAAATTTACACCCGGTTTGGTTGGAGGGCACTGCATAGGCGTGGACCCATACTATTTGGCACAGAAAGCAGAGGAAGAAGGCTATAATCCGGAGATCATTCTTGCCGGTAGACGAATGAACGACGGTATGGGAGCTTATGTTGCTCACGAAGTTGTGAAATTAATGATCCAAAAAGAGGCAAAAGTTAAGAACGGAAATGTACTTGTTCTGGGAATTACTTTCAAAGAAAATTGTCCGGATATTAGAAACAGTAAAGTAATTGATGTTATTTCAGAGTTAAAGAAATACAATCTCAATGTTGATGTATACGATCCGTGGGCAAATGCGCATGAGGTAGAACACGAATTTGGAATAGATATGATTTCTGAAGTTTCAAAACTTAAAACTAATTATGATGCTGTTATTTTAACTGTGGCACATTCGGAATTCACTAATTTTAAAGTTGATAGTTTTACGGCGGACACATCTGTTGTATTTGATGTTAAATCATTCCTTCCGGAGGAAAAAATTGATGGCAGGCTCTAATGTTTGAAACCCCTTATCATACACAAGATATTTCGGAATACAGCTTTCTGGTTACAGGAGGTGCCGGATTTATAGGTTCTAATCTTGTTGACTATTTATTGAAATACGGTGCAAAAAAAGTGCGTGTCTTAGATAATTTGGCAACAGGGTCTTTAGAAAATTTATCAAATTTCAAAGATCATCCGGCTTTTGAGTTTGTAGAAGGAGATATACGTGATAGCGATACGTGTAAAAAAGCAATGATAGGAATTGATTATGTATCGCACCAGGCGGCACTTGGTTCGGTTCCACGTTCCATAAATGACCCTTTTACCTCGAATGAAGTAAATGTTACCGGGTTTTTAAATATGCTGATCGCACAAAATGAAAGTGATTCTGTGTGCAGAATGGTCTATGCAGCATCAAGTTCTACTTATGGCGATAGTAAAAGCCTCCCTAAGGTTGAAAATGTAATTGGAAAACCTATTTCTCCATATGCTGTAACAAAGCTGGTAAATGAATTATATGCTGATGTGTTTTATAGAACATATGGTACACCAACCATTGGGCTACGTTACTTCAATGTTTTTGGACCCAAGCAAAGCCCTGATGGGGCATATGCTGCTGTATTGCCTTTGTTTATGCAGGCTTTAAAAGAAGGGGTTTCTCCTACCATTAATGATGATGGAGAACAAACCCGTGATTTTACGTATGTAGAAAATGCGGTACAGGCTAACGTACGTGCTTTTTTTGCACCTGATGCAGCAGTAAATGAAGTTTTTAATGTTGCCTTTGGAAATCGAATTAGCTTGAATACACTTTGGAAAGAACTAAAGGTTATTTCGGGAAAAGAAATTAATGCAAACTACGGCCCCCCCAGAAAAGGAGATGTTCGAGATTCTTTGGCAAATATTGATAAGGCGAAAGAGCTATTGGGATATCAGCCTTTATTTTCGGTTGCGGATGGTTTAAAGATCACTTGGGAAAAATTCAATACTATATGAGTAGTGGGGGCGAAAAATGGTTATATGAAATCTCTGCAAAGCGGAAGCTTATAGATATTAATTTTAAAGAGGTCTGGCGATATAGGGACCTGTTGTTGCTTTTTGTAAAACGGGATATTACTACCGTATATAAGCAAACCATTTTGGGCCCCTTGTGGTTCTTGATCCAACCATTATTTACTTCCGTAATATTTACACTGGTCTTCAACAATCTTGGAGCCATTAAAACCGGAGCAATTCCTCCGTTTTTATTTAACCTTGCGGGAATTACTGCCTGGAACTACTTTAGATCTTGTCTAACAGGTACTTCCAATACGTTTAAGAGCAATCAAAATATTTTTGGGAAAGTATATTTTCCCAGGGTGATCATGCCTATGTCGATCACTATTTCCAATCTAATGAAGTTTGGTATACAGCTGTTGATCTTTGCAGGATTCTATGGGTATTATCTATACACAGGAAAGGACATCACGGTCAATTACAATCTATTCCTTTTCCCGGTATATATTATCATGATGGCATTATTAGGCCTGGGGTTAGGTATGACCATTTCTGCGCTAACGACCAAATATCGTGATCTGAATGTACTGGTAGGTTTTGCCACATCTTTACTGATGTACATGTCTGCAGTACCATATCCGGTATCTGAAGCAAGATCCAAATTTCCTCCTTTTGTTGCCGACTTTGTAGTGTATAATCCTTTAACTCAGATCATTGAAGGATTCAGGTATATGCTGTTGGATACGGGGACTTTTAGCTGGCCCGGATTGCTGTACACGTTAGTAGTATGCCTTGGGGTTTTCTTTGTAGGCCTGATCATATTCAACAGAACTGAAAAAAGCTTTATCGATACCGTTTAATGTCTTCAAAGAAACCCATAAAACTCTTCTTCTGGTCTTCTATTCTATTTGAAAAGAAACCACACGAAAACTATGGAGATTTGCTTTCTAAATACCTGGTGGAAAAGATTTCCGGGCGAAAGGTTATGTATTATAACGCTCCTAAGAAGCGTAAGGCCTTTTTTCAACAAAAACACCTTCTGGCTATTGGTAGCATAATGAGTTATGCAACAAAGAAGTCAATGGTATGGGGAAGTGGTATCATCACGAAAAAAGATACGTTTTCCGGAGGAACTTTTTATGCGGTACGGGGCCCCAGGTCCAGAGAGCGTGTTTTGGAGCTGGGATTTAAATGCCCGGAAGTATATGGAGACCCGGCATTATTACTGCCTGACTACTATAGACCCGCTAACGTAAAAAAAAGCCATACGTTGGGTATCATCCCACATTACGTGGATTATCCAAAAGTAGCGGCCTGGTATCAAGATAAGCCAGACGTAAAAGTGATCGACCTAATTGGAAATGACGTAGAGGCAATTACCAGGAAAATATTAAGTTGTGAAAGAACAGTTAGTTCTTCATTGCATGGAGTAATTGTATCTCACGCCTATGGAATACCTTCGGTATGGGTGCGTTTTTCAGACAAACTTACCGGAGATAATGTAAAGTTTGAAGACTATTTCTTATCTGTAGGGCTCCAGCCCTATACAGGAATGCTGATCGAGGATGTAATTTCTTTTTCGGAACTAGAATCATTTTTCAATATTTCAGAAACACTTCCCGAAAAGGAAACACTTGAAATAATTAAGGAAAGATTACTAAAAGCGTTTCCTAAGATGTAGCTTGTGATTAATATTTCAGTATTAATTATCCCATTCAAATATTTTTTTAACTCTGCACTAAAAGGATTATTTTTAACACGCAATTATATATTCATTATATATTGCTTCAAATCAACAACTTTTCATGCACCGCTTAAAGCAACTTTATACTAAACTACTTTTCTTAAGATCGAAGTTATACAATACCTTATTTGGAAATAGAAACTATCAAAAATTTGTGATCATTAGCAGGTCTCGTACAGGTTCAACACTATTAATGGCATTTTTAAGGTCACATCCCGAAGTACATATTGAAGGTGAGATATTCAAAAATCTGAATGGAAAATCTTGTGTGCAGGTTTGGGATGAATTATTTGCGAAAAGACCAAAAAAAATTAGGCAGGTTGGTTTTAAATTGTTCTATTATCATCCTTTTGATGATGATAAAGAAGTATGGAATTTTTTAGACGAAGATAATAGTGTCTCTATTATACATCTGCGTAGAGAAAACCTCTTAAAAGCTTATGTTTCTCAAAAAATAGGAGAAAAAACCAAAAAGTGGACTGAGAACATTAACAACCAAGAGGTTATTAAAGATAAAAAAGTGATATTAGAACCTGGAGCCTGTGTTGATGTATTTGAAAAAATAAGTAATTATGAGAGTGAAACACGCGAACGGTTTGGTTCCAGGCCAAATTATATGGAGATCACCTATGAAGCACTGGCTAAAGATAATCAGGGAGAGATGGCTACGGTATTTCAGCATTTGGGATTACCTCCGCATATTGTGAGTGCCAAATTGAAAAAACAAAACCCGGAACCATTAAAGAATCTGATCGCTAATTATGATGAATTATTTGGGTATCTTGAGAACACAAAATGGAAGTACTTAATGAATAATTAACTCTGGCTATGAGCACTATTTTAAAAGTTGAAAATTTGAGCAAGCAATACCGATTAGGGTTAGTGGGAACAGGTACGTTAACCCATGACCTCAACCGGTTTTGGCATAGCATTCGAGGTAAAGAGGACCCATATATTAAGGTTGGTGCAATAAATGACAGAAGTGTAAAAGCCACCGAAGACTATGTATGGGCCTTACAGAATATTAACTTTGAGGTACAGGAAGGTGAAGTACTAGGTATCATTGGTAAGAATGGCGCCGGAAAATCTACTCTGTTAAAAATACTCTCCCGTGTAACGAGCCCTACAACGGGAGTTATAAAGACTAAAGGGCGAATAGCATCACTATTGGAAGTTGGTACCGGTTTTCATCCTGAATTGACCGGAAAGGAAAACATTTATTTGAATGGAGCTATCCTGGGAATGACAAAGGCCGAAGTCAATAATAAAATAGATGAAATTGTCGCCTTCTCGGGATGTGATATGTATATAGATACCCCCGTGAAACGCTATAGCAGTGGAATGAGGGTACGCCTGGCTTTTGCCGTAGCTGCTCATTTAGAGCCGGATATTCTCGTTATAGATGAAGTACTGGCAGTTGGTGATGCCGAATTTCAAAAAAAAGCCATAGGAAAAATGCAGGACATTAGTTCAGGGGAAGGCCGGACAGTTTTGTTTGTGAGCCATAATATGGCCAGTATCCAGGACTTATGTACCCGGGTAGTTATTTTGGAACACGGAGGACTGACATTTGACGGTTCTGTTTCGGAAGGAGTTAATCGTTACTTGAATGCTAACAAACCATCCGAAGGATATTTGGATTTTGATAATACGGATTCTGTTTTTAAGGCCAAATTCACAAGATTTGAATTACAGGATAAGGAAACAAACATTACACCTACTTTTAAGTCCGGAGACGCAATCACATTTAAGATTTCCGTCAAGGTTACTTCAATTATAAGAAACCCTATTTTTAGTTTGAGATTAAGTGATAATAACAATATCAATATTATTACCTGGAGAAGTAATGATTATGTTGAAGAGCCTTTCAGAAAAAAAACCGATTCAAATTTTGATATAACCATTACAACCAAAGATTTATTTTTATTGGATGGTATTTACACACTATCCATGAGTTTTCTTGACGGAAAGGAAATGCTGGATTATAAGGCGAATTTTATAAATTTTGAAATACTGCCTAACAAGCCTAATGATAATTTTTATTCTATAACCAAAGCAAAAACCTCCAATAGTATTATTTTTTCTGAACCACATTGGAATATTACTCAAAACAACTAACCTATGACCGAATATTCTAAATTACTTACTAAAGGGAAAAAGCAATTTTGGAAGAAAAACCCCATAAACGGTCCTATAAAGATTGAAATACCAAATATGGTAGACTTTAGTATGTATTGTGAAAACGATGATACCGTAGTAAAGGAGTTGTATTGGACAAACTTTACGGGCTGGGAACATACAAGCCTGATACTCTGGAAGGAGCTGCTTACCAATTTTGAGCAGGGGACAATTCTGGATATAGGTTCTTATACAGGGATATATTCGTTACTTGCTTCAAAATATGCAAAGCAATCCGATATTTATGCTTTCGAAATTCAAACCAACTGTATAGCGAGGTTGGAAAAGAATATTGACATCAATGCTATTGACAATATCACTATTGTAAATGCTGCCTGTACAGATGAAAATGGAGAAACGACCTTTCACTTTTATGAGGAAGAAGGAATCATTAGTTCTGTTGCCGGCCTTATGCCCAAAAAGATGAATAACCTGCAAAAAGAGGTCAAGGCAGTGAGATTGGATGATTATTTTGGTGAAGAAAAAGCAGCTAAGCCTATTAAACTTATAAAAATGGATGTAGAAGGCGCCGAACAAGCTACTTTGAAAGGAATGAAAAATATCCTGGAAAAATATACTCCTTCCATTCTGTTAGAAATTAATAATGCCAAAGAGATCAAAGATGTTAAGGCTCTCTTTCCTAAGAACTATACCGTCTATGATATCCATGAAGATAAATTACAATTAAAAAAGCTTCGTTGGTATAAAAAGCCTACTACCTATAGAAATTATCTTTTTACACCCCTTTCAAAAGAAGAGTTGAGTACTATATTTAGCGGGGCAATTACTTAAAATCAATATATGGCAGTTTCAAAGAAAGTAGGTATTATATCAGGCAGATATCCTCTTACCCGGTTTAATTCTGCCATTAATCACAAGGTGTATGCAGACCGGTTTGGATATACCTACATACATTGTAACTGGCCAACTCAAACTAAGAACCCCTATTTTAATAAGATCGAATATTTGCTTGCGTATATCGATCTATTCGATTATTTAATATGGATCGATGATGATGCTTTTTTCTATGACTTCAGTAAGGACATTATGCAGTTTGCACCTGCAGATGACACCTTTTTATCTATTTGTAAAAGCCCTTCTTTTAAAGAATTAAAAACCTATTTGAGCTCCGGTCAATTTATTATTAAATGTAATACACTTGCCAAACAATTTTTGAATGAAGTCAAAGCTCAAAATTTGAACCAGATAAAAAAATGGTGGGAACCGTCTTTAGGTTATTTTACAAGAGGCGATCAGGATGCGATTGTCTATTTATTATTGATGAACCCGGATTATAAAGACAAGTTCACATTGTATGATTATAAGTGCTTTAATAGCAGGTTTGAAAACTTGTTTGAACAAGATGTTCACACCCCTTTAATCCTGCATTTTACAGGAAAACCAGAGATAAAATGGAAAACTTACCTAAAAACCAGGAAGCACACCGGCTTGCATTCTTCATTAGTTCCAGAAACACTTTTAAAAAAATATAATAATACATCCGAAAACAATAGTAAGGGGGTGATTGGATCTTTTCTCAAAAGAATTAAAAGATGGTTTTGAGGCTAAAGAAACATAAAATAGATATAATTCCGGAATACATTGAAGAAAAGATACGTTCTTATAAATACTCTTTTAACCCAAGTTATGCTGTATGCCTCGAAACTAAAGCTTTGAGTATACGCCTGTATAATAAAGAGACCGATAAGATCGAAGCACATTTATTTATTTGGAGTTCAGGAAATGATATTGTAGAAATAGATCTATCCTCTTACTTTGAGGATTCTTGCAATATTGCAAAGGTTGCAGATCCCAAATTATTTGTAATGGATAATTGTATTTGGGGGACTTTTAATACCGGGCACGTTAGTAAGGGGAGCAATGAGCTGTTTCTGTTCAAAATTGAAAACTCAGAAATTGCAACATATTATGCATGTAAACTTGCAGGTAGAAGAAGAATTGAGAAGAATTGGAGTTTTTATTCTCATAGTGGAAATGTTTATGCACTCTACGGATTAGATCCGGTTACAGTACTTAAAGCGGTCTCTTTTGAAAAGAATGAAGCACTTTTTGAATATGAATTCAATGCTGAAAACATTCGTTTTAAAAATTATACCATTGGAACACCATTGACAAGACATGGCAGTTCTTTTTGTTTTGTAGCTCATAAAAAAATATTTTTCTTTGGCAAAAGGCTCTATTTTGGGAAAGTATTTTTTTTCAATCCAACTACTAATACGGTAAATCCCTGTAAGACTAACCTTATCCACTCATATAGAGATTTGCCCGGGAATAGACATAAATTTAACAGGAACCTGATCTCCTGTACATATTTTTCGGGAATTCATATTAGTAATGATGAGGTATTTTTGTGCTACGGAATTAATGATGTTGACTGGAGTATCGCCTCTCTTAAAATAAATGAACTATGCCGGTAAGAACATATTATTGGAACACAAAAAAAGTATCTGCTTTTAAGTATTATTCAAATATAGTATTGCGAAGAAGGGAAGAATTTCTTAGACATGGTAACGCAGGAGATATTTTCAACAAAGACCTCATTACCTTTTTATATCGCACGGATCCCATCAATATAGAAAAAGAAGGCAACAGGTTGTTACTTGTGGGGTCTGTGATGTCCATCTTGGAAAAGGGGGATATTGTGAATGGTATAGGATGGAAAGGAAATGACCTGTCAGCCAAAAGAGAAGAAATTGCTTCGGCAAAGGTCTATGGGGTTAGAGGCCCTTTAACCAAACAGCTATTTGAGGATTATGGAGCAGATCTGTCAAACCTTAAATTTGAATATGATCCCGGGCTGCTGATAAAAGAGGTCTATGGTATTGACAGTAGTAAAGCCACCCACGAAGAGGTGCTATTCATTCCTCATTTTAGAGATACATGGATGTATAACGGAAACTACCCCAAAGGAATAAAGATGGTGCCTATCGATAACCACCCAAAAAGGTTAGCAAAGGAAATTCTAAAAGCGAAAGCAGTATATACCTCATCTTTGCATGGAATTATTTTTAGCCATTCGTTACAGAAAGAATGCATCTTTGTTGCACCGCAGTCCAGAGAGCCCATTTTTAAATACAAAGATTATTACCACTCTATAGGGATGGAAATGCCGGAACCTGTCAAAAACATACATTCTTTGAATTTTGGCAAGGACAAACCGACAGTTTTAGACAGAAATATTACTATGGACGATTTTTATTTCCCGGATATTCCAACCCTGGAAAAAGCAAACATTTTAGTTTCGTAAAAGTATTGTATTTTGGTATTGATTAACCCTTGTAATGTGTAATGGAAAAGGAACATAAGAATACGGTATTTATACCCGGCATTAAAAACGAAAATCCTTTTTTTGATGAAATTACAGCCCATACCAAAACTAAGTTCGTTTATGGTGATCTGGATCTTTATAAAAAAAGCTACGATGCAGTATTGATCCATTGGCCGGAACAATTGTTCAATTGGGAAGTTCCTACCGAAGAAGGAATTCAAAAGCTCAAAGATCATATTAAGACCTGGAAGAATTCGGCGAAGATCATTTATGTCGTTAATAACAGCGAACCTCATATTTTTACCGATACTATCTATAAAGAGTTGTATGAATTGGTGGTGGCCTCCTGTGATATAATGGTACATTTGGGAGAATATAGCTTATTGAAGTTTAGAAAGAAATACACTTCCGTTTCACATCAATTGATTCCGCATCCTTTATATGAAGCCTCGTTTAAGATCTTAGACAAACAAGTAGCCCGTAAAAAACTGGACATATCTAAAAATGATTTTGTAATGATTGCCCCGGGCAGAGTTAGAAAAATGGAAGAACGTACTTTGATAGTGAATGCTTTTAAGAACCTCCCGGTAACAAATAAGATTCTATTGGTCCCTTATATGCTTAAAAAGAAGGTCAATTTAGAGTTCAAAGGAAGGACAAAACTGAAAAAGATCATAGACATTAAAAGAGTGCTTGAAAAGCTTATTAATTATTCTACAAACAAAAAACATGTTTTTAGCTTTTCTTTTACTTCTTTTGAGAATCTGTCCCTGTATATGTCTGCAGCAGACATAGTATTTATCCCCAGAACTACTATCTTAAATTCAGGAAATTTATTTTTAGGGCTTACTTACCAAAAAATTGTAGTAGGACCGGATGTAGGTAATATTAGTGAACATCTTGATTATTTTGATCTGCCAAAATTTAATGCCGATCATAAAGTATCTATTAGATCTGCTATGGAACAAGCAGTAGTATTACATCAAAATAATTTTAAAATCCCGGCAGGCAAATTAGAACATTTACGTCCGGGAAATATCGCAAAAAAATGGGATGAGCTTATAGATCATTCCGTTCAATAAAGATGGTGTATAGTAATAGATTTTACTATATTTAGCTATTATTAGAACGTTGTCTTAATTCTGTTCGTAAACATGCGTATCCCTTGTTTTTAGGTAAAATTTACAGTGAAATAGTATGAAAAATAGAAGATTGAATGTCTTAGCTGTGTTAGTCAATTATGGTGAAGAACAACTGGGGTATTTGCAAACAGTAGTAGCTGGCTTAAAGAGTTTTTCCAATTACAATGTAACCGTGATCGTTAATTCTAATATTGATCTATCAACCGATGGTATTGACAAACTAAATATTATTGAATTAGAAGACTACGAGTTACTCCCGCTTACATGTAGAAAAGTGATCTGGGAGAACAGAAATAACTACGATATATTTATTTATGGCGAAAATGACCATTTATTTACCGAAGAACATATCGACAAACATCTAAGCTATTCTAAAATACTGCCTAAAAACAGGATTACCGGGCTTATACAATATGAAGAAGATGCAACCGGAAAATATTATCCGGGATATCATTTGGATTTTGAATGGGATTTTGACTCTGTTGAAGTTTATGGAGAGAAAAAATTCGCACATTTTTCGAATATACACCAGGCTACATTTATTTTAACGAAAGAGCAGCTAATTAGAGCCGGGAAAAAATTCAATTTCAACGAATTGGTTAAGGATGAGAGATCTAAATATATCAAATCCTTTAAGAGAAAAGCTAAGAAGGCACTGGGGCTAAAAATTGAGAGGCCTAACCTTTACAGTAAGAAATGCAAAGTGAATACCGATGTATTTAAATACGGAGGTATGAAAAAGGTGATTTGTATATCAGATTTTGAACAAAACCTGATTCATCACCTGCCAAATATCTATATAGACGGACTTAAAGGGAGAAACAAGTTTCGTTCGGATGATAAGAGAATGAAAGAATCATTGTCAAAATTATTGAAGAAGGAAGTTTAGATAAAATTAAATGATGGTAAAGTTATCCTGTGTAATTTTGGCAAATACAAAAGATGAGTCATCATATAAAATGACGATCAATTGTATTACATCATTAATAGATTCATTACAAACAATAGGTCATACGCAAATTCTATTAATAGAAAGCAACCCCAATTATGATCCGGACCTATATAAGTACCCAAAACAAGTCCAGGTTGTTGAAACAAAAGACAGCTCCTTTAATTTTCACAGGAATTTAAATCGCGGCTTAGAAAAAAGTGAAGGAGAATACATTGCATTTTGTAATAATGATCTTATGTTTCACGAGGACTGGTTTACTCAAATACTATCGATTGCAGAAGATAAGAGTCTAAAGGCGTTTTCTCCGGTTGACCCTAAAGAGCCAAAGTTGCCTCATAGAGTAACTTCCAATTTCGAATATATTGAAGGCTATGAAATACAAAAATTCTTTAAAGGATGGTGCTTTGTTGTTAGAAGTAGTGTATTTAGAACCACGGGGAATTTTGATGAACGATTCAATTTTTATTTTGCAGACAATGATTTTATTATGACGCTGAAAAAATATCACCTTCGGCATGTTGCAGTAATGAATTCTAAAGTAGAACACTTGCAGAAAGAAACAGGGCCCTATATACAAAACATGGATACGTTATTAAATGGCTTAACTGTTGACCGTTCAAAAATTCCCGATTATGTTCTAAAAGAAAAAAGGTATTGGTTGTTAACAAGTGACAAGATGGTAAACGGACTTATTCAATACCATAAAAAGTGGGGAAGTTTTAGAGTTTTGAAGGTTAAAGAAATAGTAGCCCGTTTATGTGTAAAATTAAGGATGCCTTACCTTAAAAGGTTTATATATTTAACCAATTGACCTTTTAAGGAAAACTGTGTCTCGTATATTTATTTTGATATAATTTCGGTCATAGAATCTTTATAACTTATTTCATAATCTATAGACTCTTTTTTAAAAAAGTTTTAATTTACAACTTTAAGTTTTTGAGTTATAAATCAAGGAAATCAAAATAGATGGCAACAATTTTAATTGCAGGCGGTGCCGGGAATATAGCAAGCGCTTTGGCTTCAAAATTCGCAGAAGATGAAAATAATACGGTTGTAATTTTAGATAACCTCTTAACGGGTGACCTGTCCAAAGTACCCAAAGCAACTAATGTAACATTTATAAAAGCGGATGTGAACAATTACAATGATATTGTACCTGTTTTTGGGCGGTATAATTTCGATTATGTTTTCCACTATGCGGCCGTTGTTGGAGTAAAGAGAACCCTGGAGAACCCTATTCTGGTCTTACAGGATATAGAAGGCATTAAAAATATTTTGTCCCTATCAAAGAATTCAGGAGTGAAGCGAGTTTTTTATTCGAGTTCTTCCGAAGTCTACGGAGAACCATTTGAAATACCCCAAAATGAAAACACTACACCCCTAAACTCAAGGTTACCTTACGCTATAGTAAAAAATGTTGGTGAAGCATTTTTCAGGTCCTATTACCAGGAATATGGATTGGAATACACCATTTTTCGCTTTTTTAATACCTATGGCCCCAATCAAAGTGAAGATTTTGTAATTCCACGTTTTTTAAAATCGGCGCTAAAAAATGAGCCTATTACTATTTATGGAGATGGAAAGCAGACCAGGTCTTTTTGCTATGTAGACGACAATGTAGATACCTGTATCAAAACAATGACATCCAATAGCTGCGTTAATGATGTATTAAATGTAGGAAGTGATATCGAAATAAGTATTTTGGACCTGGCCAGACAAATAATTGCGATCACAAATTCCTCTTCTGAAATCAGACATATTGAAGCTTTGGAAGAAGGAGATATGACAAGACGTTGCCCGGACAATTCAAAAATGAGGTCCATATTAAAAAGAGACCTCATATCTCTTAATGATGGTATTAATAGGCTAATACAATTTTATGAGAATAGGTAATAACCCGAATAATGAAGAGATAATTGATGCGGATATTGCCTTTCACAGGGTTATTATTCCTGTTTATATTCCTTCCGAAGAAGACTACTTTAAAGACGCATTTCAAATTTTTAACTATTGCCTGACCTCTCTAATAAAGACAAGTAGTACACCTCTTAAAGTTTCCGTAATAAGTAACGGGAGTTGCACAACTGTGAATGAGAAACTACTGGAATTTCAAAAAAAAGGAGTTATAGACGAATTGGTCATTGAAACAGAAGGAATTGGAAAGATCAATAGTGTTTTAAAAGCTTTGAGAACGGCAGAAGAGCGCCTTATTACAATTACCGATGCAGATGTATTGTTTGATGATGGATGGGAAGATGCAGTTACCACGGTATTTAAAAATTTTCCGAAAGCGGGTGTAGTTTGCCCGGTACCGGTTTTTAGGAAGCATTTTCATCTAACGAGTAATATTTGGTTGCGTTATTTGTTCTCAAAGAAATTGCGTTTTCGCCCTGTAATAAATCCGGAAGCTATGACCCAATTTGCCAGGAGCATTGGCTGGTCCAGGCTGGATAATAAATACAAAGATGTAATTGCAACGTTGAGATCCAAAAATGGAACATCTGCTGTAGTAGGAAGCGCACATTTTGTGGCTACATATAAGAGAGAGGTATTTTCAGAAATACCTGCAGGAAATAGTAAATATAAGATAAGGGGTAATAGTGAATATTTGTACACAGATGTTCCTGTAATAAAAAAAGGAGGGTTTAGGTTAACAACACCCAATAACTATGCATTTCACATGGGCAATGTATTAGAAGACTGGATGACAGAGAAGTTTGAAAAATTGAAAGAAAACAAGAAGACCAATGAAAAGCCGGTATTGAAGGCATTAAAAAAGCCGGTTTTGTACCCAATGTTAGTGGAAAAACTCTTTAAATTTTCATTGTCATTTGCTTTTATAAAGAGAACAGTACTTAAAATGAAGGGTTTAACAAATCAACAAATTCGTGATTTCACCGGTGGTAATTAATTTAAAAACCGGTCACATCCTGTACAAAGAATAAAAGGACCATTTGAAATTCACTATAAGAATTGAATAAGAATCATTAAATTTTCATTAATTGATATCGCACGCTCATAAATGTATTTTTATTCACATCCCTAAAACGGCAGGGATGAGTATTGAAAGTTCCTTTTTAAAATCGATTGGCCTTCAATTTGTGAATGGTCAGGATTCCACACTATTGCTTACGTATAACACCGATCCTAAAAAAGGCCCCCCTTCTTTGGCACATTTATCTCCAAAGGAATATGTGAAACTCTCATATATATCGCAGGAAAAGTTTGATGATTACTTTAAATTTGCTTTTGTACGAAACCCCTGGAGCCGTGCAGTATCTTTGTACAAACACTTTAATTTTCATAGGGTCATAAGTTTTACCAGTTTTCTCAAAAAAGAACTTCCTAATTTAGAAAGGGAACGGTATTATTTTGTGAAACCGCAGGTAGAATACATCTACGATTCAGAAGGCAATCAATTAGTTGATTTTGTAGGGCGTTTTGAAAATTTACAAGAAGATTTTGAAAAGATCAGAAATAAAATTACACCGCTTTTGGGGGATTTGGAGTATATTAATAAGTCCAAAAAGAAACAGAATGTATATAGCCGTTGGAACATCAGGCATATAAATAATATACTTAAGAAGAAGCCTTATTTAATTAGAAACTTTAATCCTTTTTATAATACCTCTAGGCCTTACCGGGAGTTGTATACTAAAGAAGCGCGTGAATTAGTAGATAGTTTCTATCAAAAGGATATTGAATTACTGGGATATGAATTTTAGGATTTAAAATAGACGGAAAAATGAAAATTCTAATGGTTTCCATGCGATCGATCCATTTTAAAAGATGGACTACCCAGCTTAAAGATGCAGGGCATGATGTGCATTGGTTTGATATCCTGGATGGAGGCCGTATTGACGAATTAGATTGGGTAACACAACATACACAATGGAGGTATAAATATCCCCGGTTAAAAGGCAGGTTTTTTCTGAAAAACAAATTTCCCAAGATCCACAAATTACTGGAAAATGATGTAACAAAAGAATTTGAAAGACTCTTACAAAAGATTCAACCCGATGTGGTACATAGTTTTGTTTTGTATAAATGTTGTGTTCCAATTTTTCCCGTGATGCAAAAATACCCCGATATCAAGTGGATATATTCCTCCTGGGGAAGTGACCTCTTTTATTTTAAGGAACTACCCGAATACCGTAAAGATATTGAAAAGGTATTGCCTCGGATAGACTATCTTTTTACAGATAATAAGCGAGATCGTTACATTGCCGGGGAATTAGGATTTTTAGGAGGATTTTTAGGTGATTTTCCGGGAGGGGGAGGCTTTCCTATTGTAGAACTGGAACCTTATGTAATGCCCGTCACTAAAAGGAAAACAATTCTTATTAAAGGATACCAGGGTAGGTCCGGCAGAGCTTTAACGGTTTTAAAAGCTTTGAAACAGATCACTTTTTCTTTAGATGAATACAAACTTGTAGTATTTGGGGCAGATGAAGAAGTAGTAGCATGTATTGAAAATGACAATTTCCTAAGAACACACATACATAAAGTATACGCTAAAAAGAATATGTTGCCACATCAAACAGTATTAGAACTTATGGGTAGATCCTTACTGTATATAGGAAACAGCAACAGTGATGGAATGCCCAATACACTTCTGGAGGCTGTTATTATGGGAGCTTTCCCGATCCAATCCAATCCGGGAGGTGTTACTGAAGAATTGATCACACATCATGAAAATGGATTACTCATAGAGGATCATGATAATGAAGCAGAGATACAAAGACATATAGAAACTGCTTTAAGTGAACCGGATTTAATTAAGAATGCGTTTGCATTCAATCAACAACTAAAACAACAGTTGGATTATACCAAAATACAGGAACAAGTGGTAAATTGCTACCGTAAAATAGAAAATGAACTTAATGATTAAATGCTAACGATCATCTACCCATACAGAAACAGGGATACGGAGCGTATCAAAAGATCCTTGGACTCTTTGCAGCAACAAACAGTTCAGGATTTTAATGTATACTTTGTTGATTATGGGTCTGATAAGGAAATAGCTGCTGCTATAGCAAGTCTGGTAGAAAAATATGATTTTGCAGAATACAGATATCTTTCCACTCAATTTCAACCCTGGAATAAAAGCAAAGCCTTAAACAGTGTTATTAAACATTTAAAAGAGGGATATTGTTTTGTGGCAGATGTGGATATGATCTTTCACCCACAATTTGTAGAAAGAGCTATTTCTCTTCAGAAAGAAGAGACAGCAACCTATTTTAAGGTAGGATTCCTGTCCGAAACCGAATCGCAAAAAGAACTGGCATTCGAGGATTACACTATTGATTTTCCAAGTACAGACGAGGCTACAGGGCTTACCATGTTCTCCGTTCCTACATTACATGCTATTCGAGGATTCGATGAATTCTATCATTTTTGGGGCTCTGAAGACACCGATGTTCATGTCCGACTTAAAAACAATGGGGTTAAAGTTGAATTTTATGATAAAGAGATCTTAATGCTCCACCAGTGGCATCCCGGTTACCGAAACAAAGAAAAAGCACAACTCACAACAGAACTGCAATTAGAAGGAATTGTAAGGCTTAATTATCAACATTTAAAAGGTGTAAAGAAAAATAAGACCACAGATGTTAATCCGGATGGTTGGGGAGATGTGATGACCTCATCTCATTTTGAAGAGCTATTCAACTATACAGGAGATGTGATTACTTTGACCAATAAAATTGAAGAGATCGATCATTTTTTATTTGTGATTTTAAAGAACCTTCCTTTGGGAATTAGTTCGTTTGAAATTGTTGAAGATACTACTAAAGACACCTTAAAATACAAGATCAAAAAGACCGTAGGCAAAAAAGTATCAGCATATTATTCCCTAAAAGAAGTTAATGATAAACTACTGTTGCACATTATAAGTTTTTATAGGAACTATCCCTATATTTACAGTGTTTCGGAAGCACAAAACTCCATAAAGTTCACACTAATAAAACCAACACTTGACGCAACCTAAGAACATAGCTATCATACCTGCCCGGGGTGGCTCTAAAAGACTTCCGGGAAAGAATAGTAGATATTTGGGAGATCACCCTCTTATGGCGCATAGTATTCTATATGCACAACGGTTTCCTGAACTTATAGACACGATTGCAGTTACTACAGATAATGATGAACTTGCATCGATCGCCAGATCTTACGGGGCTATAGTTGTGATGAGACCCAAAGAATTAGCGGGAGACCAAGAGCCTGTGATCACTGCAATGCAACATGTTTTAAAAACACTTCAGGAAACCTTTGCAAATGTGATCTTGTTACAACCTACTAATCCGTTGCGGCCTCTTAACTTGTTGCCGGAAGCATATAAGGCATTTTCAGAGAGTAATCTACAAAGCCTTATGTCGGTAAATCGATTTGAAGAAAAGTTTGGAACTATCGAGAACAACGTATTTACTCCTTCTAACTATACCATGGGACAACGAAGTCAGGACCTGGAACCAATGTATAGAGAGAACGGCCTTTTGTATATAACCGAAAGTAAGGCAATTGTAGATGGAACAATTTTAACAGAAGATAATTTTGCATATGTAACCAATACTCCTTTTGATCATGTGGATATCGATACCGAATTAGACTTTTTAATTGCGGAAACAGTATTAAAGAAATATTCCGAGTTATTATGAAACGTATCGTGCTACTTACATCATCAGAGTTACGGCATACTTTTTTCAGAAAGTATATCGCGTTGCAGGATGGCATTGAAGTAATAGCAAGTTTCTGTGAATCTTCAGAAAAAAATCTTGTTCATAAGATTCAGAATTCTATCGATGAAGACCTGCGTTACAGGCATTTGCAAACACGTATACAGACCGAAAAAGATTTCTTTGCACTGTTCTGTAAATATTCAGAAGACAACTCAAACCCCATATCCATTTTCAAAGGAGCCATCAATGAACTGGAATATGTGCAACAGATCATCGATCTGGATCCGGATGTGATCCTTTCCTACGGATCCTCGATCATAGGGCCAAAACTTATAGATGCATTTCCGGATAGATTTGTGAATATTCATTTGGGGCTGTCTCCCTATTACCGCGGAAGTGGTACCAATTTCTGGCCTTTTGTAAATAAAACACCGGAAGCATGTGGTGTAACTTTTATGAAAATTGATGCGGGAATAGATACGGGAGAGGTACTACATCAAATCCGCCCTAAAATACATGCAACAGATGGGTTTCATGTTATTTGTAACAGATTATTGGTACATATGGCAGAAGTTGCTACCCGGATCATCCAAAAGTTTGATGCACTTAAACCAATGCCTCAATTAGATAAAAGCGATCAGCATTTGTATTATAAGAATTCAGATTTTACCGAAGCATCTGTCGAGCAATTACACAAAAATTTTAATAGTGGAATGATTGCCGATTACCTGAAAGATAAGACAACCAGAGATCTATCAATGCCTATTCTCCAAAATCCTGCATTATTACATGAATAGTCCTGCAATGAAAGCGGTTATGTACCATTATGTGCGTCCTTTCGATGCAGATTACCCCAATTTTAAAAATCTGCATATTGATGATTTTGAAAAGCAATTGGATTATTTTGATGAGACCTATGGCTTTGTTTCAAAAAAAGATTTTTTAAAAGCTATTGAAACAGGAAAACCAACACCGGGAGTCGTACTCACTTTTGATGATGGATTTAAAGACCATTTCCAATATGTTTTACCGGTCTTACAAAGGCGTAATCTGTGGGGTATATTTTATATTACAACCGGAGTGTACACTTTCCGAAGTCTTTTGGATGTTCATAAGATCCATTTGCTTCTGGGTAAGATACCGTCGCCACAACTTTTTGAAGTATTGAGGGGAGTCGTATCAGAAGAAATGTTATCACACAAGAATGTATCGGCTTTTAGAGAAGCTACGTATCAGCTCCAGAAGAATGATGATCATACCAACCTGGTAAAACGAACTCTTAATTATTATATAGATTACCAATTTAGAACTGAAGTGATCGATACGCTAATGAGCCACTTTTTTGAGGCATCCCCTTCAGAAATATTTGAAGAATTTTACCTTTCGGAAAAAGAATTGAAAGCAATGCATGATGCAGGAATGATATTGGGAAGTCATACGGTAAATCATCCGGTTATGAGTAAATTATCGCTTCAGGAGCAAAAAGAGGAAATTATAAACTCCTTTTCTTTTTTGAAATCGATAACAGGTGAATTTCATGCAAAAACCTTTTGTTATCCTTACGGCGGTTTTCATACCTTTACGGATGAGACAAAAAAAGTACTTAACAACGAACACGTACAATTTTCATTTAATGTTGAAGCGAGGCCAATTTCAGTAACAGATCTGGTACATAACAGGCAAGCATTGCCGCGCTTTGACTGTAATCAATTTCCTTTTGGAAATTGCAGAACGTAATTTATGGAGCCCTATATAAATATTGCAGGACGTAAAATAGGAAGAGATTACAAGCCCTTGGTTATTGCCGAAATAGGAATTAACCATGAAGGTTCCCTGGATGTGGCAAAACAAATGGTCGATGCAGCTTATCGGGCGGGAGTAGAAGTTGTAAAACACCAGACACATATTGTCGAAGATGAAATGAGTGGCGCAGCCAGAAAGGTGATCCCGGGAAATGCAAATGTTTCCATTTACGATATTATGGAGCGCTGTGCACTAAATGAAAAGGATGAAAGAGCACTGAAAGCATATGTAGAGGAAAAAGGAATGCTGTTTATCTCAACCCCCTTTTCCAGGGCAGCTGCCAACCGTTTGGAAGAAATGAATGTTCCTGCCTACAAAATTGGATCTGGAGAATGCAATAATTATCCGCTTTTGGAACATATTGCTGGATTTGGAAAACCTGTGATCCTGAGCACGGGCATGAATACAATAGAGAGTGTCCAAAAAGCAGTTTCCATTTTTGATACGTACCAGGTTCCTGTGGCTCTTTTACATACCACTAATTTATATCCTACTCCTGTTCATCTAGTACGTTTTGGAGCGATGATGGAATTGCATGAAGCATTTCCGGATAAGGTATTTGGTTTGAGTGACCATACACTTAATAATAATGCCTGCCTGGGAGCAGTAGCTTTAGGGGCTTCTATCCTGGAACGTCATTTTACGGATCACAAGCAACGAACCGGGCCCGATATTGTGTGTAGTATGGATGAGGCAGAATGTGCAGATTTGATACAGGGAAGCGAAGAGATCTGGCAGATGCGGGGAGGAACTAAAGAACCTGCTAAAGAAGAACAAGTTACAATCGACTTTGCATTTGCTACGGTATGCACCATTCAACCTATTCAAAAAGGAGAAAAGTTCTCTAAAGAAAATCTTTGGGTGAAGCGACCCGGAACAGGAGAGATCCTTGCGGAAAAGTTCAATGGCATTATAGGAAAAAAGGCCTCCAGAGATATTGAAACCGATGTACAACTAAGCTGGGAAGATATAGACGTATGAAGAAAATAGCATTTCTAACGGGAACCCGCGCCGATTTTGGGAAAATTAAATCACTACTGCGTATTCTTGAGGAAGACCAGGATTTTGAACCACACATTTTTGCAACTGGGATGCATTTGCAACAAAAGTATGGTTTTACCGTCATGGAAATTGAGAAAAGTGGCTTTCAGCATATTTATACATTTGATAATCAGACGCCACAAGGAACAATGGACCTAAGTTTGGCACGGACCATTGAAGGCTTTTCAACCTATGTGAACAAATTGAAACCTCATTTGATAGTGGTTCACGGAGATCGTGTAGAAACGCTTGCAGGAGCTATCGTAGGAGCGCTTAATAATATTTTAGTGGCACATATTGAAGGAGGTGAAATTTCCGGTACGGTAGATGAACTAATACGACATTCTGCAAGTAAATTAAGCCATATACATTTTGTCTCTAATGCTTCTGCGGCCAAGAGATTAGAGCAGATGGGCGAATTAAGTGAATCTATTTTTGAAATAGGTTCTCCGGATGTTGATATTATGTTTTCCGGGAATTTACCGGACCTGGCCGAAGTAAAAAGATATTATGAAATTCCATTTGAACACTATGCCGTAGCAATGTTCCATCCTGTTACTACAGAGTTTGAACAAATGAAAAGAAATGCCGCCAATTTTGTGGATGCATTGTTAAAAGACGATACTAATTATGTGGTGATCTACCCGAACAATGATTTGGGAAGTGATGCTATTTTTGAAGCTTATAAACGTTTAAGGAGCAATAACCGTTTTAGAATATTTCCTTCCATCCGATTTGAATATTTTCTCACTTTATTGAAAAATGCAGAATTTATGATAGGAAATTCAAGTGCGGGAATACGAGAAGCACCCTATTATCACATCCCTACGGTAAATATTGGCAGCAGGCAACAGAACAGGGCAATACATGAAGATATTATTCATTGTACATACGAAGCAACTCCGATTTTGGATTCTATAGCCGAAGCAAAGAATAAGACAATAACATCTGCCAGTGAAGAGTCCTTTGGAGAAGGAAACAGTGCCTCTTTATTTTTACAAGCTCTTAAAGGCGATACATTGTGGCAATTGAGCAACCAAAAACAATTTCGTGACAAAACCTAAAAAGAAAATTTTTGTACTGCTTCCGGACGGGGTAAGCCTTCGCAATTTCGCATATACTTCTTTTTATTCCTTAGGGATTGAAAAAGGCTATGAAGTGATCTTTTGGAATGCCACCCCTTTTGATATCAAAAGCATTGGCTTCTCCGAAATAAAGATCGATAAACCTAAGGCCCATTGGTATACCAATGTCTTAAAGAATGCCCAAAAACATATTGAGATCAAATTATTTTCTGAAAGAGATAAGGACCCCATCTATTTTGAGTATTTGTTTCCCCTTTCCTATAAGAACATAAAGGCTTCAGCAAAAAGTTTATTGGTTCGCTTCTATAGCAAATTGTATTGCTCAGAAAAAAAACTGGGAACATTGCGGGCTAAAATAGTGGATACGGAACGTAAAACAACATATTATCAAGCTTGCAAAGAAGTCTTGGAAAAGGAACAACCGGATTTTGTGTTTTGTACTAGCCAGCGATCTGTTACTGCAATAGCACCGTTAACAGCAGCACAGGACCTGGGTATTCCAACCGGATCATTTATTTTTTCATGGGATAATGTCCCAAAAGCGACTACGGTTATTACTACAGACCATTATTTTGTGTGGAGTGAACTCATGCAAAAAGAACTTTTGCATTATCACAGGTATATCGATCAAAAACAGGTAAATATTACAGGCACACCACAGTTTGAACCCCATTTTGAAGAAAGCAGAATTCTTTCAAGAGATGCCTTTTGTAAAAAATATCATTTGGACCCAAATACTACCTATTTGTGCTATAGTGGTGATGATATAACAACCTCTCCAAAAGACGAGCTGTATGTCAGGGATGTTGCGGAAGCGGTAAGAAAGCTAAACACACAAGGCTTACAACTTAAGATCATTTTTAGAAGGTGCCCTGTTGATTTTTCCGGAAGGTATGATACAGTACTAAAAGATTATAATGATATCCTGATCGATATTCCACCGCTTTGGAAAAAGATAGGAGGCGGATGGAATACCATTTTACCTACTGCCGAGGACCTTAATTTACAGGCAAACATCATAGCCCATACCAAAGGAGTGATCAACCTTGCCTCCAGTATGGTCTTTGATTATGTAGCCCACGATAAGCCATGTGCATATATGAACTATAATTACCTGAACCCTGAACAGATACCGCAGAAAGGGGTGTATTTATATGATTATGTACATTTTAGGTCCATGCCTTCTTCTCAAGCTGTCGTTTGGTTGGATCATCCCAATGAAATTGCGGGCCAAATAGAAAAAATGTTGTCGGGAATTCCAAAAACTGTCACTGAAGCAAAAGAGTGGTTTAAAATTGTTAATTTACATCCGCCGCAATATGCTTCAGAAAGGATCTGGAACCGCATATCTAAAATTGTAAACTAATGCACCTAGCTTTTTTAACTTCAGAATACCCTCACCCTAAAGTAACTAAAGCTGCCGGGATTGCTACAAGTATTAAGAATTTGGTCAACGGACTGGCAGTTAAAGGTATTTCGGTTTCATTATTTATATACAACCAGAAGCAAAATGAAATTTTCGAGGAGAACGGAATTACGTTTCATTTAATACAGCGCAAGACATATCCTTTACTGGGCTTTTACTTATACCGAAAACACATAGAAAAATATGTGAACAAACACATTGTTTCGGGAAATATTGATGCTATAGAAGCACCGGATTGGACCGGAATAACTGCTTTTATGAGGTTAAAAGCTCCGCTTGTGATACGTTTTCACGGTAGTGATACCTATTTCTGCCATCTGGAAGGTAGAAAACAAAAAGGGAAGAACCGCTTTTTTGAAAAAAACGGAGTGCAAAAGGCCGTAGCTTATATTGCCCCGACTACCTATGCAGGTACTAAAAGTGCCGAGCTGTTTAAGCTCAATCCTTCCAAAGTGACCACGATACATTACGGGCTTAATCTGGAGCATTTTGAAAATAAAAACCCAGAACGTTTTGTACCCTATCGGTTATTGAATATTGGAACCGTGATCAGAAAGAAAGGAGTTTTTCAACTTGCAGAGATGTTCAACAAACTGGTTGAAGAATACACCCATGCCGAACTAATTTTAATTGGAGGTGATGCATCAGACCTGCAAACAGGCACAGCTTCCACATGGAAATTGGTAGAGGAGGTTCTTTCAGAAAAAGCAAAAAAAAGAGTAAAGTATTTAGGTAAGGTACCTTATGAAAAGGTAAAAGATCATATAAAAGAAGCACATGTGTGCGTGTTCCCTTCCCTGGCAGAAACATTGGGGATGGTTACCATAGAATCTATGGCATTACAAAAGGTCGTGGTCAATACAAATTATGGATGGGCTCAGGAATTAATAGACCACGGAGAAAATGGTTATTTAATAGATCCAAACGAAGTAACAGATTATACCGAAACCATTTCAGAACTTTTTGATGACCCTGAAAAAGCAGTTGAAATAGGAAAAAAAGCCAGAAAAAAAATTGAAGATACGTTCGATATTCATCAGATAGTTGAAAAAAATATAACGTTTTACAAATCACTTATTACTAAATGATTGTAGTGACACACACGGACGGTAAAGTTACCAGGGTATTTCCTGATGGGCATTCCCAATTGGAAGGAAAGAATTTGGTATCTGTTTTGTATGTTCTGGCGAATTCATTTCCCGAAAAAGTTTTGATCTGGTGCCATGATAACTACTACCCTTTTTTAAATAAAGAAGTTATTTCTTCACTTTTTGTTCATAACAGGATATTGGTAAGTTATGATGTTAATGGAACATATATCATACCCAATACGATCGGTTATGTAGAGGATTCTCCTTTTGTGAATGTACAAAAGGACGTTCTGTATCCAACCTGGAAAATGAGTAGTGATGTAGGAGCTATTCATGCATCGGCCCTGGTATTATTTAAAACAATACTTCCTGAAGGAGATAGCGATTATGTCCTAACATCCATAGCTAAATCCGGGCAACGGCACGGACTGTTGTGTTATTCGGCACCAAAATTACTTGACCTGTCATCACTTGATAATAGTGACAAACCAAAAGATAAGAGTACCCGTTATCTTTTCAGGTTTGTATTTCAACATTACAAGACACGTTGGATGTATCTGTTGCTTTTAAATTTTTGGATATACAAAAAAAGAATACCGTTGCTTTCTTTTTTGAAGGGATTCTTTCATGAAAAATTACTTCGGTTCTCTCCTGCTTATGAAACAGTTTCAACAATACCCGATAGCTCTTTTTCAGAAGAAGGAATGGACGTTATTATTCCAACCATAGGTAGAAAGAAATACTTACAAGATGTACTGAAAGATCTGTCACAGCAAACAATTCTACCTAAAAAAGTGATCATTATCGAACAGAATCCGGACCCTTCATCTCAAACAGAATTAGACTATCTCAGTGCCAAAACCTGGCCTTTTGAAATTGTTCATCGTTTTGTTCATAAGACCGGAGCTTGTCAAGCCAGGAACCTGGCCCTTATGGAAGTTACGGCTCCGTGGGTTTTTATGGCAGATGATGACATTCGGTTTTCTTCAACAATGATTGCAGATGTATTTTCCTTTCTTTCTGCCTACCATTGTAAGGCAGTTACATTAAGTTGTCTTATGGAAGGAGAACAAGAGGTCTTTAAGGAGATTCATCAATGGAGTTCTTTTGGTTCAGGTTGCAGTGTGGTTGCGTCTTCCATAGCCCGGCAAACATTGTATGATACTTCTTTTGAATTTGGTTACGGAGAAGATAAGGACTATGGTATGCAATTACGAAACCGGGGATGCGATGTACTGTACAATCCCTTTATACAATTAACCCATTTGAAGGCCCCTGTCGGTGGATTTCGCGAGCCAGTTGTAAAACCCTGGGAGAATGAAAAAGATCCACCCAAGCCGGCACCTACGGTTTTATTATTTAAATTAAAACACAGGATCAAGGAGCAGGTTCACGGATATAAAGTATTATTATTTCTGAAGTTTTATAAACAACAATCAAATAAAAACCCAATTTCGTACCTCAAAGAAATGAAGAAACGATGGAACAGTAGTGTTTTCTGGGCTCATCAAATACAGAAGTCATGAAGTTTACACTAATAATTTGTACGTATATGCGCCCTCAGCCGTTGCAAAAATTATTACTGTCGGTTGAAAAACAATCGTTATACCCCGATCAAATTATCATTGTGGATGGTTCAACAAACAATGCTACCGAAACTATTTTACAGGAAAAGAGTTTTTCAAACCTGGAGTACCATAAGGTTTCAGATAGTGACAGAGGACTTACCAGGCAACGAAATTATGGGATCCAAAAAGTGAAAGAAGATATAGATGTTGTTTGCTTTTTAGATGATGATATTGTTTTAACACCTCATTATTTTGAAACACTTATAGCTACATATAAAACCTATCCTGAAGCGCTTGGAGTAGGGGGGTATATTATCAATGAGACCAGTTGGAAGCCATTGAATGAAAGAGAAGAACCCACCCAAAGGCAATTCGTGTTCGATGGCTGGATACGCAAGGACGGTTCGCGATTTGTGCTTCGCAAGAAGCTGGGATTGGATACGAACAGGCCTCCGGCTCATTTACCCGACTTTGCTCATGGCAGAAGTGTAAGTTTTCTTCCTCCCAGCGGAAAGGTCTATGAAGTAGAACAGTTTATGGGAGGAGTAGCATCGTACCGAAAGCACGTGTTGGACACTCAAAAATTTTCCGAATATTTTGAAGGTTATGGCCTTTATGAAGATGCAGACTATACACTCCGGCTTTCAAAAAAGGGAAAACTATATGTCAATACCGCAGCGCAATTGTACCACTACCATGACGGTTCCGGAAGGCCCAATAAATATGCATATGGAAAAATGGTAGTTCGAAACGGATGGTATGTTTGGCGTGTAAAACATCCGAACCCTTCATTTAAGGCTCGATTAAAATGGAACGCAACCTCTTTTCTTTTAACTTTGATACGGTTAAGTAATACCATTACAGGGAATAAAAAGAAAGAAGCTTTTACTGAAGCTTTGGGCAGAACCGCAGGATGGTTTAGTTTATTGGTCAACAAACCCGGCAGATGAAATTTGCAATCATAACACACACACCTCACTACAAAAAAGAGACAACTTTGTATGCTTATGGGCCTTACATAAGAGAGATGAATATTTGGGGAAAATATGTAGATGATATAAGGATAGTTGCCCCATTTTCCAAAAACGAGACCTCCAGTATCCATTCTCCGTATGTTTCAGATTCTGTAAATATTTCTACTATTCCGGCAATCTCATTCATTTCTTTTTCTGAAGCCATAAAAGCGTTATGGAACCTCCCGGTAATTAAATGGAAGATTTTCAATGAGATGCGAAAAGCAGATCACATTCATTTAAGATGCCCGGGAACTATAGGATTGATAGGTTGCTGTATGCAGGTTTTTTTTCCGAAGAAACCCAAAACTGCAAAATATGCAGGAAACTGGGACCCAAATGCAAAGCAACCTTTAAGCTACCGCCTTCAAAAATGGATACTTAGCAATACTTTGCTCACAAAGAACATGCAGGTCCTTGTATATGGCAACTGGCCGGATCAAACCCATAACATTAAACCTTTTTTTACTGCTACCTACTCAAAAAGTAAAATTGTGAATTCATCTGCAAAGGATTTTTCACCACCGTACAGGTTCCTTTTTGTGGGAAGCTTGGTTCCCGGTAAACAACCTTTGTATGTATTGCAATTGATTTGCGGATTGCTTAAAAGAGGGATTGAATGTAGATTGGATATATATGGTGAAGGTAGTGAAAGAGCAAGGGTCGAAGAGTATATCCAACAACACAATGTGTCTGAAGCTGTTACTTTACACGGGAACCAGAGCTCAGAAATTGTAGAAAAAGCCTATAAAAAAAGTCATTTTTTGATTTTACCTTCAAGATCTGAAGGTTGGCCCAAAGTAGTAGCCGAAGCAATGTTTTGGGGTACTATTCCAATCGTTACACAGGTTTCTTGTGTACCTTGGATGCTTGACGGCGGCAAGCGGGGTATAATGCTAAGCAGTGTTTTGGAAACCGATATGGAACAATTGAGTAACGCACTGGAAAACCCGGGAGGACTTGCGCAACAAAGCGAACGGGCGCAAGAGTGGTCGCATCATTATACAATTGATTATTTTGAAGCAGAAATTAAGAAGTTATTGGCATGAGGGTTTTACAACTTATAGATTCATTAGAGGCAGGTGGTGCAGAGCGGATCGCAGTTACTTTTGCAAATGCTATGTCTTCACACATTGAAGGTTCCTGTTTATGCGTTACAAGAAATGAAGGAATTTTGAGATCAAAAGTCAGTCATGAAGTATCATATCTTTTTCTGAATAAGAAAAGTACATTGGATCTTTCGGCATTGTTCAGGCTTCGGAGATTTGTAAAACAACATAGGGTAAATATTGTACATGCACATACTACATCCTACTTTTTTGCAACTTTACTAAAAATAATAAGCCCTAGGATCAAACTCATTTGGCATGAACATCACGGAAAACGTGTTTTTACTAACAGAAGTAAAAATATAGTACTATATCTGTGTTCGTTCTTTTTCAAAAAGATCATTACCGTTAATGAAGACCTACAAGGATGGTGCAAACAACATCTGGCTACTAAGAAGGTTGCTTACCTTCCTAATTTTGTGGATCAGGCTCTTTTTTCTTCTGAACAGGAAGAACGTAAAAAACAAATAGTGTGCCTGGCAAATTTAAGAGTTCCAAAAGACCATCTTAACTTATTACGGGCCTTTAAAAAAGTACACGGTGAGTTTCCGGATTGGGAGCTTCGGCTAATAGGTAAGGACTTTGAGGATTCCTATTCCGGAGAACTGAAAGAATTTGTTTCGGAACACGGATTGGAACGATCTGTATTTTTTGAAGGGGCAAAAGATGATATTGAAAGATCATTACAAAAAGCAAGGATAGGAGTATTGGCTTCGGAAAGTGAAGGCCTGCCGATAGCACTTTTAGAGTATGGTTTGGCGAGACTTGCAGTAGTTACCACCAATGTTGGGTATTGTGAAAAAGTAATTAGTACATTTGGGAAGACCGTAGCCTCAAAGAATTCTGAAGCTTTGGCCAATGCGTTGTTGTTCTATATAAAGAATAAAGAAAACAGGATTCTTGATGCGGATGCATTTCATAAACATATAATTAGTAATTATTCTCTAAAAAAGGTTTTACCTCTTTTAATAGAGCATTATAAAGATAGTACCCATTAAACCCCTAAAAAAAATAACATACTTTCAATTGATCATCGTCCATATATTTATGGCTATTGTGATCTATTTGGCAGAATTCACTTCTAAGATATTTTTGTTTGGGATTATAGGATATTTTTTAATTCGTATTCTTTCCAATGGAAACAAAAAAGATGAAGTATTACTGGCTGCAGGTTATATAACCGGGTTTGAGGTGTTTTCCAGAATGACGGGTGGATCCGGTATTTCTTATGAATTTGCAAAATTTGCCGTAATAGGGTTTTTGGTCATAGGTATGTTCTTTAAAGGATTTACACGTAAATCCTGGCCTTATCTATTTTATGTTATTTTTTTACTGCCTGGAGTCTTTTTCTCGGCTATTAATCTAAACTATAGTACAAACTTTTTAAATGCGGTCAGTTTTAATTTAAGTGGCCCCATATGCCTGGCTATTTCTGCTTTGTATTGTTATAACAGAAAGATGCCTCCGGAACGCTTGCAGGAAATTTTGCTGGCAGTATTATTACCCATTATCGCAATGACCTGCTATTTATATATATATACTCCAAATATCAGGGATGTGCTTACGGGAACACAATCCAATTACGAAGCCTCCGGGGGCTTTGGACCCAATCAGGTAGCAACAGTACTGGGATTGGGGATGTTTATTTTATTTTCTCGATTATTTATGATAAAAAGCAGGTTGATAAATGTAATAGACCTGGGTTTGTTGGGATTTTTGAGTTATAGGGCTATTGTTACTTTTTCAAGAGGAGGAGTTTTAACTGCTGCTATATGTGCTCTTGTTTTCTTTATAGTTTATTTTTTATGGTCCGAAAAAAGGGAAAGAGTCATATTGATCCCCAAAATAGCACTTGTGACAGCTGTGATTACCGTCACCTGGATTATAACGTCTGTTTTTACCTTAGGTTTAATAGATAAACGTTATTCTAACCAAGATGCTGCCGGAAGAATAAAAGAAGATATTTCTACGGGGCGGACAGAATTGATCGAAACCGAATTGAATGCTTTTGTTAATAGTCCTTTTACAGGAATTGGTGTAGGTAAGATACGGGAGTACCGTTATGAGCAAACCGGAACACTGGCAGCCAGTCATAATGAAGTGAGCCGTATTTTATCCGAACACGGTATTTTTGGCTTTTTTGCAATTATCGTACTTTTTCTTACACCTCTGGCATTTAGAATGAAGAATAAGACCAATGTATATCTTTTTTCATTTTTCTTGTTTTGGTTGTTTACAATAAGTCACTCTTCCATGCGTATTGCCGCACCGGCATTTATTTATGGGCTTTGTTTAATTTCTATTCTCAATGCGAAAAAGAAACCTGCTTTACATAGGAAATAGACTCTCTAAAAAGGGTAGTACGGTTACTTCAATAGAAACTCTTGGAGGTTTTTTGAAGCAGGAGGGATTTGAGGTCTACATGGCTTCTTCGGTTAAGAATAAGGTTTTGCGGTTGTTAGATATGTTATTTACAACTCTGATCCATCACCGAAAGGTCTCCACGGTACTAATCGATACATACAGTACTCAAAATTTTTTCTATGCCGTAGCTGTTGCCAATCTGTGCAGATTATTAGGGATCGCATACATACCAATTTTACGTGGAGGAAATCTTCCTCATCGTATTAGAAAGAACAAAAAATTATCCAACAAACTTTTTAAAGGAGCAAGGACCAATATTACTCCCTCAATGTATTTGTACGAAGCATTTAAGGCAGAAGGGTATACCAATCTTACATATATTCCCAATACTGTTGAAATGAGTAACTACCCTTACTTACTTCGTAAAGAAGTTCGGCCAAAACTGCTCTGGGTACGTTCTTTTGCTGAAATTTATAATCCGCTTCTGGCACTTCAGGTTTTAGAAATTCTGAATGAACAAGGTTATAGTACCAGTTTGTGTATGGTGGGGCCGGAAAAAGATGGTACACAGGAAGCCTGCAAGAAATTTGCTCAAGAAAAGAACCTGGATGTAACTTTTACGGGAATGTTGAATAAAAGCGAATGGATACAACTATCTAAACAATTTGACATCTTTATGAATACCACTAATTTTGACAATACACCTGTGAGTGTTATTGAAGCGATGGGGTTGGGTTTACCTGTGGTGTCCACAAACGTTGGAGGAGTTCCTTACCTGATCGATGAAGGGACCACCGGATTATTGACCCCTCCCAATGATCCGCATCTATTCGCTCAAAAGATCATAACTTTACTCTCTGATAGCGACCTGGCAGCCAGGTTGTCACAAAATGCGCGTAAAAAAGCCGAAGGATTTGACTGGCAGAAAGTGAAACATAGTTGGGTTACACTTTTAAACCACTAAATAAATACCTATTTTTATCCAACCTAAACCTAACCTAGTCATAAATGTCAAGTATTCATTTTGATATTTCAGAACGTAAAGTATTACTTCGCCTTTTTGACATCGCAAGTGTTCTCGCTTTACTCTATTTGGTAGGATTGGTTTTTAATTTTGATTATTTTAAGATCAATGCAGACCACTGGGTCTGGTCCATTGTATTAGGCCTGTACCTCACCATATTTGCTACAATTTTCGAATTATACAATCTCCATAAGGCCAGTAAATTTGAGATAGTGGTACAGAACATCATTCTTACATCTTCTGTAACAGTTTTGTTTTACCTGTTAACGCCTTTCTTTACTCCGGAGCTGCCTGAAAATCGTTTGCAGATCATCTATTTCTATATTTCGGTGAACCTGGCATTGTTCATTTGGCGCTATGCGTATATCGTACTTATTTCCGCACCAAGATTTTTTAAGAAAGTATTACTTGTAGGTAATGCCCGGGATATCGATAACATTATTGAATCACTTCAAAAATCGGATCCCAACTATAGGGTGATAGGATTCATCAATACAGATTCAATTGCCTATGCATCATCACAATATGTAGAACTAAAGGAATTTGGATTGCAAAACGTCTCGGAAACGGTCAGGGAACATTCAATTTCTGAAATTGTAGTTGCAACACCGGATTCTTCGGGAATGACCATTTCACTCTACAACCAGTTGATCGTACTTTTAGAGAATGGAATAGTGATACGCGAGTACAGGCAGGTGTATGAAGAGATAACAAGGCGTGTTCCTGTACAGCATGTAGATAAGGACTTTTACAGATATTTCCCTTTTAGCCGAAGCAACCAGAATAAACTGTATCTTTTTTTTCATAGAATTTTGGACCTTCTTTTTTCTTTATTAGGCTTACTTTTTGGGTTAATAATCTTTCCCGCTATTCTCATTGGAAACTTATTTGCTAACCGGGGCCCGTTATTCTATACCCAGGTACGAGTAGGTAGAAACGGAAAACATTTCAGGATATATAAACTTAGAAGCATGGTCACCGATGCCGAAAAATATGGTGCGCAGTTTGCAGATAAAAAGGACATGCGGGTTACCAAGTTTGGACGATTTTTGCGCAGGTCGCGATTTGATGAGATTCCCCAGTTCATCAATGTGATCAAAGGGGAGATGAGTGTAATTGGCCCCAGGCCGGAACGTCCGGTTTTTGTTAAAGAACTTTCAGAAAAAATACCTTTTTATGAAGTACGCCACCTTATAAAACCGGGAGTAACAGGTTGGGCGCAGGTAAATGCAAAATACGGCAGCACACAGGAAGATGCTTTGGAAAAATTGCAATACGATCTATACTATATCAAACGTCGTAGTTTGTTCCTGGACATTAGTATAGTAATAAAAACACTAAGTACAATTATATTTTTCAGGGGGCAGTAGCAGTTTCTTTTTTCAGATAATAGATCACATACAGATACCGAATAAACAATGCTACCAATAGTGGAATAAAGCCTATGGCAAATACTTGTACTCCTGTGAACCAATGTACCACCATCAATAATAAGAGCAAAATTAGAAAAATGATGTAGCGTCGTACCCAACCCCTGGGATGTTTCTTTCCAATAACACCCAGAAACAAAATACTGAGCGGAAATGCCCAAAGCATGTTATAATTATTGGCCGTTGCGGTATGGTCTGTAGCCACCCATAACAGCAAAAGAAAAATACCAATCAAGCCGGTTATTAAAAAGATGATGGTATCTAAATAACGGCTTCTGGAATATTTTTTATGGTCTTTATAGGTTACAAACAGAATTAAAAGGCCAAGAATCCCAAAAAAGAAAAGTGGGCTCAAAAAGAAATTCCGGCTTTCTTTGGTCCTGGTATTTTCAAAAAGAGTTTTTGTTTCTTTTATAAGAGGTTTTTGCGTGCCATCGGGTTTTTCTATGGTTGCGTTCGCTGCGGCTTCAAATATGTAGTCCGGTAAGAATTGGTATTCCCATGGTGTGGCCTTTTTGTCTACAACAGCACCTATTGCTACATCCATTCCCAGGCTTCCCCAGGAGTTCCAGTATACATTTTTCTGTATTAATTCCCTGAATGTAAGGGTATCGGTGATATGCTCATTTTTATAAGTTAGCTTTTCGTCCAAAACCGAGACGAGGACATCACGTATTTTTGTCGCACAATTGTCATAAAAAAAATCGTATTTGTAATACTGATTTTCGGGCAAGGCATTTTTTTCCAAAAAGCTAAAAAGAGCAAGCTTTTCGGTATAGGTAAGATCTAACAACTGTTCTTTTACCCAACGGTTTTGAACGACATAACTTTCAAAAAAAGGTTCGTAATAGCTAACTCCCAATTTGTACAAGAGTTTTCCACGTGCGAATTTGGTGTAAAAATTAGGTGTGTCAAAGTCATACACCCCATAATTGTATATCAGATCCAGATCATTGTTTTCGTCCTTTATCCGGAAAGCGCTGTGTCCAAATTTATCATATAGTTGTGCCCCGGGCCCTATAGTGAGAATACTTACTTCGGCATCTTCAGAAAGAGAGAAATATTGTGCCTGTACCGAATAGGTGGTAAAGCATAAAAAAATAAACAGGAAAATGTAATTTCTATTCATTAGCGGATTATCTAAAAATACTCCAGTCTAATTTAACTGAAAAAACATTGCTGTACAAAGCAGCACTTTGATCACCAATATCCGTTAAGGCATAATCCACTTGTATACCTTTGTATTTAAAGCCTACACCAATATTAGGTTGAAATCCAACAGACTCACTGCCGTCCAATTGTGTAATATTTTGGAAATTACCTAACCCACCGCGAACAAAGACCATATCAATATATCCGAATTCAAAACCCAAAGCAGGGTCGATACTTGTAAAAGAAGTAGAAATGATATCGTTGGTCTCAGCAAAACGGAAGTTTAAATCTACTTCTGTCACCAAAGAGAAATCATGGTGGAACAAAAACGCTCGGGAGGCTCCCAGTTGTAATTTTGGAATCGTGATCTCGGTAGTTTCCGGAAGGTCCTGGTTTTGCCCTTCTACGGCGCCTTGTATTTCGGCAAACTTTTCTTCATCAATGGACCAGGCATTGAATGTAGTAGTAATATCACGGGCCATCAGTCCAAATTTCCAATCACCTTTTTCAAACTGAATGGCAGCGTCCAGTCCAAAACCCCAGGAAGAAGCAAAATCGCCTATTACACGCCTGATTACTTTCGCATTCACGCCAAAATTTAGTCCGTCCAATGGCAAACGACGTGCATATGAGAATGTAACACCGTAATCGGCAGTAGAGAAAAGGCTAATACGATTGTAGTCTATGTTTCCCTGGTCATCAATTAGCTGTGTAGTATTTAAAATGTCATCCACTCCAAACCGGATAATTGAAAAACCAACGGCACTTTCATTATCCAACGGCATTGCAAAACCTGCATAGTCATAATTGGCAATATTTGCAAAATAGGAAGCGTGCATTAAAGAGAGTTCTTTCTCTTCAAGATGTACCAGTCCTGCAGGATTCCAATAGACAGAATTTACATCGTCGGAAGACGCCACTACAGCATTTGACATTCCAAAAGCTGCAGCATCCACACCAATATTCATGAACTCATTAGAATACTTTCTAACGGTCTGGGCGGAAGCAGTGATGGATAGTACTATTAATGCAAAGAATATCTTCTTTTTCAAGCTCTTAATTTTGGACAAATATCTCACTATTTTACTGAATACTAAACTATATTTTTACACACATATTGTGTTTTCACTATTATAGACGCAAATACTTTGTTATTTTTACAGTATTGACCAAATAATATGATAAAACAAATCCCTAACATTATTACTTCCCTCAATTTATTGTGTGGATGCGTCGCTATTCTTTTTACTGTTTCAGGCGACTTAATCACAGCTTCATTCTTTGTTTTTTCCGGTATATTCTTCGATTTTTTTGATGGCCTTGCTGCAAGATTACTTAAAGCGCAAAGCGATGTGGGATTGGAATTTGATTCTTTAGCAGATGTCGTTACCAGCGGAGTAGCTCCTGCAATTATAATGGTACAAATGTTAAGCTTGTCTACTCAGGGAACAAACCTTCAATTGTTCTCGGAAAATACCGAATCTATGGGATGGATCACGGCAAACTTCAGTTTCTGGCCTTTTATTGGTTTACTTATAGCCGTTGCTTCTGCTTATAGATTGGCAAAATTCAATGTAGATACCAGGCAAACCAACAGTTTTATAGGATTGCCCACTCCGGCAAATACCTTATTGATTTTAAGTTTACCGTTGATCTTACATTTTCAATATTCAGAAACTGCAGAAAGTATTATTCTGAATAAATGGTTTTTGATAAGTGTGACTGTAATTAGCTGCATATTACTAAATGCCGAAATAAAGCTCTTTGCTTTAAAATTTAAGACCTGGGATTTTAAAAGCAATACAATACGCTATGTGTTCTTGATCCTTAGTTTAGTTGCTATAGTATTGCTGAAGTTTATAGCAATACCGGTTGTTATTTTAATATATATTTTGCTGTCAATTTTCAAGAAAACGGATTAGAATTCCAATTTCTTTTTCCGAAGTTCAAAATTCCTTCCCAAATATACTTTACGTACCATTTCATCTGCTGCCAGTTCTTCAGGAACGCCATGTTTTAGAATACTTCCTTCAAACATTAGATAGGTCCTGTCTGTAATGGCAAGGGTTTCCTGTACGTTATGGTCGGTAATGAGTATACCAATATTTTTATTCTTTAATTGAGCCACAATACGCTGGATGTCTTCAACAGCGACCGGGTCTACCCCTGCAAAAGGTTCGTCGAGAAGTATAAAATGAGGATCTGTAGCTAAGGCACGGGCAATTTCTGTACGCCGTCGTTCCCCACCACTAAGCAGATCACCGCGATTTTTGCGAATATGCCCCAATCCAAACTCTTCAATGAGAGTTTCCATTTTCATTTCCTGTTCTTTTTTGGAAAGTTTGGTCAATTGCAAAACGCTTAGGATATTGTCCTCAACACTTAGTTTTCTGAATACCGAAGCTTCCTGTGCCAGATATCCAATCCCGTTTTGGGCACGCTTGTACATAGGGTAATTGGTGATCTCCGTACCTTCCAGAAAAATTCTTCCACCATTTGGTTTTATCAACCCTACGATCATATAAAAGGAAGTGGTTTTACCAGCACCATTAGGGCCTAAAAGACCAACGATCTCGCCTTGATTCACTTCTACGGTGATTCCTTTTACCACCTTCCGACCTTTATAGGATTTTATAAGATTTTCGGCTTTTAATTTCATTAATGGATTGTTTCAGTAGCGTAAACGTTAAAAGTACTATATAATTTCACGAAGAAAAAACAATTATTTCTGATTTTCTAAGGCTTCCCAATATTCATAAGCTCTTCGCAGATGTGGTATTACAATTGTACCGCCAATTAAAAGTGAAATACTCAAAGCCTCCATTACCTCTTCTCTTGATGCTCCAACCGTATGGCATTCTTCCAAATGATACCGAACACAATCATCACAACGCAACACCATTGAATTGCCCAGGCCCAATAACTCTTTTGTTTTCTTAGGTAAAGCACCTTCGGTAAAAGCATTAGTATCCAGATTGAAGATTCGTTTGATGATCTTGTTATTGTCCTCCAGTAACTTTTCATTCATCTTGGAGCGATAGGCATTGAATTCTTCTACAATATTATGTGACATTTGCTTTTGCTTTTTTGTTCTGTCTTTTAATAACTCCTTTGGCGATAAAAATACTTATCTCGTATAGAACGACTACAGGTACAGCAACAATGATCTGGCTTGCAATATCCGGCGGAGTGATAATTGCTGAAATAATTAAAACGATTACCAATGCAAACTTGCGGTACTTCCTCAATATTTGCGGAGTAACAATACCAACTTTGGCTAAAAAGTAAATGATAATGGGTAACTCAAAAATAAGTCCGCTTGCTATAACCGAAGCCCTCACTAAAGAGATATAACTACTTAGGTCGAAGTCGTTGAAAACCTGTTCGCTCACCTGATAACTTCCCAAAAAATTAATAGATAAAGGGGTTACCACATAATACCCAAATAATACACCAATAAAGAATAATATTGAAGCTACAATAATAAAACCACGGCTTGTTTTACGTTCGTTATCATGTAAACCGGGGCTTATAAAGCGCCAGAACTCCCAAAGGACGTATGGGAATGCAATGATGAAACCTGCAGTGATTGAGGTCCAGATATGCGCAGAAAACTGCCCTGCCATGGTTCTACTTTGTATTCTGAAAGGAAGCTCTGAAAAACAAAAACTATCTTCAAAACCTAGAAAACGTGCTGCGGCACAAAGAAGTTTATAGGTAGGGAAATCGGCCTTTTTTGGTCCAAATAACAGTACGTCAAAGATAAAATCCTTGGCAATAAAGGCTACCCCTCCAAAGATCACGATCGCAACCGTCGAACGAATAAGGTGCCAACGCAATTCTTCCAGATGATCGAGAAAAGACATCTCTTTACCAACATTAGAAATCCTTTTTTTAGCTGCCATTAAATAATACCTTCTTTGGTTAGATTGTGAATATGTACTACACCGCTATAACTTCCTTCGTTTTCGGCCAATAATTGTGTGATACCATTTGTATCCATTAGCTCCATTGCCTCAACAGCCATTGCATCATTAGCAATGATCTTTGGATTTTGTGTCATAATATCTTTTGCCGTAAGTCCGGCAAAGGAATCCACACGGGTGAGCATTCTACGCAGGTCTCCATCGGTAATGATACCTACAATTTTATTGTCTTCAACCACAGCAGTCACACCAAGCATTTTTTCAGAGATCTCAACTATTACATTTTTTACATCGGTGTTGGGATGTACCTGTGGTTTTTCATTCAGGGAAGTAAGGTCGCTTACCCGTAAATATAGTTTTTTACCAAGTGATCCTCCCGGATGAAATTTAGCAAAGTCCTTACTTGAAAATCCGCGTAATTCCAATAGACACATTGCCAAAGCATCACCAATTACCAATTGTGCAGTCGTACTGGTGGTAGGGGCAAGGTTATTAGGGCAGGCTTCTTTTTCAACATAGGCATCCAGAATATAATCGGCCTGTTGCCCTAAGAAAGAATCTTTGTTTGAAGTTATTCCGATTATTTTATTACCGATGGCCTTAATAAGAGGAACCAACACCTTTATTTCGGGAGTATTTCCGCTTTTTGATATGCAGATCACAGTGTCATTTTCCTGGATGGTACCCAGGTCACCATGAATAGCATCTGCAGCGTGCATAAAAATAGCAGGAGTTCCGGTTGAGTTTAAAGTGGCCACAATTTTTGTGGCAATGTTCGCGCTTTTACCTATTCCGGTAATAATTACTCTACCTTTGGATTGATATATGTAGCTTACAGCATCGGCAAATTCATTATTTACTAATTCGGCAAGGTACATTATGGCCTTGCTTTCGGTTTCAATGGTTTTCTTTGCGACCGAAATGATACGGGCTTGTTCGTTCAAAATTTTACACTTTTAATAGTTTGTAACTGTTTCAGAAATTAGTATATTTAGAATGCGAACAGAAAATATTGAAATTTATAATGTTCGCATTACATTTTATAGATACAGTTTTACCATATTGGTTGCAAAATTACAATTGTTCCCCTGTATACGCAATTATAATAGCAAAACCTTATGCATTGTATTAAACTTAAAAGCATATAAGCAGCGTGGCTGAAATAGATATTTACGCAGCACTCAAGAAATTTTTTGGATTTACCCGGTTTAAGGGGCTTCAGGAAGATGTTATTAAAAGTGTACTTAATAACAACAACACTTTTGTAATTATGCCAACGGGAGGTGGTAAATCACTTTGTTATCAACTTCCCGCATTAATAAAAGAAGGTACCGCTATTGTGGTTTCCCCTCTAATTGCTTTGATGAAAAATCAGGTAGATGCTTTACGCGCGCTTTCTTCGGAAGAAGGGATTGCCCACGTTCTTAATTCTTCTCTCAATAAAACTGAAATCAAAAAAGTAAAAAGTGATATAACCAACGGGATCACAAAATTATTATATGTCGCTCCGGAATCACTTACCAAGGAAGAGAATGTAGCGTTTTTGAATTCAGTAAGAATATCTTTTGTCGCTATAGATGAAGCACACTGTATTAGCGAATGGGGGCATGATTTCAGGCCGGAATATCGTAACCTTCGCAATATTATTAAACGTATTGGTGATGAAATTCCCATTATTGGTTTAACAGCCACCGCGACACCTAAAGTTCAGGAAGATATTTTGAAGAACCTGGGAATCCAGGATGCAAATACCTTTAAAGCATCTTTCAACCGTCCTAATTTATATTATGAGATCCGTCCAAAGACGAAGAATATCGATTCGGATATCACTCGCTTTGTAAAACAAAATGAAGGCAAAAGCGGTATTATCTATTGCTTAAGCCGTAAAAGGGTAGAAGAATTAGCACAAACGCTTCAGGTAAACGGAATAAAAGCAGTACCCTACCATGCCGGTTTAGATGCTAAGACCCGTGTAAAACACCAGGACATGTTCCTAATGGAAGATGTAGATGTCGTAGTGGCAACCATTGCATTTGGAATGGGTATTGATAAACCGGATGTTCGTTTTGTGATCCACAATGATATGCCTAAAAGCATAGAAAGCTATTATCAGGAAACCGGACGTGCCGGGCGTGATGGGGGAGAAGGACACTGTCTGGCTTTTTACGGATATAAGGATATTGAAAAACTTGAAAAGTTTATGAGCGGAAAGCCTGTTGCCGAACAGGAAATAGGACATGCCTTACTCCAGGAGGTCGTTGCTTTTGCAGAAACCTCTATCTCCAGAAGAAAATTCATCCTTCATTATTTTGGGGAAGAGTTTGATAATGAAACCGGTGAAGGGGGAGACATGGACGATAATATGCGGCACCCCAAAAAGAAAAAAGAAGCCAAAGAAGAAACAGAGACCTTATTGAATGTAGTTGCCAAGACCAACGAACAGTATAAAGGAAAAGAAGTTGTGAATGTTTTGGTGGGTAAGGTAAATGCCTTGATAAAATCGCACCGTACCGATACACAAGATTTTTTTGGTGTAGGGGCCGATGAAGAACCTTCTTTTTGGATGGCTTTGTTACGGCAATTACTGGTATCGGGATATCTTAAAAAAGATATAGAAACCTATGGAATTATTAAACTCACAAAAAGAGGCAGGGAGTTTATAAATTCACCTACATCATTTTTGATGACAGAAGACCACTCTTATACCGAAGCAAATGATGACACTATTGTCGTGGCACAAAAAGGAGGTGGTACAACAGATGAGAATCTGTTCAAGTTATTAAAAGCAGAACGTAAAAAGGTAGCAGATAAACTGGACCTCCCTCCGTTTGTGATATTTCAGGATCCGTCTTTGGAAGATATGGCACTTAAATACCCTATAACTTTAGAAGAACTTTCCAATGTACATGGAGTGGGAGAAGGGAAGGCAAAAAAATACGGAGCATCGTTTGTAGAGCTTATTAGCAGCTATGTAGAGGAAAATGATATTATGAGGCCGGATGATTTTGTGGTAAAATCCACGGGGACCAATAGTGCCCTTAAACTATATATCATACAGAATGTGGATAGAAAATTACCTTTGGATGATATTGCTTCTGCTAAAGGATTGGATATGCAGGATTTTATCAAAGAAATGGAAGCTATTGTCTATAGCGGGACCAAACTAAATATCAACTACTGGATCGATGATATTCTTGATGAAGATCAGCAGGAAGAAATTCATGAATATTTTCTAGAGGCCGAAACCGATAAGATAGAAGATGCCATGGATGAGTTTGACGGTGATTACGACCTGGAAGAACTTCGCCTGTATCGTATCAAATTTATTAGTGAGGTGGCGAATTAAATACCAGTTCTTCAATTTTATTACTTACCGAACGATTTGCTTCGACTGAGTCGCCTTCCAAGTCACCACAATTCGTTACTATTATAATAACTACGTCCTCATCAACGAAATAACGTATGGAAGCATTGTGCCCAAAGGATTCCCCGCCCCTGGACCAATACTCGTTAGTATCTCTGTCTGTTTTGGTTTTATACCAGCCGTAACCTATTTCAATTCCGCTGTTAAGTGTTATATGGGGCCCAAATAATTTTGCTCTTTTTTCCTCACCAAAATCATCACTAAAAATATAGTTCTGGTATTTATACAGGTCACCTACATTGCTTATAACTCCACCTGATGCCATATATCCCCAATTTGGAGCAGTTTCGCCTTCCGGAGGAAATTTTTCAAGTTTTTGGGCAAATTCTTTATTGTCATTTTCATTTACCTCAAACCAAAAATTTGTTTCCTGCATCTGGAGTTTATCAAATAGCTTTTCTCTTACAAAACTTTCATAGCTGTTCCCGGATAATTTTTCAATTACAGCTGCAGTAAACCAATAACCGGCACCGGTATAATTGAATTCATTATCCAAAACATCATTGTCATAGACCAACGAGATATTATCTTCGGGGGTAAGTGATCCAAAGCTTTTGTAGTTAGCACGCAGGCCCGAAGTATGAGTTAACATACTATGTAAGGTCATTTCGGAGAAAGGAGGACTTACGTCTTGTAAAAGGTCTTTTAAAGGACTGTCCAGAGAGATAATATTATTTTCTTCAGCTAAGATAGCAACCACACCTGTAATTCCTTTTGTGGTAGAAGCAATATAGAATTTCGTATTGTGTTCAATGGGAACCGATTTTGTAGAATCTGTAAACCCATATCCCTTTTTTAAAATTATATCTTCTTTGGTAGCAACTAGAACCGAACCCGAGAATCCTCTGGCCTTCTCTTCATTCAATAAAGAATCTATTCTTTTTCCAAGCTCATTTTTTACAATTGAACTTTCAAATTCTGTTTTTTCAACGTTTTTATCTTTTTCATGTTTACAACTTATGAAGGAAATTAATAGCATAATTAGAAATATGTTGAAGTGTCTTACTTTCAATAATTTTAGTTCCATGACATTTAAAATTTTCTAATTTAACTGTTTCCAAAAGAAGCTGGCAATCATGTGCAATATACTATACGAAAACAAATATAAACTTTATATATTCACTTAATGGAGTTAAAAGTTTTGATTCTAATTTTCTTACCTTTGCGCTTCATTTAAAAAAAGAAATATGCAAGACGGTATATACGCAAAATTCTCTACTGAAAAAGGAACTATTTTAATAAAACTTACCTATGATAAAACTCCCGGAACAGTAGGTAACTTTGTTGCCCTCGCCGAAGGAGACCTGGAAAACTCGGCACAGCCTCAGGGCACTCCATATTATGATGGATTGACGTTTCACAGAGTGATCCCGGATTTTATGATCCAGGGGGGAGACCCTAACGGAACGGGAGCCGGAGGACCGGGGTACAACTTTGATGATGAATTTCATCCTGATCTAAAGCACGATGCACCCGGCGTATTATCAATGGCTAATGCCGGAAAAGGAACTAATGGAAGTCAATTCTTTATTACGCATGTCCCAACACCGTGGTTAGATAACAACCATACCGTTTTTGGGCATGTTGTGGAAGGACAGGATGTAGTAGATAGTATTGCACAGGGTGATACCATGCAGAAAGTGGAGATCCTTCGCGAAGGAGAAGCGGCAAAAAACTGGAATGCCGTGGAAAGTTTCAGACAATTCAATGGTGCCAAAGCCGAACGTGAAGCAGCTGCTAAAAGAGCGCAGGAAGAATTACTGACTTCAATTTCTGAAGGTTTTGAAGCAACCGAAAGCGGTCTGAGATACCAGATCATTCAAAAAGGAGAAGGAGCTAAGGCTGAAAAAGGAAAGACCGTAGGAGTTCATTACAAAGGAATGTTTGCAGATGGTGGTGAATTTGATAATTCATACAAAAGAGGCAACCCTATTGAATTTCCTTTAGGAATGGGAAATGTGATTGCAGGCTGGGATGAAGGAATTGGACTTTTACAGGTAGGAGATAAGGCACGTTTTGTGATCCCTCCACATTTAGCCTATGGAGCACAAGGAGCCGGTGGCGTGATCCCTCCTAATGCAACTTTGGTTTTTGATGTTGAATTAATGGACGTAAAATAAATTTCCATAAATATATTGATTGAAACGCCTCGTTGAACCGGGGCGTTTCGTATTTTTATGCTATGGATATGGAAAAATTGAAATACCCCATCGGCAAATTTCATTGCCCGTCAAACATTACTCATGAAATCTTAGAAGCCTGGATCTCTATTTTGGAACATTTTCCAAACAGGCTCTCCAAGTTGGTCGCATCTCTTTCCGAAGAGCAATTAAACACACCTTATCGCCCTGATGGTTGGACCGTAAAGCAGGTGATACACCATATTTATGACAGTCACCACAATAGCTATACACGATTTAAATGGACACTGACAGAAGATACGCCTACCATTAAAGCGTATAATGAAAAAAAATGGGCAGAGTTATATGATTATAAAGCTGCACCCATTGAAATGTCTTTAGTTTCCATAAAAGCACTTCATGCTAAACTGGTCTTTTTACTGAAAGGACTTACCTATGTAGAATTTCAGAAAGAATTTATTCACCCGGATGGGAATAAACATATTTCTTTGGCTGAAGCTACAGGAATTTACGCTTGGCACAGTAATCACCACTATGCGCATATTGAAAATTTATTGACCCAAAAAGGTTGGAAATAATTATTTCCATTTGATATTACACCCTATGCTTGGCTTTTGATCTTCTCGCTGTGGGTGATTGTTAAGAATGTTATCCAGGGCCTCCCGAAGGTCTCTTCCGTTTACGGGAATACCATTTCCGGGGCGGGAATTATCCAGTTGCCCACGGTACACCAGCTTCAATTCATCATCAAACAAATAAAAATCCGGGGTGCAGGCAGCATCATAAGCTTTTGCTACTTCCTGTGTTTCATCATATAAGTATGGAAAACTATAGTTGTGTTTTCGGGCAACTTCCCACATTTTATCAGGACTGTCTTCCGGATAGTTCTCAATATCATTACTACTAATCGCAACAAAACCAAAGCCCGTTACACGGTAATCATTGGCAAGACGAACAATCTCTTCATTCACATGCTTTACAAATGGACAGTGATTACAGATGAACATTACTACGGTCCCTTTTTCGCCACGAATATTCTGTAAACTAACAGGTTTTGAAGTAATAGTATCCAGTAAGGTAAAATCCGGTGCTGCGGTACCTAAGGAAATCATATTTGATGGAGTAAGAGCCATAATTCTTTTATTTCACTGTTGTAAAAATGAGCAATTTATATGTCGCAAATTTACTATCTTGGTTACACTTAAACACAGATTCTATGGAAATTTCTTGGAGTGATTTTGAAAAAGTGGATATGCGGGTAGGAACTATTATGGAAGTGAAAGATTTTCCCGAAGCACGGAACCCTTCGTATCAACTGTTTATTGATTTTGGAAATGAAATAGGAACCAAAAAATCTTCTGCACAGATAACAACACTTTATACGAAAGAAGAATTAATAGGAAAACAGGTAGTTGCTGTTGTCAACTTTCCGAAGAAACAAATAGGCCCTTTTATGAGCGAATGCCTGGTATTAGGTGCAGTTGAAGGGAAAGACGTCACCTTATTACAACCTAATAAATCTACACAAAACGGACTGCGAATTTCTTGAATTATACTTCGCTATCCATCATATCTGTTACAACATAGTAACGTGGATCATCTACAGCTTCTTCGATAACCGACTCAAATTCCGGATCCCATTTCAGAAGCAATGTCTTACAATCCGGGCTTAAATGCGTTAGTTTTACCTTTTTTCCGTTCTCTAAATACTTATTGGCAATATTGCGTAATGCTTCAACACCGGAATGATCACTAACCTTAGATTCAATAAAATCTATTTCAATGGTATCCGGGTCTGTTTTAAAATCGAATTTTGAATTGAAGTTCTGCACGGACCCAAAGAATAAAGGCCCCCAGATCTCATATACCTTTGTGCCATCATCTTTAATTCGTTTTCGCGCCCGGATCATGGTAGCATTTTTCCAGGCAAAGACCAGTGCACTCATGATAACACCGGCAATTACGGCTACAGCCAGGTCCTGCCATACGGTAATGGCAGAAACTGCAATTAGAACGATCGCATCAGATAGCGGGATTTTATGCAATATTCTAAAACTACTCCACGCAAATGTGCCAATTACCACCATGAACATTACACCAACTAAAGCTGCAATAGGGATCTGTTCTATCAAAGGAGCACCAAAGAGTACAAAACAAAGCAGTGCAACTGCCGCGACCGTCCCGGACAGCCTTCCCCGCCCACCGGAATTAATATTGATAATGGATTGCCCGATCATGGCACAGCCACCCATTCCGCCAAACAATCCATTGAGAATGTTTGCTCCTCCCTGGGCTACACATTCACGATTACCACTTCCACGGGTTTCTGTCATTTCATCGATCAGGTTAAGAGTCATCAGGGACTCTATGAGACCTACTGCTGCCAGTATAAATGCGGTAGAAAGAATGAGGTCCCAGTGGCCTTTCAATGTATATGGCAATGTGAAAATCTGTTCCTGAAAACTGGGTAATCCACCTTGTAATCCTTCACCACCACCATCTTTTATAAAAGAACCCACAGTACTTACGTCAATGCCTCCCAGAATAGTGATGCAGGCTACTACAATAATAGCAGTTAATGCGGCCGGTATTTTTTTGGTAAGTTTTGGAAGTCCAAACATAATAGCCATAGTAAGTCCTACCAAGCCTAACATGATCCACAAATTGCTACCTTCCATATATTGCAGGGTTCCATCCACATTTTCTTTGAAGAGCCCTAATTGTGAAAGAAAAATAACAATAGCCAAACCGTTTACAAACCCCATCATCACAGGATGTGGAATTAAACGTACAAATTTTCCAAGCCGTAAAACTCCAGCTAAAATTTGAATACCACCTACAAAGAGTAGTGTGATAAATAACCATTGAAGCCCCAAATTCTCGATAGGAATAGTTAGTGCATTTCCTACTTCATTTCCTTTTTGAATTAAATGTACCATCACAACGGCCATAGCTCCTGTAGCGCCGGAGATCATTCCCGGCCGTCCTCCAAACAGGGCAGTAATAATACCCATCATAAAAGCGCCGTATAGGCCTACCAGGGGGTCGATGCCTGCTACAAATGCAAAAGCTACCGCTTCGGGTACCAAAGCCAATGCCACCGTAAGTCCGGATAAGATGTCATTTTTAGGATTTTGTGTGAAATTCTTTATGGTTCTTTGCAACATATTTTTCGCTTAAAAAAGCGGCAAAGATAGGTTTTTAGATTTAAGCGTGGAATATGCGTTTAATTTTTCTGAAACCAACGGGTTTCTTTATAATCTTCTCTTTTTGATGCAACTTCACGATTTTTAAAAATAAGATGGTTTCTGTCCACGATCTTACTCCTGTAACCCAGAAGGTGAAAGAAATCCTTCGAAAAAAACCGGGCCCATTTAAGATTAACGATAAGCGAATCTTTTTTGGCAGTATTCCATTGCACTCCCGGAAATAAAGCCAATATTTTGTCAATACGTGTTTTTCGAAGAACAGCAGATAGCTTTAGAAAAAATTTAGGAATGCTCCTGATTATAAAAAAACCGTCACTCCCCTGATCCTGATACAAAGGCATAAATATTTTTCCGTTTTTAATAGCAACTATTTTTTTTCCATTACATGTTGCAAGTTCCTGTCCTTTTTTTATTCTTTGAAAATTAATAAACCCGGGTTTCATTAAAAAATCGTCTTTACGGCTTAACATGAAGTGGTTGAATATCTCATAAAAACCTTGTACCTCCAAACTGTTTTTGATAAGAATATTATTGTAATGATTAAAATCGATACTGTCTTTTTTTACGGAATCCGTGAAAACAAGGCTTAAGTTTATAAAAGCAAGATGATTGTCAATGGAAGAAAGGTCATTATGCTGCCCGCCTTCAAAACCAAATGCTACATACCCCAATTCGTTTACATAGCTAAGTAACGGGCCGTCAAGATATTCTTCAATTCCCAGAACTATGGGGACAGGATACTGCTTCGTAAATTTTCTGTTGAGTAAATTATCATTTACCGTAATAAAAGGAATGGTTTTACTGGAAGTAGTATGCAGGTCGAAAAAGTAAAAAGGCCCGGTTTCTGTTCCTAAGATTTCTTTGAAGCTTTTATATAGGGCCACCTGTTCTTCCCGGTCCTGGTTCTTAGGATTAAGAAGCGCCCCATTCTGTAATTTCTTCACTTCATTTGCAGACCAGAGCCTGTTCAGGTCTTCTTCCTGAAAACGTTCACCGTTCTTTAATGCTTTTAGATTACCGGCAATGGCATAGATGCTTCCTCTAACGGGTGTATTACTTTCCTGAAGCTGTGTGATCACTTTATGGAGCGCAAACACACCTGCAGGTTCATTCCCGTGTATCCCACCTACAAAAATTACCGTAGGGCCGGGAGACCTGCCTTTAATATGACCAATTATTCTATGTACCTCAACGGATTGTTCTAATTCTTTACTTTGGAGCTTCACCATTGTCAAATGGAATTACATCTTTAATAGTTATAATGCCAACCAATTCCGTTTCCTTAACAACAGGGAGGCATCCGTATTCATTTTTTTTCATAATAGCAATTGCTTCATCTATAGGCGTAGATGGCGTCACAGCGCTAACATCCTTTACCATGATATCCAATACTTTTTTGACGCTGTCACTTTTTTGATGTTTTTTCATATGGGTCCAGGTAAGTAATCCGCACAGTTTTTTGGATTGATCCTCTACCGGAACATGATGAATATTTTTCCAGTCCATTATGGATGTGGCGAGACTGGCCGAATCATTTTCATTAACAGTGAATAATTGAGTGGACATGATATGTCCCACCAAATGTGCAGAAGAAAGAATAGCTTCTTCTTTACCAAGATTTAACCAATCATTTAAAACACTGCCATTTTGTTGATTCTCATAAATTGTTTTTGTCAAAATCCTAAGCGCATCATCCTTTTTCATTGTTTTTCTTAAGCTTCGGTAATTGGTGATCATCCATTGCGAACCGGTAATTCCCAAAGCACGTTCTTCAATCACCTTCATATATTTTTCAATATCATCGGGGTCTATATTCATTTTTTCAAGCCCTGAGTAGGCCATAGGTAAGAGTTCTTCGATGATCAAATCTTTTACTGAAATGTTTTTCCCCATCCAGTTTAAAACCGAATATTTCCCCGATCTGGCAGCTTTGATGAAATTATCTTTGGCATCCCTAAAATCCATTACCGAAGGCATATCATCAAATTTTTTGGGCCGCCCTACCATAAGTCCTACCCAAAATGCAAATGTTGCCATCTCATCCAACGTGCTGGGGCCGGAAGCTATATACCTGTTTTCAATACGTATGTGGGGTTTTCCACCACCAACACCATAACAGGGACGGTTCCATTTGTAGATAGTACCATTGTGGAGGTTGAGTGCAGTCAATTTTGGAATATTCCCATTTTTGAGTTCTTCCAAAGAATCTTTCTCTATCTCTTTAGATAAAATTACTTTGTGTTGTGCAATATCGTCTTTAAAGATTTCGGCAACAGACCCGGATTCCCACTGGGTTCCAAATGAAACACGTGCCTGTTGGTCTTTTAGGGCGTATGATGAATGCCGCGTATCTATACTTTGTTGAAACAAAGCAATACGGGTCTCATTCCATAGCTCACGCCCTAAAAGAAGAGGAGAATTGGCACTAATCCCTAATACCGGGCCCGAAATCGCCTGTGCCCAGTTATAGCTTGAAATAAAATCTTGCGGAGCTATTTGCAAGTGCATTTGAAAACTTGTATTACAAGCTTCAAACATAACAGAGTCATGGTTAATTGAAAGATCGTCCACTCCTTTGATATGGAGCTGAAAATCACCACCTCTTAATTCTTTTATCATATTATTTAGCGCCCAATACCTGGGTTGCGGGGTCATATAATAAAACTCCAGTTCGTTTTTACTGATCGTAGGTAAAATACCCGTCAGGACTATTTTAGTATTATATCTTTCCGCAACTTCTTTCCCTTTCTTCAGAAGTGTATTTAATTGGTCTTCAACTATAGAAAAACAATCTTCTTTTAACTCGATAGGATCCAGGTTTATTTCAAGATTGAAGCGGGCCAATTCTGTAGTAAAATGGGGGTCATTGATAGCGGCCAAAATTTCCTCGGCCCTGTCTGAAGGACGCCAGTTCTCCGTTACTAAACAAAATTCCTGTTCAGAACCAATACGGATAATATCGTCCTCAATAATACCTTTTTCGAGCATGTCCTCGAGTGCTTTGATATCATTAAGAAGATAGCCTATAAATTTAGCACGATCTTCTTTATTGATACTACGATCTACTTTTTGTTCACCCATTGTCAAAGTATTAAAACACGAGACATATTCCCTTAACAAAATGTATCATGTTATAAAATTTGAAGAAAGATAAGGGTAATAAAAATCTCAAAATATGACAAATAGCATATTTTGGAAAAAGATAAATTATTTAATTTCTTGTTCTACTTACTTTCCGAGATCCATGTATTGATCTTGTCTTCCAGTAAAGCAAGGGGAACACAGCCTGTCTCTAAAACCTGATTGTGGAACTGCCTTATATCAAATTTATCTCCCAATATGTTTTCTGCTTTGGTCCTAAGCTCCCTAATTTTTAACTGCCCAATTTTGTAGGATAAGGCTTGTCCGGGATTTGCCATATACCTTTCAATTTCTGAAATAATACTGGCTTCAGATTCTGCTTCATTATCCAGAGAGTATTGAATAGCCTGCTCACGCGTCCACCCTTTTGAGTGTAGCCCTGTATCAACAACCAAACGAATAGCACGATGCATTTCGGCTCCCAACATTCCGAAGTATTGATAAGGATCCGTATACAAACCCAGTTCTTTTCCTAAAGATTCACAGTAGAGTGCCCAACCTTCACCATATCCGCTATACCAAAGAGTTTTTCTGAATTCAGGTAATTCATCACTTTCCTGTGTAAGGGAAATTTGGTAGTGATGACCCGGAATGGCTTCATGTAAAAAAAGTGATTCATCGCTATAGGTATTATAAGTAGAAGCATTTGGAATAGGGACATAAAAGATTCCCGGGCGGGTTCCGTCCAAAGAGCCCTGACTGTATTCGGCACTTGCGGAATTTTCCCTGAATGCTTCGGTACGTCGAACTTCAAAAGGAGTTTTGGGTTTCAGGTCAAAAAGTGCTTCGATCTGCGGTTTCATGCGTTCGTGAATTGTATTGAAGTTATCAACTACCTGCTGTGGTTCACTGAAAGGCATTAACTCTTTATTGTTTCGTACGTAGTCGAAAAACGATTTTAGATCTCCCTTGTATCCTACCTGCTCCTTTACCTTTTCCATTTCTGAAGAAATACGGCTCACTTCCGACAGCCCTAACTGATGAATCTCATCGGCAGTCATACTTGTTGTAGTATACTTTTTAATTTGATGCTTGTAATAAGCATCACCATTAGGAACATCAGCAATACCGCTGGATTCTCTCCCGGCCGCCATATACTCTGTGGTTACAAACTGATGCAGGTCTTTGTATGCAGGAATAATTTTTTCTGAAACCATTGCAGTATATGCTTCTGTAAGTTCTTTTTTATCTTCTTCCGAAAAATCATCCGGAAAATTCTTCACAGGAGAGAAGAACAAATGCTGGTCCAAATTTTCGTTAGTCATAGCACTTAATTGCGGAATTACTTTTGTGATCAATGATTTGGGTAATACATATCCTTTTTCAATTCCTTTGGCCATATTGGATTTTACTGAAGCCATCCATTTTAAATAGCCGTCTAGTCGGGCTAACCAGTTTTTATAATCTTCAACCGTTTTAAAAGGCTGTGCGCTTGCTCCGCTGGCAAGTTGCCCGATCACTAAGTTGAGTGACCACATTTGGTCTATGGGTGTGAGGTTACTATCAAAATTGAATTCGTTCAGATTAATGTCACATTCCCAGCTAAGAATAGCTTTGGTCATCTGTTCGCTTTCAGACAGATCTTCATCATTGAAACTTGCTAATTTCTCCTTATATTTTTGAAAATATTCTTTAAATTTTGCCAGAGTTTCATCTGCTAATGGATCAGGAAATTGATCATTATATCTGTTATCTCCGGCAAATGTCGCCTGGAGGGGGCTTAATTGTAACCCTTCTTCATAATACTCTTCAAGCATATCATTAAACTGTTCTGAAACATTTAATGTGGTTTCCTTTTCTGGAACATCATTTTTACATGACATTACTAAAGCAATACATAGCAAAAAACATATTTTTTTCATTGTTAACTCTTTATAATTATTGTTAATACAGTTAGTAGTTAGAAGCTATCTCTTTACATTTCATCTCCAAAGAAAATAGCGTTCATTAGTAATTTATTGGTACCGTACCAAAAAGCCCTGAAATTATGATTGTCTGTAAAGTAGATCACCTGGCCACTACCCAGATTCCCTATTTTAAAGGCCGAAGTATTTTGTAATTCCTTTAGGTTGGGTTCCGAAATATAACCACTTAAAAGCGGGTTCGAAGTATATTGAATAGGATTGTTATAGCTATTGTGATCCGGTTTTAAGAAAATTGTAGAATTTCTAAACACCGGTAGTGTATTATTTTTATATCCAAATGCTATAGGGTGCGACCGGTCTAATTTGGTTTCAAAGATTGCGCCTCCTATTACTTGCGCTCCCCGGTAATCCCTTCTCTGTTCAAAACTAATATTTTGGGCAGTATCCTTTTTGGTCTTAAGCTCCATTTTTAATAACTCATTGTTGTTAAACCAATTCCCCGCATTTTTATAACCAATTAAAGTTCCTCCGTTTTGCACCCAGGTTTTTAATTTTTCGGCATCCTTTTTACCTAGCCTGTTCCCCCAACTATTCGTTAGAATAATGTCTGTATAACTACTTAGGTCGGTGCGACTAAAGTTACGGGTGTCAATCTTTGTGATGAGCATATCGTATCGCTGGTCAAATAAGTGCCAGACCTCACCGGCATCATAGGGAGTAACTCCGGTTCCTACAATAACTGCAACCTTTGGAAATTTCAAAGTTCGAAACTGATTACTTCCCAGGTCAATACCTTCGGTAAGTCCGGTACTAACACTTTGAATACTTACATTCGCCTTAGCTGCAACATCCTTTATAAATGCAGAAAGCTCTGATGCAGATAGTTTCTGATTTTGCACCGGAATTAAAATAGTGCCATAGTCATACTCTTTCCCGTTCATTGAGAATTGTTTCATTCCTACTTTAGCACGTAACCCTTTTTTCAGAATAAGATAAAGCGCTTTTGGTGTATAGTAATCATGCCATTCCATTAAATACGCATAGTTGGAATTTGCAGGTGAGGAAACGGTTTTCTTTTGAAGATCTGTAACTTCGGCACCCGCATAGCTCATAGAGCCATTTTCTATATAATTTAAATTAAATGCCAGGGGGAACGTCCATGCGCTCACATCATAGAATAAGCTATCCCGAAATTTTGTGCGCTTTTCAAACATCGCATTTATCAACCTGTGTTGTTTTTGATTCTTCGGAACAACATAGCTGAATCCTTTCTTAAAATGCTTTCCATTACTGGTGAAGTCATTTTTCACTTCATGAAATTTAATTTTATGGCGTTTTAAAATTTCAGCCAAATGATACACTTTTGAAGCGTCCTTTTCGTCACCAAATACAATTGCACCGCCTCCTGACGCCTCTTTACGGGCATTACTAAAAAATTCACGCTGATAGTCCAGGATCTCTTTTCGCATCTTTACAGCAGCTTCCAAAGTGGAAAGAGATGTGGTAAATTGATTACGGATGGCAAAGGGAAAGGTTAAAATTCCATTATCACTTTCCTGGGCATGCCCACGAGCGGAAGCTTGTTCGAATAAAATTCCAATGCTACCATTAATATCGGGGAAAGTAGAACCTTTTCCGTAGTAGAAATCATCGAAACTCTCTTTGGTATAATAAAAACTGCCTATTTTATCTAATGCACGGGCATGAAACTTTGCAATATCACCGGTTAACTCCTGATTTTTATTTGGTGTTAACGGATGTGTCCTCGAAGGAATTCCGGGTTGAAAGAAAAAACTGGCGTTCGTACCCATTTCGTGATGGTCTGTCAAAATGTTGGGGTACCATTGATGAAATGTAGTGATCCGTGCACGACTTTCGGGCAATTGAACAGGAAGCCAGTCACGATTCATATCAAACCAATAGTGGTTTGTCCTTCCTCCAGGCCAAATTTCACTATATTCACGGTCGTAGGGATCCGGATTAATATTTTTTCCTTTGTGTATATTCGCCCAATAAGCAAAACGCTGTAGTCCATCCGGATTAAGAGAAGGGTCAAAAAGAATGACAGTGTTGTTTAGTAATTCATTAATTTTTGGCCCCTGGGCAGCTGCCAGATAGTAAGCTACGGCAAGTGCCGCATTTGAGCCACTGGGTTCGTTTCCATGAATAGAATAGCCTTGATATACTACAATTGGCATGGAAGCCGTATTTAATGATGATGCATTGGCTTCGGTTAAAGCTATATGATCAGTTCTAATATTTTCAATATTTGCATGATTAGATGGAGAAGTAATAGTTAGGAGCAATAGAGGGCGTCCTTCAAAAGTTGTTCCCCGGTTCTCTATGGTAATACGGTCACTGGTTTCCGCCAGGGCATACATATATTGTGATAATTTGTCATGTGTTATATGCCAGTCCCCAATCTCATGCCCAATAATACTTTTGGGTGTTGGAATGTTTTGATCGTAGTTGATACCTTTTGGAAGGTAATAACTTAGGTCTACATTATAATTTTGTGCAATAGAGGAAATTGAAAGTATTAGAAAAGAGAGGTATATCAGTTTTTTCATAAAGTTTGGTTGAGTAGTGTTTAAAGATAAAAAAACCGCTTCGATATATCGAAGCGGCTTATATAAACTTTAATATAGTTTTAACAACTATATATCATCAAATTCAACATCTGTGAAATCTGAAGCTGTAGGTTCATTTGTATCTGTATTAGCTTCCGGAGCCGTTTCTACATTTTGACGCTCCTCTTTTTTGAAATCTTTCTGGTGACGCTCGCTAATAACTTCTTCTCCTTTTTCATCGATGATATATTGTATCATCTCGTTTACGTTGTCCTGAAATTCAGAAAAATCTTCCTTATACAGATATATCTTGTGTTTCTTGTAATGGTAAGAGCCGTCGTCGTTGGTAAATTTTTTACTTTCGGTAATTGTCAGGTAATAATCTCCAGCTTTGGTAGATCTTACATCAAAAAAGTAAGTACGTCTTCCTGCACGCATTACTTTTGAAAATATTTCTTCTTTCTCCATCATGTACTGATCGCTCATAGTTATCAATTTTGTTAAGGTTTTGCCAAAAATCTAAAAAAAATATAAATATGCCAAAGCAAACGTTACATTTCTTTTTCAAGAAGTTGTTTAGCATACAGTTCTTTGTAGTAGCCATCTACGTTTACTAACTCATTATGAGTGCCTTGCTGTATAATTTTCCCTTCTTCCAAAACAATGATTTTATCTGCATTTTTAGCCGATGAGACCCTATGGCTCACAATTATTGTGGTCTTATTTTGTGAGATCTTATGTAGGTTTTGTAGGATTTCTTCTTCAGTTTCGGTATCTACTGCCGAAAGGCAATCGTCAAACAATAAAATTTGAGGATTTTTGATGATTGCACGGGCAATGGAAACTCTTTGTTTTTGTCCGCCACTTAATGTGATACCACGTTCTCCCAGAATAGTATCATATCCCTTGCTAAAGTTTTCAATATTTTGGTGTACTGCTGCATTTTTAGCAGCTTCAATAACTTCGGCCTCAGTGGCATTTTCTTTTCCGAATTTAATATTGTTACTAATAGAATCGCTAAACAAAAAAGCATCTTGTGGTACATAACCAATACTACTTCGAAGACTATTGAGGTTCAATTTATTTATAGGGATCCCGTCTATATTCAGTTGTCCGGTTTCCACATCGTACAAACGGCCAATCAATTCTAAAACAGTAGATTTTCCGGATCCCGTATTTCCAATAATAGAAAGGGTCTCCCCGGGGTTAACACTAAATGAGACATCTTTTAAAGCAGTGATATTTGTTTCGGGATAAGTATAGCTCAGGTTATTGAATTCAATTTTTCCAACAACAGGTGTTGTTTCGGAAACAGTGTTTTTTATAGTAGGTTCTTCTTTCAAAAATTCGTTAATGCGTTTTTGTGAAGCTTCTGCCTGCTGTACCATGGATGTTACCCAGCCTACAACTGCAACCGGCCAGGTAAGCATGTTCACATAAATTAAAAATTCAACAACAGTTCCCAGGTCCTCAATCTTACCATTGATAAATTGATTTCCTCCTATATAGATAACCAATAAGTTACTTACACCAATGAGGAGTATCATCAGAGGAAAGAAAAGTGCCTGAACTTTTACCAGGTCTATATTCTTTTCTTTACTGGTTTCGGAAAGACTTACAAAACTTTTATTGACCCTGGGTTCGATCCCATAGGCTTTTATAACCGAGACCCCACTAAAACTCTCTTGGGTATAGGTAGTAAGTTTGGACAGATATTGTTGCACTATGGTACTGCGTTTATGGATAGCCACACTCAATTTATATACTGCTATAGATAATACCGGAAGAGGTGCGATAGCATATAATGTAAGTATTGGGGCCTTGTAAAACATATAGCTTATCACTACAATGAACAGGGTAATGGTTGTGGTACTGTACATGATAGCAGGCCCTACATACATACGTACCTTCGATACATCTTCACTTATACGGTTCATTAGGTCTCCGGTACGGTTTTGTTTGTAAAAACCAAGGGATAATCTCTCATATTGTTGAAAGATCTCATTCTTGAGGTCATATTCTATGTAACGTGAAACCACAATAAAGGTTTGCCGCATCATAAAAGTAAAGAAGCCGGCAAGAAGTGTAGTTCCCAATATGAGTAGAATATTTGTAAGCAATTCAGACTTTACCAATGCAATGTCTGTAATTTCACCACTGATCGACTTCTCAACTACAGTTATAGAATCTCCTATAAACTTTGGAGCAAGTAGTGCAAAGATCCGTGCAATTATAGTAATAAAAAGCCCTAAAAGGAGTCTTCCTCTGTATTTAATAAAATAACGGTTAAGGTATTGAAGCTCTTTCATTTAAAGGGATAATATTTATTAACAAATTCTTATTTTAACAACAATTTCTTTGTTGGAATGTCACTAAACCACTACTTTTGCACGTCCTTTTTAAGGAATCTTTAAAATCAAAAAATTTTATGATAAGTGAAGTAGTAAAGTCAAATGAGCTTCAAAAAATAGACCCGGTATTCGGGCAATTATCTTTCGATAATCATGAACAAGTTGTTTTTTGCAACGACAAAGATACAGGATTAAAAGCAATAATCGGAATCCACAATACGGTTTTGGGACCAGCTCTCGGAGGTACCCGTATGTGGCAATACAATAGTGAGTGGGAAGCCCTGAATGATGTGTTGAGGCTCTCTCGTGGAATGACCTATAAATCTGCGATCACCGGTCTCAATTTAGGTGGAGGTAAAGCTGTTATAATTGGAAATGCCAAAACAGAGAAGACACCCGAATTAATGAAACGTTTTGGTGAATTTGTACATTCTTTAAGCGGAAGATACATTACTGCGGAAGACGTTGGAATGGAAACAGAGGATATGGACCTGGTACGAACTGTAACACCTTATGTTACAGGTATCTCTGAAGCAAAAGGTGGAGCCGGAAATCCTTCACCAATTACTGCTTATGGAGTTTTTATGGGTATGAAAGCAGCTGCGAAATATACGTTTGGCAGTGATATTCTGGAAGATAAGGTTATTTATGTTGAAGGTATTGGTAATGTAGGAGAGGCACTGGTTGAGAACCTTACTAATGAAGGAGCCAAAGTATACATTGCCGATATCAGCCAGGAACGTTTGGAAGAGGTTCGTGATAAATATAGTGTGGATATCTACAGAGGTAACAATTTATATGCGGAGCCAATGGATATCTATGCACCTTGTGCTTTAGGAGCAACTGTTAACGACACTACGATCCACCAATTACAAGCTAAAGTAATTGCCGGGGCTGCTAATAACCAATTGGCAGATGGAAAAAAACATGGACTGATGCTTCGCGAAAGAGGAATTGTGTATGCTCCGGACTTTTTAATTAATGCCGGCGGAATTATAAATGTTTATGCTGAGTTAGAAAATTACGGACGCCAGGAAATAATTCGTAAGACAGAGAATATCTATAATACAACACTGGAGATTCTTACTAATGCGGAAACAGACGGAGTTACAACCCATAAAGCTGCATTAGATATTGCCCAATCCAGAATAGACGCTAAAAAAAACAACTAGTTTCTACAGATAAATAGTATCTTTACAGCGCACAAGTCAATACTTGTGCGCTGTTATTTACAAAAGTTCTTTATTATACAACGATTATGCTTACAAGAAGACATATTAGGGTAAAAGTGTTACAGTCCATTTACGCATTCAACCAAAGTGAACACCAGGACCTTGATAAGCAGGAAAAATTCTTATGGTACAGTATAGACCAAATGCATGATCTATATCTGTTAATGCTTCAACTGTTGGTTGCCATGCAGCGGCACGCGGAGGATTACCTTATTAAATCTCAGCAAAAATACCTGGCTACAGACCTGGAAAGAAACCCTAGCAGAGCATTTGTAGACAATAGATTACTTCAGCTAATAGTAAAAGACAGTTCCCTTTCCGAAGCCGTAAAAAACAAAAAATTAGATTACTGGAAAGAAGACAGTGAATACGTTAGTATTCTTTTTAAATCTTTAATTCAGCAGGATTGGTATGAAGACTACCTTTCAAAAAAGGATGTTAACTTCAACGATGACAAAGCTTTTGTTATAAGGGTGTATAAAGAAGTGATAGCTCCTAATGAAAAATTATATGAATACCTTGAAGATAAGCGACTTACATGGTTGGATGATTTTCCTATAGTCAATACTGCTTTGGTAAAAATACTTTCTAAGGCCTCTGCAAAAAATATAGGTTCTACATTAATCCCAGATCTTTATAAAAATGAAGAAGACCGTGAGTTCGCATTACAATTACTTCGGAAAGTAATATTAAATGATGAAAAATTAAACAAGGAAATTGAAGGTAAAACCCCAAACTGGGATAAAGAGCGTATAGCCGGGATCGATATGATCATTTTGAAGATGGGAATTTCAGAGTTTTTAAACTTCCCTTCAATTCCGGTACGTGCTACCATTAATGAATATTTGGAAATCTCGAAAGAATACTCAACACCTAAAAGCAGCTTGTTTATTAACGGGATTCTGGATAAACTCGTGAAAGATTTTACCGAAGCCAAGAAATTAAATAAAATTGGGCGAGGGCTTACTTAAAATCAAAAAAATAAGTATTTTAGCGACGCTTAAAACTTAAAAATTTTTACTCTATGAAAAAATCAATCTTAATTGTAGCAGTATTATCTGTATTTGTCTTTACTTCATGTAAAGAAAATGCTGCAGACAAAGTGAACGAAGAAAATGTTGCAGCTGCTGCAGACCGTGATGCGAAAGCAGGAGAATTTCCTGTTATGACTTTTGAAGAAACCGAATTTGATTTTGGAACCATTGATCAAGGCACCCCAAAGGAGCATGTATTTAAATTTACCAATACAGGAAATGCTCCTTTAGTTATAGTAGACGCTAAAAGTAGTTGTGGATGTACAGTACCGGAATATACAAAGGAACCTGTTGCCCCTGGTGATAAAGGTGAATTACTGGTAAAATTTAATGGTAGTGGAAAAAATCAGGTAAGTAAAACAGTAACAATTACTGCCAATACTGCTGCCGGTAAAGAAACCATTAAGATCAAGGCTTTTGTAAATGCTCCTGAAGGTGCTGCTGCAACAGGCCAAAACGGTATCTTAAAAACCCAATAAGCAATGGGTGGTGAAATGCAACAATTTCTCGGGCCCCTTTTACTTTTTGCTGTTTTTATAATTTTTTTCATTGTATTACCACAGCGAAAAAAGTTGAAGCAAGAAAAAGATTTTGATAAGGGCCTGAAAAAAGGAGATAAAGTAGTCACTAAAAGTGGAATGCATGGCAAGTTATTGGACCTAAACGATGATGGCACCTGCATTATAGAGACCGGAGCTGGTAAAATGAAATTTGAACGCTCTGCCCTTTCCATGGATATGACGAAAAAGATAAATACTCCTGTTAAAAAATAATGATTACACTTTAATAAAAAAAACCTCCGGTTCTCACCGGAGGTTTTTTTTATTCATTTTTAGAATATTTGATAACCAACTAAGGTCACCCTTTTAACTATTCCTTTTGCGACGTAACCTCCTGGGCAATATTAACGATCACTTCTATTGCCTTAAGCATACTTTCTACCGGAACATATTCATATCTGCCATGAAAATTGTGGCCACCGGCAAATATATTAGGGCAGGGAAGTCCCATAAAACTTAGCTGCGACCCGTCAGTACCTCCTCTAATAGGCTTAATTATAGGTTCAATTCCTGCTCGCTTCATTGCTTTTTCAGCAATTTCTACAATATGCATTACTGGCTCGATCTTTTCGCGCATATTAAAATACTGATCTTTGATTTCGACTGAAACAGCTTCTCTTTCATACTGTGAATTCAAGTCTTTAGCCAATTTAAGCATCATTTCTTTTCGTGCTTCAAAGTGCAGCTTATTATGATCTCTAATGATATACTGAAGTTTAGTTCCGTCTACTTCTCCATTGATACTGTGTAGGTGAAAAAAGCCCTGGCGGTCTTCTGTATGTTCCGGGGTTTCTAAACGAGGTAAAGAATTAATATAATCTGTAGCAATATACATGCTATTGATCATCTTTCCTTTTGCATAACCAGGGTGCACAATTTTTCCTTTAACGGTAACAACCGCTCCAGCTGCGTTAAAATTTTCGTATTCCAGTTCACCAATTTGACTTCCATCCATAGTATAGGCCCAGTCTGCGCCAAATTTCTCTACGTCAAATTTATGAGCACCGCGTCCAATTTCTTCATCGGGAGTAAAGCCAATACGAATTTTTCCATGTTTAATTTCAGGGTGATCTATAAGGTATTCCATTGCCGAGATTATTTCGGCAATACCGGCTTTATCATCAGCGCCCAAAAGCGTTGTTCCATCTGTAGTGATCAAGGTATTTCCTTTATATAGCAACAGGTCTTCAAAGTCATCAGGAGATAAAACAATGTTTTGTTCTTGGTTTAAGACAATATCATTTCCATCATAATCTTCAATGATTTGCGGATTTACATTCGCTCCGGTGAAATCCGGGCTGGTATCAAAATGCGATATGAAACCGATCACGGGAACCTCATGAGGTACGTTACTGGGAAGTGTAGCCATGATATATGCATTTTCGTCTATAGATACCTCCTGCATTCCAATACGCTTCAGTTCATCTGCCAATGCATTGGCAAGGTCCCATTGCTTGCCACTACTTGGAGTTGTATCACTTTCAGGATCACTTTCTGTATCTACGGTTACATAACTTATAAAGCGGTTGATGAGGTGTTGTTTATCGATCATATGATTTTTTTTTCAAAGATATGATAAACCTAAATTATGTAGAACGGTTTTAATAAGAATAAGACTCTCAAATATAAAATGTGTATCTTGTTAGAAACAAACAAAACTATCAACTACATGAAACAAAAAAACTTTTTTACAATTTTGATTGCATTATTTGCAATGATTGTAGCTAATGCACAGGTGTCCGGTACTGTTACCGATGACACTTCAGAACCACTTCCGGGTGTCTCTATCGTTATAAAGGGAACATCTACGGGAGTACTATCGGATTTTGATGGAAACTATACTATTGAAGCTGCACAAGGAGATATTTTAGTGTTTTCTTATGTAGGATTTGAAACCCGGGAAATAACAGTATCAGGGTCTACTGTAGATGTATCTCTTGAGTCTGGAGTTGCTTTGGACGAAATTGTTTTAATAGGTACCAGAAATCCGGGAAGAACAGCGATCAATTCTGCAGTTCCGGTTGATGTATTGAATATGGAAGAAATTGTTGCCAGTTCACCTCAGGTTACGGTGACTGAAATACTAAATTATGCTGCGCCATCTTTTTCTTCTAATACACAGACCATTTCTGATGGTACGGACCATATTGCTCCGGCCTCTCTGAGAGGTTTGGGCCCTGATCAGGTATTGGTACTAATAAATGGGAAAAGACGCCACAAAACCAGTTTGGTGAACGTAAACGGAACCTTTGGTAGAGGTTCGGTAGGGACCGATCTAAATACCATACCGGTTAATGCTATAGACCGCATTGAAATACTAAGAGATGGTGCTGCTGCACAGTATGGTTCAGATGCTATTGCGGGAGTAATTAATATAGTTTTAAAGAAAGATACCAACGAACTTGCTCTTAATATAACGACAGGCGCTAATTTTACCAGCGAGAATCCTGATGACGGAGTAGATGGCGAGAAAATAAATATAGGGGCTAACTATGGATTACCTATTGGAGACGACGGAGGGTTTATTAACTTCACAGGAAATTTTGACTTTAGAGGTGCTACCAATAGAATGATAGAATGGGAAGGCCAAATATTTAACCTCTATAATACAATTGAAAGATTTGCAGCCAATGACGGCTATGATATAAGTTTATTACTGGATGATGATGTGGAAGATGTTATTTTGTATGGTAACCAGGCCGGATTGAACCTTCCAGTGGATGCAACAAAAGAAGACCTCCAGGAAATATTGGCAGCTGATAATACAACTGCAGAACTTGCCGCAAGGGGGTTGACCCGAAGTGATTTCAATATGCGTGTTGGGCAATCCGAATTAAGAGGAGGACAGTTTTTTGGAAACTTTGAACTACCTGTTGGAGAAGACCTTAAAGTATACGCTTTTGGAGGTTTAGGATTTAAAAATGGAAACTCAGCAGGATTTTACAGACTTCCCTATCAATCCAGGGCATATACCCCCGCCAGGATAAATGGATTCTTGCCCGAGATCAATACGAATATAAAAGACAAAGCGTTAGCTATTGGAATTAAGGGAAAAATAGGAGACTGGAATGTTGATTTAAGCAATAATACCGGTAAAAATGATTTTACATTTAGGATCGCTAATTCTTTAAATGCATCCTTAGGAAATTCAACTCCTTTTGAAGCAGAAGCTGGAGGATTTAACTATGGAGAGAACACGTCAAATTTAGATTTTTCCAAATTCTATGACGATGTAATGTCTGGTCTGAATATTGCATTTGGAGCAGAATACAGGGTAGAGAACTATGCAATTGTAGCCGGAGAAGAGATTTCGTATGCACAGTATAATATGGAAGGGAATGTTCATGACCCAACAGACCCGGAATCTGTGGTTCCAACCGATTTCTTTGGAAGTTCACGCCCCGGAGGTATTCAGGTCTTTCCGGGTTTTAAACCTGAAAATGAAGTAGATGCATATAGAAATTCCATAGCAGGTTATGCAGATGTTGAAGCAGATTTCACTGAAAGTTTTAGGGCTACAGCTGCTGCACGATATGAAAATTTCTCTGATTTTGGAGGTACTCTAAATGGAAAAGTCTCTTTCCTGGCAAAAGCATCAGATAATTTCAATATTCGCGGATCGGCACAAACAGGTTTTAGGGCCCCTTCACTGCACCAGATTCACTTCAATTCAACATCCACCATATTTGTTGATGGAGTACCTAATGAAGTAGGGATCTTTCCTAATACATCCAGGGTTGCAAGAATATTGGGGATAGAAGAATTGAAGGAAGAAACATCTATAGGATTTACTGCCGGATTTACAGCTAATTTACCAGGCCCGAAAGTAAAGTTTACTGTAGATGGTTATTTGGTGAATATAGATGACAGAGTAGTTTTAAGTGGCCAGTTTAATGACAACGGAAACGCAGAATTAGCTGCCTTATTCGCTCAGGCAAATGCCAGCCAGGCAGCATTCTTTACAAATGCGGTTGATACGCAAACAAAAGGGGTCGACTTTGTTGTTGAAAATAATATGAATTTGGCAGATAATATGAAACTGGCAAATACGCTTTCTTTTACTTATTCTGAAACCACAGTCGAAGGGACCAATATACCAACGGCAATTGCAAATGCAGGTTTAACAGATACATTCTTTGATGCCACCAGCAGGATCTATCTTGAATCTGCCGTACCAAATACGCAGGGGACCCTCACAAATAACCTGACGCTTAATGACAATTGGAATTTCTACCTAAGAAACAGTTACTTTGGTGAAGTTGAAGAAGCAACCAATAATACAGATCCTGATGTTGACAGAACATATGCCGGAAAGATTGTTACTGACCTAAGTGTCTCTCATAATTTTTCTGAAGGGCTGAAAGTTACATTAGGAGCTAATAATATCTTAGATGTATATCCGGATGAGGCAGATGATGCTTTTAGGTCATCGGGAAGATTTATTTATTCAAGACGCTCTAAGCAATTTGGAGTTGGTGGAAGGTTCCTTTTCGCAAGACTTAATATTTTGATCAAATAATACTTAAAAAGTATCTGTTTTTAAAGAGGTTGTTTTAATTTTAGACAACCTCTTTTGTTTTATGAGTTTAATAAATGATTCCATACACAATTTAAAGCCTTCCGCCACTTTACTAATAAATCAAAAAGTAAAGGAAATGCGAAGCAATGGAAATACCATTTATCATTTTGGCTTCGGACAATCTCCCTTTCCGGTTCCACATCAAATTATCAGGAAGCTTATAAAGAATGCCGGAAACAACAACTACTTACCTACTGCGGGGCTTCCTGAACTTCGAAAAGAAATAGCAGTTTTTTTAAAAAAGCACCAAAATATTAAGAGTGATGAAGACAATATTTTTATAGGCCCCGGAAGTAAAGAGTTACTCTATCAAACCATATTGATTCTAAACGGAACCTATCTAATTCCTAAAGGAAGTTGGGTGAGTTATCTGCCTCAGGTTAATGTTAATAATAGGGCATACGCAATTCTGGAAACTTACTTAAAAGATGATTATAAATTGCAACCAGATGCTCTTGAGGCCTTCTGCAAAAAGAATAAACCTCAAAATAGGATTTTAATACTTAACTCTCCAAATAACCCAACAGGCGCTATCTATACTCCCGAGGAATTAAAACGACTAGCCACAGTTTGTAGAGAATACGATTTGATTGTTCTCTCAGATGAGATTTATTCCCAGCTTGCATTTAACACTCCTTTTGCGACAAGTATCTCAAACTTTTATCCTGAAAAAACTATAGTATTTGGAGGAATAAGTAAAGTCTTTTCAGCCGGAGGGTACCGATTGGGGTATATGATGCTACCGGAAACCTTCAAGGTATTGGAAAACAGTTACCGTTCATTATTTAGTGAAACTTTTAGTGCTGTAAGTGCTCCAATACAGTATGCGGCAGTTGAAGCTTTCAAGTATAAAAAAAGAACAAGGCAATATGTTACAGCTGCCGCCACAATACTGGATGCAATAGCAACGTATGTATATGAACGACTAACAGAGGCAAACATAGAATGTACAACTCCCCGGGGAGGTTTTTATCTGGTAATTGATTTTACAAATTATACACAAGCGTTCAAAAAGATAAATATCACAGATAGTGTTTCATTGGCAAAATATCTGTTAGAACACTATAATGTGGCGCTGCTTCCGGGAACAGATTTCTATTTTAGGCCGGATGAATATGTTTTTAGATTGGCATTTGTCGATTTTAATGGAAAAAAAGCACTAAAAGAATATCAAAAGAATAAAAAAATGCCTTTAAATTTAAAATTTATTGAAACCTTTGCACCCAATATCGTTTTAGGAATTCAAAAAATCATCGATTTTACAAATTCATTGAAATAATTTCAACAATAAATCAAAAAAACAAAGGTGTATAAATTAATTATCAGACCTCTTCTCTTTCTCATTGACCCGGAAAAGATCCACTATTTCACCTTCTCAATGATCCGTTTTTTAAGCGCTATTGGATTTGGTGGACTGTTTCGGAGCATGTATAAAATTAAAGACACCAGACTGGAACGAGAATTATTCGGTTTAAAATTTCCAAATCCTGTAGGCCTTGCTGCCGGATTCGATAAAGATGCCAAACTATATAAAGAGCTTTCCAATTTTGGTTTCGGTTTTATAGAGATCGGCACGGTAACACCGCTACCGCAACCCGGAAACCCCAAAAAAAGGTTGTTCCGTTTAAAAAAAGATACAGCTTTAATTAACCGAATGGGTTTTAACAACGGGGGTGTAGAGGAAGCTGTAGAAAGGCTTAAAACCAATAAGAATGTTCTAATTGGTGGTAATATTGGCAAAAATAAAGTTACACCCAATGACAAAGCAGTGAATGATTATGTGGCCGGTTTTGAAGCATTATTCGACTACGTGGATTATTTTGTTGTAAATGTGAGCTCGCCCAATACACCCAACCTTAGGGCGCTTCAGGATAAAGAGCCATTAACAGCTCTATTGCAAACACTTCAGGATAAGAACAGTGCAAAACCAAAACGAAAACCTATTCTTTTAAAAATAGCTCCGGACTTGACCAATGAACAACTGCTGGACATAATCGATATAGTTTCAAAGACCATGATCGATGGAGTCATAGCGACAAACACTACGATCGCCCGTGATGGATTGATCTCGGAAAACAAAAAAGAAGCTGGTGGATTAAGCGGGAAACCACTAACAAATAGAGCTACGGAAGTAATTCGTTTCCTTTCGGAAAAAAGCAATAGAGCTTTTCCAATAATTGGTGTTGGAGGAATCCATAGTGCCAAGGATGCGTTGGAAAAGATAGAAGCCGGAGCAAGTTTAATTCAACTTTATACCGGCTTCATTTATGAAGGCCCAAAATTAATCAGGGACATTAATAAGGCGTTGCTTAAAGCTTAATGAGCTTTTTTGTGATAGCTTTATTATTTTCATCTATAGCTTGCAACACATAAGCTCCCGAAGCAAATTCAGTAGTATCAATTGTTAGCTCCGAATCATTAATATTGTTTACAGACGTTATTTTTTTACCTAATACATTGTAGACCTCGACTCTTTCTAAATTATTTTGGGCCGTAATTGTGATGCTTTCCCTGGCAGGATTAGGAAAGACCTGAAATGAATTTTCCACGTCAAAACCGGAAATGCCTAATATGTTTTCCAATGTAATGGTTAAAGTTCCTATCTTTTCTGAAGAAAAAGGAGTCACTCCCTGCAGATTAGAGATAGGTTCTTTAGGATTTGTGTCGTCATCTGGAGAAGTATAATCCGTACCGCTATCCGTACCGGCATCATAGGGAAACAGATCGATTACGATAGAATCTCTCCACTCATTACTTCCATCCAGGAGGTTAACACTGTTTATAGCGATCATCCAATCCGGACTGGGGGCGATCATGGATACAAGTGTGAGATAAGGAAATTCATCTGTCGTCGTTACATCACCAATTATAGTTTGTCCCAATGCAGTAGATAAACCATCTCCATCAATGATCTGGTTGGCAGTTCCTGCGGTGATGGCAGCAGTTACTTCAGAAAAAAATATTGTGTTGTTGCCTAATTCGGCGACATCTTCCATTCCTTCGGTAGCTGTTTGCCCCATTTCCAAAAAGGTAACAGCATTGGTATGGGTAGCACCTACTAATTTGGACCAGTGGGCATTGCCCGGCAAGTTACCACTGGAATGCGGATGTGCTGCCTGGCTCCAGTTACTGTCAAAAGTAATTGTATAGATGGCAGTTGAGTTTTGAGCATGCAACAAAGTTGTAAGAAAAGCAATTAAAACAAAGGATAATAAATTCTTTTTCATAGCAGTTTTTTATGCAAGTTAAATTTCAAATATCACAGAAACTTCACAATTAATACTATTTTTAAAAAATGTTAGAAACACTTATTTCATTTTCATTGGCAACTTTGGCATTGTCCATTTCGCCGGGTCCGGATAATATTTATGTACTTACTCAATCACTTGTAAATGGTAGTAAAAGTGGAATTGCCACTACAGCCGGATTGATTAGTGGTTGTATTGTCCATACTGCTTTACTTGCGTTTGGTGTTTCAGCAATAATTACTGCATCGGAGGGCATCTTCTACGGAATCAAAGTTTTTGGCGCTTTGTATTTGCTGTATTTGGCTTATATAGTGTATAAGAGTGACGCTACGGTTTCTATAGGTGACAGTGCTCCGAAGAAGTCGAATACTGAGCTTTTTAAAACCGGCATTATTATGAATTTGGTCAACCCGAAAGTGATGATCTTTTTCCTGGCATTTTTTCCGGCGTTTTTGTGGGATCCGGGCGAGAACACGACACTTCAATTTTTTATTTTAGGTATTACTTTTATGCTGATTTCATTCGTGACCTTTAGTACGATTGCGCTTTTAGCCGGAAGTATTTCCAAATATTTGCGTGAACACAAGACCGTTGGAGTTGGATTAAAGTGGTTACAGATCTTGGTTTTTGTGGGAATCGCCGTGTTTATTTTAATTCCTTAAATTTCTTTCGAATTACTGTTTTTTGTCATTTCAATATGATGTTAGAAATGCTATCTTTACGGGAATGCAAAAAGTGAAACTCATAGAATGCCCACGAGATGCCATGCAGGGGATCAAAGATTGGATCCCTACCAAAGAAAAAGCACAATACATACAATCTTTGCTGCGTTGCGGATTTGATACAATAGATTTTGGAAGCTTTGTTTCACCAAAGGCAATACCACAAATGAAGGATACGGCCGAGGTGCTGTCCCGTTTGGACCTGTCTGCTACTAATAGCAAACTTCTGGCAATCGTTGCAAATGTGAGAGGAGCTCAAGATGCCGTTACACATCCCGAAATTCAATATTTGGGATATCCGTTTTCAATTTCTGAAAATTTCCAAATGCGTAATACCCATAAGACCATTGAACAGTCAATTGGCGTACTACAGGAAATTTTGAACCTGGCGGAAGCCAACAATAAAGAGGTAGTTGCTTATTTGTCAATGGGTTTTGGTAATCCCTACGGTGACCCGTGGAATGTGGAGATAGTAGGTAGGTGGACCGAGAAACTTTCGGATATGGGTGTTAAAATATTATCGTTGAGTGATACGGTAGGAACATCTACCCCGGAAATAATTACTTATTTGTTCTCAAATTTAATTCCGAAGTACCCCGGAATAGAGTTTGGAGCGCACTTACATACAACTCCAACTGCCTGGCACGAAAAGGTAGATGCTGCGTTTAATGCCGGTTGTAGAAGGTTTGATGGTGCGATTCAGGGATTTGGCGGCTGTCCAATGGCAAAAGATGAATTAACGGGAAATATGCCTACCGAAAAGATGCTTAGTTATTTTACAGCCCAAAAAGTGGATAATAATATAAATACAATGTCTTTTGAAAGTTCACATAATGAGGCTACAAAGATCTTTACAAAATACCATTAAAATGAAGCAAATTCTTAAAATATCATTGCTATTGGGATTGCTTGCTATAAGCTGTAAACCCAAGCAATCTGTTTCTGAGGTCAAAACCGATGACGGAATCATTACTTTTAAATTCATTCAGTTAAATGATGTCTATGAAATAGCACCTTTAAGTGGTGGTAAATATGGAGGAATGGCACGGGTAGCACATGTAAGAGACTCTATAGCAGGTGAAAACCCAAATACCTTTATGTTCATGGCGGGAGACTTTTTAAATCCTTCCTTATTGGGAACCATTAAATATGAGGGAGAACGCATTCGCGGAAAACAAATGATAGAAGTGATGAATGCTATGAGATTTGATCTGGTCACTTTTGGAAACCATGAGTTTGACGTGGGAGCAGAAGCACTTCAAAAACGACTGGACGAATCCAATTTTCAATGGACTTCTGCAAATGTGCTACGTGTCACAGAAGCAGGAAATGAGCCATTTATAGTTCAGAAACCCTTTGCGGATGTGCCGGTAAAAGATACACACACCCTCACTTTTACCGATGCGGATGGAACAGAGGTGAAAATAGGTTTTTTTAGTGTTACCATTCCTTCCAATCCACAGGATTTTGTATTCTATGGAGATATTTTTGCAGAAGCGGAAAGAGCCTATAATGAGTTAAAAGAAACAACAGATGTAGTTATAGGCCTGACCCATATTAAGATTGAGCAGGATAAAGTATTGGCAAAATCCCTTCCCGGACTTCAGTTTATCATGGGCGGGCATGAACACAACAGTATGTTGGTTCCATCCGGGGGTGCAATTATTGCAAAAGCAGATGCAAATGCAAAAACAATTTACATTCATACATGTACCTATAACAAGAAAACAGGCGATCTGGAAATAGATTCTCACCTAATGCCTATTGATGAGAAAATAGCATCTCAGCCTGTAGTGGCTAAAATCGTAGATAAATGGAACTCTATTTTAGAAAGTAAGATAGAAGAGGTAATTGCAGATCCTAACGAGGTGATCTTTTATGCAGACCCGCCATTGGACGGAACCGATAGCGCAAGTAGGGGAGTACAGACAAACCTTGGTGATATAATAACACATGCTATGGCTCTGTCCTTTGAAGATGAAACTGATGCGGCACTGGTTAATGGAGGCTCCATACGGATAGATGATATGCTGCAGGGAGAAGTAACAAGCTTGGATATTTTTAGAGTATTACCGTTTGGAGGGCAGGTGATAAAAGTAGATATTACAGGTGACCTCTTAATTAAAGTACTGGATTTTGGTAAATCCAAAAGTGGTACCGGGGCCTATTTACAGCGGTATAATTTAATTCAAAGTTCCTCCGGAGGCTGGTTACTGGAAGGCAATCCAATTGAAAGCACAAAAACATATAAAATAGCTTTTAGTGATTTTTTACTGAAAGGGTATGATATTCCTTTTTTAACGCCGGATAATGAAGGCGTTTTAAAAGTATACGAGCCAACTGAGGCCGAGGCGGCTTCAGATATTAGAAAAGCGGTAATTTTATATTTGAAATCCTTTAAAAAATAAGTTGTGAAAAAGTTTATAAAATATTTTTTGGTAGCTGCACTACTTGCGTTGGTGGTTATACAGTTCATACGCCCCGATAAAAATAACCAGGGGTATGAAACGGTAATGGCCTTTGAAAATGAAACAAAACCATCTGTACAAGTAGCTTCAATTCTAAAAGAGAACTGTTACGATTGCCATAGCAACCAAACAAAATATCCCTGGTATGCAGAGGTGGCCCCTATTTCATTTTGGCTGGATGGCCATATTGAACATGGCAAAGGACATTTTAATGTTTCAGCCTGGGAAGGCTATTCCATTAAAAAGAAGGACCATAAACTGGAGGAAGTAATTAAAATGGTAGAAGAAGGAGAAATGCCTTTAAATTCTTATACCTGGGTACATGGGCAACTGGAGGAAAATGATAAGGATCTGCTGTTGCAATGGGCCACCGTTGCAAGGCTCCAGTATGAAGAACAATTAAAAGTATCTTCTAATTAATTGTTTACCAGCACTTTCAATAAATTATCTTATTTTTATTTAAAATTAATCTAAATAACTTTGGTTAAATGTTTTTTCAATAGTATTTTTGCGCCTTAATTACTCAACTATTTATATTAAGTCTAAATAAAAACGGATGAAAAAACTACTAACTCTATCAGCATTGCTAATTGCCTCATTTTCTTTCGCGCAAACAGCACAAGATTCAACTTCACTCAATCCTCAACTACAACAAAACGCTGCACAACGCATCCTTTCGGGAAACTTCGGTAAGGCTGTTACCATTGGTGCTTATGGTGAGGTAACCTACAACCAGCCGGAAGGAGACAACGGTGAGTTGGATGTTCAACGATTGGTACTTTTATTAGGATACAAGTTCAATGAAAAAACACAATTTGTTTCCGAAATAGAATTAGAGCACGTAGAAGAGGTATTTGTAGAACAGGCCTTTGTAAATTATGCTGTTAGTGATAATGTAAGCCTTAGAGGTGGGTTGATGTTGGTACCCATGGGGATCGTTAACGAATTTCACGAACCAACTACCTTCAACGGAACAGAGCGTCCGGCAGTAGATAACAGTATTATACCAACTACCTGGAGAGAAATTGGGGTAGGTGTAAATGGCCGTTTTCCAGATGCTTCATTAGGTTATCAGGCATATATCTTTAATGGTTTTAGGTCTACTACTTCAGATGGTGACGGTGGAGCAGATGGATTCTTAAAAGGAAGCAACGGACTTCGTGGAGGTCGCCAAAAAGCGATCCGGTCTACTGTAGATTCTCCAACCTTTGCTGCAAAACTGGATTACTATGGCCTACCGGGCTTACGATTAGGACTTTCGGGTTATTTTGGAAAAACACAGGCCGATGATGATGTTGAGATGTTAGATGGTGCTAATATTGATATTTCGATGGTAGGGTTTGATGCACGCTATGCCTATAGAAAATTCTCAGCAAGAGGACAATTTATCTATGCGGCATTAGGAGACACCGAGGCATATAATAATTTAACAGGAAGAGATCTGGGTAGCGCTTTGCAGGGCTACTATATAGAAGGAGGTTATAATATTTTACCATTGTCTGCTAAGCAAAGACTGGTAGCTTTTGCCCGCTATGAAAGCTATGATACACATGCAGATACTGATGGCGATCTGGTACGAAATGATGCTTATAACCGTACAGATATTACAACGGGATTAAGCTATCACATAGCTCCGGGTGTTGTCTTAAAAGGAGACTACCAGTTTAGAGATAATGAAGTAGAAGGAGGAGATGTGGACGACCGATTGAACTTTGGGATTGGAGTATGGTTCTAATCCTTTTATAAGTGTTAGTTAGCTTAAACCTCTTGTGATACCACAAGAGGTTTTGGCTCTTTTTGTTGTTAGAGTTTTTAATTTAAATACCTTTGCATTATGATTAAAAAGTTGTTTTCTTTTTTAATAATTATAATCATTTGTACTGCCTTTACTGTTCCTGAAAAGTTACAAAAGAAAGCAGATAAAGTGATGGCGAAGTTTTATGATACCGAAGACCTTCAAAAGGAAATCATTATCATCTCAAAAGAAATGAACAGTAAAACAGCTTCTGAATTTGAAGATGAAAACCTTTTCAGGATCACCTCCAACGGAAACTTTCTCGGGTATGGCTATATAGGGAATGCACCCAGTAAAACTGCTACTTTTGATTACCTGGTGCTGTTTGACAAGGATTTTATTATTACCAAAAGCAAGGTTCTGGTGTATCGTGAAGAATACGGTGGGGAGATTGGAAGTAAACGCTGGCTACGGCAATTCAATGGAGCCTCTTCCTCTTCAGAAGAACTAAAGTATAATCAGGATATCATACCTATTAGCGGAGCTACTATTTCTGTGCGTTCTATGACCAATGCAATGAATGACCTGTTGCAAAGTATCGCTGTGCTTCAAAAGCAAAATATTCTGTAATGCAACTAAACGGCCTTATTCATACCTTTCCAAAGCATGTAAAACTATTTATAGCAGCATTTGTAATTGTATTGAGTATTGGCTACATGACAGGATTATTATTTGTGGGCCAGACAAAATCTACTACTCCAGACGGTATGGTGGAAAACTATTTGGGTAATGAAGATAATGCAGATGCCAAAGTGATGAAATTTGAAAAAGGGGAACGTGAGATGCTTACCATTTTACATACACATGTACTATCGATCTCCTTTATTTTCTTCTTTTTGGGAGGATTGATCAGTATTACTTCATTACCAAGAAAATTAAAAGCCTTTTTAATGGTAGAACCCTTTCTTTCTATCATACTCACCTTTGGAGGTATTTATTTACTATGGAAAGGAATGTTATGGATGAAGTATGTGGTATTGATTTCCGGAATTGTTATGACCGCTGTATTTGTAATAGGCGCTATTGCTGTTTTAATACAGTTGTTCAAAAAGCAATAAATCTCAACTAATTGTAGTATATTTGCACGCAATTAAATAGTAACCACTTTCCGGTACTTCGGAATATAAATTTAATTGCAATGACTGCACACAACAACAAAATTCTTGGAGAAGGCCTTACATACGATGATGTACTTTTAGTGCCTGCCTATTCTGAAGTATTACCACGAGAAGTTTCTATCAGAACAAAATTTACCCGGAACATTTCATTGAACGTTCCTATTGTTTCCGCAGCAATGGATACGGTGACCGAAAGTGCAATGGCTATTGCAATGGCACGTGAAGGAGGTATAGGCGTATTGCATAAGAATATGTCCATCGAACAACAGGCGGCAGAAGTTAGAAAAGTGAAACGTGCCGAAAGCGGAATGATCCAGGATCCTGTTACCTTACCGAAAACAGCTACTGTGGGCGATGCACAAAATACGATGCGGGAGTATAGCATTGGTGGAATTCCCATTACGAATGATGAAGGAAAACTAATTGGTATTGTGACCAATCGTGACCTTCGTTTCGAGAAAAACTACGAACGTAAACTTAGCGAGGTAATGACTTCCGGAAATTTGGTTACGGTTGCAAAAGGGACCAATTTAAAGGAGGCGGAGATTATTCTTCAGAAAAATAAAATAGAGAAATTACCTGTAGTAGAAGAAGATGGAACTTTGCTGGGATTGATCACATTCAGGGATATTACAAAATTAACGCAAAAGCCCACTGCCAATAAAGATGAATTTGGAAGACTACGTGTAGCCGCTGCTTTGGGAGTTACCGCAGACGCGGTGGAACGTACCGAAGCACTTGTCAATGCACAGGTAGATGCAGTGATCATTGATACGGCACACGGGCATACAAAAGGTGTGGTTTCTGTTCTAAAAGAAGTAAAGGAAAAATTCCCCGAACTTGAAGTTGTAGTAGGTAATATTGCTACCGGAGATGCTGCTAAATATCTTGTTGATGCCGGAGCCGATGCGGTGAAGGTTGGAATAGGACCGGGGTCTATTTGTACTACGCGGGTAGTGGCCGGAGTTGGTTTTCCACAGTTCTCGGCCGTTTTGGAAGTGGCAGCTGCCATAAAAGGAACCGGAGTTCCGGTGATCGCAGATGGAGGTATCAGGTATACAGGGGATATTCCAAAAGCCATTGCTGCAGGGGCAGATAGTGTTATGCTGGGATCATTGCTGGCAGGAACTAAAGAATCTCCCGGAGAGACCATCATTTACGAAGGACGCAAGTTTAAGTCTTATAGAGGAATGGGGTCTGTAGAAGCAATGAAACAAGGTTCCAAGGACCGTTATTTCCAGGATGTGGAAGATGATATCAAAAAGCTGGTGCCGGAAGGAATTGTAGGCCGGGTGCCTTATAAAGGCGAATTGGTTGAAAGTATGACACAATTTATTGGAGGACTAAGAGCCGGAATGGGTTACTGCGGTTCTAAAGATATAGATACTTTAAAAGAAAGCGGGAAATTTATAAAGATCACAGCTTCTGGAATACATGAAAGTCATCCTCACGATGTGACCATTACAAAAGAAGCACCAAATTATTCCAGATAATTGGTGCTTCCTACAGTTATTATTTTTTTGAGAACTATTCTTCCTCTATAGTAATGCCTAATTCTTTCAGAACCTTTATAGTAAGATCATAATTGTTGTCTGCATACACTATGGTAGCATCCAATTGAAGCACTTGTGTAAATGACTCCTCTTTCGAGACCTTTTCAAGGGCAACACCTATTTTTTGGTATAAAGGCCTTACCAGTTCATCACGTTTAATATTTATAAGTTTTGTTCCGTTCTGCTGAAATTTGTTCAATTCATTTTCCGCATTCAGGATCTCTTCCTGTTTTGTCTTCTTTTGAGCGATCGTAAAACCTGCTTCTCCATCGGTATAATCTTTCACTAAAGCATTATAAGCCTCCAGGTTTTTATTGAATTCTTCATCAAGTTCTTTTCCGTAGTCTTCAATTTGTTTTTGTACTGCCGGAAGTTCTGGCATTTTTGAAAGTATAAAATCAACATCGACAGTACCTACTTTTGTTTGAGCAAATGCAGTTACAGAGATGAACAGGAATAGAATTTTAAAGATTTTCATGAGCTTTGTTATTATTTTATTGGGCTGCAATACTACTAAAAAAATTGGTATCTATTTAATTTTTAACAGGATGTTACAATAAAATAGAGAAGATGGCCGCTTTTTAGAGAAGATAAAAGTGTCATCGGCTATTTTAAATTTTACCATTATTTATTTTGCACGGATGTACCGTTTTCAGCAAAATTCTTAAAATCCTGTAAATACTTCATGGATTGTTTTTTAAATGCCCCCGGCATTAACCACCCCATCATTTTCATTCCAAAACCTTCAAATTGAAATTCGGTCCTGGAAATCCATTTGGTAGTATTGGAATCAACTTCCTGAAAAAGATTTTGCTGAATGTTATGTACCCCCTTTGTGTCATAAGTAGCATGAAACTCTTCGGGAAATTTGTTTTTTAGGATCGTCTCGGTGAGTACCAGGTCACGTTTTCCCATCTTGTATTCCAGTCTCATTCTGGCCCCCTCGGTTCCGGGAGAACCGTTTAAAATCTCATATCCAACCAGCCCTCGTTGCCAGTGTTTCATATTGTCTGGATTGTCCAGCTTTTTTATGACTTCTTCACGGGGCAGATTAATAATGATCTCAGATGTGTATTTCATCTCTTTTAGTCTTTAATATTTTTAATTAGAATACTATTCGCCATGAAAAATATTTCCTTTACAGGTAAAATTTCAGAATGGCTTATTCTTTGAAATATAGCTACTGCAAGTTACATTTTTTTGGTATAATTCGTACGTACCTTAACACACTGTAAATTTTGTGAAAACGTTAGTGTTAACAAACTTGTGTAACCATAGCTTTTTGTTATTTTTGTGAGGTTTATATCCCAAAATCAGTTTTAAATATGTTTAAAAAATTAGCACCACTTTTTTTACTGTTCCTTTTTACGTTTTCATCCATTGCACAAAAGAAAAAAGATGTTTTACTTACTATAGATGAGACTCCTGTTCATACTTCGGAATTTGTACGGGTTTATAAGAAAAACCTCGAATTGGTTCAGGACGATTCTCAAAAAGATGTAGAAAACTACTTAGAGCTGTTTATAGATTATAAACTGAAAATTGCTGAAGCATATAGACAAAAACTACACGAAGACAGTAATTACAAAAAAGAATTTTCAAAATACCAGGAACAACTTTCCCGCAATTACCTTTATGAAGATAAGGTTAATGATGACCTTGCCATGGAAGCATATCAACGAGGATTGGAAGAGATCAATGCGTCTCATATTCTGGTGTTTACAAGTTTTGATGATTTGCCTCAGGACACACTTACTGCTTATAATAAAATTGAAAAGATCAGGGAAAGAGCTTTAAAAGGAGAAGATTTTGAGAAACTGGCCAGGGAAACTTCAGAAGAACCTTCCGCAAAGGAACGTGGTGGAAATCTGGGTTACTTTTCAGTTTTTACTTTGGTGTACCCTTTTGAAACAGCAGCTTACAATACACCGGTTGGAGAGATATCTGAGATCGTAAGAACACAGTTTGGATATCATATCATTAAGGTAATCGATAGAAGAAAGAAATTACATGAACTTACAGTGTCTCATATCATGCTTTCGGACAAAGCAGATTCAACACGAACATTTGATCCGGAAGAGCGTATTAAAGAATTGCACAGCCTTATTCAACAGGGAGAATCTTTTGAAAACCTGGCAAAACAATTCTCTGACGACAAAAGCTCCGGAAAACGTGGTGGCCAGCTCAATAAATTCAGTAAAGGAGATCTGCGTTCTGATGAATTTGAAGAAGCCGCATATGCACTGGAGACTGCAGGAGATGTTTCCGAACCGGTAAAAACAAGTTTTGGATGGCACCTTATTCGTTTGGATGAGATACATACGATCCCAACCTTTGAAGAAAAGAAAAGAGACCTTTTAAATAGGGTTCAGGATGCGAGCCGTACAAAGATCGTGACCAACAAGGTCAACAAAAAGATCAAAGACAAATATGGCTACACCAACGACGGAACCTATAAAACATTTTTCAATGAATACCTGAAAGATGAGGTATTGCAAAGAAAATGGGTCTACGACACCCTTTCCGGGGAACAGGACAAAGTGATCTTTACTATTGGAGACAGAGAGTTGCACTATAGTGATTTTGCAGAATACATAAACGACCGTCAACGTAGAACAAAAGCCTATAAAACCAAAGAAGGCTTAATTAATGGTATGTTTGACGAATTTGAAACCTTAGAACTGAAAAACTACTTTAGAGACAGGTTGGAGTTTGAAAATGAGGAATATGCCGGTATAATTACCGAATACAGGGATGGGTTGCTCATTTTTGATGTAATGGACAAGAATATCTGGGGTAAAGCAAAGAATGACTCTATAGGCCTGCAAAAGTTTTACGATGCCACAAAAGAACAATATGTCTGGAAAAAACGAGTTGATGCTATTATAGTCTCTGCTACGAACAATGCAACTGCCCGGGAGGTTGGTAAACTGTTGGAACAGAGCAAAACAGAGGAAGACATCAAAAAACAGTTCAATACAGAGGAAGCAGTAAATGTGATCATTTCAAATGGTGTTTTTGAAATAGACCAAAGTGACCTCCCTGAAAATTTTGAAGTAGTTAAAGGCGTTTCAAAAATATACCCTGTAGATGATTCTTTTGTTATTGTAAAAGTAAAAGAGATCATTGAACCCAGCATAAAAACCCTGGATGAAGTGAAAGGGAAAGTATTGAGCAATTACCAAAACCACCTTGAAGAGAATTGGGTGAAAGAGCTAAGAAAAAAATACGAAGTAGAGATCAATAAAAAAGCCCTCAGAAAAGTTATCAAAGAATTGAGTTCTTAATGCGTACCATAATTATCCCCCTTTTTTGCATTTTCCTTTTAGTTTCCTGTGACTACTTTAAAAGGGATACTGAAAAAGTCCCTGTTGCACGTGCTAATGATGCCTATTTATACGAAGAAGATATAAAAAAGCTCATTTCCGAAAGCACTTCAAAAGAAGATAGCACACTCATTGTCAGCAACTATATTAACCGTTGGGCAACCCAACAACTGTTGATCAACCAGGCAAAGATCAATCTTTCCGAAGAAAAACTGGCCACCTATGACAGGCTCGTCCAGGAATACAAGAACGACCTTTATACAGAAGCTTATAAAAGCACTATCGTATCGCAGCAATTGGACAGTACCGTTTCAGAAAACGAACTGGCGGATTTTTATGAACAGAATAAAAATAATTTCAAACTCAATGATGTACTGCTAAAGGTCAGGTACATTGTTGTAGATGACAATTATTCGAACATAGCAACTACCAGGCAAAAGCTGGATCGTTTCAATGAAGAAGACAAAGTCGAACTGAGCACACTTGGCATTCAGTTTAAAGAGTATAACTTCAATGATTCCATATGGGTTAAGAAGGAAGCTCTGGTAAATACATTGCCCGTTATAAACAGTAACGAAGGGCAAGTGTTAAAAAAATCTAATTTTACACAATTACAAGATTCATTAGGAGTATATTTGGTGAAAATTCAGGATATTTTAAATCCTAATGATATTGCACCGCTTTCTCATGTTAAACCAACCATCACACAGATCATTCTCAACAAACGAAAGCTGGAGCTTATAAAGAAACTTGAAAAAGATATTACTAAAGATGCTATTAAAAACAAAAACTTTGAGATCTATAGAAATCAATAGCCTCCTTTTAGCGCTATTAATGATAACCTCAGTACCGGCTTTTGCTCAGGATGTGGTTACAATAGATAGTACGGGTGTGGCAAAAAGCAATGAGAACGATATTAAAACATTGCAAAAAAAGGATACGGTATTGCCTTTTAAACGCTATAAGGCCGAAGGTGTAAGTGGAGTAGTGGGCGATTATGTGATTTTGGATAGTGATATCGATAAAAGTTATCTTGAACTTGATGCTCAGGGTATTTCCACAGAAGGGATCACTCGTTGTCAACTATTCGGGAAGTTACTGGAAGATAAACTATATGCACATCATGCAAAACAAGATAGTATATTCGTATCTGATGCTGAAATAAACCAACAGATAGATCAGCAGTTACAATACATGATCAGTGAATTGGGAAGTGAAGAAAAAGTAGCCAGTTACTATAGGAAAGACAATATCGCAGAGCTTCGTAAGGACCTGTTTGAAGTAAATAAAACACTTAGGCTTGCAAGTGATATGCAACGTAAGGTAGTGGAAAATGTAGAGGTTACACCCGAAGAGGTTCGTGAATTTTTCTTCTCCATCCCGGAAGACGACCGTCCGGTCTTTAGTGCCGAAGTGGAAGTTGCACAGATCGTGATCGAACCCGAGATCACAGAAGAAGCCAAACAAAGAGTAATAGACAGATTAAGTCAAATGCGGGCAGATGTAGTCGACAATGGTGCAAGTTTTGCAACAAAGGCCGTGTTATACTCGAAGGACGGAAGTGCGGCAAAAGGAGGATTAATTCCCGGTATAAAACGTAACTCTCCGTACGCGAAAGAATTTAAGGACCAGGTTTTTTCATTACTGGAAGGTGAAGTAAGTGAACCCTTTGAGACCGATTTTGGATATCACATACTCTATGTGGAAAAGATCAGAGGGCAGGAGGTAGATGTAAGGCATGTGATCTTATTCCCCGAGGTTTCTCAAAAGACAATAGATGAGGCTCGTGTGAAGGTTGACTCAATTCGGGCTAAGATTGTAAGTGGTGAATTGACCTTTGCCGAAGCTGCCAGAATATATTCGGATGAAGTAGAAACAAGAAATAATGGAGGGCAGTTGGTTAACCCTGTGACAGGAGACACACATTTCGACCTTACTAAAATGGATCCGACCCTAAGTGCTCAGGTATACAATTTAAAAGAAAACGAAGTTTCAAAAGTATATACAGACAGGGATTATACAGGAAAAAGCAGCTTCAAGATACTTACAGTTACCAATCGATATGAAGAGCATAAGTCTGACTATGTGAAAGATTATGAAAAAATAAAAGAACTGGCTCTCAAGGAAAAGCAGATCAAAACCATTGGAAAATGGCAAGAGAAGAAGATAAAAGAGACGTATGTGAATGTTAATGAAGATTATCAAGACTGCGAATTTTCCAGTAATTGGGTAAAAAAATAATTAACAAAACACTTATGTCAGACGTAGCAGCAGTAGAACAATTAGTAGTAAAATACAACGCCCTACGGCAAGAAATTAAAAAGGTAATAGTTGGACAGGATGAAGTAGTGGAACAAGTACTTTTGTCCATATTCTCGGGCGGCCATGCACTACTAATAGGTGTTCCGGGATTAGCAAAGACACTTTTGGTAAATACTGTTGCTGAAGCCCTGGGACTTCAATTTAAAAGAATACAATTTACACCGGACCTAATGCCCAGCGATATTTTGGGATCGGAGATCCTGGACCAGAATCGTGAATTCAAATTTATAAAAGGGCCCATCTTTGCGAATATAATTTTGGCGGACGAGATTAACCGTACTCCCCCAAAAACACAAGCCGCTTTGTTGGAAGCAATGCAGGAGCGAGCTGTTACCATAGCCGGGAAGCATTATAAACTGGACCTCCCTTATTTTGTTTTAGCTACACAAAACCCAATTGAACAGGAAGGAACCTATCCTTTGCCAGAAGCACAATTGGACCGTTTTATGTTTGCAGTGAATCTGGATTACCCTTCTTTTTCTGAAGAGGTTGAAGTAGTAAAAACAACAACTTCCGGTACAATTGCAACTGTAAATCCATTGTTTTCTTCCGAAGAGATCATTGCATACCAAAACCTTATCCGAAAAATTCCGGTAGCCGACAATGTGGTGGAATATGCGGTTACACTGGTAGGTAAGACCCGCCCGAAAAGCCAGGCTGCTCCGGAGATCGTTAAAAATTATATTGATTGGGGAGCAGGCCCCAGAGCTTCACAAAATTTAATATTAGGAGCTAAAGCCTATGCGGCACTAAACGGTAAATTCTCTCCGGATATTGAAGATGTTCAAAAAGTAGCGACCGGGATACTGAGGCACAGATTAATTAAAAATTATAAAGCTGAGGCCGAAGGACTTACTATTGAAGAGATCATTCACAGCTTGTATTAGTATCTTCTTTCTTCCTAAAAATCTTATCTTCCTGTTTTTGATTACCTTCGTTTCATGCCGGAACAAAGATCTTTTTTAAAGACAGACTATAGGCAAAGGATATTTGGCCTGGACAGTATGCGCGCAGCCGCTATATTGTTTGTAGTTTGCTCACATGCATTGTGGGTTTTCCCGGAAGCCGAGGGGAGCCTCGTGGAGATCCTTCACCTCATGGGCGTTATGGGCGTGGAGATTTTTTTTGTTTTAAGTGGATTTCTTATAGGGCGGATCCTGTTCAGATTATTTACAGACCCCGAATTTAAAGAGAAACATTTCAGGTATTTTCTCATCAGGCGATGGTTTCGAACACTTCCCAATTACTATCTGATACTGCTTGTCAATATCGCGGTAACATTTTATTTAGGTAGGGATTTACCGGGAAGCTTGGGCAAATATTTCTTTTTTCTTCAGAATGCCTCCAGCCGGATGGATATTTTCTTTACAGAATCCTGGAGTTTACCTGTAGAAGAATTTGCCTATATCCTGGGGCCTTTGTTACTATATGCATCCGTACTTCTTGCAAAAAGGGCATCTCGTAAACAACTCTTCCTTATAGTTACACTCCTGATCATAGGTTTCTTTCTAGTTACTAAGGTCTGGTACAATACTCAGGTAGGGGGTGGTTCCTTGAACTATTGGAATGAAAATCTAAAAGCCGTGACCCTTTACAGGATCGACGCCATTTACTACGGAGTATTGGCAGCCTATATTTCCCAGGTACGGGCTTCATTCTGGATAAAGTATAAAGCATTGTTTTTTGCATTAGGCATTGCCCTGTTTATGGCAGTTCATTTTTATATAGCATTGGGGCGCATTGCTCCGGAAACCCATTCTTTCTTCTGGAATGTATTATACCTGCCACTTTGTTCTTTGAGTATTGCAATGTCACTCCCTGTCTTTTCGGATATGCAACAAGCACCAAAATTAATACGGCACCCTATTACATTTATTAGCCTGATCTCCTATTCCATGTACTTGTTACATTATTCCATCGTACTTCAATTAATGAAGTATAGGTTGCCCGTAGAATCCGGAACATGGCTGCATAAAATACTTTTTTCAGGAGGCTATCTGGCAATTACCATCTTATTGGCGTATGTTTTATACCGATGGTATGAAAAACCGATGATGGATATTCGTGACAGGCCGTTTTTTAGAAAGAAGTTCAAAAAATTCTGATTATCATTTTAATAATTATTTATATCAAAATTTAAATTATTATTAATATAATTCAATAAAATTTAATATTTAACAAAAAATATGCAGCAAATGCCGTATTTCATTGTATATTTTTGAATTTAGTATTTATTTTGTACTTTCGCAGAACCAAAAATCAAAAAAGACAACTATGGCATTCGATATCGATATGATAAAAAAGGTCTACTCACAAATGGCCGAAAGAGTAGACAAAGCACGTGAAATAGTAGGAAAACCTCTAACGCTTTCCGAAAAGATCTTGTACAACCACCTTTGGGAAGGAATGCCATCAAAGGCCTTTACACGTGGTAAGGATTATGTCGATTTTGCCCCGGATAGGATCGCCTGTCAGGATGCGACGGCACAGATGGCCCTGCTTCAGTTCATGCAAGCCGGAAAACAAAAAGTGGCCGTACCTACGACTGTGCATTGCGATCACCTGATCCAGGCCAAACAAGGAGCTGTGCCTGACCTAAAACGTGCCAATGAGACCAGCAATGAAGTATTTGATTTCCTGGAGTCCGTTTCAGATAAGTACGGAATTGGTTTCTGGAAACCGGGAGCTGGGATCATTCACCAGGTAGTTCTCGAAAACTATGCCTTTCCCGGTGGAATGATGATCGGTACCGATTCACATACCGTAAATGCTGGAGGTTTAGGAATGGTTGCCGTAGGTGTTGGAGGTGCAGACGCCGTGGATGTAATGGCGGGGATGCCCTGGGAATTGAAATTCCCAAAACTAATAGGAGTGAAACTAACAGGAGAACTGAACGGATGGACAGCTTCTAAAGATGTTATTTTGAAAGTAGCCGGAATCCTTACTGTGAAAGGAGGAACAGGAGCAATTCTGGAATATTTCGGCCCCGGAGCTAAAAACCTGTCGTGTACGGGAAAAGGAACCATTTGTAATATGGGGGCCGAAATTGGTGCTACTACATCCACATTTGGATATGATGATGCAATGGAACGTTTCCTGAGAGCTACAGATAGAAACGAAATTGCGGATGAAGCAAACAAAATAAGAGAATACCTTACAGGAGACGATGAAGTATATGCGGATCCTGAAAACTATTTCGATCAGGTGATCGAGATCAATCTTTCCGAATTGCGCCCACACCTTAACGGGCCGTTCACTCCGGATCTGGCAACTCCTGTTGGCCAGTTGGGAGAAAAAGCCAACGCAAATGACTGGCCCATTAAAGTAGATTGGGGGCTCATAGGTTCCTGTACCAATTCTTCTTATGAAGACCTGACCCGTGCAGCATCAATTGCGCAACAAGCAATCGATAAAAAACTAAAACCCAAAAGTGACTTTGGGATCAATCCCGGCTCTGAACAGATACGATATACTGCAGAGCGGGATGGCTTACTGTCAATTTTTGAAGATCTGGGAGCTACCATATTTACAAATGCCTGTGGCCCCTGTATCGGGCAGTGGGACAGAAGTGACAGGAAAGGTGATGAAAAAAATACCATCGTTCATTCTTTTAACCGAAACTTTTCAAAACGTGCCGACGGCAACCCGAATACGCACGCTTTTGTAGGTTCCCCGGAAATGGTAGCGGCTATTGCTATTTCCGGCCGATTGGATTTCGACCCAATGAACGATACGCTTTTAAATGAAGAAGGCCAGGAAGTACGACTGGACGAACCTCGAGGAATTGAATTACCACCAAGAGGTTTTGAAGTGGAAGATGCCGGATACCTGGAACCCGTTGCAGATGGAAGCGCTATAGAAGTGAAAGTGAATCCTGCTTCTGAAAGATTACAACTCTTAACCCCCTTTGAGCCTATTAAAGATACCGAGTTACAGGGCGTAAAACTATTGATAAAAGCCTTTGGAAAATGTACAACAGACCACATTTCCATGGCGGGACCCTGGCTGCGTTTTAGAGGACATTTGGACAACATTGCCAATAATACATTGATAGGAGCAGTAAACGCATTCAATAAGAAGACGAACTTTGTAAAAAACCAATTGACGGGAGAATACGGCGGAGTACCGGATGTACAACGTGAATACAAAGCTAACGGAATCAAGACCATTGTAGTTGGGGATCACAATTATGGGGAAGGATCTTCCCGTGAACACGCAGCAATGCAGCCACGTCATTTGGGAGTCGCAGCTGTCCTGGTAAAGTCCTTTGCCCGTATCCATGAAACCAACCTGAAAAAGCAAGGAATGTTAGGGCTTACTTTTGCGAATGAAGCAGACTATGATAAGATCCGGGAAGATGATACCTTCAACTTTACGGATATTGCAGATTTTGCTCCCGGAAAACCATTGACCCTTGAAGTAGTTCATGCAGATGGAAGCAAAGACATTATTATGGCAAATCATACGTACAATCAGTCACAGATAGAATGGTACCGTGAAGGATCTGCCTTGAACCTGATCAAAAAGGAAAATAACGCTTAACGAATTTGCGTATTCAAATAAAAAGCTCCTGATCTTCAGGAGTTTTTTATGCTTAAAAATGATTGTCCAGGTATTTTTTTAAAACCGAAATATCCTCTTTTGAAGTAAGATCCGGAACATGTTCTTTAAACGGAATAGCTTTTACCGCCCTGGAAAACGAATTACACATACTAAGGACCGCGGTAGGCAATTCCTTCTCATTTCTTTCCGGATGCACCGGACATTCTTTTAAATGCGAAAAGATATGGGGTCCGCTTAGTTTCCATAAATTCATACTTACCCTGAATTTCCCTTCATTATCTCTATACTTAGAAGCTTCTGTAACAGAAGGTTTTTCAATGATAGTTTTCAAATAATTTTCAGTGTCTGAAACTGCCAGTGCAAATTTCGAGATACGCTCCAGCGAAAATTCCAGGCCCTCCCTGTCATAACTTATAAAAGCATTGCTAGCTTCCGTTTTCCGAAGGGCTTTCATAGCTTCAACCGAATATAAATTGTCGCTATTGCAAACGGTAAAGTTTTCATTTTGTAAATACGGATATTGCTCCAAAGCCTGTAATAGTGCATCGGCTGTACCCAATGGTTTTTGACGCCCTTCAGGAATAAATTGGGTTGCATAAGAAATACGCAATCCCTCAAAACTATTTCCATAAAGGTTTTTAAAGGCATTTGCCTGTTCGCTTATTACCAGAATGATATTCGTGTAGCCGGCCTTTTTTGCATTCAGTAACAGATACTCCAACAGAGGGCGATTGTCTTTTCCCAGTCCGATAAGAGCCTTACTTTGCGAATTGGCATCTTGTATTTCTGCTTCGGAAAGCTTTGAACCACCTACAGATTGCTTCATTCGTGAAGAAGTCCCGGCAGCTAATATGATCAGGTTTTCATGCATCTTATTTACTATGAGTTCCTTTTGCTACCGTTGCCCGGTATGCAGCCTTGGCATTTGCATTTAAAATAGCATTGCGAATAATTTCTTCTTTTCCTTCGGGAGCCACCACAACAATACTTCCACCACCGCCGGAACCCACGATCTTTGCCCCGTATGCCCCAGTTTCCAAAGCGGCATCCACCATAGCATCAATTTCAGGAACAGTTACTTTTAAGATCTCCTTTAAAATTGTATGGTGTTGGGTCATAAGCTGTCCAACCTTCTCAAGGTCAATAGTATCTTTTTCAAATTCCAATAAAGCTTCTTGAGTGATAGCGTGATTTTTAACCGCGGCATAAAAATAGGGTTGTAGTTTTTCAGGAATATATTCTGAAAACACATCTATTTGTTCAACGGTTACTTTTTCGAGTTCAAAATTTGGGATATGTTGTTGTATATACTCAATGGCCTTTAAGGCATTTTCTTTTGCGTTGGAAAGAACACCGATCGTCTTTTTGGCAACTCCCGAATCTGCTAAAATGAGCCCCTCCAGTGAATTTCCGATCGTTCTTGCCATAAAAGGAATTCCTGTTTCTATATGAACAATGTTCCCCATACTGCTGGTATACTGGTCCATTTTTCCGCCGGGTTCATTATGCTCCAGTACTTCGGCTTCATAGGCAAGTTGTCCTATGAATTTTGAAGTAATGGGTTGTTTACATCCAAATGCTTTCAGTAAAAAATGAACCCATGCCACTACAAGGGCAGAAGAACTGGAAACTCCGGAGTTTATTGGGATATCTCCTTTTATGGTAATCGTGTATCCTTTAGAAGGAAAACAGCCGTAGCGTCTTACTACCCGAAGGGCAGAAGCAAAATAATCGCGGGCTTGTAATGTTTCAAATGTTTCGGAAATAGATATAGTCCTTTGAGACTGAATATCCGGCAGAGAGATATTGAAATTGTCTTCGGCATTTACTTCAGCGGTCAACGTGATCTTCCTGTCAATGGCACATGCAATCACCGGAAGCCCTAAGTAATCCTGATGGTCACCAAAAAGGCAGATCCTTCCGGGGGCAACAATTGTAATACGATCTTTATCTTCTGAAACCACTAAGACTAATAGGTATCTTTTATCCAGTTATACGGCTTTCTTTTTACCCAGTTGCCACGTGTAAAGTCCGGAAAATCCTGAGGTTCACCATTATTGGCGATAGATACTTCGGATAGTGGTGTGATCGCACTCCAGGCAGCTGCATCGTATACATCTAAGGGGGGTGCTATATTTTGTTTTGCAGATTCAACAAAGGCATGGATCACAAAGAAATCCATTCCGCCGTGGCCCGCGCCCATTGCTTTTTCACCATATTTTTGCCATAAAGGGTGATCATATCTTTCTAACCATCCTGTAGCTTCATCCCAGCGATGCGGTTTTTCTGCTTTATCTTCAATATAGATCCTGTTACCATCCACTTCCCAGATGCCTTCACTTCCCTGTACTCTGAACCCAAGAGAGTAAGGACGTGGCGAATTACAATCATGGGTAACGATGATGGTTTCGCCATTGGCAGTTTCGATCATGGAAGTGATGATGTCTCCCTGCCTGAATTTTAGTTTCGCATTGGGATGGTCCTTTCCGCCATGTTTCACAATGTAATTGTGTAATCCAACCCCTTTTGAAGCCATAGAGGTCATGGAAACAAACCGGTTTCCACGGTTGATATTACACATTGTAGCAATGGGCCCCACGCCATGAGTTGGGTAGACATCCGCATTGCGGAGCAGGGAATGTTGGGTTCGCCAGGCAGATTCAGAAATTCCTTTTTCGCCAAATTCCACACCTTTTCCGTAGGCGGTCTTACCATCATTGAACTTCACAAAACGAAGGTCGTGCTGGTAGCCACACCTAAAGTGCAATAATTCTCCAAATACATTTTGGCGCACCATATTTAAGACTGCCATAATATCCCTGCGGTAGCATACATTTTCAAGGATCATTAAATGAGAGCCTGTTTCTTCATGAAGATTCACGAGGTCCCAGCATTCTTCCATGGTATTAGCGGCAGAAACCTCTAACCCTGTATACTTTCCTGCCTGCATTGCATCTTTTGCCATACGGGCATGCCATAGCCAGGGCGTGGAAATAATTACGGCATCCACTTCCGGGAGCGCTAAGAGATTTTTGTAATCGTATTCGTCTTTAGCGAAAACCTTTGGTTTCTTTTGCCCGAATTTTTTGATCATTTCCAAAGCGATCACATTTCGCCTTTCATCAATATCACAAATGGCAACCACATTTACATCATCCCTCAATAATACATTGTTCAAGTGATTGGTTCCTCTAAGCCCAACTCCAATAAGGCCTACATTCAATTTTTCTTTTGAAGAGCTTAATTCCTTTCCAAAAGTAAGTTGGGGTGCCAGTGTGATTCCGGCTCCAGCAATTGCCGTTTTCTTTACAAAATCTCTTCTTGAACTCATGTTTCTGGTTTAGGGGTTGCTAACAAATTTAGAATAAATTTAAGTATTATTACAGCTTCTATTGCTAGCTTTACGAAACGATACCTACTATTTGTCAATGAGGACTTTTTTGAAGAAAAACCGGGGTAATTTACTATTTCTAGCAGCTATTGCGCTACTGATCATTCCACAGACCCGGACGCCCATACAAGTGTTCACACAACGGCTGATCGCTTTTAGCCCTTCGGAAATTGATATAGAGGACAGGCAGTTGCTTACTACGTATGATTGGCGTTTGCAAACTCTGAAAGCTGAAACCAAAAACCTTTCACGATCTGAAGGTAAAGTGGTCTTGCTCAACTTCTGGGCTACCTGGTGTCCGCCCTGTATTGCTGAAATGCCTTCGCTTCAGAAGTTGTACGATAGCTATGGTGACCGTATAGATTTCTACTTTGTTTCCCCGGAAGAGCCTTTGGTAGTACAAAAATTCCTTCAGAAAAAAGGGTATACCCTTCCAGTCTATATTGAAGTACAAACCCCTCCTGAAGTATTGCAAACACAAACTATTCCTGCAACTTACCTTATTTCAGAAAAAGGAGAGATCGTTATCGAAAAAATTGGTGCTGCCAATTGGAATAGCGAGAAGGTGCATGCTATTATAGATGATTTATTGCAGGCATCTTATTGAGATTTTCTTTCTGAAACTTATAGTAACCTCTAGGCATCTTCTAACTTGTCTTTTATATCATAAACTTGTCTTGCAAACGTTTTTCTTTTTGATTGGGTTATTCCGGTGGAATATTCAATAAAATAATTAAGCGGAGATGCCATAGCTTCTAATTCTCTATAGGTATCATGTGGAATGTCAGACGCTTCACCTCCTGCTGCTGAAATAGCCTTACGGATCTTAGAACTATATGATTTGATCAATTTGGTCATTAACGCATCGTTCATCTGTCCTGCATTAATCCTAGTTCCAAACGCACTTTCCAACAGTTGTAATGCATTGTCAACACCAATGTCCGGATATTTACCACGTAACATTTCATAACCTTCATCATCGCTGCCGGATTCACTGCTATGGCTACTACTTGCCTTTTCAGGCTTCACTACTACTTTTTTCTTACTTTCCCTATGATCGTCTTCCGGGGGATCTTCACCGGATGATGCAGCACTTCCCAGCTTTAAACTTTGTTCCTGTTGTTGAGGTGGTAAAGCGTCAGTAATTGGTGCCTCTCCATTTCGTATAAGCACCTGGTTCATGACAGCGACACCCCCGGAATTACGATTCATCCCATGTCTTGCGAGATGTATATCGAGTTCACCAGGGGTCATGGCTGCAAACCATCGTGCCCAGACAAGATTGGACTTAAAGGGAGGGTCGGGCTCCGGACCAACAACACGTTGGATGACAGCAGTATTTACTTCTTTTTGAAAAGCGGTCAATTGTTTTACCTGGGGACTGTTATCTGCCATTTCCTGAAATTTCTCATGTGCGGCAGCTTCAGGGCGATTGTCCACAAATTGAAAAGCAGGAGCGTCATTGCTTTGTTTTTGAGAAGAACCCCCCACAACGGACGGACCTCTGGTTTCCTGTGTTTTGTTGGTGTGGGTCTTCATAAACTGTTTTTTAAGATTTATCTAATGTCATTGAGGAGATCAATATGAAATATAATTCATCAAGTAGAGCTATCTACCAGATCATTTAATTTTAACCTGATCTCTCCTGCCAGGTCTTTTACATCTTCGCTATTAACTTTATTAATATCATTAAGATGTTTTTTAAATACATTTATTCGTTCAAGAGCTTCCTTGTCTTTCGACCCTATTTCAATTTTCTCTATTGCATTTATCCCTGCTTCGAGATTAGCAAGAATGTTGGTTATTATTCCTTTTGTAATACTTTTGGACTTATTTTTTGAAAGCCTGTTAAGAAGAAAATTGGACCTTACTTTTGCTGCCAGCAAATGATATTGTAAACAACTCATAAAGTTGCTCTCCTTTTTGAAGTTCAAGGCTATTGAACTATAAATATTTCCTTTGGATCTTAGTAGGTCATTATTGGTTCTTTTAAGCTGTTCTTCATATCTTTTTATTATGGATTCATGCGTATCATGTTTCTTTTTAAAAAGTTTCTCGATCCTTGCAACTTCTAGTTTGAAAGCTCCAAATGACAAGAGTGCCAATAATGCCAAAATACCGGAAATAATAAGCGTAAACCTCGTTGATTGATCTGAAAGAGCAGCACTATAAAAATCGTCCTTAACCCGATAAAACAAAATCTCTTTCTCCAATGAATCGGCGCGGTTCCTTTGAAGTTTTATATGTTCGGTTAAATTACGCAAAGCAAATTTAAGGCTGTCCTGCGATAATTTTACTTCAGAAACGGTTGACTCTAGTTCTTTGTTCTTTTGATCTATATTCTTATTTTGACCAAAAAGAATCAGCGGGAAAACAAAAAGAACTATCAAATATTCTTTCTTCATAGTAATTATTACTGAATTAACAGTTCATAGCAATCTTGAATATCAATATCATCCTAAAAGGGTGTTATTTATATAAAAAATATCTAGCACTATTGATTGTCACTTTCGCTACACAACTTCACTGCAATGCAGTTTCGTTGCACAAGGAGCTTCGGTGATGAACGGGGAGAGTATCAAAGATAGAACAAATGTAGCTACCTTAAAAACAAAATAGGGATAAGCTGGCAGGCTATATCTACAGATAAATGATGTAAATTGACAAATAAGTCAGTTTTTTATGTCGTATACGTCAATTTTTAATTTTCTTTCAACTTGAATACGGGATTATAGATCAACCCGACCACATTTCCCCAGGGGTCTTTTACACTTGCGACCATAAGGGGTCCGCCAACACTATTGGGTTTTTCATTTTCTGTAGCTCCTACCTCCAGAAACCAATCGTAGCTTTTATGAATGTCCTCCACACCCCAGAGGGTAAGAACGCTTTCTGTTTTTTGGGTGGTGGGGTTCTTTTCGGGGAGAAGCCCCAGTTCGTAGCCTCCTATATTAAAACCTACGTAGAAAGGTTCATCAAAATAAGGCTCGGTGGCAAATGCCTTTGCATACCATTCTTTGGCCTTTTGTAGATCACCTACATGGTAGATCGTGGTTCTTAATCCGAGGATGTTGGGTGTTGCCATGGTAGTTGTGTTTTTGGTTGGATTCTCCTCTTGTTGTGAGAATCCGGTTTGGACCAGTAAAGTTACTATAAAGATCGCTATAACTTTTTGCATGGTTTTAATTTTAGGTTACTATTTAGAGATGATCTATTTTTTAGAAGGCCTGATTTACTTTTGAAACTTATATTGATTTATTTCAGTGAGTTTGGATTTTACTTTACGATAATATACCCGGTAGGTCATTCTATATGGCCCGTATGGAGTAACCATATATCCTCCAATTCTGGCATATCCTGTGATCAAGTGTTTATATGGTTTATTGTTTAAGGCAATTTGTTTCATAGAGCCTAGTTTGTAATTAATAACATCTGATGTATAACAACAGTTGTCCAGATCTATGGAAAGGGATCTTGTTTGTATTTGATTTCCGTCCCAGACATAGTACGATGGTATTGGTTCGGTGTAACAGCTATTGAGTAAAGGAAACATTCTTGTTCGCTCACTCATATCTCTACCGGTACCGGAAGTATACTTACAGCCATTATCTACAAGATCATCTGGACAAATTGACTTATCATTGAATGCATAAACTGTCTCATTTTTTAAGACATAGCTATCATTATCTTTTTCTGCTTTTGTCATATTAGCCGCATCGACCTTCTCTTTTTTAACGGCCTTCTTGTTTTTTTTCTTTTTTGGGAGTTTTTCCTGGGCAATCGAAACAGATACACAAGTAATGAGTACGAGAAATAATGTTACTAATTTTTTCATGATTATATATTTATTTGGTTAATAATTTCCGGTAACTAAATGCACAGATTTGCCTTTCTGAAACATTTTTAGGGAGTATTTTGAGGGAATTACTTAGGGGAAATTAATATGGGAGAATATATAAAAAGAGACTACAAGATAGTGAATATATTTAATAGTCAATGAGTTACATTGAACTTGTTTTCAATTGACTTGTTAAAAGGCTAGTGTTTTCGAGCAAATGCAATAGCTAATTCTCAAATTATTTTTCAGCTAAAATTTCAATAATTTTTTGAGTTGTATAAGCTATTATTATTCCAGAGTTTTCGTTAAACTTAATTGTTTCATCACCAATTGTTATTAATTTGCTATCATTAACATAGCTCGAAATAACACCTTGTAGATACCATTTATAGTCATCTCTTTCAAGTCTATTCTTAAAATAAACCGGTCCTCCTGAAAATCCGGGGTTATTATGGCCGTCTAATAGAATTATACCGGATCCCAAAGATCCGGAAAGAACAGCTTTTTTTACTAATGGTAGCGGGAATCCGTAGTTTATTTTTCTATTTAATGTGTCCCTGATCCCAAAAGGAAAACCAAAGAAAAATCCTTCATCTCCCGGAATGGGCATTGGGCTATCCAAACTTATTCCATCTACAAATTTCCAATCATCAGGTTCAATTAATGCAATGTCAATATTAGGGTTTTTATGAAATAATAATTTACCGGTTAGATATTTCCATTCATTATCTTGATATATTCTAACTGTAACAATATCTCCATATTTTTTTGTTTTAAAAAGATGCTTTGCTGTCACAAAATAATTTGAGGAATCTTTCTCAATCAAAAAAGTTGTTCCTGAACTTTTCTCATAGTTTATATTGTATATTCTTGAATAAGTTGACATTCCGAAAAAGTCTTGGCCATATCCATAAATTGGCAGAATAACTATAAAAAGAAAGATGTTTATTGTTTTCATTCTTTAATAATTTACAACAGTTTGTATTATAAAAATAAACCGGTTTACAACCGCTAACTTTTCAGCTTATGGTTATATTAAGTTTATAGGCCCAAAGTATCAATGTTCTCCAGGATGGTAGCCAGATGATGGTCGTCATGTTCCGCCACAAAAAAGAGGACATCTACCGGTTTCATTGGGACCTTAAGGCGTGGGTGTTGGGCGGCATGTTGTAAACTGGCAGAGGGTAATGCTTTGAATTCCCGTATAAAAGCCGTGCGTACTCTGCGAAACTCTTCCAGTAGGGCTTCCAGTGATTGAGCGTTGTGGTCGGCTGCTTCGGTCTTGGCATTGGACATATCGGCTCCGGTAAGCTCAGGTTGTAATACTGCTAATTGCTGAAGGCGCCCCTGGTGTAAGGGTTCCAGGTCTATGAGATGCCCTATATGCTCTTTGATGCTCCAGGCACCGTTAGGACGGTGGGAGAGTTGCGCATCGGTCAACGGAGCACAATAGTGCTTTAGCCTGATCTCCGTATCCTGTACACGGGTCATGATATTGTGTGCCCATCCCGGGTCTATACCCAGGTTAAAGACGTGGGCCGTCCATTCTTGTCGTGTTGTCATTTTGTTGTAATTATTTCTACCATCAGGGGGCAACACAAGGTTACTCCGGGGGTGTGTTTTAATTCTTCCAGGTCGCTCAGGGCATTGCTAAGCTCTTCCTCGGTAAGATATCCGGCGGCGGACAATCGCGGAAAATAGCTTTTGTAAAAGGTCTCGGGCCATTGCCAGGTAACCTGCTCGGGTGTGGCGAGCTTGGACATCAACCGTATATTGTCAACTTTCATCCCCAAACCTCCCAGTATACGAGGCAATTCTCTTCCTATGTCTATTTCGCCTTCGGAATCCTTAAAACTTTTGAGGGCTGCAGTAATGGCTTTTGCTAATCTGGGCCTGTGAGGTTCGGTCTGGTGCGTGGACCAGTCGTAGTATTCGTGGATCACCATTTTTCCTCCGGGTTTTAAGGCATCATACACTTTCTTTAGTATGTTTTCCGGGTTGGGAAGCCAGGCGAGTGCCCAGCGGCAATACATTCCGTCGAGGCTGTTGGGTTCCAGTTCCATTTGGTCGAAATCGGCACAGACCGCATCAATATTTAAATGATGCAATGCTGTTAGTTGTTTGAGGTGTTCTATATAGGCTTCAGACCTATCCACTCCGATCACTTTGCCTTTACTTCCTACGATATAGGCAAGCTCTTCGGTACAAAATCCGGGGCCGGACCCCAGGTCCAGTAAGGTTTGCCCGGCATTGAATTTTGCCAGCCTCCAGCCTTGTCTTGCTTCTTCGGCCCAAACCTGGTGCTGCACGCCTAAACGGTGTAATTCTTCGGTATCGGTTCCTAAAATATAGGCATTGTCTTCTTTCATAGACGCGGTTTCAGTTTCTATAAAATTAAGGAAAATTGTAAAGCAAATAAAGTCGCTTCCGGAAGTGTTGGTTACTTAAGTGTATAGAAGATAAGAAACATGGCCATGACCCCTACGATCACTCCAAAGAACATACTTAAAAGTATCTTTCCGGGAAAGTGTGTTTTTCTGAAAAGGACACCATACAGAAGGTATTGGCCAAGAAATATGACCACTGCATTGATCAGTGCTGCGGCCCAGGCACTTCCTTCTTCCATCCAGTTGGAATTGAAGCTTCCGCCGTTAAAAAAAGCCAATAGCAGGGCTATACTTAGGGAACTGACAATGAGTATCCAAAGCGGCCTGAAGTTGGTTTTTTTAGTTAGCATACTATATGCTAACGCAAAAAAATTAATAATTGATATATACGTACCCTAAAAAAGGTTCGGGGAATTCGGGATCGTTAAGCATCAGGGCATAATAATAGGTGCCCACAGGTACAAGATCTCCGGTAAAAAGCAGGCCTTCTGTAGCAACTCCGTCCCAAAAACCATCTTCGTTATGGCCTGTGTGTATAAGGTTGCCTTCACGGCTGTAGACCTTCAATTCGAAGTTATCATATACATTGAGAAGCCCGGTTATTTCAAATTCATCATTGATACCGTCACCGCTTGGTGAAAAACCGTCCGGAATCCAGGGCGCGCAATTTTCGGTTCTCAATAAGAACTCACCTACGGTAAAACATATCTCGTTTTCCAGGCGTACATAAATGGTCTGTGGATCTGTTCCGTTTGTATATGCTCCGGGGTCACTAATGGCATTCTCTCCTGTGACTGCATTTTCAAAAGTAGTATAGAAAGTGATCTCATCACTGGGGTCCGTAGAGATATTCTCATTTTGTGTTGTGAGGTCGAAGGTAGCAGTATCAAAACCTTCATCACATTCCAGCAGGTCAGGAAGCAGGCCGATAGGAGGGATGCTTTCAAAAGTGACGACTATATCAAATAGGTTGTTATTATCATTCCATTCCAAAACAATTCCATTACCCGTCCCATCATCATCTACGACAGCTTCCAGAAGGAAAGAACCTGGCGTAGTATCCGGTAGGGTGATGACGATCACTCCGGGCTCATTTCCTCCAACGGGAATGCTTTCCCGGGTTTCCGACTGCCCCAGCAGCTGTCCGTCCACATAAAATGCTATAGGTGTTTCGGCGGGTAAGGGAGCTGTAGCATCAATATTGTAAACGGTATATGCTATGGTAAGGTCACGTTGGCGGCATGCATTCAGATCATTATCAATGGAAATGGTGGCATCGGGTAAGGCACATGCCAGGACTTCAATATTAAAATGTTCCACTACAAAGCAATCGGGGTTGGAAACCCGTACCCAGATCACTTGCGGATTGACCAGATTCTGGTAAGCTTCGGGGTTTGCAATTGGATTGGCATTATTGATGGCATCGTCTTCAGATTCGTGATAGGAGATCATGTTAATTGGATCGATACTGGCAGTTGCCTGTGTAAGGTCAAAGAATTCATCACCAAATACATCACACATCTCCAAACTTTCAATACCTCTTGCTTCCGGGAATACCAACAGGTGGAAGTCCAGAATAAATTGATTGTTGTCTTCATTGGCCTCATTTACAATTCCGTTGCCGGCACCACCATCATCTACAGAAGCTATTAGTTGAAAATCGGCCGGAATACCTGAAGGGATGGACAGGCTTATGGTTCCGCTTTCAGATCCGTCAATAGGCAAAGGTACTGTTGTTGCTGTAACCCCCAACACTGTTGTATTTGCGTAAAATGCAATAGGTGTATTGGCAGGAAGTTCGGCTGTACTGTTCACATTATAGACGGTATATGCTACTTCGATGTCCCTGTCGCCACATTCAGTGCCTCCTATAACGTTATCGATCTCTATGGTAGCATCGGGGAGTTCTGTATTGAGTACCGTAATAACGTTGTTGATCATTACCAGGTCCTGGCTGGAAGTAAGATCGATCGTGGCACTGGTGTCTCCCGGCTGAATGTTATTCTCGATATTGTAAAAATCGATATCCATATTATAGAGTTGGTCCGATCCGGTAAAGCTATTGGTACTGTTGAATTGATTGTCTGCCGGGTTTAACGGCGGATTACTTATTATATTTCCGTTGATCTGTAAGGTTTCATTCTGACTTAAAGAGGCATCTCCTTCCCAGGCAAGAAAACCAATTTTAGCTCCAATATTATCCAGTACATTCAGGTTATTGAGTTGAATGGTGAGGTTGGTATTGATTTGAGATACGCTTTCGAGTCCGTCAAAGATATTTACCTGATTTAAAGAAAGGGTAGGATCTTCGTAAACAACTGTTACCGCCCAGCCTCCAAAATTTGTTTGATTGTTACAATAACTGGCGATCTCTGCTGTGATATCAAATTCTGAAAGGGTATAGTTTCCATTACCTCCATTCTGAACAATGGTGGTTACATTTGCAAAAGCTGCGAAATAACGTGCTAATGGATTAAGCTCGTATGCGAATGTCCTTTCGGCAGTAACAGGAGTACCATTCAGCTCAACCTCCAGGTCACCAAATTCGCTGGACCCGGCCCAATACAAATAGGCTGCGATAATAATTTGCCCGGGTTGCAGGGCAAAATCTGCACTGCTTTCAGTTAAGATATCACAAGGATTGGTACCGCCCGAATTTTCAGCAGTATTCAAGGTATTCCCAAAGGCAAGGTAATCGTATCTGCCGTTAAATTGCTGAAATAACTCTATTTCCTGCGCAATCATAAAGGCCGGTAAGAAGAACAATAAGAGTGCTAAGCAATTTTTATAGGACCGCATGCTTCCTTGATTGACTGTTAAATATACGTAATATTTAGTTCAGCGATCCATTGAGAAGTAAAAACGGCTAAAGGATTACAGATCTCTTCTTTTCAGAATTAAAAAGGACCAGTAAATAAAAAGGAACGTCCAGGCCAGGGTTATGATCAAACCTAATACCGGAACATCATAGCTCTTGGTGAACTCTTCTCCCAACTGACTTGCCGCAGATTGTACGGCTCCCAATCTTGAAAAAGGTTCTGTAATGAGATTGGACATGGATTCCAGCGGGAAGAACTGCATTACATTTTCGGCTACATCGGTGCCTTTGAAGAATTTCCATTTTAAGAGCCCGAATAATATTTTTTCGGCTATGGCCCAGATAATTAAAAAACCTAAAGCAAATGCCGAGCGTTTTACCAATACTCCCAGAAATAAACAGAAGGAAAAGAAGGCCACAAGTTTAATAAAATAGGCAAGCAGGTATTCCAGGTCACTGAAGATGATCCCTATCTCTTTATAATCTGAAAAACTTAGCCCCAGGATCATAGATACCACAAAAAGAAAAATTGTGGATATGGTAGCAAACAGGACGACCGTTAAAAATTTTGAAAGCACAAATTCCTTTTTGCTCAGGCCGTCAATAAGGTTCTGTTTTAATGTTCGATAGCTGTATTCGTTTGCCATCATGGAGACGATCACGATAGCGAGAAAGATCTTTAAAATGGCTCCCATAAAGGAGTTGAAATGCCAGATAAAGGGAAAATTAAAGATACCCTGGTCCGCTACCCTGAAGTTGACACTCCCAAAATTGAATTCGATAGAGGCAATGAGCGCAATAAAGGTTATAAGTACAAAATAGACAATGGTAATTACCCTGGCAGATTTGTTATACCTTATTTTTTGTAATTCTATATTGAGTAATCGTAGCATGGCGAGTTAGTTTTGTTTTTTGGTAAGTTCTAGGAATTGTTCTTCAAGGCTTTCTTTTCGTTTTACTAAATGAGAAAGGGTAATGCCTTTATCGAAAAGTAACTGGTTCAATTCTGAACTGTCCATAGCTTCATTTAAATAGGCTACTAACAGATCGCCTTCTTTTTTAATATCTCCAAAGGAGGTATGTCCTTCCAAAACGGACTGCAGCGTGTCCATATCACTGCTGCGAAGCAAGAAGAAACCGTGACTGGCATTCATCCCGTCCACACTACCGGTATACAGGCTTTCCCCTTTGCGAAGGATCACTACGTGCGTACATACCTTTTCCACTTCATCCAGAAGGTGAGAGGCCAGAAGGATGGTGGTTCCTTCTGAAGCGATCTTTTTAATGATCTGTCGTATCTGGTGGATTCCTTGTGGGTCCAAACCGTTTGTAGGTTCGTCAAGAATTAATATTTCCGGGTCGTTCAACAATGCCGAAGCTATCGCCAGACGCTGTTTCATTCCTAAGGAAAAAGTTCGGAATTTACTGTTCTTGCGTTCTGTCAACCCAACTATTTCCAGTTTTTCTTCCACTTTTTCTGTAGAGACTCCTTTGATCTTACATACCAGTTCCAGGTTCTGGACCGCTGTCATATACGGATAAAAATTGGGGCGCTCGATAATGGCCCCTACTTTCTTGAGAGCTTCATGTGTGGAACCGGAACCGTCAAACCAATGAAAATCTCCGTTGGTTTTGTTGACCACGTTCAAAACAATTCCCAGTGTCGTGGATTTACCACTTCCGTTGGGCCCTAAGATACCGTAGACGTTTCCTTTTTCAATTGTAAATGACAAGTCTTTGACCGCTGTAATGGGGCCAAATTTCTTTGTAAGGTTGTTAATGGTGAGTATGGATTGCACAAAAATCTTTTTTGGTTAAAAGTTAAAAGTATGACGAACCAAAAGAGAATTCGTTACAATAGGTTGGAATTATTGTTTGAAGAAAAATGTCATTCAGAGCGTAGCGAAGAATCTTTGTTGAAGAGATTCCTCATTTCATTCGGAATGACAAACGAACTAGCTTTTTTGTTCCTGATTAAAATATACCAGATAGTAATACATCTGTTTTTCCTCGTCCCATCCTTTTTCAACAAACCTTTCGGCACTTTCCGGGTTAATGAAATCCATTTTGATCTGGATGTTGGTATCGAGATTGATCACATTCTTTATTTTTTTTCTCGCGTCGGTCACAGCAGTATTGGCAATAGGAAAGGAGGTGAGGTCCTCAATACTGTATTTGGGGGCCTTCTCTGTCTTGTAGTGGTTAAATTCGGGGATAAGGTCCGGATTATCGATCACTTCATTCACAAAGGCAGTTTCTTCGAAGGTGTCATTTTTCGCGAAGTGGTTTACGGCACGGTTCATAAACAGCACTTCTTCTTTTTTGTCTTCGGCTGGAAAAACCACGTCTTTAGCAAAGCCCTGACAAAATTTTAAGTACTTTTTTGTAAAGAAATTTTCATCTTCAAAAGTGTCTACGCCCAGAAAGCTCTCCAGCCAATAACGGGCATCGTAGCGATTGCTATCCACAGACAATACTTTGTAGCCATCTTCTTTTTTTACGTTAAAGATCAGGCAACCTTTGTCCAGTTTGTTGAGGTTCACTCCTTGTTGTAAAAAAGCTTCCAGTTGGTTCTCTTTTTCTGAAAACTGAAGAAACTCCTGTTTGAGTTCAGATTTAAAAATACCTATTCCGTCAACTTTTTCATTGTCAATTTGCATGTTTTCCAAATAGGCAATATAGACCTCTCCGCTTTTTATGTGTGGGTGTATCGATTGATCAAAAAGGTGCTTTGTTATTTTTTTACTTTGCTCATGGATGCTTTCGGGATGTTGAAAGATCTCTGAGGCAATAGCATATATTTCATTGAATTCCAGGTCGGCTTCGTGCGTAAATTGAAAGTAATTCTCTTCTTTATCTCTAAATGGTTTCAGAAAGAATTCTTTTAGAAGAGGTGTTAACTCGTCATCCATTTTATAAGGTTCGGAAGAAAGGAATATGGCTTCGTTTCGGCTTTTGTTTCCAACTCTGTGAATAGATAACGAAGCAATATGTGTTGTAAATAGGTTGATCATTGAGGTTGTATACTAAGTATTAATAAATTAAAAGGGAAAGGGATTAGTTCCAGTTTTCGTCAAAATCCAGACTGTCGTAATCTTCAGAGTCAAAATCATCGTCAAAATCGGTAAGATCACTATCTTCCGCGACAAATTCTTTTTCGGGTGCTTCTTCGGGAATTTCTCCGTGCGCAAACATGAGGTTGGGGTAGATCATTCCAATTTGTGGCTCGGCAATTTCTGCCAGCTCCACTAAAAATGTCCACATATTCAAAAAATCGTATACATAGATGAGTTTGGTCTGCTTTTCTGAAACTACATCTTCCATGAAGGTTTCGTTCATGACCCTGACACTTCCGGGTTCTTCACTCATATCAAACAAAGCGATCTCTTCTTTTTGTTCCCAAAGGTCATTGCTGGTATAGAAAGAGGCCATTTCCTGCCCTCCAAAACCAAAGGCTTGTGTGATCGCGTTGTGGAAATCTTCCAGAGAGGCAGCTGCCTCGATTTCGATATCACGAAAAACATCTTCGTGTGTGTCGAGTATTATTCTAAGACGATAGATCATTCGCTAAAAATTAGTCGACAAAGTTACGAACTTTTCCACTCATTTCTTTGTTGAAATGCTTCTAAAACAATATAAAACTGGAGTCCGAAAAGCAACGCCGCAAAGACCAGATGTAGAGGCTGGGACAGGAACGGGAAATCAAAATAATACATTGTAATACCTGTAATTACCTCAGCTACCAAAATGATCACCAGGAAGTTGATCAATTTAAAGCCATATTTATAGGCCCTGTTAAAGTACCAGAGCGCAATATGAATAAATATGATCAATATGGAAAGTGTCCTGTGAAAGTAGAACTCCAGTGTAGGATTAGTGAGCCACTGCGATTTTGCTTCGTATCCCACCAGGCTTACCTGTTCGTCTACAAACTGCCGTACCTGTGTCCCTAAGGCTATTTGTATGACACTACAACTAATAGCAAATATGAGTACGGTCTTATAACCCTGTGAAACATTGTAGTTCTTCCGCTCTACTTTCGAAATGTACAGCAAGTATAACAAAAGGGCTACGATCACCAGTGCCATTAGCATATGGATCGTGATCTTTACCGGTGCTAAGACTGAATAAACAACAGTAGCACCCAGCCATGCCTGAAATACTATTAGAACTACTGCCAGCCAGGAAAGCAGTGTAATTCTTTTTTCGAATCTCCATTTTTTTAAGGAAAGCAGTGCCATTATTAAAATGGCAAGTCCCGATAGCGCACCAAATAGCCTGTTGACGTACTCTATCCAGGTATGCCAGACATTAAAAGATGCATAATCGTGTTTTGTATACTCCAGCCAATTGTCCGAATTAAATATTTCTGAAGTTGTAAAATCACTGGCTGCAACCTTTAGGGTCTTGTCTTTGATAATAACGTTCCCTTTTTCAAAATACTTTTCGGGTTTCCATTCTAAAGCAGAAGCTTCTGTGGGGGGAATATAATATCCGAAACATTTGGGCCAATCCGGGCACCCCATTCCGGAGCCCGTCATGCGCACCATTGCTCCGGCTATAATTACCAGGTACACTAAGATCAATGAGGCTTTAATGGATTTACGATACATTATTTTGCTAGTGTTAAATTAAGTTCGGCTCCTTTTTTCAACATATACTCCCTGGCTGCTTCATACTCATTCGGAATTTCGCCCTCTAAGATAGCTTCTTTTATGGCATCTTTTATAATACCTATTTCACGAGATGGTTTTAGCCCAAAGGTTTCCATGATCTCTTCACCACTTACCGGAGGCTGGAAATTACGAATATGGTCGCGTTCTTCCACCTCTACGATCTTATCCCGTACTAATTTAAAATTGTTTTGGTATTTTTTAAACTTTTTCGGGTTTTTAGTGGTAATATCTGCTTCGCATAGTGTCATCAGGTCATCCACATAATCACCGGCATCAAAGATGAGGCGACGTACTGCACTATCGGTGACATCTGTTGCCAAAACTATAGGGCGGGAACTCATCAATACCATTTTTTGAACAAACTTCATTTTATCGTTCAATGGCATTTTCAATCTTTTAAAAAGCTTAAAGACCATTTTTGAACCTACAAATTCATGTCCGTGAAAGGTCCAGCCAATTTTTTTATCGAATCTCTTTGTAGGGGCTTTACCAATATCATGTAGCAAAGCTGCCCAGCGAAGCCATAGGTTTTGTGTTGTCTGCGAAATATTGTCCACTACTTCCAGGGTGTGCCAAAAATTATCTTTATGGCGCTGTCCTTCAATTTCTTCTATGCCTTGTAAGGCGACCAGTTCGGGAAAAATAAAAGGGAGCAATCCGGTTTTATGCAATAATCCAAATCCTTTTGAAGGTGTTTCTGATGCCAAAATCTTGTGTATCTCATCGACGATACGTTCTTTGGAGATGATCTCGATACGTTTGGCATTTCGGGTGATCGCACGTAGGGATTCTTCTTCGATGTTAAAATCCAATTGTGTTGCAAATCGTATGGCTCGTAGCATTCGCAATGGGTCATCACTATAGGTTACATCCGGATCGAGAGGTGTACGGATGATCCTGTTCTTTAGGTCTTCCACCCCGTTGAACAGGTCAAGAAGTTCTCCAAAATTGGAATCTTGCAGGCTTAGTGCCAAAGCATTGATGGTAAAATCCCTTCTGTTCTGGTCGTCTTCTAAAGTTCCATTCTCCACAGCAGGATTCCGACTGTCTTCACGGTAAGATTCTTTACGGGCACCTACAAATTCTATTTCAATAGTGCCACTTTTTAGCATAGCGGTACCATAGTTCTTAAAGATCGAAACTTTTGGCTTTCCGGGAAGGAGGCGGGAAACTTCCTTTGCCAGGTCGATACCACTTCCAACTGCAACGATATCAATATCTTTGGCATCACCGCGCTTTAAAATATAATCACGTACATAACCACCAATCACAAAACTTTCAACTTCCAGGTTTGAAGCTGCCTGCGAAATGGTTTTAAAAACGGGATGTTGTAATGCGTTTTTAAAGTTATGGGGTTTGTGCATTTTTAATGTCGAATTACGTGAACCGTTCCGTCATTTTTCAGCTTAATGATCGCTGAAGGTTTTCCGGTTTTTTTTGTACGTTGCAAATTTACGATATAGTCCACGCCTTCCAAAATTTGGGGGCTTATTTCTTGGAAGGTCAAAGGTGTTTTTTCACCACTAATGTTTGCGGAAGTTGAAACAATCGGCCTTCGGAATTTCCTGATGAGTTGCTTGCAGAAACTATCCTGTACCACTCTAATTGCCAGAGAATTATCACTGGCGATCAGGTTTTCCGCTACGCGAATGGGGTCATCATAGATGATCGTAGTGGGCTTGTTCGCATATTTTAAAATATCGTAAGCAACCTCCGGTACGTCTTCTACAAATTGGTTGAGCATTTTGAAGTCATTCACCAGGCAAATAAGCGATTTGCTTTCGGCTCGTTTTTTTAACTGAAATACCTTTTCAATTGCGTCAGCGTTAGTGGCGTCACATCCGATTCCCCAGACGGTATCTGTTGGGTAGAGGATGAGGCCTCCTTTTTTTAGTATTTCGAGGGTATTATTTATTTCATTGTTCATTATTCTGCGATTGGTTAGCCAGATGGGTTTTCCCTGTGTTTTTTAGTACCACAAAGAGGATGATCAGTGCGGCAAATAGTAGCGTGTAGATTACACATCCAATGATAAAAGGTAGCTTGGGATATTGATAGGTATGTTCGGCAATAAACCCAGATAATACATAAAAAATCCGAATGGGTATAAATGCCACGCTAAAGATAATGGCTAAGTATTTTGGGTTCGAATACTTTGTGATGATCGAGTTAATGGTAGGTGCAATAATGATCTCCGCGGCACCTATAAATAACAATGCTATAATAAAGACAGGAATGCTGCTTCCATCCGGATATTCTGGGATAAGAAGTAGCAGTCCCATTGCTATAGCGATGGTTAAAAAACCAATTCCTAACTTTAGAATTCTGTTTGTATAGAGGAAGGACCAAAGAATGGCCACTATAATGCCAATGATGATGGTGGCCCCGGAACCAATGGATTGCAGTATGTTTCTTGATGAATTCATATTGAAGTTTTGTGAAAGCTCGTATTGTATAAAATACAGGCTTCCTCCAAATAGTTCGTAAATGCCCCAAAAAAACGATACTACTATAATGGCCAGAGCAACGTATAAGACTCCTTTAAAACCAGAGCCATTTTTATGAAGACTACTATCTATTGGCTTGTCTTGTGCTAAAAACAGGAGCACAACAGCAACTACGCTAAGGATTCCCGCAAAGGCGAATCCGTATATAAAATTCTTTTCACCCAAAAGGCTTATCACCAGAACTCCTAAAAAAGCACCAATATTGATTAGTGTATATAATATGGTAAAACCGCCATCCAGCGATTTGGTCCTGTCCAGGTATATTTTTCCAAATTGTGCTATGACATTAGGAGTGAACAAGCCTGAGCCAATAATAATTAATCCAATCCCAATATATAATCCTATTGCCGAAGGGATGCATAATACGAATGTACCCAGTGCCTGCAAGCTCCCACCTATAAGAAGAGCTCTTTTATTTCCTATTAACAGGTCTCCCAAAACCCCGCCGACTATTTCCGAGATTAACAAGGCGGTAGCCAGCCAGCCATAGAAACGATAGGCTTCATCTTGCGTCATACCAATAGCCGCATCGATCATATATATAATGATCAAAGCCCTTACTCCATAGTAAGAAGCCCTTTCCAGTCCTTTTGCCGTAGCATATAAAAATGTCTCTTTGGTATGGCTCGGTTTTCCCGCGATTAATTCCATGAGTTCTCTTTTTTGGTTATTATACTAGTGATCTATACACCTCAAGATACTGTTTTGCTGCTGTATTCCAATTAAATGAAGCTGCTTGTTCAACCAGCCTTTGTGTATAAACTTCTTTGTTTGCTTCAAATTCCCCAAGGCCTCTAATAACTTCCGAAGCCATATCTTCCGGCTTGAAGTTGTTCCAATAGAAGGCAGCTTTGCCTCCAATTTCGGGTAAAGAGGTAGCATTTGCTAAAAAAACCGGGGTTCCAAACCGCATGGCTTCAATAGGGGGGAGGCCAAACCCTTCACGTAGCGATGGAAACACAAAAGCAGTTGCATTTTTTAAATGGTACTGTTTTTCTTCATCGGTGATCCTTCCGGCAAGTGTGACCCTGTCTTCCAGGTCTAATTGAGTAATGGCAGCACGTACTTTTTCGGCATAAGGCCTATCGTTGTTTCCTGCTATAATGAGTTTAAAATCCTTTAAAAAAGGCATCATTTGTACCAGCAGGTGAAAATTCTTTCTTTCCCAGAAATCCCCAATGGTAAAAAGGTATTTTTCTTTTATGTTGTTTTCCGGTGTATAATTTGAAAGGTCCAGGGCTGCTTCGGAAGGATTTCCGTTATAGATCACATATTCCGGTACATTTGGTACATCAAAATACTTGTGGGTCGATGTTTTGGCATATTCCGAAATATAGGTGATCGCATTGGCGCGGTTCAATTTCTCAATGAACCTAAGGTTTCGGGGATGTGTAAGGTCATTGGAGATCTCTTCAATAAAATTCACATCGTGGATGGTGAGAACATAAGGAAGGTCGTGGTAAGGCTCTACTTTGGTATTTTGGTTGACAGAATGCCAAAGTGCATATTTTTTCCGGATACGAAGCGATGGATACCTGCGAAGGCCCATATAGAATTTATAATTGAAGAAGTCTCCAAACGCTGTCTTCAGAAAATCTTTTTTTTGAGTATGGACCGTAAATTTTATTTCAGGATCATTGCAATGGTACAGACCCTTCAGTAAATAAAAATTATATTGGCCAAAGCCGGTGAAAGGATTCTTAATATTATGTGTTTCAAGAAAGATATGCTTCAAAATAGCCGTGTTTACAGAAGTATAAAGGTATCTTTTTTATATAAATGGATACAAATTAATAAGTGTATTTTTGCAATTGTATAATTAATTCAATGAAGCGATTGAAAAAAGTCAGGTACAAAGAAGACGTTATTCTGGATGGAGTAGTTCATAAGGACTTCACTCATAATATCACTGCTATTATTTCCATTATTACAAATTTTAAGGCTAAAGGAAAAGTTTTAGGTGATGGAGAACGCAATACTATTAAATTGTTTGACCTTGGCGGAATTACGGTCAATGTAAAATCTTTCAGGCAACCCAATCTGTTGAACAAAATTGTATATAAGTACTTTCGCAAATCAAAAGCAGAACGCTCGTATAACTATGGTAATGTTTTGCTGGAAAAAGGGATCTTAACACCCCAGCCTATTGCTTTTTTTGAGAATACAGATATTATAGGCTTAAAAGACAGTTACTATATAAGCAAGCACCTGGTATATGACCTTACCTATCGTGAATTGGTCGAAGACCCGGATTACCCGGACCATGAGAATATTTTACGGCAGTTTACCGCTTTTACATGGAAACTTCATAAGAACAATATTTTGTTCAAGGACCATTCTCCCGGAAATACCCTTATTGTAAAGAACGGGGACCGTTATGATTTTTATTTGGTAGACCTCAACCGTATGGATTTTAAACCGCTATCGTTTGAAGAGCGTATTAAGAACTTTTCCCGGATCACCCCTAAAAAGGAAATGGTGGAGATAATGAGTGACGAATATGCAAAACTTACAGGAGAAGACTATACTAAGATTTTCACATTGATGTGGGATCTGGTTTCCAGATTTCAGCATAAATACCATCGCAAGATTCGCTTAAAACAAAAGTATTTATTTTGGAGATGACGCGTGTAGTCGTTTAAGTTCCTTATAGCGTTCAGTAGCACTTAATGCATTTAATTTACTAATGATCCATCCCTTTTTTCCGTCTAAGATCCCTAAGCGAATGATGTAGTGGTTTATAAATTTGTAGAAGGGCCTCAAATATCTTTTAAATACCGAATAGCGTTCGCCTTTTAAATAAAGTTCTTTTCCTTTCAGTTTACCGTAAGCTACCATCTTGCCTTTATAAGAATTATAATCCTCGTAGAAGTAGTGCAGCAATTTATGTTTTAAAATACCACTTTCGCCTTTTACTTTCAGGTCTTCGTGCACTAACCTGGAAGGTATGTACTGTACTTTGTCTTTCTGAAAGAGCCTGTATATCTTATCGGTCTGATACCCGCTAAATAAAAGAGGTTTGTCTTTAAACATGCACTTTCGGTAAAAATAATAGGCAGCTTTTGGGTTGGCAGACCGGATTATTTTTTGGATCTCTTCACGAAGCTCATTAGAGATCCGTTCATCTGCATCCAAAAATAATATCCAATTATAAGTTGCCCTGGATATCGCATAATTACGCTGAGAGGCATAATCTTCAAACTTTTTTTGAAATACCTGAACACGACTGTCTTCCTGTAATGCTTCATAGGTGCCGTCTGTACTAAAAGAATCTACCGCAATGATTTCATCGGCAAAGGAAAGTGTATCTATTACATCCGGGAGGTGTTTTATTTCATTGTATACAATAAGTAAGGCGCTTAGTTTCGGCATGTGTTATATTTCGCTCATAAAAATAGTTATTTTTGCACAATGGCAACACTTAAACTTTCAGTAATCATTAGTACTTACAATCAGCCGGAATGGTTAAAAAAAGTACTATGGGGGTACGAAAGTCAGTCCGAGACCAATTTTGAAGTCATTATAGCCGATGATGGCTCTTCCGGCGAGACAAAGCAATTGATCGACCGTTTTAAAAACGGATCTTCCTTACAAATTGCGCATGTCTGGCACGAAGACGATGGTTTCCAAAAAACAAAGATCCTGAATAGGGCAATTGAGGCTTCCTCTACAGATTATCTGTTATTTAGTGACGGAGATTGTATTCCACGAAAGGATTTTGTGGCAAAGCATCTTCAGTACAGGGAAAAAGGCTATTTTTTATCGGGAGGGTATTTTAAATTACCGATGTCTATTTCAGAAAAAATTTCAGAAGGCGACATCAAAAACGGAAACTGTTTCAATGTCAATTGGTTGAAAAGTAACGGGTTAAAACCTTCATTTAAAACGAATAAGCTCACTTCAAAAGAGGCGAAGGGGAAGTTTCTCAATTGGGTCACTCCCACTAAAGCCTCCTGGAATGGCCATAATTCATCCGGTTGGAAAGAAGATATTGTAAAGGTGAATGGATTTGATGAGCGCATGCAGTATGGCGGCGAGGACCGTGAATTGGGAGAGCGATTGTTTAATTTGGGAATAAGATCGAAGCAACTACGCTATATGATCGTTTGCGTGCATCTGGACCATGCGCGTGGTTATGTAAAACCCGAAATGCAGGAAAAGAACGCGGCCATTAGAAGAGCAACCAGGGAGCAAAAAGCCGTATATACCCAATTTGGAATACGAAAAGATTAATTTGAAATTCTTGAAAGGAACTCCCTTAATGCCGGAATGATAAAATCCGGGGCAAACTGTTTGTACATTTCAGAAGCTTGTTTTTTATACTTTTTTGGATGTTTGGCATACAGTTCCGGGTGAAAATCTTTTAAATGTACCGAAGCATTTCTACCGGATTCCTCATAACTGTTCCAGGCCTCTTTTAATATCCAGGTTGAAAAAATGGAGAAGGTAGGGATGTCCAAAGCTTTTGCCATATTCACAGCCCCTCCTTCGTTGCCAATTAAAGCATTGCAATGACTGGTAAGTGCCAAAAATTCACGGAGATTACGTCCATAGGTGTCTTTATAGATGTTTTTTTGAGTTGTTTCTGAACACATGGTATACAGCATATCGGCTTCAGTTTGCTGTTTTGGAATGTAGTTAAAGAGCAATTGGGCGTTCGTTTCCGATACGATAAAATCTAAAACTTTTGACATATAGGGCAGTGGATAGGTTTTATTTTCGGCACTTCCCAGTATCCCGATCATGTAAAGTGGTTTTCCAAGATCTATTTGGTGTTCTTTCAATAATTCCCGCGCTTTCTGAAGTTCTTCTTTTTTCAGATGGATCTTGGGCCTGGGAATTGTATCCGTCTTGCCGATAAGGGGCCCTAATAGCATGATCCTGTTCTCTATGGCCAGTCCTTCATCAAGCTCTGAAACGGTCTTTGGCCTAAAGGTATGCGTATATTTGTGTTTTGTATACCATTTGCGGTATGAAATTCTTTTTTTTGCACCGGAAACCTTTGAAATAACAGCACTGCCAAGCTTTGCATAAACATCAATAACTGTATCGTATCCTTCATCCTTTATTTTTTTTCTGAAGGCACGAAGCTCTTTTTTGGAGGCTTGTATTTCAGGTGTAAATAATAACAGGGAATCAATAAAAGGATGGTTCTCAACTACCGGCTGTGTGCTTGAGTTGATGAGGTAATCTAATTGCGCTTTTGGGAACTGTGCACGTAATACTTCAAACAAAAGGGAGGTAGTAAGTACATCACCGATCATTTTATGCTGTATTACAAGAATTTTCATATATAATTTTAAACAGCGACATCATATTCACGAAGCGCGTCGTTCAAAGAGGTCTTTTTGTTAGTACTTTCTTTACGTTGTCCAATGATCAACGCACATGAGACCTGGTATTCTCCTGCGGGAAATTGTTTGGTATAACTACCCGGGATCACTACCGAACGTGCCGGGACTATTCCTTTCATTTCTTTTGGGGCATCTCCGGTTACATCAATGATCTTGGTGGAAGCCGTTAATACCACATTTGCACCGAGTACCGCTTCGGCCTCAACACGAACCCCTTCCACTACAATAGACCGGGACCCAATAAAAGCATTGTCCTCTATAATAACAGGTGCTGCCTGTAAGGGTTCCAAAACACCGCCAATACCAACACCACCACTCAAGTGGACATTCTTACCTATTTGGGCACAACTTCCTACCGTCGCCCAGGTGTCCACCATTGTACCCTCATCTACATACGCGCCAATATTAACATAACTGGGCATCATGATCACACCTTTAGAAATATAGGCGCCGTGGCGGGCTACCGCATGAGGAACTACCCGAATACCTTTTGCCTCATACCCCCGCTTCAACGGAATTTTATCATGATATTCAAAAATACCAACTTCCATCATTTCCATTTTTTGAATGGGGAAGTACAGGACCACCGCTTTCTTAACCCATTCGTTTACCTGCCATCCACTGTTAGTTGGCTGGGCGCAACGAAGTTCTCCTTCATCACATAAACGAACCACTTCTCTAATGGCTGCAATAATTTCCGGGTTTTGTAAAAGGGACCGATCGTCCCAGGCATTTTCAATGAGTTGTTGTAAATGGGTCATTTTTCAGAATAAATTTTAACAAAGATAAATGTACGTTTTAATAAAGCATACATTTTTAGTATACTATTTTGTAAACTATTATTTTTGCTCCCTGAATGGGACGCATACTTGCCATAGATTACGGTACCAAACGTACCGGTATTGCTGTAACAGACGAATTGCAATTAATTGCTTCGGGTTTGACTACGGTAGAAACCGATAAACTGCTTCCTTTTCTGAAGGATTATATTGCTTCGGAAGAGGTGGAAATGGTATTAGTGGGTGAGCCCAGGCAAAAGGACGGTACACACAGTGACGTTGAGGAACACATCCGGAAGTTTTTGGTGAAGCTTACAGAGCTATTTCCAAAACTTCACATACAAAGAGTTGACGAACGCTTTACTAGCAAAATAGCTTTTCAAACTATGATCGACAGTGGCCTGAAAAAGAAACAAAGACAAAACAAAGCATTGATCGACGAGATTAGTGCAACGATAATCCTGCAGGATTATCTTCATAACAAATAAATTGATATGATATTACCAATTTTCGCTTATGGCGACCCGGTATTACGGAAAGAAGGAAAAGAGATCACTAAGGAGTACCCAAAGTTGGATGAGCTTATTGAGAACATGTTTGAAACCATGTATGGTGCTCGTGGTATAGGTCTGGCAGCTCCACAGATTGGATTACCTATTCGCTTGTTTATTGTAGATGCGACACCCTTTGAAGATGATGAAGACCTTACTGAAGATGAGCGAAAATTTGTTTCCACGTTTAAAAAAGTATTTATAAACGCACAAATAATTGAAGAAGAAGGAGACGAATGGGCATTCAATGAAGGCTGTTTAAGTATCCCGGATATTAATGAAGATGTTTTCCGCCAGCCTAAGGTTACCATGGAATTCTATGATGAAAACTTCAAAAAGCATACTGAAACCTTTGAAGGGATCGTAGCGAGGATCATTCAACATGAATACGACCATATTGAAGGAATTTTATTTACGGATAAACTATCTCCAATTAAAAAACGTTTAATAAAAGGTAAGCTTACCAATATTTCAAAAGGAAAGATAGATGTAAGCTACCGTATGCGTTTTCCCCTGGCAAAAAAGAAACGGTAAGACCTTTGGAAATATAAACCAAACAAAAGATATTTGCACTCCTTAAAAAAGGACCGATCTATGAGCTTAGAAAAAATCTTATCAATTACCGGAAAACCCGGTTTATACGAATTAAAAAGTCAAACAAGAAGTGGCTTTTTAGCGGAGTCATTACTTGACGGAAAAAGAATTAGTGTTAGTACACGCCATAATGTGAGTTTGCTTAGTGAGATTGCTATTTATACCCTTACTGAAGAAGTCCCGTTGAGAGAAGTCTTTAGTAAGATCGCAGAAAAGGAAAATGGAGGCGAAGCCATTAGCCATAAGTCTTCCAAAGATGAATTGGAAGAATATTTCTTTGGAGTACTTCCGGATTATGACGAAGACCGTGTGTACGCAAGTGATATAAAAAAAGTGGTACAGTGGTATAATTTACTTTTAAAAAGTGGAATTACAGATTTCTCCGAACCTGAGGAAGAAGGAGAGGAGAAAGAAAAGAACGGGCTTACCAAACCCAGAGAAGACAAGATAAAAACGAATCACAATACTACAGATACCAAGTTTAGCGCTCCTAAAGCTTCTTCGGCTAAGAAGGGAGGAACCGGGAAAAGCACGGTAGCAAGAAAAAAATAAACAACGCTAGTATTTCAATATATAACCCGGCCGGATTAATAAAGAACCGCCGGGTTTTTGTTAATCCTTTTTAATAACTCTCCCTATTTCAGAAAAGCTTTTATAGTAGCTTTGTGATTATGAATTCCAGAGAAGACCAACTAAAAGCTTTTGACCGCTTGCTTACCATTATGGAGGAACTGCGAGAGCAGTGCCCATGGGATAAAAAGCAAACCATGCTATCGCTACGGCACCTTACTATTGAAGAAACGTATGAGTTAGGAGATGCTATCCTGGATAATAATCTACAGGAGGTCAAGAATGAATTGGGAGATCTCTTACTACACATTGTTTTTTATGCCAAAATTGGGAGTGAAACAAAAGATTTTGACATCGCGGATGTTGCCAACGAGATATGTGAAAAGCTCGTTTCCCGTCATCCACATATTTATGGCGATGTCAATGTTGCTAATGAAGAGGAAGTAAAACAAAATTGGGAAAACCTAAAATTAAAAGAAGGTAAGAAAAGCGTTTTGGAGGGAGTTCCAAAATCGTTGCCAGCCCTGGTAAAAGCTAATAGGATACAAGATAAAGTTGCCGGAGTAGGGTTTGACTGGGAAGAACCACAGCAGGTCTTTGAAAAACTGAAAGAAGAACTGGAAGAGCTTCAACATGAAGTAAAAACAGGTAATCAAACAAAGGTTGAAGCAGAATTTGGAGATGTACTCTTTTCAATGATAAACTATGCCCGCTTTTTAAAAGTTGACCCTGAAAACGCTTTGGAGCGAACAAATAAGAAGTTTATAAAACGTTTTCGGTATTTGGAGAATAAGGCAAAAGAGCTGGGAAAGACCATGAAAGAAATGACTTTGGCTGAAATGGATATTTATTGGGAAGAGGCGAAACAGCTATAACTTCAATTACTTCGAAAAAACAACCAACCTGCCTTCAATACTCACTTTGGAAAAAGAACAATTTCTTTTTATCCAACTTAGATTTTCTTCAGAATAGAAAATAACATGCGTGGGGTCTTTTTTGTAGTACCATCCTTCGAAATTTTCCGGTTCGGGAAGTAATTCGGTCATGCAAAATAATTTTCCACCCGGCTTCAAAAGCTTGTACAATAATTTAAATTCTTTTAAAGGATCGTGAAAATGTTCAATGACTTCACAACAAGCAATAAAATCGTACTCATTATTTAATACGGATCTATCTGGGTGAAAAAAAGGGTCGTATACGTTTATATCATAGCCTTTTTCTGAAAGAAGCTTTGTAATGACGGGACCTGTTCCCGCACCAAAGTCAAGGCCAGTGCTTGTAGCATTAAAATGTTTAAGAACGCTTTCTATGATAGGAGAAACAAATTTTTGATAGTGGATATCTCCAACATCGTTTTGATGTAATAAATAGCGTTCCTTCTCTGCTTCAGGAGATAAAAAAACTCCTGGGTCTTTATAGACAGACCCGCAATCACTACATTGGTAATATGTAATATCCTGAAAAGCCCCAATAGCTTTTGTTTCACTGCTATGGCACAGAATACATGATACCATAGACGAGCATTTTAACGCAGGGATTTGATTTTTGAAAGTTTGGCTTTCCAAACTTCCAATTGCTCTTTATGTTTAGCAATGTTTTTGTGTACTTCCTTTACCAGTGGGTTATCACTTTTAGAGTTTTGGAAGAAGCCCAGATTATTTTCCAATTGCCTGATCTCATCTTTTATTTCTCCAATCTTTTTAGAGATAAAAAATTGCTCATTCTGTAATTTCCTGTCATCCTCTTGCGATACCATTGAACTTAGCTTATTTTCAAATTTAATAAGCTCGACCTCTTTTTTGTCCAGGTCCAATTTACCGAAAAGGGTATCCAGGGTCTTATTGAACTTACGCTCAATATTACGTTTGTTATAAGGTACTTTGCCAATATCTTTCCAGGCAGTGATCTGTGTTTTGATTTCTTTAAGATCGGCTTCATGGTCACCGGTTAGTTCTAAAGAGGTGATCGTGTCCAATAACTGTGTTTTGGCATCATAATGGGCGAGCTCTTCTTTGTTTGCTTCATTTTTTTGCTCGTGAAGCTGATTAAAATAGTGGTTACAGGCATTTTTAAATTGTTTCCAGATTTTATCACTGTCCTTACGAGGAACGTGGCCAATCTTTTTCCAATCATTCTGAATTTTTTTCATTAAAGGAGTAACAACTTCAAAATCGTTACTATCTTTATTTTCTTCAGCTATTTTAATTAGTTCGAGTTTCTTTTCGAGATTTGCGTATTGTTCCTTTTTCTGATTCTTATAGAACTCATTTTTCTCTCGATTGAAATTACGTGTAACTTCCTTAAATGATGCCCAGATCTCTTTATTTTTAGATCGTGGCACTTTTCCGGCCTCAAAGTAACTATCCCGCAACTCCTGTACTTTTTTAATGGCATTTTGCCAGGATTGGTGACTTGGGTTTGTACTTGCGGACACCTGGCTTATTTCTTCAATAAGCTGCTTTTTCTTTTCGTAATTGACCTCAAACTCTTTTTCTCGTTCTTTTAATAGTTCGTGGCGCTTATCATGAATAACTTTTGTAGAGGCACTAAATTTTTCCCAAACTTCTTCACGGTATTCTTTTGCTACAGGGCCAATTTCTTCCTTCCACATTTTGTGAAGCATTTGTAATTCTCTAAATGCTTTGTTTATGTCCTCTTCCTGTGCAAGTTCTTCGGCACGCCCTATTATTTTGATTTTTTGCTCCAGATTATGTTTAAAATCCAGGTCGCGAAATTCTCTGTTGAGGTGTAAAAAATCATAGAAATTCTCTACATGGTGGTGATATGTGTTCCAGACGATATTGTATTTGTCACGAGGTATGGGACCGGCTAAATGCCACCGTTCCTGTATATCTTTAAAGTGCTTGTAGGTAGAATTTATGTTCTCTTCTGCATTTAGAAGGCCTTTTAACTCCTCAATTAACTCAAGGCGCTTGCTAAGATTAGCCTGAAGGTCTTTCTTTAGATCTTTGTAATAATTGTTTCGTTTTTCTTTGTAATCAAAGTATACCGAATTGAACTCCTTTTTAAGCGGAGTGGTGTAGTGGAAGTCTATAATATTGCCTCCGCTGGCAAGAAACTCTTCTTTTTGTTGTTCCAGTTCTTCGGCAAACTTTGCGTTAAATTCAGTTTTAATTTCTTCGACCTCATTCTTTATTTCCTGAATGGGCTTATTTTTAAGCAGTTTTTTGAATTCTGAAATTAATTCTTCTTTACTAAGTGAATGATAATCTTTTTGTTCTTCCTCTTCAGTATGTTCTTCCTCATTGTCATCAGATGATGCTACTTCCTGCTCTTCTACAGCCTCCGGTTCTTCTTCATTTTTTTCCACAGTAGTTTCATCTGCCACAGGGGTAGAATCTTCTGTTTCTTCAGGTTTGGTATCTACGGAATCTTCTGAAGTATTTTCTTCAGCGGGGATATCTGCTTCTTCTTTAATTTCGGAAGCAAGACTTTCTTCATTTTCTATTACTTCAGAACCATTTTTTACGCCATCATCAATTGTTTCCTGATCATCGGGGATACTTTTTTCTTTTGGCAATTTTTCGTCAGACATATCTTTCAATGTTTAGGTTCGTTAATCTAAGTTGTTCAAGATACTAACAACTGTGCAAACAGCAAAGGATACAGTGGTTTTTTGGTTTTTTTTAAAAGAAATTTATGATTTCCAGATTTTCCAGGACTTTTTTGCCTGATATTCCAACATTTTTAAACCGTTACTTACGCGTGTTCCTTTTGCAAACCCTCTTTTTAAGAATTCGGTTTCCCGGGGATTGTAAATAAGATCAAACAAGACATGATCTTTTGTAAGGTAATGGTATGGAATATCAGGGCATTCCTGAATATTGGGGAAAGTTCCCAGCGGAGTACAATTAATTATAAGACAATGTGATGTAATTATCCCTTGTGTAAGGTTCTCATAGGATATTGTTGTTTCACTGCTTTCCCTGGATACTATCTTATAATCAAATTGCATTGCATCCAAAACATATGCAATTGCCTTTGCAGCACCACCATTTCCTAAGATCAAGGCAGTTTTTTCTGCGATTGGGAATAAGTTGGCTAAGGCTTTGGCAAAACCGTAATGGTCTGTATTGTAGCCAACAAGCCTGCCGTCTCGTTGAATTTTTATGGTATTTACCGCTCCAATTTTTTGAGCTTCTTTATCGACCTTGTCCAATAAAGGAATCACGGCTTCTTTATATGGAATTGTAACATTTAGTCCTTTAAGGTCTTCGTGCTTGGCTATAATTTCCGGAAGTTCTTCGATACAGGGAATATCAAAGTTATGATACGAATCCTGCCTGTTTTCCTGTTCAAATTTTATTGAAAAAAAAGTTTTTGAAAAGGAATAATCAATTTTTTTTCCTATCAAGCCATATTTAGCCATGTGGGTGGTTTCTTGCTTTTTGGTACCAGTCTAAACTCAGCACTATTATGATACCTACAATGATAAACAAAATTGCTAAGATGGTTTCGAGCGAAAATTCTGATGGTAAAAACCGGTCGTACCCACTAATAATTTCACGGCCATTTGCATCGTATCTTATATTTCCCATTGCGTCATACTCTACCAACTTTTTTTTCCAGGGCCAAACAACACCTAAAGAACCGGCGATAAAACCTATAATTACCGCATAGGTCGCTTTTTTGAAACGCTTTAACACATAGGCCAGAAGATGTGATAAGGAAACTAAGCCTGCCAATGACCCCAATGCAAAGACCACAAGTACTTTCAATAATTCTATGCGCCCCGTATCATCTACAAAACTAAGATCAAACCGAAACAGGTCTGCAACGGTATTGTACAATGCATTTACGGAATCTACCAAAAGCAATACATAGTTACCCAGAAGTATTAATATAAAAGAACCGGAGAGGCCCGGTAGTGTCATTCCGGAAACACCTATGATTCCGCAGAAAAAAACAAAAAACAGGTTACTGTTCTCTTTAGCAGGTTCTAAGAAACTAATACTTACACCTGCAATGATCCCACAAATAAGATAGGCGAGATACTTGCGGTTCCAATCGCCAAAATCTTTGGCAATAAAATAGATCGAACCAATGATCATCCCAAAGAACGCACTCCATACATACAATTCATAGTGAATAAGCAGGTAGTCCAGTAGTTTGGAAACACTGAAGTAACTTATGATCATACCCAAAGTGAGGAGTCCTAAAAACCGGCCGTTGACATATTGAAAGAAACTTTTAAACCTTCCGTCAAATAACAATGCAAATGCTTTTCTGTTTATTTTCTGAAGCGAATAAATAAATTCTTCATAAAAACCGGCAACAAATGCTACAACGCCACCTGATACTCCGGGGACCTTATTTGCAGCACCCATTGCTAATCCTTTTAGGACCAACCAAACCTTATCCCCAAAAGAACGTTCTTCGTACATCAGCTATTCTTTTTAGTTACTGCGATTCGTTCTAAAACAAAAATACTTAAGAAGCCAACGGCCATAAAAATTACGGCATAGAGAAGTTGCGGGTCATTGGATGCATTGATCTCTGAGTAGTAAAACGGACTTACACTTTTTTCTAAAGCTGTTTTGTAGGTTTCGAAATCCTGAGTGTTTTTTTGCAATACCGATAGCGTACCAACGTCTGAAACAGTTGAAAAATCGATGATCTTTCCTTCTTCTTTGGAAAAAACCGAAATGGTCTCCTTCCAGGGCCATACTTTATTTAAAGAGCCAATAATAAAACCGGTAAGCAGTGCCAAGGTTGAATTCTTATAATTATTGAAAAGCCACTTTAAAACCCTGCTAAAACTCAACAAACCTATAACAGCTCCCAGAATAAAGAGGGACAGTTTCTTGATATCCAGATCTGCAATGGCGTCACTTAAAGTTTTGTAGGCCCCAAGGATCACCAGTATAAAAGAACCTGAAATTCCGGGTAATATCATAGCGCAAATCGCAATGGCACCCGCAAAGAATAAATAAAAAGAATTCTCATTGGTCCCCAGGGAAGGAAGTGTGGTAATAAAATATGCAGTTGCGGTTCCTATTAAAATAGCAACAACGGTTCCTAAAGACCATTTGGAAATTTGCCGCCCTACATAGTAAATACTTACTACAATTAACCCAAAAAAGAAAGCCCAGATCAGGATAGGGTGATTTTCGATCAGGTATTTTGCCAATCGCATAAACGATACATAGCTAATTAGAATACCTAATAATAGTGCCATTAAAAAACTCCCGTTGAGCTGTTTCCAAAAGGTACCAAAGCCATCGTTGCGAATTGTTTTAAGAAGAGAAAGGTTAACATTACTAATAGTTGTGACCAGTTCTTCATAGATCCCTGATATAAAAGCAATAGTGCCTCCGGATACTCCCGGAACCGCGTCTGCGGCACCCATTGCTAAACCCTTTAGGCTAATGATAAGATATTGAGAAAAATTTCGGGAAGGCATATACTCTAAATATAAGCCTCAAAAATACACAAATTATAGTGAAGGATTTTGATGAATTTTTATAATTTCTTTTACGCTGTTCCTGCTATAAACCGTTGGGAATAATTCTTCAATGATAATAATATATTCAGGGTCATGAATTAAAGCATTTTTTAAGTGAAATTCCCCCTTATTATCTTCGTTAAGATAAAAGAACAACCCTGATAAACGGAATTCTATTTCGGCATTTTCCGGATAAAACTCCATCGCCTGCAATAAATTATTGACAGCAGCTTCATATTCTCCTAAGCGAATTAAGATATCACTTCTGGAAATCCAGGTTTCCAGTTCGTAATTGCCTAGTTCTATGGACCTGCGGAAACCGTGTTCAGCTTCTTCATACTTACTTAGGCGATTGCTTATTTTTGCATATCGTTTCCAGTAGAGTACATTTTCACTATCAATATTGATCGCTTTGTCTATGTAGTAGAATGCTTTCTGATAGTTTTTCTTTTTAAAATAAAAATCAGTAATGGCGATCCATCCTTTGTCCAACAAGGCGTCTTCTTCAACACATTTTGTATAGAACTGAAGAGCCAGTTCGTTGTCGCCTAATTTTTCATAACATTTTCCAATTCGCAATAAAGCAAAAGAAGTCGGGTCATCCAGGCCTAAAGTAATGGTATAGCTTTCTATGGCCTCGTTATACATCTTCATACGTTCGAGGACCTTCCCTTTTTCCAGGTAAGCTCCTATGAAGCTTTCGTCACTTATAATAGCAAAATCGAATGCAGCTAACGCTTTCCTGTACTCTTTTAAAGTAAAATATTGTTTTCCAACCTGATGCCAGGCAACTTCACAATAGGGGTTTTTATTAAGAAAATCATTCAAATAGTCAATGGCAGCTTCGTGCTGCTCCAAATAATCAAAACAGTAGATAATATTGTATAAAGCCGAATAATCTTCTTCATCCTGTTCCAAACACTTCATAAAATTGTATTTGGCATTTTCGAAATCTTCCATAAAAAGATATTCCATTCCCAGTAATGAGAGAACGTCTGCCTGATCATTGGTGATCTCTAAGGCCTTTTCCAGCAAAGAGATCGCTTCTTTGTGTTTGTCGCGGCGAGAATAGATATTTGCTTTTTGAATATAGATCTCTTCATTGGACTGTTCCAAAACATGTAATTCGTCCAATAATTCCTCAGCAGTGTCTAATTGATTTTCAAAAATGTACATCTCCACTCTAAACAATTTCAAATTGGTGGAAGTGGGATGTTGCTCCAGTCCCAGTTTTGTAGCTTTCTTTGCAAGGGCTATCTTTCCGTTCTCAAGATAATGGTGAATGATCTCTTCGAACTCTTCGGAGTCAAAAAAGAGGACACTATTAGTCTTTAGCATGGATTCAAATCGGGAAAGTGAGAAGTTGTTATGCTCGTTAGGGCTCAATTGCATACGCAGCGGTTTAACTGTTTCTTCTATTTTAAAGATAGTAATGTAATATAGAATTCAATAGTTATGCCGTTATTGTTGTTAACAGGATTATTAACAGAATTTTTAGAACTTATTTTGCTGAATTTCAGCGCAATAATTTATTTTATCTTTTTCTGAATGTCATCCAGCACATCCGTCAATATGGCACAACCTTCTTTAATTTCAGCTTCTGTAATGGTTAGAGGAGGTGTAATACGAATGGCTTTAGGCTCAAAGAGGAGCCAAAAAAGGATCAATCCGCGATCCTTACAGGCCAAGATCACTTCCGAAGCAATTTCAGGAGATCCCATAATTAAAGCCAGCATTAACCCCTTTCCCCTAATTTCTTTGATAAGCTTATGTGTAAGTAATTTTCTGAATACCTTTTCTTTTTGAAGAGTTTGAGGCATCAAATCGGTTTCAATAATTTCTTGTAGTGTTGCCAAAGCGGCAGAGGCGATCACCGGATTACCTCCAAAGGTGGTAATATGGCCAAGTTTGGGTTTATCCTTTAGCAGGTCCATATGTTCTTTTGAAGCTGTAAAGGCTCCAATAGGCAAGCCTCCACCCATTCCTTTACCCATAACCAAAATATCCGGAACAACATCAAAATGTTCAAATCCAAAAAGTTTTCCTGTACGGCCAAACCCCGGTTGGATTTCGTCGAGGATCAATAATGCACCGGCCTCATCACATCGTTCTTTGACCTTTTTCAGATAACTGTCTTCAGGAAGTATGAATCCGGCTCCTCCCTGAATGGTTTCAAGAACTACAGCAGCTGTCTTAGAAGTAATTTTACTTAAGTCCTCTTCTTTGTTAAAATGTATGGGGCTGCAATCAGGCAAAAGCGGCTCAAAAGGAATTTTACGTTCTTCAAGGCCCATAATGCTTAGTGATCCCATAGTATTTCCATGATAGGCATGGTGTGCATATACGATCTCAGTTTTTCCTGTTACGCGACGAGCTAATTTTATAGCACCTTCAATGGCTTCTGTACCGCTATTCACCAAATACGTAGTTTCCAGGGGAGCTGGTAAGTTTTCTGCAAGTAACTTAGAAAGTTCTACGGCGGGAGCTTGGATATATTCACCATATACCATTACATGTAAATAGCTGTCCAGTTGTTTTTTTACAGCTTCTACAACACGTGGATGGCAATGCCCCAGGGAACAGGCAGATACACCGGCTGCAAAATCTAAGTGTTTGCGTCCTTCCATATCGTAGATATAACTTCCTGTTGCATGAGAGATCTCCATCGCAAGTGGGTGTGGTGTGGTTTGAGCCTGGTATGTGAAGAAATCCTTTTTCACAAGCATGTGTTATTTTCTACCACCTTCCTCTTCATCTTCCTTTGGGTCACGAGTCTTGGCTTTTGGAGCATCCGGATCGTTTTGAAAATTCTTTGGCTTAAGTTTGGAAGCTTCGGGAATGTTGAGCTCATCCTCCGGAATGTCTTCAAAGAATTCTCCTTCGTCTTCAGGCAATGGAATACCTTTTATCTTAGGTAATACCGGTGCCGGTTTTCCTTTAAAAAGGTCATTTACTTCATATAAACGTTCTTCACCACGCCAATTAAAGCCCGGTAGGAGGCGTGCGTTCTCGGGAAATTCTGAGAGCGGATAGATTTTTCCTTTAGCTTGTTTTACAAACCTGATTCCCGTGATTTGCTGTTCTTCCAGGTACATTTGAATGGAGCTGGAAACGGTATTATTTATTCCTATTAATTCTTGCTTATCGTTCCGGGGGAAATAGATCACCTGCGCATTTTTAATGATGTTTATGGTATCCAATTCATTATTGGTAAACAGGCCAATGAGTCTTTCTCCCGAGACCTGATTGTAGCCGGCACTGTCTTTCTGTATCAAAAAGGCATTATTGAATACTTTTAATGTATCCAGTTTTTCAGTTTTGGTATTGGATAGAATATGAATGGTATCTCCCGTCATTTGATTCTCACCACTCCATAACACCGGATTTCGCAGTAATTTGGTAATTCCTTTTTTCTGATCTACGAAAATTGAATCACATTTTCCACTTGTGGGCTCCTCACCGGGGAGTCCTTTTTTAAATAGACGAGCCCGATAAAATCCTTTAATGATTCTATTTTCAGGCTTTCCGGTAACCCGGAGTGTATCTGCATGTACATAAATGGAATCGTTATCCCTAAGCGTTACAGCAACGGCTCTCTTGGTAATAAATACAGAATCCTTTTCTCGAAAAACTTCGGCATAATGCCCTCTAATAATGCTTTTATTGACCGTATCCAATACTTTTATATTATTGGTAGCGGAAGCAAAGCTTTTATTTCTGTCAAAATAGATACTGTCTCCATATAAAATCCGATTACTATAGTCTACGCGCGAATTCTTTACAAAATATCCCGTATCATTACGTGTGTCGTAGTAACCCCGTTCACAATAGACCGTACTGGTTTCACTAACAATGGTAGATTCACCATACAAATAAGCACCACCGCTTTCAGAGTAAAAATCCAGTTGCTCACTGTTTACAGTATATTTTGGATTTACAATCTTTACATTAGATAGAAACTGGTACTTCTTTGTTTGTGCATAATACCTGCCAATACGACTGGTAAGTGTACTTGCCGTATCTCTAACGGTTCCACCTGTGCGGTAGTAAGCCTGTTGTTTAATACGGTCAAAATAGAGGGTATCCGTACGAAGTGTGGTTTTCGGCTCGGTTAAAACAACATCTCCACTTGCAAAGGCAAATTGGGTATTTCCATTGTACTCGGCATATTTGCTGTTCATAGAAACAGTATCTCCTTGCGTGATCCTCACTGTTCCATAGGCCTTTACAAAGTTGTCTTTTAGATAAACAAAGGCCTGGTCGCACCACATTTCTACACCTTCGTGTACAATATAGACTTGTCCGGTATTGTCTTTTGTATAAATTACGGCATCGGGAAATTCCGGTTTCTTTTCCAGGTACCCGGACTGTACCGAAACTATGGTTTTATCATTTTCTTCTTGCGCGTAGAGTACAATTCCGAAGAAAAACAGAGGTATAAAGAATATGTTCTTTGATAATCTCAATACAGAATGTTATTTAATACAATACTAACGTCAACTACCAAAGGCAAAGTGTTACCTGTGAATAGTTTGTGTTCTATCCGGCCCTACCGAAACAATTTTGATAGGCACCTCCAGTTCTTTTTCCAAATAGCCGATATAATCGTTCAACGCTTCCGGAAGTTGGGAAACATCGGTCATTTTGGTAAGGTCTTCTTTCCAACCCTTCATTTCAGTATAAATTGGGGTTACATTTTCAGCTTCAATATTATAAGGCAGATGTTCAATGGTTTCTCCTTTATATTTGTATGCGGTACAAACTTTCAGTTTATCAAAACCGCTTAATACATCCCCTTTCATCATCATTAATTGTGTAACACCGTTTACTTGCACGGCATATTTTAATGCTACCAGGTCCAGCCATCCACATCGCCTTGGCCTACCGGTAGTAGCTCCAAACTCGTTTCCAACACGCCCCATAGTTTCGCCGTAGCTGTCAAATAATTCGGTAGGGAAGGGGCCGCTACCTACACGTGTGGTATATGCTTTAAAGATACCGAACACCTCTTTAATTTTTCCGGGGGCAACTCCCAATCCTGTGCAAGCTCCAGCCGCAGTAGTATTGGAAGAGGTTACAAAGGGGTAGGTTCCAAAATCAATGTCAAGCAATGAACCTTGAGCTCCTTCTGCCAGTATGGTCTTATTTGATCTTTGAGCCTGATGCAGATATTCTTCACTGTCTATAAATTGTAAAGATTTTAATACTTCAACAGCTTCAAAGAAATCGGCTTCCAGTTCGGCTAAGTCATATTGCATGTCTACATCATAAAAATCGATCATTGCCTCATGCTTATTTGCCAGGGCACGGTATTTTTCACTCCAGTTTTTCATTTCCAGATCTCCTACACGAATACCGTTTCTTCCGGTCTTATCCATATAAGTGGGGCCGATCCCTTTAAGGGTCGATCCTATCTTGGCTTTTCCTTTTGATGCCTCGGAAGCAGCGTCCAGCAAACGATGCGTTGGTAAAATAAGGTGTGCTTTTCGAGAAATAAGGAGTTTTTTTGTAAAGTCTCCTTCAAACTTAGAAAGATTGTCCAATTCTTTTTTGAAGATCACAGGGTCGATCACAACACCATTACCAACCAGATTTACAGCATTTTCATGAAAAATACCGCTGGGAATAGTATGCAACACATGTTTAATACCGTCAAATTCCAAAGTATGCCCAGCATTGGGGCCACCTTGAAAGCGAGCGATGATATCATAGTTTTTGGTTAGAACGTCAACGATTTTTCCTTTTCCTTCGTCGCCCCATTGTAGTCCAAGTAGTAAGTCTACTGCCATAGTTTTTTAAGAGTTGGATGTTTTTTTATTTCCGTAGAAATACAAAGAGTGGTTTGTAATTTCAATATCAAAGACTTCTTCGATAGTTTTTTTTATGGATTGTATGCGTGGGTCGCAAAACTCGATCACTTCTCCGTTTGAAAGTATTACGTGGTCGTGTTGTTTATCGAAATACGATTTTTCGTAGTGTGCCTGGTTTTGTCCAAATTGGTGTTTTCTTACCAGATCACATTCCAGCAATAACTCGATAGTGTTGTATAATGTAGCACGGCTTACACGATAGTTCTTGTTTTTCATATTGATATACAAAGATTCGATATCAAAATGATCGTCATGATCATAGATCTCCTGGAGTATCGCATATCGTTCCGGTGTCTTACGGTGTCCTCTCTCTTCCAGAAAGCCCGTAAAAACATTTTTAACGATTGCCTGATTATTTTGATTTGTTTTAGAGCTCATACAAAGCAGCAAAGTTACTCAATTATGACCGTGTAACTTTATCAATTCCGTTTATTTTTTTAATGTTTTTCACCAGGTTATCAAGAATTGCCTTATTTTTTACGACAACGACAATTTTCCCGGTAAAAACTCCATCATCACTATCAAAATGAACACTTTTCATATTAATATGGAGGTTACCGGAGATAACTTTGGTTACTTCATTCACCAAACCAATGGTATCGATCCCGGTGATGGACAATTCTGCTTTAAAATCGCTTTGCGTAGAATCTATCCATTTGGCAGGCATGATCCGGTAACTATAATTGCTACGAAGCTGTAAGGCATTGGGACAATTCTTTTTATGTACTTTGATCCCTTCGTTTACGGTTACAAAGCCAAAGACATCATCTCCGGGGATAGGATTACAACAATTAGCCATTTTATAATCCAGTTTTTCATCCTCTTTACCGAATACCAATTGATCATATTTATGTGTGATCTCGTCTTTATTTACATCTTCCGGAGTTCCCGGTTTTCTGATCCTGTTCTTAAAGAAACTTACAAGAGCATTACTTCGGGATGCGGCAAAATCCTTTAACATAGAATTATCGATGATTCCTGCACCAACACGATAGAACAGATCCAGACTTGTTTTTAGTTTAAAATAAACGACCAGTTGGTTAACGGTCTTTTCATCCAGTGTGATCTTTAGTGATTTAAGCTTCCTCGCCAGAATTACTTTTCCTTCATTCGCTATCTGTTTTTGTTCTTCTTTAAGTGAAGATTTGATCTTTGATCGGGCACGGCCCGTAGTTGCATAATCGAGCCAGCTAGCGGAAGGGTTTGCTTTTTCTGAAGTGATGATCTCTACCTGGTCTCCACTTTTTAGTTCATGACTTAAAGGAACCAGTTTGCCATTTACTTTTGAACCTCGGGTGTGCAAACCAACTTCGGTGTGAATATGAAATGCAAAATCTAAAGCTGTAGAACCTTTGGGAAGGGAATACAGGTCTCCTTTAGGAGAAAAAACAAAGATCTCTTTGGCATACAGGTTGAGTTTAAACTCTTCCACAAAATCAACCGCGTTGCTTTCTGCATTCTCAAGAGTGACCTGTAATTTATTTAACCAGTCGTCTAAACCGCCATCTTCTTTTTCCTTGTTTTTATATTTGTAGTGTGCAGCATATCCCTTTTCGGCTATTTCGTTCATTCGCTCACTCCTAATTTGTACTTCTACCCAACGTCCTTTGGGCCCCATAACCGTAATGTGGAGTGCTTCATAGCCGGTAGATTTTGGTGATGATATCCAATCCCTAAGCCTAATTGGATTAGGTCGAAAATGGTCTGTTACGATCGAATAAATTTTCCAGGCAATAAATTTTTCACTTTCCGGATTGTCGCTTTTGTATATAATTCGTACTGCGAACTTATCGTATACTTCATCAAAGCTAACATTTTGAGCGAGCATTTTTCTTCGAATGGAAAAGATGGATTTTGGGCGTCCTTTAACAACATAATCCAATTTTTCGGCATTTAGTGAATCCTCTATTATTTTTGAAAAGGTCTTAATGTATTTGTCCTGTTCCTCTTTACTTTCTTTGATCTTACTCAATATATCCTCGTATACTTCGGGCTCCGTATATTTTAAGCCCAGGTCTTCAAGTTCGGTCTTGATATTGTACAAACCTATCCTATGTGCCATAGGCGCATAGATATACAAGGTTTCCGAAGCAATTTTTACTTGCTTATGAGCCGGCATTGATTCCATAGTTTGCATATTGTGCAAACGGTCAGCGATCTTAATGATGATCACACGAATGTCTTCATTAAGTGTCAATAGCATTTTCCTGAAGTTCTCAGCCTGTAACGAGACGTCCTTTTCATATGGAATATTGGAGATCTTGGTTAATCCATCCACAATACGTGCAACGGTTTCTCCAAACATCTGTTCAATATCGGCAAGTGTATAGGAAGTGTCTTCTACCACATCATGCAGTAGTGCAGCAGCAATAGAGGTCGCGTCCAAACCAATTTCCGAAGCCACTATTTTGGCAACGGCAATAGGATGGAACACGTAAGCCTCACCAGATTTACGGCGTTGCTCTTTATGTGCATCCACCGATACATCGAAAGCACTACGGATCAGCTTTTTGTCTTTTGTGGAAAGTGTACGGTAGCTAACCTTCAGTAACTCCTTGTATTGCTTGGCAAGTTCCTTTTTTTCTGCTTCTAGAACCTCTTCTGTCATAAATCTAAAATACAATTAACCTTTGGAACTAACAACAAATTTTATGCCCTTTGGGAAAGTGCTAAATTGGCAGTAATTACCGGAATTTTATTTTGTGTGAGTATCTGGCACTATATTCTGAAGAAATGATGTTATTTGGCAGTATCCTTTAGATTTTGAAAACGTTGTAACAAGGTAGGGTGGGAGTAATGAGCAAACACATAGGCCGGATGAGGTGTAAGATTGCTCAGGCTATTTTTGGAGAGTTTTTTCAATCCGGAGATTAAAGGCTCTCCCCGGAATGTAGTTTTGGCATAATTGTCTGCCTGATATTCAAACTTTCGAGAAAGATAGTTCATGATCAAACCGGTAATTTCAGAAATAGGCGTATACAAAACCCCAAAAGCGATCAATCCTATATGGAATGAAGGCTGGGATACACTTAGTGCTTCAGAAAGTAAAGGATTCCCAACCAAAAGGGAAAGCAGCCAAAAAGTAAATCCGGTAGTAAGTACTGAAGCGACAAGATTGATAATGATATGATTCTTTTTATAGTGCCCTACTTCGTGGGCCAAAACCGCAACAATTTCTTCTTCTTCCAGGTCGTTGATGAGCGTATCATACAAGGTGACTCTTTTTTCACTTCCGAAGCCTGAAAAATAGGCATTAGCTTTGGTACTGCGTTTAGACCCGTCGATCACAAAGATCTTATCTAAAGTAAAACCTACCTTGTTAGCGTAGGTTTCAATTTTCGACCTAAGTTCGCCAGCTTCCAAAGGAGTTTGTTTATTGAAAATAGGTACAATGAGCCTTGCGTAAAACAAATTCATAAATACGGCAAAAACCGTTACCACTCCCCAGGCGTATAACCAAAAATCACTTCCTGTAGACTCGTAAAACCAAACAATAGCAGCCAGTAATAACCCTCCAACAATTGCCATCATTGCCCAGCCTTTCAGTTTATCCAAAAAGAATGTTTTTCGGGTGGTCTTATTGAATCCAAACTTTTCTTCGATCACAAATGTGTGGTAATAACTAAAAGGTGTACTCAAAATATCACTTGCCAATAGAATACTTCCAAAAAATATCAGGGCAATTACAATAGTATTATCACTAAAAGAACGCACCCATCCGTCTACCCAGGCAAATCCATCTAAAAAGAAAAATGCCAAAGTTGCGACCAAAGAGGTAGTTGACGTAAGTAAGCCAAAACGGTAATTCTCTTTTTTATAAGATTGTGATTTTTGATACTCTGACCTGTCATACACATCTTCCAATTCAGCGGGTACAGGATCGTTAAAATGCTGTGCATTAAGGTAATCGAGTATTTTATCTACAATAAAGTTTAAAAGTAAAATACCAATAATGGTGTAAAAAAGGGCTTGTGAGGTCATAGTTTCAGCAAAAATCTCGTTGTCTTTTGGCCTCAAAGATAAGGATTCCTGCTGCCACCGATACATTCATGGAATCTATTTCTCCCTGCATGGGAATGATAATATTCTGTGTACTATTCTCTAACCATTCCTGTGACAGCCCGGTAGCTTCAGTACCTACTATAATTGCAGAGGATTCTCTAAAGTTACAATGGTGATAATTAACGGAGGCTTGCAGGGTGGCACAGTAAATAGCAATATTGTTTTCCTTTAAAAAACGGATGATCTCAACAGTATTTCCTGTGGCTATCCTATTAGTAAACAGACAACCCACACTGCTACGTATGGTATTAGGATTGTATAGATCGGTTTTTGGGTTGGCAATGATCACAGCGTCAAGTTTGGCTGCATCTGCCGTACGAAGCAGCGCACCAATATTTCCAGGTTTTTCCGGTGCTTCCGCTACAAGTACCAAAGGATTTTTGGTTTTAAAGTCCAGATTTTCAATTGACAGGTCTTTTGTTTCAGTAATGGCAATAATCCCTTCGGTTGTAGTGCGATAGGCTAATTTTTGATAGATTTCAAAAGAGATTTCTATAAATTCGGCTTCAGAATTTGCCCCTTCTTTGATATGACTAATTTCTTTTTCTGTAATGATCTCCGGACAAAATAGTATTGTTTTCAGAATATATCCTCCCTTAAGAGCCAATTGTATTTCCCGTTGTCCCTCAATGATGAACAACCCGCTTTTTTTTCGTTCACGGGCCTTTTCAGAAAGCTGTACTACCTGCTTCACCAAGGGGTTTTGAAGGCTGGAAATAGTTTTGTGCATGAGGCAAAGATAACAAGAGGATTAAGATATAATTAGTATCTTTCAAAAAAAAAATTACAATGAAAAGAATACTACTTTTTTTAGTAGCCGTATTTACAATATTTGTTGTTAAAGGCCAAGTTACGGCAGGAATTCCCGACCCAATAATCTTATGTGATGTAAATAACCCCGGAGACGAAATTGAGGTGTTTGATATGACCATTCGGGAAGCCCAGATCATCAATGGACAAAGCAATGTTGTGGTGACCTATCATCCCACATCCGGAGATGCATTAAGTGGGATCAACGCATATGCAGATCCTACAGCACATACCAACGAAGCTAATCCTCAAATAGTTTTTGTGAGATTACAGAGTACTGCCGGACAAGGGTGGGATGTTACAACTTTAGACTTGATAGTGCCCTTGATCCCTTTTGTAGACCAGCAACCGGATGATATATTTATAAATGAAGGAGATGGAGACGGTAGTGCTATTTTTGACCTTACCGTAAATGAATCCCAGGCTTTGGGCCCTCAGGATCAATTTAATTTTCAGTTTAAGTATTACATTACTTCAGAAGATGCTACAAACGATACTAATGCGATAGCAGATCCAGAAACCTATCAAAATACTGCAAATCCACAAACCATATATGCACGTATGGCCCCTTTACAGGACCAGTGTGATTTTGAAACCTATGATTTTGAAATTGAAACAGATGGAGTTTTAGGAGTTACCGAAACAAATTTTAGTGATTTACAGGTGTATCCTAATCCTGTTTCTGAAAAAATACAAATCCAATCTCAATTCTTAAAGGGTGAAACCCGGATCAGGTTATATAATGTTAGCGGAAAGCAATTATTTTCTGAAACAAAACAACCTCTAAACAAAAGTATTACTATTGATTTGAGTTCCTTAACAAGCGGAATGTATTTTGTTAGTATTATTTCTGAAGGAAATTCGGTTACTAAGAAACTGATAAAAAAATAAGCCAAATTACTTTTACAAATAAAAAAGCAGCTCATTGAGCTGCTTTTTTATTTTAGGACCTGTTTTATTCTCTGCTATATTTTTCCATATAGCGTTTCCATAATTCTGTTTGGTGTGTTTCTAATGAGATCTCGCGGCCATCGATAAAAGCATGTGTAAGTTGGTTGCTACGCATATCCAAAGCATCTCCTTTACTTATGAACAAGGTAGCACTTTTACCAACTTCCAGAGTTCCATAATCGGTATCAATTCCCAGTATCTTTGCTGTATTTGAAGTTATTAGCTGTAAAGCGGTTTCCCTCTCCATTCCCTGACCTACTAAATGTCCTGCATAAAACGCCAGGTTACGGGTATTCATACGTTCCATTTGTCCTTTGGCATTGAGTCCTACTAACAATCCTCCATCTGTCAACAGTTTAGGAAGTTTGTAAGGTAGGTCATAATCGTCGTCATCTGCCCTTGGAGTAGTATGAACTCTGTTTACCAAAACACTTATATTGTGTTCTTTTAATAAAGGGATGATCTTATGGGCCTCATATCCTCCTACTAGCACAACACGGTTGATTCCTGCATTTTTTACAATAGTAATTCCATCAATGATCTCTTTTTCTCTTTGGGCATAGAGGTATAAGGTTTTAGTTCCGTTAAACAAACCCTGCATGGCATTGAAACCTTCATTTTGAGAGGTGGTAGTGCTCTTTCCATATGCTTTGGAAGCAGCCAGGTAATTTTTTATTTCCTCTAGTTGTTTGCCGTAATCTTTATTAGGTTTCCAGCCTCTTTCTTCACCCAACCACCAGCGACCTTGCTTAAAACTGGTAGGCCAGTTGATGTGGATACCATCATCTGCTTTTATCGTTGCATCTTCCCAGTTCCACGCATCCAATTGTACAATAGAAGAAGTTCCTGAGATTCTCCCACCTTGAGGCGTAACTTGAGCTAGCAATACTCCGTTAGGCCGTAAGCTTTCAATCACCTTGCTTTCTGCATTATAAGCAATTTGACTTCGTATATTTGGAATAAAATCTCCTATTTCATCAAAATCACGAGTTTGGCGTAATGCCCCAACCTCTCCTATTCCAAGAGTAGAAACAGGAGCGATAAATCCGGGATAAATATGTTTTCCGGTAGCATCAATTACTTTTCCCTGTGTAGGGATAGTAGCTGTACCTACAGCAGTAAGCTTTCCTTCGGAAAATATCAAAACACTATTTTCAATGACTGTTCCATTACCCAAATGTGCAGTTGCTCCTTTGATAGTAATAGTTTCAGATTGTGTTGGTGCGGGAGTTTGCTGTGCCCATGCATGTAATCCAACACTTATAAGAGTTGCAAGTAATATATTTTTTAGAATCTTCATAACGAGTTGAATTAGTTTATGGTTTCACAATGAAAATGAATCTTATCCTCCTTTTTAGGCGGGCGTGTTTTTCCGCCACCTTCCTTTTCGCGTAACATCATTTTCATGAGTTTGTTTCGCTCTGTCTTAATAGCTTCACGTTTAACCTTGTCTTGTTGAATATCGAAATATACTTTTCCTTCAATAATGGTCTTTTCAGCTTTTGTATATACCGAAAGCGGATGGCCTGTCCACAATACCAGATCTGCATCCTTTCCTTCTTTTATACTTCCTACCCGGTTGTCCAGATGAAGCAATTTTGCAGGATTGATGGTCACCATTTTCCAGGCTTCTTCTTCGGTCATTCCACCATATTTAACACCCTTTGCAGCTTCTTGGTTTAACCTTCGGGACATCTCAGCATCATCACTATTTATAGCAACAACGACGCCCTGGTCACTCATTATGGCAGCATTATACGGGATAGCGTCGTTTACTTCATACTTATAGGCCCACCAATCACTAAAGGTAGAGCCTCCCGCACCATGAGTTTTCATTTTATCTGCTACTTTGTAACCTTCCAGGATATGTGTGAATGTATTTATACGAAAGTTAAAGCGTTCAGCTACTTTCATTAACATATTGATCTCACTTTGAACGTATGAGTGACAACTAATAAAACGTTCTCCATTTAGGATTTCGGCCAGGACTTCCATTTCTTCATCATACCGATAGGGTTGTCCGCTTTTCTTTTTTGTATCGTATTCTCTTGCCCGGTTAAAGTAGTTAACAAATACCTGCTCAACACCCATACGCGTCTGTGGAAAACGGGAAAAACTTTGCCAGTTGGATTGTTTGACATTTTCTCCTAATGCAAATTTGATGAACTTAGGGGTGTTTTCATAGACCAGGTTATCCGCTTCTTCTCCCCATTTTAGTTTTATAATAGCGGAACGCCCACCAATTGGATTCGCCGAACCGTGTAAGATCTGGATGGAAGTTACACCTCCGGCAAGGTTCCTGTAGATGTTTATATCCTCAGGGTCTACCACATCTTCTATACTTACTTCTGCTGAAGAATTGTGCCCGCTTTCGTTAATTGACAAAGCTGCAATATGTGAGTGCTCATCGACAATTCCTGCTGTGAGGTGCTTTCCTGTAGCATCTATAACTTTAACCCCACCGGGAGAAAGGTTCTTCCCAATTTTTGAGATCTTTCCGTTTTTAATAAGTACATCTGTATTATTTAATATGCCGGCATCTTCACTGGTCCAAACAGTTGCATTTTTAAACAACATATCTTGCTGGCGCGGTTTAGCACTAAAACCATAACCAATATTAGGATAGGTTACAGGGACAATTTCGGGCTCTTTATCTTCTGTGTCTTCTTTCTTTTCACCTTCTTTAAAGGGAGCATCTCCTTTTCTTGTCGCGGTAAAACTACTTTCTGATCCGTTTGGCAGAATCATTTTCCCTGAAAAGGTATTTCCGTCTTTTGGAACTATAGCTGTAGACTGATATACACCCTTAGTGGCTTCATCAGTAAAAGAAAGCGTTACCCAATTTTTCTGATAGTCGATCTTAGCAGGATACTTTGTATCACCTGCTTTTATTTCTATTTTTGGTTTTGCCGTTTCACCGGATATCGTCATGTTGTAATTTTTCCCACCGCCTGAAAGGGTATAGCTTCCTCGAATATCTTTCTGGTCCTTATCGTTGATTATATTTTTTTCTCCCTGTACCCAGTTTTCATAAAGAACTGTCCCCTTATCGAAAATAGCTCCGGAAGTAATTAAAAAATTAGCGTAGCGTCCGGACTGTAATGATCCTATCTTATCACTTTCACCCAATAGTTGTGCTGGAACAATAGTTAAAGCTTCCAAAGCTTTGGTCTTATCCAAACCATAGGTGATCGCCTTCATTAGCTTTCCTTTGAATTCTGAAGGCTTTTTTAAGTCATATGTAGTTAGCGAAAAGGTAATTCCATTATCAGCAAGTACTTTCGGGTTCATGGGTTCCTGGTTCCAGGCGCGCATATCTTCTAACGAAATATAATTAGCTGCATAGGGGTCACTTACATCAAAAGCTTCCGGAAAATTAATAGGAATGATATATCTTGCATTTGTGGCCTTAATTTTATCGACCATTTCATATTCATCACCACCTCCCACAATTACATAATTAATATTGAACAGGTCACCAATTTTATCAGCTCTCAGGTCATTCCCTTTATTACCTGCTTCAATGAAAGAAGTAAGGCTCCGGTTTTCTATCAATGCCTCTAAAGAACGATCTTTGGTGGTTACATTTCCTTTAGCATACCAATCTGCATCATAATACATTTGACGCAATAATGCCATTGCACCCATCAAAGAACTGGGATATGACTGGCGACTGGTAACACTTTTTGAAAATGAAAAATATTGCCCGGATGCATCTTCTATGATCCTGTTGGCGTCACCTCCTTCATCATTTAAGGCTACCAACACTCCGGTACCTCGTGCGATCCCATCCATAATATGAGTGTTTAGGACACCAAACCCGGCTTTACGGTATTCACTGGCAGTTTTTTTGTCATACTTGAATTTACTTATTCCTTTATTTTCGGGCATGATATGGTCATTCCAGTAAAACCCTTTACGTTTGGTCTCGTATTGGGGAGAACGTCCCTGGCCTTTTACACGCTCCGGTTTTTCTATTCCAAATCCGGTATAGGGATCAATAAAGGAGGGATAGATATGTTTTCCTTCTAAATCGATTACGATCGCATTTTGTGGAATATTCACAGATCTTCCGGCTGCGATTACCTTTCCATTCTGTATCAATAGGGTACCTTTCCTGATCACCTGGGATGGTGTGACATACAACACTGCATTTGTAAAAGCAGTATAATTATTGTTTTTCTCTTTTACACCATCGTTCTTAGGAAAATAATCCTGTCCCATGACAAGCCCGGTACAAAATAGAAGTAAGAGAATACTTGTGATTTTTTTCATTTGGTTGTTAGTATTTAAAAAAGAATCCTAAAGATAGGGATGGAAAGTAAGTTGGCAAAAAAGTGTAGAAAAGTTTAACACTTAAAAGGGTTTGTCCTCAAAGTAGTTAACCACCAAAGCAACCATATAGCTGTAGCTCATAATTCCTTTGGATTGATTGTTCGCCTTTAAAAACTGATCCCAAAAGCTCTTGGACAAGGTTTCAAAGGGATTTTGGTAGCTCGCCCAAAAATCACGCATTTCCTTATAACTTTTAAGTATTCCGGGATTCACCGTTTCTATTAGCTCATGGTATTTATCAATATCTCTTCGTGCAATTTCATTAACACAATAGCGGAGCGCAAAAATATATCCCGAATATTGTATATAAGGATCTTCATTATGAAGTGTCGCCAGTGTAGCAATGAAATTTGCTTCATTTTCACGTGCATAACCTATTTGGTGCGCCTCCTCATGGCAACTTACTACCGGAAACTTGTAGGTTTTAATTAAATTATTGACTTGGGCTTCTCCTGAAAAAGGATTGTAATATCCACTATATCCCATGTAAGTTAGTCCTAAACTCCAACCACTTTTTTTAATACTTCGGGGTGAATATTCCAAACTGGGAAACTCTTTTTCCAAATTCTGATAGCCATCGATAGATTTTTTGAAAACCTCTTTTTGAGTATAAGGAAGGTCAATCTTTATGGTATCATTATAACCCAATTGACGATGCATTTCATTAGATTTTACAATTAACCTCTCAGTAGTACTTATAAGTTCTTCTGTTGTATAATCACTTTGCAATTTGAGAGATGTATGTAACGGAACCCGATAGTAATTGAAACCCCAAAGAAGGTTGAACATAAAATATACTATGGAAAGCGTAGCGGTAATATCTACAAAAAACCAAACAGGTTGCCTCCATAGACGATAGAAGTTTTTATACAACCAACGCAATGCCAGAACCGCAATGAGCAGATAGAATATATCGCCTAGTGAAAAAGGAATCCATCCAAATAGGTAACGTGATATTTTAGACAATACAGGATATAGGCCCCGGCTGTAATAGGTCTCTACAAATTCGGGGAAATTTTTCAGAATTTGCAGGACAATAATTTGAAGCGGTAATAAAAAAGTAAGGATGAGACGGGTTCTTCTTTGCATATCTCAAACTTACAAAGAAATCTTTTACTACATAATTTTTATACGTGTGTTAAAACAGTAATTTTGTGACTTAGAAAAAAACTTAAAATGAACGAAGTTATAAGAAACCTTGAACCTAAAGTTGTTTGGAATAATTTTGCCGATTTGAATGCAGTGCCAAGACCTTCAAAAAAGGAAGAACGCGTAATTGCATTTATGAAAGATTTCGGGCAACGGCTGGGATTGGAAACCATCGAAGACGAAGTTGGAAATGTGATCATCCGTAAGCCGGCTACAGCAGGGATGGAAGACCGAAAAGCTGTAGTAATGCAGTCTCATCTTGATATGGTGCACCAAAAGAACAATGATACCGATTTCAATTTTGACACACAGGGAATTGAAATGTATGTTGATAATGATTGGGTAAGAGCCCGGGGAACTACATTGGGTGCAGATAACGGATTGGGTGTAGCGACCATTATGGCAATTTTAGAGAGCAAATCCATAGCGCATCCTGCTTTAGAAGCCTTATTTACTATCGATGAAGAAACAGGAATGACAGGTGCAATGGGGCTAAAGGGAGGTGTTTTAAAAGGCGATATTTTATTAAACCTGGATACGGAAGAAGATGATGAAATTGGAGTAGGCTGCGCAGGCGGAGTCGATGTCACTGCTACCCGAAGTTATACGCAAGTGAATACTCCTGCAAATTCCAAAACATATACGATTACAGTAAAAGGACTCCAGGGAGGGCATAGCGGAATGGATATCATCAAGGGATTAGGCAATGCCAATAAAATGATGAACCGTTTGCTATATGCTACCAAAGATGTCATGCATATTGCAGAATTACATGGTGGAAGCCTTAGAAATGCTATTCCGAGAGAAAGTGTAGCCACTGTTGTGGTACCTTCTGTGAATGAAGATGTATTTCTTTCAGAATTAAAAAAGATAACTGCAGAAATTTCTGCCGAATATAAAATACTGGAACCTGATTTTAGTATTACTGTAGAAAAAGCTTCTGCTTCTTCAGAAAAGGTAATGGATACTAAGGACCAAACAATGTTCATTAATTCGGTTTATGGAGCTCATAACGGTGTTTACAGAATGAGCCCTGCTATAGAAGACCTGGTGGAAACGTCCAATAATATTGCCAAGGTTACAGCAGAGAATGGAAATATAAAGATCGAGTGCCTAACGCGTTCTTCTGTAGCGTCTTCAAAAGAAGACATGGCAAATGCATTGAAAGCAGTTTTTGAGCTGGGTGGTTGTGATGTTACCTTTTCCGGATCTTATCCGGGCTGGGCGCCCAACATGGATAGCCCGATCCTGGAAGTTTTGGATTCTATTTACACTAAAATGAATGGCAAAAAAGCAAATGTAGCCGCATGCCATGCAGGTTTGGAGTGTGGAATATTGGGGCAAAATTATCCGGAAATGGATATGATCTCTTTTGGGCCAACGATCAAAGGTGCTCATTCTCCGGACGAGCGGGCCAGTATTTCTTCCACTCAAAAATACTGGGAGTTTGTATTGGAAATATTAAAGAACATTCCAAAAAAATAAGAATTAAAAAAGCCGCTTGAATTTCAAGCGGCTTTTTTAAATTATAGACTTTTATTTACTCGGCTATATCAACTAATTGCAATTCGAATACCAAATCACTATTAGGTGGAATTGCAGGTGGATAACCTCGTTCACCGTATCCTAAATGAGATGGGATGAACAATGTTACTTTGTCTCCAAGGCTCATTTGCAATAATCCTTCTCTAAAGCCTGGTATCAAACGGGCATCTTTACTATAATCCGTTCCAACCGGGCTGTATTGGCCGGCTGCCAATCTCGCCGGATCTACGGTTTCATATTTTTCGGCAACTTCTACTATATTCGAGTCGAATAGTTTACCGTTAGGGAAGTAACCTGCATAATTCATTTTCACTTTGCTTCCTTCAGCAGGCCTCATTCCTTTTCCTTTATGGTTCCAGTATATCTTTAATCCGGAAGGTAATTCTTCGGCCTCTTCAGCTAAAGAACTAAACTCAATTGCTTGGTCTGCAGCAACTTTGTTTACACGTTCTTCTCTTTCTTTCTTTTCTGTTTCGATCTTTTCCATCTCTTCAGTAAAAGAACTCAGTTTTGAATTGCCTTTATTAATAATATTCACTTCCTGCATGATAACAGGATCAACAGGTTTATCAGTTGGCTTTGTAGTTTCTACTGCACCAATGGAATCAACAATTTCCTGGCCCAATACGATCTCTCCGAAAACCGTATGCTTACCATCTAACCAGGGAGTTTCTTTTAAAGTGACAAAAAACTGACTTCCGTTAGTTCCCGGGCCCGAATTGGCCATGGACAAAATCCCTTTTTTGCTGTGCTTTAAGCTATCTACAAATTCATCCGGAAAACGATAACCCGGGTTTCCACTACCATCTCCTTTTGGATCACCCCCCTGGATCATAAAGTCTTTTATAACACGATGAAATGTAAGTCCGTTGAAAAACTTCTTTCCTTTATATGTAGAATCTACCAAAGTGTTATTGCCTTCTGCCAGGGCAACAAAATTGGAAACCGTTAATGGAGTAGCTTCATTGTATAGTTTAGCTACAAATGTTCCTTTATTAGTGATAAATTCTGCATAGATCCCGTCTCCCAGATCTGGATATTTGTCCTCGCAAGCAGCAAATGACAAGGATAATAATAAAAATAACAGCGTTAGTTTCTTCATAGTTCTAATTAATTTTCTTGTGATTGTTCTATTGATTTTAAAGTTACTGTACTTTGAATTGGAATATTTGTTCCCAGTTTGTTTTCAATACCGTAGTATCCATATGCTTTGTAGGATGGGAAAAGAAAAGTTACCTGTTCTCCTTCTTTCATTAATTTAATGCCATCTCGTATTCCTGAGATCAATTCTTGATTGCTCTGGTCTACTTTATATGCTTGTAAACCGTTTTCCGCTTCCGAAATAATGGTTTTGCCATCTAAGTCTTTAACATTATAGGTGAATGTTACCTCGTCACCAAATACGGGCATTTGTGTGATGAGGCTGTCTTTTATATTGTAATAGTACCAGAACCCATTTTCTGAAGCGATGTAATCATTCTGCGGATTCGCGTTCATTAACTCGGCAATTCGCGCTTCTTCCTTTTGATATATCTTTTTGTTTCGTTCTGCAGATTCTTTAATAAACGTACCCGAAGTTCTCTGCAAAGGCCTTCTTGCTTCCGGACTTTTACATGAAGCAAGTACTAGAATGAATATAAAGAGACAACTTATATTACGAAACATGGGATAATTCTTTTTTATAGCTAGGCAAGATAGTAATAAATTCAGTAATTGTTTCAGAGAGTGATTTTGAACTTCTTCCTCCCGCTGCATTTATATGCCCCCCGCCATTGTAGTGATTTCTGGCAAAATCATTTACTGAAAAACCTCCTTTACTCCTAAATGATATCTTCACGATATTTTCCTGTTTATTTTCTATAAAAATAACAGCGAACTTAACACCTTTTACCGAAAGCGCATAGTTTACGAACCCCTCGGTATCTCCTTTCTTAAAATTATGGGTGTCCAGTTCTTTTTGTGTAAGCGAAATATATGCGGTATGGTATTCCGGAAGGATATTGAGGTTTTTAAGAGCTACTCCCAATAATTTCATACGGTCCCAGCTATTGGTATCATACACTTTTTGATGAATGGTCGCACTTTTGGCACCTGCTTCAATTAAATGGGCGATCACTCTGTGTGTGGTAGCGGTAGTAGCCGGAAATCTGAAAGACCCTGTATCGGTCATTATACCGGTATACAATTGAGTGGCGATTTCAGTAGAAATTACTTCCAATTTTCCCAAAGCATCCATAAAATGATATACCATTTCTGAAGTGGAACTCATAGTGACATCGCTATACATTGCTACGGCGTAGTTATCCGGAGCCTGGTGATGATCTATCATTACAAAATCTGCATTGCTTTCTTCAAGATATTTTTGCAGATCTCCTGTTCTGGCCAGGCTGTTGAAATCCAATGTAAAAACAATATCCGCAGCACTAATTAATTCGAGGCTTTTTTCTACATTCTGTTCGTGAACTACTATTTCTGCACAGCCGGGGATCCATTTTAAAAAGTCGGGAAAATCATTTGGCATGATCACATTTGCCTTATGACCCAGGCTATTGAGAAAGTATGACATTCCAAGGCAGGAACCCACAGCATCACCGTCAGGATTTTTGTGACCTGTTACCACAATATTTTTAGGTGAATCAAGTAATCTTTTTACTATTGCTGTAGTTTCTGAATTCATAGGGGCGAAGATACGATTTATTAATTTTTAAGTAATATTTGATTGCTTACTTTTGGAGTACCTTAACACATATCTAAATGAAAAGAATTGTTTTATTTATTGCTATAGCAATTTTAGCTTCCTGTAAACAGGATAAAAAAGAAGTACTTTCGGAAACCATTACACATACATCGGTTTCTTCTGAAGAAAAAAGTGACTTTACAATTGTATTTGCCAGTTGTAATGACCAGGACCGGGAGCAACCCCTTTGGAAACCCATTTTAGAAAATAATCCCGACCTGTTCATCTGGGGAGGGGATAATATTTATGCAGATACGGATGATATGGAGAAAATGAGGTCAGATTACAATAAGGTCCTTGCGAATCCGGATTATAGTCTGTTAGCAGAGTCTACAACTGTTATCGGTACCTGGGATGATCACGACTATGGAAAGAACGATGCCGGAGTCGAATGGGAAAAAAAGGAAGAAGCGCAACAACTGTTTCTGGATTTTCTGAAATTTCCGGGAAATGATCCTTTAAGAGAACAGAAAGGAATTTACTATTCAAAAAAATATGCTACAGATAAAGGAGGCGTAAAGGTGATACTTCTGGATACTCGTTTTTTTCGCGATTCTCTTCACAAAAGCACTGTAGAAGGGAGGCGATATGATCCCTGGAATGAAAACGAAGGCGGGAGTATTTTAGGAGCGGTTCAATGGGAATGGCTTGAAAACGAATTACAGGATGATAGTACCGATTTTACTATTATTGTTAGCAGTATTCAGTTTCTGGCAGATGAGCATGGATGGGAAAAATGGGGAAATCACCCTTCTGAAGTGTCTAAGATGTACCAATTATTGAAAAGTGCTAAGGCGAGAAATATATTATTTCTTAGTGGAGACAGGCATTCAGCTGAATTTTCTGTGACAACGGTTCCGGGATTAGATTATAAACTAATAGATTTTACTACAAGCGGGTTGACACATACTTTTCCGGATAGTCCGGATGACCCTAACAGGTACCGCATAGGCAAATTGGTAAAAGACCTAAATTTTGGTGTCTTACAGTTTGATTTTGATCAAAAGAAAGTAAGGATGAAAATACGGGGCCTGGAAAATAAGATCTTGGGAGAATTTGAACAACAATATTAAACTATGGTTAACACCTTGTTTTTGACATCTAAAAGCGTATTTTTGCCCAAAATTTAAAAACCCTATGAGAACAAATAGAACGTTTACAATGTTAAAGCCCGATAGTGTTGAAAAAGGACATATTGGTGCAATTCTTGAAAAAATTACAGCTTCCGGTTTTAGAATCGTTGCCATGAAGCTAACTCAAATGACAACCGCCGACGCAAAGAAATTTTATGAGATTCATAAAGAACGTCCGTTTTTTGGTGAATTGGTTGAATATATGACCCGTGGACCCATTGTTGCTGCTATTCTTGAAAAAGATAATGCCGTTGAAGATTTCCGTACTTTGATCGGTGCTACCAATCCTGCCGAAGCTGCCGAAGGTACTATTAGAAAATTATATGCCGCTTCTATAGGTGAAAATGCTGTTCATGGAAGTGACAGTGATGAAAATGCTGCTATCGAAGGCGCTTTTCATTTTTCGGGAAGAGAGATGTTTTAAGGAAAACTGAAAATAGTTATATAAAAGCCATTTGCTACTAGCGAGTGGCTTTTTTATTAGCGAAGGACCAGCTTTTTTACCAGTTCTTTCCCAAGTTCTTCATTGAGCAGCCGAATGATTTTTTCTTTTCCATAGCTCAATTCTTCTCGCAATACAGAAGAACTTAATTGTACGTAGAGTGTAGTACGATCCAGGGTCACATCTGTTGTATATTTGGCAATAGCATCTCCCAAAACCGTGTGCCAGGCTTCTTTTACCGAAACCTTATCCAGGCCCTTTTGAAGCTTGTTTTTTTCAATGAAATTCTTGAGCACATCGCCAATTGTATTTTCACCATCTCTTTTTGCCATGGAACCTTAATTAAAATTAAACGTACTAAACCTTTTGTAGTTGTATACTTTTTGATCTCTGTTCTTTACTTTTAGCAAGCTGTCTTCTACTTGCATAACGGTCTCTTTCCAACTATCAAAAGGGGTTTCGTAATACATTCTCAGGCTGTCTTCTTCAATTTTTAAAGTAAATTTTTCTGCTGAATTGTTTACCAAAAAACTACCATCCAGTTTTGGAGTTACCTTTTTGCGTACACCGCTATCGCCCGTTACTTCAATGAAATCTATAGTTGTACTAATACCAAAATCCCTCTTATCTCCATTTGGCATTGCAACGCTTTTTATCTCCCAATACCCATTCAATTTTTCGATCTGTACAGATGGGTCTTGTCTCCCACAAGAAATTAGAACGAATAAAGACAAAAAAACGATAACTCTCATAACAGGAACATTTTATAAGTTTGATGTACTTTTTTTACTACTTCTTCTGTACGGTCACCATGCGTATCACTAATGAACAATTGTCCAAAATTCTCATTATCAACTAAAGCGATAAGCTGTGCTACCCGTTGCTCATCCAACTTATCAAAAATATCATCTAACAGCAAAATGGGCGTTACCTTGCTTTGCGCTTTAATGAAATCGAATTGTGCTAATTTTAAAGCGATCAAATACGATTTTTGCTGCCCTTGGGATCCAAACTTTTTAATGGGGTGCCCTTCAATTTCAAAGTAAAGGTCATCTTTATGAATGCCGTAATTGGTATACTGTGTAAATTTATCTTTGGTTATATTTTCCTCTAAGAGTGACAATAATTCTTTTTCCTGCAACTGGCTTTTATACGCTAAGTTTACCTTTTCGCTACTATTGCTTATGGATTGATACCGTTTTAGAAAGATAGGTATGAATTTTTCCAGAAAAGCGGTTCTTTTTTCAAAGATCACCGAGCCAAAAGAATGCAACTGTTCATTGTAAATGTCCAGAGTGTCCTGGTTGAATGTATTATTAGCCGCAAAATACTTCAATAGTGAATTGCGCTGTACAAGAACTTTATTGTATGCAATTAATTTCTGTAAGTATTCGGGATCTCCTTGAGATATTACACCATCCATGAATTTTCGCCGCGTTTCACTACCCTCAATAATAAGATCCCGGTCTGCCGGAGAAATAATGACCAGGGGTAAGAAACCTATATGTTCACTGAATTTTTCATAAGGTTTTCCATTGCGTTTTATGATCTTTTTTTGTCCGCGCTTGGCACTGACTACTATTTTTTCATCCCTGTCATTTTTCTCGTAAATTCCTTCAATTACAAAAAAATCTTCTCCGTGCTTTATGTTCTGACTGGTAATAGGATTGAAATAACTTTTGCCAAATGACAGGTGATAGATCGCATCCAGTGCATTCGTCTTTCCAACCCCATTACTGCCTACAAAACAATTGATTTTTGGATCGAATGTGAATGATTCAGATTCAAAATTTTTGTAATTAAGCAGGGACAGCGATTGTAAAAACATAATAATGAGAAACTTATCTATTTTAAGAGTTTTGGCTCATTTCAGAAAAAATACTAAAAACGAGCCTGCAAATTATTGAAAAATAAGGAATCTTTTCCCTTTAAAATTCTAATAAATATTTTATTTTTGCGCTTCAACAAATAAAATTATGGCAACCTACAAGAAAAGAGGCGGTAGACCGAAAAATAAAGCTGAGAGAAAATCTCAAATAGAAGAGAACAGTACAACGGCAGAAGTATTTAACACACTGGATGAAGGTGCTTCGAGAACCGAGGCCTGGGTAGAGAAAAACCAAAAGTATATTTTAATATTCGTAGGAGCTGTTGCAATTTGTGTACTTGGATATCTGGGATACCAGCAATTTATTCAAGAACCAAAGGAAAGCGAAGCCATGAATGAAATGTTCCAGGCACAACAATATTTTGAACAGGCTCTTACTTCTACAACTAAAGATTCATTATATAACCTCTCGTTAAATGGAGGTGAAGGTAAATACGGTTTTCTGGATATTATTGATAATTACGGAGGAACCAAAGCAGGCAATCTTGCTAACTATTATGCCGGAATGGCGTATATGAATATTGGTGAATACCAGAACGCAATTGACCGTTTGGATGATTTTAAAAGTAAAGATGCAATGTTAGGACCTTTGGCAAAAGGAGCAATTGGTGATGCTTTTGTGCAATTAGGACAAGAGGGTGACGCCCTGGCATATTATGAAAAAGCAGTTAGCTTGAGTGATAATGAAGTATCTGCTCCACGTTTTCTATTGAAAGCAGGTATTACAGCCATGAATTTGGGTAAGACAGAAGAAGCATTAAAGCATTTCAAGAAGATTACCGATGATTACTCCGGTTCTCCTGAAGCTGATAAAGCACAATTATATGTAGGCCAAACTGAAGCAATGAATAAATAATGGCTACTGAAAATAAAAATTTATCTACTTACGATAAAGCTACAATCCCAAACGCGAAGGACTTTCGGTTTGGGATTGTTGTTTCAGAATGGAACCATGATATCACAGAAGGTATGTTTCAGGGTGCTTTCGATGCCTTGAAAGACTGCGGGGCAATTAGTGAAAATATTGTCCGATGGAATGTACCCGGTAGTTTTGAATTGGTATATGGCTGTAAGCAAATGCAGCAGAGCTACGATATGTTAGATGTTATTATTGCCATTGGAAGTGTGATACAAGGGGAGACCAAACATTTTGATTATGTCTGTGAGGCTGTTTCCCAAGGAATTAAGGACCTGAACGTTCAAAATAATATCCCGGTGATCTTTTGTGTGCTAACCGACAACAATCTGCAACAGGCTATAGACCGTAGTGGAGGAAAACACGGTAATAAAGGTACCGAAGCTGCCATAGCCGCTATTAAAATGGCACAACTACGCAAAGAGGCTAAGTTTTAATTTTTCTGATTTCTTTTTCTTCGGAACGATAATTGTTGATAATAAAGGATAACAAACTACTTCAAAAACTGCTGTATTTTGAGTACATTTGAAAACGACTTGTATGGGAATTTTAAAAACACGCAAAAACAAAAAGTTTAGTTACAATCCACGTTATTATAAAAACGAAGGAGAAGGAAGCCCCTTTGAAATTAAACATAAATTTGATGAATTTCGAACTACTGTTGGCAGTAACCCCGGACTAAAGGGAAAGTTTAAAAATGCCTGGGAAGATTTACGCCAGTCTAAGAACAGAAGCGCAAACCGAAGACTCATCTTTATTATCGCAATTTTAGTTTTATTATTTCTGTACATAATCGATTTCGATTTATCTATATTTTTTCAGAAGTTATAATGACTGATATTATTCAGCTTTTACCGGATCATGTTGCCAATCAAATAGCAGCCGGAGAGGTCGTACAACGTCCTGCTTCGGTAGTAAAGGAATTGTTGGAAAATGCAATAGATGCCAAAGCTACCACCATTACTTTGGTAATTAAAGATGCGGGAAAGACACTTATACAGGTTACCGATGACGGTGTTGGAATGAGTACAACCGATGCCCGACTGTGTTTTGAGCGCCATGCAACTTCTAAGATCAAATCGGCAGAAGACCTTTTCAATATTCACACCAAAGGATTTCGTGGCGAAGCACTGGCTTCTATTGCGGCTATAGCACATGTAGAATTGAAAACCAAAACGGGGGATACCGAAGTTGGTACAAAGATAATGATCGAGGGGAGCGAAGTCACTTCGCAAGAAGCTGCTGTTGTGCCAAAGGGCACAACGATTTCAGTAAAAAACCTATTTTACAATATTCCGGCAAGACGCAATTTTTTAAAGAGTAATCCCGTAGAAACACGCCATATTATTGATGAGTTTCACCGTGTGGCATTGGCGCACCCGAAAATTACATTTGTTATGCTTCATAACGGAAGTGATGTTTTTAATCTGCCTTCCAGTAATTTACGGCAGCGAATTGTAAATATCTTTGGAGCAAAAACCAACGAGAAGTTAGTTCCTGTAGCAGAAGAAACCGAGATCGTTAAAGTAAGTGGGTTCGTATTAAAACCACAATTTGCTAAAAAAAGCAGGGGAGAGCAGTTCTTTTTCGTGAACAACCGCTTTATAAAAAGCCCATATTTGCACCACGGAGTTAATGCTGCTTTTGAAGGCTTGATAAAAGATGGGGCACAACCGGGGTATTTTTTATTCCTGGAAGTGGATACAAAGTCCATCGATATTAATATCCATCCCACTAAAACCGAAATTAAGTTTGATGATGAGCATGCCATCTATGCAATGCTTAGGGCAACGATTAAACATAGCCTGGGACAATTTAGTATTGCTCCTGTTCTCGATTTTAATAAAGATTCCGGTTTCGATACTCCTTACGAATATAGTAAGAAGTCACCGGTAGCACCTACGATCGAGGTTGATAAAGACTTCAATCCTTTTCAAAAGGATGCAAAACAGGGTAGGGGAAACACTTCGTATAAGCGTGAAAAGACCGCATCATGGGAATCTCTGTACGTAGGTCTAAAACAAGACACCGGGGAAGTTACCTCTGTGGAGAACATTGAATTTGAAAGTGAAGAGGTGACTGGGAGCCTTTTTGATACTGAAAGCGAAGAGGCTGGACAAATTACCTTTCAGCTTCAAAACAAATATATCATGAGCCCCATAAAGAGTGGTATGATGGTAATTCATCAACACTTGGCGCACCAACGTATTCTATATGAAGAATTACTAAAGAATATTACGGTGCAAGAGGCTGTAAGTCAGCAATTGTTGTTTCCGTTACAACTTCAATTTTCAAAACCCGATATCAAAGTGCTGGAAAAAGTAAGGGAGCAATTGGAACATACCGGTTTTGTTTTTTCGGCCCTGAAGGATGAACAAATTGAAATTAGCGGTATTCCTGTATCTATTATTGAAAGCCATGTGGAAAATGTTCTGGAATCTTTAATTAATGATATTAAGGAGGAAGTCCCGGATGCCGGATTTAGTCAAAATGACCTTTTGGCAAAGTCTATGGCGAAGAGCATGGCGATAAAGACAGGAACAGCTTTAAACAAGGTAGAACGCGAACATTTAATTAATCAATTGTTTGCATGTAAAGAACCAAGTATGTCACCATACAACAAACCGATTTTAGTTACGTTTGATGTAACCGACTTTGACAAAAAATTTATGTAGATGGGAAGAATTACAGAAACAGTTAAGATATTAATTATTGTTAACGTATTGGTCTATGCTGGTTCTATGCTATCCGGTGAAGCTGCTTACAGGCTATTTTCCCTGTATTATTTTGAAAATCCTAATTTTCAGATTTGGCAGCCTATCACACATATGTTCATGCATGATAGCAATAGCTTCATGCATATATTGTTTAATATGTTCGCTTTGTATATGTTTGGCTCTCCTTTAGAAGCGCAGTGGGGCCGAAATAAGTTTTTATTCTTTTATTTTTCGGCAGGGCTAGGTGCTGTACTCATACATACTTTGGTAGGTTATTACCACTTTCATGCAGGCTTTGCAGATCTGGTACAGGCGGGACTTAACGAAACACAAATTTTTGAGTTATTGAATTCAGCAGAGGGCCAGATACTTTCTTCCGGCCAATATAGTGTTAATGTGCCCAGCGGAATGGATACCGCTAATATTGAAGGCATGATAAGCACATATATTACAAGTGCTGTGGGAGCATCAGGAGCTATTTATGGAGTATTGGTCGCTTTTGGATTAATGTATCCAAATGTAAAATTGATGCTTATCTTTTTGCCAATACCCATTAAAGCCAAATATTTTATTCCGGCATTGATAGTTTTGGATTTATTTTCCGGCATCACAGGTTTCTCTCTTTTTGGGCAGAATATTGCAAATTGGGCACATATTGGAGGGGCGCTGTTTGGATTTATTATGGCATACTATTGGAAAAAGAACAGTTTTGACAACCATCGTTGGAATTAGAAATGGCAGCTAACAGTTTATCATACCAATTTAAAACTGCAGGAATAGTAGTAAAATTAATTGTAATTAATCTTGCTCTCTTTTTGTTGGTGAATCTTTTTGCATTCTTCTTTAAAATTCCGGTCGCACAATTGACCGGTTGGTTTGTATTGCCGGATTCTTTTGCCGAATTTATCACCCAACCCTGGGCTTTCCTTACGTATAGCTTTCTGCATTTTGGTTTTTGGCACCTTTTCTGGAACATGCTTTGGCTTTATTGGTTTGGTGGTTTTGTACTTAATTTATTTGCTGCTAAAAGGTTTTTAACGATCTATTTGCTGGGGGCTGTCTGCGGAGGTTTGCTATATGTGCTTTCTTATAATTTGTTTCCTGTCTTCTCCAATGAACGCGGTTATTTATTAGGAGCTTCGGCGGCAGTTACTGCTATAGTTGTATTTATTGCGACATATACACCCAATACGGCTGTGAGGATCTTCTTTTTTACTGTCAAACTATGGCATATAGGAGTCTTTTTTGTGCTGAAAGACCTAATTCAATTACCCACTTCGGGGAATGCCGGTGGTCTGTTGGCTCATTTGGGGGGCGCCATCTTTGGCTATGTATATGCAATACAACTGGCAAAAGGAAACGATATAGGCCGTTGGTTTGAAAATATTTTGGATTGGTTTGAAGGATTATTCACTCCCCGTACAAAAAAACCATTTAAAAAGGTGCACCGGACAACACGTAAGGATTCTGTTCGTTCTAACACTAATAACGAAAAGACTAACAACCAAAAGAAAGTAGACGCTATTTTAGATAAAATAGGGAAAAGCGGGTATGATAGTCTAACAAAAGCTGAAAAAGACTTCCTGTTCAAAGCAGGAAAAGAAGACTAACCAAATGCGTTCAAAAAAAAAGGGGCTTTTTTACAAACTTATTGTTTGGGGTAATTCTATAGCGGCATTTTTGCTATTGATTTCCTTTATTTTGCCTTACCTGCCACCTAAGACTTTCCCAACGCTTTCACTATTAAGCCTTGCAGTTTCTCCTTTGCTATTACTTAATATACTATTTGCTGCTTATTGGTTGTTTCGGTTAAAACGAAAAGCCCTGGTGTCGCTTTCGGTGTTATTGATCGCCTATTTTCATTTCAATCCTTTTTTTGAATTTTCTTCGGAAGGAGACCCTTCAAAATACAACAACACATTAAGCATTTTGAGCTATAACGTCCGGTTGTTCAATGCATATGAGAAGGAACCGTCTACAGGTGTTTCAGAAACTATTTCGGAAATATTGAATAAAGAACAACCAGATGTTGTTTGTATTCAGGAATATTACAGGGACAGTAATTTCGATTTTTCCGCTTATCCTTTTCAATTCATTCATTTTAAAGATGGCAATAATAAATTGGGGCATGCTATTTTTTCGAAGTATCCTTTTGCAAAAACAGGTGCTTTCGATTTTACAGACTCACATAACAACACCTTATACGCAGATGTTGTAAAGGGGAAAGATACACTTAGAGTATATAATCTGCATTTACAATCCCTGGGTATCTTACCAACGGTAGATTATTTGCAGGAAGGGAACAAGGACAGGTTACGTAAAAGAATGTCCCGCGCTTTCGTAATGCAGGAGGAACAGACCAATGCCATATTGAGTCATAAAGAAACTTCGCCCTATCCTGTAATTGTAAGCGGTGACTTTAATAATACACCTTTTTCGTATGTATATAGAAGGCTACAGGAAAATATGACCGATGCTTTTATTGCACGTGGTTCGGGAATTGGTACTACCTATAAATTTGATGGATACCCTATGCGTATTGATTACATATTAATTTCTGAAATATTCGAAGTCTTAAAATTTGATACTGTAAAGAAATCTTTTTCGGACCACTATCCGGTTACCGCAACATTAGGGTGGGGAGCTAAGGCTGAAGATTAATTTGCTGCGATTCCAGGTAATATAATGTATTGGGCCCTTCATTAAACAAAAGGTCCAGGACGGAAAGATTGGATATAAAACCATGGTGTGCTTCTAATACCTGGGTGTAAGGCAATAAGTTGTAGTTCTTTTCTTTTTTTGCTTCCACCATAAAACGAAGGTCGGTACTTATAGGATTGACTTCAAAAGCTTCTGTTCTTGAAAAAATAACCTCAATACCTATTAAGTCGCAAAGAATTTTAAAAATGGTAAGATTATGTTGCAACAGGCCTTCTACAGGTCTTGTGAATAATGGTTCTAATTCGTCTTCATAAAATTCAAAAAAAGGGGAGGTCCGGTATGCGGTTTGTAAAGATTTCCAATGTTGTGACTGCCAGTTGAAGTCATTTTCCACAACCACGTCTTTTGTTTTTTGCCGTGTACCGTCTTTAGAATGTTTTATGGGTACATTCAACAAGAGTTTCCCATTGCTATGGGCAATGTAGGCTCTGTTCCTATAGGTCTGTTTTTGGTAATTGTCTTCTATTTCAAAAATTACTTCATGGGCATGTACGACACTTACCATTTGGGCGATGGAAGGAAAATAGGTTGGATGAAGAAGGATCTTTTGCATAAACGCTTATTTGTTGATACGTTTATTTTTTAGCCTTTCTTTTTTTTCTAAAGTAATTAAAAACAAACCAGGCTCCCAGTACAATTAAGAAGTACTTAAAATAAGATACAGGTTGTCCACTTCCACCTACTGTAGTAAATAAACGTTCCCAGCGGATTTTATTGGCAAGGCCTTTCGCATTGCTATCCCAGCTCATCCATACAAAAACGGGTTTTCCTACTACGTGATTAAATGGAACATAACCCCACATACGGGCGTCCTGGGAGTTACTTCGGTTATCACCCATCATCCAGTAGTAATCCATTTTAAAGGTATATTCGGTAATTGGTGACCCGTTTAAAAGCACCTGGGTTCCGGATTGAGTAATTTTATTGTCAAGGCCCATTTCACTGCCTTCGTACACTTCTATGATCCTTTTGTATAAAGGAATACTTTCGGCTGTAATGGCTACAGTGGCACCGGCTTTTGGGATATAAATAGGGCCAAAGAAGTCGGTATTCCAGGAAAACTGGGAATCTTGTGGGAAGGTACCGGGATTACGCTCTCCCTTTTTTGCCGTAGTTTTAATGATTGTATCAAGATTCGGATAATTTTTAAACTTCTCATATTCTGCATCGGTCATATGTGCCTGAAAAGTCCTGTAGTTTTGATCCATAGGGTACAGATCGGTAATATTATATTGCTCAATGGCAAACTGAGGATTTAATGGTTTTGAGGTTGCAAACGCATACCCAAACTGAAGCTTGGCCCTGTCCGGCAGATCATTTTGCTTTCCGTTAATATATACGTAACCATTACGTACTTCCAATGAATCTCCGGGAAGGCCCACACAACGTTTTACATAGTTCGATTTTTTATCAATTGGCTTATAGGCATATCCTTTGGGAGGGGGCCCTATGTCTATAAAATTGTCTATAGGCCAGCTAAAAACAACAATATCATTTCGTTCTATGTCCTGAAACCCGGGAAACCTAAAGTAAGGTATTTGCGGTTTTGGAAGGTATGATTTTGTCTTTACAACAGGAATGGTATCGTGTACCATTGGAAAGGCGATAGGTGTCATTGGTGTCCGCGCACCGTAATGATATTTACTCACAAACAGAAAATCACCAACCAATAAGGTCTTTTCCAACGAGGAGGTAGGGATCGTAAATGGCTGCATAAAATATGTATGCACTATAGTAGCCGCCACAACCGCAAACAAAATTGAGCTCACCCATTCTCCGGTGGATGTTCTTGGTTTTAAGTCACGTTCTTTTATATGTGTTACATCTTGAGTATAGTTAATGTAAAAGATATAAAGTCCCAGGGTAATCACCCCCAGAACAGTATCTGTAGTACTATTTCTTCCAAAGCTCCGGAGTGTTTCTACCCAGATCACCGGAAACATAATGAGGTTTACAATAGGGACAAACAGCAAGATGGTCCACCACCAGGGCCGGTTGATAATCTTCATTAATACAACAGAATTGTATATAGGAACGGCTGCTTCCCACGCCTTTCTTCCTGCCAGGGTATATAATTTCCAGGTACCTGCAAAATGAACCAACTGAATGATAAGAATAAATAATAACCAACCTGTAAAACTCATAATCTATTTTTTTATACTGAATTGTTTCAGCATTTTAATTTTCATGTGATCTGAAGCACATCCCGCATAGAATATACTCCTTTTTTATGCTGAAGCCATTCTGCCGCCAGAATTGCCCCAATAGCAAATCCATCCCTGGAATGTGCTTCATGTTTCAATGATATGGTGTCAATTTGTGATGTATACGAAACAATATGGGTTCCTTTTACATCATCAATGCGTTTTGACGTGATTTCAATTTCGTCTTCATGAACATCGTCACTCAATTTCCAGTCTTTTTTATTGGAATGCTCTATGATTCCTTCAGCTAAAGAAATTGCCGTACCACTTGGCGCATCTTTCTTTTGCGTATGATGAATTTCTTCGATGGAAACATCATATTCCTTCCAGTGTTCCAGTATTTTTGCTGCATATTCGTTAAGGCTAAAAAACAAATTTACGCCAACGGAAAAATTGGACGCATAAATAAAGCTTCCGTTACAAGCTTTACATTTATTTATGATTTCTTTATAATGTGCTAGCCATCCTGTGGTTCCTGATACAACAGGAATCCCTTTATCAAGGCAAGTGGAAATATTCTTTACTGCAGCCCCCGGAGTTGAAAATTCGATAGCTGCATCTGCATCTTCAAGATCTCCTTCTGCAGTACTTGCCGTACTTTTAAAAACAATGCTATGCCCTTTTTCAATAGCAAGGCGCTCAATGGTTTTACCCATCTTTCCATATCCTAAAAGCGCTAATTTCATTTTAGATTGTACTTGAGCGACAAACCGTAATTGGCTTGTGCGTTAATAGGATTCATCTCAAAGTTGGGCTGCAATGAAAGGTCATCACTTACATTGAACTGCCTTAAATGTGCATCTACATTCGCATCAACGATATTTACCAAATAAAACGCCAGGGCGACTATAATGCTTATATCCTTATTTTTCTGAGCACTTTTTTGTGCATCGATCAAACGATCTGTGGAAATACCTTGAAATTCGTCGTCATCAAATCCGGCCAGACGTCGTTTATACGCATCCCGAAAACGATCATAATCCTTGTCATTCTCCAGGTAAAAGTAGATTCCTGTAGCCATCCCTGCATAGATGATAGGGATCTTCCAGTATTTTTTATTGTAAGCCTGTCCCAGGCCCGGTAATACGGCAGAATAAAAGGCAGCGGTAGAAGGAGCCAGAGGATTATAGGCTTCTTTTGCCGAGAGACTGTCTCTTGCTACTAATACACGATCATTTTTAACTGAAAGTGAATCTGTGGTTTGGGCAAATAGTGAAAATGCCGGAATTAAAACTAAAATATATAAAAGCCTACTTTTCACTTTTTATGAGCTTCAAGATACGTTGCAAGTCTTCCTTGTTCTTAAAGGGCACTACCAATTGTCCTTTTCCGGAATTTGAAACCTTTACATCTACCTTGCTATCAAACAAGTTTGCGAGCTCTTTTTTGGCATCGGTTGCAAAAGAGGGCAAAGGTCTTTTTTTAGTTACCTGGCTACTGGTTGGGGATTTAAGTTTTCGTACCAGGGCTTCGGTATCACGTACAGAAAGCTTTTGAGTTAGGATCTTCTCATAAATATCCAGTTGTTCATTGGTATTTTCAATATTTATCAAAGCCCTGCCATGACCCATAGTTATAAAACCATCACGCATTCCTGTTTGGATGATGGGGTCTAACTTTAATAAGCGCAGGTAATTGGCAATGGTTGACCGGTTTTTACCTACCCGGTCACTCAGTTCTTCCTGAGTAATTTTAATTTCTTCAATAAGCCGCTGGTATGAAAGTGCTATTTCAATTGGATCCAGGTCCTGGCGCTGAATATTCTCAACCAGTGCCATTTCCAATGATTCCTGGTCGTTGGCGATACGAATGTAAGCCGGGATCGTTTCCAGCCCAATTAATTTTGAAGCTCGAAAACGGCGTTCTCCACTAACCAATTGATATTTATTGAAATCTAATTTGCGTACGGTAATGGGCTGTATTACTCCCAGTTCTTTAATAGATGAAGCTAATTCGCGTAAGGATTCTTCATTGAAACTGGTTCTTGGCTGAAATGGATTTACTTCAATAGTACTAAGTTCCAATTCGACAATATTCCCCACCACCTTATCGGCATTTTTATCGTTTGCAGATGTAATATCGTTAGAAGGATCTTTCAATAAAGCGGAAAGTCCTCTTCCCAATGCCTGTTTTTTTGTTGCTTTCGCCATTAGAATTACTGGTTTTTCTCAATTAATTCCTGTGCTAAACTTAAGTAATTATTGGCACCTTTACTACCCGCATCGTAACTAATAATACTTTCGCCATAGCTGGGTGCTTCACTTAAACGTACATTTCGTTGAATGATTGTTTTAAAAACCATTTCGTCAAAGTGCTTTTTTACTTCTTCAACCACTTGATTTGAAAGGCGTAAACGCGAATCATACATAGTTAGTAATAAACCTTCAATATCCAGGCTCTCGTTATGTATTTTTTGAACACTTTTAATGGTATTTAACAGTTTTCCCAGACCTTCCAGTGCAAAATATTCACATTGGATAGGAATCATAACACTATCTGCTGCTGTAAGTGCGTTTAATGTTAGCAAACCAAGCGACGGTGCACAGTCTATGAGTATGAAATCATAGTCGGCCCTAAGGCTTTCTACCGCATTTTTCAGCATATATTCGCGATGCTCTTTGTCTACAAGCTCAATTTCAATAGCAACCAGGTCTATATGGGATGGGATGAGGTCCAGGTTAGGTGAATTTGTAGATACGATGGCTTCTTTTGCAGATACCGTATGTTCCAAAAGCTGATACGTTCCCTTCTCAACACTTTCCACATCAATACCTAAGCCTGAAGTTGCGTTGGCCTGGGGATCTGCATCGATCAAAAGTATTTTTTTTTCTAAAACACCTAAGGAAGCCGCTAAATTTACTGAAGTTGTAGTTTTACCCACACCTCCCTTTTGGTTTGCAATAGCAATTATTTTACCCATCAAATTCTTACAAATTTTAGCCATAAAAATACAACTAATTATGCGGATAGAAAATGAATTTTGTTAACAGGAAGTAAACATTTTCTACTTACGGGAAATATTCAATTTAGAGTATTACCATGTATTTCTCAAGTATAAACCCACTCTCGGGATATAAACCTTAAAAAGAACAAGTTGCAATTTGTATCTTAGCCATAAATCATAAGGCTAAGATGTTTAAGAAATTACTTAAGTTAAAAACGCTGGTATTGTTATTTTTTGTAGGAATAGCAGTGGGTTTCATCTGGTATTATAATTTGTCGAACAGGCACAAGGCTATTGTTAAAACCAAATTACTACACGGTCTCCGTATTATAGACCACAGTTGGGAAATTTCCAGAAATGAAGAGGCACTTAAGCTGGAATCTCCGGATCTTTTAGTGGATAATATTTACCAGTCTATGGACGGCCCACAGGCTATTCTTAATATCAATGTAAATCCCGATTCCTTAAAAATGAAGTGGATCACCGGATTTAAAGCCGAAGTTTTCAGAGAAGGTACCAACAAACATAACAATGATTTCTTATGTCATACCAATATCGATTTTTTTGACCCCATTCATTATAAAAACCTGAATATGCCAAAGAGGATCAATAAACAGTATCCCAGGCTGGGTACTTTATCGAACGGTATCAACGAACTAAATTTTCCTAAAGGGTTTGGATTTCCTGTTGCTTCAGGCGATAAATTTATAGTCGCTTCAAGAACGCTCAATCACAATATTGAAGATGCATTCTTCAAAGTAAAACATTTTATAGAATTTAGGTTGGAAGATGGTAAAAAACCTTTGAAGCCTCTGGTTCCAAAGGCCTTGGTGCTGCTGCAGGACTATGACAGGGATAATCCTTATGACCCCGATAAAAAGAAGGATCCTAATCTTTGTACACCTATTGACCTAAAAAATCATTCATATGTTGGTGAAGATGGCGTTTGGCTTTCTGCTCACTGGGTATTGCCGGAAGGAAGCCACCAATATGAGTTTGATGTTACATATCAATTTAACCTGAAAGAAGATACTACTATTCATGCCATGGCAGCACATTTACATCCACATGCAAAGACTTTTACATTGTTCGATGTAACGGCGGGAGAGCCTATTTATACTTTTAATTGTGAGAATTATAAAGAAAAGATAGGTTTAAAACACGTACCGGTTTATTCCAATGCCGAGGGGATACCACTAAAAGCGGACCATCAATACAAACTTGTTCTAGTAACAGATAATCCTTCAGATGGTTTTAGAGATATGATGGCAGTGCTATTCGTTTATATTTACGATCGTGAAATGGATGAGCATTTGCAAAAACGAAAATATCTAAGCGCTACTTATTAAAAACTGTTCTAGGATTTATTTTTTTTAGACCTGATCATCATTTCCAGCATATCCCACATTTGTTCCGGGACCTCTTCAAGAAGATTCATTTGCCCGGCACCTTTTAACCATTCACCTCCATCGATCGTAACTACTTCGCCATTTAGGTAGGAAGAAAAGTCAGATACCAAATACGCAGCCAGGTTTGCTAATTCCTGGTGATCGCCAACACGCTTTAAAGGAACTTTTTTGGCCAGATCGAATTTTTCTTTTAGGTCTCCGGGTAATAACCTGTCCCATGCACCTTTAGTAGGGAAGGGGCCGGGTGCGATAGCATTAAAACGCATACCGTATTTTGCCCATTCTACAGCCAAAGAACGTGTCATTGCCAATACTCCCGCTTTTGCGGTAGCACTTGGTACCACATAAGCGGAACCCGTCCAGGCGTAGGTAGTTACAATATTCAATACTACTTTATTGGTTTCTTTTTTATCGATCCAATGTTTTCCAAAGGCCAGCGTACAGTTTTTAGTACCTTTTAAAACAATATCTATGATGGTGTCGAAAGCATTTGCTGAAAGTCTTTCGGTAGGAGAGATAAAATTTCCCGCAGCATTGTTCAGTAATACATCTATGCTCCCAAATTCTTTAATAGATGATTGCACCATAGCCTCTACCTGGTCATAATGACGTACGTCACATTGTACCGGAAGCACTTTTCCACCGGTTTGAGCTTCCAGCTCTGCTTTTACAGATTGTAGCTTTTCCATATTTCTGGAGGTAATAACTACATTGGCGCCCAACTCCAGAAAGTAAGTGGTCATAGATTTTCCTAATCCGCTGCCACCACCGGTCACTACAATCGTTTTTCCTTTTAACGCATCATCGCGCAACATTTTTTCTGAATAATTCATTATACGTCTTTATTAAGTTGGAGCCATAAAAGTAACGAAACTCAATCAATTATTATGCATGCACAGTATTTTTTTAAGGCTTTATTGCACGGTATACCACGCAATGCTTAAATCTATTATCATCAACTATTGACGGATGCTGTACGGTACCTATAAATTTCATACCTATTTTTTTCATTACATTTTCAGAAGCGAAATTTGTATCGGTAGCAAAAGCAACTACTTCTTCCAGTCCAAATTTGGTAAAAGCAGCATTCAGGCATGCTTTAGCAGCTTCTGTAGCATATCCTTTTCCCCAGGCTGCTCTTTTTAACCGCCAGCCTATATCGACAGCAGGTGTATATTCACTTTCCCAGGTCTGGTTTACAAGTCCTGTAAAACCTATAAATTCTGAAGTTTCCAAAAGGTCAACCGCAAAATAGCAATACCCGTGTTTTTCAAAATGAAGTTGTAGTCTTTTGATGAAGTCTTTGGACTCTTCTTCAGACAATAACTTCGGAAAGTGTTGCATAACCACTTCATCTTTTCCCATTTCTATAAAAGGAGCAATATCTGAAGGCGACCAATTTCGTAAGCCCAGTCTTTTGGAAGTAATAATATAATCCATTATTCGGCGACAGAATCTATCAAAATCTGAAGCATTTCGATCGCGGCATCACTTATTTTAGTACCCGGGCCATAAACAGCTACTGCCCCGGCATCAAATAAGAAATCATAATCTTGCGTGGGAATCACACCGCCAACGATCACCATGATGTCTTCCCGGCTGTAGTTTTTCAATTCTTCAATTACCTGCGGGACCAATGTTTTATGTCCTGCGGCCAGTGAAGAAACCCCCAGAACATGGACATCATTCTCAATTGCCTGTTTGGCAGCTTCAGCCGGCGTCTGGAACAAAGGCCCGATATCTACATCAAAACCAACATCTGCATATCCTGTGGCTACTACTTTTGCACCCCGGTCATGGCCATCCTGCCCCATTTTTGCGATCATAATACGCGGACGGCGTCCTTCCAGTTCTGCAAATTGGTCTGCCATTTGTCTCGCTTTTTCAAACGAAGGGTCTTTTTTTATTTCTTTACTGTACACGCCGCTAAATGATTTTATCTGTGCTTTGTAACGTCCAAACTCTGCTTCAAGTGCATCACTGATCTCACCCAGAGTAGCTCTTTCCCTTGCTGCTTCAATTGCTAAAGCTAATAAATTTCCATCACCTGTCTTTGCACATTGCGTTAATTTTAAAAGTGCTTCCTTAACTTTTACAGTATCTCTGGTAGTTTTGATCCGGACTAAACGATCTATTTGCGCCAAACGCACTTTTTGATTGTCAACATCCAGGATCTGGAGTGGGTCTTCCTGTTCCAGGCGGTATTTATTTACACCAACAATAATATCCTGCCCACTATCAATACGTGCCTGTTTTCGGGCTGCTGCTTCTTCAATACGCAGTTTGGGTATTCCTGCCTCAATGGCTTTGGTCATACCTCCTAATTCTTCTACTTCCTGAATAAGCTTCCATGCTTTTTCTGCGATATCATTCGTTAAATTTTCTACATAATAACTTCCCGCCCAGGGGTCCACCGTTTTTGTGATTTTTGTTTCTTCCTGAAGATAGATTTGTGTATTTCGTGCAATACGTGCAGAAAAATCTGTAGGCAGTGCAATAGCTTCGTCCAGGGCATTGGTATGCAGGGATTGGGTACCTCCAAAGGCTGCGGCTGCAGCTTCTATACATGTTCTCGCTACATTATTGAAAGGATCCTGCTCTGTTAAGCTCCAACCACTTGTTTGGGAATGCGTGCGTAGTGCAAGTGATTTTTCGTTTTTAGGATTAAATTGTTTTACCAGCTTTGCCCATAGCATTCTTGCCGCTCTCATTTTAGCGATTTCCATAAAATGGTTCATTCCTATTGCCCAGAAAAAGGAAAGGCGGGGAGCGAAGGTATCAATATCCATTCCCGCTGCAATTCCTGTACGGATGTATTCCAATCCATCGGCAAGCGTATATGCTAATTCAATATCACAGGTAGCACCTGCTTCCTGCATGTGGTAGCCGGAAATTGAGATAGAATTGAATTTGGGCATGTTCTTAGAGGTAAATTCAAAAATATCACTGATGATCTTCATGGAAGGAGTAGGAGGGTAGATATATGTATTTCGTACCATGAACTCCTTTAAAATATCATTTTGGATCGTTCCTGCTAATGCTTCGGGCGAAACACCTTGCTCTTCGGCGGCAGCAATATAAAAAGCCATAATGGGTAACACCGCACCATTCATGGTCATTGACACACTCATTTTGTCTAACGGAATCTGGTCGAACAATATCTTCATATCCTCTACACTGTCGATCGCTACTCCGGCTTTTCCTACGTCACCCACCACACGTTCATGATCACTATCATACCCACGATGCGTTGCCAGGTCAAAGGCTACCGATAGTCCTTTTTGACCTCCTGCAAGGTTTCTGCGATAAAAAGCGTTGCTGTCTTCGGCAGTAGAAAAACCGGCATATTGCCTAATTGTCCAGGGTCTTCGTACATACATAGTAGAATAGGGCCCACGGAGATTTGGTGTAATACCTGCAGCAAAGTTGAGGTGCTTTAGTGTTTCGTTATCTTTTGCAGAATATCTCTTCTTTACGTCAATACCTTCTGCTGTTGAAAATGTCCCGGAGCCTCCGGAGCTTTTTTTTGAAAGATCATCCGAAACAGGTAAAGACATATGTTGTAAATTTTTTCTATTCATTTCCTGTCGGTTTCGAAAGATCTATATCCAATGTGTATTGATAATAAGTGTCAAGAGCAATAAACATGGCAAAATATTTGTCCTGCAATGTGTTATAACTGTTTACACGATATATTTCCGCCATTATTTTTGGAGAAAGAGCGTTTACTTCAATTAGATTTTCTAACTTGATCTTTATGTCTTCGTTTTGTATTTTAGAGATCAGGCACTTTACAAATTCGCTGTTGTAATTAAGATTACTTTCTCCTAAATTTCTATCCCATAACTGGTCTTCTTTCTTTAATTCTTCTATCAATTTTATGGTATGTGGCGAAGCAATACTTTTGTAATCAGCATCCCCCATAGCACCCGGAAATATGAAGTTTGCATATCCATACTCAATGAATACGATACTGTTGGGGTTAAAGTTTTCATTATTGTAGAAAGTACCTATATCGTTTTCAAAGCTGTACAAAGCTTCATGTATAAGTTTGCTGTCAACTCCCGGACAATCTATTACCTGTCCTTTATCCTGATACTTATATTCTAATGTTTCATTACAACTAATAGTACCTAAAGCTATAAATAGGACCGAAATGACTTTCTTCATTTTATTCATTGTTTAAACGTTCTTGTTCAGACTTCTCGGCAAGTCTTCTTTCGATAATGGGTTGTATGATTGTTTTTCTGTTCTTTGTTTTCAGGAAGGGAAATAATTCAAGATTTTCCTTCATACGGTCATCAGCGTTCATATATTTATTGGTACCTACCAGGATCAATTCACCATCATCAAACTGCTGTTGCTCTTTTTGTGCATTTTCCTCAATTTTTCGCTGAATGGTTCCTTCTTTTAATTGCTGAAGAAAGCCCCCTCCGTTTTCTATTTCTTTGAAAACCAAAAGTGCTTTATCTGCTAATTCGTTTGTAAGGCTTTCTATATAATAAGCTCCGTCTGCCGGATTTCCTGTTGCATCAAAGTAACTTTCTGCCTTTAAAATTAATAGCTGGTTTCGGGAAATCCGTTCGCCAAATTCATTGCTTTTGTGGTATATGGCATCATAAGGAAGGTTACAAACCGTATTAGCACCACCTAGTACTGCACTCATACATTCAGTGGTAGTTCGCAGCATATTCACATTATAATCATAAAGTGTTTTGTTACGCTTTGAAGGTGTTGTAACAATATGGCAATCCTCTGAAATATTATATTCTTTTGCCAGTGCTGCATATAATTTGCGTAAAGCCCTGATTTTTGAAATTTCAAAAAAGTAGTTTGAACCTATTGCCAGATGAAAGGTTATTTTCAGGTTCTTTTCTTTCTGAAAATGATTTAAATATTCATTGGCATGTGCCAAAGCATAGGCGAGTTGTTGTACTATATTTGCTCCTGCATTTTGGTATAAGGCAGTATCTATGCTCAGCCAATTTTCGTTAGTATCTTGCAAAATAATATTCTCCAGGATCTCGTGGTCCTGTTTCAGGTTATGAAACCAATTCCCGGTCCGGGCCAGATTACCAATAAGGTCCATATTATAAAATACCGAAGCTTTTTTGCTATTCAAAAATTGTTTTAACCTAACCATAAAATCTTCAGAAAGAAATTTCAGGTTAAAATAGATCGCTGTTGCCGAAAAAGGAAAGTCCTTAAAAAGCGTGTCAATGCTAAATTCCTTTTCGGCAATAAAAGTGATGGTTTCGGCACCACGCGCTATTACATCAAGGGCGAGTTTATTTGCAATATCTTCATCGTCGACAAATACAGATTGATTTATATACCATGAATCCGGGTGTCCCGGAACAGGAGAAAATTCACTCTTAAAATCGTCCAAATGATAAAATGGCTTTACATGAACGCCCTCATTACTTTGCCATATCAAAGAATCATTATAGTCTGCACCTTTAAGGTCTACCTGTATTTTTTGTTTCCACTGTTTTGCAGAAATAGCATTGAATTCATCAAATAAAAACTCACTCATCCTTTTTCTTTTTTTTCAGGCTGTCTTCGTGTTCTATGATATAAATATCTTCATTTTCTTTTTTGAGAAAATATTTTTCCCTGGCAAACTTCTCTACTTCATTACTATCTTTCATTTTTTCAATAAAAGCTTTGTCTTTCTTAATTTCATCTTCGTAGAATTCTTTGTTTTCTTCCAGAGCTTTAATATCATCATTCAATTCTTTGTGGATCAAAAACGAGTTTGTATCAAAAAAAAACATCCAGATAATAAAAAGCACTAGAATAACAACATAAGTGGCCCCCAGCCTTTTAACCCATTTGTTCTTTATGATATCTGAAAATGACACGGTGTTTCTATCCTAATTTTTGGTGTATTATGGTCCTTATTAGATCAACGGCAACCGTATTGTATCTATTGGTTGGTATGATAATATCTGCAAATTCTTTTGTTGGCTCTATAAATTGCTGATGCATTGGCTTCAATGTTGTCTGGTATCGATTCAATACTTCTTCCAAATCTCTGCCACGTTCCGCTATATCCCGTTTCAACCTTCTTATAAGGCGTTCATCACTATCTGCATGCACATACACTTTTATATTGAACATTTCCCGGATTTCCGGATTGGTAAGAATTAAGATCCCTTCAACAATAATTACCTTTTTTGGGTGAATAGTTACGGTTTCTTTAGTGCGGTTATGATCTACAAAAGAATATACCGGCTGCTCAAAAGAATTACCTTTACGAAGTTCTTCCAGGTGCTCCACCAACAGATGGAAATCAATAGCTTGTGGATGATCAAAATTGATCTTTACACGGTCTTCAAAAGATAAATGACTCGTGTCTTTGTAGTAAGAATCTTGTGAGATCACACATACTTCACCTTGCGGAAGCTCTTCGATGATTTGTTGAACCACCGTAGTTTTACCACTTCCGGTTCCTCCTGCGATACCAATTATAAGCATAGATATATAAGGTTTTGACAAATGTAGTGAGATTTCCCATTTTGAGGTTTATGGCTCGCTATTTTTTCGATATTTTGACTGCCAGGTATTTAAGATAAGATATATAATCAATTAATCAGGGACAACTTTGACGATGCCTTGCCCTTCAACAGCTATGTAAATATAGCCGTCGGGCCCCATTTTTACATTGCGGACACGGCCTACATCTTCAGCGATTTTTTCACGATCAATGACTTTATCTCCATCTAATTCTACAAGTTCTACATAGTTAAATTTCAGGGAGCCTACGAGTAGATGCCCTTTCCAATCCGGATATCTGTTTCCTGTAATAAATGCCATTCCGCAGGGTGCTATAGAAGGAGTCCAATAGTAAACAGGTTGTTCCATACCGGGACGGGCCGTTTCATCTGTAAACTTTGTGCCGCTGTAGTTAACACCATACGAAATTACCGGCCATCCGTAATTTACCCCTTTCTTAATAATATTGATCTCATCTCCACCTTTTGGACCATGTTCATGCATCCAAATCTCTCCTGTTTCTGGGTGTTTTGCCATTCCTTGCGGATTTCTGTTTCCAAAAGTGTAGATCGCTTGTTTTGCTTTCGGGTCATTTACAAATGGATTATCCTTAGGAATGCTCCCATCATCATGTAACCTATAAATTTTGCCTCCATCACGGGTAATATCTTGTGGGTTTACATCACGATCCCCTCTGTCTCCAATGGAGAAATACACAAATCCTTCATTATCAAATTCTATCCGGGAACCAAAATGCTGCCCACGGCCGGTATTTGGAGTGGCTTTGTAAAGTTTTTCAATATTAGTCAATGTATTTCCTTTTAGTTTGCATCTCATTAAGGCAGTATTTCCACCACTTCCTTCTCCTTCTGAAGATGAATAGGTAATATAGATCCATCCATTTTCGGTATAATCAGGATGCAATTCAATATCCAACAATCCACCTTGTCCACGCAGAAGGATCTCAGGTACATTTTGGACCTTGACCTTGTTTCCATCCTTAAAATGAATAAGTTCCCCTTTTTTTTCGGTAATAAGCATACTTCCATCCGGCAACCATGTCATTCCCCATGGATTGGAAAGGTCATCGACTACCCTTTTGATGGTATAGGACCTTGTTTCGGTTTTTATGGCGATGTCGTTTTTTTTCTTTTGGGCGCAGGAGATAAAAAATATAAGTATAGCTATTGGTAAAATGTAGTTTTTCATCGCGTATTTCTTTGTTTGAAAAAGATACAAAAATGATTATAAAGATCTAATAAAAAGAATATATTTGCAGCTCATTTTTTCGGGGTGTAGCGTAGCCCGGTTATCGCGCCTGCTTTGGGAGCAGGAGGTCGCAGGTTCGAATCCTGCCACCCCGACAAAATAAAGTGTGGAGTTTTTGTAGAAAGTTTACTTTCTTAAGAAAACGGAAGGATTTATTTAAAATTGAAGCAACGCTTTAATTTGCAACATCCATTATAGGATGAACGTAGTTAATCCTGCCACCCCGACGAATCTCTTTCAAGAGAAAATAAAACGCTGTTAATTATACGATTTTCAGTGTTTTTGCTTTTTTTGGGCTTCAGTATTTTTTCTCTTCTATAAAGTACAAAGGATGATATTATTGAATTTATATAAAAGTATTTTCTGAGCCTATTATGACTATATCAATTTATTTCAATTCCTTTAACCTTGAATTTATATAATCTTCAATATAGTGCTTTAAGTAATTATTCGTTTGCTTATCTTCATTTAGAAGAAGTAAACATTGATTATATAGTTCTTTGGCTTTTTCATAATCTTTTAAGTCTTCTTGCAACTGTGCAAAGTTTACAAGAATTAATACATCATCGGGGTTATATTTATGATTCAATTCGTAAAATATCCGACTGTAATCAAGCTTTTTTTCACGTCCAAGTTTAGTTGCCATTCTCCGAATATCATTTCTTATATCCTTATATAAATTCTTAGGATTTTCTTTAAAATCTCTATAGAGTTTTACTGCTACATTAATACTATCATTAATGGCTAAGTCAAATATTCTATCTGAAATTTTCTGTTTTGGGGAGGTGTACCTTTTGATCTCTTCAACTATTGGCTGTTCTAGATTAAAATAATGATCAGACCTTGTCGATATATATATGTCCGGGGCAACCCACTCCATATCTACAAACGGACCAAAAGGTTGAAACCATTCCGAAGAATATGATATACTGAGTTTAGAATTTGGCAAAGTTATCTTATAACTATTTTCTCCATATAGATTTGCTTTTGCACCAGTAGGCTCACCAACAAAAATAGGTTTGCAGTACTTTTGTATCTCTCCACATAAAACAACCGATGCAGATAAAGTCCATCTTCCTGTAATAACAAATAGCTGACCGTTTGGAACTTCCTTTTCATATTCCATTAAAGCATATATCAATGGGTAAACTAACATGCTGTTTCCTCCTACATTCCTTCTGATATCTAAAACAAGTTTTGTGGGTCGATGAAGTTTAGATTTCGAAATTATTTGATTCGAGAGATTTTCAAAAGTATAATTTTCATTTTCAGTGCATTTATTCAATTGTATATAAAGTAATTTATCTTTCGGGTCATAAGCGGTGGAATAAATACTATCACGATTCTTATATACATATGGTAATTCCTCTTGCCTTTCCAAATAACTAATCCACTTTATATTTCTATTTAATTTGGGTTTCATTGAAAAAACTTTATTCATGGTATTTATTTTTAGCTCTAACTGCACCTCTTCAATATTTTCAATAAAGCCAAATCGCTTCAGTATTTCTGGGTAAACAATAAATTTTTCAGCTGAAATAAGCCTGGTAAATTTGTTTTCATTATATCCTATTTTACTCACTTTAGATATAATCTGACTTACAGGCTTAGAGTTGATACTTATTAACTTACTACCAAGAAGATGGGAATATTCCTCATCTGTTGTAACAATAAATAAACCATCATCAAAATATTCAAACTTAACCGGCAATTGCTTGAAATCCCATTCATCTTGATAACCAGGATGTAACCAAGTATGAGCGTCACCTACAGTGGCAATAACTTCACTAATTCTAACTATTATTTCCTTATTGTCTATTGACCTCCCTAACTTGATCAAATTATTGATAGCATGAGTAAATTCATCTTTTGAAGTAGTATGATAAAGATTGGCATGTCGCTCTTCAAGCTTTTGTTGTAAAAAAATTAAATCTTCCTGCCATTTGTCATTAGTCATTTCAACTTGACTAAATGATAGCAAAGGCAAAAAGCATAATATTAATACAAGTTTATTCATTGTAAATATTTTATGATAATGATACAAATGTATAATATTGAAAAAAGTAATAATTGTAAAAAAGGTTAGGCATATAACCTAAGCTGTTCTGAAAAAAGATTATCGCTTAACAAGAATTTTGATGGAGAGGTCCCGGTTGCCTTTTTCATATCTTTGATAAAATGTGATTGATCAAAATATCCATAGTCTAAAGCAATAGTAGTTAGTGACTTATTAGGAAATTGAATTTTGTGCTTGATAATTTCTCTTATTCTAACAAAAATTGCAAATTCTTTTATTGAATTTTTAGTTTGTGCTAAAAAAATCTTATTGATCTTTTGTCTTGAGTAAGGAAATTGATTTAAAAGATCTCTTATTTTGATATTTCCTTTAGTCTTGTAGATCTGTTCACAAATGTTTTTACTGATAATATATTCTTCTGCAGTGGGCATTTTTTCTGATTTGAAAAATAATTCAACATGATTTATCATTTCCTTAAAACTTGATGATGAAAAGATCTTTTCATGAAGAGATTCCATTTTCTCTCCATACTTTTCTTTCAGGTCTAAAACCAAATAATTATTCGATGAGAAGAAAAAAGTAGAAACCCATGGTTGGACTTTTATTGTAAATAATGTTAGTTTACTTGGACAAATAAATCTGTATGGCATCGGTAATTTACCCAACGAAAAGCAACTTGAGAGATCGATAGGCCCAGTATTTCTAATTTGGAGTTTAATATTTTTTTCTTTGACGAACATGAATTCAAAACAACCATCTTCAACCATAATTCCAGTATTCTTTTCTATGAGTGTTTCATCTATAATACAATGCTGATACAACCGAAAATAATCATTCGAAATTTTAAGGGGCTCAGAATCTACATAAAGCTTATCCATCTTATAAAGATATAGAAAATATGCTTCTGAAATTTAGAATTCTACCCTTTGTCTTAATACAAAAAAAAGGGTAATATGGAGGTTTATACTGCTATAAATTAATTCATTTTTTAAAGAATAGAAGAATATCTTCTTTACCAAATTGATCGGAATAGCTGCTATAATCTCAACCTATAGACTAGATAAGTTTAATTTTGGGCGGCATAAGTACCATTTTTCTTCGCATAAACATTGTTTTTCGTTACAGGGACTTTTCCTGATTGACTGAAGCTAATCCACTTAACTAATAGTCTGAATGAATTAAGATTTTTTGATTTAAATCAAAAAAAATAAAAATTTCTGTTTGTAGGTTTGATCTCTAAAATTAAAATTATGACCAGAAAAGAATTTGTAAAAATATGTACCCTATTAGGAATCTCAATACCTTTTCAATCGGTACTGGGTTCTTGTTCAAGTGATGACAATAATAATACTATTCCAACCGGGTTTTCCGGAAAGGTATTGATAATAGGAGCTGGCCCTGCTGGTATGACAGCAGGCTATTTGTTGGCCAAAAGGAGTATTGATTTTGAAATTTTGGAAGCATTGCCTACTCATGGAGGGCGGATTAAAACGAATACTACATTTGCTGATTTTCCAATACCTTTGGGAGCAGAATGGCTTCATGTAAATAGAAATATTTTCTCAGAAATTGTGGATGACGATTCGGTCACGATAGATATAAATACAACTCCATATGACACAATAAATGATATTGCAATAGATTCGGCGACAGGACAGCAGATCACTTTCGAAGAAGCAGGCTTCACTATTGATCAAAAATTCATTGATTCAAGCTGGTTAGATTTTTTCCAAACATATATTTTTCCAGATATCCGGTCAAGGATTAGATATAATACACCTGTAAGTACAATTGATTATTCGGGAGATCAAATAAAAGTAAGTACCAATGGAGGGCAGACATTTGAAGCAGACAAAGTTATTGTTGCAGTCCCTTTAAAAATTCTCCAAAGCGGAATTATCACCTTTACACCAACATTATCTAATGCTAAAACAGATGCTATTGAAAATGCGCATGTTTGGAGTGGTTTTAAGGCTTTTTTTGAATTTTCCAATAAATTTTACCCAACTATAGTGGGGTATGATATTATGCCGGCTGCTAGTGGACAAAAAATGTTTTACGATGCCGCATATGGACAAAATACTCCACAACATATATTAGGACTATTCTCTACCGGCTTACCTGCAGAAACATATATCTCAATTGCCAGTGATGATGCATTCAGAGATTTTGTATTGAGTGAATTAGATGCACTGTTTAATAATCAGGCAACGCCAAATTATATAAGACATATTTCACAAAATTGGAACGAAGAGCCATATGCAAGAGCAGCATATTTGTCTGCATATGAAGATTCAACTTTGGTTAATGTATTGGGCAAATCTGTAAGTGACAAACTATACTTTGCAGGTGATTCATACACAACAGGCTCTGATTGGAGTAGTGTGCATGCAGCAGCAAGATCAGCTATTCGCGCCGTTAATGAACTAGTAATCAAATAGGAGGTACAAATGTGTTTTACCTGTTTAGATACTCTTCCAGTCTGTTAAAGGCAGAGCCCCAACCATTATAAAAGCCCATTTTCTCTTGTTGCTTACAATATTCTTCTGTTGGGTGTACACAATGGAAAGTGAAATTGGTCTTATCTCCATTTTCTTCAAATAGGATTTGGATCTCGATACCTTCGGTCATCGGCTTGAAATCCGCAGATGTTATTATTTTTTCAAACTCAACAATTTCTAAATATACTCCTTCAGAAATAAATTCATTTCCGTCTGGCATTGGCATTACATACTTCCATTTACCACCAACTTTAAAATCATGCTCTATTACTTCAATATCCATTCCTTTTGGGCCCCACCATAATGCAATATGTTGAGGTTGCGTCCAGGCTTCCCATACTAATTTCAAAGGAGCGTTAAAGGTCCTATGTATTGATAATGTTCGATTGTTTGTTTCATCCATGTTATTCATCTTTTTTATCTTTTGCTTGTAAGTTGTTTAAATAGTTTTCGAAAGAGTCCAGTTTTTCTTCCCACAGATTCCGGTATTGTTCCATCCATAGGAAAGCTGGAATAAGTTTTCCCGGCTGAATTATACAAAATCGTTCTCTACCTTGTTTATGAACGGTTATTATTCCGCATTCATTTAGAATCTTGATATGTTTTGAGATAGCAGGGCGGCTGATCTCAAAGTGTTCAGCTACAGTATTTACCGTTAGCGCTTCTTTTGCTAAAAGTTCTATAATATCTCTTCTCACCGGGTCAGCTATTGCCTGAAAAACATCTCTTCTCATAAATATACGTAACTGATTGGTTACAAATATAAATGTAATCATTCGGTTACGCAAATTTTTTTAGAATATTTCTAAAATTGATTGGTCAAGTCAGAATATTAAGCTAAAACTTGTTTGCAGACTTTTAAATTTGGTATTTTTGCAATTCCAATTTCGGGATGTGGCGCAGTCCGGTTAGCGTACACGGCTGGGGGCCGTGTGGTCGCAGGTTCAAATCCTGTCATCCCGACTTAATAAAAGCTTTGGTTTTTGTAGAAAGTTTACTTTCTAAAGAAAACTAAGGCTTTTTGTTTTGAATAAAGCAAAGCTTTATTTGCAATGAGGATTTATTAGGATTCTGTACATCCTGTCATCCCGACACTTAATTTTTGGTTCTATGCATTTTTTTGATGTCAAATATACTCACATGCTTTCATATCAAAACCAAAGATTTTTCCTTTTTACCAATTTTTGGTTTGAAAGAACCTAATATAAGTTCTGCCAATAGCGGTAATATGTTTAATTGCCCGATAAATTGTTCCGTATTTTCTTTCTCAATAAATTCCTGGCTAACCCTTCCATTTGGAATAGAATTTTTTGCCAACACAACTAATTCTGGCATCATAGGTACTAAAAAGACAAAAGCATTAACAGTCAAGAAGGCCACTGCCACAAATTTTAGTTTTAACCAATTGGGTTTAACATCATAAGTGAAAAATAATATTGCATCAGAAATAACTTTTAATCCTAAGCCGGGTAGAATTAAAATATAAGCACTTTGCTCTTTGTAAACATATACATCATAAATTGCATGGGCACTTGCATCCTTGAATAGTAAACCAATAACAATATGGGATAGGATACCACCGACATACATAATGGTTCCTATTTCCTGAATAAAATCTAAAAGTTTGCGTAACTTCATACCTTCAGGTTATTTATATTTTAACTCAATTTTTATTACTCATGTATTCCCATCCAGAGAACACCTACTTGATGTAATTGATAAGAAGCAATATCATTTTTCACAAACGGTAATTCTTTCAATATTGATTGGGCTTCTTCTTCTGTATCGACATTAATGAAAAGGACAAAATCAGTTTTATTATTAGCTTTTTGTATTCCTTCAATATCAAAATAGGCATTCTCTACAGTACCATTTTTCCATAAAGCCAATACTGCATCATTTTGAGCTTTAGTAATTTCATCATTTGGATCAGACTTGGTTGTCCATACAGAAACAAAGGATTTTGTAATTCCTTTTTTGTTTATCTTATCTGTGTTACGTTTAAGCCATAAATTACCAACTGGATAGGTTGTATATGTGGCAATTCCTTTTTTTACGACGATTAAATTGTTCAAAATAACTTCAGCTGCCTCTAAATTTTCTGCTTTTATGACAAAAGTGATGTTGGGGAAATAAGAGAACTTGTCCACCTTGGCACTACTATCATAGTATACATTTTCTACTTTATTATTTTTCCAAAGGGCTAATAACTGGTCAGCTTGTTGCAAAGCATTGGCCTCTACAAGTTTCTCATCTTTAGTAGCCCATTTAAAAACCACAGCATAGTTTTGTGTTATTACTGGAACCTTACTTTTTTCGATTGTGTTCTCAACACCCTCGCTCTCATCTAATTGGACTTGTTCTTTTTTTTCAGATTGTTTACAGCCAAATATGATAAAGGCTATCAATAAATATTTAATGTTTTTCATTGTTCTTATTATTTTATTATTTGAAATTCTATTTAAAAAAATTGGAAACTCTTTAGCTTTTATCTAAATGCAAACTCTTCATCATAAATGTTCTTTTGTTTTACACCTTCTTGTTTTAAACTTTTAATAATGTTTTTCTTCAAAGCTTCTGGGCCGCAAATCAGGTAAGCCTTTTTTTCTGGGTCTCTCAAGCTTAGATCGTCTACAGAGAGATGACCTCTATTTTTTGAGTCCCACAATACGAATTGAAAAAGAGGATTGGTATTTGCCATTGATTCAAGTTCTTCTTTGTGTGTGGCCTCATCTTCATTGTTGACACACCAATACAGTATAACCTTGTTGGTATAATAATCTTTTATTAAGGATAGAAAAGGAGTGATTCCTATACCGCCGGCAATCCATACTTGCTCTTTTTCTTTAGAGAGTGCACTGGAAAATTTACCATACGGACCTTCAACTTTAACTTTATCATTGGTAGCTATTTTTTTTGACAAGCTATTTGTATAATCCCCTAATCCTTTTATGGTTATTTTTAGACAGTCATCATGTGGATGACTACTTATGGTAAAGGGATGTTGCTCTTTTTTGCTTATTGAAGGAAAAGTGAAAAATGCGAATTGCCCAGCCCTAAAATCTAATGTTTTGGCATCAGCTTCTAATGTAAGTTCAGTGATGTTATTACCAAGGTTTTTAATTGATTTTACTGTATAATTCAGTTTCCTATTGAATACTCCAAATAGGAACGCTTTGTAAAACCACGCCAGGATACCAACAAAGGCCATCCCAAAAACATAGACTCGAGTTATGGGGAGTTCTTTAATAAGGCTGTCAACAAGAATTCCGTGAATAACTCCTAAGACGTAAAATACACCCATTAACTTGTGAAAGTTGACCCATTTGTGATAAGGTATTTTTCTTTTAAAGAGAGGAGTGGCAGATAGAATTACTCCAATAATGATTAGTATGAAAGCATAAAAACCAAGAGGCTTTCCCGGATTGAATTCGATCAGATCTCTGGGAACAACTATAAAATGTGCTATTAAAAGAAAAACGGCAATCACTCCTGACCTTCGATGAATAAGGTACATCTTGTCCAGTCCACCAAAAAGGGTTTCTACCCATCTTGCTCTGGTTGCCATTAAAAAATTAAATGCAAAGACAGTGACTACCCAAGAAGAGAAAACCTCACCTAAAATTCGATGTGGATTTCTCCAAGATACATTGGTAAGTTCTCCAAATAGAACTGTATCAGAAGATACCTCTTTAAAAGAACCTTCATAGAAATAGAGGTCTATGGCCCAAAAAATAAAATGAATACCGACAATTATTGGAAAGTATATTTCCTGCTTTAAGACTCGCATAATAAGTTTTTTCAAACCTATAGCTTCTTAATGTTCCTTAATTGTATAAATTGGTCATTCTGTTTTTGGAACAAAATTTTGGGAGTGTGACCGGTATGCTTTTTTACTTCACGAATGAAATGCGCCTGGTCAAAAAAGCCTTTCTCAGGAAAAAATTCCCCTTCCCTTATATGAAGATATGACCTGTAGCATTTTTGGATATTAAGATATTTTTTTAATGTTATCCCAGTGTATTTGTTTAAATATCTATTGATTTGCCTATGGGACCAATAAATCTGCCTAGCCACTTCATTGGCTTGAATATCTTCATAATTACCATAAAGAAATTGACTGAGTCTTAATCTGTTACCTAAAATCTGGTTTTTGGAAGGTAATTTCTCATATAGAATTTTTTCTAACTGTGTTACTATATCATTAAATGAAGTGAGCTTCAAATCTTTGATACCAAAATAACTAGAGTTTAACTGTTCAACGGAATTTAAAACTGACTTTATCTCTCTTTTTAAAATGTATTCAGGAGCAATAATTTTAAATTTAATACCATAAGTAGTCACCTTTGGAGGAATTACGATTTCTACTTCATTTATCCATAGTCCCGTTAAAAAATAAGAAATGATTTTACCATCAAGTATTTGTATGATCAGTTTAAAATAACCATCCGGACAAATGGTTATTTTTTCTGGTATGTCAGAAAGATTACAGGCTTCAAAGTATAGAGATACGAAATCATCAAGTTCCTTAGATGGATATATTTCATTATAAGTATGATGAGTGTTGGTCGGCATTCATTTTTATGATTTCCCAAACATATAAGGTAGAAAAAATATTGGATTGTATAAAATGGTCTTTTTTAAGGTCCATTTAATTTTTACAACATTTCGCTCATGATCTGCTACAAAATGTTATAGGTTTTTTACTGCTGCTCTAAAGTTAGTAAATATGAGTAATGGGTTATGAGTATTGTTCACAAACCTTTTAAAATTGAGAATATATTTGTTTTTTTTCCGGGTTTTGCGTTATGGCCTAATCCCGTTACCTAAAGTAGTTTAGTCACTTTTAATTCTGATCTTAGTAATGGACCTAAATCCTTAAGTTTTGTTTTTGGAAATAGAGTTTTCACAGACATTCCTATTGTTAAAACTGTAAATATTTTTGTATAAGTATAATTTAAGTTAAATTTGGGGTCTCCCCAGAATTTTTTACAGAATACTTATACCCACTTGCCTTGAAGAAAGACATTCTATACGTACTTATACAATTTCTGCTTTTTACAATGTTCTTTATAACCTGGGAAGATAAAATTGACCTCATGCTTTCTCAATGGGTTCGTTATACACTATTGGGCCTGGTAGTATTTGGGTTTCTTATAATTCTTTTAGGTATTTTAAACCTTAATGAGAATATTGCCCCTTTTTCTAATCCAAAAAAGAAAGCCGGCTTAATTTCCAATGGTATATACGGATATGTACGCCATCCTATTTACCTGGGGATTATTATAGCAATGTTTTCGTATTCTTTTTACACATTATCTATTGTAAAACTTTTAATTTCAATTGTATTAGTAGTTGCATTGTATTTTAAAACCAATTATGAAGAAAAGTTCTTAATGAAGAATTTTTCAGACTACAAAAACTACAAAGAAACTACGGGCCGCTTTTTTCCAAAAAAGTACAATCGCAAATCTTAATAAACAAATAAATATTCTTAATAACTTTTAGTGTAAGTTTCTTACTAAAGTTACTACTTTTACATTCTGAAAATATTTTGAAGAAAAATTATTATGTCTGATACTATTGAAAGAATAAAATGCTTAATTATTGGTTCGGGGCCTGCTGGGTATACAGCAGCGATTTATGCTGCGAGAGCAGATCTAAAACCTGTATTGTATACAGGAATGGAGCCTGGCGGACAATTAACAACAACAACAGAAGTAGATAATTTCCCTGGATATCCCGAAGGAGTTGACGGCCCTACAATGATGGTCCAATTGCAACAACAAGCCGAACGCTTTGGTACGGAAGTACGTATTGGGATGGTGACAGCAGTGGATTTTAGCGATGAAATAGGAGGGATTCATAAAATTACTGTAGATAACACTACTCAAATTGAAGCCGAAACGGTTATTATTTCTACCGGCGCTACCGCAAAATATTTAGGATTACCAAGTGAGCAACGCTTACGTGGTGGCGGAGTATCTGCTTGCGCTGTATGTGATGGTTTTTTCTATAAAGGACAAGACGTTGCTATAGTTGGTGGTGGAGATACTGCAGCCGAAGAAGCCACTTACCTTGCCAATATTTGCAATAAAGTAACCATGCTGGTACGAAAGGACCATATGAAAGCATCAAAAGCAATGCAGCACAGGGTTACATCTACCGAAAACATTGACCTTCGATACAATACAGAGATCGATGAAGTTTTAGGTGATATGGTGGTTGAAGGGCTTAGAATGAAGAATAATATTACAGGAGAAAAAGAAGAAATTGCCATTACCGGATTGTTTATAGCTATTGGCCACAAACCCAATACAGATATTTTCAAGGGACAATTGGCAATGGATGATACCGGGTATTTAATTACCGAGGGCAAGAGTACAAAGACCGACAAACCGGGAGTTTTTGCTAGCGGAGATGTTCAGGATAAAGAATATCGCCAGGCAGTTACAGCAGCTGGTACCGGGTGTATGGCTGCCTTAGATGCTGAAAGATATTTGGTCACAGTTGAGTCTGAAATAACAGCTTAATAAAGAACTATACTTCCAATATAAAGGTCTGAAGTTTTATAGCTTCAGGCCTTTTTTATATCTTACTGAAAGTTAGAAATTGCATGTGGTCATTTCCACTGCTTTGCCCAAAAAGCTCAGTTTTAATGGTGCTTGCCATTGTAATTTGCCAGTTATCCGAAAGTTCTCCGAAAATGTTCTCATCAGGGAATGACAATATAAGCTTCTCGTTACTTTCGGTACTATCATGCACTATAAGGCCACTTTGCAAATCTTTATAGGCCCAGGTTCCGGATTCATTAAAACCATCACTTGTAACAGTTACTGTTCCGTTAGTCTCAAATTTGAAAGTAAAGCCTGAATAGGCATTGGTTCTGTCTAATCTGTCTTTAAAGAAATAAGAGATCTTCCAGGATCCTTTTGGTAAGTCAGTTACAATATTTGCATTAGGACGAGTTGAATTAGTATTCGTATCGAAAGAGTTACAGGCAATTAAAAATAGCACAACGAGTGCTATCAAGGCATTTTTCATTGAGGAGTTTTTTGTCTATTAGTAACGCACTAAAAGAAACTATATTTTTTACTTATACAGATTTATACCTAAATTTTAAATGATCAATAATAATAAATATATATGCTTACTGATCTGGTAATTTATGATCGTAACTAAGTACTCTGGAAATTTTCCATTTTCCGTCTATTAAAAGCCATAAATGTGTAAATTTTGCAATACTTCCCTTGTTTTCAGGCCTTCCTTTAGGCTTCTCAAAAAATTGATGTACCCCCTTTTGAATAGCTCCGTATAGCTTTCCGTTATTGTAAAGCGGAAATACTTTCAGGCTTTCTTCTATCAATACTCTTCTGGAAACAAATTCATCAGACTTGCATAAGCCATTCTTCATAATGTCTATAAATTGTTTTTTAGAGTTTGTTATACCAGATTTATCATGATAGAACTCGAGATCATCTGCCAGTAATGTTTCAAGCGGTGACAGATCACAGGTGTTGAAGCTCACTTTAAAAAGCAAGCTGTCCTTTGCTTTAAGGGTTTTATATAATTCTGAATCTTCTGTTACTTGTGCGAATAATGCACAAGAAAAGAATAGGAGCAATAGTGTTATCTTTTTCATGATCTTTAATGATTGGTTAGTATAAAAAACTCCAAAGCCATGGAAAAACTTTGGAGTTTAAAGGGTTGGCTATGCAAATAAATGATGATTACATTTTGCGTACACTTCCTGATCGGCTTCCGTTATTGGTAACCGCAGCAGGATCCCCGTAATAGTTTATGTCACCACCGCTTGATGCGCTGGCTTTAAGGTTCTCTTTTACATTTACGGTAACATCGGCACCGCTGGAAGCTTCGGCATTACATTTTAGTACTTTAAGGTTCTTTGCGTCAAGGTCACTTCCGCTGGAAGCATCCGCAACTAATTTTGATGCTTTTCCGGTCACCCTAATATCAGCACCGCTACTTGTTTCTGCATACACTTCTTTGGCTAAAACTTCTACTTCCAGATCGGCACCACTACTGGCATCCAGTGTAATTGTTTCATTTTTTACCACAGAGTTTGCAATAACATCTGCACCACTACTTGCAGCAATGCTATTTAAGCTAACATAGGTAACATGTACTTTTCTGGATTTGCATCTTCCTATGCTTTTGTTGTTTGAAGTACCAATGGTTAGTCTGCCATTGACTATTTCGGTTTCAATAATGTCTACCAGATTTTCATCTGCTTCCACAACGATCTTCTCTTCTGTCCCCTGTGTTAGAAATACATCAATACCCGCACTTCCTTTTACCTGGTCGAAGCCGGATGATACATACCTTTCTTCTGTTACTACATTCCCGTTTCCATCTATTTGGCCTAAGTTAATATCAAAATGACACGATGTGATTGTAGTAGCTACGACTAATGCAATTAAAATTTTGATTGGTTTCATTTTAATAGTTTTTATAAATTATTTTTTGTTTTTAAAGTATCTTCACTTTCAGCATCATTGACAATTTTATTACCATCTTCATCTATTAGAATAACATTATCATCTATTTCTATTTCATCTGTGAATTCATTTTCCAGATCCTCTTCCCAATTGTCACTTTCGCTATTGGAGTTTGATTCCCATGATTCACTTTCATCGTATGGGCAATCCAGGCATTCGGTTTTGTTTTCAAGAATTCTGAGGTAATGAGACTCGTTCCCATTATCCAGTATGTCCCTATAATGTGAATAGCTTCTGTGGAACGAATAGGTGTTTTCTTCAGCATATAGAATACTTCCTACAGGAAGATATACTACGATTTCTACTTCTTGATTTCTATACTTATTTTCCATTTCCGTTAAGAAATATCCATCAAGCAACAGGCTGTTTCCATCTATTGAAAAATTATAATTGATAGCTTCCGCACGTTTTTTTGCTTCGAGAAGACTTTTTCCCTCTGCAGTTTTTTCAACAACTATTTTCCCGACAGAATCCCGTGTGGATCGTACAATTAAACGAATATCATTCGAGTAAATGATCTTTTCATCATTTTCATCATATTTGATCTCTACGCCACTATTTCTCCTAACATTATATTCATATTGATCATTAGCGACCATGGCGATACGTAAAGTATCTCCAACTCTTACGGGAAGGGCAGTCTCTTGAACTTCTTCACCATTATAAGCCTGTTCCGTAGCTTGTCGTAGTCCCAGGATCCCAAGCCCTACAATGGATAAGAACCATAAGATCAATAAAGTGATCTTGGCGGGAGTGCCTATGGATTTTAGATTATCTATCAACAATTTCAAGCCTAAGATAAAAAGGACAAAGAACGGAATACCTACTGCAAATAATGTTAGTAACGAAATAAGCCAAAGCGGGGCGTTACTTGTATCTACTAGTGAGATGTAGTCCATTACTTCTCCCGTACCCCAAAGGTCTATAGAGCCAAAAGTAAATAGCCCTACTACCAGCCCTATTAGAGTTGAAAGAGATACAATGATCAGGATGATTCCGAAGAATTTCACAAATATTTTGAGGATGGTAAGAATAATGCTACCAATCGTGTCAAAAAAGCCCGAAGTTCCTTTCTTTACCTTTTTCCCGTATTTGTCATAGTCAACGTTTTTAACCTTCTCTGCAGCGTTCTCAAGTTGTTCTTTTAGTTTTTTTTCGATATTCGATATATTGACAGCTTCACCGGACATCTTTAGCTTGTCCGATGTGCTTTCGGCTGCCGGGACCAAAATCCAAAAAATGATATAGAATACAATAAAGATACCGCTTGAAAATACCGTAAGAAGGATCCAAAGCAAACGAACCCATATAGCGTCGATACCCAAATAATGTCCTAACCCTGAGGATACACCGGCAATGAATTTATTGTCTATATCTCTAAAAAGTTGTTTGTAAGATGATCTTCGGGCTTTTGGCCTTAAAGGAGCATCTTCAAAGATCTCTTCATCTACCATATAATCCTCAGGTTGCCCCATAACAGCAATGACCTCATCTACTTCCTTTAGCGTTACCACATGTGAACTGCTTTCAATTTTTTCAGTGAAAAGTTCAGCAACGCGAGCTTCAATATCCCGCAATATCTCGTCACTTCCCTGAGGGTCAGATAGTGATTTTTTTATCGCTTCAAAATAGCGTTGTAATTTTCCAAAAGCATTTTCATCTATGTGGAAAAATGTCCCTGCTAAATTTATATTTACTGTCTTGTTCATTTTTTAGTTTTTTCGCTAGTTACTTTATTAACGGCCCGTTGCAGTTCGCTCCAGGTGGTGTTTAATTCTTTTAAAAATATTTTACCGGTTTCGGTAAGGTCATAATACTTACGTGGTGGCCCACTGGTAGATTCTTCCCAACGGTAGGTTAGTAACCCTGCATTTTTAAGCCTGGTCAACAAAGGATAGATCGTTCCTTCCACTACAAGCATTTTTGCGTCTTTTAAGGTGTCCAGAATATCACTTGTATATGCTTCACCATCCTTTAGAATGGAAAGGATACAATATTCCAGAACCCCTTTTCGCATTTGCGCTTTTGTGTTTTCGATTTTCATTTGGTTCTTTTTACTTTTTGTGAAATAACTGTTCGTTTTTGATGATGTAATAAGAGTCAAAAGTTTGTAAACTATCCTCCTTACAGTGGTGGATCTCTATTTTTGAAATATCTTTGGATTTTTTCTCGATATTTCCTCCGGATAGTGTGTTCATGACTACCGCTAATAAGATACTAACTAGTGTGCTCATCTTCTGATTGATTTTGAATGGTTGTTTTTATGAAAGGGATGCTTAAAGGATACTTATATAATTCTCCTTTTGCCGCCCTTACGGTTGCCGATACAACAGCGTATAGTTCTAATACAAATATTCCGAATAGTAATAGTGCAGCAAGGCAAAACAATACTACATATCCACTAAGGTTCTTAATTTCAGAATATCTAATGTTATGAGCGGTATGTTCAATAGCATCTACAAGAGATACAAAATCCGCAGCGAAAATGATAAAAAAGGGCAAACAGATCAGGCCTACAATTAGCGTATACAATAATATGCTCAATTGAAAATTGATCGCTTGCTTACCATGATCATCAATAAATTTCTTTTCCTTATTAAGGGTCCACAAAAGTAGTGGAGCAAAAAAGTTTGCAAAAGGAAAGAAATATTTTAAAAATGTTGAAAGGTGAATGAAAGCACCTAAGTTTTTTTGGTTTTCTGATACGGTAGTGTCCATTGTTTATTAATTTCTTATGCAAATATATGTCTAAAAGAAGGTATTATGTTACGCATAGTACTAAAAATTAACAATATTTTAACATTTATAATATATACTATAATTGTAATATCTTAGCTCAAAATCTTTAGAATGCCTTTAAAACCAAGACAGATCAATACTTTTCTCTTTTTTAAGTTGCCTTCCGCATTTTTTTGTGGCGTTCGGTTGAGGTCTATTGGCGAAAAGAGTTGTGTCACTACTGTGAAGCATCGTTGGATCAATCAAAATCCTTTTAGGTCCATATTTTGGGCAGTACAGGGGATGGCTGCAGAATTAAGTACCGGAGCCATGGTGATGTCTTATATTAGAGAATGTGACCAGAATGTTTCCATGCTGGTTGCTAACAATAAAGGAACTTTTTTAAAGAAAGCGAAAGGAAGGATCATATTTACATGTAATGATGGAGAACTCATTAAAGATGCTATTGACAAGACAATTGCTACGGGTGGAGGATATACCTGTTGGATGAAAGCCGAAGGGAAAGATGCTACCGGCGATATTGTTTCCAGATTTGAATTTGAATGGACCGTTAAATTGAAAAAGAGTACTTCTTCGTAGAAATAGTAAAATATTTAAAATACATTGTAACGAAAGCTACAATAGGTTAACTCATAATTGAACTTAAAATTTTTTAGATGAAAGCACACGAAATAGACTATACGATCTACGGAGAAGAAATGCAATATGTAGAAGTAGAATTGGACCCCAATGAAGGTGTTGTTGCCGAAGCAGGCAGTTTTATGATGATGGATGATGGCATTAAAATGGAAACCATTTTTGGGGACGGTTCTGCAAAGGATACCGGAGTAATGGGTAAGATCTTTGGTGCGGGAAAGCGGTTACTGACGGGTGAAAGTTTATTTATGACAGCCTTTTACAATACTGTGCCCGGAAAAAGAAGAGTAAGTTTTGCTTCTCCCTATCCCGGAAAGATAATTGCTATTGACCTTGAAAAGTTCAATGGGAAGTTTATCTGCCAGAAGGATGCATTCCTTTGTGCAGCAAAAGGAGTTTCTATTGGAATTGAATTCTCACGTAAATTGGGCCGTGGTTTATTTGGAGGAGAAGGATTTATAATGCAGAAACTGGAAGGTTACGGAATGGCATTTGTACATGCCGGAGGAACTACAGCGGTTAAAGAACTGGCTCCCGGTGAAAAGCTGAAAGTAGATACAGGCTGTATTATTGGTTTTGACCATACCGTGAATTATGATATAGAATTTGTAGGAGGGATCAAAAATACCCTATTTGGAGGTGAAGGATTGTTCTTTGCCACACTTACAGGGCCGGGAACTGTATATATTCAATCATTACCCTTTAGCAGACTGGCAAAACGCGTTTGGGCTTCTGCGCCTAAAGGAGGAGGAAAAGATAAAGGAGAAGGCAGTATTTTAGGCGGTTTGGGAGATTTACTGGACGGAGATAACAGATTTTAACACAATATTTTTATTAACAAAGAAATTTTCAATCGTTTTTTTTGTTATATTTAGACAACTTAATCTAAAAATCTTCTGCCTATTGTTTAAAATTACCTAACTAACATTTAATTCAGTTGAACTATGGCTAGAGCAATGTTTGATTACACCAAAGCTGTGCTTGCAAAGGTTAGCTTTGATGTAAATTTGTTCTGTAAAGAGTTGAAAAAGGCAATGAAACGATTACTCCCCTATGAAATAGAGGAACTTAAAATCTGGATCGATGCTCTTATTAAGCAGAACCCCCAATTAAATCAATGTTTAATTTATTTAAATCCATAACAAAAAACCCGCTTTCGCGGGTTTTTTAATTTTGACACCTTATTATTTGGTAGGGCTTATGATCTTTACATCCTGAAAGGCTATAGCTCCTCGTATTACTCCGGAAATTACATTGTACAAAGCATTAATGATCTGCATTTTCAATTCACTTTTACTATAAATAATACTTACTTCCCGGGCAGGAGAAGGTTCATTGAAATAATGCAAAAACTTGCTTTGCTCTTCAGAGATGTCCAACGTATGTAAAAAGGGCAGTAAAGTCATTCCCAGGCCCTCATTGGACAATTTAATTAATGTTTCGAAACTTCCGCTTTCCAGCTGAAAAGCTTCCCCGCCATTTTGCTTGGAAGCTTTACAGAGATTAATAACTCCGTCTCTAAAACAATGGCCGTCTTCCAGTAAAAGGATATCGTCCAGGTCCAGATCCTTGCTGTCTATTTTCTTCTTCGAAAAAAGACGATGGCTTTCCGGAATATAGCCTACAAACGGCTCGTAATATAAAACACGCTCCTTGATCTTATCATGACTAAGTGGGGTGGCAGCGATAGCAGCATCCAAATGCCCGTCGTTTATTTTTTTAATAATCTCGTCTGTGGTCAATTCTTCGATCTTTAATTGAATCTTGGGGTATTTATTGGTGAATGCCTTTAAGAACATGGGTAGGAGCGTAGGCATGATTGTTGGAATGATCCCCAGCTTAAATTCACCACCCACAAATCCTTTCTCCTGATCGACCACATCTTGCATACGTTCTGCTTCATTGACAATATTTCTCGCCTGGCTCACAATCTTTTTACCTACGGATGTAAGTTCAATCGGCTTTTTGCTTCTATCGAAGATCTGTATATCAAGCTCTTCTTCCAGCTTTTGTATTTGCATGCTCAAGGTAGGCTGGGTAACAAAAGTTCTTTTGGCAGCTTTTGTGAAGTTCTGGTGCTCTGCCACTGCCATTACATATTTTAACTGTGTAATTGTCATCTTGTAGAGTTTACTACAAAAATACAATTTATCATCGATAAAATCTATTGTTTTTTTGTAAAAAGAAGTTTTTAGTTATAAAAGTCCCTTTGCCTTTATTTCCAGGTATTTGTTGATAGTATTTACTGTAAGGTCTTCAGGGGCGGTAAGTACGGTTTGTATCCCTCGCTGCTGAAGTTCACGTACCATCACTTTTTTATCAAACTCAAACTGCTGGGCAATGGTTTTGTCGAAGATCTCAGGAATGTTGGTAGCTTCAGCTTCACTTAAACTTTTTAGTTCGGTATTTTCAAAAAAGATTACCACTAAAACGTGTTTTTTTGCTATGGCTTGCAAATATGGCATTTGGCGGTGCAGAGAGGAAATATGTTCGAAATTAGTGTAGAGTAACAACAAACTTCTATGAGTAATTCTCCTTTTTACCAAAGATTGTAATGCCCCAAAATCCGAGTCCAAAAACTTTGTGTCTACATTGTATAATGTATCGAGAACAGTATTGAGGTACGTTTTTTTGGATTGGGGAGGAAGAAAGCTTCCTATTTTATTCGAAAAATCAACAAGGCCTACTTTATCACCTTTCTTTAAAGCAATATTAGAAAAGGCCAATGAACTGTTAATGGCAAAATCTACCAGTTTCAAACCGTTAAAGGGCATTTTCATTACACGGCTCGTATCAATAATGGAAAATACAGGTTGCATTTTCTCATCCTGGTATTGATTTACCATTAACTGTGCATGCTTTGCGGTAGATTTCCAGTTAATGGTTCGAACATCGTCTCCCACAACATATTCTTTAATTTGTTCGAACTCCATTGTATGCCCTATACGGCGTATCTTTTTCAAGCCTATATACGACAACCGATTGTCAATGGCGAGAAAGTCATATTTTTTCATCTGAATGAACGATGGATATACTTTCACCATTTGCTCATTGTTAAAAGTATAGCGCCTTCGTACCAAACCTATAAGCGTTGAAGCATAACAATTAAGGTTTCCGAATATATATTCGCCACGTTCCACAGGGCGTACGGTGTATTGAAGCGTGTTTCGGTTTTTTCCGGGAATACTAATTCTTCTGAAGAAATCTCTTTTCTGAAATTGTACAGGTAGCTCATCTATGATCGCTATTTCTGTTTTAAAGGGATAGGTATTGGTAAGTTGTATCCATACTTCATTTTCATCACTATTAGAAAACTTTTCGGGTAAAATACGCTCTCCTTTTAGACCATTGGAGCTGTAGAGCATACTTAATTCAAAAAGCATAAAAATGACAAGCCCCAAAATCAAAACCCATATAATTCCGTATAAGGCAGTAAACCAGTACGACACTAAGAATAGTACCGAAAAGGAAGCCAACACATAGAAAAAGCGCGGTGTGAAGTATAAAGATTTGATGAATTTGATCACTTACCGGGGAATTTCTATGGATTGAGCAATAATATCTATAACGGTTTCCGGGGTCATCCCTTCCATTTCACGTTCCGGGGATAAAATAATGCGGTGGCGCAATACAGGAGCTAAAGATCGTTTTACATCGTCCGGGGTTACAAAGTCACGGCCGTTTATGGCGGCAAATGCTTTTGAAGCATTCATAATGGATAAGGATGCACGTGGCGAACCTCCCAGGTACAAGTGCTGGTGATTTCTGGTTTTATCTACGATTTGAGCTATGTAATTAAATATCTTATCCTCAATTAGAATATCTTGTACCTGTGACCGAAACTTTTTTAAAGCATCAGGTGTCAACACCCCTTCTATTTGATCTTGAGGAATGTCCGACTTACGGTCGTGGTGTGTCTTCAAGATGGTCACTTCATTTTCCAGGGTGGGATATCCCACTTTTATTTTAAAAAGGAAACGGTCCAGTTGAGCTTCGGGGAGGGCATAGGTTCCTTCCTGCTCAATAGGGTTTTGTGTGGCGAGTACCATGAACGGGTATTCCATGATGTATTTGTGGCCATCCATAGTGATCTGGCGTTCTTCCATCACTTCAAATAGAGCTGCCTGAGTTTTTGCCGGCGCCCGGTTGATCTCATCTATCAATACGATATTAGAGAAAATAGGGCCTTTTTTGAATTCGAATTCTGAAGTCTTCATATTCAATACAGAAGTACCCAACACATCACTCGGCATAAGGTCCGGTGTAAATTGAATGCGGTTAAAATCTGTTTTCAAGGTTTTGGCAAATAATTTAGCGGTTATGGTCTTTGCAATACCGGGAACACCTTCAATTAGCACGTGCCCTTTTGCTAAAAGACTTACAATCAATAGCTCTATAAATTCATTTTGGCCAATAATTATTTTACCTAATTGCACCTTGATCGCATCGACTGCATTCTTTAATTCGTCTAATGGAATGCGGCTATTAAAATGTAATTCTTCGTTTTGTGCTTCAGGATTTTCCATCGAGTTTCTTTTTATATATTGTAATTTCTCTATTGAGTTTTAATAATTCTTCTTGGCTGGTAGTATGTTGATGTTGTACTTTTTCTATAAAAGTAAACAGTTTTTTAGTGTCTTCCAGAGTATTCCCGCTTCTTGCAGCTACGGCAGTAAAAAAACGACTGTTGATGTGCTCTGTTGGGATACGTAAACGGGTACGGATAAACTCAAAGAACAAAGCGATCTGTTTTTTTGCAATTTCATGGCTGTCCCTTTTATCCAGGTACATCCCGGAAATGGTACGTGTATATTCGTAGGTTTTATTTGCAAGTGGTTTTATAACAGGAATACTTCGCTGTTTTCGCTTTCCTTCAAACAAAACAAACAAGAGAGCGCCCGCTAACAAAAAATAATAGGCCCATTTAAGGTATTTATTATTTAAAAGGATATATAAAGGAGATATATTAACACGTTTTCCTGCTTTGTAATGTTTATCCCAGAATATCTCGTTTCCATTGTTTATATACGATAATACATTTTGAGTATGGTTTACATTTTCTTCTGAAAGCAGAAAGTAATTCGAAAAAATTTCGGGTTGGTTGTGTATGTAAAAGGCACCGTTACCTATGGACGCTTTTATAAAATTGACCAAAGGCTTTGTAATTTGAAGTGTATCATTATAGGCTTGAGAAACCCCCAGGACAGTTTGTGAAAGTGTATCGATCTCACTGAAATAACGTACTAAAAAATCTCTTTTTATATGATACGGTTCTTTTGCTGCTAATTTTTTATTTTTCAGGTTCAGCATAGGCTCTGTCCCAATTCTGTTAGGAAGCCACGCATTTTCCATTTTCAGTTGGAGTGTATCCAATAAAGCTTTGCTGTGATAGTTAGCCGAAACAAAAACAGTATTGCCTCTTTCCACCCATCGATACAAACGATCAAACTCAGATTCATCAAAAACAAGGTAATTATTTATAAAAAGGTAAGTCCCGCTTAGGAGTGTATCTCTTAATTCTTCGAAAGGAGGTTGTGATATATCTAAGATATTTTCCTTGAAGTTATCTTTCAAGAGGTCGTGTAACACATAAGTGCCCAAAGGGATTTTATCTTCACTGTTGTAACTTGGAAACCAATTTACAGGCTGGGGTTTTGTCGCTTCCAGATACACTAGTGCGGCTACCATGAGTAGCAGTCCGAATAACGCTATTTTCTGAAATTTAGTCAATTGCCTCTGGTATTTGATGTTCCAGCCTGTTGAAAGTACTTTGGGCTATGTTATAATCGGTTTCGGTAACAGCAAAACTCCCGTACCAGATATAGTCGTAGAGCGTTGTTACTTTTCTAAACTCACTATTTATTTTTTCTGAAGTAATTTCGGTAATATAATCGGTGTTGGTCTTGTCAAACTCATATTCGATGATATGCGCGTTACTTAATTTTTTCAGGATCAATAAATAATAATACCGAACAGCCAGGCGGTAATCTTTACTCTCTAATGCTTTTTGAATGAGTTTTCTGATGTCTTGCGTTTTAATGATCTTTTCTTCTTCAGTAAAGAAGACATCCGGGGTTTCCTGCGACTTCAGGATCTTTGCTCCTGGATTTAAGCGATAGAACAGCCAAATAACGAATATGATGATCCCCGCAATGATGATGTAGGGCATTGCTTTTACAATAAATAGCCAGAAAGGGCTACTCGCATAGTCGGGAAGCAGCCATTCCCAGAATTTATACCATAACCCGCTTAACCACCTTTTAAATTGTTCCCACCAATTGTCTTCATCGGGTTCAATTTCTGTATAGTCAAAAGCATCATCTTTTTTAAAATTTTCAACTTTTTCCTTGTTGAGATTCAAAGGGTTTATTTCACCATCTGTATCATATTGTACTATTTGTTCTTTGGAAACGGTAAGGGAGTCCTGTGCTTTTCCTTCAGAAAAACAGAAAAGAAAGATTATTAAAAAGATCCCTTTGTACATATGTTTACTCTTCCCGGTCACCTATGGATTCTATGGTTTCCATGGTTCCGGTAAAGTTTTTCTTTTCGTTTAAGTTGTAATAAATAAGCGCTGTGGCAATTACAAGAATAGCTTGTAAAAGATATTGAGCAATGATGCCAATAGAGCTTAATGCCATATATACCCAGTCAAACATTTCGGCGGGGTCTGCCGAAACGGTTTCCGCTATGGCAAACCCTTTAATAAAGAAGTAGATATATTGCGGTACCTGGAAGATCATCAATATAACATAATACAGAATTCCAATAACCAAAAAGGTGGCAAAAGTGATCCACCATTCATTTTTGATCAATTTAAAACTATAGCTAATACTGTCTGTTACATCCCGTTTTTCAAAAATATGTATGGAATACGTTAGTGCTAAGGGAACTGCTAAATAGATTCCGGGAATAAGACATAAAACAAGCCCGAAACCTACCATCAACCCTACCAAAATACTTAAGCCTAAGAGGCTCCAAAAGCTTTGTCTTACTCCTGCGGTAACTTCTTCTTTAATGATATTTCCATCATTTTTCACATAGGACCTTATGGACTGCAGTACTGTGCCATACAGTAACGCATAGTATACCATAGCCGAAATCATAAGCACTAACATTGCCAATAGGAATCCGCCTGTAAAATCTTCTACGGAATTGGTAACTCCAAAACCACCCATACCTCCAAAAACTGTTTGCATATAATACACATAGGCAAATACCAAGACCAGCAATGCCGGGCCGGCAATTCTAAAGATGAGTCCAAAAAGTTGCTTTCCATTGAGCCTTAAGAACTTGAAGGTATCGGTTAAAATACTTCCTAATTCACGCTGTTGCTTAAACTGTATTTTTTCGTTCATGTCGTTTTTTTAGTTTTATAGGATAGATAACGTAGTAGAACAGTATTAAATAAAGGGAACCACTAATAATGAGAATGGCCAACCAGTCCGGCATTTCGGTATGACGGGTTACAAAACCTTCCAGAAATCCTGCAATGATAAAAAACGGAATGGTACTCAATAAAATTTTGATACCATCTTTGGCTCCTTTTACAAAAGATTGCAGGCGCGTGTAAGTTCCCGGAAACAAAATACTGTTTCCCAAAACCAATCCGGCACATCCTGCAATAATAATTACCGATATCTCTATGGTTCCATGAATCCAGATCGTGCGAGCTGATTCCCATAATAACCCCTGATCATAGAAGAAATATTGAAAGGAACCTAACATAATGGCGTTTCGCATTAAAATATATAAGGTTCCCATACTTAAAAACATTCCAAAAGAGAAAGCTAAAAGGGCAACTCTAATATTATTAATGGTAATTCCTAAAAACATATTCATTTCTCCCATCTCCTTATAAACTGCCATAGGATCTCCTTTTTCAATATTGTCCAGTGTCATATTCACATAACCATCTCCTAAAATAAGGCGGACAAAATTACCGTCTGTCGCAGCCGAATAGGCACCAATAGCAGAAAATAATACAAATGTGATAAAGGCTATTAACAATTGCTTATGGTATTGAGAAAAGAACAAAGGAAACTCCCGGGTGTAAAAGGTTATGAAACGGGAACGAGATTCTCTTTTGGTCTTGTATATCTTCTGGTGTGCCAGTACAGACAAACCATTTAAATAACGCAACGTATTGCTTTTTGGGTAAAAGGTCTGGGCATAACTTAAATGGTCTGTGATCTCAACATATAATGCACTAAGCTCGTCGGGATGTATTTGAACATTATTCCGTAGAACATTTTCAAATCTTAACCATTTATCTTTATTTTGTTTCGCAAAGGCAGCTTCGCGCATCGTACAGCAATTGTTTAGCCTCAAAGTAACAGATTTAATGGATAATTTTCAAATAGAAACTGCTCAAAATGTAAACATTGCTCAAAATGTGGCAGGAGTAGGCGACCGCATTCTGGCTTACCTTATAGATTCGATAATTATTGCTATTTACATTATTATCCTGATTTTTATTATAGGTGTGTTTGAATATCTGGAAGATGATATTCTTTTTATGATAGTTATGACGATCAGCCTTCCAATATTCTTATATCACTTATTATGGGAAACCTTTTGGGACGGGCGTAGTCCGGGCAAAGCAGTTATGAAGCTTCGGGTGGTAAAATTGGACGGCTCCAAACCTGCTTTTTCAAACTTCTTTATACGATGGTTGTTACGTATTATAGATATTGGTTTCACTAGCGGAGCCCTGGGGTTGGTTACTATTTTATTTAATGGAAAAGGTCAAAGACTGGGTGATATTGCAGCTACAACTACGGTTATTACAGAAAAGAAAACCATGAGTTTTGCACATACCCTCTTAATGGATATTCCGGAGGGCTATAAACCCCAATATCCACAGGTAACGGTATTCACCGACCATGAAATGCAGACCATTAAAAATGTTTTTACAGAAGCAAAATACAATGGCAACCACAATGTGATCCTGAAGCTTTCAGACAGGGTTTCCAAGGTAATGGATATCACCATAGAAGAAACTCCTATCAATTTTATTGATAAAGTAATTAAAGACTATAACTACTATACCCAGAACATGTGAGCCTTTTTTTGATCATAGATATTTTAGGGACTATTTCGTTCTCCATTTCGGGGGTGCTTACGGCACTAAAAAAACGTATGGACCTTTTTGGCATTTTCATCATTGCCTTTGTGACTGCAGTAGGAGGAGGGACACTTAGAGATGTTTTGATCGATGCGGATATAACGTGGATGCGAAATCTCACTTTTGTATATGTGATCATTGGTGCGGCGATATTTGCGATCATTTTCAGAAAGAAGTTGGGTTATATTCGGAAATCATTATTTCTCTTTGACACTATTGGAATTGCGTTATATACTGTTGTAGGGGTAGAGAAAGGCATTGCAGCTGGTTTTCCACCACTTATTTGTGTTGCTTTGGGAACAATGTCTGCCTGCTTTGGAGGCGTGATCCGGGATATCTTGTGTAATGAGATCCCTATTATCTTTAGAAAGGAGATCTATGCGACCGCCTGCATTATGGGAGGATTTGCCTACTTTTTATTACTAAAGACCTCTTTGACAGAAGATATTATCGTCATCATTTCCGGATCTATTGTGATCACGATCAGATTGCTGGCGGTGTATTTTAAATTGTCACTTCCTTCTATTTATGGTAAAAAAGAACTTACCGAAGAGTAACCTCTGTAATATATACATTCTGTAATGGCCAGTCGCCTTCATCTGCCGGAAGATTAGCGATCTTTTCCACAATGTTCATTCCTTTGGTCACCCTTCCGAAAATAGTGTAGTTCCCATTAAGATGGCGGGTGGAAGTTTGAGGCCCTAAAAAAATGAAGAATTCAAAAGGCGCCGACTTTTTATCCGGGTTTTCACGATACTCTTTCGCACCACTTACAGTACCGTAGGTATGGTTTCGGCCGGGAATGATCTCGGCAGGGAGGAGGTAGCTTTTTCCTATTTTGTTCCGTTTTCTGGGAGTAGAGACATCGTCACTATTACCTCCCTGTATAATAAAGTCTTTTACAATTCTGTGAAAATAGGTGCCGTCAAAATAATGTTGTTTTACCAGGAACACAAAATTAGCACGGTGCAAAGGAGTATCCTTATAAAGGTCAATAGTTATTTCTCCGTGATTGGTGGTGATCTGTACTTTGGTTTCGGGGTTATTGGCTCCGTATTCGGTTAGAAAAGAAACCACATTCTCATTAGTGATCTTTGGGTAGCTGTTTTCTGGAGTTTCAGGTTTTTTTACTTCGGAAGTCTTTTTAACGACAATAGAATCTTTTTTTTGTGCGATAACGGTTTCGGTTTTTACTTCGGAACCCTTTTTAGTATCTTCACAACTAAATAATAACCCCACAAGAGCAAACCCTAACCATAGTAAATACTTCATAAATGCAATTTCAATATTTTGAAAAACAGATTGTAAAAGTAACAAAATTGGAACTTCCGGGGGAGGCCACACAGTTAAAAATGGCTCCTATTGAACGTTTATTAGAATTAAAAAAAGTAGCTAGAGAAAAACAAACGGCAAAAAAAGCGGGAGTAATGGCATTGTTCTATCCTTCTCAAAATTTTGAAACCCACTTAATATTAATACTTCGCAAGACCTATAAGGGGGTGCATTCTGCCCAGGTTGGTTTTCCAGGCGGAAAACTGGAACCGGGTGATACTTCATTGAAAGAGGCAGCTTTGAGAGAAACAGAAGAAGAAGTGGGTGTTCCTTCGCAAACAATTTCTGTTTTAAAGGAACTTACCGAAATTTACATTCCGCCAAGTAATTTCTTTGTACAACCCTATTTGGGAATTACTTCAATACCTCCGCAATTTATTCCGCAGGAAAATGAAGTTGAAGCATTGATCGAAGTACCACTAACACATTTTATGGATGATAAGATATTGATTTCAAAAAAGTTGAGTACTTCTTATGCTACGAACATTAATGTACCTGCTTTTATGCTTAACGGTCACGTTGTTTGGGGTGCTACGGCAATGATGTTAAGTGAAGTACGTGAATTGCTCAAACAACTGCTCTAAAGGGGTATTTTTAGTATCTTTGCAGTTCGGTTATTTTTGAATAACACTTATTTTTTATCCTTAGAAAACAATTTATGGGGCTTTTTAAAAAGAATCCATTTGGGCATATATTATTTTTAAAACGTTGGTTGATTAGAATTTTAGGAGCGTTGACACATCGCCGGTTCAAAGGCTTTAACAAACTTGAAATTGAGGGAAGCGAAATTTTAAAAGGACTGCCGGACACCAATGTACTTTTTGTTTCAAATCATCAAACATATTTTGCAGATGTAGTTGCCATGTTCCATGTGTTCAACGCCAGTTTAAGCGGCCGGGAAGATAATATTAAGAACATTGGATATCTCTGGAACCCCAAACTAAATGTATATTTTGTTGCCGCAAGAGAAACCATGCAATCCGGATTACTGCCAAAAATTTTAGCTTATGCGGGGTCTGTAAGTATTGACAGGACATGGCGGTCTGAAGGGAAAGACGTGAACAGGCAGGTAAAGATGAGTGATGTAAGTAATATTTCCAAAGCATTGAATGATGGTTGGTTGATCACATTTCCGCAAGGTACTACCAAACCATGGAAACCTATACGAAGAGGAACGGCGCATATTATCAAACTAAATAAGCCTATTGTTGTCCCTATTGTCATAGACGGATTTAGAAGGTCTTTTGACAAGAAAGGATTGCGAATTAAAAAAAGAGGGATCCTGCAATCCATGGAAATTAAAAAACCATTGGAAATTGATTACGAAAATGAAAAGGTAGAGGATATTGTAAAAAAACTTGAGTATGCAATAGAACAGCACCCTTCATTTCTAAAAGTGATCCCTAAGGAAGAGATCTTAAGCGAAGAAGAATTAAATAAACAACGCCAATGGCGCTACTGATCATAGATCATACTTCGATCTTCTTTAATTCTTTATAATTTCTTTTCAGCCTTCTCAATAGGATACCATAGATCAAACGATAGAAAATAAGCAATAATCCTATCATTATAACACCTCCAATAACTTGACTTAGGAAAAAGACGGAAGTAAATTTTTCAGGAGGTATTGCTGCATACCCTTCAAAATTTTCCTGCATTAATACATATAATTTCTCTTTTTTGGTGTAGTAATAAAGATTAACTCCAATAAGTAATAATATAGCGGCTCCTACATTGTATATTACAAAGTATTTAACTGTTCTGCGGGTCCTCAAAATATTACCCATAAGGCCTTTTATAGAATCAGTTACTTTAATAGTGCGATAATTTTTATAAAAAAGGAATATAAATACAGCAAAAACCATGTAGTTAATAATATTAACAATTAAAAAGGTTGTTTTTAAACCAATTCCATTATTAATTTCTTTGCTGGATTCAGGTACTAAAAAGGCCAAAAAGGTCCATAAGGCGATCTCGGCAATACTTATAAAAAAGATCCACTTCACAATAGAAGACGATTTTTTTAACAGCATACTGTAGATTTCCTGATACGACAATTTGGGGAGATCCTGTTCCCTCTCTTGCCATTGTTTTTTTAATAATTCTAGCTCATCCATAGGGATTACGGATTTAATATTGTTCGTAATTTTTCTTTAATTCTGTTCATCTTTACACGTGCATTCACTTCTGTAATACCAAGCGTTTGAGAAATCTCTTTATAGTTTTTGTCTTCCAGGTATAAGAAGACTAACGCTTTGTCGATATCATTTAAATTCTTTACAGCGTTATACATTAATTTTAACTGCTCTTCTACCGTATCATCGTAAGTTTCCGCTGTAATTTTGAAACTTACACCTTCAAAATCCTGCGTTTTTATGGAACGCTTGGATTTTCTGTATAAGGTGATCGCAGTATTTAAAGCGACCCGATACATCCAGGTACTAAATTTTGAATCCCCTCTAAATTTTGGAAATGCCCGCCATAATTGGATGGTAATTTCCTGGAATAAATCATTGTGCGAATCGCTATCATTAGTGTACAATCTGCAAATTTTGTGCACAATGTTTTGATTTTCTTCCAGTTGGGTTACAAAACTATGTTCCAGTTCTTTGGTCAATGGTCTTTTGTTGGTTACTGCATTAGTGTTACGACGATCTTCTTTGTTACAAAATTCTTAAAAATTAAAGAAACTATAGCCGATTACTGGTACAAATAGTACCTTTGTATTATAATAAAAACTTCATGAACATTCCCGAAACCCGGTTACCTCGTATTGTTGTTATTGGCGGTGGTTTTGCAGGTATTTCACTTATCAGGCAACTTAGAAAAGCAAATGTACAAATTGTACTCTTCGATAAGCATAATTACCATACATTTCAGCCTTTATTGTATCAAGTTTCAACGGCAGGGCTAGAGCCGGATTCCATTGCGTATCCCCTTCGGAAAATATTTAGGAAGAATAAAAATTTTCATTTTCGGCTAGCCGAAGTAAATTACATAAATACCGAAGAAAAAAAGATTGAAACCTCAATTGGAAGCCTGTCTTTTGATTATTTGGTAATTGCTACCGGAACACGAACCAATTTCTTTGGCAATGCTGCTATTGAAGCCAATAGTATGCCTATGAAAACCGTTCCGCAGGCATTGAATATTCGAAGCCTTGTCCTGCAAAATATTGAAGCTGCAGATATTGCCGATGAGGCTGATGAACAAAAGCAGCTACTAAACTTTGTAATTGCCGGGGCAGGCCCTACCGGAGTTGAATTGGCAGGGGCTTTGGCAGAGTTTAGAAAAGGTATTCTCGAAAATGACTATCCTAACCTTGAAGAAGAAGATATGTGTGTTCACCTTATCGAAGGAGGTGATAGGGTTTTAGGACCCATGAGTCGCCAATCCTCAAAAAGAGCATTACATTCCTTACAAAAACTTGGAGTTAAAGTACATTTAAATACATTGGTAACGGATTATGATGGTGAAACGGTAAGAACTTCAGATCAAAAAGAATTTAAAGCGGCAACCTTTATATGGACTGCGGGCGTTACCGGATCTCCGGTGAAGGGAATTGAAGGAAAAGGCCTGTTGGAAAAGATCAATCGGTATAAGGTGGACCATTTCAATAGAATTGAAGGCCATGAAAACATTTTTGCTTTGGGAGATATTGCATTAATGGAAACCTTAGTTTACCCGAAAGGCCACCCACAGGTAGCACAACCGGCTATACAGCAGGGAAAACGCCTGGGTAAAAACCTGAAACGAATGTTTTTGGGAAAAGAGATGCTACCCTTCAAATATTTCGATAAGGGAACCATGGCAACGATTGGTAGAAATAAGGCTGTTGTAGACTTAAAAAGATGGCGTTTTGGCGGCGCTTTTGCGTGGTTCCTTTGGATGTTTGTCCATCTTTGGTTCTTAGTGGGCTTTCGAAACAGAGTAGTAACTTTTTTTAACTGGACCTATAACTATATAAATTACGACCGGGCTGCACGACTCATTATTCGGCCTTTTAAGAATAACCGAAAATAGATCATTCGATCTTTACGCGTAAAGGTCCTCCATTGGTTACCCAACTACCACCAATCTCATCAATATTGATGTCAAGTTCATCACTGGTGTCTATACTCTTGATATTAACTTTTACCTCATCGTAAGTATCTACACTTTTTAGGTTTACGTTAAGTTCATCATAGGTGTTAATGTCCACAATACGAACATCCATAGTACTATTTTCATTTAAAGGGACCAATCTGTATTCTGTTGAAGCTTCGGTAGTATTTTTATTTTCTGAAGCATATACGGACGGAATGATATTAAATTCTTTAACGAGGTTAATTGTAAGGCAAACTGCAATGATTGTAAGGATGGTTTTGGTGTAGCGATCTGTTTTCATAAGAATAGTATTAAAGTTTTCGGTTGTAAAACTATCAAATATCATTCCTATTGTAGGTAACTAATTCTATTTCATTGATCTTACCTCTTAATTTTTCTTTTCCAACATCCTGCATTGTGACCCCATCTGGAAGCTTATAAGCGACAGTTGCAAATTCTTTTGAAGCCAGGATCTCCACATCCATTTCGTTGCACTTGGCCTGAATGCGGGAAGTAGTATTCAATACATCGCCGGAAAATGCAATTTCCCTTTTTATTCGTCCCAGTTCACCAACCATTACTGAACCAAAATGATAGCCTACCTTAAAATGGGGAAAAGCATTATAAGAATTTAAAAAGTAGGACTGTCTTTTTTTAAGAAGATCCTTCATTTTATAGAAACAATGAATAGCATTTCCATTGTCCAATCCTTTTTTAACTTTCCAGGAAACTACAATTTCATCGCCTACGTATTGATATATTTCCCCTCGCGTTTGCAAAATCGCCGGGGCAATGTATTTGAAGAAATCCTTCAGGAAATTAAAATACTTCTCTTCCCCCAGGGTTTCGGCGATTCCTGTCGCGTTCTTAATATCTGCAAACATAAAAATGCGGCGTTCCTTTTTTGGCCTGAAATATCTTCCTCTAAGGTAATCAGGAAAAACACCGGGGCCATATTTGTCATTTACCATTAATACAATAAGGGTGGCAAGTACAATAATGAGCCAAACAATATAATTTTTTAAGAAGATTGCCTTTCCGAAGAAAAATAATAACTCTTCGATCACCTCGTGATGGAACATGGGTAGTTCCATTTCCTGGCTATTAATATACAAGCTCCCAATTGAGCCTACAAATAGTGCTACTATAGTATATACGACTATTATTAAAAGTAGCGCTTTCCAGATGGCATATTTCCGCAACCAATACTCCATAAGGTTAACGGTAAATAGCCCTCCGATCACCGAGGCACAGATATTTACAATTAAATACGCTGTAAAAGAAGATTTAAAATCATAATCCGAAGTAAGGGCGTTGTGACTTATTAGTGTAATATAATCGTAAAAGAAAATAAAATTAGAAATAGCTCCCCAGGCAATAAATATCCAAAGTGCACGCCGGGCATAAAATAAGAACCGCCTGTCCCTTACTAATTTCATGTAGTGTTAGCAGTTTTTATATTTGTCATATAAACCACTTCCACTCAGTATCATAGGAATTATTTTTTCTAATCTGGATTCTTTGGTAGCTTCTCTTTTCGCTTCAGAAATGTATTCTGAATATTCTCTTTGTTTTCCGGGTGTCAGGCTATTAAAAGCCTCTGCGAATTTAGTATCATTACTTAAAGCTGTTTTAAGCAATGGAGGAACGGCTATTTCTTTTTTTCGAACGGGTTTTATCTCTTTTCCGGCAATGCAATTCTCTATAGCTTCCTGTATATATTGCAAAACGATCTTAGGATCAATATTATCTGTTTGCTTAAAACGCCATTGCCTTAAAGCTTTGGTGACACCTTCTTGTGCATTGATCAGCTTTTTATGACTATCTTTTAAAAATACTCCCTGGTGAAACCAGATAGCGTAATGATTTTTAAAAGCTGCCATCCCTGCAACCAATTTTCCATTTAAGGTGTACGCGGGAGCACCCCATTTTACTTCTTCTTTTAATTCGGTTTGTTGAAAGAGGTCCCGTAGTATTTTTAGTTGTGATTTCCATTGAGGATGTTTCTCAATATACGTGTCGATTTTTTGAGAGTCTGTCATTGTATTGATTTTATATTATTGAAGCGCAGGTATCTTTTTATTAAGTTGAATAATTGCATTAAAGATACCTTATTTTATTTGTTTTTGCTTTTTTGACAATTCACTCCTTTAAAATTACAGTTCGGTTTTATTTTTTCTGAAAAGAAGTTATCTCGTAACACTTTTGCACCGTAAAAACTAAATCAACGGTACTTATGAAAACACCAAAAACACAATTAGCTATAGTTACATTTATGTCAATATTGGCAAGCATACTGCCTTTTACTGCTTTTGGCCAGACAATTATTTCGGGAAAAGTAACTGAAAGCAATGGAGCACCTATTCTTGGAGCCAATGTGTATTTGGAAGGCACCTACGATGGAGTTTCTACAGATGGCGATGGAAATTTCTCTTTTGAAACCACCGAAACAGGGACACAGACCCTTGTGGTCTCATTTCTTTCTTTTGAAACCTTTACAATGGCGGCAGACGTATCCCAAATGCAGGGTCTCGCTATAAAACTGCGAGAGGACGTAAACTCACTGGATACGGTAGTGATCTCTGCCGGAACTTTTGAAGCCAGTGACAATAGTAAGGTTTCGGTTCTAAAACCCCTGGATGTGGTTACTACCGCGAGTGCGTTAGGTGATTTTGTAGGGGCCTTACAAACCCTTCCCGGAACAACAACTGTATCTGAAGACGGACGACTTTTTGTTCGTGGAGGTGATGCGGGAGAAACACAGATATTTATTGATGGAATTCGCGTTTTTTCCCCTTATACACCCTCTACTAATAATATACCTACCCGAGGGCGTTACAGCCCTTTTTTGTTTGACGGAATCACGTTTTCTACCGGAGGTTATTCCGCAGAATACGGACAGGCACTCTCATCGGTTTTACTGCTTAACACCATTGATGAGCCTGATCAGGAAAAAACGGATATAGGTATTATGAGTGTTGGCGGAGCATTGGGAAATACTCAAAAATGGAATAAAGGTTCTTTAAGTGTAAATGCTACATACATCAATTTAGCTCCATATATTGCTGCGTTTCCGGATAGAAATGATTGGGAAAAACCTTTTGAAGCCTATGCGGGAGAAGCAGTTTACAGGCACAAGTTTGAAAATGGATTGTTTAAGATGTATGCGGCTTTTGATGCAACCGATTTTGAATTAACACAAGAGGATATTGACCTTCCCGAGGGATTGGATTTTAAACTGAAGAATAATAACTTCTATACCAATGCCAGTTACAGTGGCACTTTGGGAGACAGCTGGAAGCTGTTGGGAGGAGGAAGCTTTACCGTTTCAAAGACGGATCTTGGGATTACTGACAGTAAGATCAAGGATACGGAGAACTCGGCACATTTTAAACTGAAACTTCGTAAGCGTTTTAGTAACCGTGTGAAATTGAGCTTTGGAGCAGAACAATTTATAACCGATTTCAATGAAGACTTTAACAATGAGTCTATTTTTGAAAGCTATGGTTTTCAGAACAATATTACAGCAGCCTTTGCAGAAACCGATGTGATCTTTTCGAAGAAATTTGCTGTAAAAATAGGGCTTCGAGGTGAGTATAGTGAATTATTTAACGAGCTAACTGCCTCACCGAGGATTTCGGTAGCTTATAAAACCGGAAAGAACAGTCAGCTATCACTTGCGTATGGAGATTTCTTTCAGCAACCTAATAGTGATGCTTTAAAGTTTGACAATAATTTAAAAGCACAAAATACACAGCACTATATTTTAAACTATCAGTACACTGCAAACAACCGCATTTTTAGAGCTGAAGCCTATCGGAAAGAATACAATGACCTGTTGCTATTTGATACGGAATTTGCAAATATTGACAGCAACTTTAGTAATGACGGAGACGGATATGCGCAAGGAATAGATATTTTTTGGAGAGATAATGAAAGTATAAAAAATGTAGATTATTGGGTAAGCTATTCATTTTTGGATACAGAACGCAAATATCAAAATTTCCCTGTAGCGGCAACACCTTCTTTTGCAAATACACATAATCTTTCGGTAGTTGGAAAATTCTGGATCGAAGATTGGAAAAGCCAGATAGGGTTTAGTCACCAATATGGTAGCGGGCGCACGTATACAAATCCAAATGAGCCTGGTTTTCTTCAGGAAAAAACCAAAAGCTATAATAGTACCAGCTTTAATTGGGCATATCTAATTTCACAACAGAAGATCTTATACTTTTCAGTAAATAATGCATTTGCTTTTAAAAATATAAACGGATATCAATATGCAAGTGTACCGGATGCCAATGGAAATTTTAACCGTAGAGCGTTAAGACCGGCTGCGGACCAATTCTTTTTTATTGGATTCTTTTGGACCATTAGTGACGATGGTTCAGATAATCAATTGGATAAATTATAAAAATCAAAAAAATAAATAATTATTTTGATTGTTCAGTGATTACTTCGTCTACTATTTCTAAAAGCTCTTCGGCCTGTTCGTTTGAGAAGAACACGGCAGGAAAATTTTTGTGATAATTTTTTGTCGAAACTGTTATTTTACCATTTCCTACAACTTCTCCTTGCGAATATTTTGCTACAATCTTAACGTTTAAATTGTCATCGATTTTCTTTAATGATCCTTTCGATAGCTTTTTTTTGCTCATCTTCTTTAAGTGTTAGCTTATGTAATATATCAATTTTATTATAAAGTCCGTCAGCGATACCTTTCAAGATATCAACATCATATTGTGAATTAAAAGCAATATTTTTTGGACTATCTATGCACAGAAAACCCCTTATAGCTTCTTGATCTTGTTCATTTGCTTCAATTGGAATAATTGGAACAACTAGTGTTGAACGATATTTTAACGGCCATTGTTTAATTCTATTATATTTATTTAGAAAGGTCTTTTGAGGAGGCCAATTATGTAGCCTTGTATTATTATACCCTTCCCTAATTGGAAGCTTTGTTTTATAATAATATGAAGTATCTATGTTATCATCTTCAAAATTGGAATAGATAAATTTAAAATCAGAATTTTCACTTATCCAATGTGTGGATTTATCTTTGCTACCAGATTTCCTTTCGGTCGAAGAGCTTTTATCTCTAACTAGTGTTTGAGCATAAGGTCTTTTGTTTTTAAACATCAAAAACTTTATACAGACTGAGACCTTATGTCCATTAATTCTGGAAAAAGAGTCAGAAATGCTATTACATAATTCTATTAGTCTTAAAATTATTTCTTTGGCCTCTACACTATCCTGCCTATCAATTTTGTGCAATTGAGCGAATCCAATATTCAGATCTTTGAATATTTCCGAATATCTAATTCTCTTTCTATACTTGGAAATTAGATAGATGCAGTAACCCAAAAAGAAAAAAGATAGTGTTCCCAGAAAGAGAACTCCAACCCATCCCTGGTTATTCAATTTTGGAAGAAAAAATAGGCCAAAGCCAAAAGTGGAAGCGCAACTACCTATAATTGAGATGATAATCACGAAATAATCCCCAAAAGTTTTTTTCATAAAAACTGATTTGTCTGCCGGGGAGATGAAGCTAAGTTACAATTATTTTATAAATCTACAATTCACCCTTAAAAATCTACAATTGGGTAATTCACTTTTTAATTGGAGGCTTTTCTGAAAGATATTTGCTCTGTAATTTAAAATAAACAATCATGCAAACTGTACTCACTTATTTAACACTACTTTTTACATCTGTCTTTTTACATGCACAAAACACCATTGAAGTAACTATGACAGGTTTCGACAATAACAAAGGCTCTGTACAAGTAGGGCTTTATGATAAGGAAAGCAATTTTCTGGATAAGGAATATAAGACAATAGCTTCAAAAATTGAAGGAGGAACTGCTACCGTCACTTTTACCGAAGTTCCGGATGGAGTATACGCCATTTCATGCTACCATGATGAAGACAGTAATGGTAAGTTGAATATGTTCTTGGGAATGATCCCGAGAGAACCCTACGGAACTTCAAATAACGCTCCATCAAATTTTGGACCTCCCAAGTGGGAAGACGCCAAATTTGAAGTGAAAGAAGGCGAAAAAGTAAGTTTCAAAATCAATCTTTAATCAATATTAATCACAAATAACTAATTTAGAAATCATGAAAAAATTAACACTATTCATCATTGCGCTTGTATCTTTTACCGGTTTTAGCCAAAGTAAATATGAAGATGGAATGCGCAAAGCTTTTGAGCTTTGGAAAGCTGAAAAACACTGGGAAGCAGCAAATCTATTTGAACGAATTGCAGCTGCAGACCCGGAAAACTGGTTACCTCCGTATTACATTGCCCAGATCAATGTAATCTATAGTTTTGGAGAAAAAGATGAAACCAAACTTACGGCCCAGCTTGGCAAAGCAAAAGAGTACATTAATGCTGCTAAAGCAATCTCAAAAGATAATGCGGAAATTCTGGTTTTGGATGCACTATGGCATACGGCGTGGGTAGCATACGATGGCCAGCAATACGGAATGAAATACTCTCCTAAAGTGGCTCAGTTATACCAACAGGCGCTTCAGTTAGCACCGGATAATCCGCATGTGGTATTTGGAAAAGCAGAATGGGATATGGGTTCTGCACAATTCTTTGGACAACCACTGGATCCATATTGTAAAGACATACAAAGAGCGATAGAACTTTTTAGTACCTTTAAACCAGAGAGCGAATTTCATCCAAGTTATGGAGAAAGTCGTGCAAAAGCACTATCAGAAAAAACATGTAAATAAGAAATGAGATTATTCATTAGAGAACTTGGTAAAGCTTTTTTTGTTGGTATACTCATCTTCATAGTAATTGGGATCATTCAATATCTTAATGGAGTACGATACACCGACGCAAGAGAACTGCTTATACATTTTGGGTACAACCAACTATATTCGATTGTACTCTATATGGCTAACGCTCTCTATATAATATATCTTTTAAGACGTTATAAAGGAAAGCTCTTTAAGATCAATAACCTTTCCAAAGGAATTCTGGGAGCTATTATAATTACAATAGCCTGCTTATTCTTCCTACGGTTTTTCAGGGAAGTGATCATAGACGGAGAAACATTATCCGAGTTTATTTCTGGAGAAAAGATACAGTATTACTATATCTCCTTTATAATTTCGGCAGTAGTAACAGCTATTTTTTATGCCTTTTACTATTACAGGTACACGCAGGAGCGAAGAGTGAAAGAGCAAAAGATCATTGCAGGTACCGCATCTGCGAAATTCGATGCGCTAAAGAACCAATTGGACCCACACTTTTTGTTTAACAGCCTGAATGTGCTTACAAGCTTAATTGAAGAAAATCCTGATGCCGCTACAAAATTTACCACGACACTCTCAAAAGTGTACCGGTATGTTTTGGAACAGAAAAATAAAGAGTTGGTGACAGTTGCCGAAGAGCTAAAGTTCGCTCAATTGTATATGTCACTTATTAAAATGCGCTTTGAAGACAGTATTGTTTTTACCATTTCTGAAAACATTTCCAATACCGAAGCCAAAGTAGTGCCGCTTGCACTTCAGCTATTGCTGGAAAACGCAGTGAAACATAACCAGGTTACTCCTTCAAAGAAGTTACACATCACCATTTTTGAAGAAGATGGTAACCTGGTAATAAAGAACAATATACAACCTAAACAAGTAGTAAAAGAGAGTAGTGGAGTAGGATTATTGAACATTAGACAACGGTACTATTTGTTAACAGATAGGCCGGTAACAATTCAACAAAACGAAAAAGAATTCAGCATTGCCATACCAATGCTCACAAAAGAAACAAGAGTTATGCAAACACAAGAAACTTATATATCAGAAAAGAAATACGAACGAGCAAAAAAACAGGTGGAAGAACTAAAAAGCTTTTACATTCATTTTGCCATTTATTTGATCATGGTACCTGTATTCATCTATTTAAATTACAGGTCAACAAGTTTTCCCTGGGCTATTTTTCCTATTGCAGGATGGGGATTTGGAGTAATTGGACATGCTATGGAAGTTTTCGGTTACAACCCCTTTTTAGGTAAAGACTGGGAAGAAAGAAAGCTAAAGGAATTAATGGATAAAGACGATTTTAAAGATATTTAACAATGAGAGACTTTAATAAAGAAAGCAAATATCTGCGAGCTAAGGAGCGTGTAGCTTGTATCAAAAAGTTTTACACTAGTTTGATGTTCTATGTCATTTTTATTGGTTTTCTGGCTGCTTTGAATTACTATACCAATGAATTGCGTTATCCCTGGTTTCTATGGGCAGCTTTTGGATGGGGAATAGGAATTGTCATTCAGGCATTTAAAACCTTTAGATGGCTTCCTTATATGGATAAGGACTGGGAAGAACGAAAGATCAAAGAGTTTATGGAAAAAGATAATGATGAACCGTCGGGGAACCGTTGGAGTTAAAACAATTTATTATGGAAGATCAGGAAAAAAGAAAATACGAACGTGCCAAGAAGAGAATAAAAGAGATAAAAGGGTTTTACTCACATTTAACAGTTTATCTGATAATAAACACACTATTGATATTATTCCGTATTGGATTATTTCAGAATGGGATTTTTGGCATGAGAGATCCAAGTTGGAGCCTGTTCATTACTCCTTTCTTTTGGGGAATTGGTTTAGCATTTCACGGCTTGTATGTTTTTCAATATAAGTTTGGTTTCTTTAGGAACTGGGAAGAACGCAAGATCAAGGAATACATGGAAAAAGAAGAGGAAGAGATAAAGCGAAACAACAGATGGTCATGAAGCAGGATGGTATGAACGTACTCATCATAGAAGATGAAAAACCTTCCGCCAGAAGGTTGCAACGTATGCTGGAAAAGTTAGATGTCACAACAAACCAGATGCTTCATAGTGTTAACGAAGCAATAGACTGGTTCTCAAACAATGAACACCCAGATCTTATTTTTTTGGATATTCAACTCAGTGACGGGCTCTCTTTCGAAATATTTGATACCATAGAAGTGAAAAGTTCCATCATTTTTACAACTGCCTTCGACGAGTATGCACTTCAGGCTTTTAAGCTAAACAGTATCGATTATTTACTGAAACCTATAGATGAAGAGGAATTGGAGATAGCAGTAAAAAAATATCGCGAGTTAAAACCACAATCACAGAACCTGCAGCTTAACTTTGAAGATATTAGAAAACTACTTGTTAACCCGGTAGAGCGCGAATACAAAAAACGTTTCACGACAAAAATAGGCCAACATATTAAAATGATCCCTGTAGATGAAATTGAGTGTTTTTATTCCGAAAACAAAGGAACTTATGCACATACTATCGGGGGAAGAGATTATTTGCTGGATACCACTCTGGAACAGCTGGAAGAAGAACTGGAACCACAAACCTTTTTCCGTATCAACAGGAAGTTCTATGTGAACATCAATGCTATAAAAGATATCATCTCTTATACCAATTCACGT
>JANQSO010000001.1 GCA_028284005.1 Flavobacteriaceae bacterium | reverse complement strand
ATCTTCGGCAGTAGCTTCACCTGTAGCGAAGTAATCCGGTACAGTATAGAACAAGCTACCTGCTCCAGGATCTACAGTTTGATCAGGAGGACAAGTAAGGTCCGGTCCTAATCTGTCTACTACGACGACTTCAGCAATACAGGAATCGAGGTTTCCACTGGTGTCACTTACAAATACAGTAACCTGAATGATACCGGCAGCAATGTCCGAACAATCAAATTCGGTTATATCTGCTGCAGCTGTGGCGATACCACAAGCTTCATCAGTATCAAGGATCAAGTCGAATGGATCTACAACGGCTTCACCATTCTCATCCAGTTCGACCTCATACGCAAGTGTAGGAACACCGTCATACTCGTAAGTAATACCCCAGGCATTTAAGGTTCCTGTATCTCCTGTTGCATTATCGGACACAGTTATTATCCAATCTCCTAAAGTACTTTCACCGTCAAAGACAGAAAGCGGATTGTTAGGAATAAAGGAACCGCTGATGGTTGGTATACCTCCACCACATTCGTCCTCGATCGGGCTTGCTGCCTCATCATCCAGAGTAGCTAAGATATCATCTCCGTCACATCCAAATCCTGTAGCAGGAACTCCCGGACGGTCCATAATAACTGCCGTGGTACCAGCAGGAGATTCTATTGTTACAATAAGGTCTCCTACCCAGGTATGGGTGATATCGATATCTACATTCAGATCTGTAATTGGAACATCATCTGTTACCGTTAAGGTCGAAGAGACTCCGGTAGGATCATTATCCGTGATCGCTATACCTGGACTATCTGAAGCCGTACCTGTTTCTGTAGGAATACTTGGCCCTACACAGGTGATCACCGGATCTACGTTATCAATTACATTAGCAGTAGCCGTACAGATAGAAGAGTTTCCACTTGTATCGGTCACCATAATATCTATAAGGTTCTCACCTAAGTTTGAACAATCGAAATCTATGGTAGGACTTGGCCCTACTCCAACGCTATATTGAATATTTCCTTCAAAAACACGAGGAGCAAAAGTGGTTCCTGTAAAGTCATCTGCTTTAGCAGCTCCTTCCAGTAACTCTATGTTCGCATCCGAAGCAACTATATCTCCAACCGCATTACCATTATGGTAGTTAAATCCACCACCTATTGGCGATACAAAGAAGGCGTGTGTTTCGCCGGCCGGGATCACATAACCCAGGGCCAGGTTCAATGGAGTTAGTGCTCCATCTCCATTAGAAACAACTCCAACAGCCGTATCTAAAAGTGTCCAGTCTCCGGGTACATCTTCAGAACCTACATGAGTTCCTACTTTTACCCAAACATTAACATCAAAGGTAACACCTGTGTCTCCATGAACATCGAAAGAGTTTACAGTAACCTCGTTAAGAGCGTTCACATCGAACATGTTTCCAAAGTTTCCATTACCGCCTATAAGAGGGGATGAAAGTGTTTCAAAGACAGGAGGTACACCTACTGTACTTGCAACTACACTACCACAATTGTCTGTAGCACCTAATATTAAATCACTTGCATTAATTGTTGCAACACCGTTAGCATCCAGGAAAACATCAAGGCCAACTCCGGGAGCAAGATACTCATAGGTAATACCCCAGGTATTGATCGTTCCAAAGTCACCAGTAGCGTTGTCGGCTACCGTTAGTATCCAGTCTCCCATAGTGCTTTCGCCGTCAAAGACAGAAAGCGGATTGTTAGGAATAAAGGAACCGCTGATCGTTGGTACACCACCGCCACACTCATCCTCAACAGGATCTGTAGCCTCATCATCCAGAGAAGCTACGATATCATCTCCGGCACATCCAAATCCTGTAGCAGGAACTCCCGGACGGTCCATGATAACTGCCGTGGTTCCGGCAGGAGATTCTATGGTTACAGTAACGTCCCCAACCCATGTATGGGATATATCAAGGTCCACATTAAGATCGGTGATCGTAACATCTTCTGTTACCGTTAAGGTTGTTGAAATTCCAGCAGGATCATTATCAGGGATCGCCAGAGCAGGACTGTCTGAAGCAGAATCTGTAGTTGGGGCAGGCTGGCCTACACATGCAATTACAGGTGCTTCATCATCAGTTACAGTTACATCGAACGAACAATCTACCGAATTACCGGATGGGTCCGTATACGTATAGGTTACCGTAGTAGTTCCTACCGGATAGAAGTCTGATGCATCAGCAGTACCATTGTAATCATTGGTCAATGAACCACCTGCACCAAGAGTTATCGTCAATTGGTAGAAGTTATTTGTACAAAGTGTTGTAGGATTTACTGACGGATCTCCGACCAGTGTAAACGTAAGGTCTGTTCCAAAAGTCGTTATCCAACCATTCCAAGTTGCTTCCGCTACTGTGAAAGTATTACTATATCCACTGCAGTCAAAAGTATGCGAAGTATTATCATAGAATATAGAGGACCCGTCAGGACCAAGTATTTCAAATTCTTCGAAGGAAGCATTCCAGTCACCATCATATACTGCATCAATAGTTACATCACCGCCAATAGAGTTACTCAATCCGGTAACAGTGGTAGGAGTATCTAACAATGACGATGTCCCTAAAAATGTTGTGGACGGACCAACAACAACAGGTGCCAGTGTAGTTGGACAGTTGTCCATTGGTGTTGGCGCGGGAACTGTTACGTTTGCACCACATAATCCCGCATCGTTGGTTTGAGTAATATCTGCAGGACAGGTAATGGTTGGCGATTCATTATCTATTACTGTAATAGTAAAAGAACATGTTACAGTATTACTATCACTATCAGTAGCTTCAAAAGTTACCACGGTATCCCCTACCGGAAACTCGTCTCCACTCATAAGTGGGCCGGAAGTTTGCGTAGTAACAAGAATTCCATCTTCAGCATCTAAAGCAATAGCATCTGCATAAGTTACAACAGCGCCACAGGCACTGGGGTCTGTATTAACCGTTACGTCTCCGGGACATACAATTACGGGAACTGTCTGTCCATAACTAATAACCCCGAAAAGGAGTAACGTAATGGTTAGAAATAAAAGTCTGTTTTTTTTCATAAATCCTGAAATTTAAGATTAGTTATTTGGTTAATAATGTGTTAAGATACTACAATAAATTGTTAAAGAAAAAAAACGGGCGCATTTTTTTGTTTGACGATAAGCATGTTTTTAAGGGTCAAAATTTCTATGGTTTTCATATATTTGTTTTCAGTCAAAATAAAAAAAGAATGGCACAGAGATTCCTTTACTTTATCATACTTGCAGGTATAATTTCCTGTTCGGAAAATACTTCGGAAAAAACCAAAACAGGAGGATTTACAGACGGAGCTTCCACGCTCTTCACAAAGGTCCCGTCGGAGACTTCCAAGGTCAATTTTCAAAACCTGGTTCAGGATACCTATGAGTTTAATTTTTTAAATTATCCGTATTTGTATTCCGGTGCCGGAGTTGCCGTGGGAGATATCGATAATGATGGATTTCAGGACATCTACCTGGTCTCAAATTTTGGCCCTAACAAACTTTATAAAAATAACGGGGATTTTACTTTTAACGATATTACCGCAACTTCAAAGACCGTGGATGATCAGGGCTTTTCTACGGGTACTACGATGTTGGACATCAATAACGACGGGTGGATGGATATCTATGTGTGTAAAGCAGGCTCCTTAGATAATGACGATGCCAGAAGGAACAAACTCTATGTAAACCAGAAAGACGGGACTTTCACCGAAGAAGCCGCTCAATGGGGACTGGATGACCCGGGCTACACTACCCAGGTCTATCCTATCGATTATGATAAAGACGGTGACCTGGACCTCTATGTGGTAAACTATCGGTATGATTTCAAAAACAATGCTAAGATCAACAGTAAAATTCAAAGTCAGATCGAAGAAACAACCAGTGACCAGCTCTACAGGAACGATGGAACCACATTTACAAAGGTCACAGGGGAAGCCGGGCTCTACAATAAAACATGGGGGCTGGCTGCTGCGATAGGTGATTTCAATAATGACGGATGGGATGACATCTATGTTTGCAATGATTACCTGGAACCGGATCAAATGTATATCAACCAGCAAGACGGAACCTTTCAAAACCAGATCAATTCACGTATCCAGCATATTTCCTTTAACAGTATGGGAAGTGACTATGCAGACCTCAACAATGATCTCTACCCCGATCTTATCACCTTAGATATGCTGGCCGAAAATTATGCCCGAAGTAAAGAGAACATGGCTTCCATGAGCACATCAAACTTCATGTCCATGGTAGCTGTGGGATATCACCATGCGTATATGGCCAATATGTTGCATTACAATATGGGGAATGGAAATTTTAAAGAAACTGCTCAATTGAGCGGTATTGTAAAGACAGATTGGAGCTGGGCCCCTCTTATTGCCGATTTTGACAATGACGGCTTCAAAGACATCTTTATTTCGAATGGAATTGTAAAAGATTATGGTAATCAGGATTTCAGGACCGAGATGCGTAAAAAGCAACAGGAAGGCGGATCACATACGCTGGAAAGCATTCTGGCATTGCTTCCTTCCGAAAAGCTGGATAATTATATCTACAAGAATGATGGAGGCCTTACCTTTTCCAAAATGACAGAAGCATGGGGATTAAAGGACCCTAACTTCTCAAACGGTGCCGCTTATGCCGATTTTGACAATGATGGGGACCTCGATCTTATTGTCAATAATATCAACGACGATATTGGCCTGTACCGCAACAACGCCAATACCAATTTTATACAATTAAAATTGAACGGGCCGCAAAATAATAGAATAGGAATTGGAGCGGATGTCTATGTAAAAACCAAGGAAAGTACCCAGTTCCAGGAACTGCAATTAACCCGGGGGTACGAATCATCCGTAACTAACATTCTGCATTTTGGACTTGGAAACCAAAGTTCCATTGATGAAATACTTGTGGTCTGGCCGGATGACAAGGTCTCTAAAATAGAGAACCCAGAGATCAATGAATTGGTCGAAGTGGACTACGCATCCGGGAAAGAAGGTGCAGAGGTAGCTTTACGCGACTACAGGTCGAATAAAAAGGGTGTGGACCCTACTCAATTAGGTATTGATTACCAACATAAAGAAAATACATTTAATGACTTTTCATTACAGTTATTACTGCCGCAAAAGCAGTCCTCCAAAGGAACCGGTATTGCCAAAGCAGATGTGAACAATGACGGATTGGAAGACTTCTTTGTGGGGAACGCTGGCGGTGCTCCTGCTGCCTTATACATTCAAAATACTAATGGTGACTTTTCAAAAAGCAGTGAATCCTTATGGAATACCGAAGCAAAATACGAAGATGCCAACGCATTGTTCTTTGATGCAGATGGTGATGGTGACCAGGACCTGTATGTAGTAAGTGCGGGTTATGAACTAAGTGAAGATCATCCACTTTTGCAAGACAGATTGTATGTGAATGACGGAAGTGGAAATTTTAGCACTAGTAACTCCTTACCCAAAATGCTTACTTCCGGTAAAAGTATTTTGGCTGCAGATTACGATGGTGACGGTGATACAGACCTGTTTGTGGGTGGAAATGTAATTCCGGGTAAGTATCCGCTTTCTCCCCGTTCCTATTTGCTGAAAAATGAAAATGGAAAATTTACAGATGTTACCACATCGAGCCCGGTATTGGCCGAGATCGGAATGGTCTCTGAAGCGATCTTTACCGATTATGATAATGACAACGACCCGGACCTCATGGTCGTAGGTGAATGGATGCAACCTACTATTTTTGAAAATTCGAACGGGACTTTTGAAAAAACCGACGCGATCTCAGGACTTGAAAAGAGTGAAGGATGGTGGTTCAGTATTTCCGCGGCAGATTTTGATGGTGATGGTGACGACGATTATGTGTTAGGCAATATAGGTAAGAACAATAAATTCCAGCCAAAAAAGGACAAACCTATTTACATCTACGGAAAAGATTTTGACAACAATGGAAGTTTCGATGTAGCCCTAAGTAAAATTAATAACGGAAAACTGGTTCCGGTGCGTGGAAAAGAATGCAGTAGTGAGCAGAACCCTTTCCTTTTGGACAAGATCCAGACCTATAAAGAATTTGCGAGCCTGGAAATGAAAGACATCTATGGAGAAGATAAATTAAAAGATGCGCATCAATTGATAGCTCATATGTTTGAGAGTGTTTATCTTGAAAATCTAGGTGACGGAAATTTCAACATAAAAAAGCTTCCCGGCGAAGCCCAGGTTGGCCCTACACTTTCCTTTGCGAATACCGACCTTAACAAGGACGGAAATATGGACATCATGGGAATTGGCGCCATTTACGATGCCGAAGTAGAGACCATCCGTTACGATAGCAACTACGGTTATGTGTTATTGGGAGATGGAAAAGGAAACTTTACGTATACCCGTGAATACAAACCTTTTATTGACAGTGACTCCAAAGATATTGCCCAAATATCGATCCAGGGAAAACCTCACTTTATGGTAGTGAGCAACAATGCCCCGCTACAGATCTTCTACTTCGAACCCTGATTAAAAAAAGGGTTTGTATTGGTCTATTCTGAAATCGATGGTTGTTCTTTCGGGAAATTTCGCCTTCATTCTTTTGTAAGCGTCAAGACTTCCTACTGCCCTGTTGGCAGCTCCCGAAGGGGCCGTAAGAGAGACCGTTCTAATTTTTCTGAGTGTTCCGGGAAGTTCGAATTCATGAATTCGGGGAACTTCATTTGAAAGCACCTTTAATGCTATATCGTATTTCCTGATATGTCTTCGGAAAAAATATTCGGGGCCATTCTTACTATTTCCACCCGTAAATAAAAGGGTCTCTATTTTTGTATGCTGCTGAAGTATCTTTACCATCTCCCGAAGCTCAATATCCTGCATTCCCAGGTCTGAAGCATCGATCTTTTCACGCTTCGCCGAAGCAACTATATCACAAATACCAATACCTCTGTGCACCAAAAAAAGTTTGCGTTGCGCTATCGCTTCCGCAGTGGTTTCAAATTTTAAATTGAGGTCGAAAATAGCATTCAGAATGGGCCATAACTGTCCGTCACGGCTTCCGTAGCAAAAATTCACATCGCCTTCTCTAAACTCGCCTGTAGTAAATCGTGGCGGTGGTAACGTCCCTACAATAAGCTTAGTGGCCGTTTCCGGTATAAAAGGTTTATATGGGTGGGTGTGTAAAAAAATAATTAACGTATAAACACCAGCTCGGTTTCGGTAGACATAGGTTCACTGTAGCCATAACCTTCATAATTAAAACCTTTTACATCGTCCAGTGTTTTTGCATTGGTATCGATAAGATAACGTGTCATATATCCACGTGCCAACTTTGCAAAGGTCATGATAGATTTATACTCACCGTTCTTAAGATCTTTGAAAACAGCCGTGATCACCGGCACTTTCAATGCTTTGGCATCAATGGCCTTGAAATACTCGTTACTGGCCAGATTGATAAAAAGTTCATCGTCTTCCAGTTCATCATTAAGCTCCTTGACAATTTTCTTCTTCCAGAACTCATAGAGGTTCTTATTTTTTCCTACCGGGAACTTAGTCCCCATTTCCAAACGGTACGGTTGTATAAGGTCCAAAGGTTTTAAGATCCCGTAGAGCCCGGATATGATCCTGAGGGTGTTCTGCAGCACCTCTATCTTATCTTCCGGAAGGGTATAGACATCCAATCCTCTATACACATCTCCACTAAAAGCATATACGGATGGCCGTGCGTTTGAAGGTGTAAATGGCAGGCTCCAATCCTGGTTACGTTCATAATTAAGTTGTCCCAGATTGGCAGAAATTCCCATTAGCTTTGACAGGCTTCTGGCTGATTTCTTCTTCAGCAATCTATTAAGTCTTTCGGCTTCTGCCAAAAAACATGCTTCGGTATATTTTGGAGTTGGCAATGCTGTTTCAAAATTCAAAGACTTTGCCGGAGATAATACAATTTTCATTTGAAGTGCTTTTCTTCAAAATTAATAAGAATTGACGGAACTTTTACAGAAAAGAATCGGAAGAAATTATAGTTCGATAAAATCTGCCAATTACTCCATTACATGTTTAGAATAATGTCGCCACTTCTCAAGGCACGCCTCCATATCATCGGGGAGAGGTGTTTCAAAACGAAGTGTTTTTCCGGTTACCGGATGTGTAAAGCCCAAAGTACGGGCATGCAGGGCCTGGCGCGGAAGAACTTTAAAACAATTTTCCACAAACTGCTTGTATTTACTGAAACTGGTTCCTTTTAAGATGCGTTCTCCTCCATAGCGTTCGTCATTGAACAATGTATGTCCAATATGCTTTAAATGGACCCGTATCTGGTGTGTACGCCCGGTCTCCAACTGGCAGGAAACCAAAGTCACATACCCTAAGCGTTCCAGTACCTTGTAGTGGGTAACTGCCGGTTTTCCTCTTTCGGCTTCGTCTCCTTCAAATACTGTGTTTTGCAATCTGTTTTTGGGATGGCGCCCTATATTTCCTTCAATGGTACCGGAATCGTCTTCCATATTGCCCCATACCAAAGCGACATATTCCCTTTCAGTGGTTTTATTGAAGAACTGCCTGGAAAGATGGGTCATGGCTTCTTCTGTTTTGGCAATGACAAGAAGTCCGCTGGTATCTTTATCTATCCGGTGTACCAGTCCGGGGCGGTTGCTGCTGTTATTGGGCAGGTTCTCAAAATGAAAGCTAAGCGCGTTGATAAGTGTTCCACTATAGTTGCCATGGCCGGGGTGTACCACCATTCCGGCAGGTTTGTTGACTACCAGGACATGGTCATCCTCGTGTACAATGTCTATGGGGATGTCTTCGGGAACCAACAGGTATTCGTATGGAGGGTGTTCGAACAATACCGTCACCACATCGTTCCCTTTTACTTTATAACTGGATCTTACCGCGGTGTCATTCACGAAGATATTTCCGTCCTTTGCCGCTTTTTGGATCTTGTTCCGGGTGGCGTTTTCTACCTTATTCATCAGGTATTTGTCTACCCGCAATGGTTGCTGCCCTTTGTCTGCTACAAATCTGTAATGCTCGTATAGATCGTCATTACCCGTATCATTGGCCGCTTCGTTAATTTCCTCCATCACCTTTGGTTTCGGTTGTAGTTGCTCCTTCCCCATCATCTTCCGCTTCGGCATTTCTTCTAAGGCTTCCGGAACCATCTCCCAGGATCAGGTCTATAACAGAGGTGATCTGAAGTTCCTCTCCCGGTTCTATCTTAGACCCCTTATGGCGTAGTTCCAGTACCTCATCCTTTGCAATATAAGGGCGGTAACTCACCTTCCCTACCTTAAAACCCATTGCCAGTAACGTGGGTTCCGCCTGTCTTCGGGTCCTGCCTACCACCTCCGGGATCACTACCTTGCGGTAGCCCGACGGATTAAGGTAGAGGTATATCTTTCGGTCTTCCTTGACAAATTTTCCCGCCTTAGGAATCTGTTCGATCACAGAATATTTTGGAAACTCAGGGTTGTAATTTGCAGAGTCCAGTATCTCATATCTCAGGTCATTTTCATCTAAAACATCTTCGACATCGTCCAGTGACATTTTTGCCAGATTAGGGACTTCAATTTTTTGTCCGTGATTGGTAGTGCTTCGCAGCCACCATAAGATCAAAAAGGAAAGTACAATGACCACTAAAATCGCATAGAGCAACTGTTTTAAAAATTCCTTGGTAAACAAAAATTTGAAAAATGACATATGTTGATAGTTAATACGCAAAAATATAAAACCTAAAGTTAGTATCTTTCTAACGATTAGTGATATTTTTGTTAAACGTTGTAATTAAAGTTTTGTTATGGCAAAGAAACATATAGCAGTGGCGATGGGCGGCTACTCCAGTGAATTTGAAATATCCTTACAAAGCGGAAGTGTGGTGTGCGAAGCTTTAGATGCTTCGTTGTATCACATCTATCCCGTTCATATCTTAAAGGATGGCTGGAACTATGTAGCCGAAGACGGTACAAAGTTTCCTGTCAACAAAGCCGATTTCAGCTTTCATACCGCCTCCGGAACGATTATTCCTGATGCAATTTTCAATACCATTCACGGGACCCCGGGTGAAGATGGTTACCTGCAGGCGTACTGGGAACTGCTGGGAATGCCACAGACCAGTTGTGGCTTTTACCAGGCAGCACTCAGCTTTAACAAAAGAGATTGTTTATCTGTTTTGCAGCACTTCGGAATTAAATGCGCCAATTCGTACTACCTCAATAAAGGAAATGAGATCCATACCGAAGAAATTGTAAAAATTGTTGGCCTCCCCTGCTTTGTGAAGCCCAATCGTTCGGGTTCCAGTTTTGGGATAAGCAAGGTACACGATATGGAGGATCTGCTCCCGGCCATAGAAAAAGCCTTTACGGAAGATACCGAGATCATTATTGAAACTGCTTTGGTAGGTGTGGAAGTTTCGGCAGGAGCTTATAGAAATGGCGAGGATATTATTGCGCTGCCACTGACCGAAATTGTTTCGGAAAACGACTTCTTTGATTACGAAGCCAAATACCTGGGGCAGTCACAGGAAATTACCCCGGCGCGTATTTCAAAAAAGGAAACCCAAATAGTACAGGCCGAAGCCAGGCGCATCTACAGTTTGCTAAAAATGGATGGTGTGACACGAAGTGAGTTTATCATACAAAATGGGGAACCCTATTTTATTGAGACCAATACAACTCCCGGGATCTCTAAAGAGAGTATCATCCCCAAACAGGTACGTGAAGCGGGAATGACCCTTACCGAATTCTTCGGGATATTGGTGGAAAATGTTTTGTAAGGGCTGTCATTCAGAGGAAGCCTGCGACCGATGAATCTCAAAGATTCCTCACATACGTTCGGAATGACAAAAGGATTTGAAGCTAGAGGCTCCTCCTTCTCCGCTAAAGGCGGATTCGGCGGATAAAATGGAAGTTGGAAGAAATTTAAAAAAACTAAGTATCTTTAAAATATGAAACGTGTTGTTTTTCCCGGTTCTTTTGACCCTATTACTTTGGGGCATGTAGACCTTATCAACAGGGCCCTACCGCTTTTTGATGAAATTATCATCGCCATTGGGGTCAATGCCGATAAAAAATATATGTGGCCACTGGAGGACCGTAAACGGTTTATTGAAGTGACCTTTGCCCATGAACCCCGTATAAAGGTAAAGACCTATACAGGGCTCACCGTTGTTTTTTGTAAAGCGGAAAACGCACAATTCATCCTTCGTGGGCTTCGTAATACAGCCGACTTTAACTACGAGCAATCCATTGCGCAAACCAATCACAGAATGGCCGATGTGGAAAGTGTCTTTTTGATGTGCTCCCCGGAAGTTTCTAATATTTCTTCTTCCATAGTACGTGATGTACAGCGAAACGGTGGGGATATTAGCGGTTTGGTGCCGGAGGCTGTTGTTAAGTAGTTTTGCTACCCATCTTTTAGAAAATGGTACAGACATACGATACATCCAGAGTTTGTTAGGTCATAATGATCCAAAGACAACAATGTTATATACTCACATTAGTGAGTACCATATTAGTGCCTTAAAAAATCCACTGGATATGCTATAAGTATTAAAAAATAATTAGATTAGCTAAAGATGTAATCGTTTGGCAAAAACCAAACGTTAGCCACCTTGATTTGGTGGTATAATGATGTAAAATACATCAGTATATACAAGTTAGCTGCCATATAAACTAGCAATCGAATGATAAGAAAAATCCCATTTATAATAATTGCAATCGTACTTACATTATTTTCCTGTAAAGAAATCAAAAAAGAAACCATACCATCTGAAAAGGTGATAGCGAAAGAAGGTTTTGTCTTCTCTGAATTGGTTTCTAAAAGCGGTAAAATTGTCTTTGAAGAATATTATAATGGTAAAACGAGAGACAGCCTTTGCGATGTTCAGTCTTTGACAAAGGGACTTATGAGCATTCTCATCGGAATAGCAATTGACAAAGATTACATAAAGAATGTCAATGAACCGATAGAAAAATATTTTCCGGAAGAATTTAAAAATTTGACTGATAAGAAAAAGAGAGAGATTACAATTAAACACCTTTTAAATCAAACTTCGGGGCTTTCTTGGAAAGGTTATTTAGAACACCAAGAATGGTTAAATAGTGAAAATCCCATTTCTTTTGTCTTGGAAAAGAACTTGGAAAACAAACCTGGTGAAAAATACAATTATAATTCTGGAGCAACGCATTTACTATCTGCTATCATAAGTAAAGCATATGGAAATTCAACATTAGAATTTGCCAATGAATTTTTATTTAATTACTTAAATATTCGTTCTGTAAATTGGCAAAAAAGGAATAAAGGATATTATGACGGAAGTGGACTTGGACTCAAAATGAAACCAATTGATTTGATGAAAATAGGTCAATTATTAGAAAAAAAAGGAAACTGGAATGAAAAACAATTAGTCTCCGAAGAATGGATTCAAATACTATTCTATGAGAATGAGAAATCTTCAACAAAATGGGGTTTGAGAAATTCTAAACACGGATTTTGTTGGTATCAATCAGAATTAAAAGGAAATAAAATTAATTATGGAATGGGGTATGGCGGACAATTTATAATTATGGTTCCTAATAAAGAATTAATTATTGTTACAACTAACAACCATGATACGCCAAATGGAATTAATCAACAGATTAAATTCTTAAATGCAAAATTACCAAAACTAATAGAAAAATACGGCAGCTAACAAAGTGTAAAAATGTATTAAAACGCATTTTTCACGAACCGTCTATTTTTCCTAGAAAAACCATCATTGAATGACAAGCAGTTGGCAAACAATTTAAAAAAATCAAATAAGTACTAAGCACAACAACGTGTATAGTACTTCCTACTTTAATTTGAGCAAATGATAAATTAAATGAACATATTATTGAGAATTATCGCTTGATGAGATTGCAAATAAAATTCTATACAGGGGCATAAAAAATCATGTAATTTATTCTTATCTTTTATGCACTATTTGATTGAGATGTTAGGTTCAGATATATGTCTATAAGGAATAAATTAAGAAAAGACTTAGGGTTGTTCGATGTCTTTGCCATTTGCACAGGGGCAATGTTTAGTTCTGGTTTCTTTTTATTGCCAGGCATTGCATCTCATTACACAGGGCCATCCGTGTTTTTGGCATATTTACTTGCCGGAATATTAATATTACCAGCGATGTTCAGTATTGCCGAAATATCAAGTGCTTTGCCCAAGTCTGGTGGGGCATATTTCTTCTTAGACAGAAGTTTAGGTCCTATAATAGGCACAATTGGAGGCTTAGGGACTTATTTTGCATTGATGTTAAAAACCGCTTTTGCAATCATTGGTATAGGCGCTTATGCTGCGATTTTCTGGGAAATTCCGGTTAAAACGGTTGCTATTATTGCTACACTATTTTTCATGGCTTTAAATCTGGTAGGGGCAAAAAAAACGTCTGCGTTTCAAAAAGTGTTTGTAATATTTCTGGTAGCAATTTTAATAACTTTTATTGTTGACGGCTTTTTATCCATATTCAGGATGGAAACTATCAAACAGCATTCTATTGGTAAGCAGTTTACTCCATTCTTTACCAATGGAATGGAAGGCTTGTTTACAACGATAGGTTTTGTTTTTGTGTCATACCTTGGATTAACAAAAATTGCTAGTGTTGCAGAAGAAATAAAAAAACCGGAAAGAAACATACCTCTTGGTATGATACTGTCTCTAATTGTAACAGGTCTTATATATGGACTGGGAGTTTTTATTATGGTTGCTGTAATTAATCCGACAGATTTTGCAAATGACATGGCCCCAGCGGCTACTGCCGCTAAACATATTTTTAACTGGCTGCCTGATGATGCCGGGGCAATATTAATGTCAATAGCTGCTCTTGCTGCTTTCGCTTCAACGGGGAATGCCGGTCTTTTATCAGCATCACGATATCCCTTTGCAATGGGGCGCGATAAATTGTTCCCTGCTGTTTTTTCAAGAATAGGGAGGAAAGGTAGCCCGGTTATTGCCATATTGCTTACAACAGCATTAATAATTTTTTTCATCCTGGTATTATCGGAAGAAGGAATAGTTAAACTAGCCAGCACCTTCCAATTGCTTATTTTTATATTTGTAAACTTCTCGGTTATTGTCTTCAGAAAAAGTAAAATAGAATCATATGATCCTGGTTATATGTCGCCTCTTTTTCCTTTTATGCAAATTGCAGGGATTGTTATCTCGTGTGTGCTCATTATTTATTTGGGATGGTTACCCTTTCTTTTTTCCTCTGGAATCATAGTTATGGGCTTGCTTTGGTATCATTTCAACGCGCGGGGAAAAGTGAAGCGAGAAGGGGCAATATATCATTGGTTTGAACTTTTAGGTAAAAACCGCTATGATGAGCTGGAAAATGAATTAATGACGATATTAAAAGAAAAAGGTCTTCGTGAAGGAGATCCCTTTGATGAAACGATTATCAAATCAAAGATTTCAATTTTTAAAAACGCAACCAATTTTGATGAAATTTTTGATAAGGTCTCCGATAATTTTTGTGTCAGGTTAAACCTTTGCAAGGAAGAAGGGATTCATAAATTTACCCATTCCGCATCCGATGATTCATTTATAGCCTTACCGCGGGTGTTAATTTTCCACGCAAAATTCAACGATGTTTTAAATCCTTCAATACATATGGTGATTTCTAGAACACCTATTAATGGAGCTCTTCCATTTAAAGACTATGAATTAAAAAAGCCGGTACAAATCTGCGTATTTTTGATTAATTCAGTCGAACAGCCAAAACAACAATTACGCATGTTGTCACGGCTCCTTGATATTTTAGAAAGTGAAAATATTATAAATGCCTTGCTCAATATGAATAGCCACAGGGAAATAAAGGAATATTTGTTACAAAATGAACGTTTTGTGAGCATAAAACTATTAAAGGGAACACCACAAGCAGCCATGGTTGGTCGTCAATTAAAAGAAATTCAACTTCCAAAAGATGTACTGGTTGCCTTAATTGAAAGAGATAATAAGACTTTTGCACCTAATGGTTCTACAACTCTTATGAATAATGATATTTTAACCATTCTTGGCGAGACAAAATCCATTTCAAAATTATACAAAGAATACCTAATCTATGAAATTGAAAAATTAGATACTTAATCTTGAAAATATGACGGCACAACAACGTGTATAGTCAATGCTAGCTTTTGTCTTCATAGAAAAAATACTACCTTTAAACATATAAAAGGTTTGTGCGGAATCGTCCTGAGGACGATTCCGCACAAACCATACACGAACACGTTGTGTGATATTAATTGATAATGAAAAAGAGTTTATTCTTATTGGTAATTAGCATTTCCTTCTTCTTAACAAGGAATGGAAATGCCCAGATAAACGAGGACCAAATGGGTGCATGGTACATGTACTTCTTCGATGCGACATTTAAAGAAAGCTCATGGGGTGTTCAAGGAGATATTCAATACCGCAATTGGAACATTGCCGGAGACCTTGAACAATTATTGCTGCGAGGAGGGATAACATATAAACCTAAGAACGCAAACATTAAACTGACACTTGGGTACGGAAATGTGACTACTGGAAGCTTTGGGTCCGATAACTCAACAACTACAGAGAGTAGAATTTATCAGGAAGCTCTATTCCCAGTTAAATTTGGCAGTCGAGTGTATACCAATCACCGATTTCGTTATGAGCAACGATTTGTTGAAAATCAGGATTTTAGAACGCGCTACAGATATAACTTGTTTTTTAATATACCATTGAATAAAGCAGCAATGGATGACAAAACACTTTATTTGGCCGTTTACAATGAACTTTTTATAAATGGGCAACGAAATATCGGGAATGGAAATACTGTAGAAGTTTTTGATCGGAACCGGCTGTATGGAGCATTGGGCTATATGATAAAAAAAGGACTTAAAATTCAATTGGGGCTTATGAAGCAATCTACAAATAGCTGGAGTAAGAATCAGATACAGGTAAGCTTTCATCAAAAATTTTAACACCACACAACAAAACCTAAACTGCATTAAAACTCAATTTAGCCGAAGCCGTTGCGCTTCATTGAAAATGATAAATGATCTATAAAAAAGTGTCTAAAGGAGTTTGTTATTGTCTAAGAGTTGAATTAAATAATGCTTTACAGATTTACTAATAAGTATCTTGTCCTTATTGATCATGACCAAGCGGTTTCCCTCAATGCCTGTTATATGGTTTAGATTGGCGATAAATGATTTCATTTGTAATGAGAAACTTGTGATAAGTAAATTGTTTTTTAAAACTATTTGAATAGCCTAACATTTATCCCAGGTTTGTCCTTCGATATCGAACACTTTTCTTCTATGTTCCACCCCCCAGCGATACAGCTCACTCATCACAGATCTGCATGTTTTTCCATATTCTGTTATGCTGTAGGTCACGGTAACCGGCCTGGTATCTTCCACCTTTCTGGCGATCAACAAATTCTCTTCAAGAAACTTTAATTCTTTCGACAACATTTTGGGTGTGATTCCCTCTATGATCCTTTCCAGCTCTTTAAAACCACAGGTTTCGTAAAAAGTGAGCGCGGTAATAATGGGTATCTTCCACTTGCCACTAAAAATATCGAGTGCATCTCGAACCGGCACCATATAATTACCAAAATGTTCCTTCATGGGAACCTTTATGTCTGTCGTTTCTTTGTTTTGCATATCACTATACTTTTGGATACCACTATATTTTATATAGTCGCTTTACAAAATAAACTAATTAAGTTATGTTTGCCAAACAAAACCGTAAACAAATTGTAAGATGAAAAAAAGAGATCTAATAATTTATAGTGTGGCAACGGGATTATTCAGTTTGATCATCCTTATGGGAGCCACAATGTATTTCGTTCAATACGAGATGGTGCATGAAATGTTCATCAGTTTAAGAGTTCCTACCCAGATCATATACCCCTTAGCAATTGCAAAACTGTTGGGTATCATTGCCATATGGCTCATTAAAAACGCCCTGCTTAAAAAACTGGCCTATTTGGGATTTGCCATTGATCTGGTTTTGGCGATCATTGCGCATTTAAATGCCGGTGACGGAGGCGCTTTTTGGCCCGCTGTTCCACTTGTCCTACTGGCCATATCGTATTGGTTCTATCGGAAGATACAAACTAATGCGAAGGTCCTTGACTAGAATACTATTCCCGGTTTAAGCATTTACCAAATTTTCTCCCGGTAATCAAGAAATATTTGCAACAGTAAGATTTTGAGAATTAATTTCTATCTTTAGGGTTCTCCCTTAGTACATGATATCCGGTTATTTTATACGTAATAAAAATAATTATGGTAATGCATGTAGAGAAGACACCTCCGGACAAAAAGAAATCTGTTACCCCTGAGACTCCTCAAAACCGAGGTGACAAAGAGTCTCTTTTTCAGTATACGGATCATCGTCCCGAGGCCATTGTACAAAGAAAGCTTCAGGGGGTAATTCATGATAGTCCCAGGGTGAATAAGCTGCAGTCAACGCAGAAGATGGCCAATAGCAGTTCATTGACCATACAACGAACCAAATGGATCTATCCCGGGAAAGGCTGGGACCTTGAAAAAGACTGGAATGAAGAAAAAAAATCAAAACCCATGAGTCTTTGGGTCATTTCCAAAGAAACCAAAGATGACAGGGATACATATCCCAATCCCAATAATCCCAGGTATAGTGAAGTTTTTGAAAGGTACAAAAGGCCCGGGGTTACATACGACCAGAATCTGGGGTCCTTCTCCGGGGAAGAGATTAAAGGCCATGAGCAACCCAAAGAATTTACAGATCATGATACCTCTCCTGAAGCCGAGGTATACAAACTACTGAAACAAGCCCGTATTCTCCTCTCTCCCGATACACTTCGTGACCCGAAACTTGTTAAACGGCCCGAAAGAGGTAAAGGTATCCATGACCTGGTGCGAAAGATACATTTTTACAAAGCCAGATTAAAAGGAGAAAACAGACCCCTTGAACTAGCAATTGAGAAATTGGAAAGTGAAATAGCTTCTTTTTTTGAAGGAGGACGTTCGCTTGAGTTGTTTGACCACACCACAACCATGCACCAACCACCCAATGTGGTCTGTGCCCTGTTCGCGCATAGTTCTGCCGGGCCCTACTATGCTTTTCCAACCACCTATTCCAAAAAAATAATAGGAGAAGAACACGGCATACTTCCAAAATCTTATGAAGCCTCCCTGGCAGACGGCCAGTACCAGTTTGCTATCTTGCCAAGTAAACCTACAGAGGTACTTATAGGAAAAGGAGGGCATTCTACCTTGACAAATAACAGACCGGTCATATATGCCGGAACCGTTTATTTTCACAAAGGCAAGTTGCTGTACTGGAACAATGATACCGGGCACTACTCTACTACTCCGGAGCGTGCTTCGCAAACGCTTATTGCCCCTACCGATGATCTGGGCGGCGGCATATTGCCTTTAAGGAAGTTCAACTATTTTGAACCTAAATAATAAGCAAGGTCTTGAATACAGAATTAATTTTTATATTTACAACTCTCCCCCTTTAAGTATATAATCTAATTTGATAATAACTGCCTTTTTGGTAGTGGTAGGGTGTGAAGTGCATATACAGAAACAAAAGGTATACGGCCATCCCCTTTCAATACCATTAAAGAGATGTATACCCGGATTTATCGACCGGTGGTGCAATTTTGATAGGGCCGTGCCGCTTAAGTTGCTCCAGTTGTTGTTTATCATAGATCCATTCCCCGGAGTGGTCCTTACGGTGTGCTAATGACACTTGCTCCCTAAGGTCATTCTCAGTTACATAGTACTTGGAAACTACCTTGCGGGCTATTGCAATTTGATCTTCCATGGTAATTTCCTCTCTAAAAGGATTCTGTTCTTCAATTAAGATCAATTGCCCCACCTCTTCTCTAATTCTCGGTTTCGATTTAACAATAGCAACAACTTGTTCATCAGATAATTTATCAATGGTCAGTTCTTCTTCTTTGTCATCCCATACCGAAGAAAGCTTATCTATACTACCCTTACCTTCTTTTTTAGCAAAATATTCATCATCCTCCGAATAGCCTTCGGACATTTCTCCCCTCGCTATATGCAACGCATGAATTAATTCGTGCCCCAAAACAACCCAGGCGGGTTCCAGGATTTTGTTCTTATCCTCGTCATAGGCGATCAATTCGGTATCTTTCATATGAGCCCCCACCATAACGTTTGAAGCACTCCCTTCACTTTCACGACTGGCTGCTGCCGAATCGTGCGGAAGGGCATAGGCCGGCCCTCCTCTATATTCACCAGGATGCCTTGGCGTAATTGTAATAGTGTGCCTGTGCTCATTTGTAAGGATCTCATGCAATAGAACACGTCCGGAAGGAACCGATAACAACCTTGCATACATCGCCATGATCTGGGGAGGGAAACTGGCTTTTATGGATGATTCTGCCTCGCCGGTATCTATCTTTAGCAGTCCGCTGCCATCCCGCAGCTGGTCCCAATACCAGCTAAGTGTTCTTTCATGCTCTCCTACACTTACCCCAAAATCTTCCCATGTTGAAGGTTCGTCATCACTTCTGTACAATTCATTCAATATCGTGATCGCTTCCTGATGGTCCTGCTGTACCTGTTCGACCAGTTTTAGCATCTCTTTATTATTCATGGAATCCGGAGTTCGCGAAAACCACAGGTTGAGCCGCCGCTCAAAAGCTGCCAACTTTTTGATCAATACATTGTTACGTGTTTGAAGGTCTTTTCGGTTTGCTTCAAGGGTCCCATGCCGCTTAGCCAATAAGTAATCCTTTTTCAATGCTCTTTCCAGATCATTATACTTAAAGATCTCTTCCCTCCAGTACCTCCATTCCTTTTCCGCATTTGTTTCTTCGCCCATGGGGTCATACACAGAGTCCGGCACAGGAATAAGCCCCCCGTCCAATTTTAATTGTATGGGGAGATTGGCATTGGAAAACCCATTAAGGTCATTTCCTGCATTTGCTTTGGCCTGTAATTGCAGAACATTCCTGACCCGGGGGCTGTTATTTGCTTGCTCTTGTAATTTTCTTTGGGTAATAGCTTCCGGCCTGTTATCTGTAAATGAAAAAGTAGCAGCACCCTGAAGGTTCTGCTGTTTTTTTTCTCCCGGAAATTGTGAAGCTCCCTTTTTTTCCACCTTTTTGATATGAGTATGCATCCGTATGATTTTAAGGGGAGTCTTAAAAATCTAAAAGGCTAAAGGCATTCTAAAATATAAAAAAATTAGCCCACACGCAAAGGTTATATAAAATCATCCATTGCTTTGCTCCTTTTTGTTAACTTCGTACAAATAGAACCATACACAAATACGTTTTTCTTTATTCTGAAAACGCATGTCTTTAAAACGAACACCTTATGAAGGATTCATACAAACCCATTATTGTAGACCAAATTTTTGATGCTTCTGTAAAAAATGTATGGAATGCAATAACCGTACTTGACGAAATGACACAATGGTTTTTTCCTGACATTTCCTCTTTTGAACCTGTGGTGGGGTTCAAAACACAATTTTCCGTTCAGATTGAAGATAGGATATTTCTACACTTATGGAAATTAACAGAAGTAGTTCCAATGAAGATAATAGCTTACGAATGGAGGTTTGAAGGCTACCCTGGCAGTGGGGTTTCGCTTTTTGAACTAACAGAGGAAGGGCATCAAACAAAATTAAGGTTAACCTTCACAGTGGTTGAAAAATTTCCGGACAATATCCCCGAATTTAAAAGAGAAAGTGGTGTAGCAGGGTGGAACTATTTCATCAAAGAAAGTCTTAAAGAATACCTGGAGGAGAAAAACTTGAAATAAACCAGGGTAAAAACTGCTTAAAATGCTTCAACTCTTTAAACATACGTTTCAGCACTTTTTTAACAGCAATACCTTTCAGAAGGGAGCCTCAATGGCGTATTATACGGTTTTTTCACTGCTCCCCATGATCATCATTATAACTTCCCTTTTGGGGATCCTCTTTGGCAAACAAGCGGTTTCGGGAGAGATCTATTCGCAATTAAAAGATATCTTGGGAAATGATGCCGCCCTACAAATTCAGGATATTATTAAAAATCAACACAGTCAGCATAACAGTATCATAACTTCCGTTATCGGGTTCGTAACACTACTGTTTAGTGCTTCAGGTATGTTCAATCAAATACACAACTCCTTCAATAGTATCTGGAACATTAAGGCAAAACCTAAAAACAGTATTGTAAGATACCTTACAAAGCATATCTCTTCCATTTCTATTTTGGTTTTGCTCTTCTTTATCATTTTGATCAGTACGACGGCACATAGTGTATTGATCAAACATTCAGCTACAATTCACAGTGATTACAGACTATCCTATATCTATGAGCACCTTATCTCCTTTGCTGTTATTGCACTGGTTTTTGCCTTGATGTTCAAATTTCTCGGGGATGCAAAAGTATACTGGAAACCGGCATTGCTTGGGGGCCTGTTCACTTCCTTTTTATTTATGATCGGGAAAATAGCTATTGGAATGTATATAGGGCATAGTCATTTAACATCCACCTTTGGTTCTGCAAGTGTCCTTGCCTTAATAATGCTTTGGGTCTATTACACTTCTCAAATTATTTTTTTAGGAGCATCATTTGTCAAGGTCCTTAGTGATACATTAGGATTGGAAATTGTACCTACCAACAATGCCGTAAAGGTTGAACATATAGAAGTTGAAAATTAATTCGTCGCAATAAAGTATACAGTTCATTACTTCGCTCCTTTTTGTTAACTTAGTACAAATGAAACGTATACGTAAATACGTTAGCCACAAGTTTTCAAGTTAAAACAAATAGAAAAAAGCATATTTAACCTATGAATAAAGTAAACATCTTAGAAAAATTAGGTCAAATAAGTGACCACTGGAATCCCAGGATTGTTGCCGAATTAAACGGACAACATATTCGATTAGTAAAAATAATAGGTGACACCTTTGAGTTGCACAAGCATGACAATGAAGACGAAATGTTTTTGGTTATTAAAGGTTCAATTATTTTAGAATTTAAAGACAAAGAAATTGAAGTGAACGAAGGCGAATTCATCATAGTACCCAGAGGAGTTTGGCACAGGCCCATTGCAAAGCAAGAGGCTCACCTTATGATGTTTGTGACAGCCGGAAACATAAACACTGGAAACGTGAAGAATAAATTTACACTAGATAGTCAAACACTTTCAAGAATTTAACTGTATAAAATCAGAAGTAGTATGAAAAAAACCTATCAAGGCACTGTTTATCCATGGCATTGTGATCATTTTAGCCATATGAATGTGCAATATTATGTTGGAAAGTTCGATCAGTCAAACTTCAATACGTTTGCCCTGGTTGGCTTGACTTCTGAATATTTCAGAAAAAACAACAGAGGGATGGCGGCTTTGGAACAACACATTCTATATAAAAAGGAGGTGGTTGCCGGTGATAATATTTTTGTAAAATCTGAAATTTCCATAGCAGGGCCTAAAGTTGTCAGGTGTCATCATTTTATGTACAATGTCGACCATGAGGAATTGGTAGCCGAAACCACTATCGTGGCCGTACATTTAGATACGATCAAAAGAAAATCGGTTGCCTTGCCTGAATTTGTACATCAGAAAATAAAAGAATTATGATACTTAGAAAATGGAGTGGGATAGTCAAGGCCGGTCTTGAAAAGGAATATATCGACCACCTTAAGAACTCAACATTTCCATCATTGATGAAGTTGGACGGGTTCATTGTTGCCCGTATTATGTCCAGAAAAGTTAACAAAGGAACTGAATTCTGTATTACTACCGAGTGGGAATCAATAGAATCTATCCGGGCGTTTTCCGGTAGTAACACCACTGTAGCAGTTGTTCCGCCGGAAGCAAAGCAATTAATGGTTAGTTATGATAAGGAGGTGAAACATTATGAAATAATAACGTAAGTACCCTTCTGCTAACCCGTAAAAGAAACACCTATGAAAAAATACGATTATGTAACCAAACTGGATGTTAAGTTCGATCACCTGGAACGAATGGATATACCACAAATGGTACAGGAATGTAAAGACAAATGGTTCAACCAGACCTTAACAAAGGTCAATGACAGTGTTGTAAGGCTTGGCATTGTTGAAGGAGAATATCATTGGCATAAGCATGACGATGATGATGAATTCTTCTTTGTTCTCGAGGGGCAACTCCTCATCGACCTGGAGGATGAAACAATAGAATTAAACCCAAATCAGGGAGTAACAATTTCAAAAGGGGTAATGCACAGGCCCAGAGCACCTAAGAAGACGGTAATGCTCATGGTCGAGACAAGTGCCATACAACCCACGGGAGATTGACCGTTTATTGCTAAAGCTTTTATACCATAACCATTTAAGGAATTTTTGAGCTAGCCAAAAAACTCTATATGTTAAACACTAAAAAAAGAATTGAACTATGCCGGGCATTACTACTCTTTTGCCTGCTGTTCCTGTACAGCTGCAAAGTAGGCCCGCCACGTGAAACCGGTGATTTTAAAGAGTCTGATCTGGTAGAATTGATCCAACTCGACCCCACTTTTAAATTGGATATCAGGTATGCTTCCAACAATAATTTTGCGGGCAGGCCGGTCTATACCGAAGCAAGGGCATTTCTTCAACGCCCCGCGGCCGAAGCTCTTGTAGAAGTAAACAAAAAACTGAAACCGCTGGGTTATGGATTGATGATCTTTGACGGGTACCGTCCCTGGAGCGTCACTAAAACATTTTGGGATATCACTCCGAAAGAAGACAGAAAATTTGTAGCTAATCCTAAAAATGGCTCAAGGCACAACAGAGGATGTGCCATAGACCTGACCTTATATGAAATTGCTTCCGGGAAACAAGTTCCCATGACAAGCGGGTATGATGAGATGACCGAGCGTTCCTATCCCAATTACAAGGGAGGCACGGATGAACAACGAAAAATGAGGGACCTGCTAAGGAACATCATGGAAGAACACGGTTTTACTGTTTATGAATATGAATGGTGGCATTTTGATTATAAGGACTGGAGAAGGTATCGCATTCAGAATATTCAGTTTTCAGAAATAAAACAGACACTGCAAAACAAATAAAATCCTTTAAATAGTGCTTTATATTGCACTTTTTACTATAGATCAATAGTAAAAATCAAAAATTTCATAAATTAGTGCTTTTAAATGCACTTTTTATTGCATATTTGAATTTTTATCATATATTTGCATAAAAAAGAGCCATATAATGCACTTAGAAGAGCTAATAGCGACCATAAAAGAACGCAGGGAGATAATGCAGGTAACCCAAAGAACCCTTGCAGACTTATCCGGCGTTGGCCTAAGGACCTTAAAGCAGTTTGAAAGCGGAAAAGGAAACCCCACATTGCAAACCTTACAGAAGTTAGCAGATGTACTGGGCATGGAAATCTGCCTGAAGATCAAAGATATATCTCCCGGTAAATGAGGCAGGCACAAATACTATACAAAGATGAAGAAGCGGGTATATTGACCCAGCATGACGATGGTTCATTTACATTTCGCTATCACGATATCTGGGTTGCAGATGACAAAAGACCCGGTATAAGCCTTACACTGCCTAAAAACCGGCAAGAATATCATTCGGAATATTTGTTCCCGTTCTTCTACAATATGCTGCCGGAAGGCTCTAATAAAGAAGTTGTATGTACATATAACCGTATTGACCGAAATGATTATTTTGGCCTGTTAATGGTCACTGCTAAGACCGATAGTATAGGTGCGGTACGAGTAGTCAAAATAGAAAATTCATGAATTTACCCGAAATAAGATTTTGCCCCGGGACATTGGCCGAAGGTTTTGACACCTATAGCAGAACGTGCCGGAAAAGAGTGTTTCAAGGCAAAAAGGTACATCATATCCTACCATACGATTCGCCGGCATCTAATCCCGAAACAGACGAATTGTTTGAAGAGAACCGAAAACGCTTGTCCATTTCCGGTGTTCAGGAAAAGTTTTCCGTATTGCTCGAAAAAAATAAATTACGACTTATCACCAAAGGTGAGCGAGGCTCATACATTTTAAAGCCTATTCCCAATGCGGGTAGAAGGCCGGACCAGATGCCTGCCAACGAACACCTCTCTATGCAAATTGCCCGGCAAGTATATGGTATGGAAACTGCAGAAAATGCATTGATATTCTTTAAAAATGGTGCTCCCGCCTACATAACCAAACGTTTTGACAAAAATGAGGATGGTACCAAACTGGGGCAGGATGATTTTGCGTCACTGGCAGGAAGAACGCCCCAAACCCATGGAGAACATTATAAGTATTTAGGAAACTATTTAGAGTTATTTCAATTAATGCAAGATTATGTCCCTGCGTATAAACTGGAAGCTCCTAAGCTTTTCAAAACAATACTCTTCAACTATCTCTTCTCAAATGGAGATGCCCATTTTAAGAATTTTTCTTTGCTCGAAACCCCAATGGGGGATTATAGGTTAAGTCCTGCGTATGACCTGCTGAATAGCCGTATTCATATTGAGGACAGAGACTTTGCTTTGGAAGGCGGCCTTTTGCCCGGAAATCTAGCCCAGGGGAAAATTGGAGCGCAATTTGCCGTTCTTGCGGCAGAAGCAGGAATTACAGAAAAGGTTTCAGGAGCTATCATGAGAACAATGAAAGGCCAATCGCAGTTTGTGGAAAAGATGATAGCGGCATCTTTCCTAAGCGAAAGGACAAAAAGAAATTACTGGCAGTCCTACCAGGGACGTTTAAAACAATTGACGAAGGATCAATAAAAATATTCAGAATGAAAAAAAGAGAAGATAAAGAAACCCGGTATTACATCGACCTGGACCTAAAAACGCAGAAGATCCTTCATTGGGATCATGACCAAAGAGAAACATTGGTAATGCACAAGGCGACAAACCCTTTTCAGCATAGGATTTTCATAACAAAAGGACAGTATAATAAACTCGTAAAAAAACATTCGGATGTAACGAAGTGATCCAACCGTTGCAGAACCACAAAACTCTAACCTCAACAAAAAATGAAACATCAAAATGACAATTTCTATTTTGAGAAACAGGAGCCAAATAAAAGTTGTTTGCTGGCCATGCGGGATATTGTGCTAAATTATGATAAGGATATCACGGAAACATGCAAATACGGAATGCCTTGTTTTTGTTATAAAGGAAAAATGTTCTGTTACCTATGGGTTGACAAAAAGAGCAATGAACCTTATTTTCTCATGGTAGAGGGAAAACATCTTCACCACCCTCAATTGGAAACCGGAGATCGATCGCGAATGAAAATTTTCAGGGTAGACCCGAAAAAGGACCTGCCTATTGCCAAGATCGACCTCATCATGAATGAAGCATTGGACCTGTATAGAAATGGGATTATTAAAACATAATTATTTTTTTGAACAAACCGTTGGTTTATTGCTTTTTACTAACTTAGTTCCAACAGAACAAAATCATATACCTGTTATGAACCATTCCAGCCTAAAAATAGTATACAAAATGAAGATCATCATTCTATTAGTTAGCTCCTTTATAGTTGTAAGCTGTAACAACCAGGTTAACGAAACCCAAAAAGTTTCTGATCCTGCTCCGGTAGAGTCTTCACAAAGTCGCATCATAGACCTTACTCATGTCTTTTCTGAAGAAACCATCTATTGGGTAACTGCAAAGGAATTCGACCTGGATACTGTCTTTGCAGGGCAAACAGACAAAGGTTATTATTATGCGGCCAACAATTTTGCCACGGCAGAACATGGAGGAACTCATATAGATGCTCCAATACACTTTTCAGAAACAGGGCAGACCGTAGATGAGATCCCACTGGAAAATTTAATAGGCAATGCCATAAAAGTAGATGTTTCTTCGAAGGCATTGAACGATCCCGACTACCTTGTATCTATTGAAGACCTTACCAATTGGGAGAATGAAGAGAATACAGAAATTCCAGATGGAAGTATCGTCCTGTTACAAACAGGTTTTTCACAATATTATCCGGATAAAGTAAAATACCTGGGTACGGATGAGCGTGGTGAGGATGCTGTTCAGCTTTTGCACTTTCCGGGACTTTCTCCTGAAGCTGCGGAATGGCTGGTTGAGAATCGTAATATCCATGCCATTGGCATCGATACCCCAAGTATTGATTACGGGCAGTCTCAATATTTTAAGAGTCATGTGATACTACTCTCTCAAAATATTCCTGCCTTTGAAAACCTTACCAACCTCGACCAACTACCTTCCAAAGATTTTGAAGTAATAGCCTTACCCATGAAAATTAAAGGCGGTAGTGGTGCACCACTTCGGGTCATAGCATTACTAAAACCTTAATATATGTAAGAAAGATGGACTTAAAAGAACTGATAAAAAAATGGTTTGCCAAATGGAAAGAAGGAGATTATCATAACTTACCTATTAGTGATAATTTCAGGCATACAAGTCCGTTTGGGACCATTAGCGGAAAAGAACAGTACGTCAATCTGGTAGAAGAGAACAAGGATAAGTTCTTAGGCTATGGTTTTAAGATACACGATGAGATATACCATGAAAACAAGGCATGTGTACGATACACGGCAACCCAGGGAGATTTTTCTCTGGATGTGAGTGAGTGGTATTATGTGAAAAATGGCCTGATTGAAGAAATTATAGCATACTACCATATTGGCGAGATCCGAGATGACAGAAAACTTTCAACCACCGAGTAACCTTTTAATTTTTAACAATGAAAAAAACTACTACCGGATTCATAATTTGCATTCTGATCTTTATGACTAGCTGCAATACTTCAGATTCTAATACTATAGAAAAATGGAAAATGGAAATTGAGCAAGTTGAAAAAGAATTCAACGACCTTGCCCAACAAGAAGGAATTACAAAAGCGTTTGCCACATATGCCGCAAATGACGGGGTCATTAAAAGAAAAGGCAAATTGATCAAAGGAAAGCAAGCAATAGCCGAGTGGTACCAAAAAGACAGCAAGCCAAATGAAAGCCTTACATGGAAACCGGATTTTATAGATGTTAGCAGTTCCGGAGACCTGGCGTACACTTATGGCACTTATATATTTTCTTCGGTAGATTCTACGGGAACTGCCCGTGAAAATACCGGAACCTTCCATACCGTTTGGAAAAGACAAGCCGACGGTAGTTGGAAGTTTGTATGGGATTAACTCAAAGTAATTTGTATTTTACTCTGTTTTTAAAAAGGGAACCTAATGAAACAGTCAGAATTTACGAAACAACAATACATTTCGCTTAGAAAAGAAATTGAACAAACAAAAGGAAGGATCTTTAAAATTCTTGGTTTTTCTTTAGTAACGGTACCCTCTTTTCAATTTTTGTCTTATACTTTGAATGTAGAAATGCTATTGACATTGGTTCCTCTATTAGTGATCGTTGTCGCACTACTTTATCTTTCCGAAAATCATTCTTTAATGAGACTTGGAAAGTTTATAAAAGATGAAATAGAAGATAAGTATAAAAATGGGTGGGAAACATGGCTTCAACAATACCACAAAAAAACCAGAACAGGAGACAAGTTTAAATCGTATATATTTTATCTTTTGTTTTTCTTCTACTATGCATTCTCCGTATACCTTGCTTGTGGTTATTTAAAAAAAGAAGTGACAATTGAAATCTACATCGTACTATTGGCTGTCTATGTTTCTATTGGTATTTGGTTTTCTATTTTTTTAATTCAAAATACTAAAAACTCTACCAACGTTTAATAAGTCTATCTTATGGGGAAGCGCTACTTCCATAGCACATACAAGTCATGGATTCATATGTAATAACTACCTTTGGTTTACAGACAAAGAATTCTAAGTAAAACCATATGATCAAAAAAGTAATTCTGACCCCTTTTCAAAAGTTCGTTAAAATTGAAAGCTTTAGCGGAATTTTATTACTTGCTGCGACAATAATTGCTCTTATTTGGGCAAATTCATCATTTGGCGATAGTTATCGATCTCTTTGGCAATATAAAATTGGCTTTACTACAGAAAGCTTTGAGCTTAACAAGCCACTAATACTATGGATCAATGATGGGCTGATGGCAATTTTCTTTTTTCTGATAGGATTAGAGATCAAAAGAGAATTTCTGATCGGTGAATTGAATTCTGTTAAAAAGGTTGCTTTTCCTCTCTTTGGAGCATTGGGCGGAATGCTGGTTCCGGTAGTTTTCTTTCTTATACTAAATCAAAATCCCGAAACCTTGAATGGCTGGGGAATTCCTATGGCTACGGACATAGCATTCTCTTTAGCGATCTTAAATTTATTGGGAAAAAGGATTCCGTTGAGCCTTAAAATATTTTTAACGGCTTTTGCTATTGTCGATGACATAGGTGCCGTATTAGCGATCGCTATATTTTACAGCGGTGATCTAAATATAGGCTTATTGGCTGTTGCAGTGCTTCTTTTGGGAATTTTATATTTGTTATCCTTTAGAGGCTATTATTCTAAGTTCTTACTTATATTCTTTGGCATCATTATTTGGGTATTGTTCTTAAAATCCGGCATACATCCAACACTGGCCGGGATATTATTAGCCTTTTCTGTTCCGGTGAGGCAAAAGATCAACACCCCGGCTTTTATAGATAATCTTGTAAGCATAGCCAATAATATCAAACAAGCCGAATCCATTGATAAACCTATTCTGTCGAAAGAACAAATTCAACAAATTGATGACCTGGAAGACTGGACACACAAGTACCAATCTCCCCTACAGCATTTGGAGCATAGTTTGCACGATTGGGTCGCTTATTTTATTATTCCGGTCTTTGCTTTGGCTAATGCAGGAGTACTCATAAATAGCGGGATCGAGTTGGACACAACATTAATAAGGAACATTGTCATTTGCCTGGTCCTGGGGAATAGTATTGGTATTACTTCTATCGTTCTGGCAGCAAAAAAGGTAAAGCTTATTGAAATACCAAACGATATAAGTACCTCACATATAGTAGGAGTTTCATTTTTAGCAGGAATTGGATTTACTATGGCAATTTTCATTGCAAGTTTAGCCTTTGCAAACAGCCCTGCCTACATAGACTCTGCTAAAATTGGAATACTAATTGGCTCCCTGGTTTCTGCATTGATCGGTTTTATGGTATTAAGACTGAAGAACGGGAAATCTGTGTCGTCAGATCAGACGTGAGTTTTTGATATAATGGATGTTCCTTTCCTTTAAATATTCTAAAAAGTAATTGAAGCATGATTCATGCTTTCCTACCAGCTCCGGAGGAAAAACTCCTTTTTCTGAAAATAAACCCTCTAAGAACAAATTTGCTGCTGCAGTAGCAGTATAACCGGTAGTTCTGGACATAGACGATGTATTGGTATCTTTACAGTATTCATCGTGTAGATTATATACCACTTCCTCTCTTTGTCCGTTAGCGTTCTCTCCTTTTAAAGTAACTCTCATCACCGTTAGTTCTTCTTCTTTCTCTCCCAGTTTCCATTCGTTAAATAGAATTTTACTTGTAAAGTCTAAAGGTGAAACCGCATTACCGTTAACATCTATCTTATCTTCACTAAAAAAACCACTTTCTTTTAAAACTCTTATATACTCCACATGTCCGGGATACCGCAATGTCTTTTCTTTCATATTGGGAATGTGTGGCATGGTATGAATTATTGACCTTAGTCCGTCCGAATTAAAGGATTCTAAAGTTCCAACGCCATCAAATTCTACATAATCACAATCTGTTAAAGGTTCACGAACTACCTCTACCCCATTTTCAACATACCTTGCGGGCCGGGTATATTCCTCAATTACATCTATCGGAGAAAATGGTGCCTTATAGCAAAAGGGCCATTTTTTCTTCTTGGGCAATCCACCAACCAAACATTCAAAGTCGGTTAATTTCATCTTCTCGTTATAGTATCCCAATATAATATTGTCCATTCCCGGAGCTACTCCGCAATCTACAATAGCAGTAATATCCTTTTCTTTTGCCAGCTGGTCCAACTCCAGGGAATTTTCAGGAAAAAAAGAAATATCGATCACATTCATCTCTGCTTCTATAATATGCCTTAAGGTTTCAAAACCCAAGAATCCGGGAACTGCGCAAATAACCAGGTCATGCTGTTTTATAGTACTTTGCAGATCCTCTATATTGGTTACATCCAATTGTTGGATATTTATACTATTATGCTTTTGTTTGATAGCATTCAATACCTGCTTACTTATATCGGTAAGTGTTACATTATGCTTTTTTGCCATATCTATGGCCATAGCACTGCCAACCATTCCGGCACCTAATACAATTACATTACTCATGTTTAAAAAATTATTTGATTAAAAATGATGACTAAGAACTATCTGCTTCAAAGAGATATTGTCACCCTGAATTTACCGAAGAGAGTGGATACGCTATAAACCCGGAATTAATATCCAGGGCATTTCAGTAATACGTATTATTTTTCTGGCCAACATTTCACAAAGTTGCAAATTATAACGCAAATTGAAAAAGAATTCAGGAGGAAATAAAACCTCTTTCAACAGAATATTATCTATAACCTGAAGGCTATAATTCTATATAATTGGACCGTTAGCTTTATAAATTTTAATTACTTTTAAGTTCTTAACTGGTTTTGTTAATCGTTTTCAAAATCATACATAAAGCTCCCGCAAGCAATAAAAGGTTCGAATGCAAAAACAATATCATATACTAAATGGAGATTCATTAAAAGAACAATTTCCGGAAGATATCCGGGGAAAAATCATTGTAGCCCGTGAATGCCTGGTAGATGGAAATGTAGATGGAACTGATTTGGCTGAGTTGTTTCAAACAAGAGCTCAGTTTATCAGCACCCACTATAAAGGGCATAGTGAACAGGATTATTATGAAAAAGCGGCCTCCGAATTTCAAAAAATGCAAAAGATACCTCATGATGCAGAGGTTAACCTTTGGTTTGAAGATGACCTGTTCTGTCAGGTAAACTTTTGGTTTACTGTTTATCTTTTATATACTTCAGAAAAAAACAATGCGCTTTATTTAATTAGGCCTCCATCACACAATCAATATGGTTTTGGAGGGCTGAGCCAGTCAGAATTAATCTCAGCATACAAAAACAGGTCATTGTTAATTGAAGTTGACAAACTTGCGAACCTTTGGAGGTATTATCAAAATGATGCTATTGATAGTTTGTTAGAAACAGCAAAAGCATTGGAGAACAACTATCCGTTTATACTTCCGGCTGTTAAAGCACATATAGAGCGAATTCCAACAGAAGGGGATCCGGGAAGGCCCGTTAGGTCTCTTATTCAAATAATGAACGAACTGGAAACTAAGGAATTCGGGGCAATATTCAAGGAATTTTGTCGTCGCGAAAGCATCTATGGTTTTGGCGATTTACAGGTTGAGAGATTATTAAATACAATTGAAAACAACCTTTGATAGTATATGAAAGAGGTCGAGTTTGTTCTTTATGTAGCTGATCAGGAAAAAAGTAAATATTTCTATGAACAGCTTTTGGGTATTAATCCCTGTTTAGATGTACCGGGAATGACCGAATTTGAATTGACAGCCACTACAAAGTTAGGAATCATGCCCGAAAATGGTATTGCCAGGATATTGTCTCCCAAAATGCCACACCCAAAAAATGGCAATGGAATACCAAGATGTGAAGTATACCTGAAAGTTGAAAAAGCAGAAGAGTTTATAAAAAAGGGAATTGAATTAGGAGGAAAAATGATCAGTGAATTGGAACATAGAGACTGGGGAGATAAAGTGGGTTACATATCAGACCCGGACGGTCATGTAATTGCCTTTGCCGAAAAGATATAGTAAACAAAGCTATTTAATTAAGCATCGATGATAAATTTGGACAATATAAAAATGAATGTGGTCAAGACTGCGGAAAATGGAGTAGTAAACAAGGATACCATTTTTCAGTTTACTCAAAAAAACAGTTCTGTCTATGCAACTTATAGCGGAGGAAAAATCGAAAAGGGGTTTCTTGTAGGGCTACTAAACGAAGACAAGCTTACATTCAATTTTTGTCAACTTCAGAATGATGGAATACTGGACAATGGTACATCTACTGCTAAACTGACCATTAGCGAAAAAGGGAAAATCCGGTTGACTGAACATTTTGAATGGAGGTCAAGGCCCGGAGAGTTTGGTATAAATATTTTTGAAGAACTATAAATAACTCCCTGAATGAATAATATATAGGACTCTCGCTATCTTCCTTTTTAGAGGTCTCAGAATATAGTGCACAAAAAAACTCCTTTAGTTGCCTAAAGGAGTTTGTACATTTTTAAGAAATTGTTTGCTTACAGAGAAGCTATATGCTTCGCCATATTAGATTTCAAATTAGCTGCTTTATTATCATGGATAATATTTCTCTTAGCTAACTTGTCTACCATAGAAACAACTGTAGGGAACATTTTTTCTGCTTCCTTCTTGTTGGTAAGCTCCATAAGCTTTTTCATAGCATTACGTGTTGTCTTATGCTGATAACGATTACGCAAACGCTTAGTTTCGCTATTTCTAATTCTTTTTAATGCTGACTTATGATTCGCCATTTTGTTTTTTTTAAATCTTAAATTCTTTGTAGTCCGTAGGGGAATCGAACCCCTGTTACCAGGATGAAAACCTGGCGTCCTAACCCCTAGACGAACGGACCATTGGTTTTTTATGCGGATGCAAAAATACAACTATTTTTTAATGCCGCAAATACTAATAAACTTTTTTGCAAAAAATTAATATGCCTTTGCAAATAGTACTTTCCTTTTAGAAGGTTTTCCGGTGACCATACATGTTCCAGCTTCATTGTCATCATCTAAAGGAATGCAGCGTATAGTTGCCTTTGTTTCATTCTTAATTTGCTCTTCGGTTGCTGCTGTACCATCCCAGTGCGCCAATACAAAGCCTCCCTTGCTTTCCAGTACCTCTTTAAACTCATCATAACTGTCAACAGAAGAAGTATGCTCTGCCCTGTGATCTCTCGCTTTTTTGAATAGATTTTTTTGAATTTCATCCATCAAGCCTACCACACTATCAACAACAGTATCATTTGACATGATCTCTTTGGTAAGTGTATCGCGACGCGCCACCTCTACGGTACCATTCTCAACATCTTTAGGACCAATGGCTATACGTACCGGTACTCCTTTTAACTCATATTCATTAAACTTCCAGCCCGGTTTATGAGTATCTCTATTATCAAATTTAACCCGTATTCCCTTTGCACGAAGTTCCTTCATCAAATTATTTGCAACTTCACTAACAGCATTAAATTGCTCATCGTTTCTATAAATTGGTACGATCACCACCTGGTCCGGTGCCAGATTTGGAGGCAATACCAATCCATTATCATCGCTATGCGTCATGATCAAGGCTCCCATTAAACGGGTAGACACTCCCCATGAAGTAGCCCAAACATAATCCTGTTTCCCTTCTTTATTGGCAAACTTCACGTCAAAGGCTTTTGCAAAATTCTGTCCTAAAAAATGTGAAGTTCCTGCCTGAAGTGCTTTTCCATCCTGCATTAGCGCTTCAATACAATAGGTCTCAAGCGCTCCTGCAAAACGTTCACTTTCGGTTTTAAGACCCTTAATAACCGGTATAGCCATATAATTTTCAACAAAATCAGCATATACATTCATCATTTGTTCTGCCTCTGCAATAGCCTCTTCTTCAGTAGCATGAGCTGTATGGCCTTCCTGCCACAAAAATTCAGCTGTACGCAAAAATAGCCGTGTACGCATTTCCCAACGTACCACATTAGCCCATTGATTAATAAGTAAAGGCAGGTCACGATAAGATTGTATCCATTTGCGGTATGTATCCCAGATAATGGTTTCGGAAGTAGGTCTTACAATTAATTCTTCTTCCAATTTAGCATCAGGGTCTACCACAATACCACTTCCGTCATTGGTATTTTTAAGTCTATAATGTGTTACAACAGCACATTCTTTTGCAAAACCATCCACATGGCTCGCTTCTTTACTGAAATACGATTTTGGGATAAATAAAGGAAAATAAGCGTTTTGGTGCCCTGTTTCCTTAAACATGCGATCCAATTCTGCCTGTATCTTCTCCCATATTGCAAAGCCATAGGGCTTAATGACCATACATCCTCTCACCCCCGAATTTTCGGCAAGATCTGCTTTGATAACCAATTCGTTATACCATTTTGAATAATCTTCACCTCGTGTCGTTAAATTCTTAGCCATAGCAGGTAGTTTGGCACAAATATTGTGTTTTTGTTAAATGTTTATTAGTTCTCGGCAAAACTAACTATTTTTATAATGTCCAACAATTAAAATACCGTTGTTATGCAATCTCAATACATCTACCTTAAAAAACTGGTCCCTCTGGCATTCACAGGGATTTTCGCTCTTATTCTTAGTTCATGTGGCACTTACAACAACGGCTATGGAGAGACTGACGGAATTTATACTTCGGAAACTGAAGTAACAACAACGACCACAGAGACAAAAAAAGAAGAAACCAACGATAAATCAAATTATTACAAGCAGTACTTCAAATCAAAAGATAAAACCTTCGAGGACCTGCCGGAAGATGCTGTTTTCACAGATATAGAAGCTTATTCCACAACCGAAAGCTTAGATGAAGATGGATATGTAGTTGTTGAAAGAGCAGAAGATAATGAAGGTTTTGGTGCCTGGGGAGATAATACAGAAGATATTACGGTAAATATATATAACTATAGCAGTTATGGTTTTAGTTATTGGCACCGCCCTTACTGGTATAGCTACTGGGGGTATCCTTATTATGGACATAGACCCTATTGGGGTATAGGTATTTCCTGGTGCTATCCTTTCTACGGATACTATGGCTGGGGATGGGGTTACCCATATTATTATGCCGGTTTCTATGGCGGGCACTATTACCCGTATCACGGTTATGGAGGATATAACAATATCGCTTACAATCGCGGAAGAAGAAATTTGGATTTTGCAACCGGCAGAACCGCTTCCAGGGGCAGATCCAATGTTAGTACCGGTAGAAGTTCCTATTCAAGGTCTGAAATGGCCCGACGGTCAAAAGTAAATACCAGTAGAAACTCTACCGTATCCAGATCCCGGTCCAAAAATGTGATCACCAATAATAGAAGCTCACGTTCCAAGAACAATACTATTCGTCGCAACAATAATGTTAGAAAAAACAACAATACCATGCGTAGAAGTAGTAGCAGAACGACACGCCCTTCTGTTTCAAGGCCATCTTCAAGCCGTAGCAGTAGTGCACGATCGTCCGGCTCGAGTAGAAGTAGCAGTGGAAGAAGAGGCGGTGGCCGCGGGAATTAATTTTCAATTTAATTATATACTTATTTTTTAGCTATGAAAAGAATTATTTTCTTACTCATAACAGTCTTCTCTTTGGCTGTTACCAACGCTCAAGATATTACAGACGGACTTCGGTACGCAACAGACGACATTAACGGAACAGCTCGATTCAATGCAATGAGCGGTGCTTTTGGAGCCCTGGGAGGCGACTTGTCTGCTATTGCGATCAATCCTGCAGGTAGCGCTGTTTTTTTAAGAAACGGTATTACGGTATCGCTTGGGGTGAATGACGTTGAAAATCAAGCGTTGTATTTCAATTCCCGAACTAAGGGTTTTGATACGGATGTAAATCTAAATCAGGCCGGAGCGGTTTTCGTTTTTAATAACACAAATGAAGGATCATCCTGGAAAAAGTTTACGATCGGCCTTAATTACAACAGCAACAAGAATTATGATGATGAATTGTTTATAAAAGGCACCGGGAATACGTCTATAGGAGAGTTCTTTCTGGCACAGGCGCAAGGCATTCCTTTGGATCTTTTACAACTTCAGGGAAATGAAACAATTTCAGATCTGTATGCGTACTTAGGCGAAACCCAAGGCGCTGCGGCACAAAATGCATTTTTAGGGTATCAGGGATTCATTATTGATCCTCTGGACCCGAATGACCTTGAAGGTACTCAGTACGTTTCAAATATTGCCCCCGGAAGCTTTTCACAGGAATATCTACATCTGGGACGAGGTTATAATGGAAAATATACAATGAATTTTGCAGCGCAATATACCGATGATTTTTTCTTCGGAATCAACTTAAACTCACATATAATTGATTACGACCAAAGCACCTATCTATTTGAAAGTAACTCAAATAATGGAAGTACTGTAAATCGAGTAGATTTCGAAAATAACTTATCGGTGGTCGGTTCGGGTTTTTCAGCACAGATCGGAGCTATTGCCAAGCTTGCTGAAAATTTTAGAGTTGGATTTACATACGACACACCTACCTGGTCTGTTATTTCTGAAGAAACCACACAATATCTCGAAACACAACGTACAGATGATGAAATGACAATTTCTGAATTTATAAACCCCCGTGTTTTAAACATATATGGAGATTATGACCTAAGAACTCCCGGAAAAGTTTCGGCAAGTGCCGCTTACATTTTTGGAAAAAGAGGGTTGATTAGCTTTGACTATTCATATAAGGACTATTCTCAAATTCAATTCAGTCCAAAAAATGACCCTTTCTTTTCTGTAACGAATACCGTGATAGACAATTCGCTAAAAGCTGCTTCTACCTATCGATTAGGAGGAGAATATCGCATCGATCAGCTAAGCCTTCGAGGTGGCCTTCGTTATGAAGAAAGCCCTTATAAAAATGAGATCACTGTAGGTGACCTAAATGGTTTCTCTTTAGGTGTGGGGTATAATTTTGGCAATTATACTTTTGACCTCTCTTACGCGAGAGCAGAACAAAGCAGAGAACAACAACTTTATACTGTTGGTTTGACAGATCGTGCATCTATAGATACTATTTCCAGTAATTTTATTTTTACCCTGGGACTCAATTTGTAAATAATTTTAAGGTAATCCACAATAAAAAAGCCTCTTACAAAAAGAGGCTTTTTTTATTATGCATACTGAATTTAAGACTATCTCTTCAATGTGAAGTGGCCTTTAAACTCTTTTCTAACATCGTCTTCGGTATATTCTACCACGAACCAGTAATCACTTGATGGTAGAGGATTGCCATTATAAGTTCCATCCCATCCTTCTCCCAGAGGACTTATTTGTTTTAGTAGCTTTCCATACCTGTCAAATATGTAGATGTTTGCAGTAGGATCACCGTTAGCAATACCAATGATGTTCCATGTATCATTGTATCCATCTTGGTTAGGAGTTACAAAACGAGGATAGTCAATAATTCCTACTTCAATAGTAACCGTACCACAACCGTTGGCATCTGTTATTGTGATCGTATGGTTTCCGGGTTCTACATTTTCAAAAGTAGTACTCTCCTGGAAAACACCATCATCTAACTGATAGATATACTCCCCAAGTCCTTCAGCTGTAACTTCTATAGTATGTACATTGGCAAAGGCACCATTTACAACTTCCGCACTATATGTAACAGGTGGTGAAGATTCGGTTACAGTGGTTGTGGTACTTGAAGTACAACCACTAAAAAGATCTGTTATTATCACTGTATACTCACCGCCTTGCAATGCAATAATAGATGGACCTACCTCACCCAATATAGTTGTACCATTCAATTCCCATTGAATACTATACTGATTTCCTGGATCAAACCCGGTATCTAATACCGGAGGAGAGCTACTTCCAAACTCTTCTACAATTGGATTACCATTTTCATCAAGACATAAACGATACGTTTCATCCAGAGCTACTGTTACCACTTGCTCTACTTTTAGAACCGTACTGGTTATATCGTAACATCCTGTGTCCGGATTGGTCACTCTCGCATAGATTATTTGTGGATTAATGATATTGGTATAATTAGTAGGTAGTGCATTGGACAGGTCACCTAATTCTGCAAATTCAAATGTTTCATAGTAATCTACATTATAAGGCTGTCCCAACAAAATATCTGCATCCAAAAAGGTCAGGTCAAAACTTGTAAATCCATCATTTGGGCCATCTGCGTCACAAAGCACATATGGGTTTATAGGTGGATTTGCAACTGCTCCTTCCAATACCTGAAGGAAGAAACTCAATGAATATTCTCCGGATACAATATCTTCTTCACTGGCTACATAACAGTTTGTCTCGGTATTTAAAATACCTACATAGATAGGCTGTCCGGGAGGAGATACACTTCCGTCACTTATATAATTATCCGGATTCACAATAGGGAACGTTCCTGCAGCAGCATCTGTAGGGTTCTCATAAAAAGTAACCTCATGGATAGTTGGGTCCTGGCCATTTAAAATCTCATCAACTTTTGTGGTTAGATCGAAAGTACCGACTCCATCATTACCTATCTCACAAATGATCATATCTTCTATAACAGCAGTATCATCCGGCAATGGATTTACAATAAGCACCAGCTCCACTATTTCGAAACAAGCTTCTGCAGTGTTATTATTGGTAACACGAACATATATGGTTTGAGGGTTCTCAGCCGCGCCGCCGGCATCTGTATTCTGATGCGCGGTTGGGTCCACAATTGCATTCAGGTTATCCAATGCATCTTCATATGTTAAATGATATGTGAGGTCCTCATTCCCTCCATTCAGTATTTGAGTTTCCCGTATGGTTAAGTCAAATATCTCAACATTGTCATCGGCATTAGGGCCAATCACTACAGTTACATCACACAGTTCAATAGGATCTGGTGTAACCGGTGCAGGATTTGGTCTTACCACTAAGTCTAACGAAGTAATATTGAAACACTCTGCATTATTATCTACACGCGCCCATACAATATCTGTAAACGGACTACTGTCATTAACATAGGCAGTATCCGGAAGAATTTGATTTTCATCATTTTGAGCATCTGCTTCAGTTGGGTAATAACGTACGCCAACTCCCGGTGCCCCTCCTGTGATCTCATCATTCTTATCTGTTAGATCAAACGAAGTGATTCCATCAAATGGTTCTCCAAGGTCATCACAGTACACCAGTGAAGTAGGTGCAATTACCGTTGGTCCTGCCGGAACTTCCAACTCGAACGTACCAATCTTGAAACATTCTGTAGCTAAAAACTCTAAACGATAGTATATGGTCTGCCCTCCACTCACAAAAGCAGTAGGATCTATTATTTCGTTTGTTGGTGTTTCAGCATCCAATTGGCTAATGTAATAGGTAATAGGTGAGAAATCCATAGGGTCCTGAGTACCGTATATTCCATCGGCATTTTCATAAATGGTCAGGTCGAAAGTTTCAACACCATCAAGGTCAGTATCACACATGCTTATAGGGTCTAATGTAGCAGGTACTACCGGCGTAGGGCTGACAATCAGATCAAATTCTACTATGGTAAAACAACCACTATCATTAGGCAAGATTGTAAATTCTGCACGAGCCCATATGGGTTGAGTAGGCGTTGATAGGTTCTGATAAGGATCAGTTGTATCAATCGCAAAAATTCCGGCCTGTGCATCAGTAGGATTTTCATAATATGTTACTGTAACCCCTGGCTCACCCCCTGTAATTTCAAGGTCTTTTTCAGTTAGGTCAAATAATGCAAAACCATTGTTATCTGCATCACAGGCAACAAAAGGAGTTGGTGTGACAGCAGCTGGGTTTGGCAGTACATTTATAAAGAAACTATTTCTGGCCTCACAATCCTGATCACTAATTCCGGTTACAAAGATCTCCTGAGGATTAACGATATTCTGATACGCTTCCGGAGTTGTTATTGGTATGTTAGCAGCTTGGTCTGCTGCAGATGCGTAATAAACAACACTAAGTGTAGGGTCTCCTAAATTGATCAATGGGTCATTGACCGTTAGATCGAATGTAGATAGACCATCAACAAATGTACTTCCGTTGATATCATCATCACAGAGTGAGAGGTCATCCCCAACTCCAATGGTTGGAAATAGCCCTACTTCTATTTCAAATTCGGTAATTCTTACACAACCTGTAATCATACTCTCCAAACGTACCCAAATTGTTTGCCCGGTACTTACAAAAGCATTGGCCGGATCAATAAAATTAGTACCTGCAGCAGCATCTGCCGGATCTTCATAATACGTAATAGGACTCACAAAATCTCCCGGATTTTGAACTCCATACACAGCAGGGTCCTGAAGCGTTAGATCGAACTCTGCCTGACCCGTTCCATCCGCATCACAACTAATGAACGGATTCTGAAAAGTAGCATCCGGCATATCCGGCAATGGAATCACTATCAATTGCAGTTCTACTATAGTATAACAGGGTAATACAGCAGGAGGCACATCTCTTGTCAGCCTGGCGTATATTATTTGGTTATTGGAACCTGTATAAGGGCCCACTATTTCTGTTCCGGGAAGGCCGGCATTTGCAGCAGCTTCAGTTTCATAATAAAGTACCGACACATTGATCTCTGCTCCCATGATCTCCGTATCTTTCAAAGTAAGGTCAAAACCGTCTACCTCGCCATCATCGTCATCGTCACAAAGTTCTAAAGGAGTAGGTACACCCGGTACAGGGTTAGGCAATACAGTAATAAAGAAAACACTGGTAGCTCTACAACCTTGTTCGGTGAATGCACTAACGAAGATCTGTTGTTGTGGAACAACTACATTTTGATAGGCTTCAGGTGTAGTAATAGGTATGTTAGCGGCTTGATCGGCAGCACTAGCGTAATAGACTACATTAAGTGTAGGATCTCCCAGATCGATCAACGCAGTATTCACTGTTAGATCAAAGGTTGATATTTCATCTGTCAAAGTACTTCCATTGAGGTCATCGTCACATAAAAGAAGGTTGTCGCCCACTCCTGTAGTAGGGAAAAGTCCAACTTCTATTTGAAATTCGGTAATTCTCACACAGCCAGTAATTAAACTTTCCAAACGTACCCAGATAGGTTGACCCCCACTTAGGAAGGCATTAGGCGTTGCAATAGCATTTGTAGCTGCAGCTGCATCTGCAGGATCTTCATAATAAGTGATCGGGTTCACGAAATCTCCCGGGTTTTGTACTCCATATACGCCAGGGTCCTGAAGCGTAAGATCAAATATTGCCTGTCCATTACCACTCTCATCACAAGCGATGAAAGGATCCTGGAATGTAGCATCCGGCATATCCGGCAATGGGATCACGATCAATTCCAGTTCTACTATCGTATAACATGCTAAGATTGCAGGAGGCACATCTTTTGTAACTCTGGCATAAATTATTTGGTTATTGAAACCTTGATAAGGAGCTGTTATTTCTGTCCCGGGAAGACCGGCCTCAGCATCTGCCAGATCTTCATAATACAATACAGACACATCCGGTTCTCCATCTATAATCTCTATATCCCGTAATGAAGGATCAAAACCGTTTACAATACCGTCATCATCATCATCACAAAGCTCCAATGGTGTTGGATCTGTTTTGGGGTTAGGATTAGGGAATACGGTTAAGGTTACGGTAACTGTATTGAGACATCCAAATTCTGAAGTGACCCTTGCCACAACTGTTTGTGGTGTCGATATATTTTGATAGGCAGTTGGATCAGGAATAGGATTATTTGCCAATTCATCGGCCGGAGTTTCAAACCACTCTACTATTGTGGTAGTGATCCCTCCATTTATCAATGCATCCTGAGTGGTCAGATCGAAAGTAGATATCTCATCTGTTAAGGTACTTCCATTGAGATCATCATCACATAGATTTATCTCAAAGGGGCCCAGGTCCTCAGGAATAGGGTCCACGATTAAAGTTAAAGGGACAATATCGTAACAACCTTCACCACTATTAGGATTTGGAGGCACTGTACTGGTATTGTTACCTACTACCAATATGTAAATCTCCTGTGGATTTATAGAATTTATAAAATCTGTTGGATCGGGTATTGCTGCAGAATAATCCGGTGCTGTTAATGCTACATCACCTGCCGCTATTGCATCCGCTTCAAGCTCATAGTAATAAACATCGAATTCGCTAGGGCTCATAGCTCCTAAAACTTCCATCTCCACTACGGTAAGATCGAAAGAAGTAAAACCGTCTGCTACTGCATCATCACACATTCTTAAAGGATCTGCAGGAGTGGTGGCGACAGGTGCAAAACGAACTTCCAAAGCAAATGGAACTACAGAATTACAACTACTCACACTACTTACTACTCTTGCCCAGACACCTCCTGTACCATATAAGGGATCCAGAGGATCTGTAATAGGTTCATCAAGATATATATCATCGTTTATATAGGCCGTTGGATCCGGAAATGGTAATAGATCATTCTGAGCATCTAAAAGAGTACCGTGATACGTTACCGTTAGTGTAGGATCTCCCAATGTAATAATTGGGGTCTGCACAGTCAGATCAAATTCATCAAAACCATCATTGTTAGGATCACACTGGATCAAAGTAGGTGGAGATGCATTGATCGTTGGTGGTGTGTCTATTATAATGTCTACATTTCTTGTGGTATCGAAACAAGTATCATCGTCCCTGTTTTCAAGCCGGATGTAAATAACCTCATTAGGTGCATTTACAAAATATGGGTCTGGCAATGCTCCTGTATCTCCATCTGCATCGGCCTGACTGAGGTGATAGGTAATAAAATAATCAGAAGACAATTCACCATCAAGGATAAGTGCATTAAATTCAGTCGAGAGATTTACCCATTCTCCCCCATCCTGATCTGCATCACATACGTTGATAAATGGTGGAACAATACCGGCAATAGCCCTACTAAAGAAAATGTCGAACTGCTCAATATCAAAGCATGTTCCACTTAGGTCTTCAATTCTAACATAAATAGTTTGCGGAGATGGCGGAACTATAAGATGTACCGTAGGCCCTAGTATTTCTGTTCCCGGAACACCGGCAACAGCATCTGCCATATCTTCATAATACTTTATATTGAATAAGAGAGGGTTTTGTGCTCCCAGGACATTGGCATCATTCACAGTTAGGTCAAAAACACCGGTTGTAGTTCCAAAATCACACTGAAAAAGGTCTACAGGAGGGTTTGCAACCGGTTGAGGGTTAAAATGGACTGAAACCTGATTACTTGGAACAAAGCAAATCCCGTCACGGGCTTCAACAGAATATATACCATCTGCAGTAACTGTATAGGTAGGGTTTGTTGCACCCGGGATAGGAATCCCTGCTCTAAACCATTGAATGTTAAAAGGAGGGTCTGTTAAACCGGTATCCAGAACCACACCGGTCCCTATACAGGCTTCTATATTATTTCCAAGAAAGATCCCTGCAAGGCTAAGGTCAATAAGTTCACTGTCTTCATTATTGGACTCATTGGTTTCGGCAACGACTCCGGTTCCATCCCCAATATCATCCACTACTGCCCTTAAATTGAATATATTAGGAGTAGCAATTGGTATATTTAATGTAATAACACCACTCTCCGACCCCCCAATAGGAATATCTGCGACCGTTTGTGCCTGGCCGATCAATACAGCATCGGCGTAAAAGGCTATAGGTGTGTTGAGGGCAAGTGGTGCGGTACTGTTGACATTATATACAGTATATTCAACATCCATATTGTTATTCTGGCAAAGCACCCCAATATTGTCGATCTCTATGGTAGCATCCGGTATTTCGGAGTTCACACTGGTAATTACATTGTTCACCATTACAAAATCCTGGCCGGATGTGAGCCGAATATCGGCACTGGTGTCACCGGGTTGGACAATACCAACCAGATCATAAAAATCCAGGTCCATATTATAGTTCAGGCCGGAATTTGTATAGGTATTTGTTCCGTTAAAAGCATTGGTTCCGGGATTTAACGGAGGGTTATCAATAAGAATCCCGTTGATCGTTAAAGTCTCATTAACGGCAAGGCTCTCTTCTCCTTCCCAGGCTAAAAACCCTATTTTAGATAATATATCACTCGTAACATCAATATTCGTTAGTGTTATATCCAAATTGGGATTAGTGGCAGAAACACTTTCCAAACCGTCAAATAAACTTATTTGATTCAATCTCAATGACGGATCTCCATAAATTACATAAATAGCCCAACCACCAAAGTTAGTTCCACAATAATTAGGTAAGAGAGCTGCAACATCCAGGCCGGAAAAAGTGTAAACACCATTCCCAGTAGTTGCAACCAGGTTTGTTACATCTGCATAGGCTCCAAAATATGGTAATCCATTAAACGTATGGCTAAATATTCGCTGTGCGCTAATAGCGGTTCCATTAAGTTCTACATCAAAATCTCCCGTACCAATAGATCCCCAATAGAGATGCGCTGACATGAAAGTCTGTCCGGAAGTTAATGCAAGGGTAGCGCTACTCTGTGGCAGCATATCGCAATAACCGGTTTCAGTATTTGGAAATTCATTTAAAGTGTTTCCAAAAGCTGTAAAATCTAAACGGCCGTTAAACTGTTGAAACAATTGTACTTGTTGTGCGAAAAATAAGGACGGGACAAGTAGGGCTAAGGCTAGTAGTAATTTTTTCATCTTCAGTAGGAAATTTGTTTTTTTTGGGTATTAATTGCGAAAAATAAGAAAATTTTATGAAAACATTAGGGTTTTTAAATTTAAAAATATGATATGCAATTTTTTATAGCCCCGTGCTAATGCGTATCTTTGCAGCCTGTATTTTTAAAAAATGCACAATTTTATCTTATGGATTTAGAAAAACAGCTTAAAGATATTGAAGCACAAGGCAACGATCATATTGGCACTTCCACTCACACCCCTATGCGGCCGGATGCCTTTGAACTTAGTGATATAGAGAAGATTGCCCTTATCAAAAAGGATATTCAAAATATCATGTACACATTGGGCCTGGACCTGACCGATGATAGCCTTAAAGGTACTCCCACGCGTGTTGCCAAAATGTTCGTACAGGAGATCTTTAGCGGGTTGCACCCGGATAGAAAACCCAAAGCTTCTACCTTTGAAAATAAGTTTAAATACGGTGAAATGCTGGTTGAGAAGAATATAACCCTCTATTCTACCTGCGAGCATCATTTACTCCCTATTGTAGGTAAAGCGCATATCGCCTATATATCAAGCGGTACAGTAGTTGGGCTTTCCAAAATGAACCGGGTAGTTGATTATTTTGCCAAACGCCCCCAGGTACAGGAACGGCTTACTATGCAAATTGTGGAAGAGCTACAGCGTGTGCTTGGCACAGAAGATGTAGCCTGTGTTGTGGATGCCAAGCATTTATGTGTAAATTCCCGTGGTATCAGAGATATTGACAGCAGTACGGTTACCAGTGAATTTGGAGGTAAATTCAAAGATCCGGAAACACGAAGAGAATTCCTGGATTATATCAACCTGGATACAGAATTTTAATTTTTTCAATACAATTTGATGAAACTATTTGAACAGCAAGAGCTTACCGTATACAATTCCCTTAGCAAAACCAAAGAAAAGTTCACTCCTATCCACAAAGGTGCTATAGGAATGTATGTTTGCGGGCCTACAGTATATAGTAATGTACACATGGGAAATTGCCGTACGTTCTTATCGTTTGATTTGATATTCAGATATTTGAAACATTTGGGCTATAAAGTACGGTATGTTCGCAATATTACTGACGCCGGACACCTTGAAAATGACGGGGAAAGTGGAGATGACCCTATTCTCAAAAAGGCCCGTATTGAAAAGCTGGAGCCTATGGAAGTGGTTCAAAAATATACGGTGGACTTTCACAAAATCATGGCAAAATTCAATGCACTGCCTCCAAGCATTGAACCTACTGCAACCGGCCATATAATTGAACAAATACAGATCGTTGAAAAAATTATTGCTGAAGGCTATGCTTATGAAAAGAACGGATCGGTCTATTTTGATGTTGTAAAATTCAATGAAGCACATACCTACGGAAAATTAAGTGGAAGACAGCTTGAAGATATGATCACCAATACAAGGGAGTTGGCAGCTCAGTCTGAAAAGAAAAACCCGCAGGATTTTGCTCTATGGAAAAAAGCCGAACCTCAACACATCATGCGTTGGCCTTCGCCGTGGAGTGATGGTTTCCCGGGATGGCACCTGGAGTGTACAGCAATGAGCACTAAGTACCTGGGAAATAATTTTGATATTCATGGCGGCGGAATGGATCTAAAATTCCCACATCATGAATGTGAAATTGCACAGGCTGAAGCTTCTACAAAGCAATCTCCGGTTAACTATTGGCTGCACACCAATATGTTGACGTTAAACGGTAAAAAAATGGCAAAATCTACCGGAAATAATATTTTGCCCAATGAATTATTTTCGGGAGAGAACGATGTCTTAAGCAAGGCCTTTTCACCTACAGTGGCCAAATTCTTTATGTACCAGGCGCACTACCGGAGCATTCTTGACTTTTCAAACGAGGCATTATTAGCTTCGGAAAAAGGGTTTAACAGGCTGATGGAAGCTTACTACAATATTTCTTCGCTTTCGGCTTCAGACAAGAGTAGTTTTAATGTAACTCAATGGAAGCAATCCTGTTACGATGCTATGAATGATGATTTTAACAGCCCGGTCCTTATCGCTCAGTTATTTGAAGGTGCCAAGTTCATCAATTCTGTAAAAGACGGTAGCGAAACCATTACAGAGGCTGATATTCAACTGTTAGAAGCTACTATGCGCAGCTTTATCTTTGACGTTTTAGGACTTGTAGATACTGCTTCAGAAAACACTAATGATGGTAATAAACTAAGTGAAACAGTTGAATTATTGATCGCCCTGAGAAATCAGGCCCGCACCAACAAAGATTTTGCAACCAGCGACCGTATTCGGGATGAATTATTGGAAATTGGTATTCAGTTAAAAGACGGAAAAGACGGCACATCGTTCTCAATAAATTAAGGCTATTTGAAAAAAATACTCACATACCCGTTCATACTTCTGGTACGTGGGTACCAAAAATTTATTTCTCCGCTTTTTCCTTCTACCTGCAGGTATGAGCCTACGTGTTCACATTATACCATTGAAGCCCTAAAGGTTCACGGATTGTTTCGTGGTGGCTGGATGGCTATAAAACGTATAGGAAGTTGTCACCCCTGGGGAGGAAGCGGTTATGACCCTGTCCCTCCTTCAGAAAAAGAAAATAAATAAATGCGTAAAATTTCCGTTACCCTTTTTGTTATCTTTACTTGCATTTTTAAAAAGACAGTATGCATTATTTAAGTTTTGTTTGGGACCCCAGCGAAGGTATCGATCTTGGATTTTTTATGATTCGCTATTACAGTTTAATGTTTGTGGTCGCATTTACGCTCGGGTGGTTTATCATGAAACGTATTTTTAAAAATGAGGAGGTTTCTTTAGAAAAATTGGACAGTCTTTTTATTTACACGGTTATTGCCACACTTGTTGGGGCAAGGTTGGGCCATGTAATTTTTTACGAGCCGGAAATATTCAGCAAAGACCCTCTTTCGGTATTTCTTCCCTTCAGAACAGTCCCTGAATTTGAATTTACCGGCTTCAGAGGGTTAGCCAGCCACGGTGCAGCTATTGCAATTATCATAGCCATGTTCATATATAGTAAAAAGGTTTTAAAGAAGCCTGTACTTTGGATACTGGACCGAATTGTAATTGCCGTAGCATGTGGCGCTATCTTTGTTCGCATTGGTAATTTTATTAATTCGGAGATCATTGGGAAAGCGACCCAAAGTGATTTTGGGGTTGTTTTTAAACAACTGGGTGAAAATTTTCCGCGCCACCCCGCACAGCTGTATGAATCTGCAGGCTATGTGATCGTGTTTTTGATCCTTTGGTATGTCTATTGGAAAACGAATAAACGAAACTATCTGGGATACACTTTTGGATTGTTCTTAATATTGCTCTGGACGGTCCGGTTTATAGTAGAATTTGTAAAAGAAGCACAAGTTGATGATCGTGCCGAATGGTTCCTGAATACCGGTCAATGGTTAAGCATACCTTTTATTTTAATTGGCGCCTATATAATGCTCCAATCTTCAAAAAAGAAACATTCCTCATGAAAAGAGCCTGGATATCTATTGCTTTAGTAAGTGCTCTACTGTCTTTTAACAGTTGTAAAGAAAAAGCCGAACAGAAAGTGCTAACAAAAGAGGTCACTTTTACAAAAGAGGGTGAACTAAGCTTGCTGAAAGCCGATAATGATTCGGTGGTGGCGCATTTGGATATTGAAATTGCAGATGATGCCTATCAAACCGAAACCGGTTTAATGTATCGCAAATCTATGCCTTCAGATCAGGCAATGTTATTTGTTTTTAAAGATGAAAGGCCTCGTTCATTTTATATGAAGAACACAGAGTTTGCGTTGGACATTATCTTTATTAACAGTAAAAATGAAATTGTAAGCATTCAAAAAAATGCACAGCCGTTCAACGAAGCTTCATTACCATCTAATGCACCTGCTCTCTATGTTTTAGAGGTTAACGCGGGCCTAAGTGATCAATGGGGCCTTCAGAATGGTGATAAAATTGATTGGAAGAAAACACCAAAATAGTACTCAAGGAAACTGTTTCTGTTTCAATAAAAAACCCTTCACTACTTGTGAAGGGTTTTTTATATTACAAAGAAGTAAATGGATTATTCTTCTGTTTTTACCTCTTTCTTTTTATCTGTAAGATCAATTCCTTTCTTTTTAACAGTATCGTACATTACCGGAGTTGCAATGAACAAAGATGAATATGTACCTACCAACACCCCGACAATTAATGCAAAGATCAACCCGCGGATAGATTCCGCACCGAGGAAGAAGATACATAATAACACTATCAATGTAGTCATAGACGTATTTAACGTACGGCTTAATGTACTATTCAAAGCTGCATTAATAACGCGGTTCATCTTCCACGAGGAATGTTCGTTAAAATATTCACGAATACGGTCAAATACTACCACGGTATCATTCAATGAATATCCAATTACAGTTAATATCGCAGCAATAAAAGATTGGTCAATTTCCATATTGAATGGCATGATCTTGTACGTTAATGAGAAGATACCCAATACTATCAATACATCATGGAATACTGCTGTTACGGCACCTAAACTAAATTGCCATCTTCTGAATCGTAACAAGATATACAGGAATACTACTATCAAAGACCCCAATACAGCCCAGAAAGATGATTTTTTGATATCATCTGCAATAGTAGGACTTACTTTATAGTACTCCATTCTACCCACTTCTTTTCCTTCTGAATCTGCTGTAAAATCTGCATAGGTCATATCTGAAGGAAGGTGTGATTTTAGTCCTTCGTAAAGCATTCTTTCGATTTCTTCATCAACCTCGGCACCACTATCATCTACTTTGTATTTGGTAGTGATCTTTAATTGGTTATCCCCTCCGTATGTCTTTGCTTCGGCACTACCGTATACGGCAATAAGTTCTTCCTGAATTTTAGGAGCATCTACATCCTTATCAAAACGAACCGTATAAGTACGCCCTCCTACAAAGTCAACACCTTGATTTAATCCAACAGTAAATAAAGAACCTAAACTTATAAGGATCAAGATTCCTGAAATTACATAAGCGATCTTACGTTTTCCAAGGAAATTGATATTCACGTTTTTAAATAAGTTCTTTGTAAACGAGGTTGAACACGGTAATGGTTTTCCGTTCTTAGTATAACTGTCAATAAATAATCTTGTGATAAATATCGCAGTGAATAAAGAGGTAAGAATACCTATCAATAAAGTAGTTGCAAATCCTTTAATAGGCCCGGTACCAAATACCAATAAGATCAGACCTGTTAATCCTGTAGTAATGTTTGCATCTAAGATAGAGGACAATGCATTATTGAAACCATCCTTAATAGCGTCTTTCTGAGCTTTTCCTTTGGCAAGTTCTTCCCGGATACGCTCAAATATAAGTACGTTCGCATCTACCGAGATACCAATGGTTAAAACAATACCGGCAATACCAGGAAGTGTTAACACGGCTCCTAATCCTGCTAAGATTCCAAATATAAATAAGATGTTCACTACGAGTGCAACGTCTGCGAAAAGACCTGCTTTCCCATAGTAGAAGATCATCCAAAGTAATACGAAGGCCAATGCCAGAACAAAAGAGAATATTCCGCTGTCAATAGCTTCCTGCCCTAATGTAGGACCAACAACCTCTCCCTGGATAATTTCTGCTGAAGCCGGTAATTTACCTGCACGCAGTACATTTGCCAAATCCTGTCCTTCAGTAATTGTGAAATCTCCCGTAATAGAACTACGTCCTCCTGAAATAGGCCCTGATGTTACCCCGGGTGCAGAATATACAATGTCATCCAATACAATTGCAATTTGGCTTTGAGTATTAAAAGCCTTCCCTGTCATTTCTTCCCAGATCTTAGCACCCCGTCCGTTCATTTGCATGTCTACGGCTACACGGCCTACCTGGTCATAAGATTGCTGCGCATCTACAACTACGGCGCCTCCTAAAGGTGGCTCACCATCACGGCCCACTTTTAAAGCATATAGACCTGTGACCTCTTCTAAAACAGCATCATTATATTCCGGTTTTCCCCAAACAAATTTTGTGTTACGCTGGTCGGCAGGTAACAAAGCTCTTACCTGCGGCATACGCAAATAGCTGTTGATTACAGCAGTATCCTTTAAAGCGAAAGTGGCAAGAATAGGACTTCCCTGAAATCCGCCGGATATCATTTTTGATTGTATAGGATTATCTTTTTCAGTTGCGATTTCCGCTTCTTCAGCATCTTCTCCTTTTAGCAGTTCATTGATCTCGTCATCTTCGGTAGCAGTAGTATCCTGAACTTCTTCTTCAGGGGTTTCAGCAACAGTAAGATCTTTTACTACTTGTTCTGCCTGAATGATAAAGCCTGACATTTCCTCGCTTTTGTATACTTCCCAAAATTCTAACTGAGCAGTACTCTGCAATAAATTTTTGGTTCGCTCAATATCTTTTGCTCCAGGTAATTCTACCAGGATACGAGCAGATTTTCCTAAACGTTGAATATTAGGCTGAGTTACTCCAAATTTATCGATACGCTTTCTTAATACCTCGAATGCGGAGGTAATGGCCTCATCAATTTTATCTTCGATCTTGGTTTTTACCTGATCATTGGTCATGCTGGCTTCAATCTCGCCCTCCAAATTTTTGTTGAAGAATATATTCTGAGAGGCTAATCTATTGTCTCCCGGAAGGGCTTCAAATGCTTCGAAAAAGGATTCTAAATAAGTATCCTGGCTGCTTTTCTGAAGCTCGGTCGCATTTGCTAACGCTTGATTGAATGCAGCATCTTTAGAATTGTTGGCCAATCCTCTTAAGATATCCTTTACTGAGATCTGAAGGATCACATTGATCCCCCCCTTGAGGTCCAAACCTTTGTTAAGCTCTTTTTCCTTAGCAGTTTTGTAATCAATCCCTAAAAAGACAGGCTCTTTGGCTAAAGAGTCTAAATATCGAAGTTCTGCAATGTCTCTTTCCTCAGGTTGATCTGCCGGGAATTTACTGTCTGCAAACACTTTTGCATCATCTTCAACCTTGTTTGCAATATACGTGAAGGATAGTTGGTACAAACTTACCAATCCAAATAATATAGCAAATACTGTAATTAGTCCTTTATTTTGCATTCTAATGGATGTTTAAATAGTTTTAAAAACGTGCAAATATAGGTTTTCAAAAAAGAAAAGACAATTATTTTCTTTTTAATTCTTTAACAAAAAAAGACCGCATATAGCGGTCTTTGGTTCAGTTTCAAAAAAATAATTTAAAGTTCCAGCAGACCGTTGGTTTTTGTAACTCCTTCGGCACTTTCCTGCATATGTGCTTTTTCGGCATCATTTAGGTCGATGGCAACTATTTTTTCTATTCCGTTTCTTCCCAATACTACGGGAACACCAATACAAATATCATTCAATCCGTATTCACCTTCCAACATAGTGGAGCAAGGGAATATTTTCTTCTGGTCGCATGCGATCGCCTGTACCAATCCGGAAACTGCAGCTCCCGGAGCATACCAGGCAGAGGTACCCAATAATTTTGTAAGTGTGGCCCCACCTACTTTAGTATCTTCTTTAACCTGATCTAAGCGTTCCTGTGAAATAAATTCAGTAACAGACACACTATTTCTTGTTGCCAAACGTGTTAAAGGAACCATTCCTTTATCGCTATGCCCTCCTATTACCATTCCGTCCACATCACTAATTGGCGCGCCTAAAGCCTCTGCCAGACGGTATTTAAAACGTGCACTATCCAATGCTCCTCCCATACCTATAATTCTATTTTTAGGAAGATTGGTAGTTTTATGCACCAAATAGGTCATAGTGTCCATTGGGTTACTTACAACAATTACAATTGTATTAGGAGAATGCTCAATTAAACTTGAAGAAACTGTTTTTACAATTCCGGCATTGATACCGATCAATTCTTCACGGGTCATTCCGGGTTTACGCGGAATTCCACTTGTGATCACACAAATATCACTTCCTGCAGTCTTACTATAGTCATTAGTAGTACCAACTATTCGTGTATCAAATCCATTTAGTGAAGCCGTTTGCATTAGATCCATCGCTTTTCCTTCGGCATATCCTTCTTTAATGTCCAGTAAAACTACTTCGCTGGCAAAATTTTTGATGGCAATATATTCGGCACAACTTGCACCTACTGCGCCTGCTCCTACAACTGTTACTTTCATTATAAAATATTTAGGTTTATATGATTATTTAAGAATTGCAAAAGTACAATTATCTGTTTTAAAATGATATAAGAATACAGGTAAAAACAAACGAGCCCGAAAAAATTTCGGGCTTGTTTTAAATATCAATTAGTTCTATGCATCAATATTGGCATAAACTGCATTCTTTTCAATGAATTCACGGCGAGGAGGCACTTCATCTCCCATTAGCATGGAAAATATCCTATCTGCCTCTGTTCCATTTTCTATGGTTACCTGGCGAAGTGTCCTAAAATCGGGGTTCATTGTAGTGTCCCATAATTGTTCAGCATTCATCTCCCCAAGACCCTTATAACGTTGTATAGATGCGCTTCCTCCAAATTTTTCATTGATCTCATCGCGCTCCTTATCACTCCATGCATATTCTTTTTTGGCTCCCTTTTTCAGTAAGTAAAGTGGCGGAGTTGCAATGTACACATAGCCGGCTTCTACCAGGTCTTTCATATAACGGAAGAAAAACGTCAATATCAAAGTGGAAATGTGGCTACCATCCACATCCGCATCACACATGATCACTACTTTATGGTATCTTAGTTTTTCAAGGTTCAATGCTTTGCTATCCTCTTCGGTACCTATAGTCACACCTAATGCTGTGAAAATATTACGTATTTCTTCATTTTCAAAGACTTTGTGCTGCATCGCCTTCTCTACATTCAAGATCTTACCACGAAGCGGTAAAATAGCCTGAAAATTACGGTCACGGCCTTGTTTGGCAGTTCCCCCTGCCGAGTCTCCCTCCACAAGGAATACTTCACATTTTTCCGGGTCCTGTTCTGAACAATCTGAGAGTTTTCCGGGTAATCCGCCACCGCTCATTACTGTCTTGCGCTGTACCATCTCTCGTGCTTTACGTGCAGCGTGACGTGCCTGTGCAGCCAGAATAACTTTCTGTACAATGGTCTTTGCATCATTTGGGTGCTCTTCCAGATAATTCTCAAGCATTTCGGAAACTGCCTGACTTACTGCTGCAGTAACTTCACGATTTCCCAGTTTTGTTTTTGTTTGGCCTTCAAACTGAGGCTCCGCAACTTTCACTGAAATAATAGCGGTCAATCCTTCACGAAAATCATCACCGGAAATTTCAAATTTCAATTTGTCCAACATTCCGGAAGAGTCTGCATACTTTTTTAATGTTGTGGTTAAACCTCTGCGAAAACCGGAAAGGTGTGTTCCTCCTTCATGCGTATTGATATTGTTTACGTAAGAGTGTAAATTTTCATTGAACGAAGTATTATATACCATTGCCACCTCAACAGGAATACTATTTTTCTCACCTTCCATTGAAATAACATCGGCAATTAAAGGTTCGCGGTTACCGTCCAGAAAACGAATGAATTCCTTCAGCCCTTCATCACTGTAAAAGCTCTCGGTAAGGATTTCACCATTTTCATCTTTTTGGCGCTTGTCGGTTAATGTGATTGTAATTCCTTTGTTCAAAAAGGACAATTCACGAAGCCTGCTGGCAAGTGTGTCATAGTTATATTCCAGGGATTGCTGGAAGATCTGAGGATCCGGCTTAAAGGTTACCGTTGTGCCTCTGGAATCTGTTTTTCCAACAGCTTTAACAGGATACATGGTCTTTCCTCTTTCATACTCCTGCTCCCATATTTTTCCATTGCGGTGTACCGTTGCTTTTAAACTTTCGGAAAGGGCATTTACCACAGAAACTCCAACCCCGTGTAATCCACCCGATACTTTATAGGAATCTTTATCGAATTTTCCTCCGGCACCGATCTTTGTCATAACGACTTCCAGGGCGGAGACTCCTTCTTTTTTATGTATATCAACAGGGATCCCACGACCATTATCTTTCACCGATATAGAGTTGTCTTCATTGATCCAAACATCTATTGTATCACAATAGCCTCCCATCGCTTCATCAATGGAGTTATCCACTACTTCATATACCAAATGATGTAATCCTCGTACGCCAACATCTCCAATATACATGGATGGTCGCATGCGCACATGCTCCATTCCTTCTAAGGCTTGAATACTATCGGCTCCGTAGTTCCCTTTTTTTTGTTCTTCGCTCATATAAAATCAGGTTGTTTTTTCCATATTTTTCGTAACGAACAAATATAACAAAACCACCAATAAAATAAAGGGATTGGGAGTTTTTTAAGCGTGAAGTTATTAACAAATTTTTGTGAAAAAAATACCGATAGAAAAGTTCATCAAAATAAACTAAAAAATAACGGAAAGGCAAAGTGTTAATTCTTGCCCGTCTGGAGCTATTTTATCATAATTTTAACCTTATACAAGTCATTTTACAGGTATATTTATCTCTCAAAAAAATTAAACACATGAAAACAACTCTCGCAGGTATTGCATTAGCATTTGCCGTACTTTTTACAACAGAAACCTCACAAGCTCAATCCTTTCCTAAAATGGATGCCAGTCCTATGGACCTGTCTATGGCCCGTACAGAAAGAAATGCACCTCCCATGGCACGAGTTATATACAGCCGTCCTTCAAAAAAGGGACGTACTATTTTTGGAGATCTGGTTCCTTATGATAAAGTTTGGCGCACCGGAGCTAATGAAGCAACCGAACTAACATTATACAAAACAATGATGTTAGGTGATACCAAGCTAAAAGCCGGAACCTATACATTGTATACAATCCCCGGAAAAGAAAACTGGACCGTTATTATTAACAGCGACACCAATGTCTGGGGGTCTTATAGCTACAAAAAGGAGAAAGATGTTGCACGCATTAATGTACCGGCAAAAGATACGGCGGCACCTACCGAATCACTTTCTATGGTGTTTCGTCCGGATAGTAACGGAACTACTTTAATGATTGGTTGGGACAGCACATATATTGAAGTTCCCTTTAAGAGCCTGTAATTCTATTATCATTTATAAAAAAAGCGACTTTCCAGTCGCTTTTTTTATGGAATATTCAAATACTTATGTGTTTGCAGTGATACTTTCCATTTGGGATTCTTCATTACATAGTCTACGATCAACGGTATTACAGCTTCCCTTTTACTCCATTCGGGCTGTAAATACAAAATACAGTCTTTATTCACTTTAGCCGCTTGTTCTTCAGCAAAACGCAGGTCATCTTTATTATAAACGATCACTTTAAGTTCGTTTGCCCTATTATAAATTCCTGCCTTTGGCAATTTAACCTTCTTTGGCGATAAACAAATCCAATCCCATTGTCCTGTGAGCTCATAAGCTCCGGAGGTTTCAATATGAATTTGCATCCCTTTTTCCTTTAACCGTGCTGTTAATGGCCCCATGTCCCATGTTAGTGGTTCGCCCCCCGTCACTACTATCGTATTGGAATAAGCTGAGGCATTTTGAACAATCGTTTCGGTTTTAGTAGGAGGATGCAAAGTCGCGTTCCAGCTTTCTTTCACATCACACCAGTGACAACCTACATCACAACCACCAATCCGTACAAAATAAGCTGCAGTTCCCTTATGGTACCCTTCTCCCTGGATAGTATAAAATGCTTCCATTAACGGTAGCATTTCTCCTTTATTTACTAAAACTTCTGTTTCTTTCTGCATATTTTATATTGAATCTTCATACGTACATTACCAACATATACTTCAAATCTGCTTTTCTATTCACTTTATCGAAAACCGCCTATATACGTGCAATCTAAGAGTATACACGTATTTCATATAAGGATTTTATTTATATTTTTGAAAAACCCAAAAGAAGTATTAAAATGTTAGATAACTCCCCGCTGTCTTCATTGAAACTATTATGCAAAAATAGTTTTTAAAATGAAGAGTCTACTTTTTTCACCGATATTTTTGCTTGTAACAACTATTCTAACTGCGCAGGTTGGAATTGGCACAACATCTCCGGATGCTTCTTCCATTTTGGATATTTCGGCTTCCGATAAAGGAATTCTAATTCCCAGAATGACAAAAGCGCAAAGGGATCTCATTAGCTCTCCGGCAAATGGCCTGCTAATTTACAATACGGACTCGGACGAATTACAGTTCAATTCCAATAATTCCGCTACGCCCATTTGGCAAGCACTTAGTTTAACGCCTACTTCCCTGGCTTCTGCGGGAGATTCTTTGAAGTATTCGAATACAGATACTACTACAGATGTAAACCCTGCCAGTACCATTAATCTTCCCATTTTCGGAACCATGGAATGGAATGACGATGCTGTACTCTATGTTGTTTCCGGAAATCAACTTACAGTGACCGAAACCGGGAGGTACGAAATAATCGTCAATGTATCTCTGTTAAATGGGACAACGAACGACAGAAATGCCCCGGAGATTCGCCTGGCTGTTAATGGGACAGCTATTGGTTCGTATGGATCAACCGGCTATATACGTAGTAATAATGGACATGAAGAAGCTTCATTACACTTGCGTGAGATCATTGAGCTAACTGCCAATGACATCATTACAGTTCATATTTCGAGGTCTGCAAATTCTAATACGGTAAATATGAGATCTGCAGGAAGTTCTAACTTTTTTATTGAAAAGAAATTATGATGTTGAGGTACTGTTTTGTATCAATGTTTGTAATAATAAACACAGTTGCAACGGCTCAAATTGGTATTGGGACCGTAACAGTAGACGGTTCTTCCATTCTTGAAAGTGTATCCACTACGCAAGGAATTCTGTTTCCACAGTTAAGTACGGCTGAAAGAGGAACGATATCCATGCCCGCTAATGGATTAATTATCTATAATACAGATTCGAACACTTTAAATATCAATTCCGGAACCTCCGCAGTACCTGTTTGGGATGTTATAAATTCTGAAACTGCAAACTGCTCAAAGGTAGGGCAGTCATTAAAGTATAGTAGTTCAGATACAAGTAGCAATATTAATAGTACAACAGCAATAGATGCTCCCATCTTTGGCACTGAAGAATGGAATGATAATACTTCTCTTTTTACAGTATCCGGAAATACTTTACAGGTTACAGAGACGGGGAGGTATAAAATAGTAGTGAACCTCTCAATAATAAGCACTTCCACTACCTCAAGAAAGGCACCTGAGATCTATTTAACAGTTAATGGCACTCAAGTTGGAACATTTGGATCAACTGGTTATATAAGAAGAAATAGCGGCCATGAAGAAACATCTTTGCATATAAATGAAGTAATAAATATCACTGCAAATGATATCGTCGCTGTTCAGATCATTAGAAGTGGAAATAATAACACCGCAACCTTGCGTTCTACGGGTTCTTCAAACTTCTATATTGAAAAAAGAAGCTGATCATAGCTGTAAAAATCATTAAAAGCTGTAGGAGCTTAAAAACATATTTGTTATAATATTTCAATAGCTTATCTACAATTCCTATTTTTAGCAAAAATTTAAAGATGGCAGACAAACAGGTTTTTTTTGATCATATAACTGCTGGAAATACCTTTAAAGGAGATTCCATTACCATGGGTGCTGCAATGCTGGATGGAGAGACCATTACCAACGCTCTGGTAAAAATTCCATTAAAAACATTGAACCGTCACGGACTTATAGCAGGTGCTACAGGTACCGGTAAGACGAAAACATTGCAAGTACTAGCCGAAAATCTTTCAGAAAAAGGAATTCCGGTACTCTTAATGGATATGAAAGGAGACCTAAGTGGAATTGCCCAACCCAGCCCGGGACACCCTAAAATTGATGAACGCCATGAAAAGATCGGGATTCCGTTCGAAGCCAAAAAATTTCCTGTTGAAATTCTCTCCCTTTCCGAACAAAAAGGTGTACGCATGCGTGCAACGGTAAGTGAGTTCGGACCTGTTTTACTTTCCCGGATCATGGACCTGAGTGAAACGCAGTCCGGTATCGTTTCGGTGATCTTTAAATATTGTGATGACAATAAGCTTCCTTTATTGGACTTGAAAGATTTTAAGAAAATATTGCAATATTCCACAGATGAAGGAAAAGCTGAATTGGCAAAAGACTATGGACGTATTTCAACAACATCTACCGGAGCAATTCTTAGAAAAGTAGTAGAATTAGAACAACAAGGTGGAGACCTGTTCTTTGGCGAAAAATCATTTGATACCGATGACCTGCTTCGTATAGATGAGAATGGAATGGGTTATATCAACATTTTGCGCCTTACAGATATTCAAGACAGGCCTAAGCTGTTTTCTACATTCATGCTCTCACTATTAGCAGAGATCTATGCGACCTTTCCTGAACAAGGTGATAGCGGAAGGCCGGAACTGGTCATTTTTATTGATGAAGCTCATTTAATCTTTAAGGAAGCAAGCAAAGCATTGCTCAGTCAGATTGAAAGCATAGTAAAATTGATTCGTTCAAAAGGGGTAGGATTGTATTTTGTAACTCAAAATCCAACCGATGTGCCGGATGCTGTGTTAAGTCAGTTAGGCCTAAAAGTACAGCATGCACTACGTGCTTTCACTGCCAAGGACCGAAAAGCAATCAAATTGACCGCAGAGAACTATCCATTATCCGATTACTACAAAACAGATGAGGTTTTAACTTCTTTGGGAATTGGAGAAGCCCTGGTCTCTGCATTAAATGAAAAAGGAATTCCAACACCACTTGCGGCTACCATGCTTCGAGCTCCTATGTCACGGATGGACATTTTGGAAGATCACGAGTTAAAGGACTTAACAGATAATTCCAGACTCATTAAGAAATACAATGAAGAGATAGATCGTGAAAGTGCTTACGAACTATTAAATAAAAAGATCGAAATAGCAGAAAAGGAAGAAGCCAAAGAAAAAGCCAAAAAAGAAAGAGAGGCTGCAAATCGTTCTTCTTCAAGAAGAAGCTCTTCCCGTAGAAGAAGCACCCGACAAAGTACATTGGTAAAAACATTAACAAGTCCAACAGTAATACGCAGCGTGTTGGGAATACTTGGAAAAATGATGCGTTAATAGTTAAAACTTAGAACAACGATTTATATGAAAAAGACCCTTTTTTTAAGTGCGCTTGCCGCACTATTGTTTGTACAGTGTGGAAAAGAGAAAGATCCTTTTCTTATTAAACAAGGAGCCATTGGCAATCTCACCAGGGAAATAAAAATGAAGCAGATCGATTCGATCTTCGCTCAGGATTCCATTGTAAAATTAAATCCCGTTCCAGATGCTTTAGGTACCCAGGGCGAAGTAGAGATCTATGAAAAAGGAGGCGAAAAACTTTTGTTATTATCTCCAAATAGTGAAAGTGATCCGGAATCGTTTATAACAAACATTCAGATTTTTGACGACCGCTATAAAACCGAAAAGGGGCTTACCAAAGCCAGCACCTTTAAATTTGTAAAGGATAATTATACCATCGCAAATATTGAAACCACCATTAATGCAGTAGTAGTATTTTTGGAAAACAGCGATATTTTCCTAACTATAGACAAAAAACAACTTCCGGAAAATTTAAGATACGACCCAAGTGTTACTATTGAAGCAAGCCAGATTCCGGACGATGCAACATTTAAATACTTCATGGTTGGCTGGGATATTGTAGAGGTCAACAACGATTAGAAAATAACTTATTTATTGTTTCTGAAAAACCTTCAAAATTTTGAAGGTTTTTTTTATACCCGGAATAATGGTAAATTAAACTTTCAAAATTAGAACCAACCACAATGAAAAAAATATTCTTTCTTAGCATGACCTTTTTGTTCTTCATAAGTTGTAAGAACAATTCTGAAGTCAAAGAAAACAGTGTTCAAAATAATCCTGAACCTCGTGCTACTAAGGTAAAAAATTGTGTTGGTGGAGCTTCTTTTGGAGATCTCAGCATTTGTCTTCCTAAAATCAATGGGCAGACCGAATGTTTCTCACATCCAAAAATAAAAACCCGCCTGAGTCAGTTCAACGATCCTGACAATACTATTTTAGGATATTATATTAATGATAGTACTTATAAAAGAATTGATGAGATCGAAGAGATATCTTACGATGATTATTATCAGGTTTATGCTCCCAATCTTGCTAAAAATTTTACCATGACCCGTTCTGAAATGAAGCAGATCATGTCAATGATGACAAGCGGATTTCTGGACAAGACCATGGAAGAGGTAAATAAAACCCCCTCTTTTTTAAGGAATAATATCTCAATTGAACAACCTATACTAATTGAAAAATACGCTTTAAATACAAATTCTTCTACTATGGTGATCTTGATGAAGATTGCCAATGAAAGTGAGGACAAAACCACTGCAGTATCCATGAATGCAATTCTTATAAAAGACAGAATCATTTTTGTAACACACTATCTGGATTATCATGATGAAAATTCCCTTACCACATTAAAGAACAACACTTCTGCTTTTGTTGAAAAATTTATAGAAGTTAATAGCTAAAAGCTTACTATGTTATCTAACAAAGAAAAAAAGGAATACCGCAGTGAATTATTTAGACATCTGGACGGTATTGCCGTAGCCCCTGTTGCTTATAGCCTGAAAGAAAAAGGGGTTCTTGAATTTTTATTGAAGGAAGGTTCGTGCCTGCTTTCGGAAATTACATCCCGTTTTAATGCCAATGAAGGATACCTGAATGTAGCCTTACGAATGCTGGCTTCACAAGGGTGGCTGGAATATACTGTAGATAATGTATTGCAAACCGTTACCTTATCAAAAAATGAAAAAAGTGAAACCGCATTCAATTCAGCAGGCTTGTATAAAGATGTAGTTCATTTCATGAAAGTTTCAGAAGAGTTCCATCCGCGCCGTTTTGATATTGAACAGTTCACAATTTTGAACCGGATATTCAATAAATATAAAAATGATGCCTATGCACCTTCTTCAGATAAAGCAGATGTTCGTAACATAGAAACCCAAATAGCAAAACACGTTGAAGGTGTTTTAATAGGCCCCATCACCGTATTCTTAGGAATGGATGGGATGTTCCATAAATATTTCATGGAAGCTTCTTTTAGTGCAGATGAATTTCATGAAGACCCCGACAGTTTCAGTAAGATCCTGGACTTTTTCACCTTTTTGGGGTGGTTCAGTAAAAAAAATGGCAATTATCGATTTACTAACAAAGGCCTCTTTTTTGCACGCCGCTCTTCGGCTTACGGAGTAACGGTATCCTACATTCCTACGTTTCGACGTGTGGATGAATTGATCTTTGGAAATGCCAATATCCTGCGAAGTTCGTTACCTAATTCTCCGGAAATTCACGTAGATCGTGAAATGAATGTTTGGGGAAGCGGCGGAGCACATTCTGCTTATTTTAAAAAGATCGACGAAATAGTCATTGCGCTTTTCAACAAACCCATAGATGAACAGCCTAAGGGAATTTTAGACATGGGTTGTGGAAATGGTGCCTTTCTAATTCATTTGTTTGAAGTAATAGAACAACGCACCTTACGCGGCCCCTTGTTGGAAGAATATCCATTGTTCCTGGTGGGTGTAGATTATAACAGGGCTGCTCTTAAAGTGACACGGGCAAATTTGGTGAAAGCAGATATTTGGGCAAAGGTAATTTGGGGAGATATAGGTGACCCCAAACAATTGGAGGACGATATTATGAATAATTATGATATTTCATTAAGTGACCTCTTAAATGTTCGTACCTTTTTGGATCATAACAGGCAATGGCAACCGCCCGACATCAAAGATATTTCAAGAACAAGTAACTCGACCGGGGCATTTGCTAGTCGTGGAAAACTATTGTCTAATCTAATGGTCGAAGAAAATTTAAAGGAACATTTGGAAAAGTGGGCTCCCTATATTAAAAAGTTTGGTTTATTATTGATCGAACTTCATACTATTGACCCAAAGATAGCTGCTAAGAACATCGGAGAGACTGCTGTTACTGCCTATGATGCTACACATGGATTTTCTGACCAATACATACTCGAATTGGATGTCTTCCTGAAAGTGATTGAAGAAATAGGCTTAAAAACCATTGCACGGCATTCTTCCAAATTCCCCAATAATGAATTGGCAACCGTAAGTATTAATTATTTAAAAGGTAAGAACTCATGAAAAAGTTAACCCCTTTCCATCTTGCAGTTCCTGTAAGCAACTTAGAGGTTTGTCGTACCTTTTATCGTGAAACACTTGAATTTAGTGAAGGCCGTAGTAGTGACCTTTGGGTAGATTTTGACTGTTTTGGACATCAGTTGGTATTACATTACAAAGAAGGGGTTTCAGAAGAAGTTATACTAAACCCTGTAGATGGGAAGGATGTTCCTGTTCCGCATTTTGGTGTTGTACTGGACATGGATACCTTTGTACGATTTTCAGAAATGTTGAAAGAAAAAAAAGTTACTTTTATTATTGAGCCTTATATCCGTTTTAAAGAGCAACCCGGCGAACAAGCCACAATGTTCTTTAAAGACCCCTCCGGAAATGCATTGGAGTTTAAGGCGTTTAAAGATGTAGAGCAACTATTTGCCAAATGATATACTATGAAACACATTAGCTTAACAATAATACAGCAAATACTGGTCCTCCTCCTCATCGTTATAATGGGCGGGCTTATTTTTAGGGAAATGCTCCCTTACCTTTCGGGAGTCTTAGGCGCCATTACTATTTACGTATTGATGCGTAAATGGATGGTGCTATTGGTTAGAAAAGGATGGAACCCCGCCTTGGCAGCAGGTTTTTTAATGTTCCTTTCTTTTGTGGGAATCCTAATTCCCGTAACCGGAATTATTGTTATGCTTACCAATAAAATAGGGAATGCGGTTAACAATTCTGAAAAAGTCGTAGATGCATTTAAGGATCAGCTGGTGGTCTGGGAAGATCGCTTAGGATATAACCTTAGTTCTCAAATTGATGTATCGGCAGTTTCTTCATGGCTTTCCGATAACCTTCAGAATATTGCCGGAAGCACCTTCGATATTGTTATTTCCATAGGTATTATGTATTTTATGTTGTACTATATGTTTACCAGTAAACGTACCATTACCGAATCTCTATCTGATGTAATCCCCTTCAGCAAAAAGAACACCAAAGTTATTGGCACTGAAATACAGGCAATGGTACGTTCCAATGCCCTAGGAATTCCGTTGGTAGCTATAGCCCAAGGTTTTGTAGCTTTGATAGGGTTTTTAATATTTGGAATTGAAGATCCGTTTTTTTGGTTTGTAATTGTTACGATCGGGTCTATGATACCATTTGTAGGTACCCTTGTAGGAATTCTTCCTGTATTTATTTTAACCTTATCCACGGGAAATTCATTTCAGGCCTGGGGGATTTTAATCTATGGACTTGTTGTAGTAGGCTCCACGGATAATATTATAAGACTCTATGTGCTCAAAAAGCTGGATAATGTCCATCCGCTAATAACACTTATTGGAGTAATTGTCGGCGTTCCTCTATTTGGATTTATAGGCCTCATCTTTGGGCCGTTACTAATCAGTTTGTTCCTGATAGTACTTCGTATCTATCGCAACGAATATGGAGAGTCTGAATCCCTTTAAATTATAGAATTCAGTATAAAAAGTAGTTACTTTAATTGCCTTTCTCTTGCAATCAAAGTGTTCTTAAGTAGCATTGCAATGGTCATAGGGCCCACTCCTCCGGGAACCGGAGTGATGTACGAAGCCTTTTTACTTACTCCGTCAAAGTGAACATCGCCTTTTATGGCATAACCACGAGGTTTCGTTTCATCGGGGACACGGCTAATCCCCACATCAATTATAACGACACCTTCCTTAACCATGCCTTCGGTTAAGAATTCCGGAACACCCAATGCAACAATAATAATATCGGCTTTTTTGGTAAACTCCGAAAGGTCTTTTGTATGACTATGTGTTAGTGTTACAGTACTATTTCCTGCTTTCCCTTTCTGACTCATCAAAATGCTCATGGGCCTCCCCACAATATGGCTTCTGCCTATTACAACTGTATGTTTTCCCTTGGTTTCTACCTGGTGGCGTTCTAATAATTGCAGAATCCCAAAAGGCGTCGCAGGAATAAATGATTCCATCTCCAAAGCCATTCTTCCAAAATTTTCCGGATGAAACCCATCTACATCTTTACTGGGATCAACTGCATTTAGTACTTTTTCTTCGTTGATCTGTTTTGGCAATGGCAACTGGACTATAAATCCGTCTATCTGCTCGCTTTCGTTCAGTTCTTTAATTTTCTGAAGTAATTCCTCTTCGGTCGTGGTGTCCGGTAATTTAACTAAGGTCGACTCAAACCCAACTCGTTCGCAAGCTCTTACCTTGCTCCCAACATATGTTAGACTTGCTCCGTCATCCCCTACCAGTATTGCCGCCAAATGCGGTACACGTTCTCCACGTTCTTTCATTCGTTGTACATCCAATGCAATTTCATCTTTTATATCGCTTGAAATCTTTTTACCGTCGAGAATTGTCATAGAATTTATATTTTGAAATTTAAAGTCTTTTTAACTGTATTGAATGTATTTCCGGTAGCAAAACACTAACGCATTTTGCCCATCATTTGCATCATTTTGCGGCCACCGCCACCCTGCATCATCTTCATCATTTTACTCATTTGTTCAAACTGCTTCATCAATTGATTTACCTGGGTTACAGAAGTACCACTTCCCTTTGCAATTCTTTTTTTACGATTTCCATTGATAATTGAAGGTGTACTTCGCTCTGCAGGGGTCATGGACTGAATAATCGCTTCAATATGCTTAAAGGCATCATCATCTATATCTACATCTTTTAAGGCTTTTCCGGCTCCCGGAATCATCCCTACGAGATCCTTCATGCTTCCCATTTTCTTTACCTGTTGAATCTGTTTGATAAAATCATCAAATCCAAATTGGTTCTTCGCTATTTTCTTCTGAAGCTTTCTGGCCTCTTCTTCATCAAATTGTTCTTGTGCACGTTCTACCAGGGATACTACATCTCCCATCCCCAGGATTCGGTCTGCCATACGTGCCGGGTGAAACACGTCAATTGCATCCATTTTCTCTCCCGTACCAATAAATTTAATGGGCTTGTCTACTACGCTTTTAATTGAAATTGCCGCACCTCCACGAGTATCTCCGTCGAGCTTTGTGAGTACTACTCCTTCAAAATTTAAACGATCGTTAAAAGCCTTAGCGGTATTTACAGCATCCTGTCCTGTCATTGCATCCACCACAAACAAGGTTTCCTGTGGATGGATCGCCTTATGTACATTAGCGATCTCGGTCATCATCTCTTCGTCTACTGCCAAACGACCGGCCGTATCGACGATTATTACATTGTGGCCATTTTGCTTAGCATGGGCAATAGCGTTCTGAGCGATCTCCACGGGGTTCATATTCCCTTCTTCGCTATAGACCTCAACACCTACCTGGTCTCCTACTACATGTAATTGGTTTATCGCGGCAGGACGGTATACATCACAGGCAACCAATAACGGTTTCTTGGATTTTTTGGTTTTTAAGAAGTTCGCCAACTTTCCGGAAAAAGTAGTTTTACCACTACCCTGCAGTCCGGACATTAAAATAACAGAAGGAGACGCACTTAAATTAATTCCGGCAGTTTCGCCGCCCATCAACTCGGTAAGTTCATCTTTTACCAACTTCACCATTAATTGTCCCGGCTGCAATGTGGTCAAAACGTTTTGACCCAGAGCCTTTTCTTTTACTGTATTGGTAAACTCTTTGGCAATTTTAAAGTTAACATCGGCATCTAAGAGTGCACGGCGCACTTCTTTTAATGTTTCGGCTACATTTACCTCGGTGATACTACCATGCCCTTTGAGGACGTGTAATGCTTTATCTAACTTGTCACTTAAATTATCGAACATACTCTTACTGCTATTTTTAAGAAATGCAAAGATAGCAATTGGCAAGGGAGTTACAAAGTAGGAAGTTGTGAAAGATTTTAACTACAATTAAAGTTTTTTCTCTACCTTAGTAACACATTATTTCTCCCCTAAGCAGTTGCTATCAATTGTAATTTAGATATAAGATCTAATTTAAAACTTACACCATGCGCAAAACCTATCGTTACAGAGATCTAGTTTATCCAGTGGCTGATGATACGGATTTAAACTTTACTGTAGAATTTATTTCAGATGGAAATTCAGGGATCACCACCATATTCGTTCCCGGAAACCCAAAGCCGGAAATTGAAGATGCCGGAACCGTATTTATTGGAAAAGGGTCACAATTGCGAGGAGAGATCATTGTTTGTGTTTCTGACCTCGAAAATCCTATCCCTGAAGAAGATGAGATCAGGGTCAAGTATAAAATAAATGATACTTTGATCGTAGAACATCATAACCCTAAATCAGAAGAAGAAAGGCCCATCGTCATTCTTTTTTTAAAATTTCCAAAGCCATGAGAATATTGATTTTATTATTGATGATTGCTTTATCACCTCTGGCAGGTATGGCTCAGGAAAAATTAAACCCTCTAAAGGCACCCTCTTCTCCCGCCTCCAGTATTTTAGATTTGCAACCAAAAACAGTATTGGAACCTAAATCCTACCGGGCATTGGAAACGGCACTCTATTCTAATTTTTTAAATAGTAATGCCGAAGCTGTCATCCCTACCGATTTTGCTTTGGAATTTACACCCTATTGGACTAAGAACCATAGCTTATCTCTCGAAGAGTATTTGTATCCTAAGAGCGCCTGGGATCAATTGGTGCGAAATTCTTCCTTTTCCCTGGCTTCTACGCAAAATTTCATATTAGGGGACAGTACGAAGAGTAATGGCCTGGCGTTTGGGTATCGTACCACATTTCATATTAGCAATCAAAAAGATCGTGAGCTCATTAGTAATTATCGTACCGAACTTAAAACAAACCAAAGAATAAGCAATCTTATTGTAGGCCCTTCAGAACTTCTTGCCGCCTCACCGAACGTTTCTAACAAAACTGACTTTCTTGATCAAATAAAAGCTACAGTTACAAAAGCTATTTATGAGCTTGGAGGTTATAAAACCATTGAAGATGCGACTGCCGTTGTCGATAAGATCTATGAAGATGCTTCTTTATTGGGTGAGCTTGACAAAAATGATCCCGGTCCCTTTTTGGATAGCTTTTATGGTGTAATTGATAAAAACCTTCATGCCGATTCCTTATACAATGAGTTTAAGGATTACATAAGGAACCGACAGGGCCTTTCCATTGATGTAGCTTTTGCGAGCTTTCTCAATTTCCCAACTAACTCTTTCGAGTTTTCATATCTTCCAAAAAGCGCAGTTTGGGTGACTCCTACCTATAAGTTTACCGAAAAACTTGACTTTATAAAAATATTGGGTGTTTTACGGTATGAATGGTACCTGAGCGAGTATTATAAACGCTATTTCCCGGAAGCCACTATCTATGAAAACAATTTTGACTATGGACTCTCTGTGGCTTCAGAATTCAAACGCTTTTCCATACAGTTTGAATTAGTAGGCAGAAGTAGTAACACTACCATTCCGGCAGGAACAGACGGACAAGGGAATGAGCTTTTCAGAAAAGAGAAGAATAGTGACTTTCAATATATGGGTACGTTCAATTATAATCTTACTGACCAAATTGTACTTACCTATACCCTGGGAAGCCGTTTTGAACCGTTTATAGAACCCACTGAAACTTTGATCTCCTTATTATCTTTAAATTTCGGGTTTGGAACACCTACAATAGATGCTATAGACCTTTCCAAAGAGTAGTTATATTTTTAAGGGCCTCTTATCTCAATGTATCTATGACAGATATTATTTTAACGATAATATAATTAAGACCGGCGATGCAAATATTTCATATTTAACCAACATTTTTTATAGCTATAAAATCATAAATACGCCTCTTTCTTCCAAAAAATCAAAACTTTATGTATCTTTAATAGGAAGTTTTCCTTGCAAAATCAAACAGCTTCTTTAGCAGCATCCACTCTAAAAGGCGTACGGGTTGCTCCGTCTTTGCATAGGTTAGAATGTCATTACTCCTTAGTAGTGATTGTATATTAATGCTACACAGGGTCTTGCAACCTGCTATTTTCCCTTAGCTTTTGTGATACCCCCTTTGTAAGACACTAACATAAATATAGAAGAGTATGAAAACACAGATCATTCCATTTTTCATTGCATTATTACTACTTTGTCCTTTTACGCAATATGCACAGGACGATGCTACCTCTCAAGCCTATTGGGTACACGAAGACCCTGTATATCCTGCAATGGTTGCAGATTATGAAGGGTATTGTGCTACACTGGCAGAAAATTGTAAAAAATATGAAATAAAACAGGCAAAATGGCTTACTGTCTCTACAGATGACCTTCGCTATTTCCACCTTTCTCCCATAGAGAATATGGCAGATTTGGACAAGAGCCGTTTTTCATTACTACGTGACAAAATGGGTGAGGATGATTTTAATGAATTGTTTGATAATTTTGATAGCTGTTACGATACTCACAGTGATTATATTATCCATCTGGACAAAGAACTTTCGTATATGCCGGAGGGTTTAAAGATTGTTCAGGACGGACAGGAATTTCGGAAGTTGGAATTTTGGTATGTGACTCCACAAAATTTCCCGAAAGTGATCAAACTTGCCAGGCAGTTCAAAGAATTGTATGCTAAAAATAACTCCAAAGAATATTACCGTGTATACCGTAGTGGCTTTGGTGCAGCAGGGCAATTCATATTAGTGGCCATTTCAGCAAAGAATCCTGAAGATTATGAACGTATCCGTAAAGAGAATAAAGAGTTACTGGGTGATGCCAGAACTCCTGTCTATAACGAATTATTGAAATCTATCATTCGTGTGGAAACCTTAAACGGATATATGCGTGATGATCTATCTTACAATCCGGAAGATTAGTAAGAAAACCTTTAGCACTTAACTTTTAACTCGTAATTATATTTGGGTCAATTGGCATTGGCAGTGTTTTATAGCATTGTCCTTTGTCGGGTTGGTTTTGTTCTGGCTTTTTTAGTATCTTAGAAACGTTTTATTTCTCCCCTTTTATATTTTTTGAATTTTTATTAATGCTATTGCAAGTACTTTTCAGCGAATTGCAATACAGTTATTAATTTATATCTATTGTGATGTTGAGACCATTATTGGGTGACACACAACGGCAAAACCAGTATGATTCTGCCGGCGGTAAAATTGAAAAAATTTCTTAACCAAAACCAACTAATCATGAGTGAAGCAATAAAAAAATTGGAAGATTACAACGAAGGGGATGTTTTTAGAGGTGAAAAGATCACAACTCTCTATAGTGCACAACCAAAATATTTAATTTTTGAGGGCAATGATAGTGGCGAAGTAACTCTGGCCAGTAGCGATGATGCTATCAAAAAGAACTGGAGCCATATAAGTGCCCCGATTTCAACCATAAGTGGATATTTAACCACTCAGGTTGAAAAAAAGAAATATGTTGACCAGATCGGGTTGGCGTATAAGGATGCTGCTGAAGGGAACCTCGTGGAGGCCAGAGAAATTTGTGACGAAGTCCTAAAAGATATAAAGATCTATAAAGGCAATGTTCGCAAAGGAAGGTTTTACTACCTGCTTAGTTGTTTGGGTATGGTATTTCTGGTCATCCTGTTTAGCTATTTTTTAAAAGAATACAATCTTATTGAAGAGATCACTCCCTACTTCTATTATATGACCTATGCGTCCATTGGCGGCTTTTTATCGGTTTCCAGAAACATTAAAAAGTTGGAGATAGATGCCTCAGAGTTTGGTTGGTTCCAAGTTGTATACGGGGCCATAAGAATTCTTATAGCTATGTTTAGCGGCCTGATCATTTTTGTACTTATTAAATCTGAATTATTACTGCCTAAACTTAATTCTCCGGACAATTTTTATGTAGTAAGCCTATTGGCCATCGCTGCAGGTTTTAGTGAATCATTGGTACCTAATTTGCTCAATAGAGTTGAAACTGAGAAATTGAAAGGTGAATAGGGTTATTTATAAGCTGAAAAAGTAACACCTAAAAATCTTGAAATGCAAAAAATGAAAGTAACTCTCAATTATCGGGCAGTTTACTAAAAAGTCTTGTATGTATTATCTTTAAGCATTCGAATATAGTATTTGGGTATTTTGTCCAAATCCTTAAGATGTATTCGTTATAGGAATATAAAAACAAGAACCATGACATATTCAAGTAAACATCTGTATCATATTGATGCGCCAAAAGACAAAGTATTCAACGCCATTTCTACCATCGAAGGCTTAGCAAACTGGTGGACCGTCCAAACCAATGGAATTGCTTCTTTAGGAGGTGAGATCCAATTTGATTTTGGTGAAATTAAAGGGCCCAAAATGAAGGTTATCGAATCCATGCCTGGCAAAGAAATTGTTTGGGAATGTATAGATAGTCAACACGGTTGGGTTGGAAATACTTTTACCTTTTTACTGGACGAAAATGACGGTAAAACACGTGTCCGGTTTTCTCATGATGGTTTTCCGGCACAGGATGACTTCTATGCCATTTGTAATTTTAGCTGGGGACGTTATATGGAAAGCCTGCGCCAGTACTGCCAGACAGGAAAAGGTGAGGCCTTTGGAAGTGAAGGATACCGGTAATTTTTTATTTCTTGTCCAAATAACACAACCGTATTCGTTATAGAGGTATAAAACGTATTATTAAAAAATTAAAATCAAAAAACATGAAAGATTATTTATTTATTATTAGAGGTGGAGAAGATATGTCTACCAAGTCGCCCGAAGAAATTCAAGCTCACATGAAAGATTGGGAAATCTGGATGGGTGGTTTGGCCCAAAAAGGACAATTAGTTGGTGGAGAACCTTTACAAAATGAAGCAAAAACACTTACCGAAAGAGGTACAAAAGTGACAGACCGCCCTTTAGCTGAAGGAAAAGAATTGGTAGGAGGTTATATTATCGTAAAAGCCAATACATTGGATGAAGCTACCGGTCTTGCAAAAGGTTGCCCGGGGTTTGAACACGATTGTTCTATTGAAGTAAGAGAAATAGCAAAAATGTAAGCTGCTGTTGAAAGATACACGCAAAATAGACCAAACATTAAACCATCTTTTTAGGCATGAGTCTGGAAAGATGGTTTCGGTTTTGGTAAAAATCTTTGGGTCCGAAAACTTTGAATTAGCCGAAGATGTGGTTCAGGATGCATTGCTAAGTGCCCTGGAAACATGGAAGTATCGGGGAATGCCCGAAAATCCGAAGGCATGGTTATACAGAGTAGCAAAAAACAAGGCAATAGATATTATTAGAAAGAACAAACACAGTAATATAATTGATTTTTCAGATCCCGAAAAACAACTATTAACTTCAGAATATACGTTAAAAAGTACCATGAACAATTATTGGCAGGAAGATTATATAAAAGATGACTTTTTAGGAATGATGTATGCTTGCTGCCTTCCGGAAATTTCGCAGGAAAACCAGGTTACTTTTATTTTAAAATCTCTTTGTGGATTTAGCACCAAAGAGGTTGCCAAATCTTTTTTAACTTCTGAAGATACCATCTCCAAACGGTTGTACCGTACCAAAGAATATTTCAGAAAGAACAAGATCAAACCGGAAATTCCTTCCGCAGAGCAAATTACAGATAGGACAAGTGTCGTACTTAGTTCTATCTATTTAGTATTTAATGAAGGTTATAACTCTACACATTCCGAAGCATTAATTAGAAAAGACCTCATATCACAAGCCATGCATTTATGTAAAACCCTTTTGGACAGTGAACGAACTCAATTACCAGAAGTTTATGCGTTAATGGCACTTATGTGCTTTCACACGGCCCGAAGTGAGGGACGCCTTACTCCGGAAGGAGGCCTTATTGTTCTTTCAAGGCAAGACAGAAGTACCTGGAACAAGGAATTGATACAACACGGAAAAACATATTTATATAAAGCGGGTTTTGGAAATACTTTTTCTACCTATCACTTTGAAGCAGCCATTGCCTTACAGCATTGTGTCGCCAAAAAATATAAAGACACTAACTGGAAAGCTATATTGAATTATTACGATTTAATGCTCGATATTTCTAAAGACCCCATCGTCTCCCTTAACAGATGTCTAGTTATTTTAGAACTAAACGGGCCGCAAAAAGCATTCGAAGCTATTGAAAAACTAAAAGGCAACAAGATCTTAGAGAATTACTACCTGTATCATGCAAGCCTTGGCTCTATTAATGAGCAACTTCAATGCACTACCGAAGCGATAAACAACTTTAAAAGAGCTTTGCAACTTACCCAATCCAAAAGGGAACAACAATTTCTTAAAGATAGAATTGCCTCTATTTTAAATTGAGATAGTATCTTTTTTTCTTCTCGCTACAATTATTAAACTTTCCCTATCTTTAAAATCTAATTGCTATTTTAAAAGAAATCGGGGAAATATGTCATTTGGATTAATTTCTCTGAAAATTAAATTTAACCAGTATTCATATTTTTGAAATCAAACCTCTAAAAAAGATGCGAACAATTAAACTCTTCTCTATTCTCCTTTTAAGTTTTACTACGCTATTTTCTCAAACTGACACACAAAAAGTAGAAAGCACGGTAAGTAAAAGCACTATTGAAGGACATATTTATTTTTTGGCTGATGACCTCTTAAAAGGGCGTGAAACCGGCACTGCTGAAAATAAAATTGCGGCTTCTTATCTGGCTAACACATTGAGGAGTTATGGTGTACAGCCGGTATCTAAAACCGGCAGCTATTACCAGGAGGTTCCGTTACAAAAAACAAGCCCTCCAAAAAAATTAATGCTTAAGATCAATGGAGAAGAATATAAGAAGAAGGTGGTTTTAGAAGCAGCTAAAATGAGGTTTAACAGTAATGGTGTATATCTGGGATATGGGCTGGAAGAAGATTACAAAGGGCAAGATGTAAAAGAAAAGTTGGTACTCATTAAAGCCGGAAGCCCGGAAGCTAATGATGCCCGTGCTGCTTTTGGGCTGCGTGAAACTAAAATGGAACTGGCCAAAAAAGCAGGTGCTTTGGGGATTATAGAATTTATACAAGCCAAAGATGAGATGTGGGGCTATATTGAGCACAATTTTAAAAGTGACCGCTTTGAAATTGCCGCTACTAACACTAAAAAATCCGATTACAACAAAAGCTTTGTGTATCTGTGGTTGCAAGATGAGAATGGTGCGTATGCAGATGATCTTAGTACAAAAAGGACCATTCCTACCAACCTTATTGTATCTGATAAGGTCACGGAAAAAATCACTTCCCAAAACGTTATTGGTATGGTTGAAGGTACTGATCCGAAACTAAAAAATGAGTTTATCATCTATTCTGCACATTATGACCACGTAGGTATTGGTGATCCGGATGAGAATGGCGATACAATTTATAATGGTGCCAGAGATAATGCTGTTGGAACAACTACCGTATTAAGTATGGCAGAAAATCTGGCAAAGTTTCCTACCAAGCGTTCGGCATTGTTTATATTATTCACAGCCGAAGAAAAAGGGTTGCTTGGCAGCAAGTATTATGTGAACAATCCCGTATTACCACTTGACCAGATGGTATATTGTTTTAATAGTGATAATGGTGGTTATAATGATACATCACTGGTAACTATTGTTGGGTTAGGTAGGACGACCGCAGAACAGAATATAAAAGATGCCGCTACTGCTTTCGGGTTAACTGCAAGTGACGATCCTTCTCCGGAACAGGGCCTTTTTGACCGAAGCGATAATGTACATTTTGCTGCTAAAGGAATTCCGGCTCCTACATTTAGTTTGGGTTTCACCTCTTTTGATAGTGATATTACAAAGTACTATCACAGGCCTGCTGATGAAGCGGATTCTTTAGATTATAATTATTTACTGAAGTTTTTCCGGGCCTATGTGCTTTCAGGAAGAAAAATTGCCAACGACCCTACTGTTCCTTTTTGGGTGAGTGGTGATAAATATGAGCCTATGGGGAAAGAATTATATAAAAAATAAATGGAATAATCTCAAGATAACCTTTTGTAAGGGTCGTTTATTATTTTAATTTTTTTTCGAAACACAAGCTGTTCTCAACACCTGTGTATTGTCCGTAATTTGGAATCAATAGGTATCCATTCTTCTTATATAGTGCAATAGCTTCCGGTTGTTTTATCCCGGTTTCCAAAATGCATTTTTCATAAGATAGTTCGGCGGCCCATTTTTCTAATTCTTTTAAGATTTTGGTTGCAATTCCTTTTCCCCTATTCTCGGGCGGTGTATACATTCGTTTAACCTCCATTACCTTTGGTTCGTATTCTTTGATAGCTCCGCATCCCATAGGTTTTCCATGATCATATAGAACTATTGCATGCTTGATCTGGTCAATTTTATTGAACTGATCGTAGAAAGCATGATCATCTCCATCTCTTATCGCTAAATCTGCATCAAGATATTTCACAAGAGTAACAAAATCCTGGTCTTTAGAATTAGTTCTTACTATTTCGATCATTGAAAATATCTTTTAGGTGTCCAGTATAATTAATTGATTTATTTTATTAAAATTAGTATTTATTTTCAGGAAAGTAAAAAGCCGACTGAAAACTTTCAGCCGGCATTTTTATCAGGGCAAACTAATTAATTGAAGGTATCATAGTTTTTGCAGGTTAAGTAATATATACTTTTTTGGTCCGGCTAATTCAATCTTAACATTTTGCACTAGTTTCATAAATATTGATCTACCTTTAGGATCACTGTCATTGTTTTGAACACTATGTGATACAGACCAGGAACCGGTAACTAAAGTGTGTTTTCTATTAATCGCAACTAATATTCCGTCTTAATTAAAAAAAAGCAAACAAACTAAAACTAACTTCACTAAAAGTTACCGGTCTTATCTTGGCCTGTGTCATAAAAGTAGGTAATCACCATGTAGAATGACTTTCTCTCTTTCACAATTCTTTACTATCGGTTTCTTTACAAAATTTTATCAAAAACAAGATTGTCTGTTCCACTGCCTCCTCCACTAACATCTTCTAAACTTACATTGGTTTCACTAAAACCAAGTACGTCCCAATCATCATTAAATTTGTCTAATGGAAAATTAGCTCCAAAATCAATCACAAAATATACTCCGTTACTATCTTCGGTAACAGACCATGTACCATTTATGGTTCCACTAAAATCATCAGCCGTTACTGTTCCTCCTGCAATAAAGGTGAAGATATAATTGGTATAGTAATATGTTTCATCAGTACCATCTTCCAGGTATGTTTGTACAGACCAGCAACCATCTGCCATAATATCACGTAAAAGCTGAGCTATACCGGTTCCTCCACAACAAGTGCATGGGTTTCTTCCAAAACTTAGGTGATCGGTACCTCCATTTCCTCCACTTAAATCTTCCAGATCGATAAACAATCCATCAAAGTTAATCACATCCCAATCATCATTTAAGTCTTGAAAAGGATCATCACTACCGGAGTAGTCAAAATTCAATACCAGGTCCAATTCATCATTACTATCAACTTCAACAGTCCAGAAGCCATTCTTGATATCCCCTCCGCTAATATTGGTTGCCGTTACCCGGCCGTTGGTAGTAAAATCAAATGAATAATCTACATAATTACAGGTTTCATCAACTCCATCGTCCTTATATAGGTTAACATACCAATCATCAATAGTTAAATGCTTAATAAAACTATTCAGGTCGTCATTGGAACCTCCATTATTTGGTGTACGTTCAAACGTAAGGTAATCTATACTGCCATTGCCACCACTCACATCTTTAAATCTAATGATCTCTGAAGTCGCTTCAATAATATCCCAACTTGCATACAGCTCGTTAAATGGAACATCACTTCCAAAATCCAGGTCTACGTACGAAAGGCTGCTGTTAGTACCCCAAACTCCCGGCACAACATTAGTTCCGTTTGTAGCCTGAGCCGTGCTGTCTATATTAAACGTAAACTCATAGCCCGTAAACAGGTCAGTTTCATCGTATTCATCAAAATAATAAGTGATATACCATACACCTGTAGTAAGGTCTTCGATAAGTCTTGCATTAGCAACAGGATCATTGTCACAATCTACATTACTAATAATATTCAATAATTCCTGATTATTATTAGCTTCCATATCCTCTTCATTTACAATTAATGAAATGGGGTAATCGATACTAATGAGTTTATCAATATCCAAATTGCTTAAGAATTGATACATTTCAAAATCACTATTCACACTTATTATACCTGTTTGCTGCTGGACAGAATCATAGATATAAAAGGTTATTGGATAAACAAAATCCACACATCCAATAGCATCATCCAGCTCACCTTCACAGGTAGCAATGATCGTATCTAATTCCGCTTGGCTGTTTATGGTTACTTGAGTGAAATTTTCTAATATGATATTTATGGGAAATACAATTTCCAAGGTGTCATCATCATTTGGAAATTGATTAAAAATAGTATCTATAAGGCCAAAATCATCTTCACTGGTAATTGTTATTTCCTGTCCGTTTACTATTACGGTAGCCGGAAGCACAACACTGGCACAGCTGTTCCCGTCAATAATATCATCATAATCTCCCGCATGTTCCGAACCTCTTATTAGTAAACCTGTAAGAACAGAGTTAGCTGTTATTGCTTCATCTTCATTTTCGTCAATGAATACACTTTCTTCTTTTTGACAAGAAAATAGCAACCCTACTACTAATAACAGCAGTAAATAAATCCGGGAAAAATTTTTCATAACAACAATTTTCGAGGTTGTTTATAATTAGAACAAGATATTGAAAAAATACCCTACCTCATTTATAAACTTTTTAAATATCTTTGGATATTACACACCTAACATGGAAGAAACTGAAAACGTCTGTAATGAAAGCATATTCAATAAAGTGTATAGCGATTTTGGAAAACCTATCTGGAATTTTGTTTATTACAAGTGTGGTGACCAGGCACAGGCAGATGACCTCGTACAGGAAGCATTCATAAAACTATGGCAAAACTGTGCAAAAGTAAGTTTGGCGAAAGCAAAGTCTTTTTTATATACCGTTGCTAACAATACTTTTTTAAATGAGGTAGCTCATAAAAAAGTAGTGTTAAGGCATGCCCAATTACAGCCCAAAAAAGTGGACAATGAATCTCCGGAATTTTTACTGGAAGAAAGACAATATTTAAAGAAGTTAGAAAAGACCATAGGCAATCTCACTGAAGCACAACGAACTGCTTTTCTAATGAATAGAATTGAAGGAAAGAAGTATAGAGAAATTGCTGAGATCTTAGGAATTTCAATAAAGGCTGTGGAAAAACGGATGAGCCAGGCATTAGCTACCCTCCGGCAAGAAATAGAAAATATTTAATATGCAAAGTAGGGTAAAAGTAAAGATAGTTGTTTCACTAATAGGTATGAAATAAAGAAAAATGAATAAGAATTATATTTTACATAAATTTTTAAATGGGGAAGCTACGAAGGATGAAATTGAAAAGTTAAAGGCTTCACCGGAATACGCTTCATATATAAAAATAGCTGAAGCGTCTTCGGGTTTTGAGGCACCTCCTTTCAATTCGGAAGCCAATTTTGAAGCTATTTCATCTAAATTCAATGCAAAAGAAAGATTTAGGCGTCAGAGCCCATTAAAAAATATCCTTAGAATTGCTGCGGTTTTTGCAATTATTTGTTTTGGGTATTTATATGTAAGTACCCTGGATACTTCAGTATCAACTCAAATTGCCGAAAAAGAGACATTTCAACTACCGGACAACTCGCAGGTAGTGTTAAATGCAGATTCAGAAATTAGTTACAACAAAAAAAGCTGGAAGAAAAACAGAGAATTATCATTGGAAGGTGAAGCTTATTTTAAGGTTACCAAAGGAAGCACTTTTAGCGTAAATACACCACAGGGTGTAGTAACTGTTCTAGGTACGCAATTCAATATATTTTCCAGAGGCGAGAGTTTTAATATAAACTGTTATGAAGGTCTGGTAAGTGTACATTTTAACGATACACTTATTAAATTGCCTGTTGGAAACAAACTAAAAATTGAAAGCGGAACGTTAATAGAGCATATTAAAGAAAATGCAGCTGCAGCTGCTCCACAGTGGATTGCTAACGAAAGTCATTTTGAAAATGCTTCGTTATTTACGGTTTTAAATGAGCTGCAAAGACAATATCCAATTGAAATAACCTCACAAGATGATATAAATAAACGCTTTACGGGAAGTTTTACACACGAGGACCTCCATATTGCGTTGAAATCGGTTTGTGATCCCTTACAATTAAACTTTACGGTTGATGGTAAGGAGGTAAAAATATATGCGAAGGGCAACTAGCAAACTACAATACTTATTGATTGCGCTATTATTCCTATTTTGGAACTATACTTCCTTTGCCCAAAACGAAAATAAGGTTTCGCTTCAACTTATCATAGAAGCAATTGAAAACGAGCACGATGTAAGAATATCCTATGCTTCTAATACTATTAAAAGTATCTCGTTAATAGCTCCTGCAGAAAACCTATCATTAGATGCTACCCTAAATTATTTAAATACAAATACTCCTTTGGTCTTTACAAAGATCAATAACAGGTATATTACTGTTGTTTTAAAGACAGATGAAACTACTCGTTGTGGAAAGATCCATGATATTAGTAATGGGTCATCCCTTGAAGGGGCTACCATACAAGCCAATAATGGGAAATATGCTACTATCTCTGATGCTAAAGGTATGTTTTACATCCCGGATACTATAGAAGTTGAAACCTTGACCATAAGTTATGTTGGCTATGAGACCATTTCGTTTTCTGCAAAAAAACTCACGTCTACCTGTGCCACCATTCTATTAATTCCTTCAGTAACTGAATTAAATTATATAACACTAAATACACTATTCACGAAAGGTATTGAGAAAGAGCTAGATGGTTCTATTAATATTAACACAGACAACTTTGGCTTATTACCAGGCCAAATAGAAAATGATGTGTTACAAATCTCACAAGTATTGCCCGGTGTGGAAAGTGTGGATGAAACTATCTCGAATATTAATATTCGGGGAGGAACACAAGACGAGAATTTAATACTTTGGGATGATATAAAAATGTATCAGAATGGTCACTTCTTTGGGTTGATCTCTGCATTCAATCCGGACCTTACCAAAGAAGTGACCATCTATAAAAATGGGACTCCGGCACAATACGGTGAAAGCGTTTCCGGGGTGATAGCCATGCAATCCAAGAATACAGTCTCAGATATATTTTCAGGAGGAGTTGGGTTTAACCTAATTAATGGGAGCGCCTTTATAGATGTCCCTGTTTCAGAAAAGTTATCGATTCAGGTTTCCGGAAGACGCTCTATCAACAATGTCCTGGAGACGCCTGTGTATAAAACCTATTCTGAAAGAATTTTTCAGGACAGTGAAATCACCAATGTTGTAAATAACAGTAGTGGAGCCACTGTCATTGCTAATGAAGACTTCAGTTTTTTTGATTTTAGCACAAAGTTATTATGGGATATTTCAAAAAAAGATAAGGTGCGCCTTAATTTTTTAACCATAGACAATCAATTGGACTTCACCGAAAACCTGGAAGGTTCTCCTCAATCAACAACAAGTAAGTTGGGGCAACAGAGTACGGTTGGAGGTGTTTCCTGGGATCGTACCTGGAATAATTCTTTAGAAACAACAGCTTTGGCTTATGGTTCATTTTATTTATTGGATGGCCTTAATAAAGATGTTTTCACTACTCAGGAACAGCTTCAGGAAAATGAAGTATTGGAAACCGGGGTAAAATTAAAAGCCAATTTTAAACTTTCCGAAAAAAACACAATACAAGGAGGATATCATTTTTCAGAAACAGGAATTGCGAACACCCAGGATGTCAACCTGCCCAGGTTTAGAAGCTATGAAAAAAATGTGTTGCGAACACATGCTGTTTTCGGAAACCTGAAATATGCCCCCAATGGCAAACAAACCATTATTAATAGTGGACTAAGAGTAAATTATTTTGACAAATTCAGTAAGATCATTTTTGAACCCAGATTGAGTTTGCATCAAAAATTGGGAAGCGGATTTGCATTAGAAGCTTTGGGTGAGTTTAAAAGCCAAACCACAACACAGCGTATCGATTTTGAAAGTGACTTCTTGGGGGTTGAAAAAAGGCGTTGGATATTGACCAATGATAAAGATATTCCGGTAATAGAGAGCAAACAGGTTTCTTTGGGGTTTGTCTACAATAAAAACAAATGGTTTGTGAATGCCGAAGGATTTTATAAGGAAGTAAGTGGTATTACAACTACCAATCAAGGTTTTCAAAATCAATTTCAATTTGTACGCGCCACAGGAAGTTACACTGTTTCCGGAGCGGAGTTTGTTTTGAACAAAAAATTTAAATCTTTTAGTACATGGTTTAGCTACCTTTATCTAAAAAATGATTTCGAATTTAAAGAATTGACCCCTGCTACTTTTCCAAATAACCTGGACATACGGCATTCGGCAACCATAGCAGGTTCTTATTCTTTTAAGGATCTAAAAATTGCTTTAGGTTTTAACTGGCATACCGGAAAACCCTATACCATACCTTTAATTGGTGATGAAATTGTTATAATTGATAACTTGCAGACCATTCAATATGACCGCCCAAATGCCGAAAGGCTCCCGGATTATTTTAGAACAGATCTTTCTGTAGAATATCTTTGGAAAATTTCTAGCGGTATAGATGCAAAGATAAACCTGGCAATTATCAATCTTCTAAATACTAAAAATACGCTCAATGTGAAGTATGCTGTTGACACCAATGATAACGGGGAAACACGTATTAATCAAATTGAAGAAATCTCCTTAGGGCTCACTCCTAATTTTTCTTTGCAGATGCTATTCTAAGTTCTCAGAACTTCCTGGATGCCGTATATATATTCTAACAGCTGACTTTTTAAGCAATACTATTTAATTTCTTATGTAAGAAATAGTTCTACGGGAATTCATACATTTTTTTAACCTCATGGAATTCTATGGCATTGAAAATAGTAATGTGCTATAGATTAGCACTTTAATCAATAAAATTTCAAAGTCATGAAAAAATTAATTGTATTATTTGTACTTAGCTTATTCGTATTTAACTTTCAAGGCACAGCACAAAACTGTAATCAGGGTGCAAAGCTTGCAGAAAAGACATGGGAAAAATGGGGCCCCTGGCAGCCTAACATTTCTTTAAACCCTTTTAAAAGTAAGGTGCAAGCCATAAAAAATGTATGGAATTGGATTGCTTCTAACGGAGGTGCTACTATTGGTCCGCGTTTCCTGGAATTAGATGGAGGGAATGAATCGGGAAATATTACCGGACAAACCAAAAGTACCTTCGTAACACCTCCTTCTTTCGATAATAGGGTTGAAATTACCATCAATAAATATGACGGAAAAGCTAGGACAGGTGTTGTTATTTGTGTACAGGGACGCGACGGGGTAACAACTCAAAGAGCCACCTATGAGTTTCCAAATAACAAGAATGGAAAAGTAAAAAAGTTCGTACTTAACAATGTAAAAGGAAAAATTATCATTGTTGCTATGAAAAACCTGTCTGTTGGGAATAAATTCAAATATCGCATTAACGGAAAGAAAAAGTGATATAACCTGTAAAACCTTCACTATGAAAACTACAATCTTTATTTTATCTTTTTTATTCCCTGTGATTCTGCAGGCACAGCCCAAAGTTTATGCTATAGAACCTATTCCTAATGATAAAGTTGCATATACAGGTAATCTGGCTGAAGGAACCTTGCTTGATGACTTGTCCTGGGCCTGGAACAGCTCTAATGCATGTTTTCCCGAAACTCAAAAAAGTAAGTTTACCGGTAAACACCTCTTCTTTACAGGAATTATTCCAAAATATAGCGAAATGGAGGTTACAGTGATCCCAAAGGACCCAAATGCAAACTTTAGTATATATGCCTATGAAATTGGGGCAAATAGCAATGCCCTGGTTCCTAATTTACCAAGTTGCATTCGTTGTGAAGCTGACCATAAAAGAGAGCGAAATTTCTCTGGAAAAGAGCCACAGGACCATACCCGAAAAGTAACAGATCTTATTGCAATTAACAATCCTTATAGAGTAGTTATTGGAGTGACGGGAGCAGATGGCTTAAGTGAAGGTGAATTTACTTTGGTGGTCTCTATGAAATCAAGATAAACCAATGTTTTAAAAAGACTCATCAAAATTTTATATCTTTTAGGTATGCTAACTAACCAACCTTATTTTCTTTTACTAATTGCGGTATTTTTTACGGTACCGCAATTTTCCATTTCCAGATCCAAAATCAAATAGAAACCTTAATAATACGATCAAACCCATAGAAGGTAAACCTAATAATATGATAAGCAAAAAGAAATACCGGGTAAAGCAAATTTGGGTATTACAAATAGTGTGCTTTTTGTTTATTGTATTTATAAGCTATAACAAAAGTAATGCTCAGGGAAATAAAGTAGCAGACAGTTTAAAACAATTATTGGTAACAGCATCAAATGATTCTGTAACAATGGGCCTTTACAATCAACTCCGGAGAGCTACTTATTATTCAGACCCGGTGACATCTAAAGATTATACACTTAAAATGTTGGAATATGCGATTAAAAGAAAAGACTCATTCCACATCGCACTGTCCAACTACTATTTAGGAAATGCAAATATTACCAGCGGTAATTTTGTTGAGGCACTTCCCTACTATCTTAAAGCAGCTGAATACTTTGAAAGGAAAAAAGACCTTAACAGATTAGGTTCGGTCTATAACGGTGTTGCTGCTGCTTATGAAAATAATGGAAATGATTCGCTTTCCTTAAAATATTTTAAAAAAGCGTATACAATTAGTAATAAAATAGGGGACAATAAGAAAATGGGTATTGCCTTAAACAATATTAGCAACATCTATAAACACCGGGGAGAATTGGATATTGCTATAGAGTACCTGGAAAAGGCTGTAACATATTTTGAAGACCCTAAACTGGATGTTTACTCAAAAACCATTTCAATAAATCTTGCCAACATTTATATTGATGCCAATAGATATGAAGAAGCAAAAAGTATATATGAGCGTGTAATAAAAAATGTGGATACTATCCAGGATGTTTACAACTACGCTACAGCTCTTCGTGGATTGGGTAATGTATATTATGCACAGGGCGACAATAAAAAAAGCCTGTATTTTGTAAAAAAAGCCTTTAAAAAATACACAGACCATAATTTTAATGATGAACGCTACGAAACCATGAAAGACCTCGTAGACACATATTATGAAAATAATGAGTATAGAAAAGCTATCGAATTATATTATGAATTTAACACGATAAAAGATTCTATTTTTAATAGTGATAAGGATAAAAATTTAACGGAAGCACTTCAGAAATATGAAGCTGAAAAAAAAGACAAAGAAATCATCGAACAAAACCTTATTATTGAAAAAAAGAACAGGCAAAAAAACAGGATTCTCTATGGTTTGATTGCTCTTGGTATTTTTTCGGTACTCCTTCTTATCTTTTTTAGGAAAAGACTGAAATATAAAAATGCTATTGCATTTCAAAAAGAAACTCTTCAGAAACAAAAAATTACCGAACTTCAGCAAAAAAACAAATTACTGGCAATGAGCAGTATGATAGAAGGCCAGGAAGTAGAGCGTCTTAGAATTGCAAAAGATCTGCACGACAGCCTGGGTGGGTTGTTAAGTACTGTAAAAGCACACTTCACGACAATTCAAAATGAAGTTAAGCAATTAAAACAATTCGATTTAACCGATAAAACAAATGAACTAATTGACGAAGCTTGTTTGGAAGTGAGACGTATATCTCATAATATGATGCCCCATGCTTTAAGTATTGCCGGTTTAAAAGGAGCTATTGAAGACCTTGGAGAGCACCTCAACGAACAAGGATATATAGTAAATGTTGAAATAAAAAATCTACCTGAAAAGATGGAAAGCACTAAGGAGATCATCATTTACCGCCTAATTCAGGAGATTATATCCAATATTAGAAAACATGCCAAGGCAAAATCAATACTAATACAACTCATAGGGCATAATAATAAAATTAACCTGATCATTGTTGACGATGGAAAAGGTTTTAACTATTCAGAAGCAATTACCGGTAACGGTTTGGGGCTTAAAAGCATTAACAGCCGTGTCCAATTTTTAGATGGAACGATAGATTGGGATACACAACCTCATCGAGGTACATCATTAACTATTAATATTCCAACATCATGATAAATGTATTTATTATAGACGACCACAAAATGGTCATTGAAGGCATGCAACTATTACTAAAAAATGAAAAAAACATTAAAGTTGTAGGTAATGCTTTAGGTGGTGAAGAAGGAATAGAACAAGTTATTAAAACAAATGTCGATGTAGTTTTACTGGATATTAATATGCCTGGTATTAATGGCATAGAAACTTGCAAAAAATTACTAAAAAATAAACCAACTCTAAAGATAATAGCTATTTCAATGCATAAAGAAAGCAGCCTTATTAAATTAATGCTGAGTAATGGTGCTAAAGGATATGTGCTCAAAAATGCGGGCCAGGATGAAGTAATTAAAGCCATAGAAACTGTCCAGGCCGGTAGTATCTATTTGGACGATACAGTTAACAACATTGTGGTCAATAGTGTTGCAGCAGGTAGCCGTAAAAAAATGGACAGCCCTTTCCCTACTTTGTCTCAAAGAGAAAAAGAAATTCTCAACCTTATTTTGGATGAATGTACCACACAGGAAATTGCTGAAAAGCTCTTCATTAGCTTTGGCACTGTAGAAACACACAGAAGAAATATGTTAATTAAGACCGGGGCGCGTAATACTGCCGGATTGGTACGTATTTCTTTAGAATACGAATTACATAAATAAAACAAAATATTTTATGAAACCGATAATTTACTTTGCTGTCTTCCTATTTTTAATAGGGTGTGCTTCTGAAACTGAACAAAAAGGTCTAGACGATATTGCCAAATTATACAATGCAAAAACGTCCTATTCCAAGGGATTCAACAGTTCCCCCGGCCAGGAAACTGTACGCCAATTCAATGTAAAAGTATCCGAAAGTAAATTAATTGACAGCTTAGCTCCAACGGTAACTTCAGCAAATATTGCCTTACTGGTATATGAAAGCCTAACCAAAGATGAACAAGAAAAATATAACGGGATCGATGTAGAACTGGTAAATCTAAAACAAGATACCGCTGCATATTTTTATCCAAAAGAGGTTCTGGAAAAAATTAGTAAGAAATCTATACTTTTTAAGGAATTTTCAGAAAACCTGGTTACACGAGATTTCGAAAAGATCGTACCTCTTTTAAGTGCTGAAATATTAGCAAATTCTAATATAATTTCAGGAATAGAAGATAAAATTAAAGGGGATAGCGAGCGTTTTGGAAAACTTATTTCATATACTCCTTTTGGAATTTCTGAAGTGGCCGATGCCGACTATGTAATGCTTCAGTTTCAAGGTTTTTTAAATTATTATAACAAACGCGTCCCTTATTTTATAAATGTAAATGAAGAAACAGGGAATGATATTATTTTAGGTTTCAGATTTACAAAATAGATCACATTCGCTCAGGGACATCGATCCCCAGCAGGCCAAAAGCAGTTCTTATAACATCTCCCACTGCTTTAGAGAGCTGTATCCTGAAGTTTCTTTCTGAATTGGAATCTGCCCCGAAGATCGGTATATTCTGAAAAAATGAATTATACAGTTTAACCAGTTCATAGGTATAATTAGCAATCAATGCCGGGCTATATTGATCTGCCGCTTGTTGTATTATTGCGGGGAACAACTGAAGCTGTTTTAACAGCTCTTTCTCTTTGCCTTGTAGAATAATTTCATCGATCTGTAACGAATCTAATGCATTATTGTCTGCCTTTCTTAATATAGATTGAATTCTGGCATATGTATACTGAATAAAGGGGCCTGTATTTCCTTGAAAATCCACACTCTCTTCAGGATTAAAAAGGATTCTTTTTTTAGGGTCAACTTTCAAAATATAATACTTCAAAGCGCCCAAACCAATAGTTTGGTAGAGTTGTTCTTTCTCTGTATCAGAGAAGTCATCTATTTTACCCAGGTCTTCACTTATAGTCCTTGCCGTTTGTGCCATATCATCTATCAGGTCGTCTGCATCTACCACCGTCCCTTCACGGCTTTTCATTTTTCCGGAAGGCAGGTCCACCATCCCATAACTTAAATGATATAAGTTCTCTGCCCATGAATAGCCAAGTTTTTTCAGAATTAAGAACAATACCTTAAAGTGGTAATCCTGTTCATTTCCAACTGTATAGATCATCCCATTTACATCCGGGTGATCCTTCACACGCTGTATTGCAGTACCAATATCTTGTGTCATATATACTGCCGTACCATCACTTCTTAGTACGATCTTCTCATCCAGGCCTTCGTCAGTAAGATCACACCAAACCGAACCATCTTCTTTTTTGAAAAAAATACCTTTTTCCAAACCTTCAATTATATTGTCCTTTCCCAGTAAATAAGTATCGCTTTCGTAATAGTAGCTGTCAAAATCTACTCCCAGTGCTTTATAAGTTTTTTCAAACCCTTCATATACCCAGCCATTCATGGTTTTCCAAAGAGCGACTGTTTCAGCATCTCCCGCTTCCCATTTACGAAGCATTTCCTGAGCTTCCAGTAAAGAAGGTGCCTGTGCTTTTGCTTCATCCTCGGTTTTACCTTCGGCCATCAACTGAGCTATTTCGCTTTTATACTCCTGGTCAAATTTTACATAGTAATTACCTACCAGCTTATCTCCCTTTATTCCTATACTTTGTGGAGTTTCTCCATTTCCAAAACGCTTCCAGGCCAACATACTCTTACAAATATGAATTCCTCTATCGTTAATGATCTGGGTCTTGTATACTTTCTTCCCGGCAGCTTTAACAATTTCGGCAACACTAAAGCCCAATAATATATTTCGAATATGTCCCAGATGTAACGGCTTATTAGTATTAGGTGAAGAATACTCCACGATCATCGCATCCTCCCCCTGAGCGTTTTTTCCAAAATCTGAAAAATTTGAGACGCTTTCAAAAAATTGTAAATAGTAGGCATCACTTAACACTAAGTTCAAAAATCCTTTTACCACATTATATTTGGAAACTTCAGCCACATTATCAACCAAATAGCTGCCAATAGCTTCTCCAATTTGCACTGGATTTCCTTTTACCACACGGAGCATGGGAAATACTACTACGGTGATATCGCCTTCAAAATCCTTGCGTGTGGCTTGAAATTCTACTGTTTCCAGGGTAGCATCATATAATTGGCCTACCGCTTTTATAATTTCTTTTTCTAGAGTTTCCTGCAAATTCATATTTCAGTTTTGATGTGGTTCCCGAACACTAAAGTTTTCAGAAAGCGATGGCAAAGATACAAGAAATTTTAGCTACGTATTATGTAGAGGCTTTCAATAAAGGCCTATTTAGTAATTTTTATTTAACTCTTTGGTAAACTACAAAATGTGCCTCCATCCGTTCTTTGCCGAAAAAACCATGGACATTTTTTTATATGTATTTGCAGCTCTTTTTTCTGTAATAAATCCACTAGGTACAGTCCCAATATTTGTAGGATTAACAAGTCACGAGACTCTAAATGAAAGAAACAGAACTTCGTTATTAACTTCGGTAAATGTAGTTGTGATCCTGGTAATTTCATTCTTTGCCGGGAGGTATCTACTGGAATTTTTTGGAATTAGCCTCAATGCCTTACGTATTGCAGGCGGAATGATCATAGTAACTTCTGGCTTTGCCCTGCTAACAGGTAATTTCTCCAAGCACAAGGGAATGAAGAACAAAAGAGTAAAAAAGGATCTGGACAACAGAGAGAAGTTTTCTCTTACACCGCTGGCAATTCCCATGTTAGCAGGACCGGGGTCTATTTCATTGTTAATTACCTTTAATCAGGAGTATGTATCTGTTCAAAATATATCTATTGTAGTACTTGCTGTATTTTCGGTGGGTATTGCAACCTTTTTTATACTAAGAAGTGCGCATTATATCACCCGCTTTTTAGGAGCGTCGGGGATCAATGCAATTTCCAGGATCGTTGGGTTCATTGTGATATCGATTGGAGTAGAATATATTTCGATGGCAATAATCTCTATTGTAAATTCATTAAGATTACCATAATATAAATTTCATCAAGGTACCATTTCGCTCACCTGAGGTTTTTGGCAAATACCGCAGCAAGTAATGCTAGAATACCCAAACCTATGAGACCAAGTATTTGATTGTTCTCATTTCCATTAACAGTTATATATTGGGGAAACAGCAAGCTACAAAGGCCATAACCAATTAAGAATATGCCAGCCAACAATAATATACCTCTTAAGACTTTCATGAAACCGGTAGAAAAACTTCTGCCATCATACAACGTGCGCTTCCACCTCCACAAGTTTCAATGGTCTCCAAGTCACTGCTAAGTATTTCACAATACTTTTCTATGGTTGCAACCTGCTCAGTTGTTAAGCTCTTATGTGCCGCAAGGCTCATTACCATATATTTTTTATTATTGGCACCTCTTACCTGCAACATATTTCCGGCAAACTGGTGCATTTGCGCTTCGGTAATAGCAATGATCTCTTTACCGTCTTCTTTTAAATGTTGCACCACATTCTTTTTTTCAGTTTTGTCATCGATGCTATCCAAACAAATGACTACAAAGTTTTCAGCCAGGGCCATCATAACATTTGTATGGTAGATGGGCATCCGCTCGTTATTTACAGTTTGGTTGGCAGTAAATATGACAGGCGTATATTCAAAATCTTCACAAAACTCTATCAATAAACCTTCTTCTGCCCTGGGGGACAACGCACAATAGGCCTTACGGTTAACTCTATCCAATAAAAGGCTTCCTGTACCTTCCAGAAAAATATCTTCCTCTTCGGCACTGGTATAGTCCATATATCCTTCAATTAAAAAGCCTTCGCTTTCCAAACGATTCATCACTTCTTCACGACGTTCACGACGCCTGTTTTCAGCAAACATAGGATATAAACCAACAATTCCATTAGCATGAAAACTCACCCAGTTGTTAGGGAAAATAGAATCCGGCGTATCCATTCTTAAGTCGTCATGCTCAACAATTACATTCACACCTACAGCGCGCAATTTTGCAACAAAAGCATCAAACTCTGCCTGGGCTTTGGTATTAATATCACTGTTTTCAAGGTCGATCGTTGTCTGAAAATAGTTGTTTACTGTTGTTTCCTCGTTCATACGAAACGCCACCGGGCGTATCATTAAAATAGTGTCTGTGATTTGCTGTGCCAATTGGATAAATTTAGGCTACAAATTTAAGTGTTTTTCTCATTGAAAAAGCGTTTTAAATATGGTAAATTAGTACATTGGTTTATATTATTTTTAGACTGTAGAATTAAACGAACAATCATGACAATAAGAGACACTTCTCAATTGCGGGATATCTATGGATTTCCTAAAGGCAGGGCAAAAGATAAAGTTTTAGATACATTGGAAGTGCATTCAAAACACTTTATTGATCGTTCTCCATTCATTGTTCTGTCTACTGTAGGTCAATCCGGAAAAATGGATGCTTCGCCAAGAGGGGGGGAACCGGGCTTTGTGAAAATTTCAAATGACCGGGAACTTATTATTCCGGATTATAAAGGAAACAATCGTGTTGACAGTTTAACCAATATTGTTGAAACCGGTACCGTTGGTATCCTATTTCTGATCCCGGGTATAGATGAGACACTAAGAGTAAATGGTAAAGCCTCTGTTTCCACTTCAGATGAAATAATAAACCTCTTTTCTAAAGAACCAAAATTGCCCATCTCATGCATTGTAGTTTCTGTAGAAGAGATCTTTCTTCATTGTGCAAAAGCATTTATGCGTTCGAAGTTGTGGAGTAAAGAGTATTCAATACACCCCTCTGAATTTCCTTCTATGGGGCAAATGCTAAAAGACCAGCTAAATGCTTCCGGTAATCCCGAAACACGTGAAGAAATGGTCGAGCGGTATCTCAAAGATATATAGACAACCCTCCTAACTATTTGTAAGCTTTACCATATTGATAAGGGTTTTCTGAAATATTTTTAACACCGGTATATTTCCAGAGGATTTAAATTTATAATGGATTAGTCGCGTACCAAAGGCATTGTAGAACATCTTAGAAGTCCTTCTTGCTTTGCAATTTCGGCATATGGGACTTCTTCTACTGTAAATCCTTCAGAACGAAGCCAGGTATTAAGACGGGTAAAGTTTTTTTCTGAAATGATCGCTTCCGGAGAAATTGAAAAAATATTACTGTTCATATGATACATTTCATCTTTATCAATATGAAAGCAATTTTCTTTTCCGAAGAAATCAACCAGCCATTCGTATTCTTCCCCTTCTAAAAAGCCCTCTTTATGAATGATGCATTTTCCTTTTCCAATAGGCTGAAAACAACAATCCAGGTGCAAGGCATTATCGTGTGCCACCGTATTAGATTTTCTAAGGTTGAAGCTTTTCACTTTTTTATGTGGAAACAATTCCTGCAGGGCAGTTACTGCCTGCATGTTGGTACGTGCCGTTATATAATCCGGATAATCGTCACCACGATACGTGCCTACAAAAATATAATCTCCCCAAGGCATTACGTCACCTCCTTCAATATGCGCTTCTTCCGGAAGTGTGATCCTGTTCTCTTTAGGAACCTGGGACCAGACATGTTCTATGGCATCAATCTCCCGTTCACGGTCCGGAAGGATATTTGAGATAATAAGTTTGTCTTCTATTACAAAAGCGATATCCCTGGAAAATATCTGATTGTAATTCTCTATGATCTCCGGGCGATACACTTTCACACCATATTTTTCAAAAACTGCTGCTACAGACTCCATTTCCTTTACCATGTCTGCTTCCTTCGGATACGTTCCGGCTTTAATATGTGCTGCAGATTTTGGGTCGTAAGTATCTTCCAGGTTTGGAGTTGGTCCATTACTCACTGCGGTTCCCAAAACCACTTCACGAAGGCGGGAAATTTCATCGGTAACATTTAATTGAATCATGATATGGCAAATATAGAAAAAGCATCCTGATATAGTCAGGATGCTTTTGCATTATTAAAGTTTGATTTTTATCTTTTTCCTATAGGCTTAAACTCTCTGTATGTTTCACCAATGTACACTTGTCTGGGCCTTCCAATAGGCTCTTTGCGTAAACGCATCTCTCGCCATTGTGCGATCCAGCCCGGTAAACGCCCTAATGCGAACATGGGTGTGAACATTTCAACAGGAATCCCCAGAGAACGGTAGATGATCCCCGAGTAGAAATCTACATTAGGGTACAATCTTCTATCAACAAAATATTGATCTTCCAGAGCTTCTTTTTCCAATCCTTTGGCAATATCCAGAACAGGGTCATCAACACCAAGGTCTTCCAATACAGCATCTGCAGACCTTTTTATAATCTTAGCCCGAGGGTCAAAGTTCTTATATACCCTATGCCCAAATCCCATTAAGCGGAAAGGGTCATTTTTGTCCTTTGCCTTCGCCATAAACTTTTTAGTATCACCTCCATCTTCTTTAATGGCTTCGAGCATCTCGATCACTGCCTGATTGGCGCCTCCATGAAGTGGACCCCATAAAGCAGCAATTCCTGCAGAAATAGACACAAACAATCCTGCTTGTGAAGATCCAACGATCCGTACCGTAGAAGTTGAACAATTTTGCTCATGGTCTGCATGCAGGATCAATAATTTATCCAATGCATCAACGATTACTTTATTGGAAGTATATTCTCCACTCGGCTTTTTGAACATCATTTTCAGGAAATTGTCCACATACCCTAAAGAATCATCACCATAATCAAGTGGTAAACCGGCACGTTTCCTGTATGCCCAGGCCGTTAATACAGGAAACTTTCCTAAAATACGGCAAATGGCATTATACATTTCCTCTTCACTGTCTACATTGACCGAAGAAGGATTAAAAGCAACCAGCGCAGATGTCAGTGAAGACAGCACTCCCATAGGATGAGCAGATTTTGGAAAACCATCTATTATTTTTTTTACATCTTCATCTACATGAGATTGCGCTTTTATATCTGTATGAAATTTTTCAAGTTCTTCTTTTGTAGGTAGCTCTCCAAAAATAAGCAGGTAAGCAACCTCTAAGAAATCTGCCTTTTCAGCAAGGTCTTCAATAGCATATCCTCTATATCTCAATACCCCTTCTTCTCCATTTAAAAATGTAATAGCACTTTCACAAGACCCGGTATTTTTATATCCGGGATCAATTGTAGTGATTCCATTTGTTACTCCGCGTAAGGTCTTAATATCTATGGCATACTCATTTTCGGTTCCTTTAACTAAAGGAAATTCATATTTTTTACCATCGATTTCGAGTAATGCTGTTCTTGACATATAGTTCATTTAATTTTAAAAATTCGGAATTGTAAATTTACAAAATATTGGACGATTTTTTAACATAAACTAACGCTTGTTAGGTTAAAAAAACCTTAAATCCATGCTTTTTCCTGAATAAAATGGCAACTCAATAATTTGAGCAGTTAGTTTCAGTTGAATTTTGTTAAATCTTAAAGGCTTTTCGCTGGGGATAGTAAGCAACTTCAGCTAATTCTTCTTCAATACGAAGTAATTGATTGTACTTTGCCATACGATCACTCCTTGAAGCCGAACCGGTCTTAATTTGACCGCAATTCAATGCAACTGCCAGATCTGCAATTGTATTGTCTTCTGTTTCGCCGCTACGATGTGACATCACAGAAGTATAACCCGCATTATGTGCCATATTCACCGCTGCGATCGTTTCGGTCAATGTGCCTATCTGGTTCACTTTAATTAGAATTGAATTAGCTATATTTTCAGATATTCCTTTAGATAGTCTTTCTACATTGGTTACAAATAGGTCATCTCCAACTAATTGAACTGTCTCCCCCACTCTTTCCGTAAGGTATTTCCATCCTTCCCAATCATTCTCGTCCATACCGTCTTCAATAGAAATAATTGGGTAGTTTGCACACAGTTCGGCCAAATAATCTGCCTGTTCTTTGGAACTACGTATCTTTCCGCTATCGCCTTCAAACTTGGTATAGTTGTATTGTCCGTCGATATAGAATTCTGCCGAAGCACAATCCAAAGCAATCATAATCTCTTCGCCAAATTTGTATCCCGCTTTCTCGGTAGCTATCTTAATGGTATCCAAAGCATCTTCAGTTCCATCTAGGGTCGGAGCAAATCCACCTTCATCGCCTACAGCTGTACTTAACCCACGGTCATGTAGTACTTTCTTTAAGTTGTGAAAGATCTCACTTCCCATTTGCATGGCATGTGTAAAGCTTTCGGCCTTTATAGGCATTATCATAAATTCCTGAAATGCAATAGGGGCATCACTATGGGAGCCGCCATTAATGATATTCATCATGGGTACGGGAAGTGTTTTAGCACTTACGCCACCTATGTAACGATATAAAGGCATTCCTAATTCATTAGCCGCAGCTTTTGCACAAGCCAGAGAAACTCCCAAAATAGCATTGGCTCCTAACTTCGACTTGTTGGGAGTACCATCCAGATCGATCATTATTTGATCGATCTGATTTTGTTCAAAAACTGAAACTCCTAATAATGTTCCGGCTATTTTTCCATTTACATTTTCAATTGCATTGAGTACACCTTTTCCCATATAATCCTTACCACCATCACGTTTTTCTACAGCTTCATGCTCCCCTGTAGAAGCACCCGAAGGTACTGCTGCACGCCCTAAATAACCATTTTCGGTGATAACATCTACCTCAACAGTCGGATTACCTCGTGAATCAAAAATTTGTCGTGCGTGAATGTCTATAATAATGCTCATGCGGTTTGTAGTTTGTGGTTCTTTATGGTTTCAATAAATTGATCGAATAAATATGTTGCGTCATGTGGACCAGGGCTCGCTTCGGGATGGTATTGTACCGAGAATACCGGTTTGTCCTTCATACGTATTCCGGCCGCTGTTTTATCATTTAGATGCACATGGGTAACTTCGATATCGGGATGTGCTTCTGCTTCTTCTCTATTAATAGCAAAACCATGGTTTTGTGAGGTTATTTCTCCTTTTCCTGTCAATAAATTCATAATGGGGTGGTTGATCCCTCTGTGTCCATGATGCATTTTATAGGTGGAAATTCCATTGGCAAGCGCCAGTACCTGGTGCCCAAGGCAAATTCCAAATAAAGGGGCTCCTGATTTAATGATCTGTTTTGTAGTTTCAATAGAACTATGGAGTGGCTCCGGATCACCGGGGCCATTCGATAAGAAATATCCATCCGGGTTAAAAGCTTCCATCTCGCCAAAATCTGTATCGTAAGGAAAAACTTTAATATAGCAATCCCTTTCAGCCAGATTTCGAAGTATATTCTTTTTGATGCCTATATCCAAAGCAGAAATCTTATAAGTAGCGTCTTCTTTTCCGAAGAAATAAGGTTCTTTGGTAGAGACTTTACTTGCTAATTCCAGTCCAACCATATCCGGTACTTCTGCCAATTGTTTTTTAAGCTCCTGGATGTTGTCTACTTCAGTGGTGATCACAGCGTTCATTGCTCCGTTATCACGTATATAATTTACCAGAGCACGTGTATCTACATCGCTGATCGCTAAAAGGTTATTCTTATCCAGAAATGCTTCCAGGGAATCATCTGCAGCAGGACGTGAATAATGATAACTGAAATTTCTACAGATCAATCCGGAAATCTTAATTCCCTCAGATTCTATTTCTTCTGCATTCGTACCGTAATTTCCAATATGTGCATTGGTAGTGACCATTAACTGGCCAAAGTAAGATGGATCCGTAAAAATTTCCTGGTATCCGGTCATCCCGGTGTTAAAACAAACTTCTCCAAAGGCAGAGCCTTCTTTACCTCCAACAGCTTTCCCATGGAAAATGGTTCCGTCTGCTAATAAAATGAGTGCTTTTTTTCGTGTGGTATACTTCATGTCGTTAAAAAAGTTTTACAAAAATACTTTAAAAGTGCATGGTAATAAAATTCAGTTTTTAGAACTTTTAAACAATACTTCGGCATTAAAAAATAACTTATAAAAAAAGGGATAAACATTGAATGTTTATCCCTTTATAATTTATAAATGATGTTTCATTTATTCTTCTTCTTTAGTTGCTTTAGTTTCAACAACCGGAGGAACATTAGAAGAACCTCCACGACGACTACGACGTGTAGATTTTTTCTTCTTAGCTTTTCCGGCATTGTACAACTCATTGTAATCTACCAATTCGATCATCGCCATATCTGCATTATCCCCCAAACGATTACCCAATTTGATAATACGTGTGTATCCTCCCGGACGGTCTCCAACCTTTACAGCAACTTCTCTAAACAATTCACTAACTGCTTCTTTTTGACGCAGTCTTGAGAATACAATACGACGATTGTGCGTAGTATCCTCTTTAGATTTTGTGATCATTGGTTCTACAAATCGCTTTAAAGCTTTCGCTTTAGCAACTGTAGTATTTATTCTTTTATGCTCAATTAGGGAGCAAGCCATATTAGCCAACATCGCTTTTCTATGCGCTGTTTTTCTTCCTAAATGATTTGTTTTCTTTCCGTGTCTCATGACATTTTAAAATTTACTCATCATCTTGCTCAACCCGTTTTGAGGAGCAAAATATGATGGATTAGTCTTTATCTAATTTATATTTTGAAAGATCCATTCCAAAATTTAGTCCCTTTACGTTAACCAGCTCTTCCAATTCGGTAAGAGATTTTTTTCCGAAGTTTCTAAATTTCATTAAATCGTTCTTGTTATAGGATACTAAATCACCCAATGTATCAACTTCAGCAGCTTTTAAACAGTTAAGTGCACGAACCGAAAGGTCCATATCTATTAATTTTGTTTTAAGCAACTGTCGCATATGTAGTGATTCCTCATCATATGTTTCCGTTTGAGCGATCTCATCAGCTTCCAAAGTGATTCGTTCGTCACTGAATAACATAAAGTGGTGAATCAACGTTTTTGCAGCTTCTGTTAAAGCATCTTTTGGGTGAATAGAACCATCCGTAATAATTTCAAAAACCAGTTTTTCATAATCGGTCTTTTGTTCTACACGGAAATTCTCGATACTATACTTCACATTTTTAATAGGTGTGTAGATAGAATCTGTAAAAATGGTCCCCAAAGGAGCATTTGCTTTTTTATTTTCTTCGGCAGGAACATACCCTCTACCTTTTTCGATAGTGATTTCGAAGTTAAGGTTTACTTTAGTATCCATGTTACAAATCACCAATTCCGGGTTTAACACCTGAAATCCTGAAATGAATTTTTGGAAATCTCCTGCAGTTAATTGCTCTGCTCCATTCACAGAAATTGTAACAGTTTCGTTATCGATCTCATCTATTTGTCTCTTAAAACGAACTTGCTTTAAGTTTAAGATAATCTCGGTTACATCTTCAACAACTCCAGCAATGGTTGAAAATTCGTGGTCAACACCTTCGATACGTACCGAAGTTATTGCAAATCCTTCCAATGAAGAAAGTAATACACGTCTTAATGCGTTACCAACAGTTAATCCGTAACCAGGCTCCAAAGGGCGAAATTCAAATTTCCCTTCGAAATCTGTGGAATTAATCATTATAACTTTATCAGGCTTCTGAAAACTAAATACTGCCATAGTGTGACTCGTGTGTTTTTTAATTATTTAGAATATAATTCGACGATGAACTGCTCGTTAATGTTTTCCGGAATTTGAAGACGTTGCGGAACAGAAACATACGTTCCTTCCTTTGTTTCTCCATTCCAGGTGATCCATTCATAAACATGACTTGCATTATCCAACGAATTTTGAATAGCTTCAAGAGATTTTGATTTCTCTCTTACTGCAACAACATCACCTGCTTTTAATTGGTAAGAAGGGATGTTTACTTTTTCACCATTAACGGTGATATGACGGTGAGACACCAATTGTCTTGCTGCCGGACGGCTTGGAGCAATACCCATACGGTATACTACATTATCAAGACGTGACTCACACAATTGTAACAACACCTCACCGGTAATTCCGGGAGCTGCAGTTGCTTTTTTAAACATATTTCTAAATTGACGCTCTAAAATACCATAGGTATATTTTGCCTTTTGCTTTTCAGCTAATTGGATTGCGTATTCAGATTTTTTTCCGCGACGACGGTTATTCCCGTGCTGTCCCGGAGGGTAATTTCTCTTTTCGAAGGATTTGTCTTCTCCGAAGATAGCTTCGCCAAACTTACGAGCTATTTTAGTTTTAGGACCGGTATATCTTGCCATTTTAATTTGATTTTGAAGGAAAAACTAAATTAAGGTCTAACTATCCTCTAGCTTTATATGCCCTTCAGGTTGATATTTATTTATACTTAAACTCTTCTTCTTTTTGGAGGTCTGCATCCATTATGAGGCATTGGCGTAACATCGATGATTTCGGTTACTTCAATACCTGAGTTATGAATTGAACGTATTGCAGATTCTCTACCGTTACCTGGCCCTTTTACGTAAACTTTCACTTTACGTAAACCGGCAGCATGTGCTACAGCAGATGCATCTTCAGCAGCCAACTGTGCAGCATAAGGAGTATTCTTCTTAGATCCTCTAAAGCCCATTTTACCGGCAGATGACCAAGAGATAACGTCTCCGTTCTTGTTTGTTAACGATATAATGATGTTGTTAAAGGAAGCTGTTACGTGTGCTGCACCAACAGACTCAACATTAACTTTGCGTTTTTTTGTACTTTTTGAGCTAGTCTTTGCCATATCTCTAGGTATTATTTAGTTGCCTTCTTCTTGTTAGCAACTGTTTTACGTTTTCCTTTTCTGGTTCTTGAGTTGTTCTTCGTACGTTGTCCTCTTAAAGGAAGTCCTGTTCTGTGACGAATACCTCTGTAACAACCAATATCCATTAAGCGCTTGATGCTCAATTGGACTTCACTACGTAATTCACCTTCGATTTTGAAAGACCCAACAGTTTCACGAATTGCCCCGATTTCATCATCGTTCCATTCGCTTACTTTTTTGTCTTCGCTAACTCCGGCTTTGTTCAATATATCTTTCGCTCGGCTTTTACCAATTCCGAAGATATACGTTAACGCGATTACACCCCTTTTTTGTTTTGGGATATCTACACCTGCGATTCTTGCCATAATTTATCCTTGTCTTTGTTTGAACCTAGGGTTCTTTTTGTTAATTACATATAATCTACCTTTTCTGCGTACAATTTTGCAGTCGGCACTTCTTTTCTTAACGGATGCTCTAACTTTCATCTCTATTAGTATCTATAAGTTATACGAGCCTTTGTTAAATCGTAAGGGCTCATTTCTAATTTTACTTTGTCTCCGGGCAATAATTTAATATAGTGCATACGCATCTTCCCCGAAATATGTGCAGTGACAATATGACCGTTTTCCAATTCCACACGAAACATTGCATTAGACAATGCTTCTACTATAGTTCCATCTTGTTCTATTGCGGGTTGTTTTGCCATAATTATGCTACTGCTTTTCTGTTTTTACCGGACTTCATTAGACCATCATAATGACGGTTTAATAAGTACGAATTAATTTGTTGCATCGTATCTATCGCCACCCCTACCATAATTAGTAGTGAGGTTCCTCCATAAAATAGTGCCCATCCTTGCTGAATACCCATTAACTTCACAACAAATGCAGGGAATACTGCAATTAGTGCTAAGAAAATAGAACCTGGCAAGGTAATTTGAGACATAATTCTATCTAACAATTCTGCAGTATCAGTACCCGGTTTAATTCCCGGAATAAATCCACCGCTACGTTTTAGATCGTCTGCCATCTTATTGGTTGGTACTGTAATTGCCGTATAGAAATAGGTAAATACTATGATCAATGCTGCAAATACAATATTGTACCAAAGGCCAAATATATCACTAAATGCAGCCTGAATCGACTGTGCCATTTCACTTTCTGAAAGACTAGCCACTGCAGACGGTACAAACATAATAGCCTGTGCAAAAATGATAGGCATTACCCCTGAAGCATTTAGCTTTAATGGAATAAATTGTCTGGCTCCAAAAATGTTCTTTTCGTATCCTCCACTGGCAGTTCTGCGAGCGTATTGCACCGGTATCTTTCGTACTGCCATAACAAGCATTACAGATGCCAGTATGATTACAAACCAAATTACCAATTCAATAAGGATCATGATCAATCCTCCATTAGATTCTAATACTCTTGAAGCAAATTCCTGCGCAAAAGACAGTGGTAGAGTTGCAATAATACCTACCATAATTAAGATAGATATACCATTACCAATTCCTTTGTCGGTGATCTTCTCTCCCAGCCACATTGCAAAAATACATCCTGTTACAAGAATGATTGTTGACGATACATAGAACATAGGGGTTTGCCCTAAGATAAATGCTTCAACCGGTACTCCTAATGCAGGCAATCCAAATAAATAACTTGGTGCCTGAACCAAACAGATTCCAATGGTTAACCAACGTGTTATTTGATTGATTTTCTTTCTACCACTTTCACCTTCTTTCTGTAATTTCTGAAGGTAAGGAACAGCAATCTGCATTAATTGAACCACAATCGAAGCTGATATATAAGGCATAATACCTAATGCGAAAACAGATGCATTAGCAAATGCTCCACCTGTAAATGCATTCAATAGTCCTCCTATTCCACCTGCATCAAATTTACCGGCAAATTCAGAAAGTTTAGATGCATCAATACCAGGCAATACAACCTGTGCACCAAAACGGTATACAAGTAATAGTCCCAGAGTAACCATGATTCGGTTTCTCAGCTCCTCTATTTTAAAAACGTTTTTTATGGTATCAATAAATTTCATTGGTGTGCTGGAATTACAAAGTTACTACTTCACCACCGGCAGCTTCAATTGCTTTTTGAGCTGTAGCAGTAAATTTGTGTGCTGTTACTGTTAATTTAGCGGTCAATTCTCCTCTTCCTAAAATTTTCACCATTTCATTTTTACCGACAAGACCCAAACCAACCAGAGTATCAAAGTCTAGAGTACCTTTTATTTTTTTATCATCCACTAATTGCTGGATAACATCAAGATTAACTCCTTGATATTCTTTACGGTTAATGTTTGTAAATCCAAACTTAGGAACTCGACGTTGCAATGGCATTTGTCCTCCTTCAAATCCAATTTTCTTAGAATATCCGGAACGGGACTTAGCTCCTTTATGTCCGCGAGTAGCGGTTCCGCCTTTACCAGAACCCTGACCACGCCCTACGCGTTTTCCTTTATTACTAACCGAACCTTTTGCAGGTTTTAAGTTACTTAAATCCATTATATATATCTTATTTAGTTTCTACTGAAACTAAGTGTTTAACTTTAGTTACCATACCAAGAATGTTTGGCGTGTCTTCATGCTCAACCGTTTGACCTATTTTGTGAAGGCCTAACGCTTCCAGCGTTCTTTTTTGGTTCTTTGTGCGGTTAATTGCACTCTTTACCTTTGTTACCTTAATTTTTGCCATCTTCTAGTTTCTTAAATCGTTTATCCTTTATACAATTTCTCTAAAGAGATACCGCGTTGTTTTGCTACAGTTTGCGCACTACGTAATTGTAATAATGCATCAAAAGTTGCTTTAACCACATTGTGAGGGTTAGAGGATCCTTGAGATTTAGACAATACATCATGCACTCCCACTGCTTCCAACACAGCACGTACAGCTCCACCGGCAATTACTCCGGTACCGGGAGCAGCTGGTAAAAGATTTACTCTTGCACCACCATATTTTCCCTTTTGTTCATGGGGAAGGGTTGCTCTATTCAATGGAATTCGAACCAGGTTCTTTTTAGCGTCTTCAATAGCTTTTGCAATTGCACTTGCTACATCTTTAGACTTTCCAAGGCCATGTCCTACAACTCCGTTTTCATCACCAACTACAACAATAGCTGAAAATCCGAAGGCTCTACCCCCCTTAGTTACTTTAGTAACACGTTGTACGCCTACTAAACGGTCTTTTAATTCCAGACCTCCTGGTTTTACTAATTCTACGTTTTTATAATCTTGATACATACTACTTAGAATTTAAGGCCGCCTTCGCGAGCTCCTTCAGCTAATGATTTTACTCTTCCGTGATATAGGTAACCGCCTCTGTCAAAAGATACGGTTTCAACACCTGCTTTTGTAGCTTTTTCGGCAATTGCTTTTCCTACTAATTTTGCTGCTTCAGTCTTATTGACCTTTGAAGCATCAATATCTTTGTCTCTTGATGATGCGGCGGTTATTGTTTTTCCGGTTACATCGTCAATAAGTTGCGCATAAATCTCTTTGTTACTTCGAAAAACAGCCAAACGCGGACGTTGCTCTGTTCCTGAAACAGTTTTTCTTATTCTGAAACGAATACGATCTCTTCTATCGTTCTTTGATAATGCCATAACTATATTTGTTATGCAGATTTACCTGCTTTTCTTCTTATTTGTTCACCTACAAACTTGATTCCTTTTCCTTTATAAGGTTCCGGCTTACGGAAAGCGCGAATTTTCGCAGCTACCTGTCCAACCAATTGTTTGTCGTGAGATGTTAATTTTACTATTGGGTTCTTTCCTTTTTCAGAAACAGTTTCCACTTTTACTTCCGGTGCAATGTCTAACACAATGTTGTGAGAGAAACCAATTGCCAAATCTAATTTTTGTCCTTGGTTGGTAGCACGATATCCTACACCAACTAGTTCCAGTTCTTTAGACCATCCTTTGGATACACCTTCGATCATATTATAAATCAAAGATCTATATAAACCGTGTTTTGCTCTGTGGTCTTTTGCTTCTGAAGAGCGCGTTACCTGTACATTTCCATCTTCAACTTTAATGTTCACGTCAGAGTACTCTTGAGTTAACTCACCTAATTTTCCCTTTACTGTTATTACGTTGTCTTTTATATCGACTGTAACTCCTTCTGGGATCGCTACCGGGTTATTACCTATTCTTGACATTTCTTTATTGTCTTTAAATTATTAGTATACGTAACACAATACTTCACCGCCAACGTTCTGTGCCTGCGCCTGCTTTCCTGTCATTACTCCTGCTGAAGTAGAGACAATAGCAATACCCAAACCATTTAAGATACGTGGTAATTCTGATGAACCTGCATATTTACGTAAACCTGGTTTACTAATTCTTTGAATCTTTTTGATAACTGGGTCTTTAGTAAGCTTGTCATACTTTAAAGCGATCTTGATAGTTCCTTGTGGTCCTTTATCGTCTTCAAACTTGTAGCTTAATATGTAACCCTGGTCAAATAAGATCTTTGTGATCTCCTTTTTAAGGTTCGAAGCGGGCACTTCTACTACTCTGTGTCCTGCTTTGACTGCATTTCTAACTCTGGTTAGAAAATCTGCGATTGGATCTGTTGTCATTTGTTTTAGTTTACGGAAGTGGTTTTCGGTATGTACCGAACCTGCAACCTGTTTATAATTTTACCAACTAGCCTTACGAACTCCTGGAATTAAACCTTGATTGGCCATTTCACGGAAAGTTACACGTGAAATTCCAAACGTTCTCATATAGCCTTTAGGTCTTCCGGTTAATTTGCAACGGTTATGTTGACGTACCGGTGAAGCATTTTTTGGTAGCTTTTGCAAACCTTCCCAATCGCCAGCTTCTTTTAAAGCTTTACGTTTTTCAGCATACTTAGCAACCATTTTTGCTCTTTTAACCTCACGGGCTTTCATTGATTCTTTAGCCATCTCTTAGTTCTTTTTAAAAGGTAATCCTAGTTCAGTTAGTAATGATTTTGCTTCTTTATCTGTTTCGGCAGAAGTTACAAATGTAATATTCATCCCTTCGATCTTCTTTACTTTATCGATATCGATTTCAGGAAAGATGATCTGTTCAGTAATCCCTAAAGAGTAATTACCTCTACCATCAAAACCAGTAGCTTTTATTCCATTAAAATCACGTACCCTTGGCAATGCAGATGTTACCAGTCTATCTAAAAACTCATACATTCGCTCACCACGTAACGTAACCATAGCACCAATTGGCATTCCTTTACGAAGTTTAAAACTTGCAACATCCTTTTTAGAGATTGTTGCGATCGCTTTTTGACCGGTAATGTTGGTCAATTCTTCTACAGAATAGTCAATTAATTTTTTGTCAGCTACAGCAGCACCTACTCCACGAGACACAACAATGCGCTCTAGTTTTGGTACCTGCATTACATTTTTGTAGCCAAACTCGTCTGTAAGAGCATTTATTACTCTGCTCTTGTATTCTTCCTTAAGTCTTGGTGTATATCCCATAACTATAATACTTGATTCGATTTTTTAGAAAATCGTACTTTTTTACCATCTTCCATTCTATATCCTACACGTGTTGCTTCTCCGGATTTTGGATCTAACAATGCAAGATTAGAAATATGAATAGGAGCTTCTTTCTCTGTGATTCCACCCTGAGGGTTTGCAGCACTTGGCTTCTCATGTTTTTTCACAGTGTTCACTCCTTCTACTATTGCTTTGTTTTTGTCAAGAAATACTTTCATCACTTTACCTTCGGAACCTTTATGCTCTCCGGTAGTAACAACTACTGTATCTCCAGATTTTATTTTAAGCTTTGCCATCTTAATTTTCGTATTAAAGCACTTCTGGTGCCAATGATACTATTTTCATAAATTGTTTATCACGAAGTTCTCTGGCAACCGGGCCAAAAACACGAGTTCCTCTCATTTCCCCTTGTGGGTTTAAAAGCACACATGCATTGTCGTCAAAACGGATGTATGACCCATCCGGCCTTCTAACTTCTTTCACGGTACGCACCACTACTGCAGTAGAAACGGCTCCTTTTTTAATAGTTCCATTGGGAGTAGCTTCTTTTACAGTTACTACAATTTTGTCTCCAATAGAAGCGTATCTCTTTTTTGTACCGCCCAACACTCTAATTGTAAGCACTTCTTTAGCACCGGTGTTGTCTGCTACTTTTAGTCTTGATTCTTGTTGTATCATGATTACTTCGCTCTTTCAATTATTTCTACTAACCTCCAACATTTGGTTTTACTTAAAGGTCTTGTTTCCATGATCTTTACAGTATCTCCTTCGTTACAGTCGTTTTTCTCATCGTGTGCAACGTATTTTTTCGTTTTTAACACGAACTTTCCGTACATAGGGTGTTTTACTTTTTTTACTTCTGCAACGACAATGGACTTTTCCATTTTGCTACTGGTAACTACCCCGATACGTTCTTTTCTTAAGTTTCTTTTTTCCATCTTTCAGCTTCGCACAGTTATTGTACTTCTCTTTTAGTTAGTTCTGTCGCAATTCTCGCAATGGTTCTTCTATGCGATCTTAGTTGAATTGGATTTTCCAACGGTGAAATGGCATGTGCCATTTTTAGGTCTGAATATGCTTTTTTAGATTCAGTTAGTTTTTCCTGAAGCTCCGCTGTTGATGTCTCGTTTATCTCTGATTGTTTCATTTTTCAAAAAAATTAAGCTTGATAATCTCTAGACATGACAAATTTTGTTTTTACAGGAAGCTTTTGAGCCGCAAGACGTAAAGCCTCTTTTGCAGTTTCCAAAGAAACTCCGGAAACTTCAAACAAAATTCTACCAGGTTTAACAACAGCTGCCCAATATTCTACAGCACCTTTACCTTTACCCATACGTACCTCAAGAGGCTTCTTAGTAATAGGTTTATCCGGGAATATCATAATCCAGATAGAACCTTCCCTTTTCATATAACGGGTAGCAGCAATACGTGCAGCTTCTATTTGACGTGCTGTCAAGAAATTTGAATCTAAAGACTTAATACCAAAGGTTCCGTAGGCAAGTTGGTTACCACGTCCGGCATTCCCTTTCATACGGCCTTTTTGTTGTTTACGGTATTTTGTTCTCTTAGGTTGTAACATTTTCTCTTATTTAAAAAATTACTTTCTACGACGTGATTTGTTATTACCACCTCGCCCGGATCCGCCTTTTCCACCTTTTTTGGCTAAACCAACAAGGGGAGAAAGTTCTCTTTTTCCATATACTTCACCTTTCATAATCCATACTTTAACACCCAATCTACCATAGGTAGTGTGTGCCTCAACTAAAGCATAGTCTATATCGGCTCTAAATGTTGATAAAGGAATACGTCCGTCCTTATAAGATTCTGAACGCGCCATCTCAGCTCCATTTAAACGGCCAGAAATTTGAATTTTAATACCCTCTGCATTCATACGCATTGCAGCAGCAATAGCCATTTTTATTGCTCGACGATAAGAAATTCTGTTTTCTATTTGTCTTGCAACACTGGCTCCTACTAAAAAGGCATCTAATTCTGGTCTTTTAATCTCATGGATATTGATCTGAACCTCTTTACCGGTAATTTTCTTAAGCTCCTCTTTTAGCTTGTCTACTTCCTGGCCACCTTTTCCGATAATGATACCGGGACGGGCAGTGGTAATAGTAACGGTTACAAGCTTAAGTGTACGCTCAATAATTACTCTGGACACACTAGCCTTACTTAAACGAGCGTGAACATATTTTCTAATCTTGTCGTCTTCGGCTAATTTATCACCGTAGTCGTTACCTCCGTACCAGTTGGATTCCCATCCTCTAATAATACCCAGGCGATTCCCGATTGGATTTGTCTTTTGTCCCATTTATTAATTGCTTTGTGTGTTATCGTTAGCTCCCAACACGAGTGTTACGTGATTGGAACGTTTTCTAATTCTGTGTGCGCGGCCTTGTGGGGCAGGACGAAGTCTTTTCAACATCGTTCCGCTATCCACCCGGATTTCTTTAATAAAAAGATCTGCATCTTCTACAGAAGCATCTTCGTTCTTAGCTTGCCAGTTTGCAATTGCAGACAATACAAGTTTTTCTAAACGGCGAGATGATTCTTTAGAACTGAACTTTAAAATATTAAGCGCTTTGTCTACTTTTTCCCCTCTAATTAAATCCGCCATTAGACGCATTTTTCTTGGTGATGTAGGGCAATTGTTCAATTTAGCAAAGTACATTGTCTTTTTTGCTTCCTTGATCTGTTCTGCTCTTTCTCTTTTACGAACTCCCATGGCCTATTATTTTTTTCCTTTATTTTTTGCACCAGCGTGACCACGGAATGATCTTGTAGGTGAAAATTCTCCTAATTTATGTCCTACCATATTCTCAGTAACATATACCGGTACGAATTGACGTCCGTTATGTACTGCTATGGTTTGTCCAACAAAATCCGGAGTAATCATTGAAGCTCGTGACCATGTCTTGATCACAGTCTTTTTTTTAGACTCAACATTTTGTTGTACTTTCTGTTCTAACTTATAGTGAACGTAAGGTCCTTTTTTTAATGATCTTGCCATAACTTATTTCTTTCTACGTTCGATTATATATTTGTTACTAGCTTTAGTTTTAGAACGGGTTCTATATCCTTTTGCAGGAATACCGTTTCTAGAACGTGGGTGACCTCCTGAAGACTTTCCTTCACCACCACCCATTGGGTGATCAACAGGGTTCATTACCACAGGTCTTGTACGAGGCCTTCTTCCTAACCATCTTGATCTACCTGCTTTACCGGATACTAACAATTGGTGGTCACTGTTTGAAACAGCTCCAATTGTTGCCATACAGGTAACTAAGATCAATCGGGTTTCTCCAGAAGGTAGTTTAACGGTAGCATATTTTCCGTCTCTAGCCATAAGTTGAGCAAATGCTCCCGCACTACGTGCTAAAACAGCTCCCTGGCCGGGACGTAATTCTATACAAGATATTATGGTACCTAATGGAATGTTGGCAAGTGTCATTGCGTTTCCAATTTCGGGAGCAACTTTCTCTCCGGAAACTATATTTTGCCCAACTTGAAGACCGTTCTGTGCAATTACATATCGCTTCTCACCATCCTGGTAATTCACCAACGCTATAAATGCTGTACGGTTTGGATCATATTCTATGGACGCAACCGTTGCAGGGATTCCCGCTTTGTCACGTTTAAAATCGATAATTCGATATTTTCTTTTATGACCACCACCTATGTAGCGCATGGTCATTTTTCCTTGACTATTTCTACCACCAGATCTCTTATTCGGAGCTAATAAACTTTTCTCCGGCTTATCAGTTGTTATGGCATCAAATCCATTTACAACTCTAAAACGCTGACCTGGGGTGATAGGTTTTAATTTTCTTACTGACATTTTTGTCTAATTAAATCTAAGCTAACTTAGATGTTACTGTAAAAATCTATTGTATCACCTTCCGCCACCTGTACAATTGCCTTTTTATAAGCATTTGTTTTACCAGTTTGGATACCCGTTTTTGTATAGCGGGTTTTCCTGTTTGGGCGGACATTCATTGTACGAACCTTTTCAACAGAAACTCCGTAAGCAGCTTCCACCGCTTTCTTGATCTCTACCTTGTTCGCCTTTGGGTTTACTACAAAACCGTATCGGTTATTTATTTCCGCATCGGTAGTAGCTTTTTCCGTAATAATAGGTTTTATTAAGATATTCATCTTGTTTCTATTTACTTAAGTTTGTTTCAATTCCTTCCAAAGAACTTTCAAACAGCACAAGACTGTTTGCATTCATAATTTTATAAGTACTTAATTCTGAGTTAGTTACAACTTCAGTACCTTTCAAATTGCGAGACGACAAATATACATTATTATTTAACTCTCCCAACACAAACAAAGATTTTTTGTTTTCAAGTCCTAGCGACTTTAAAACAGATGTAAAATTCTTGGTTTTAGGTTCTTCAAAATTAAGGTTTTCCAGCACCATAATTGCTTTGTCATTTGCCTTGATACTCAATGCAGAACGACGTGCCAGACGCTTCAAATTCTTATTCAGTTTAAAGGAATAGTTTCGTGGTCTTGGACCAAACATTCTACCACCACCTTTAAATATACCAGACTTAATACTTCCTGCTCGGGCAGTACCAGTCCCCTTTTGTTTTTTGATCTTTCTGGTTGAACCAGTAATCTCAGCACGCTCTTTTGCTTTATGTGTTCCTTGTCTTTGATTAGCAAGGTATTGCTTCACATCAAGGTAAACAGCATGATTGTTAGGCTCTATTCCAAACACATCTTTAGAAAGTTCTACTTTCCTACCGGTGTCTTTTCCGTTTATATCTAATACAGCTACCTTCATTATTTCTGAATCATTACGTAAGCGTTTTTGTGACCGGGAACACACCCTTTCACTACAAGCAGGTTCTTTTCAGCAACTACTTTTAACACTTTCAAGTTTTGTACTTTCACTTTCTCGTTCCCCATTTGTCCAGCCATCTTCATTCCTTTGAATACTCTCGCAGGATAGGATGCCGCACCAATAGAACCAGGAGCTCTTAAACGGTTATGTTGTCCGTGAGTAGCTTGACCTACACCGGCAAAACCATGACGTTTTACAACTCCCTGGAATCCTTTACCTTTTGAAGTTCCGGAAACATCCACAAACTCGCCTTCGATAAAGTGCTCTACAGTGATCGTATCACCTAATTTATATTCTTCTTCAAATCCCTGGAATTCGGCGACTTTACGTTTTGCAACGGTTCCTGCTTTTTTAGCATGCCCTTCGGCAGCTTTTGTAACAGTCTTCTTGTCATCGAAACCAAGTTGAAGAGCTTCGTACCCGTCAACCTCTTTGGTTCTGACTTGGGTAACAACACAGGGGCCTGCTTCAATAACGGTACACGGTAAATTTTTACCGTTCTCGTCAAAGATGCTGGTCATCCCTATCTTTCTTCCAATTAACCCAGACATATTTAATTATTATTTAGTTATTAATTATTCTTTATATTACTTCTAAAAGGAAACCCTTTTAGAAAAAAACAGGGTCAAAATAAATTCAACCCTGAATTGTATTTTGTTCCGTTTTTCCTTCGCTCACAGCTCCGGACATGTTACTGAAACTATAGTGTTTCAGAAAAAGCACTTATACTTTGATCTCTACTTCCACACCACTTGGCAACTCTAATTTCATTAGAGCGTCAATTGTTTTTGAAGAAGAGCTATAGATATCCAATAATCTTTTATAAGAGCTTAATTGAAATTGCTCTCTACTCTTCTTGTTCACGTGTGGTGAACGCAATACTGTAAAAATCTTTTTGTGAGTAGGTAGTGGAATTGGTCCTGTTACTACTGCACCTGTACTTTTTACGGTCTTAACGATTTTTTCAGCAGATTTGTCCACTAAATTGTGATCGTATGATTTAAGTTTTATTCTTATTTTTTGACTCATTGCTGAAATATTATACGTTAGCGGTTCCTCTTGCTGCTGCAATTACTTCTTCAGAAATATTTGAAGGAGTTTCAGCATAGTGTGAAAATTCCATAGTTGAAGTTGCACGACCTGAAGACAATGTTCTCAATGTTGTTACATAACCAAACATTTCAGAAAGCGGTACTTCAGCTTTAACAACTTTAGCTCCTGCTCTGTCGCTCATGTCATTTACCTGTCCACGACGACGGTTCAAATCACCTACGATATCACCCATATTTTCTTCCGGTGTAATTACTTCCAACTTCATAATAGGCTCAAGGATTACAGCTCCGGCTTGTTTTGCAACAGCCTTGAAGCCCATTTTAGCAGCAAGTTCAAAAGACAGCGCATCAGAATCCACAGGGTGGAAAGATCCATCCTTAAGAGTTACTTTTAAACTGTCTACTTCAAATCCTGCTAACGGACCGTTGATCATTGCTTGTTTGAATCCTTTTTCTACAGATGGGATAAATTCCTTGGGAACATTACCACCTTTTACTTCATTTACAAATTCAAGTCCGTCTTTTCCATCTTCGGAAGGTCCTAATGTAAATACGATATCAGCAAACTTACCACGACCACCAGATTGTTTCTTGTACACTTCTCTATGGTCTGCATTGCGCGTTACAGCTTCTTTGTATTCTACTTGTGGCTGTCCTTGATTTACTTCTACTTTGAACTCACGCTTCAAACGGTCAACAATAATATCTAAGTGAAGCTCACCCATTCCAGAAATAATCGTCTGTCCTGAAGCTTCGTCCGTACGAACTGTAAACGTAGGGTCTTCTTCAGCAAGTTTAGCCAAAGCCATTCCTAGTTTGTCAACATCTGCTTTTGTCTTAGGCTCTACAGCAATACCAATTACCGGATCCGGGAAGTCCATAGATTCAAGAACGATAGGATGTTTCTCGTCAGACATGGTATCACCTGTCTTAATATCTTTAAATCCTACTGCCGCTCCAATATCTCCTGCTTCGATATAGTCAATAGCATTTTGTTTATTAGAGTGCATCTGGTAGATACGAGAGATTCGTTCTTTTTTACCTGAACGGTTATTCAAGATGTACGAACCTGCATCCAAACGACCAGAATACGCACGGAAAAACGCTAAACGTCCCACAAAAGGGTCTGTAGCAATTTTAAATGCCAATGCTGAAAAAGGAGCAGTTACATCCGGCTTTCTTATTTCTTCCTGGTTGGTATCCGGATTAATTCCAACAATACCTTCCTTATCTACCGGTGAAGGCAAATAACGACATACGGCATCCAAAAGGAATTGAACTCCTTTATTTTTAAATGCCGATCCACAGATCATAGGAATGATGGACATATCCATTACGGCAGCACGAAGTGCAGCATGCACTTCATCTTCGGTAATAGAATCTTCATCTTCCATATATTTTTCAAGCAAGTTTTCATCATATGCAGCAACTTCTTCAATAAGAAGTCCTCTGTATTTTCTTGCTTCTTCTTTCATATCTTCAGGAATATCGATCACATCAAAAGTAGATCCCATAGTTTCATCATGCCAAATAATAGCACGGTTCTTTACCAGGTCGATCACTCCTTTAAAGTCTGCTTCATCACCAATATTCAATACAATAGGTACTGCATTAGACTTCAACATATCTTTTACTTGTTGGCAAACTGCCAAAAAGTTAGATCCCTGACGGTCCATTTTATTTACAAAACCAATACGTGGTACTTTGTAATTATCTGCAAGTCTCCAGTTAGTTTCGGATTGTGGCTCAACACCATCCACCGCGCTAAAAAGAAAAACCAGACCATCCAAAACACGTAATGAACGATTTACCTCTACAGTAAAATCTACGTGACCCGGTGTATCAATTATATTAAAGTGGTATCCTTTGGTTTCGTTAACAGGTTCTCCATTCTTTAAAGGAAAGTTCCATGTACAGGTAGTAGCAGCAGAAGTAATTGTAATACCTCTTTCCTGTTCTTGCTCCATCCAGTCCATAGTTGCAGCTCCATCATGAACTTCACCAATTTTATGACTTACTCCTGTATAATAAAGAATACGTTCTGTTGTAGTGGTTTTACCGGCATCAATATGCGCAGCAATTCCTATGTTTCTAGTATATTTTAAATCTCTTTGTGCCATTTTTTAGAATCTGAAATGTGAGAATGCTTTATTGGCTTCGGCCATTTTGTGTGTGTCCACACGTTTCTTAACCGCAGCGCCTTCTTCTTTTGCAGCTGCAAGAATCTCTGCAGCAAGTTTTTGTGCCATAGACTTTTCATTTCTCTTTCTTGAATAGCTTATAAGCCATTTCATTGCTGTAGAAATTTTGCGGTCCGGACGTATTTGCATTGGAATTTGAAAGGTAGCCCCTCCAACTCTTCGGCTACGAACCTCTACGTGAGGCATTACATTGGAAAGAGCATCTTTCCAAATCTCTAGAGCCGTTTTTTCATCGTCTTGTTTTTTCTCATCTACGATATCAATTGCATCGTAGAATACTTTAAAAGCCACCGACTTTTTTCCATCCCACATCATGTTGTTCACAAAACGTGTTACCAACTGGTCGTTAAACCTTGGATCTGGTAAAAGTGGTCTTTTCTTGGCCTGTCTTTTTCTCATGTCTTCTCTTTAAAAGTTTTTAAATTACTTTTTAGGGCGTTTTGCACCGTACTTAGATCTACGTTGTGTTCTACCTTCAACACCAGCGGTGTCTAAAGCGCCACGAACAATATGATATCTAACACCCGGCAAATCTTTTACCCTTCCGCCTCTAACCAATACTATCGAGTGCTCTTGCAAGTTGTGACCTTCACCAGGGATGTATGCGTTTACTTCCTTACCGTTTGTTAACCTTACCCTTGCAACTTTACGCATTGCAGAATTTGGTTTCTTTGGTGTAGTAGTATATACACGCGTACACACACCTCGTCTTTGAGGGCACGAATCTAAAGCAGCCGATTTACTCTTCTTGGTTATTTTGGCTCTTCCTTTTCGTACTAATTGTGAAATTGTTGGCATATAAAATATGTATTACACTTTATTTAATAATAAAATACCCCTTTTTAAGGGGTTGCAAAGGTAGAAATAAAAATTAATTAATCAAACGTTACTATATTAATTTTAAACTCGCCGTCATTATTTTAAGATTGAAATATTAAAAGCCGCTTTGAAGCGTTAGTTTTACAGCATAAAAAACAATGTTTTTGAAACATATTTTTCACATATTTTTATACCTTAATATATATATAGCATTTTCACTAACTGCAAATGCACAAAATTTAACACTTGAAATTGAGGCTGAAACTACTGTTTCGGAAACATTTTTAGATAGCTTGAATTTTCAAAAATCGTTCAAAGATTATTTATCATTAAAAAAGGAAGCTGACACCCTAACTGTGAAACTACAAAAAGCAGGTTTCATTGAAAGTGAGTTAAAGGATCTTTATAAAAAAAATGACAGCGGTTATGTAGCCAGGTATTTTTTTGGAAACAGATACCAATATATAAAGGTATACTATCAAAAAAAAGATTTCAGCAAAAATGAACTAAACAGAGTTTCCGGGGAGGTTACGGACGATTATTTTATAGTACCATTTTCAACTATTGAAACTGCTCTCATAAAATTAAATTCTTTTAGGACAGAAGAAGGAAATACTTTTGCCAGAACCAGATTGCAGGAAATTTCTAAAGTCGATGAAAAATCTCTTAGTGCCCGGCTCATTTTAGAAGGAAATAGTGAACGGACAATAGATTCTATTGTAATTAAAGGGTATGATAAATTCCCCAGATCTTACCTAAAATATTATGCAGGAATTAAAGTTGGAAAGATATTTAGCCAAAAGAAATTAATATCTCAAAATGACGTAATAAACAATCTGGGATTTGCTTCAACCATTAAAGCTCCGGAAGCTTTATTCAGAAAAAAAACAACCACTGTCTATTTTTATTTAAAAAAACAAAACAATAATCTTTTCGATGGTATTTTGGGGTTTGCAACTAATGAAGACACTCAAAATTTAGAATTTAACGGGTACCTTAATTTAGAACTTAACAATAACTTGAACTACGGTGAGCAATTAATTATTAACTATAAGGCAGACGGAAAAGAGCAGCAAAATTTTAGAGTAAAAATAGGCTTGCCCTACCTTTTTGGATCTCCTCTTGGAGTAAGTGCCGAGCTCAAAATATTTAAGCGAGATAGCACGTTCGTTACTACAGAACAACAAGCACGAGTGACCTACCAATTGAATCCTGCTTCAAATATGTATGGCGGTTATAAAGGATACGAATCCAGTAATTTGCTCAACGAAGTAATTGCCGGAAATGCAATAGAGGACTACACTTCCCGAAATGTAATTTTTGGCGCCAATTATAGCAAGCAACAAAACAATCCTCTTTTCCCAATAAAAACCTTTTTTTCTTTAGATGCGGAAATTGGAACCCGCGAGCTAAAAAGCAAAAAAGAGGACCAGCAAAGACTTTCTTCACATACCAGCCATATTTTCAATCTTAACTTTAAAAATTCAATTTTTATTCAAAACAATTCCAGTATTTTATTTAGCGATACTTATTTGATTAATGAGTTATTTAGATTTGGAGGGATTAATAGTATTCGGGGCTTTGACGAAAATAGCATCGATGCATCATTCTATTCAGTTTTAAATACAGAATATCGCTATACTTTCAACCCTTCCATCTATATTCACAGTATTATTGATTTAGGCTATTTTGAAAATCAGTCTTTTTCTCAAAAAGAAAAATTATATAGTTTTGGACTAGGACTGGGATTGCAAACAAAAGCAGGTATTTTTAAGTTCAATATCGCTAATGGAAATTCAGATAGTCAGGACTTTAGTTTCTCAAATACTAAAATACATTTGAGTTTATCTTCCAGATTTTAAACAGGAAAAGTAAGTCCTGATAAGATAATACCCCATAAACATTCATTTTTAAGTTCAAAAACTTGCCAGTTTAACATTTTATTGGCATTTTTGGGTATCATTAATTAAACACTAATAATATGAATCAAAAATTACGTGGAATCCTAATGCTATTCCTAGCATTAGTAGTGCAAATATCATTTGCACAAGAAAAGACGATCTCAGGTACAGTATCCGATGATGTAGGATTACCATTACCAGGAGCGAATATTATTATAAAAGAAACAAATACAGGTACCCAATCTGACTTTGACGGAAATTACTCCCTTACTGTTAATGTTGGGCAAACCTTAGTATTTAGCTATGTAGGATTTGAGACTCAAGAAGTTACAGTTGGAGTCGCAAATACAATTAACATTGCAATGGTAGCAGGAGCGCTTCTTGAAGAAGTTGTTGTTACCGGGTATTCGACAAGAAATAAAACAGTTCAAACTTCTGCTGTAGTTTCTATTTCTGCTTCAGAAATCTCTGAATTAAGCCCTACAACAAGTATCGATAATTTACTTCAAGGTAAAGCTGCGGGGGTTCAGGTAACTTCTGCAAACGGTAAACCGGGACAAGGTGCTTTTGTTAGAATTAGAGGTATCGGTTCTTTAACTGCCGGAGCTTCTTCACCATTATATGTAGTGGATGGCGCTGTAATTAGAGAAGATGACCTGGCAAATGTCCCTAATGAGGATATTGAGAACATTACAGTTCTTAAAGATGCTGCTACAACTGCCCGATATGGTTCCAGAGGAGCTAGTGGGGTTGTCGTGATCACTACCAAAAAAGGTAATAGAAATAAGGATGCTATTGTAAGGTTTAGCTCAAGATTTGGATTTACTTCCAGAATCAAACCTAATTTTGATATTATGAATGCTGAGCAGAAATTACAATACGAAGCAGAATTATATGCTTTAGGAGTTTCTGCCGCAGCAAACACTGCAGGGGTTACAACAACTCCCGGAACTCCGGAAAGACAGTTCTTACTAGATCATGAAACAGATTGGCAAGATCTGATGCTAAAAGACGGTATCATTCAAAATAATAATGTTTCTTTTTCCGGTGGATCTGATAATATGGACTATTATTTCTCTGTTGGACATGATAGAAATACAGGTATTATCGATCAGCTAGATGGTTTCGAAAGAATTAATTCAAGATTGAATTTGAATTTTGATGCTAAAGAATGGCTTAAGGTTGGTGTAAATGTTGGTTACTCAAGATCAACCAGTGATGAGCCTCGTGACAGAAACAATGCTCAAAACCCATTTAGAGCGATGTATGACTACAACCCATATGAAACAGAATTTGTTTTAGATGAAGATGGTAATGTTGTTCTGGATGCAAGTGGAAACCCGGTATACAGTCCTACTCACACTACATTTAATGTAAGAGGGGCCTTATTATCGGAACCAGCTATAGATATTGAAAACAACTTATTATCAAGTGTTGATGCACAAGTATTGTTCTCGGATAATTTCAGCTACGGTTTAAATGCAGCATTTAATGCCATTAACAGAAGAACCGAAAGCTATTCGAAGCCAGGTGGAATACTGGATGCCATTATTGGAGATCCTGCAAACCCAGGAAACAAATTGGATACAGGTACATACCGTTATGATTTCACGATCAGTAATCGATTAAATTATAATCTTGATTCAAACAATCATAATTTAAATCTATTAGGATTGATCGAGTATAATATGAATCAAAATAATGGTTATCAAATAAGAAGTATCGGCTATCCTTCTGCACAGCTAACAACGCAGATAAACGGTAACCAATCTACTCTTACTGAAACAACCAGGAATATCCTTACATTATTCTCTTATGGATTATTTGCAGATTATGATTATAAAGAAAAATATCTTGCATCTGCTTCTATTCGTTATGACGGTTCTTCAAATTTTGGAGATGACAATAAGTATGGTACTTTCTGGAGTGGAAGTTTAGGTTGGAATATTGCAAAAGAAGATTTCTTTAATATTGAAGCTATTAATGACCTAAAAATAAGAGCTGCATATGGTACTGTTGGTAACAGAGACGGTATTGACAGATATGCTTCTCAAAACCTTGTAAGTTTTACCCCTTATCCTGGAGGATCTGCAACACAGACATCAAACTTCGGAAACCCGGGTATTAAGTGGGAAACTACAACTACTACTAACGTAGGTCTTGAATTCAATCTATTCAACAGAAGAGTTCGTGGAGTTACAGATTACTTCATTAGAAGAACAGAAGACCTTCTATTCTTAATCCCTACTGCAGATGAAGCCGGTATCGTAACTCCGGATGTACCTGCTCTTTTAGGAGTAGTTGGTAACTTAGGTGTTATTGAAAACAAAGGATTGGAAGTTTCATTACAAGGAGATATCTTTAGATCTGACGATTTCAAATGGACCGTTGGAGGAAATATTGTATTCCTTGATACTGAAATAGTAGAACTTCCGGACATTGACGGAGATGGTGAAGGAGATGATGTATTCCCTAATAGTTCATTTAACATTGCATGGAGTGAAGGTGTAAAGATTAACGAACATTATCTGGTACGTTATGCAGGAGTAGATCCTGAAACAGGTGCTCCTTTATATTATGGTGCAGATGGTGAAACGTACAGAGGTCTTGACCTTCCAGAAGGTGAGAATAGAGTTTTCCAAGGAAAGTCTACTATTGCTGATAAAGAAGGTGGTTTCTTCTCTAACATTACTTATAAAGGTTTTGGTTTAAGAACAGACTTTGTTTTTAAAGCTGGAAACTGGATCAATAACTTTGTAGAATCCAACTTGGTTTCTGACGGAGTTAACATTGACGACAACCAGGCCTTAGCTGCATTTAACTATTGGCAACAGCCCGGAGACACCAATGTACTTCCTAGTCCATTGATCCCTCAGGATGAACTCAATGCAGTAAATTCAGACAGATTCTTAGAAAAAGGAGATTACATTCGAATGAGAAACGTTACTCTTTCTTACAATTTCCCAAAGGTTTCTTTGGACAGAACACCTATAAGTTCACTTAGAATTTATGTACAGGGACAAAATCTATTGACATTCACAGAGTTCTTTGGAGACCCTGAAGTAGGTCTTTCTTCTGGAGAAACAATTGATTTTGCGGATGCTGTAGCGCCAGGAGAGGCGACACTTTACAGTTATCCAAATACAAAATCTATTCAACTAGGAATAGATGTAAGTTTCTAATTAAAAAAAAATAACGATGAAAAAATATATCTATAAATTAACATTCATATTTCTTATCTCGGGACTTTTGGTGTCTTGTGATAATGAATTAGATCAAGTGCCTTTTGATGATTTTGCTTCAGCTAACGCCTTTGTTACTGCAGACGATTTTGAAAATGGAATACGCGGAGTATACGTACAATTAATTCAGCCAGGTTTCTACGGAAGCAGTGATAGAGGTTCTATGCTAACTGCTCCGGATGTTTTGGCCGATAATGTAACACTGGGACGAAGCGGACGTAATACAAAAAGATATTTGCACGATTATAACTATAATGCCTCAACAACCATGTTGACATTTTACAGAGATGTATATGTTACGATCTATCACGCTAATCAGGTTTTGTTTTTTGCAGAATCTTTTGAAGGTGAAACCAAAGCAAATATCATTGCAGAAGCTAAAGCATTAAGAGCTTTAGCTCATTTTAACCTTGCATCTTTATTCGCAAAGATCCCTACACAGTCAGGTGATGCCAATGGAAGTTTAGGTGTAGCTTATGTAACTGAAGCTGATCCTAATATCTTGCCTGCAAGACTTTCTGTTGGAGACTCCTATGCTATGATAGCTCAGGATCTTGAGGATGCACGTGCCGGAATAAACCAGACCAATCCTGATGGAAGAATGGGTAAAGATGCGGTAAACCTTCTTTTATCCAGAGTCTACCTATATATGGGACAATGGCAAAATGCCATTGATGCTGCCAATGCGGTTACAGCTTCTGTTGCTCCACGTGATGACGTAGTAGGTGTATGGGAAGATACAAGTAGAGCTGGGTTGATCCTTGACATTGAAAACGAACTTCCAACACTTGGAAATGCAATTGGAGTTGCCTGGAGTCAGGGAGGCGTAACAAGTCTAATTCCTGAATATGTAGCTTCTTTCCAACTTACTAACTTATATGCTGGTGACGACATTCGAAAAGAAGCCTATATTTTTGACGGTTCCAGTGGTGGAGTTGCTTATAATGGTATCAAAAAGTTATTTGCCAGACCAGGTGGACAGCCGGGAGTGGTTAACTACAAGATCCTAAGAGCTGCTGAAGCGTATTTGAATAAAGCGGAAGCTTACTTTAATACAGGAAATGAAACTGCAGCAAGACAGGCATTGGATGTGGTAAGAAACAACAGATATACCAATCCTCCTAGTGGTGAGACCGGTAATGCGTTAAGAGATGCTATCCGATTAGAGAGAAGATTAGAATTTGCTTTTGAATATCAAAGAATCTTTGATATTAAGAGGTGGGGACAATCTGTACAAAGAGGAAGTGAAGGAGATATTGCAGACGGTTCTGGTACTGCATCAGATGTGCTGAACTTGGCTGCTGGTAGCGATAAATTCCAGTTACCTATTGATCAAGGAACATTAGATAAGAATTCTAATATGCAGCAAAACCCAGGCTATTAATTTTAAAAATTAAGACAGATGAAAAAAACATATATAATAGTAACATTATTTATAGCTACACTTTTTGTATCATCGTGTACTACATCTTATAATGATTTTGAAGCTGAGCGTGGCGCGGCTATAGGATTTACTTTAGGAGCTGCGTTGGAATTACCTTTTTCGTCAAGTGGACAGGTAATTAATTTTCCAATACCGTACTTCGTATCTGACGTATCTTCTTCAGATAGAACGTTTCAGATAATTATAGAAGAGAGCGAAGTTGCATCGGAGAACTATTCAATTGAGACCACAGTTGTAGTTCCGGCTAATGAGCGTTCGGGGACCATCCTATTTACAGGAACGAATGTGTCTTTGACCCCAGAATTCCAAACATTGGTTTTAGCTTTTGAAGGTACATCCGGTGTTACATCCGGAAAGCGTGCAACGATTCGTTTGAGATCAAATTAACGCACAAAATGAAATAGATAAACTTCTATTTACAATTTGATTTTAAAAAAACACCTGTATTAATTTGCAGGTGTTTTTTTATGTTCAAAAAGTATCCTTTTTTTTAAGAAGTTTCATTTGTTAATTTATTTTTAGATATCATAACAATAGCTTAACAGTTCTTTAAAAAAAACTAAATTTTAAGTTTAAAAAGTTGTGTATTTAACTTTTTATTGTGATTTTTGGCATTGGCTAATTCAAATAAATTATAAAATGAGAACAAAGTTTAGTGGAATTTTAACGCTATTACTAGCGTTTGTAGTGCAACTTACGTTCGCACAAGAAAAAACAATCTCCGGATCGGTGACCGATAATACTGGCCTACCTTTACCCGGAGTTAACATTATTGTAAAGGGCACTAGTAGTGGTACTCAAAGTGATTTTGATGGCAATTATAGCATTCAAGCTAGTGTTGGTCAAGCACTTGTATTTAGCTATGTAGGCTTTACTACTGTTGAAAGACCCGTTACTGCGGGATCTAATACAATTAGCGTCCAATTACAAGAGGATGCTGCCGTATTAGAGGAAGTAGTTGTAACTGCGTCAGGTATTAGAAAAGAAAAGAAAGCTCTTGGTTATGCCGTTTCTTCTGTTAAAGAGGAGGAAATTAAGGACAATCCTGAAACTGACTTGACTCGTATCTTAAGCGGTAAATCTGCCGGTATTGATATCACAACTCAAAATGGATTATCTGGTTCTGCGAACAAGGTGATCATTAGAGGGATGAATTCCTTCTCAGGAGAAAATAATGCACTATATGTAATTGATGGTGTGCCTTATAGTAATGATACAAACGAGGCTGGAGATTTTGTTGACGGTAATATGGGTACAAGTAGATCGTTTGATATTGACCCGAGCAATATTGCAAACATTGATATCCTTAAAGGATTAGCCGCAACAACACTCTACGGTACAGAAGGTAGAAACGGGGTAATTTTAATAACCACAAAAACCGGTAGTTCTAAAAATTTAGCTGCTAAGCAGGAAATAGAGATTTCTTCTTCTTATTTCTTTAATGAAGTAGCTTCACTACCAGATTATCAAGATGTGTTTGGTGGAGGTTTCGACCAGGCATTTGGATGGTTCTACAGTAACTGGGGACCAGGATTTTACAAAGACGGCTTAGGAGGCTGGGGTGCATTTGTAGATGATACGAATACAGACGGAACCAAGCTTTTTAATTCTGATGGTACTGTTCCTCACCCTTATTCACAATCTCCATTCTTGGATGCTTATCCGGATTTTAAAGCACAATTTGAAGGTTTGAGATATGACTGGAGACCAAGAAATAGTGTGGAAAGATTTTTTAAGACCGGAAGTGTAGCATCTGTCTCAACAAATATTAGAGGTAGAAGTGAAGACAATAATTATAATTATGGTTTAGCATTCAGTCATGTTGATGACCAAGGGTTTACTCCAGGTAATGAAGTACAAAGAAGTAACCTTACTGTTGCCGGAGGTGCAAAACTATCTAATAAGGTTAATGTAAGAGGATCTTTAAACTATACATTGACTAAAATGAAAACTCCTCCTGTAGCGCTAAGTTTAGGTAGTAGTGTAACAGGTAACGGTTCTTCTATCTTTGGAGATTTACTTTACACTCCAAGAAGTATAGATTTCTATGAATTACCTTTTGAATTACCTGACGGGGGTAGTGTTTACTATAGAGAGGATAATGCTATTCAGCACCCTCTGTGGACCATTAAAAATGCACAATTCTCTCAGAGAACAAATCGTGTAAATGGATTTGCGGCTATAGATTATAATTTAACTGAAAATCTGAATATCTTATATCAGGCAAGTGTCGATACCTATTCTGAAGATAATATCAATAAACAAAATCGTGGAGGTGTAACCGGTTCGGTTGTTGCCGATAGTGGTTTCTACCACACCTGGAATAATAGTAATACCATTATGGACCACAAAATTGTACTAAGTGGTAATAACTTCTCATTATTCAACGACAATTTAAATATCGATTTCTTAGCAGGAGCTACTTCAAGAAGTACAGATTATAACCGAGTAGGTGTCTACAGTGACAACCAACAGGTTTTTGGTTTCTTTGACCACTCCGGGTTTGTAAACCATGCAACTGAAAAAGATTTTGACAATGATGGTATTATTGATCTTGATACGGAGCTTCACAGAAAAAGAAATATTCTTGGTCTTTATGGGCAAGTAGGTTTTGATATAAAGAGCTTTTTCTATTTGACCGTTGCGGGAAGAAATGACTGGGTTTCAAACTCAAATAACAATAGTTTATTCTACCCTTCTGCAAGTGTGTCATTTATCCCTACAACAGCCTTCCCTGATTTAAGATCAGACAATGGTATTAATTATTTGAAATTAAGAGCCGGGTACGGAACTTCTGCGAACTTCGCAACAGACTACCCTACGGTAACAACAGTTACTTTAAATTCTCAAGCATGGCTTGATGCAAATGGAAATCCTATTACCAGTAACAGTACAAGTGATGAAGTAGGTAATACAGATATTAAACCTGAATTATTTTCGGAAATAGAATTTGGTGTTGAAGCCAGATTGTTTAACCGTGTTAATTTTGATGTTTCTTATTATGAAAGAACAACAAAAGATTTGATCATCCAGGAACAGCCTATTCCGGTGAGTAGTGGAGCATCAATCACTGCTAGCAATATTGGAGAAATAAATTCTGATGGTATAGAAGTAGATTTAGGTGTTGACATACTTAAAGGTGACGGTTTTAACTGGAACTTTAACGTAAACTTTACAAAGAATGAAAGTGAAGTTATTGACCTGGGTCAGGATACCGATCTTATCATTTATGAAGGGTATACAAACTTAGGTAACGGTGCGAGAGTTGGATATCCATTAGGATCCATGTTTGGTGCTCGTATTGCCAGAGATGAAGACGGAAATCTATTGGTGGATGGTGCAGGTAATTATGCATCTCAAGAAGTTGATGAAGACGGATTACTTCCATTCATTGGAGATCCTAATCCGGACTTTGTAATGAACTACTCCAATACTTTTTCATACAAAGGACTGTCATTGAATGTAGCTATTAATCATACTTCCGGAGGAGATATGTATTCTGTAACTGTGGCTTCGCTTATGGGTAGAGGTTTAACTACCGATACTGAAGACAGGTTATCAACATATATTTTACCGGGTGTAAGTCAAGCAACCGGACTTCCGAACGAAGTTCAAATTAATAACTCAAACTTTTATTTTGATAATGGTTTTGCAAGTCCTGCTGATGAATTATCTGTTTATGATGCTTCTGTTGTAAGACTTAGAGAGGTATCTTTAGGATATTCATTCCCATCTAAGCTTTTAGAAAAAACGCCTTTTGGAAAATTGGTGATCAAAGCTAGTGGTTATAATATGTGGTACGATGCATATAACACACCTAAAGGTGTTAATTTTGATCCTAACGTATCTGGTCTAGGTGCCGGAAATGGACAAGGTTTTGAGTTTTTAACTGGACCAAGTAGCAAGAGATATGGTTTTAGTATCAATGCTTCATTCTAAATTTTAAATAAAAGAGAACAATGAAAAATTTTAATAAAATATCAATATTTTTATTTCTGATTCTTGGGATCACGTTCACTTCTTGTGAGACCACAGATTTAGATCTACTAGACGATCCTAATGAAATCACCATAGATAAAGCAAACTTAGAGCGTTTCTTAGTTGCTATACAGCTTGATTTCAAAAGTTTTGTTGAGGACATGGGAAGAAACGGTGCTCAACTTACCAGGGTAGAATATATGTTTGGAAGAACATATGCTAACAACTACGCTCCTGAAAATACAAACGAAGAATGGGCATTTGCCTATGAAGGAATGTTTTCAGATATGGCAGCAGCAGAGATCCTGGCTCAAGACCTTGAAGCCAATAAGCATCTTGGGGTCATGAGAATTCTAAAAGCATATACCGCTTTCATTTTAGTTGATTATTATGGAGATATTCCATTTAGTGAAGCATCACAACCAAGTGAATTTCCTAATCCAAATTTAGATGATGATGCAGCAGTTTATGCAGCTGCACTTGAATTGCTGGATGAAGGAATTGCTTTTATGAATGCTGATGGACTTGGATTGGAAAACGATTTATTTTACAATAATGATTTTGGCAAATGGATAAAAGCTGCCAATTCTATGAAGATGAATGCATATCTTAATACGAGATTGGTTGATTCTGATGCCAGAAACAAGTTTAACGCTATCGTTAATTCCGGAAACTTCATTACTAGTACCGAGGATGATTTTCAATTTCAATATGGTACGAATGTAACGGCTCCGGATACCAGACACCCTGCTTACGCAGCTGACTATATTTCGAATGGCGCCAGTAGATACAGATCCAACTGGTTAATGAATGAAATGTATAATAACGATGACCCTAGAAGAAGATATTATTTCTTTAGACAAAGTATCTGTACTCCAAATAGTACCGGTGCAGATGGCAATGCCTGCCCAGCAGATCCGCAAAGATTGTTTTGTTCTACGCAAGCACGTCCAACACACTACCCTGCAGATATGATCTTTTGTAGTGTAGATGGTGGATATTGGGGTAGAGATCATGGAAACGCTGAAGGTATCCCGCCAGATTCATTTAGAAGAGCTGCAATGGGTGTTTACCCTGGAGGTGGAAATTTTGATGACAATCGTTTTGCCAGCATCGATGAAGGTCAAGGTGGACAAGGTGCAGGGATCACTCCTATCATGTTAGCATCTTATACAGATCTAATGAGAGCAGAATTTGCTTTGGCTAGTGGTGATGCTTCCGGTGCAAACAGTTTCTTACAGTCAGCCTTACAGAAGTCTATAGCTAAGGTAATGACTTTTGGATCTTTAGATTCAGATGCTGATTTAAGCTTTGCTCCTTCAGCAACAGATATTTCAGATTTTACCTCAGCAATAAGTACTAGCTTTACTAGCGGTAGTACAGAAGATAAGTGGAACATTCTGGCAGAACAAGTACTTACCACACATTATGGAAATGGAACAAATGCATATAATTTGTACAGAAGAACCGGTTATCCAAATACAATTCAATTTAGTGTTGAGGCAAGTCCAGGAAGTTTTGTAAGATCATTCTTCTACCCTGCAGATGAAGCTAATACAAATAGTAACATTCAGCAAAAAGCTAATGTAGAGGTCCAGGTATTCTGGGATACTAATGCTGGTTTCCCGGCATTTCCTCCAGCTAACTAATTTTAAATTAATCTATTATGAAAAACATATATAAAATATTTTTAATAGGGTTGGTTCTAATTGGAACAATGGTTTCCTGTGAAGAAAGCGACCTTGAGATCGATAAATTGTATGAAAATGCAGATACTTCAGGAGCATTTATAAGAACTTTAGAATTTCCTCAAGATGTAGTTAACCTTGCTGACTCAATTGATATTCTAATTGAGGTACAGGAAGGCGATGGTTCACAACCACCAACATTTACAGAAGTAAGGGTGTATGTTGCTCCCTACGATGACCAGGATTTACTGTTTCCAACCGTAGACGACCAGGGTAATCCTTTAGGAGAAACTTTTATGATGAGCCTTCAGGCTTCAGAGTTTTCACCCAGTGAGATCAACGGCTTACCTTCTGCACAAATTAATATGCCAGCGCAATTAATTGCAGATACGTATCCAACTGCAGTATTTACTATTCCAACATTCATTGCAACTCGTTTAGAATTGGAATTGGCTGACGGTAGAATATTCACAAATACTAATGTTGGTGCTTCAGTTGCAACAGGAGACTTTTTTGCAACACCGTTTTTATACAAAACTATTTTTCTGAATTTTTAGAGAAATAAAAATTATAAATTCAAAAAGCGGAAAATTCATATAAATTTTCCGCTTTTTTTATGAAAAAATTTCAAATTAACTCCTTTATAGTCAAAAGATTATGCTAAAATTTAAACCAATTAAGCTGTAAAAAGCGAGAATTTAAGTTATTCAATTACAAAGGAATTCTTTTATTTAAAGGGCTCATGAATAGTGCTTAAAAAAAAGGCGTATAAAAACTCTTTGTAAAAAAAGAGGGTTGCGTCATTTTGGCTAAAAATTTCAATATATTTTGAAAACTTTAATGAAAAAATCAAAAAATATTTGTAGATTTGATTCATACTAATATAAAAAAGTTATAAATCATGAAAAAAAATTATTTTTTAGCGGTGTTGTTTACCTTCGCAATGGTAAGTGTGAACGCCCAATTTACAGATGACATGGAAAGCTACACAGATGGCCAGCCTATTTCTGGTGGTTGGTGGACTGACTGGGGCTGTGGTGGCGGTGTTGGATGTGCAATCATGTCCTCTTCTGCTCAAGCTCAAAGTGGTGTTCTTTCCGGATTAATTCCTGATGATGGTACTACAGATGCTGTACTTGATATGGGGAACAAGATATTTGGATCTTGGGGTATGAAGTTTGCAATGTACGTTCCTGATGGACAAGAAGGTTACTGGAACTTACAAGGAACTGTGCCAATTGGTGCCGGAGAATGGATTGTTGGAAACATTTTCTTCAATCAAGATGCTACCAATCCTGGTGTAGGTTTAATCGATGATACTGCTTTAGGTGGAGTTAACTTTAACTTCCCTCACGATCAGTGGTTTGATGTAATTATGAACTTTGATATCAATGCTGGTATTGGAGCTTCTACATGGCAAATGTGGGTAAATGACGTTGAAGTAATTCCTGCTGGAACTGCTTTTACTGATAACGCTGGAACTTACCCAACTAGCTTAGGAGGAATTGACTTCTTCTCTATTAGCGCAAACAATATTTATTATGTTGACGATGTAGATTACAGAGATAGCTTCCACCCAGACCCAACTCTTGGATTAGATGATTTGGCTGCTAAAGGTTTCTCTGCATATCCAAACCCTGTAAGCAACATCTTAAACGTAAGAGCTAACGAGGCTATTTCTTCTGTGTCTATTTACAATATCCTTGGACAAGAAGTTTACAGTGCTAAGTTAAATGCTGTTAGTTCTACAATTGACATGTCTAGCTATGCTAGCGGAGCTTACTTTGTAAAAGTGAATATTGGTGGTACTGAAGGTATCGTTAAGATAGTTAAGTAAGAATTACCATATTATCATAAATTAAGAGGCAGTTATTAACTGCCTCTTTTTTATTGCTTATGTTTTAAAACTTTAATAATCAATATATTTATACATTAAAACAAACCCATGAATCGGAAAGAGGCTACCATATTTGGTATATACCCTATACAGGAAGCTATTTCTTCAGGTGTTATAATTGACAAATTATACACGCAAAAAGGAATAGCCAGTTCTAAAATAGATGCTATTGTTAAAGACCTGGAAGCCAAAGATACCTCTGTATCCATTGTGCCTATTGAAAAATTGAATAGGTTAACAAGGGGCAATCACCAGGGAATTGTAGCTATTACTTCCCCTATCGCTTTTAACAGTTTAGAGGAAACCATTGAAAAAACCATTGCGGAAAAAGAAACCCCGCTTTTTCTCATATTGGACCAAATAAGTGATGTTCGTAATTTTGGAGCTATTCTACGAACTGCAGAATGTACGGGAGTTGATGCAGTGATCATTCAAAAAAAAGGCGGAGCTCCTGTTTCCGGAGATACAATAAAAGCTTCTGCAGGAGCAATATTTAAGATTCCTGTATGTAAAGTGGACCATATTAAAGATGCCATATTCTATCTACAAGGTTCTGGAATAAACACAATTGCAGCTACCGAAAAAACCGATAGCAGTATTTATGACCTGGATCTCAAAAAACCCTTGGCGATCATCATGGGGTCCGAAGGAAAAGGAGTCTCGAAATCTGTATTACAACTTGTTGACGAAAAGGCAGCTTTACCGCTACTAGGAGAAATTAACTCATTAAATGTTTCTGTTGCCTGCGGTGCATTTCTATATGAGGTGGTACGACAACAAAATCTATAAATTTTTGTCTTCTTCCCCACCTTTCAAAGGCTTCTTTTTAAATGTATATCTTATTTTTATGGAAGGCGGATCGTTCGTTTCTTCTGTTTCCGGAAGTGATTCAATAAAATTTCCGTCTTCATCAAAATGTTTTAAAAAAGGGTCCTCCTCCGGGTTATAATCTTCCTTTTCCCATTCGTATTTTTTATTCTCTATTGGATTAGAGCGAAAGATGAAAGCAAAAACGATCCCTACAATAAAACCGGACAGATGTCCCTCCCATGAAATTTTGGGATCAATGGGAAATACATACCATAATAAACTTCCATATAAAAATACTACTACAAACGCTAACGCTGTTAATTGGTATTGTTTTGAAAATATTCCTTTAAAACATAAAAAAGCAGCCAGCATGTATACGATACCACTTGCACCAATATGTAATGCAGGCCTCCCGATGAGCCAGGTCAATAAGCCGGTAATTATGAAGCCATATAATAAAACCTTCCAGCGAATACTCCTGTAAAAATAGAATAAGGCTGTAGTAAGCACCAACATTGGCACCGAATTATTGAACAAGTGCTTTAAGCTGGAATGTATAAAAGGACTAAAAAGAATACCACGGAGTCCTTCCCATTTTTGAGGTAATATCCCCAAATAATTAAAATTCCAGTTAAAACGGGTTTCAACCCAAAAAACAAGCCACATAAGCATTACAAACAACAGCGGATAGGCTATCACTTCGGTTGAAAAAAACAAAGCTTTATTTTTAGACATAATTAGCAGTACTCAAAAATACATCCAAAATCAAATGTATGATAATTTGTCAGTAATCTACATAGATAAAAATTGTAATTTTATGCTCTTATGAGCGCACCCCTTGCAGAACGTATTCGCCCAAATACTTTAGCCGAGTATTTAAGCCAGCAACACCTGGTAGGGCCTGAGGGCGCACTTACTTCGCAACTTAGTTCCGGCCTTATCTCTTCTATGATATTCTGGGGGCCTCCCGGAACAGGTAAAACTACCTTAGCCAATATCATTGCCAACGAATCCGGAAGGCCATTTTATACCCTGAGTGCTGTTGACAGTGGTGTAGCCGCGGTACGGGAAGTGATCGAAAGAGCTAAAAAGAGCGACACACTTTTTTCCTCAAAGAACCCAATACTGTTCATTGATGAAATTCACCGTTTTAGTAAGTCGCAACAGGATTCGTTATTGGGTGCAGTAGAAAAAGGATGGATAACGCTCATTGGCGCTACTACCGAAAATCCAAGTTTTGAGGTAATTCCGGCACTATTATCACGCTGTCAGGTATATATTTTAAAAGCTTTCAGTAAAAATGATTTAGAAGCACTTTTAAGCCGTGCAATAAAAAAAGATGATATACTTAGCCAAAAAAAGATAAAGCTTCAAGAAACGGAAGCTATTATACGCCTTTCCGGAGGAGATGCCCGAAAATTGTTGAATATTCTCGAATTGGTAGTTCTTTCCGAAGAAAAAGATATTGTTACCATTACCAATGAACTGGTACAACAGAAAGTACAAAAAAATACAGTTTTATATGATAAGACCGGAGAACAACACTATGATATTATTTCGGCATTTATCAAATCCATTCGCGGAAGCGACCCAAATGCAGCAGTTTATTGGTTAGCAAGAATGATAGAAGGTGGAGAAGACGTGAAGTTTATAGCAAGAAGATTGGTCATTCTGGCTTCCGAAGATATTGGCAATGCCAACCCTACTGCCCTGGTATTGGCCAATAATACATTTCAGGCTGTAAATACAATAGGATATCCGGAAGCACGTATTATTTTAAGCCAGTGTACCATTTACCTTGCTACCTCTCCAAAGAGTAATGCTTCTTATGCCGCCATCAAGGAAGCACAACAAGTGGTTCGACAGACCGGAGATCTATCTGTACCCTTGTCTATCCGTAATGCACCTACCAAGCTAATGAAAGAGTTGGGCTATGGCAAAGACTATGAATATGCCCATAACTATGAAGGCAATTTTGTCCCTCACGAGTTCCTTCCAGAAGAAATTACAGGAACTTCTTTTTACAAACCCGGAAACAACCCAAAAGAAAACACTTTAAAAAAGTATCTAAGTAGTCTATGGAAAGATAAGTATGAGTTCTAATGTACTATTTTATATACTACTGCCCCGTCTTTTTTCTGAATGATCAGATTTTGTGAAGCATCAAAAGAGGCTTTGAAGATATTCTCTGAAGCGTCCGTAAAAAATAATTTTGACGAATTCATGACTTCAATCTTTCCAACTAAAAGCAAGCCTGCATCTGTAGTCGTGGTCTCTTCATATAACGAATATCCTTCAGAAGTCTTTCTCAATAAGAACGTTTTCCCGTTATAACTATAATTAGAAAATTTTGATTCCGGAAGTGTTGGCTTTATTGCCTTTTCTGAAGTTTTAGCACTTTCTTTTTCAACTTTACCCGTACTAACAGCTGCTGCTTCTTTAACTACCATTTCTTTTTCAACCATTTGTTCCTCTTCCGCAGGTTTTTCTGAAACAGCTTCTGCATCAAAAAGTACGACCTCTTTTTGCTGTACATTTAAAGCCTCAATATTTTTGAAAGCTCTTCTAAGAGCATCCTGGTAGGCTTTATTAAACTCTTTGTATTTACTAACTCCTTCCGGACTGCGATAAACCTCAGCTCCATTACAATCCTTTAAAACAATTGTAAACTTTGTTTTAAAAAACGACTTTCCTCTCTCTACATCTGCGTACAGGCCGTCACATCGTTTTGCATTAGGCGCTTCATTGCTAAAAAAGGCATGAAAACCATGTTTGTTAAATAAGAACCTGGAAATCGAATTGAGTTGATACTTATCTTTCTGATTAAGAAATTCAAATTGTTCCGGTACGACTACATAGCTATAATCGCTAATAGTTTTTTGAGAAAAACCTCTTGTAAAAAAACTTAAAAAAAGAAAAACTATAATTAATTTTCTCACTCTTCGTCAAATTTTATATTAAAACCTAGCTGTAAAGATACGCTTTTTGCTTTTGCCAGATTTCCATACCGCAGTAGATTATCTGCGGCAATATAAAAGTTGAGTTTTCCTATATCGGCCGCAACACCTAAACCTACATTGGAAAAGGAGTAGGAATCTGCTGTATATGTTGCTTTTGCCGACAAATAATCTGTGAATCTTCTGTAATAAAAAAGAGTTCCGGCCATTTGTGGTGCTTTTGGCCTAAAAATACTGTAGAGCTGAAAACCTACTGACTGGTTCCTGTCAATACCTCCTCCCATATTTCTACAGTCACACTCTTCTCCCTTACCCACTACTCTCCCAAACTTATATGTAATACCGGAATTTACCTTTACAGGGCGCAATTGTGTATAAGAATTGTTTAAGGTATCTATTGGTATCTCACGCTCAATTTCATCTTCCAGGTCTTCATAATAAGGAAATGTTGATTCGCCGTCACTTAACGGGGGGAAAATAAGTTCTATACCATTAAGGGTATACGTCCCGGTAGCCCTGTAGGTTTCCACATCTTTGGAATGAAAAACGGCTCCAACATCAAGTACACTGGCACTTGCTGTCCAATTATCATTGATGTCGTAAGTTGCTCCAATATCTACGCCAATTCCAATATTTCCTCCAAAAAACGCTCTTCCCAAAATTTTACTTGTTACTTGTGAAGCGCCATCCAATTCTCGCAGTGAAGCATAGCCTGATGTTTCTAGTGTTACATTTGCGTTTTGCACTATGTGCTCATAGATATTTGTACTTCCATCTCCTAGCCGTGTTACAAAAGTCCCTCTATTGTTAGTGCTTCGGTAGCTAAACATACTGGAATACAACTTTGCGCGTACACCCACAGTGAGATTGTCCTTGATCTGTTTATTTGCACCAAAATGATAGACCGTCATAAAATCTCCTGTTGTACTTACTTCTCCCAGATCAAATTCATAATCCAGATAATCACGGTTTCCTTCCCATGCCAAAATTGCCAGGTCTCTTGGGAAGTACAAAATGAAATCAAATTCCTGGTAGATACCTCCTGAAAAATAGATCTCATTTTCTGCTCTCCACCCAAAGTTGATCAAATCCAATTGTTGTGTAGCGGTAAAGAAATCCGTATTCTTCATTTCAAAGATCTTATTTCGAATACGTGTATTGATATCTACATTTGAATTGCCAAAAATATCATAAACAGAAACACCCGAGGAACCGGCATTTAAATGAAATTGCGACAAAAACGGAATCCCAAAATGCATTTTTTGCGGAACTTTGCTTCCCGGGTTCAACAATAATGATTGTGGAATTTCTTCCACGCCATATACCAGTTGCTTATTTTGTGCAATAGTTGTGGTTACCCATAGGGTAATAATACATGTTAGTAGGTTTCGCATTGTATTAAAATTCCAGGTAGTATGTGGTTTTAGATTGTAAGTTCAGAGCTCCTTCCAAGCTTGCATCTGCAGAGGGAATAGTAACAGACACAACTACTTTTGATGCTTGTGTAAGTCGTAAAATATCGTCTCCTTCAACTACTTCAATGAAATCCGGAGGGGTTGCCGGATCTTGTATGGTCCCTGCAGGAACAGATGTTTGAGTTGTATAAGTAGTGTCATTCTGTTCACTTAAAAATTGAAAATCCACCGCAAAATCTCTGGAGATACTGTTTGTAAATCTAAATAAGAATTCGGCCTTTTTTAAGCTTTCCTGGATTTGTTCATCATCCAGAAATCTGATCTCAGTAGTATCTGTAAGTCTTAAAGTTGCTGTAGAAGTAACTGTATCAAAAAAATCATTTGCCTCTACATTGAAGTAGATAAGATCAAGTTCTACAACCGGTGTAAGCGCAATTTCGTCTGCCTGGTCAAAATCCGTATCCTTGACGCAAGCCATCAACAACAAACTTACAAAAACCACTATAAAAGGTACTGCTAGGTTCTTTTTCATGATTGTGGGGGATTATAGTTTAACTAACGCTATTAGTTACGGAAATATTATGATTACAAATATTTTTTAATTTCCGGCAGCTTGTTTACAAACTTATAATTTGAAGGGACATTATCATTTCTATAATTGTAAAAAAGGGTTTGCATTCCAACAGCTTCGGCCCCTAAAATATCGGCTTCAAAAGTATCCCCTATCATAATGCTTCTTTGAGGTTGGGTAACTGCTTTTTCCAATGCTTTTTTGAATATAACAGGATTAGGTTTTTTTAATCCAACTTCTTCTGAAGTTGTCACCGTTTCAAAATATGCGGAAATTCCACTATTATCCAATTTTAAATGCTGTACTTCCTGAAATCCGTTAGTAATAATATGAAGTATATATTTTTCAGATAAATAATCCAAAATCTCTTTGGTACCATCAAAAAGATGGTTGTCCAAAGGAAGTTCTTCTATATAAGCTTCTGCCAAAGTATCAATAATGGTTAAGGGTAACTTTATTTTAAATGCCTTAAAAGTGTCCATGAGTCTTCCCCTGCGTAATTCTTGTTTAGTGACACGTTCTTCCCGAAACAATTTCCAGTAATCAAAATTAACAGGCTCATACACTTTTATGAAAGTTGCTACGTCCATATTTATCTTATGCTTTACAAAAACGCGCTGAAAGGCCAGTTTGGAATTACGGTCAAAATCCCAAAGAGTATGATCCAGGTCAAAGAAAACATCTGTTATTTCCGATTTATTCATAGGAATGTAATTTTTCTGAAAACAAGGTCCGCCATACTTCATTAGTAGGTTTAGCAGTAAAATCTCTATTGGTAAAGACCATAGAAAAGTGACCGTTCACTTTTTTTACCGAATTCCATAAAATATCTATGGTCTTTTTGATATCTGAAGCATATTTATCTTTAAAAGCTGCCGTAGTAGCTAAGACAGGATGAACGATCAAAGGTGTCTTTATCTCGTAATCCAGATCATAGAACAAAAATGGCGTACAGGTACCTGCTCTAAATCCGGGAGTATCTTCATAGACCATGGTAAAATCTTTAGCAATTTCCAATTCAACCAAATTACGGTATGTTTCAGGTAAATTTATAAGATATTGGGCATTAAATGACTTCTCCAATGTCCTATTCGTTATTTCTTCCATTTGCCTTTTCTCTTTCTTTTGCTGCTCATAATTGGTTAAAGAGGCAAAAGAAAAAATAAGGCCTATATCTTTATAATCGGCAACATATTTTAAGAGCATCTTAAATTTGTATCTATTTGTATTTATACTTTCTTCAAAGTGCAACGCATCACCCAGCATAAAAAAAACAGATAGCTTGTTACTACTCTTTTTGGTTGTCGAGATGATCCACCCGAAAGTATTGAACGGGTCCTCTTTTGTTTTAAAAAGAACAGCTGTTCGCTCAATGATCCTTTTAATTCTGAATTTCAGCAGATCACGAAAATACCCTACTAATAACCTCAAAAACCCGCGCTGTTTATATGCAAAGGGTTGCTTTGCTTCCACCAGCGTATGCACAAACATAGTTTTTGAATGAAAATGTGCTTCCGGAAAACTTTCAATAATAGCATCTTTCAATTTATAGGCCCAAATATCTATGACCGGTTGTTGCAAAAAACCATTTTTGAAGCCTAAGCTCTCAGTGGCCGGATATCGCCCTATAGCATCTTTAACATGAGGAAGGTACTCTTCATAACGGCTCAATAAATAGAACCCTGCAGAAAAAATATCAAATGGTAAAACGCTTTTATCACTCACTGAAAAAAAACACTTGGTATCCTCCCAATCCTTAACAACAATATTTTCACTTTCAAAACCCTGTTGGGTTAATAGTCCATAACTTTGAATAAACAACTCATTGCCCAGAGGCTGTTTTCCATAGGATAGTTTTGGCCCATCGTAAGAGATCAATTCTTCAATTACAGAAGTAAACTTAACATCCAGCCCTAAAATACGGGTACAAATATGCTTGAAAATATAGGTTATTCTAGGTGTTATCTTTTGCGTGTAAACTAATAGCATAGATCGTCAAAGAAGGTTTTCATCTGCAAAGCTAAAGTACGCATTTTCGGCAATTATGAGATGGATGAAGACCGTTATATCTGCATCTTCAACTATAGCTTCTAACTTTTAGTGAATTTCTTAGCTATTAAACCTGCTTTTAGTTTGTATCTTTAATTATCGGAAAAACTACAAGTAAAAATCTTATTAGCGAGCTGTTTTTCCATAATGAAACCATACAAATATGAAAACCAGAAAAGAAACCGACCTGTTAGGAGATGTAGAGATCCATGACAATTTATATTACGGGATTCACACGCAAAGAGCCCTTCAAAACTTTCAGATTTCAAATTCCAAAATTAGTGATTACCCCATTTTTGTAAAAGGGATCATACTTACTAAAAAAGCGTGTGCAGCAGCAAATAAGGAAATAGGAACAATTCCTTCGGCCAAAGCAGATATGGTAATACAGGCTTGCAACGAAATTTTGGAAAACCTGGATGAGTATACTCAATACTTCCCTTCTGATGTATTTCAGGGAGGAGCCGGAACTTCTGTTAATATGAATGCAAACGAAGTAATTGCCAATGTTGGTCTTATATTGAATGGACATGAAAAAGGAAGTTATGACATTTTACATCCCAATGACCATGTCAATAAATCCCAGTCTACTAATGATGCCTACCCAACTGCATTTAGAGTAGCTGTCTTTTATTATATCAATCTCTTACTGGAAAAGATCAATGTTCTTACCACCAGCCTGGACAAAAAGGCTGCTGAATTTAAAAATATACTTAAAATGGGGAGAACGCAATTACAGGATGCCGTACCAATGTCATTGGGAGATGAATTTGGAGCCTGGTCCACCAATTTAAAAGAAGAAACCAAGAATTTAAAACGATGCCGGGATCTAATTTTGGAAGTGAATTTGGGTGCTACGGCAATTGGTACCGGAGTAAATGCTCCCGAAGGATTTACAGAACTATCGATAGGCTACCTTCAGCAGTATACTAAAGCCAGTTTTGTAAAAGCAGAAAATTTAATTGAAGCTACTTCAGATTGCGGTGCCTATGTTATGATTTCCGGTGCTTTAAAAAGAACTTCCGTAAAACTTTCAAAAATATGCAACGACCTTAGACTATTATCTTCCGGCCCTCGGTGTGGATTGAATGAGATCAATCTACCTGAAATGCAGGCTGGTTCTTCCATTATGCCGGCTAAGGTAAATCCTGTAATCCCGGAAGTGGTAAACCAGATATGTTATAAAATTATAGGTAATGATGTAACTATTTCTTTTGCTGCGGAGGCAGGACAACTACAATTGAATGTAATGGAACCTGTTATTGCGCAATGTATGTTCGAATCTGTCGAACTTCTTTCCAATGCTTGTACTACCCTTGTTGAAAAATGTATTGATGGTATTACTGCAAATGAAGAGCATACCAAACAAATGGTTTTTAATTCTGTAGGTATAATAACGTTCCTAAACCCCTATATAGGGCATCACATGGGAGATGAATTAGGAAAAGAAGCTGTAGCAACCGGAAAAAATATTCGTGAGCTGGTATTGGAAAAAGGACTCCTTTCTGAAGAAGAACTAGATAGAATTTTGAGTATTGAGAATTTAATGCACCCAAAATATACCGCACAGCTACATAAATAGTCTATTATATATATTAGGCTATTGCTATTTTATATAAATTAAAAAAGCTAGGTTTCTAGAGAAGGTTTTCATCTGCAAAGCTATAATATGCTTTCTCGGTTACTATCACATGGTCAAGTACTTTTATATCCAGGTTTTCACCTGCTTTTTTTAACTTTTTAGTGAGTTCCTTATCTGCTAAGCTAGGTTTTAAAGTACCGGAAGGGTGATTGTGTACTAAAATTACAGCAACAGCTCTTAGTTGTAATGCATTTTTAAAAGCTAACCTAACATCTACCAAAGTTCCTGTGATTCCTCCCTTACTCAATTGTGTTATTTGCAAGATTTGATTTGAATTATTAAGATAAATAATCCAAAATTCTTCATGAGGAAGCTCCCCCAGAATAGGGTGCATTATTTCAAAGACCGAACTACTGGATGCAATCTTCTTTTTTTGAAGAGTGTCTCCTTCCCTACGCCTCCTTCCCAACTCTAAAGCCGCAGCAATTGCAACTGCTTTTGCTTCACCTATTCCTTTGAATTGCATAAAATCTTTTGGGTCCAGCTTTCCTAATTCGTTTAGATTATTTGCTGTTGAGGCTAAAATACGTTGACTTAAAGCTACAGCGCTTTCATTGTTATTTCCGGAACTTATCAATATCGCAATTAATTCTGCATTACTAAGAGCTATACGGCCTTTTAGAAGTAATTTCTCCCGTGGACGATCATCTTCATTCCATTTCCTGATAGGAAATGAGGGTGTCATTTTTTGCATCTTATCAAAATTTATAAAGTAAATATGATCGGGTCTTGAAAATATTTTCAAGGTCCCGTGGCGGGAGTTCAAAACTCACATTTTTAAGAATTGTATTAAAATGTAAGGAAACCCAAAGATATAAAACTTAGCTTTTGTTTATATATAAATCAAGTTTTAATGTTCTTTTTAACAAAAATATGTTTTCGGTGATTTAGTTTTAAAAATGAATTTCAATAGGATTAATGAGCAACGTAACTAATCATCTTTTTGTAGAAACAACATCTCCCTATCAAAAAATGATTAAAGATATGGAAAACCAACTTCAAAAAAACACCTGTATATACACGTGTTTTTTCTTCAATTATCTTAGCCGATCACAGGTTTTCCTTCGTAACCCACTTTACCAAGTTCGGTGGGGTGTACGCTTCCATTTTCTCAAGCAGTTCCTCAATACTATCACTAATAATCAACATATTGTGGTAGGTGTCTTTGGTAAATCCTTCAAGGACCATTTTCTTTGAGAGCTTAATCAGGTCATCATAATAACCATTGATGTTAAGAATCCCCATGGGTTTTTGATGGAGTCCTAATTGAGCCCAGGTGGACATTTCAAAAAACTCCTCCATCGTTCCATGTCCTCCCGGTAGCACAATAATCGCATCAGATATCTCATCTATCACTTTTTTCCTTTGATGCATACTTTCTACCGTTACGAGCTGTGTTAATGCTCTATGAGCAATTTCTTTTTCCACTAAGAATTTAGGCATCACTCCGACAACGTCTCCGTTGTTTTCCAGTGCTGCATCAGCGAGGGATCCCATTAACCCCACATGACCCCCTCCATATACTATTTGTATAGAGCGTTGTGCTAATGTTCTTCCAAGTTTAATAGTCTCTTCTTCGTAGATTTTATTTGCGCCAGAGCTTGACCCACAAAATATTGCAATACTTTTCATTCGGTTATTTTTAGACATTTGTTTCTCTCACTCTATCTTATTTCTAATTGTGTATCAAATATACATCACAAAGAGGCATCTTGCTTACTTTTCCAAGTACGTCTATGATTATATCATAATGTACTAGAAAAATTTCAAGGTTTTTTGGTTTAACTAAACTACCAGATAGCACTGAGCCTATTATTGTATCTACACAATTTTGTGCGGTTGTTTTTAAATAGCTTCCTTCAATAAACAATTTTCCTAATAAATAAACCTAAAGAGAAAAAAAATGAAGCCTCAGTAAATATCCCACAACTCGTAAAACCAAAATATCTCCTAATAGAGTACTTTAACGGGAGAATATAGAACTTTGAAATCTTTATCTTAAAAATTTTCGAACACTCATCATGATGCCCACTAGAAGCAAGCTGGCAGTTAACGGGATAATTTGGAGGTTAATAACTGGTGGAATGAGCTTTGTGTCTATTTACCTAATTATTTCTGGTTGGTCTATCTTAGCTCCAAAAGAGATGTTTATTTCAGGAGTAGTGGATATTTTACCTACCGTATTAATTTGTTAAGCTCAAAAAGCATTACTAAGAGTTTTATTAAATTATTTCATAGAATTTTCTTGGTTCGAATTCAAGTGAATAAGTTCAGGAAAGTGCTATCATTTTTCATGGCAGCCTAAAAGCAGAAAAGTATCTCAGAAATATTTATACAAGGCGTCTCAAATTAACAACGCTCCAAAAAAAGAAATGTGCAAGAATTCAATAGATGACTAAACTCTTACACATTTCAATAAATAAATTAGGCCCTTTTACTATTTCTGCATAATCAGTTTTTGAGAACTTTGATTAGCTCCATCTGTCATTTTTACAATATATACACCATTTTTCAAGTAAGACAGGTCTATAGCTTCAGTATTTTGTATAGCTGATGTATATACTACTTTGCCTAGAACATCGTAGATATTTATTTCTACAGGAACTTTAGTGTTTATGTCCACAATACCATTAGATGGGTTAGGAGATATTACTATATTCTCCAAAGCATTGTCTGTTACACCTAATGGGCCGCTATTTGCTGCATAGTAAGACTGCATTATTGTTCTGGTAGCATCATCCTGAATAAATACCACAACGGCCAGGTCATCCATTTCTTCAACAAAAGTAGAAGACATATCGAATGATTCATTTAGACTGGTAGCAGTATCGGAAACAAAACTCACCAATGTTCCACTAGCATCCGGCAACATTTTCATCATCACATTTTCAAATGAGGTCTCCCCATTGCTGGCAACATTCCCGGTAGTTTCCTTTTCAATCACAGCGATGTGAACTCTCATATCAACACTGATATATGGAGTAATATCTACATTCACGTCAATATCATCTCCATTTACGGTGAAATCAGCAGTCATATTGAAAAATGCTGGTCTGGTAGTTTCAGAATTAAATGCACCTTCCACAGCTCCTGCATTGGTAGCGGTTTGGAAACCTCCAGTGTAAAGATCCGGTACAAAGCTTACTCCATAATAATTACGTCTTACTCCGCCTTCATCTGTATAATAAGGATCTCCATTACCGGGCCAAGACATTTGGTATTTAATTACTGCTATATCCGTAGGGTGAGCTTCCATAAACGGATTAAATACATTTTGATTAAAAGGAGCACACGGCCCACATGTTGAACTCGTAAATGATTCAAACAAAGGTAAATTCTGGGATGAGTTAGTCGCTATACTAATGTCCTTTGATAATAAGTCATTGTTAGTATCATCATCGTCTCCACTACCATTTACGTTAGATATCCAAACATCTAGTGCATGGCTTCCTGAAGTAGCCGCCCACTCATCTGTAAATGTATAATTATATGAATCTGTAGTTTGCAGATTTACACTTGATACATTTTCTGTTACAACAGAACCTCCATCAACTTGATAATTTAAATCAAAAGACGTGATGGCTGATAATCCTATATTATGAACGGTACATTCAATTTCTACATCTCCTTGTTCGGCATATGGCAATACATCTATGGACTGCATGGCAATATCAGAATTGTCAGGTTCCAATAAGAAAATATCATCCAAATACCAATAATCAAAATTGAACGTATTTCCTTCAAGGAAAATACAGATCTGAAAATCAGAAGCTCCTACATCACTATTATTAATGAGCAGGCTTTTATTTTCCGGTCCTATATCCCCTCCGGGGTTTACTGTCCAAACATTATTCCAGCTTCCCCCTCCTGATCTGGTTGCTACACCAATAGTATATCCTGTACCTGAATAATCATTTAAAAAATGTTTAAATGAGAATATTACATTAGACACTCCTGTAAGATCTGTCTCCGGGGAAATGAGACGTGTTGTATTGTTTCCGCTAACATATTGAAGCTGAGCTTCAGGAGCAGATCCACCAGCATTGGTACTGACTTCCTGTGACCATTGTTGGGGAATTCCATCAATCGTCCAATTTGTGGGTGGGACGCCCGATGAAAAATCTTCTGATAATATCTCGGTACTTCTTTGAGAGAAGACCGAGATACTAAATACTAATCCAATAATAAGTACAATTTTTTTCATAATTTTTCGGAATAAATAGTTAAGAAATCTTTTAAAAATAAAACTTCTAAGTTAATAAACTTTAAGGTATCAAAAGACGTTTTGGCATTTATTTTTTTACCAAATACCCTAGTAAACAAGTAGATAAAACGGGCGAACAGCTTCAATATTGAACTTTCCAATTATACACTAAAGTGGCTTTATCTTCTTTCTTCTAAACGGTGTGGCCAAACTCACATTTTTAAGAATTAAATCAAAATGTAAGGACTCCTGAAAAATATAAAACTTAGCTTTTGTTTGTATATTAACTGCATATTTATTGTAGAAAAACAGAAAAATGTATCCACCACCTTATCATCAGTCCGCAGATATTAAAAAAATGATTTCCGTTATACAACACTATCCTTTTGGGATGTTGGTTTCAGTGTTAGATGGAAAACCTTTAATTACACATATCCCAATTATTTACAATGAGGAAAGTGGTAAACTGGTAGCCCATATTGATAAGTTCAACCCTCAAGTAGAAACTTTAACAAACGGAGCTGAAGTTACAGTAGTCTTTAAAGGCCCGGATACATACATTTCACCAAGTGTATATACTACCAAGCAACTTCCTACATGGAACTATATCATTGTCCACATTACCGGAACAGTTGCACTAATAAACGATACGGAAGCAGCTAAAAATACCATGATCGCAATGACAGAGTTCTTAGAACGCCCGGACCATAAATTTGTATTGGAAAAAGATAATAAACGTATGCAGCGGTTTGTTAATTACATTCAGGCCTTTGAGATTGTTATCACTAACTGGGAAGGTAAATTCAAGCTTTCTCAGGACAAGAATGCTCAAGATCATGAAAATGCAAAACAAGAACTCATAAAAAAATCCGGCAAAGGTATTACCGGGTTTATCAATGAAATATATTCGTAGATCTTATTTCATATATTTTTTTACATCCTCAAAATCCAGGCCTCCGTAGTTACCGCTACTCATAAGTAAAAGTGAAGTATTATCGAAATCCTGTGTGAAAAGGTATGTTTTAAAGTCTGCTGGATTTGTAAAAACCACAAGGTCCTCACGGTCAAAAGCCTTATCGATCTGTTCACCTTTTATTTCTTCCAGTTTTTTGATCATTACCGCATGAGGCGAATAAAATACTACGGCACTATCAGCTGCATCTAAAGTTCCCCTGTATTCATTTAAGAATTCCGGATTTAAACTGCTGTAGGTATGAAGTTCCAAACAGGCAATGAGTTTTCTATCCGGAAATTGTTGTTTTAAAGCTTCGGTAGTTGCTTTAACTTTACTTGGAGAGTGTGCAAAATCTTTATAAGCTATGGAAGTTGGGGTTTCCGCAATTTTTTCGAGACGTTTACTGGCTCCTTTGAATGTAGCGATCGCTTCATAGAAATCTTCTGCATCCACTCCCATTAGTTGACAAATCCACCGGGCTCCTTCCAGATTATTCAAATTATGCTTTCCAAAAACCTCTATAGGCATAGGGCCTTCGGGGGTTTTCAATAAAGTTTCTCCGGCTTCTATGGTATATTCCGGTGTTTGATACGGGTATTTTTTTATAAGGCTTTCAGATGCTTCCACTACCTTTTTTACTTCCGGGTCTTCTTCATTGTAAATGATAGCACCCCCGTCTGTAATTTGAGTTAGGAACGTTTCAAATTGTGAAACATAGTTCTCGTAGGTAGGAAAAACATTGATGTGGTCCCAGGCAATACCGCTCAGTAAAGCTATATTGGGCTTATATAGGTGAAATTTGGGCCTTCTGTCCAATGGAGAGGATAAGTACTCATCGCCTTCCAGAACAATGAAATCGTTTTCATGGGTCAATTTTACCATTACATCAAATCCTTCTAACTGTGCCCCTACCATATAATCCACTTCTTTATTATGGTAATGCATTACATGCAATATCATTGAGGTAATAGTTGTTTTTCCATGCGAACCCCCAATAACTACACGCGTTTTATTTTTAGATTGTTCATATAGAAATTCGGGGTAACTATAAATGGTTATTCCCAGGTCTTTTGCTTTAAGTAGTTCCGGATTGTCTGCTTTTGCATGCATTCCCAGAATAACAGCATCTATTTCCGCAGTGATCTTTTCGGGAAACCAACCATATTTTTCGGGTAGTAGCCCTCTGCTTTCCAGCCTGCTTTTTGAAGGATTGAAGATCTCGTCATCACTTCCGGTGACATGATCACCTTTTTCATGGAGTGCGATCGCTAAATTGTGCATGGCACTTCCTCCAATGGCTATAAAATGTATGCGCATATATAAATTTAAATAATTGCTGTAAAGATAACTGTTTTCCTTTCAATAGCGATAGCGGTAAGTAGCTTTTGCAAAGCAAAACTACAGCCAATAGCGCGGTGCTTTGCATGCTATAAATGGCAAAGCAATTGCCCAAAAATTACAATGCCAAAATGTTTTCTTTTTCTTCTTTGGCCTCTTTAAAGTCCGGTCGGGTTTCCAGAGCTTTGTCAATCCATTGTAGTGCAGTTGCTTTTTCTCCTTTGTTTTTATATATCTGCGCCAATCGGTAATATGCCCAATCTTTAGGCACTCCGTCTTTAGCTGAATGATTTTTTATATACACCTTCAGGCAATCGATTCCCAATTCTGCATCGAGGTTATATTGAGCCGCGATCTTCCCAATTTGATAGTTTAACTGGTTTCGTTTATGGATCTTAAGTGATTGCGATGCTGTTTGCATTGCCTCTTTTGGACGATTGTTTTTTTCGTAATGTTGCGTTAATTTTTCGTAGGTATGCGGAGAGCCACCGACTTTAATTGCATTTTTATAATGATGCTCGGCATCATTAGGGCGGTCGCTGTATTCTGCAATATAACCATTGGCCAAATAACCGTCTACAGGTGAGATCCTGGCAAGTTCATTGGCATATGCAATAGCTTTGCGCTCACTACCCCCAATAATTCCCGGTAATTGAATATAAAACTCTACCAATGCCCAACGTGTTTCTATATGATCGGGATCCAATTTGGCAGCTTTTTCGAAGTGATATTTTATGTCCCCGATATATGCTAATGCACGTAGCCTACTAATTTCCAAGGCTTTCATTCCTAAGGTAGCTCCATATTTAAAATGATAATTGGCACTGTTATCATCTTCTTTAACCAAAGCTTTATAATAGTCTATCGCTGTATCCCAGTCTTTTTTATAACCGGCAATATCTCCTAAATATTCTCGTGTTTTTTGGTCCCTGGGATGTTCTTTTAAGTAATTCTCAAAGAGCTTCTTTGCACTACTGAATTCTTCTTGCTGAAAATAGTGTACAGCTTTATTGAAAGTACTTTGGGAATAGCCAAGAAATGGTACAATTAAAAGAAGAAATACGATTTTCTGCATAGCATTTTTTGGGGTTTTCACATAAAAATCTCACTTTTTTAGATGTGTATTTTCTTAAAACAAATACCAAAAACAATAAAATTGTTCACATTTTAACACCTAAAACTACAGTAATAACAGCAAAAGCAGTTATTTTTTATATTATTGTTAATAAAGTAACTCTGCTCCACGTACTTTATTGTTTATCTTTAAATGGTAACAACTTAAAATTAATTTTTATGAATTCAAAAGTTTTTATGGTAATTCGGATCCTATTAGGACTTTTTGTTCTGGTATTTGGATTCAACAAGTTTTTCCATTTTATCCCTATGGAAGCACCCACCGGAGATGCAGGAGCATATTTTGGAGCGCTCATGTCATCTAAAACTCTTACACTTGTTGCAATTGTAGAGATAGCAGCAGGATTAGCACTTATCTTTAACAAATTTGGCGCATTGATGTCACTTATTTTAATGAGTGTTTCGGTAAATGCAGTTTTATTTCATGCAACCTTAGATCCTGCAGGTATTATGGGAGCTTTGGTTTTATTGGTTTTAAATATTATAGTCTTAATTGGCTATAAAGACCAATACAAAGGCTTATTTGGCTAATTAAAAGAGGCTTAGGCCTCTTTTATTTTGGCGGATAGTTTTTAAGCGCTTTTTCCACCACTTTAATATAATAGGCTTCCTTTTCACCTGGAGTTGCCTTTTCTTTAAGTTTACCTTCGGCAATGACTTGCCATATCAACATGTCCCTTGTGGTATCTATAAAATCGATCGTAAGGGTTTGGTTAATCACCTTCCCTCCAATGGGAATACCACCGCTCACTCCTACTCCTACATTACGACCGCCTCCTCCAACACCTATTCCTATAGTGTTGCGGGAATTGGAAAGGGATTCCTTTGCGTAAAAATTAATATGGAATTGATTGGCATTGCTTTTCTTATACCCTTGCCTTTGAAAGACACTGTCAATTGCTTTTATGATCCGTTTATTATCCAGTTCATTTAATCCTGAATCTATTTCAGGGTAAAAATTATAAACGGTATACTGTGAAAAATCGATTTTCTTATCGTAATCTAAAGTTACGGCCACTCCACAGGAAACAAGTGCCGCTGAAATTAAAAGAATAGATAATACTTTCATAGACTCCTTTTTATCAAATTTACGTAAAAAGTAAGTCTGAGGCTTTCAATTTATTATTCTTTAACAATCTTTTTGGTGATACTTCCTTTATCTACCTGAACAGTCACCAGGTAGACTCCTTGAGAGATAGCGGACAGATCGATATTTTTCTGAGTGCTTTCCAGAATTCGCTTTCCTAAGATGGAATATACTGTGGCTTTTTCAAAAGAAATGCTTTCGGCTACAGAAATAGTAAGTATTTCTGAAACAGGGTTGGGATATAACTGTACTGCTTCATTGGACAATATTATATCTTCCACTCCCAAAACACACATTTCCTGGATCTCTTGTACCGAACTACAACCAGTTGCATTATTTACAATGGTCTTTGCAACAGCTTGATCATTTATAATGGTACAAATAAATGTATTGGTACATACAGAAAGATTGCTATTGTTTGCAATAACAACTTCATTTACCTCACTGGGTGATACATTACTCAATGCGCTTATATCATCCAAAACAGGATTATCAAGAATCAATAAACGTTCACTTACTTCTTGTAAGTTTTCCAATCCGGACAAAGATTGCAGATTGGCATTTTCATAGATATCCAAATTTCCTACCGAAGTGATATTACTAAAAACAGATAGGTTTGTGAGTTCCGGATTATAACCTATTCGAAGCCTTCCACTTACGGACTGAATATTTTCTAAACCGGCCAGGTCCATTAAACTAGTACATTCCAACACATACAGGTCTACAACAGACCCAATATTACTAAATGCCGTTATGTCCTGCATTTGGTCGAAATTAGATATATACAACGACCCTCCTATTGTTTGTATACCAGCTAACTCATCTAAATTTAACAATGGTTCATTCGACACTGACAGGTCTTCCTGAACTGTATGTAAATTTTCCAATCCTGATAGTGAATTCAATGCATTTCCGCCTATAGTTAATGAAGTGAGTGATTCAATAAAGCTCAATTGCGTGATGTCATTAAGGTTCGAATTTGCAAACAGATTTAATCCTTTAATAGATTGCAAGCTATCCATCCCTTCCATACTTATTAAGCCGTTGTTTACCCAAACTTCCATATCTTCTATTGACTGAAGTGAGGTTAAACCTTCCATATTTTGCAAATTCTGGTTACCCCAAAGTGCCAAATGAGAAATTGTACTCAGGTTATCAAGCCCAAATAAATTGCTTATCTCCGTGTTTTGTATAAGAATATATTGCGCACTTGTAATAGAGGAAAGTCCATTTAGATTTACCACGTCATTGTTCTCTCCACCTATTTTAAGCTCGTGAGTAAGTACCGAGCAATTTGGGTAATTTGCAGCAAAATTATCTATTTCAGCTTGTGTATTCAATGTAATATTTGCGGTGGGGCATTGCCCAAACCCCAAAATAGAAGACATTAAAAATAACGAGAGTAGTGTAAATTGTTTCATGACCTATGTTCTAAGGATTGATAACTTCAAGATACGCAAAAAAATCCAAAGCATGGTATATATTTATCTGGAACAGTTGGATTTACGACTTTTATTGAGGAAAAAAAATGAATTAAAAATGATTAATTTTTGACTATTTTCTTACTTAAATTGCCTTTATCTGTCGTAATCTCTAAGAAGTATATTCCTTCGGAAAGGCTTGAAACATCAATACTTTTTTCAGGAGAGGCCAATACTTTTTGCCCCAAGGCTGAATAAAGGGTTGCCTTTTTAAACAACAGTCCTTCATAAACTGAAAGATTCAATATTTCAGAAACCGGGTTGGGATAGATCGCCACCAAACTGTCCAATACAACTTCCGAAACTGAAAGCAGGCAGGCATCCCCTATTTCTGTAACCGAATTACAGCCCGTACTGTTATTGTTAATTATTTTTACTACGTTAGGGTCTTCTATAACAGTACAAATAAAGCGATTACTACATGTAGAAAGGTTAGGATTCTCTGCAATAACCACCTCACTGATCTCAGATGTAGATAGATCCCTTAAGGCACTTATAGAATTTAGAACATCATTCTCGTGAATGAATAATCTGTCAGTTATAGATTGTAAATTTTCCAGTCCGGATAAGTTTTGTAAAATATTGTTTTCATAAATATCCAGGCTCCCAACAGAGGTAACATTGCTAAAAATAGAAAGGTCGGTCAATTCGGGGTTTAGCCCAATTCTAAGCTTTCCACTTACGGACCGGACATTTTCCAAACCGGATAAACTTTTTAAGACCGGACATCCAATTACGTAGAGGTCTGTCAATGTTTGGATATTATTGAATATGGATAAGTCCTCCAGCAGGGTGTGATTCCAAAGGTATAATGAGCCACCTATACTCTGTAGGCTGGCTAGTTCGTTAAAACTCTGAAGAGGCTCATCTGCCACATAAAAATCTTCATCTACAGTTCGTAGATTTTCTAATCCTGAAAGTGTTTTTAAAGCGTTTCCTGTTATACTCAAAGATTTAAGAGATTCAACCGGATTTAATTGAGATATGTCTTCCAGGTTCGGATTTATAAATAAGTTCAAATGCTCTAATGATTTCAAACCATCTATACCTGCAAGGCTGGTTATACTATTGTTGACCCAAACTTCAAGTACACCAACGGTTTCTAAAGATATTAGACCACTTAGGTCCACTATATCCCTGTTAAAAGCTATGGAAAGCTGAGATGCGGTCACTAGATTGCTTAGGCCGGCAAAATTCTGAATTCGTGTTTTAAGAATATAAAGATCCTGGGCATTTGTAATTCTTGCCAGGCCATTTAAATTTGTAATAGAGTTGTCATCGCCATCAATCCTAAGTTCATGCGTAAGCATCGTACAATTAGGATAGTTAACAGCAAAGTTATCAATTTGGGCCTGCGTTGCCAATGTAATATCTGTGGTCGGACATTGGCCAAATCCCAGAAAAACTGACATTAAAAATGATGAAAAAAGTACAAACTGTCTCATAATCAGGTCTAAATTTGTAAATCCGTCTAAATTAAGCATTTATTACGAGAAATTGATTCATTTTTTGTGACATAAAGAAACGAATTCCAAAAATCAAACAAAATGAAAAGGTGTTTCAAACAGAAATAAGCAATGAATACAAGGGTTTACTCTTCCTTTTTCTCAATCGACCTTGTTAAAGCTGAAGACAATATTCCTGTAGGAATAGCAACTATTCCCAAACCGATCATTAAAATGAAAAAAGTAAAAATACGGCCTCCGGCAGTAATAGGATACACATCTCCATAACCTACCGTAGTAAGCGTAATGATGGCCCACCATAAACTATCAAAAATAGATGAGAAATGTTCGGGCTGAGCTTCATTTTCAAAATAATAAATCCCAACTGCTGACAGATAGATAAGTATCAGGGTAATGAACAAAAAAAGTAAAATTTCTTCTTTGGCAATCGAAATAGCCTTTGTGAAATGCCGAATTGCTTTGTTATACCTCGCTAGTTTTAACAACCTAAAAAGCCTTACAAACCGCAAAGCCCGTAAAGACCTTAAATCGATACCAAAAGATAAATAAAAGGGGAGTATGGCAAGCAAATCTATAAGTCCGTAAAAGCTAAAAACAAAATTCAATTTTTTATCGGAAACGTAGATACGTAGTAAATACTCTATTGTAAATACGATCACGCAGATAATCTCAATGGATCCTAATATTGCAATCGTTTGTGGTTTTAGGTCCGGGATTGTTTCAATTGAAAATGTAACAATCGACAGTAAAATTAGCAGCTGAATAATTAAAGCAAAATAGCGGCTTTTCTTACTATCATTAATTTCAACAACACTTTTTATGTAGCTTTTCATCTATTAAAATTGATAAATTCTATCAATCACTTTTATACCGGATTTAATGATCTGCTTTATCATTCAACATTTCCCAGAGTTTATCTTTCAGTTCCATCAAACCTTGTTGCGCGACCGAAGAAAAAAACAGGTAAGGGATCTCTTTAAATTCTCCATCCAGTTCTGCTTTTAATTCTGCTTTTAATTCTTCGTCAAGCATATCGCTTTTTGAAATAGCAATAAGCCTATCCTTGTCTAGCATTTCCGGGTTGTAACGACGTAGCTCATCCAATAGGATTTCATATTGCTTTTTTATATCATTCGCATCTGCCGGAATTAAAAATAATAGTGTGGAATTTCGTTCAATATGTCTTAAAAAATAATGTCCTAATCCTTTTCCTTCTGCAGCTCCTTCAATAATTCCCGGAATATCTGCCATCACGAAGGTTTGATAGTCTCTATATTCCACGATCCCCAAATTAGGTTTTAAGGTGGTGAATTCGTAATTGGCGATCTTTGGCTTAGCGGCTGTAACTACAGAAAGGAGTGTAGATTTCCCGGCATTGGGAAAACCTACCAATCCAACATCTGCCAATACTTTCATTTCAAGTGTAAAATTACCTTCTTCACCTTCCATTCCGGGTTGCGCATAACGGGGTGTTTGTCTTGTAGCACTTTTAAAATGACTGTTCCCAAGTCCACCTTTTCCTCCTTTGGCAAGAATAAGTTCATCGCCATGCTCCATGAGTTCCCGTAAAATTTCTCCGGTATCTGTATTTTTTACTACTGTCCCTAAGGGAACTTCGATATATACATCTTCCCCATCTGCACCCGTACTGGTTTGTTTACCTCCTGCTCCTCCATGACCTGCTTTATAATGCCGTTTAAACTTTAAATGATAAAGCGTCCACATATTTTTGTTGGCCCTAAGAATCACGTGACCGCCACGGCCCCCGTCACCTCCGTCCGGGCCCCCTTTAGGAATATATTTCTCTCTACGTAAATGAGCACTTCCCTTACCTCCTTTTCCGGAGGCTACGTGAATCTTTACGTAATCTACAAAATTGCCTTCAGTCATAATTATATCTTCCCTTTAGGAAGGTTCATTTATAAATTATCGATCACCTCGCTTAAGCGTACGGTAATTTCTTCAATACTTCCCACACCATCTACACCGTGATACTTATCTTGAGCTTGATAGAATTCTTTTAGAATATCAGTCTTGCGGTAATATTCTGCTATACGTTCGCGAATTACCTCTTCATTGGCATCATCCGGACGTCCACTGGATTTCCCTCGTTCCAAAAGCCTTCCAACTAAAATTTCATCATCGACTTCAAGTGCTACCATGGCATTGATCTGAGAGCTTTTTTCTTCCATCAATTGTGCCAAGGCTTCAGCTTGAGCAGCAGTACGTGGGAAGCCATCGAATATAAAACCATTGGCACCTGCATTTTTTTCCACTTCGGCATTAAGCATATTAATAGTCACCTCATCGGGAACCAGGTGTCCCTGGTCCATATACGACTTTGCTAATGTACCTAAATCGGTTTCATTTTTGATATTATACCTGAACACATCCCCGGTTGAGATGTGCACCAGCTCATATTTTTCTTTTAAAACTTCTGCCTGGGTTCCTTTTCCTGCACCCGGAGGTCCAAATAATACAATGTTCTTCATATGTAATTCCCGACTTGACGGGTACCTTTTTAATTGATAATCCTTTTTTCTAAATAATGATGTTAAAAATTGCCACATAAATAAAGTTGCAAAGATAACAATTGCAAAGAAGATTGTACCTTTGCGCAAAGAAACCTTTATGACAGACTATTTTTCTTCAGACTTCACTTTAGGAATTCTTGGCGGCGGTCAATTAGGCAAAATGCTACTCTACGAAACACGCAAATTCGACATTAAAACCAACGTGCTGGATCCCAGTATTGAAGCACCCTGTCGTATAGCCTGTGATCATTTTGAACAAGGCGACTTAATGGATTTTGACACGGTCTATTCCTTCGGAAAAAAGGTGGATGTCCTTACTTTTGAAATTGAAAATGTAAATGTAGAAGCTCTGGAAAAACTGGAAGTAGAAGGAAAAAAGGTATTTCCTTCTTCCGAGACACTTCGAAACATTCAAAATAAAGGAACTCAAAAGCAGTTTTATGAAACACATGATATCCCAACATCTCCTTTTAAGTTGTTTCAAAATAAAGTTCTTTTAAAAGAAGCCATAGACCGTAATGAATTAGAGTTCCCTTTTGTATGGAAAAGTTGCACAGGAGGTTATGACGGAAAAGGAGTAACAATTATTCGTGATGTTTCTACCATAGCTACGCTACCCGATGGTGAATGTATTGCTGAAAAATTTATCCCTTTTAAAAATGAACTGGCAGTTATTGTAGTACGAAACCCAAAAGGAGATGTAAAAACGTATCCTGTGGTCGAAATGGAATTTCACCCGGAAGCCAATCAGGTAGAATATGTGATATGCCCTGCCCGTATTGATGAGGCGGTTGCAAAAAAAGCACGTGATGTTGCTACTAAAGTTTCCAAAGCCTTTCAGCATGTTGGATTATTAGCTGTAGAAATGTTTCAAACCACAGATGATGAAATCCTGGTAAATGAAGTTGCGCCACGACCTCATAATAGTGGGCATCATAGCATTGAATCTAATTATACCAACCAGTTTGAACAACACTTAAGGGCAATTTTAGATCTTCCTTTGGGAAAAACAGCCAGTAAAGTTGGTGGGGTCATGGTCAATTTAGTTGGCTCCGAAGGGTACACCGGAAATGTAGCTTACAAAAATATTGATGCTATTATGGAAATGGAAGGAGTAACTCCTCATATCTACGGAAAGAAAGAAACCCGTCCTTTTAGAAAAATGGGACATGTGACAATTGTAAATGAAGATATTAATGAAGCTCGAAAAATAGCAGAAAGAGTGAAGAAAACAATTCAAGTGATCAGTAAAACTAAATAATAATCATTAAAACATATCCGCTTTGGCGGACGTACATTATGAGCAAAGTAGGAATCATCATGGGAAGCACAAGTGATCTGCCGGTTATGCAGGACGCTGTAGAAATTTTAAAAGGTTTTGATATTGAAGTGGAGGTCGATATTGTTTCGGCGCATCGCACACCTGATAAATTATTTGATTATGGAAAAAATGCCCACACAAGAGGTATTTCTGTTATTATTGCAGGAGCCGGAGGAGCTGCACACCTGCCGGGAATGATCGCTTCACTATCCCCATTACCCGTTATTGGTGTTCCGGTAAAATCCAGTAATTCTATTGACGGATGGGATTCTGTCCTGTCTATTTTACAAATGCCGGGAGGAGTTCCGGTGGCCACAGTAGCATTAAACGGTGCAAAAAATGCAGGTATCCTGGCTGCACAGATCATTGGATCTACAGATACATGTGTTTCAGACAAAATACTCGCCTATAAAGAAGGGCTAAAACTTAAGGTAGAAGAAGGAGCTAAAAAGTTAAAAGATAATTAGATTAAAAAAGAAGAAAAGATTACCATGAACAATCCCCTGTTGGAGCCCTTTGATTCTGCTCCATTTTCAAAAATTAAAAATGCACATTACTTACCGGCAATAAAGGAGCTTATTAAAGTTACTAAAGGTGAAATTGATGCCATAGCTCATAGCAGTGATACACCTACATTTCAAAATACGGTTGAGGCATTGGAGTACACCGGCCTGCAATTAGACAGAGTTACCAGTATCTTTTTTAATCTTAACAGCGCTGAAACCAGTGAGGAAATTCAAAAGATCGCCCAGGAAGTTTCTCCATTGCTTTCAGAATTCAAGAATGATCTTTTGCTCAATGAAACCCTTTTTAAAAGAGTAAAAACAGTTTACGATCTCAGGGATACATTTGTTCTTAACCCTGAACAGCAAATGCTGCTGGAAAAACAATACAGGGGTTTTGCACGTAACGGTGCAAATCTTTCAGAAAAGGATAAGGAGGCTCTTCGGAAAATTGACACCGAACTTTCTAAGCTGAAACTCACATTTGGAGAAAATGTACTTGCCGAAACCAATTTGTTTGAAATGCTGGTTACCAGCAAAAAAGAACTTGCCGGCCTTCCTGATGGCGCTAAAGAAGCCGCTGCGCAAACTGCAAAAGAAAGGGGAAAAGAAGGTTGGTTGTTTACTTTGGATTACCCAAGCTATATACCTTTTATGAAATATTCAGAAAACAGGAAGCTCCGTAAAAAAATGTCACTTGCTTTTGGAGCAAAAAGTTTTCATGATAACGAACTGGACAACAAAAAGAATGTCCTGGAAATTGTAAAGCTTCGTCATCAACGTGCCCAATTGTTAGGGTATCGGTCTCACGCACATTTTGTCCTGGAAGAACGTATGGCCGAAACACCGCAAAAGGTCGAATCTTTTTTGAATGAATTACTGGAAAAGGCTAAGCCTGCTGCTCAAAAGGAGTTTGATGAATTGGAAGAGTTTGCAAAAGAACTGGATGGAATTGACCGGCTCCAAAAATGGGACGGAGCTTATTATGCCGAGAAATTAAAACAAAAGCGCTTTGACCTGGATGATGAAAAACTGAAACCTTATTTCAAACTGGAAAATGTAATCGATGGTGTTTTTGGTGTTGCAAAAAAACTCTATGGAATCGATTTTAAAGAAGTTCACGATATAGATACATATCATCCGGATGTAAAAACCTTCCGGGTAACAGATTCCAAAAATGAGTTGGTTGCTATCTTTTATGCAGATTTTCATCCTCGTCCGGGAAAACGTGGCGGAGCCTGGATGACCTCATACAAACCTCAACAAATTAAGGATGGAGTAAATGACCGTCCACATGTTTCGATCGTTTGTAATTTCACTAAACCTACCTCAAGCAAACCATCTTTACTAACCTTTAATGAGGTTACTACATTGTTTCATGAATTTGGACATGCCCTTCACGGTATGTTAGCGAACACCACTTATAAAGGATTGTCCGGCACCAGTGTATACTGGGATTTTGTGGAACTTCCAAGTCAGATACTGGAAAATTGGTGCTACGAAAAAGAAACGTTAGAGTTATTTGCCACGCACTATAAAACAGGTGAACTAATCCCTATGGAATTAGTTGAAAAAATAAAAGACTCGTCTACTTTCCATGAAGGCATGCAAACACTTCGGCAATTAAGCTTTGGTATATTGGATATGGCATGGCACGGAAGTGACCCTTCAGAAATTAAAAATGTAAAGAGTTTTGAAAAAAAGGCATTTGCCAAAACACAATTGTATCCGGATGTAGAAGAGAATTGTATGAGTACTTCTTTTTCACATATTTTTCAAGGGGGGTATTCAGCAGGATATTATAGTTACAAATGGGCAGAAGTATTGGATGCCGACGCCTTTGCTTATTTTAAAGAAGAAGGTATTTTCAACAAAAAAGTAGCTGATAAGTTTAAAAACTATATTCTTTCACAGGGAGGCACTCAAGATCCTATGGAATTGTATATAAAATTCCGTGGGCAAAAACCTAACCCGGATGCCCTTCTAAAACGGGCAGGGCTATTAAAACAGTAACCTTAAAAGCCTCTTATGGAAAATAAGAGGCTTTTTTAAATACTATATCCTAAATTTATTTCAAAAGTATTTTTTTTGAAATTACAGATTTTGCTTCCGTTACAAAAGTAGCTACATAAACTCCTGACTTCAGGGAGTGTAAAGACAATGAGCCTTTATTTGTTGATATTGGAAAATCCAAAACCTTTTTACCAAGGACATCATAAATTTCAACATTGGTAAAACTTTCGTTTGATGCCTTGAGGTCATATTCCAAATTAGAATCATTCACTGTAACAAAAACAGTATCTATTAATGTTTCGTCAACTGCTAACGTACCATCACTCTTTGCAGTTTCAATTAAAAATTCTGCACATAGTTTTGCAAATTTAGTGGCATGGGTGGCTGTTCCCGTAAGGCTGTAGGTATCGTTAGGTGAATGGATGTTTGAATTATGTTGCCCAAAATTTGCTTCAAACGGGAAAGATGCCATGTATCCTTCACCGGTCCAACTGGCATGGTCTGAACAACCATAGTTACAAAGAGAAGTACCATAAGTGATCTGGTGCGGCCCCGAAGCATTGTAATGATCTAACAGTTGCATTAGAAAACCGTTAAGTGTAGCGTTGGTATAATCTGTTATAAAGGAAACGTCGTTTGCAGAGCCATTGTAATTGGTCATATCAAATTGTACAACAGCCACTACGTTCACATTATTGTTATTATAGTTCTGAGCAATTTCAGCAGAGCCCACCAATCCAATTTCTTCGGCGGCATATGCCATTACTTCAATGGTTTTCTTGGGAACAAACCCTACCTCAAATAAAGCACGGGTTGCTTCTGTAATTGTTGCAATCCCGGAAGCATCGTCATCGGCCCCGGGTGCATCATTGTTTCCCTGATTGGAAGTTGAATCCAAATGCCCTCCAACTATTACAAATTCATCCGGTGTCTCTGCTCCTTCAATTGTCATGATCACTGATGGCATTTGCGTATTTACGTGATTGTATAACCTTACACTTACATCTGTTCTTCCATACGTATTCGCCATGGCTTCCCATTTAGCTTTCAGATCGTTAGCCGCCTGGGTTGCAGAAGGCCTGTTATGGTATCTTGTCCCGTAAGCTTCCAGTTCCAGTATCTGGTCCTCAATATTTTGAGTGTTTATAAGGCCCAGGGTTTGGTTTACCAGGGCATCTTCGGTAATAGAAAAGGCTAACCGATTGTTTTGTGGTGTTCTTTTTGGTTTGTCTAGTGCTGCTATTGCTTCTTCCAAAGAACTTTTAAAAATATAGCCCGGACCATGAACCAGTACCCTGTCATGTAATTTATGCCCGGCAAGCGGAGTTAAATAAACAGCAGCCTCATTTCTTTTTTCAGCTAATATCTCTACTTCGTTAGGAAGATCTTTCTTCAATTCCCTGGCATCTTGCAAGGACATTGTAGCGTAGAAATTACTGGTTTCCTGGGAATAACTATTAAATGCAATCAATGCAGTTATAGCCAGAATAAAAAGTTTTATTTTTTTCATAGTCATAAATTTTAATCTCAAAGTTAAGTCATAACGTTAACAAAATTCAATTTTCATCATTATTTAACTTTTCAATTGTGCTAGAAACACTAACTTTTAGGCTGTTCTTCACAAAACTTTATTATTTTTGATAAATCTTCTATAGATCAGGTATGCCATCAAGTCTTTTAAATCCTAATCAATGGGTGGATCTTTATTCAGATTATCTGTATAACTATACCATTGTACGCGTAAATAACCATGAAGTGGCGCAGGACTTAATTTCTGAAACTTTTCTGGCTGGCTTAAAGTCTCAAAAGAACTTTAAAGGTGAAGCTAGTGAACGTACATGGCTTATTTCAATTCTAAAAAGAAAAATAATTGACCATTACCGTAAAATAAACTCCACTAAAGGAAAAGCAGAAGTGCGTATGAGCTATACCGATGAAGATGCAGAAGGAAGCTGGATAGAAGAACGTGTTAGTGACCCCTTTGATAAAACCGCAGAAGATACCATGGAAAATGAAGAATTGGGTTTAGCAATTTTAAATTGCCTGGATGGTTTAAATGAAAGACAAGCAACAATTTTTAAAATGAAAACAATTGACGGTTTTGATACTGAAGCTATCTGTAATGAATTTGACATTACCCCGTCTAACCTTTGGGTTATCATCCATCGCGCCAGAAATGCGATGGCAGATTGCCTGCAAACAAACTGGTTTTAGAGAAATTATGAAGTTTATGTTGAAATGCGAAGAAGCTGCTCACTATTGTGATAAATTACAATATAATGAAGCTAGCCCTTGGGAAAAATTTACGATGAAATTGCATCATTTATTCTGTCGTATTTGTAAAGAGCATTCTATTAAGAACACAAAGCTTACCCGTCTTTTAAGAAGATCTGGTGTAAGAACGTTAAGCTCAAGTCAAAAAGAATATCTTAAAGAAAGGTTACGGCAAGAGATGTCTAATTAAAAGCAAAAAACCACACCAAACTATTGGAATACTTTCTACCCAAAAAGAAGCGAAATACCTTGGCTGCCTTTTTTCTGAAAAAAATATAGCTATTGCTGTTAATATGCATGCAAACAAAAGACCAACTGCATAAGGTATTGAAATTACATCTCTAAAGTATTCCATTAAAAAACAAATTCCCAACAGGACACCTCCCAAAATTTTCGTTACAAAAATTCCATGTCGTTGAGGCAACGTATTCAATGTGGGTTTATCATATGGTAGATCCCGTATCTCAAAGGGAATGGTCAACGCAATTACAATAAAAGTTCGTTGTAAAAATGTAATAGCATGTGCTGCTACATATTCTTCTTTCGCAGCAATTAGTGGTACTATAACTGTAACTCCTGCCCAGACTATGGCAACAATAAATATCTTTAATCCGCTAAAGTTCCGCAAGTTCTTTTTTCTCAGAAAAGGAACCGCATACAGCAAAGTTAGCATCCCAAAAACTGCTGTGGCGCATAAGGTCTCAAAAGATTGCCGCAAACTAAAAAAGAGCAAAATCACAAAACACAGAATAGAAAAAACCTGAATGGTTTTTAGTGAATCCGTTAAACTTCTGTGATGTAATCCTGCAACAGCAGCATATTTTACAAAATTATAGCCTGTAATTGCACCAAAAAAAACAAAGCCGTACAGTGTTTTAGATATCTTCAGTTCAAATTCAATTTCTGTGATCATGACCAGTGAAAGTACTGCTAAAGCAACATGAATACTACTATTAACATAAAAACTGAATACGCGTTTCAAGAGCTTCATAAAACAAAAATAGACAAAGTGTTAGTAACCTTTATATTTACTTAAAAAGGCCTCCACACCGGAAAATTAAAAAACACAAAGTTTATGGTTTAAAATATGTAATTTTGCAGCTTAATTTAATTGCAAATAAATGAATACAGATTCTTTTGCCCTTAGACATATTGGTCCCAGAAAAAGTGACCTGTCCGAAATGCTTAAAACCATTGGTTCACAGAGTTTGGACCAGTTGATATCCGAAACCATTCCAGATGACATTCTTCTAGAAAAAGAGCTCGTTCTTGATGCGGCAATGAGCGAAAACGAATACCTGGAACATATCACCGATCTGGCTTCAAAGAACAAAATTTTTAAAACATATATTGGATTGGGATATCACCAGTCCATTACCCCTCCGGTTATCCAGCGGAATATCCTGGAAAATCCCGGGTGGTACACTGCCTATACTCCTTATCAGGCAGAAATTGCCCAAGGCAGGTTGGAAGCATTGCTCAATTATCAAACTATGGTTGCCGACCTCACAGGTATGGAGCTAGCAAATGCTTCTTTGCTGGATGAAGCTACCGCAGCTGCAGAAGCTATGGCATTATTGCTTGCTGTAAGAGAGCGTGAACAAAAGAAGAATGGTGCGGTAAAGTTTTTTGTTTCCGAAGAGATCCTTCCGCAAACCCTATCATTATTACAAACACGATCTATTCCTATAGGCGTAGAATTAGTGGTAGGAAACCATGAGGATTTTGATTTTTCTTCAGATTATTTTGGAGCAATCCTACAATACCCGGGAAAAACAGGAAGGGTTTATGATTTCAAGGAATTTGTTTCTAAGGCAAAAGAAGCACAAATAAAAGTAGCAGTTGCTGCAGATATTTTAAGTCTTGTAAAATTAGAGGCTCCGGGTAATTTTGGTGTGGATGTAGTAGTGGGAACAACACAACGTTTTGGAATACCTCTAGGATACGGAGGGCCGCATGCCGCTTATTTTGCTACCAAAGAAGAATACAAACGAAGTATTCCGGGACGTATCATTGGGGTCACCAAAGATACAGACGGTAAACGTGCTCTACGTATGGCACTGCAAACACGGGAACAACACATAAAACGCGATAAAGCAACATCAAATATTTGTACGGCACAGGTCTTACTGGCAGTAATGGCAGGAATGTACGCTGTATACCACGGTCCAAGAGGTTTAGAGTATATTGCAAATAAAGTTCATCATACTGCTGTAACCCTGGCAGAAGTTCTTGAAAAACTAGGGCTTCATCAAATCAATGAGGTATACTTTGATACAATTGCTATTAAAGCAGATGTTTCAAAAATCAAATCTTTGTCAAAAGAAAAAGGAATAAATTTTTATTATCCGGATGCTGAAACAGTATCTGTTTCGGTAAATGAAACAACAACTCTAAAGGACCTCAACAAGATTATACAGGTTTTTGCAGAAGCATCTAACAAAGAAACCATTGAGGTTACTCAATTATTTACTGAAAGTAAAGTTCCAACAGAAATAGCTCGTAAAACCGAATTCTTACAAAACGAGGTTTTCAATAGCTATCACAGTGAAACAGAGTTAATGCGCTACATTAAAAAATTAGAACGTAGAGACCTGTCGTTAAATCATTCGATGATATCTCTGGGTTCTTGTACGATGAAGTTGAATGCTGCAGCCGAAATGCTACCACTTAGCGACCCGCAATGGGGCAATGTACACCCTTTTGTTCCTGTAGAGCAGGCAGAAGGATATCAACAAGTCTTAAAGAAACTGGAAAATCAACTTACCGAAATTACCGGTTTTGCCGGAACTTCTCTACAACCAAATTCCGGTGCCCAAGGTGAATACGCTGGTTTAATGGTAATAAAAGCATATCACGAATCCCGGGGAGATACAGATAGAAACATCTGCCTGATCCCTTCATCTGCCCATGGAACCAACCCTGCCAGTGCGGTAATGGCAGGAATGAAAGTTGTAGTTACTAAGGCTACAGAAGAAGGAAATATTGATGTGGACGACCTGCGTGCTAAAGCAATTGAACATAAAGATCATTTAGCAGCACTAATGGTTACATATCCTTCAACGCATGGAGTTTATGAATCTGCAATTAGAGAGATTACCGGTATTATTCATGAAAATGGCGGACAAGTATATATGGATGGTGCCAATATGAATGCGCAAGTAGCCTTAACCAACCCTGGTGCTATTGGAGCAGATGTTTGCCATCTTAATCTCCATAAGACATTTGCGATTCCACACGGAGGTGGAGGACCTGGTGTAGGGCCTATTTGTGTTGCAGAGCAACTGGTACCATTTCTACCATCAAATCCAGTAATTAAAACCGGAGGAGAAAAAGCGATCACTGCAATTTCTGCCGCTCCCTGGGGAAGCCCCTTGGCCTGCCTAATTTCCTACGCTTATATATGCATGCTGGGTGAAAAGGGGTTAAAGAAGTCTACACAATATGCCATCTTAAATGCTAATTATATAAAGGAAAGGTTAAAAGGCCATTATGATGTATTATATAATGGTGAACGTGGGCATGTAGCCCATGAGATGATCGTGGATTGCCGTCCTTTCAAGGCAAACGGCATTGAAGTAACAGATATTGCTAAACGGCTTATGGATTATGGCTTTCACGCACCAACGGTATCTTTTCCTGTTGCGGGAACTTTAATGATCGAGCCTACCGAAAGTGAAAGTAAAGAAGAACTGGATCGTTTTTGCGATGCTATGATCTCCATTAGAAAAGAAATTGATACAGCCGAAAAAGACGACCCTGACAATATATTAAAGAACGCACCACATACTTTGGCAATGGTTACAAATGATGTTTGGGAATTTTCTTACAGTAGAAAAGAAGCCGCATTTCCACTGGATTATATTTCAGAAAATAAATTTTGGCCTACGGTACGAAGGGTTGACGATGCATATGGTGACAGAAATCTGGTTTGTACCTGCGAGCCTATTGAAGCCTATATGGAGGCTTAGTTTGTTTAAATAAACGCTTAATAGAAAATCTTCAATTTCCTTCATAGAATTTTGAAGATTTTCTTTCATTAATTCCGTACACTAAAAAAATTTAAAAACTGCTTATTTCCATCAAAATAGAAGTGCTACCTAAGTACTTTTCAGTATTTTAGTCAAAACTTTCAGTGCAATGGGCGTTACAATCACAGGCATAGGTAGTTACATTCCCAGTGGGGTTGCAACTAATGAAGAATTTGAAAATCATCACTTCTTTAATGAAGACGGATCTCGTTTTGGGTATAAAAATGAAGAGATCATTGAAAAGTTCAAAGCCATTACCGGTATAGCCGAAAGACGCTATATCATAGATGACCTGACAACTTCGGATATTGCTTCCTTTGCAGCGGAAAAAGCCATTGAAGATGCAGAAATCGATAAGGAAGAACTTGATTATATCATTGTTGCTCACAACTATGGAGATGTAAAATATGGCACTTTGCAAAGTGATACCGTTCCCAGTATTGCTTCACGGGTAAAACACATTTTAAAGATCAAGAACCCATATTGTGTTGCTTACGATATGCTTTTTGGCTGTCCCGGTTGGGTAGAATCTATGATACAGGCCAATGCTTTTATTAAGTCCGGTATCGCAAAAAAATGCCTGGTCATAGGAGCGGAAACCCTATCTAGAGTGATCGACCCTCATGACCGTGATTCTATGATATACAGTGATGGCGCCGGTGCTGCTGTTGTTGAAAGTACTGATGACGACCGAGGTATCCTTGCTCATAAAAGTGGTACTTTCACCTATGATGAAGCACATTTCATTTATTTTGGAGAATCCAATAATCAAGAATTAAAGGATGCGCGTCGTTACATTAAAATGTATGGCCGGAAGATCTATGAATTTGCGTTAACCAATGTTCCTTCAGCCATGAAAGAATGCCTGGACGAAAGCGGAATTTCGGTCAAAGAGGTGAAAAAAATATTTATCCATCAGGCCAATGAGAAAATGGATGAAGCCATTATGAAGCGTTTTTATAAATTATATAATGAAACTCCTCCCGAAAATGTTATGCCTATGACCATTGACAAACTGGGAAATTCCAGTGTAGCTACCGTTCCTACACTGTATGACCTGGTAGTGAAAAGAGAGCTTGGAAACCATGAAGTGAATAGAGGCGATATCGTATTATTTGCAAGTGTAGGCGCCGGGATGAATATTAATACAATTGTTTATAGGGTTTAATTTATGTACGAAGGAAAATTTCCCAAAAAAAGATACAAACATACACTCCGTTTTTTAAAAGAAGTTGCCCCTACAACCCAAACCATTCTTGATTTAGGAGTCGATAACCCTTTTTCTGAAATTATGAAAAAGAACGGTTATGACGTCACTAATACCAAAGGAGAAGACCTGGACCTGGATACCTCGGCAGTACAAACCGATGCGTATGATATAATCACTGCTTTTGAAATCTTTGAACATATGGTTTCACCTTTTAATGTTCTTCAGGACATAAAAGCAAAAAAATTAATTGCTTCGGTACCCCTAAAGTTATGGTTTGCTTCTGCTTACCAAAGTAAAACGGATGAACGTGACCGACACTATCATGAGTTTGAAGACTGGCAATTTGACTGGCTTCTGGAAAAGGCCGGATGGCGCATCAAAAAAAGAAAAAAAATCACCAATCCGGTAAAGAAAATTGGAATTCGCCCTATTTTAAGGCGATTTACACCTCGGTACTATATTGTGTATGCAGAACGAATCTAATGGATTTCTATATCGTTATACCGGCACACAATGAAGAAGCGTATCTGTCGCAAACACTTCAATCCTTAGTAGAACAAACATTGCTTCCAAAGAAACTAATTGTGGTGAATGATAACTCTACAGACGGAACACAAAGTATCATAGATCTTTTTTGTTCAAAATATCATTTCGTTAGTTCGGTTTCAACTAGTGTTGAGACCTCTCATCAACCAGGCAGTAAAATAGTTAATGCATTTTATAAAGGTTTTGAGACATTGGATGCTGATTTCGATGTGATCTGTAAATTTGATGCAGATCTGATTTTTCCAAAAAATTACCTCGAAACAATTCAGCAAATTTTTGAAAAGACCTCTTCTTGTGGTATGGCCGGTGGGTTTTGTTATATTGATAAAAAAGGCAAATGGGTGCTTGAAAGCCTCACAAATAAGGACCATATACGAGGTGCTCTAAAGGCGTATCGTAAAGAATGCTTTCATCAAATTAACGGCTTACAAAATTCTATGGGCTGGGATACTGTCGATGAACTTTTAGCACAACACCACGGTTGGAAGATCTGCACCGATGACACTTTGCATGTTAAACATTTAAAACCTACAGGTGCATCGTATTCAAAAGCATCCAAATACAAACAAGGAGAAGCCTTTTATAAAATGCGCTATGGTTTCCTGTTAAGTAGAATAGCATCGGCAAAACTGGCGTTCAAAAAAAGAAGTTTTAAATACTATGTACATTGTATACAAGGATATAACAATGCAAGACGAAACAAAGTTCCTTTTATTGTTTCCGAAGAAGAAGGAAGGTTCATTAGAAGGCTTCGTTGGAAAAACATTAAAAAGAAAATATTCTAAGAATATGTAATGCCTTCTTAACGTTTAAAAAGATCTTTATTACTATTTTTAAAAATATTTAAAACCTTTATATGAAACTTAGATTTTCTTTTATACTCTCAACAGTCCTTATTATAAATAGTGCCTGTTCTTCTGCTCAAGATGCCGGTATATCGAACAAGGGAACCGAATCAAAAAAACCAAAGAATATCATTTTGCTAATTGGTGACGGCATGGGGCTAAGCCAGGTCTCCGCCAGTTTGTTCTATAATGACAAACCTTCAAATTTTGAACAATTTCAAACAATCGGTCTGATAAAGACCTCGGCTTCCGGTGACCTGATAACCGACTCTGCCGCAAGTGCCACAGCTTATGCCACAGGAATTAAAACCTATAATGGAGCAATTGCAGTAAACCAGGATACTATTCCTGTTGAAACTATCGTTGAACGCATCTCTAAAAAAGGGGTTGCAACCGGAGTAATTTCTACCTCTTCGATTGTACACGCTACACCGGCCAGTTTTTTTGCACATATGAAATCAAGGCGCATGTATGATGAAATCGCTGCTTTTTTACCGGTCTCCGAAATAGATTTCTTTGCAGGAGGTGGGCTTGGGTTCTTTAATGAAAGAAAAGATGGTAGAGACCTGCTACAGGAATTAAGGCAAAATGGTTTTGAAGTAGTGACCACCAGACTTCCCGGAACCGTTTCAGAAAAAAAACAAGCAATTCTGCTGGCGAAAGATGCCATGCCAACTATGGAAGAAGGACGTGGTAACTTCTTACCGGACGCCACAAAACTTGCGCTAGAATCGCTTTCTAAAAATGAGAACGGATTCTTTTTAATGGTAGAAGGATCACAAATAGATTGGGGCGGCCATGCAAATGATGCCAATTATGTAATTACCGAACAACTTGATTTTGATGCAACTATTGGTGTTGCCTTAGATTTTGCAAAACTAAATGGTGAAACTTTGGTCATAGTCACAGCCGACCACGAAACAGGAGGGTTTACCCTGGCGGCAGACAATGGAAATTACAATAAGATAGGCCCTGTCTTTTCTACCCAGGGACATTCTGCTACTATGGTACCTGTATTTGCAAATGGTCCCGGAGCTTCTCTATTTGGAGGAGTTTATGAAAATACCGCTGTATATCATAAGATGATGAAGCTATTTTCTAAATAGTGGCAAGCTTCAACAAGAAATAATAAGAATACAATCAGCTAATTTTGTTACTTTAGCATGAGTAATCCAGCTATGAAATACATTAAAGATATTGGTTCTTATGTTTTAATGCTCAAAAAAGTGTTTAGTAGCTTTACTAAAGGCTCCGTTTTAAAAGAATTAATATTCAAAGAAATTGATGATCTAATACTGGGCTCTTTAGGAATTGTTGCTTTTATTTCTTTTTTCGTGGGAGGTGTAATTGCTATACAAACAGCATTGAACTTAGATAATCCCTTAATTCCAAAATCCCTTATCGGATTTGCCACCCGCCAATCGATTATATTGGAATTTGCCCCTACTTTTATTTCTATAATTATGGCTGGTAAAGTAGGCTCTTTCATTACTTCCAGTATAGGTTCTATGCGTGTTACAGAGCAAATTGACGCACTAGAGGTTATGGGTATAAACTCTCTTAATTATTTGGTTTTTCCAAAGATCATAGCACTTCTTTTCTATCCTTTTGTTATTGCTATTGCCATGTTTCTGGGAATTCTGGGAGGATGGATTGCAGGAGTATATGGTGGATTCACCTCTTCTCCGGAATTCATTACGGGCCTGCAGGATAGTTTTACACCCTTTCATTTGACATATGCATTTATAAAAACATTTGTTTTTGCTTTTATTTTAGCTACAGTTCCCTCATGGCAGGGATATTTTATGAAGGGTGGAGCTTTAGAAGTGGGTAAAGCCAGTACAAACTCCTTTGTATGGACCAGTGTACTAATTATTTTATCTAATTACATAGTAACTCAATTATTGCTAAGCTGATGATTAAAGTTGAAAATGTACATAAAAGCTTTGGCGAAGAGAAGATTTTAGAAGGAATTTCTACTGTCTTTGAAAAAGGAAAAACCAATCTTATAATTGGTCAAAGTGGTAGTGGGAAAACGGTACTGTTAAAATGTCTTTTAGGGCTTTTTGAGCCTGAAGAAGGACTCATTTACTATGAAGACAAGGCAATTCAAAATATGAATGAAGAGGAACACCGTACGCTTCGGGAAGAAATTGGAATGCTTTTTCAGGGAGGCGCATTGTTCGATTCCATGACCATTGAAGAAAATGTAATGTTTCCTCTTAGAATGTTCAGCAAGCAAAAGAAAAATGAAATGCTGGAACGTGTAAACGAAGTCCTGGCTCGTGTAAACCTGGAAAATGTAAATAAGAAATATCCCGCAGAGATCTCCGGAGGGATGCAAAAAAGGGTGTCAATTGCCAGGGCCATTGTGAATAATCCCAAATATCTTTTTTGTGATGAACCCAATTCGGGTTTAGATCCAAATACGGCTACGGTAATCGATAATTTGATTCAGGAGATCACACACGAATACGATATTACCACAGTAGTTGTATCACACGATATGAATTCGGTTATGGAAATTGGGGAAAGTATCGTACTGCTTAAAAACGGAAAATTAGTATGGAAAGGTACTAACGATGATATCTTTAAAACCGACAATAAAGACGTAACGAATTTTGTGTATTCTTCCAATTTATTCAAAAAAATCCGGGATATTCAGCTAAAAGAGGGATGATTTTTGACTTCAACCTTGTGTAAATCAAATAATTTAACTTACTTTTAGCTCCATAAAAATTCCAAAACTATGAAAAACAACTTACTACTAGGCATTGCATTGCTATGCAGTGTTTCAATTATGGCACAAGTAACATTTACAAATCAGAGCGGGTTACTTGGAAGTTACGCTGACAATTCAGAGGTTGCTGTAGACATGAATGGAGATTATCTAGACGATTATGTTCGTGTTAGCAGTTCGGGTATAGGTATTGATTACCAGAACACCGACGGGACCTTCACTTCAGAATTCAAATCTATGTCAATTAACAATCCTCCTAACTGGAGTATTGCAGCAGCTGACATTGACAAAAATGGATATAACGATCTTGTATTAGGTAATGACTCAAGAGTTTCCTTTGTCTTTGCCAATGCAGATGGTACTGCATATACGGAAGACGCACATCCTGAATATATTTTCTCACAACGTTCTACCTTTTCAGATATCGACAATGATGGCGATATAGATGCTTTCGTTTGTCACGATGTAGACGAAAGTCATCCTTATAGAAATGATGGAGGTCAAAACATGGTCCTAGACCAGACCTTTATGGTAACCCTGGACAGACCTGGAAATTATGCTGCAGTTTGGGTAGATTATGACAATGATGGTGATAATGATATGTACCTAACCAAGTGTAGAGGTGGTGCTTCTCCCGGTGATCCTAACCGCGACAATGCCATGTACACAAACAACGGTGATGGTACATTTATTGAAAATGGATTGGAGATCAATATGCGTGATAACGCACAATCCTGGGCTACCGTTTTTGAAGATTTTGATAATGATGGAGACATGGATGCATTTATTGTAAATCACGATTTCCAAAACCGTTTTATGGAAAATGACGGTACTGGTATGTTTACAGATATTATCGCTACAACAGGTATCGATGCTGACGATCTGGGTGCCTGGGAAAATCAAGCAGCCGATTTTAATAATGACGGATTTGTAGATATCTTTTCTGAATTATCCAAAGAGCTATACATTAACAATGGTGACATGACCTTTACTGGGGTTGACCTGCCTTTCGATGAAGGAGCTATTGGAGATTTTAACAATGATGGGTTCCTTGATGTAGTTAATGATGGTAACCTATGGATCAACGATGGAAATGCTAACAACTGGGTGAAAATTGGGTTGGAAGGAGTTGCCAGTAACTTAAACGGAATTGGAGCTCGTATCGAAGCTTATGGTGATTGGGGAATGCAGATTCGTGAAATTCGTTCAGGACAAGGGTTTAGCCATATGAATTCGTTGTTAGGACATTTCGGAATTGGAGCCAGTACAAATATCGACCAGATTATTATTCGTTGGCCATCCGGTACTGTTGACTATCTTGATAACCCGGATATTAATGAAACACATATTGTTGTTGAAGGAAGTAATCCTCTGGCAATTACAGATTTCCAAATAAATGGAATCAGTTTATATCCTAATCCAACTACAGACCTTTTAAACTTCTCTCTTAGAGGGTTGGAAGGTACTCCTGTAACTATTATAGACCTAAACGGTAAGCTTATTTCAAACGCAGAGATTTCAGCAGAAAACAATATTGACGTTTCTTCACTTAACGTTGGTGTATATTTCGCACAGCTTGAAATTGAAAAACGTAAGGTTAGTTACAAGTTTGTAAAGAAATAATAAACACAAGCACATAGTCTTAATAAAAAAGGTGCCGGGAATGGCACCTTTTTTTATGGATATTCCGAGACACTTATCGTGTCTAATTTCATTCTAAATTTAAGCCAGGTTTCCAGGCGTTCCATCTGCTCTCTTCGAGCTTTTGAAGATATTCCTTTTTTCCACTTTATATTGATTACCGGAAGTGTGTCGGTTTTTTTGAAATTGGTAGTGATCTTACTGGAGTAACTAAAAGTTTCAATGTCCGTATAGTTAATTCTTACTTCTTCACTTAACTCTTTAAAAGGAATGTTCTTTATTTTGAGATTAGCTATTTCGTTCTCCAAAAATTCGATCCTGGAGTTTTTATCTTCTAACAGTTGCTCATTTTTTACATACAGGTCTTCGAGGATACCTGCTTTTACCTCGCTTGATAATTTTTCAGCCAACTCCCCACTTTGATCAGCTCCCTGATAGATTCTAAGGTTACAATCTTCAAGTTTTTCGGTAGTTTTAAGTTCACTGATCCAGGTATTTATCCTTTCTGTAGGCACGAGCCTTCCAATAAGATAAATCTCAATATCTCTGGTTTCATAATCCTGTGTGAATTTAACAACTTCGGCGCCTTCATATTGCACAACATTTTTCACAAATTCCTTTGTCCTGTTTTCAAAAACCTGTTCGTCCAAGAGGTTAATGAACAAATAGACGCTTGGTACCATCACAATTAAAGCGATCAATGAAGCAACCTGGGCTATTCTTTTTCTGCGTTTGGAGTTTGCATAGCGCACCAATGGAAAACGCAAAAGCTTAGAGACAATAAAGGTAGAAAGTGCAATGAAAACCGCATTAATAGAGAACAAATACAAAGCTCCACCCGCATAGTTCAAATTATTGACCGCTAACCCATATCCTACGGTACATAAAGGGGGCATAAGTGCGGTAGCAATAGCTACACCAAATATTACACTGGCAATGGTTCCGCTTTTGGTCTTTGCCACGATCAATGCCAAACCTCCAAAAATAGCCACCAATACATCTAAAATAGTTGGATACGTTCTTGCCAGGAGCTCAGGAGTTTCCTCTGTTAATGGTGATAATTTAAAGTATAGAAAAGCTGTCAATACACTTAAAACCACCATTACCCCCAGATTGATCATAGAGCGCTTCAGGGTTTCCACATCATTAATGGCAACAGATAATCCCACACCCACAATAGGGCCCATAAGAGGCGAAATTAACATCGCTCCAATAACAACTGCCGTACTACTAACATTCAATCCAATAGAGGCCACAAAAATGGAAAATATTAAGATCCATGCAGTATGCCCCTTAAACGGAATGTCTTTCTTAACAGCTTCTATAGTAGCATCGCGATCTGTATCCAGGCGGATATCCAATAATTCTGACAAGAATTTCTTGATGTGCTGCCAGGTACTTAGCTTTACATCTTCAAATTGTTCCTCATTGGGAGGAGTAATTTTCGCATCGTTATTATTTTCTGAACTATTCATGCTACGTATAATTTTTGCCGAAAATTTGTGATATTTCCGCTAATAAGTCTTTAATTTTCTGTTCCTTTTTCTTTGGAAAAATAAGTAAAACATTTTCTTTATCTACTATAATATAATCATCAACACCGTCAATGACCACTAATTTTTCCGAAGCTGTATAGACCATATTTCCTTTTGCATTTTTTAAATGAGGAATTGCTCTTACAACGGCATTATCTGAAGCTTCGGTAGTCATCTTATCATGTAAAGCTCCCCAGGTTCCCAGATCGTTCCAATCAAAAGAAGCTTGCTTCACAAAAACATTTGTCGCTTTTTCCATAATTCCGTAGTCAATGGAAATATTTTCAGCCTTTTCATAATTCTCAGTGATGAATTTTTTTTCATTCTCAGTATTGTAAACCGGGTAGCCTTCATAAAACAAAGAATGCATCGCCGGTTTATTTTTTTCAAAAGATGCTATAATACTTTTTACACTCCATAGAAATATCCCCGCATTCCAAAGAAAATTACCTTCTGCTATAAATTGCTTTGCAGTTTCATAGTCTGGTTTTTCTCTAAACTGTTGTACTTTTTTAATAGGTGCAGTATCCTCCTTATCACTTTCAATATAACCGTAACCTGTATTGGGAAAGGTAGGGTGAATTCCCAAGGTCATCAACATATCTTGTTTTTGACAGGCATCAAAGCATGTTTGGACATCATTTACAAAAGCTGTTTCATTTTCAATCCAGTGATCGCTTGGTGCTACCAGCATCAAAGCATTAGGGCTTTTCTTTTGGATCTTTAAAGCGGAAAGTAAAATGCATGGAGCGGTATTTCGCATAGCGGGTTCTAAAACTACTTGTTCTGCATTTATCTCGGGCAATTGTTGTAGGGTTAGATCCAGATAGCGCTCATTGGTAAGGATCAAAATGTTCTCTGAAGGGATCAATTGTGTTAACCTGGAAAAGGTTTTTTGTAATAAGGTCTGTCCCGTTCCCAGCATATCATGGAACTGTTTGGGAAATGCTGTAGTGCTAACGGGCCAAAAGCGAGAACCAATTCCTCCCGCCATAATTACTGCATAATAGTCTTTATTCATCAACTTATTTTAAAAATTCAACTTCGGCATTTGGATTGAACAGATACATCCGCCCTGTTGTCACTTCCTGGCATTCATACCGTTTTACCCTTTTGTTTCCACGTTTAAAGACCTTTCCATTGTACAATCTAAAAAGTCCTCCCTGGGGTATTTCAAATATATAGTTTTTATCGTTCGCAGGATCATATTGTTTTAACGCTAATGAAAGAGAAGCATCGGTGTCACTTGTTGCTCTTGGGTTTTTAAAATGAAGCGCTAACAATGGCAATAATTGATCGGGAAAAATCTCCGGCCTGATAAAAGGCAACATGAGTTGTTGAAATCTGTGCTTCCATTCTTTTCCATGAGGTCTTATATTTCGTCCACATTCATTAAATGCAATGAGGTGAGCTATCTCATGGATCAGTGTAATTAAAAACCGGTATGGATTCAAATTAGCATTTACTGTAATTTGATGTTGTCCGTTTGCAAGCTTCCTATAATCACCGTGACGAGTAACACGTTCGTTAACAATTTTTAAATGCACTTTATTGGCCTTTATAAGTTCAAAAACTGGTTGTACAGATGCTTGTGGAATATATTTTTCGAGAATAGCTATCATTCATTAAGGTGTTGAACTGGAAACCTGCAAGATCTTTCCGTTATAGAATTTATTACCATTAAGTGAAAAATCCACGATATAACCAGCCATTTCCAAAGCTGTTAACGGTGCCTGATATCCCGGAAATGCTTCTTCAAGCATTTCGGTTTGTACTGCACCCAGGGCGAGCACATTAAATGAAGGGCCTGTTTCTTTGTATTCTTCAGCTAAAAGCTCTGTTAGTGTTATTAGTGCTCCTTTACTACTGCTATAAGCGCTTAAACCGGGGAATTTTAAACTGCCTTGAATACCACCCATACTACTCACATTTACCACATGGCCCTTTTTTCCCATAAACGGAAGTACTGCTTGTGTTAATGCTGCTACTCCAAAAACATTTACATCATAGGATCGTTTAAAATCATCCATTGTAATTTCTGAAAACGATTTATTTGCCAACGATCCGGAATTGTTGATCAAAACATCAACTTGCTTCCAGTTTTCTTTTATGAACTCTGAAACCTTAGATATATCAGTAGATTCTGTAATATCACAGGGAAAAGCGTTACAATTTTGAAGTTGTAACCCTAAAACCGGGGTCTCATTTCTGGAAAGCGCCAGTACATTGTGACCGGCTTCTGTAAACAGTTTTACCATTTCGAAGCCAATGCCCCGGCTGGTTCCTGTGATGATGATATTTTTCATATTCTAAATATACACAAATCCCACTATTTTCAGGAAAACCGAATATAGCGGGATTACAGTTTTATAAATTATACGTTATTACACAAACATTGTCACAGGATTCTCTATATACTGGCGTAAAGTCTGTAAAAATTGAGCTCCCGTTGCTCCATCCACTGTACGATGGTCACAGGCCAAAGTCACTGTCATTGTATTTCCAATAGCGATAGCTCCATTTTTAACAACAGGTTTTTCAATAATGGCTCCTACAGATAAAATTGCAGAGTTTGGAGCATTAATGATAGAAGTGAATTCCTTGATTCCAAACATTCCTAAGTTCGAAACAGTAAAAGTACTTCCTTCCATTTCCTGAGGTGTGATCTTTTTGGTACGTGCTTTTCCAGCCAGTTCTTTCACATTTGCACCTATTTGCGAAAAGGTCATTTGATCTGCAAATTTTAATACGGGCACTAATAGTCCTTCATCTACCGCCACGGCAACACCAATGTGAATGTGTTTTGCAATTCGGGTCGCTTCCCCTGTCCACTGACTATTCACCTGCGGGTGTTTTCGCAATGCCATTGCACATGCCTTTACGATCATATCGTTAAAGGAGATCTTGACATCCGGATCTGCATTTATAGCTTTTCGAGCGGCAATAGCGTGATCCATATCCAGCTCTACGGTCAAATAGTAATGTGGAGCCGAAAACTTAGATTCTCCTAAGCGTTTCGCAATGGTTTTTCGCATTTGCGAATTTTTGATCTCTTCAAAACTTTCTTCTCCAACAGGAGTATAAGCAGCAACCCCCGCTCTAACAGGCTGGTAGTTTTCAATATCGCTTTTTACTATACGTCCATTCTCTCCACTACCACGTACATCACTCAGGTTAATCCCTTTTTCTGCCGCCATTCTTTTTGCTAAAGGAGAAGCAAAAATACGCCCCCCATCATTTGTAGTAGCAGGTTGTGAAGCAACTGTCGTATTCTTTTCTTCGACTTGTAAGGTTTCTTTCTTGAGCTCAGGGTCAGTTTCAGTTTTCTTTTCCGGAGAAGGCTTTGCTGTTTCTTTTTTTCCACCAGTATTTTTGAAATTTTCAAACACACTTGAAACATCGGTACCCTTTGGCCCTATTACTGCAAGTAAAGCATCAACTTTTGCAGTTTCACCTTCAGAAATACCTATTTTGAGTAAAGTCCCCGAATAGAAAGATTCAAACTCCATAGTGGCCTTATCTGTTTCAATTTCGGCCAGAATATCTCCTTCTTCCACTGTATCGCCTTCTTTCTTTAACCAACTCGCAACAGTACCCTCTTCCATAGTATCACTTAGACGAGGCATTGTGATTATGGAAACATCATCAGGAATCTGTACCGTATTTTCAGAAGCATCTGTTGTAGGTTCTTCTCCTTTTTCAGCTTTTTCCTCTTCTTTTGCCGCAGCTTTTTCCTCCCCATTGATCAAACCTGATATATCTTCTCCTTTATCGCCAATTATAGCAAGCAATGTATCTACTTTTGCGGTTTCACCTTCGGGTATCCCAATATGAAGCAATGTTCCTTCATAAAAGGACTCAAACTCCATAGTGGCCTTATCAGTTTCAATTTCGGCCAGAATATCTCCTTCTTCTACCTTATCGCCAACTTTTTTAAGCCAGGTTGCCACCGTTCCTTCTTCCATGGTGTCGCTCAATCGAGGCATGTTAATTACTTCTGCCATAGTCTATAATTTGTGAGGTAAAAATGGATAATCTTCCTGTTCATAAACCGTATCATACATTACATTCTTTTCCGGATATGGAGAATCTTCTGCAAATTTTTCGCACTCGGCCACTAGATCCTTCACCCTTTTATCAATTTTTTTTATTTCGGCTTCGGTAGCCCATTTCTTTTGGTAAATGTGATGCAATACATAAGAGATCGGGTCTTCCTCCTGTTTTTTTGCAACTTCCTCTTTCGTTCGGTAGTGTTGCGCATCACTCATCGAATGCCCACGGTAACGGTAGGTACGTATCTCCAAGAATGTTGGGCCGTCTCCCCTACGTGCTCTTTCAATAGCTTCGTCCATTTCTTTGGCAACCGTTTCGGGTTTCATGCCATCAACAGGCTTGCAAGGCATTTCGTAGCCCAATCCCAGTTTCCAAATATCTGTATGATTTGCTGTTCGTTCTACAGACGTTCCCATTGCATATCCATTGTTCTCAACACAAAATACAACCGGTAGTTTCCATAACATTGCCAGGTTAAATGCCTCATGCAATGATCCTTGCCGTGTTGCACCATCTCCCATAAAAGTGAGTGTTACAGAATCCCTCTCATAGTATTTATCTCCAAAAGCAATTCCGGCACCCAAAGGGATCTGACCTCCCACAATACCATGACCGCCATAAAAACGGTGTTCCTTGGAGAAAATATGCATAGATCCTCCCAAACCTTGTGATGTCCCGGTAGCCTTTCCATACAATTCTGCCATTACCCGTTTTGGGTCCACACCCATTCCTATAGGCTGTACGTGGTTGCGATACGCTGTGATCATTCTGTCCTTGGTAAGGTCCATAGCGTGTAGCGAACCTGCCAGAACAGCTTCCTGTCCATTGTATAAGTGAAGAAATCCTCTTACTTTTTGATTGATATATACCTGCGCCAATTTGTCTTCAAACTTGCGCCAAAAGAGCATATTTTCATACCAATCCAAATATGTTTGCTTTGTAATTCTTTTCATGTACTAATTGTAATAATTCCCATTGGAAATTTATTGCACGAATAACAAAAATACTATATTCTGCAGGACTACAAAACAGCAGACTGGTAAATTATTTTAGATAAGAGTTATCAAAGATAAGAGGCAATAAATCTTTTACAGAATTTGCCTTTACTACTTTACCTGTTTCGCCCGTAAAATAGATGCCAATAGGTGCTTTCTGTTTTACTTCATATTCGGCTAAGGCCTGACGGCAAGCGCCGCAGGGAGGTGTGGGTGTAGTAACCGGATGATCGAGTGAACGTGCGGTGACCACCATTGTAGAAATAATGGCTTCCGGGAAATTTGCCCCGGTATGAAAGACAGCAACACGTTCCGCACATAACCCGGATGGAAATGCAGCATTCTCCTGGTTATTGCCAGTAATAATTTCTCCCGTGGACAGCTGAAGGGCCGCACCTACCCTAAAATGCGAATAAGGCGCATAAGCATTTTCACGTGCCTGTTGCGCCTTATTCATTAGATCTTGTATTTCCTGAGGAAGTTCCGAAACTGTATCGAAAACCTCCAAATGAGTTTCAATCTTAATTTTTTTCACACTGTTAATATTCGTCGTACTCGTCTCCAAAGTTAAACGTTAAACCAAAACGAAGTGTTCCTTCCAATGGACTCGTCACTTTTGATGTAGAGAACAAATAAGATATATCTATGTTAATTGCCGTGTATTTAAATCCGGCACCTAATGCAAGGAATTTTCTGGAACCTTTAAGCTCGCTTTCGTTAAAATACCCCGTACGGAATGCAAATACATCCTGGTACCAGTACTCTGCTCCCAATGCCCATGTAAACTCCTTTAATTCTTCACTAAAGCCACCCGGTGCATCGTTGAAAGATTTGAACATTCCGGAAAAGAAGCTGATATTTTCGTATTCTTCATCATCCTCTGCATCTATATCACCATCACCATCAAAATCCTGTGGTGTTGGAACCAATAATTTATTTACTTCTACCGAAACACCAACTTTGTTGTATGCGTCCAGGATAAAATCAAACCCACCACCTAAAGCAAGGTTCGTAGGTAAGTTATTTTCTTGCCCTACTTCATCATATTTAATTTTAGGACCAATATTGGAAATATTGAAACCAGCTCTCCAACGACCGTCAAAATCATTATAAGCAATTTCTTCACTCTGGTAGAATCCCGCAACATCTACAGCAAAAGAACTTGCAGCAGAAGCATCTTCATTTGAAGCCTGTATCTTAAGGTCAGATCGTAAATACCTACCTGCTACAGACATTGAAAACCGCTCACTTAAACGCAACGCATAGGACACATCGAACGTAAGTTCGTTTGGACTTTGTATTAAAGGATCCTGTTCTGCGGTATCCCTAAGCTCAATATCACCCAAACTGAAATAACGCAAACTGGTCCCTATGGCACTTCGTTCGTTAATTCTATTGTAATACGTTATATTTCCCAGAAATATATCATTTACTAATTGACTCAAGTAAGGTGTATAAGTAACCCCTATTCCTTGTTTCGAAATAGCAAAAGCATATTTTGCCGGATTCCATTGTTGAGAAAAGGCATCAGCAGAAGTTGTTACTCCTATATCACCCATACCGGCAGCACGTGCATCGGCTGCGATTAATACAAAAGGTACAGCTGTTGTGATAACTCTTTGATTTTCTGTAGGATCATCTTGTGCTGAAACGTTAAAAGTTAATAGACCAACTAATATTGGTATAAGAATTTTCTTCATGAGGTATAAATTTTGACAAATATAATTTTTAAATTTTAAAGGATAACCAGTTTTTCAAATTTTTCAACTCGCTGGTTGGTTAACGTAGATTTAACAGTTATCTTGTATACATATACCCCTTTTCCTATTTTATCTCCAAAATCATCTTGTCCGTTCCAAACAATGTCCCGGGAAAGAAAGCCATCGGTATTTATAATTTGGTTTTGGGTCCAAACCACTTTTCCGGTGACTGTAAATACTTGTACCTGTACCTCTAAAGGCTCAAACGGGCGGTTATGATTAAACCAAAATTCGGTATAATTAACAAAAGGATTGGGATAATTTAAAACGCGGGTGATCTCCAGGGTATCATCTCCTGCGACAATAAACTGGATCTCGGCTGTAGAAGAATTGTTATAGACATCCCATGCCTTTACCGTAAGTGTATGTAAGCCCTCTTCGAGGTCCCTTAGCCTGTATGTGGTCTTTCCTTTTGTGAAATCATCTACTTCTGCCTGATAATATTCATTCAATATAAATGGATTGGATTCATCACCGTCTAAAATAGCGATCATATCATGGCCAATACCGCTGGCGGTATTGATGCCGTTCTCATCTTCTAATTTGGCAATGAGTATAGGTGAATCGTTTGTTATCCCTCCCGACACAAAACTCTCATCATTCATAAAAAGGGATATCAACGGGCCCTGATTGTCCTCAGGCGCATTTTCGTTAAGCCCTCCAACCTTTATATCCAGATTGAAACCTGTCTGGTCGATCAACTCATTATCTTTTTGGGCATAGAAACTAACCCTTCCGTTCCCAACAGGAATTTGCGCATCTCGGGGAACAACAAATTCAAACTCAAAGGTACCGTTAGTGACCGTTGCCTGGCCATTAAAAAGGCCTTCGCCTAATGTAATGAAGTCTAAGATCAATAGATTACCATTACCATCCCGAATCCCGTCATTTCCTAAAGTCTGTCTTTGTACATCTTTATCAAACACCTTGGCTTCCAAAACACCATTGTAGTCGCTTAGCAAGTTTCCAAATTCATCTACTACTTCTCCCCCCATTCTTACCCTGCTCAATGCCTTTAAGGTATCTGTAGCCTGTGCAATAGGCACTCCGTTTAAGGTTGTTAAGCGAATGCTCTGTCTTGGAAACGCCAGTTTCATTGCCGGATCACCCACATAGAAGATCACTCGTCTTGTCGAATCACTAATCTGATTTTTAGAAAGCCGTAATGCTTCGGCGGGTGTATTAGGAATATTTACTCCAAACCCAAACAATTCGGAAGCTAATATTTGATTAAAAGTGACACCTAATGGTGCTCCGATAGATCTGGTGGTAGTTACCAAAGAAATTGCACCTCCCTCCTTGTTCCAGTAGGTAAGTTCCCCTGCTGTGATACGTAAAGGATTATCAAATTTTGTAAATTCACAAGTGACGGTAATAATACAGGGATATTTATTTTTATTCTTTAGGTCGTTGGCAATATCCTTTGTATAAATGAACTCCTTTGCAAGCCCGTCTTCTCCCCCATGCCCAAAATAATTAATGATCAAAGCACCTACTTCCGTGGCATTTTTAATAGCTTCTTCAACCCCAGGGTATCGGTTTCCTCCTGCAGATGTTTGTTGCTGAAATGCATCCGAATGTATTTTCTTTACATTCACAAACGGTTTCTGAAAGGAGATCTCATTACCCAGGTCATCCAAACTAACTTCCAGGGAATCATACTCCCATTCTTCATCTACATCGTCTGAGACCAAAACAAAATTATTTCGCCAGTTGCCATACGACACCTTGGAAAAATAATTTTCGATCTTATCTACCATTTGGTTTGCCAATAGAACATTGTCCGCTACAATTCTTCCAACAGCTATATCCAGTTTATCCTGGTCTCTCTGAATCTCTCCGGCCGCATCTAGTGTTTCTCCCCCGATAGCACCTTCTTCAGGGCCCATATTTCCAAAGAAATCATCAGACATGAATGAATGAAGGCTATTTGTACTAATAAGTGCATGGAAGGTAGGCACCGTATTATTATTGTTAGAAAGCCGGTCCTTATAATCTACAGAGGTATCCCCGAAAAGGCAAAGATATTTTATGCGTTTATCGGGAGAGGATGCGTTCTCATATACATACCTCACAAAGTTTCTAATAGCACTAATATCCTGTTTGCCCGAACTGAATTCCTCATAGATCTTGTCTGTAGTAACTACTTTTACATTAAATCCGTTTAAGCTCTTATGAAGACTGGCAAGCCGAAGCGCCGGCTGGATCAAAAAGGAAGGTGCTACTATAATGTAGTCTATATCTTTAAAGTTTCCGGATTCGTCATTAAATATTGTTCCCTTTAAATTTTGATTACTTACTACCGTTTGATTACCTTTTACAGGTTCAAAATAATCGTTGGGGTTTACTGCAACATACTTACGGAGCTCGCCTAAATTTGCTTTAAAGGGTAACAATGAAGCACTACCCTGATTTTGTTTTGCTGAAATGGAAGCCGTATTTGTGACATCCCAAACTTGTGTAAATTGAGATGCATTGGCGATCTGGTACTCTGCTACTCCCAAAAGTGTTGCAGCTTCGTTAAATTGAAATGATAGTTGCCCTGTAGTCCCCGAAAGCTGGCGCAGGGCCTCTACACTTATATAATCCAAATACCCGATACTTGAAGGGTTTCCTCCATTTATATAAGCCAGGTCCACAGTTACCGTTTCACCGGAAGCAGGAATTTCAACACCTCCAGGTGCAGATGTTTCAAATTCTTCCGTACTAAATATATTTGTGCCGCCAATTGTTGAAAACTGAATAGGGGTCACTGAAGTTTCATTAATTGAAATTGCCATGGAAGTAGCTGTTTCAGAAGCCGAAGCTACCTTTACCTTAATAGCCAGAGGTTCTCCGGAAATGATATTCGGGAAATTAAACTCAAAGCTTTGTTCACTTTCTATATCAAACCTGTTTCCAAACCATCTTCTTCCAACCTTACCGGGACTAAACTCATTGACCTCATGGAACTGGTAATCATTAAACCTGTCTATGGTCCTGGTAGCTGCCTGTGTAGGTTCATTCATTTCCTGTACACGTATTCCCGGGTCTCCGTCTGCAGTCACATAATAAAAAGATTCGTCCGCATAAGGATTTTCATTGGTATCACTTTGCGGATCATATCCCAATACGCCAATTCCGTAGAACAAGATATAATCTCCATTGTCAAAAGAGCCGTCTTCTTCTCCAATGACCTGTATAGCGTTTTGCGGGAGGTCAAAAGAGGTATTTTCCTTGTTCAAAAGAGATAACGGCTTACCTCCATGCCCATAGATCTTAAGGTTTCTGGGGTCGATCCCATCGGTATTCATTCCCAGGTCCGATAAGAAGCTTTTATCAACTCGATAAACACCTGTTTTTTCAACTTTAAATTTATACCAGTTCCCTGAGGCAAGTACCGAATTGGTGATTGCCATTCGCGTTCCTGCGTTCCTTTGGGCTCTATAGGTATAAGAAACCGAAAAAGAAAGTACTTTTTGGTAACCGCTACCGGTTTTAACCACCGGGGAAATGGTCAACATCGTATAAATGACCTCTCTGGCCTCGGAGCTTCCAATACTGTAAGAAAGGGTCTCGGGAACCAGATTCTTATCGATCTTTTTTAATTCTTCCGAAGTAAGGGAACCATACCTGACATTGGTGATCTTTATAGAGTTCTCATTGGCATAGCCATTATCTTTCCATTGATGCCGGTAGCTAAGCTCCGTACCGGAAAGTTTCAGGTTCACATAGGTGAGGCTCTTCTCTATACTAAAGGACTTCTTGTCCTTATTTTTGGTATTCTTAGAGATTGTATTTTCCAAGATTTCCCAATCGATCGATATATTTTTATTTTGCGCTAATAAACCAAGAGGCAATACAATAATACCCAGTAAAAGTAGTATTCTTTTCATCATAACAAATAACGCTTCAAATATACACTTAGTATAGCTGTTTTTTTAAAGTTTTTTATATTATCATTTTTACATAATAATTAAAAAAGTAATACGTTAATAATGGGGTCGGTAATGAATCACCGAACCTTACAGTGCATTAATATTTAAAATATTATTGCACTTTTATCGTTAATTGTTATATTGCGAACCCAATTTTTTCATATTTGAAACTATGAACATTAGAAAAAACCTAGCGTTACAGCTATTTATTGCAGTAGTTGTAACTTCTTTATTAGCAAGTTGTAACAAGACTAGAGACTATAAGGACAGCTCCAGAGCTACCGGGTGGAAAATGAACTCCAAAGAAGGTGGTTTTCAGTACAACCCTAAGGCAAAAGAGCAGGAAACCGGTCCCGGTCTGGTCTTTATAGAAGGTGGTACCTATACCATGGGTAGAGTACAGGATGACCCTATGCATGACTGGAACAATTCCCCCAACCAACAGCATATTCAGTCCTTTTATATGGATGAGACTGAAGTTACCAATCTTATGTATCTGGAATACCTGGATTGGATCAAACAAGTTTTTCCTCCTTCCGATGAAAATTATCGTCGTATCTATGACGGAGCCGTTCCGGACACCTTGGTTTGGAGAAACCGTTTAGGATACAACGAGGTAATGACCAACAATTATTTACGTCACCCTGCCTACGCTGAATACCCTGTAGTGGGTGTAAGCTGGGTACAGGCGGTAGAATTCAGTAACTGGAGAACCGACAGGGTTAACGAATTGATCCTTGAAGAAGAAGGTATTACAGTAAGAAATGCCCGTTATGATGTAGAACCAGGGCAAACATTCAGTACCGAGACATACCTTAATTCTCCAACGCTTACCTATGGAGGTAATGATTCTATTACCCGTGGTGGTAAAAGATCCGAATCATTGGCCAAAAAGAGCAAAGACAGTACCAACCTGTTTGTACAAAGAAAAGACGGCCTTTTAATGCCGGATTACCGCCTTCCAACCGAAGCCGAGTGGGAATATGCCGCTCTTGGCCTTATAGGATTGCGTAACTATAATGTATACAGAGGTAGAAAAAAATATCCTTGGGATGGTCAATATACCCGTTCCGGAAAAAGAAGGTCCAGAGGTGACCAATTGGCAAACTTCAAACAAGGTGATGGTGACTACGGAGGTATTGCCGGATGGAGTGATGATGGTGCAGATATCACCGCCCAGGTGAAATCTTATGAGCCTAATGACTATGGTCTGTACGATATGGCCGGAAATGTAGCCGAATGGGTTGCAGATGTATACCGTCCGATCGTTGATGATGAATTTAATGACTTTAACTACTACCGTGGTAATGTCTATACTAAAAATGCTATAGGTGAAGACGGTAAAGTAAAAGTGGTAACTGCAGACTCAATCGTGTATGACACCTTGAGTAACGGAAAAATAGTAGCCAGAAACTTACCGGGAGAGATCCTGCAAATTCCTGTAGACGAAAGCGAAACCTACTTAAGAACCAACTTCTCCGATAGTGACAACCGTGATTATCGTGATGGTGACAAGCGTTCTACACGATACTATTCTTCGTTTAGCGATGATGAAGAGAGTGAAATTGATGATAAGAAAAGAATGTATAACTCTCCTAAGCATCAGGTATATGCAGACAGTACCGGAAATCTAGAACGTCAATACGACAAATCTGCCAGCAGAACAACGCTTATAGACAATCAGGTGAGAGTTTATAAAGGAGGTTCCTGGAGAGACAGGGATTACTGGTTAGATCCTGCTCAAAGGCGCTATTTCCCACAAGATATGGCAACAGACTATATTGGTTTTAGATGTGCTATGTCGCGAGTAGGTTCTAAATCTAAAAAAGGAAAACGCCCTAGAAATTAAAAATATATAGTTTCAAATACAAAAAGCCCTTTTGAACATTGTTCAGGAGGGCTTTTTTAGTATTTTTATTTGCAGATGAAAATTGAAATTCTCCATCGTTATTTTACTGAAAGTACCGGTATTTGCACCGACACGCGAAACATTACAAAAGGATGTCTTTTCTTCTGTTTAAAGGGTGAGAACTTTAATGGGAATACATTTGCGCAGGAAGCACTCGACAAAGGGGCATACAAAGTAATTATAGACGAAATACAGTATCATAAAAATACGGGAGAGACCGTATTATGTGGCAATTCCCTTAAATTATTACAAAAGCTGGCTGCATTTCATAGAAAACAACTGGGACTTCCCATTATAGCACTCACCGGAAGTAACGGTAAAACTACCACCAAAGAGCTTATCAATGCGGTATTATTACAAAAATTCAAGGTAACTGCTACCAAAGGAAACTTAAACAACCACATAGGCGTTCCCCTCACCCTGCTCTCGATGACTTCTGAAACCGAAATAGGTATCGTGGAAATGGGGGCCAATCATTTAAAAGAGATACAACAACTCTGTAACATCGCATTCCCGGATCACGGCTATATTACCAACTTTGGAAAGGCACATTTGGAAGGCTTCGGAAGTGTACAAGGTGTGATACAAGGCAAAACCGAATTGTACAAGCACTTGAAAGAGCATGATAAAACAGTATTTGTCAATGCTAACGACGCTACCCAGATGCTACATTCTAAAAGCTTACAACGCATCACCTTCGGTGATGAGCATCAAAATTGTCATATTCAGCTAAAAGATGCTTCAAATCAGCTTTTAGTGCAATATAAGGGACTTTCTATCCAAAGCCGGCTAATTGGCCTGTATAACTTTCATAATATCGCTGCGGCCATTGCTATTGGGGATCATTTTGATGTCCCTGCCGAAAAGATCAAAACTGCCATAGAAGGCTATATTCCTACCAACAACCGTTCGCAACTTATTGAAAAGGAAGGCCACAGTATCATATTGGATGCCTATAATGCCAATCCAACCAGTATGATGGCAGCTTTAGAAAATTTTAAGCAAGCTGAAGGAGAGAACAAAATGTTGTTTTTAGGGGATATGTTCGAATTAGGTGCCGAAGCCGAAGCCGAACACCAGTATATTGCTACCTACCTGGAAAAAGAACCCATAGGTGAAACCTATTTAATTGGCAGTAATTTTTATAAGACGAAAACAAAAGCTTCTCACATTTATAAATTTGAAACCTTTGAAGCCCTCCAAAAGCATTTGGAACAAGATCCTCTCAAAAAAAGTTTTATACTTATAAAAGCATCCCGGGGAATGGCTTTGGAAAGGATTTTGGAGCTTATGGAATAGCAAAGATCCCTTTATTCACTCTTTATTTCCTTAATCCTATTAATTATTAAAGTATCATTCGGGTTAATTTCCAGGGCTTTATTGAAATAGTTTAGCGATTCTTCGATCTTTCCAGTTTTGTATTTTAAAGTACCTAAATGAAAAAAAGGTTTGTAGTTTTCCGAATCAATTTCAGAAATCTTTTCAGAAGCGATGATCGCCAGGTCATATTGATCGTCAGCTTTTAATTCTTCAATTAGTTCTTCATACTCATAATCCCTAAATTCATAATCATTGCTGTTAAAAGCAACTATTTCTTCTTTAGTGATCCTATCTTTTTTAATTTCCTGAAGCTGATAACTCAACATTTTTATATACGATCTTTTGGGATATTCTATGCTTTGCTCAGATAGACGATCATTTACTATTTTTCTAAGCGACCATATTGGTGTCGAAGTATTTCCAAGAATAATAATTACTGTTTCTTTACTGTAATTATACTGAAGCAAAGAACGATGCCCGGTAAAACCACCCACATAGAACAAAGATCTTCCCATTATTGAATCGGTCTCAGAAAACCAGCCCAATGTAAAATCCTTACTCATTGCTGTTTGGATCCCTTGCCCCTGTGTATACAGTTTAAATGATGCTTCCGGCAAAATATTCTGCGATGAAAATATTTTGGTGAAATTATAAAGATCCGTTGCATTGGAACAAATACCCTGGGCTCCATACATATCACCTGTAAAAGTTGCATTATCAAATGACGGATATACATTTGGGTCGATATAGGCTGCCTTTCCATAACTAAATATATAATCGTCCACATATTTGGCATTCGTCTTTGTTTCTTCATAAGTTGGAATCATGGTGTGATCCATCCCTAAAGGCTTAAATATAAAATCGTTGCAATATTCGGGGAAGGTCCGGCCCTGTACTCTTTCTATGATAATTGCCAAAAGGGTATATCCAATATTACTATACTTCCATTCGGCACCGGTCTCTGATACCAGTTCAGGCGGGTCTTCCGTCAAAATAGCAAGCAAATCTTCATTATTAGCGACCTTTGTGGGATCCCACGCCGGATATAGAATTCTATTATAATCTGGCAATCCTGAAGTATGGGTAACTAAGTGCCTGATCTTGATATTATCATATGGTAGTTCAGGTAAGAATTTTGTAATAGGATCGTCATAGCTTAATTTATTTTCTGAAACCAGTTTTGCAATTACCAAAGCAGTAAAAGGTTTACTTACCGAAGCCAGTTCAAAAACAGATCCTTCTGTAAAGCTTTCATTAGAAATTAAGTCTGCATGACCATAATACTTATGAATGATCACTTCATTTTCTTGAGCTACAAGAATTTCACCGTTAAAAATTTCATCAATTGCCAGTTGATTAAAAATGGAATCGATCGATCTCTCCATTCGGTTACGGTAGTTATTATTTTTATCTGGCTTGGTATTACAGCTTAAAATAGTTCCCGTAAAAACAAGAATAAATAATAATTTAAGTTTCATAAAAGTATTTTTTTCATAGGACGTACATTGTCTTTGCGAGTGTTTTGTTGAGCTTGTGTAAAATTAACAGAAAGAAAAGAACTTTGCTGTTAATGGCAGTTCGATTTTATTTTAATTCATATATAAATTCTTCAATCTCTTTCCCACGAGCATTGGAAAATCCTTTTTCAGTACCAATCTTAGAAAACCCACAATTCTCCAATACTTTTATTGAGCCTAAATTATCAAATGCAACACGACCAAAAACAGGTCTGGTTTTTTCAATTTCAAGAAAATTTCCAAGAGCATTGCTTGCCACTCCTTTTCCCCAAAATGCTTTTGCGATCCAATAAGTGATCTCCGCATTACCTTCCATTTCAAATTTTGCTATACTGCCTACAATCTCTTTTTTAAAGAGTATGGTTCTAATGTTAACTTTTTTGTCGGATAACAATCTCGTCCATTTTTTGATATAAGCTTTTTTATCAGACGGGTTCTTTGAGTTAAATGCTGCTAAATAATTAGCTTCATCGTCAATTTGAAAAGTGAACAGGGTTTCGAGATCACTTGAAGTGGTGCGCCTTAGCTCTATTTCTATTGTTCTTTCCATAAATGAAGGTTAAATGACCACCAATATTAGGTGTATGGTAGTTGCATTGGACAGACCTAAATTAGTGAAAGAAAACGAGTCAGGAGAAATTCAGAAACAATGAGCTATATACTTTGTAAGACACAGGCTTTTATGCTCAGTTCAAACTCCTATATTCGCTGGGGGTCATACCTGATTTGGCCTTGAACAACTTAGAAAAATGTTGAGAATATTCAAACCCCAGGCCATATGCTATTTCGCTAATTGGCGCAGTAGTACTCAATAAATGAGATTTTGCCTTATTCATTAAGAAATCATCTATATGAGCTTTGGCGTTTTTTCCTGTTTCTCTTTTTAATAGATCACTTAAATATTTAGAAGACATGTTTAACGCGTTGCCACAATAAGATACAGTGGGAACTCCGTTTTGATATTGATCATCGTTATTGTAATAGTCTTTCAAAAGATGTTCAAATTTCACCAAAACATCTTTATTTAAATTACTTCGTGTGTAAAACTGCCTGTCATAGTATCGAGTACAGTAATTCAGTAGTAATTCAATATTTGAAACAATTAGCTTCTGACTATGACGATCAATGTTTTGATGGTATTCATTTTCTATTTTGGTAAGAATTTCATAAAGTGAAAGTTTTTCCTCTTCGGAAATATGTAAGGCTTCGGTTATATCATATGAGAAAAACGAATACTCATCAATTGCCATACCTAATTCAGATTTTCTAATAAGATCAGGATGAAATAATAGAATCCAGCCCGGATCTTCTGCTGAAGATTGATGGCCGTCATAACTAAGCACTTGACCGGGTTTTATGAACAACATGGAACCTTCCTGAAAATCATACGAATTACGTCCGTATTTCATACTGCCTTTCGTTTCGTTTTTATGCGCAATACCGTACATCCCAAAAGAACAGCGAACATGATGATATTCGGGTTGAATTTGAGTATTCTTAAACCGAATTATGGAAACCAATGGATGCCTGGGTTTTGGCAACCCAAAAACATCATGCATATCTGAAATGCTTTCAATATGAACTATGTCATTCATTGGTTTAAAGTTGTTAGGAATAAACATACTAATTTTTTACGGTATTCACTATAAAAATAACTGACCTGTCATTTCTTCTGACAGTTCCCAAAGTCTTGTCGCAACACCTTCGCTTTCCGAATATTTACTGCGTTTGGCCACTCCTACCTTTCCTTTGAACTCTCTAAAACCTTGTGGCCCAAAATATTCACCTCCTTTTACCTCCGGGCTTAATGCGGCAAAAAGGGAAGGCTTGGCAGCAGAAACATTAGAGTTAAGAATAAATGGCGATAAGATCTTAAAGGTATAATATTTCACTCTGGACATTTCATCAAAAAGTCCTGAATCTGAACCACCAGGATGCACAGCCAGTGCAACTATTTTTTTATTCGCTTTTTTTAAACGGCGATCCAATTCATTGGCAAAAAATAGATTGGCTAGTTTTGACTGCCCGTAAGCAGCATCTTTGTCGTCTGTTCTTTCACAATTTATATCATCAAAATGAATTTTTGCTTCTAAATGTGCCAAACTACTTAGAGCTACAATTCGGGAGACAGAAGTATCCGGGATCAATTCAAACAGTAAATTGGTTAGCAGAAAATGACCCAAATGATTCGTGGCAAATTGCAATTCTGTTCCAGCTTTGTTCTTTTTTCCCGAATAGACCAATACACCTGCATTGTTGATGAGTACATCCAGTTTCGTATAGTTGTCCTTGAAATTTTTGGCAAATGTCCTAACGCTGTCCAGATCACTCAAGTCCAACTGAATAATATCCAGATCTGCATGAGGTGCTTTTTGCAAAATATCCGATTTGGCCTTTTGGGCCTTTTCTAAATTCCGACACGCCATAACCACTTTAAATCCATAGCCGGCCATTGCCAAAGCGGTTTCAAAACCAATACCGTTATTTGCTCCTGTTACAATTGCTATGCGCCCTTTTTGAGAAGGAATATCCTTTAAATTGAAGTTCATCGTACTTAGATCTTTAATTCGTTATTGTTTAAATCTTTGCTCTACCTCTGTTTTCAGCTTACGATTAAAGGCCTGATAGCCTTTACCATACATTTTTGATAAATTTCCGCCCATTAGCCAGGTCAAGCCACCCTTCAATTCATCAGATTGAATAAATCGGGTTTTGCCGTTACTTAAAGGTTCAACTTTGAAGTGATGATTATCCGTAATGCCTCCGGGCCCTTTTTCTGCCCAGTAAAATACTGTTCCTTCAACTACGGAAATGGTATGGTCGATCGTCGTGCGCTTTTCTTTCTCCGGGTTGATCTGAAAGACCACAGTGATCTTATTACCATCTTTGATCTCTCCCTGAATATCCACTAAAAAAGTAGCCCAATCCTTATACGATTCCGTGTCGGTCAAAACGGACCAAACCTGTTCTGCCGTAGCATTAATTTCAATATCTGTGTAAATTGCTCTATGTGAGGCTTTGATTTTTTCCACCTCCACATTTTCATTGATCTTGTTATTCATTGTTTGTTTTTTTAGTAATTAACAGGGCCAACACCTAATGGGATGTATAGTTCAAAATATCCTTATTCTCAAGAATTTCAAGCTCTGCACCTTCTAATCCAACATTAAACATCCCTTGTGCCAGCTCTGTTGATCTAATGCTACTATCCGGGCCCATGAGTTTCATTAACGGATACGCTATTCGTAAGATCTTATACATGATATTAGGTTCTTTCCGTGGCGATACCGGATAAATATAACCAGGCCTAAACGCATAGAACTCTAAGCCCAGTTCAGAGATTCTGTTTTCAGCAATCCCTTTATATCTTGCAAAAGCTGCCCGGCTTTTTTCCGTTCTGTCAGCTCCGGCTCCGCTTAATAAGCATAATTTGGCATTCGGACTTTTCTTCTTTAAAGCCTGAGCAAAACTTACTGCATAATCCACTGTAATCTCTTTGAATTTAGAGGCAGGAACTTGCCCGGTATAAACACCAATGCAAAAAAAGGCAGCATCGATATTCTCAAACATGCTACCAATTTCTTCGTAATTCCTGAAGTCGGAAACTATGACCTCTTTTAGTTTTGGATGCGTTTGAGAAGATCGTTTTCTCGCTAACGAAATAACTTCGTAAACCTCTGATGAAGACAAACATCTCTCCAATATCAAGCTGCCTGTCATTCCTGATGCTCCGGCTATAAGTACTCTTTTCATACGTATTGAAAATGTTTAAAACGTGATCTGGACAAAGGTGACAACAAAAGAAATACTGAATGCACAACATAAGACAACATCTCCATTACATAAGGTGTAAAACCCCATTGATCCGACATAAAGTCAAAGGTCTCAATAGTGCATAAAACAGCAAGGTTAGAAAATAACAAGACTGCGACAAATGGCGTCCATTTCCACTTTGTAAAATAACCTATGGAAAAAAATGTCCCGGTCAATGTTATTAGCAACCAATGTACAAACTGCACACTCCCCGGGTAAGCAGCGTTCTGTAGTTCAATAAGAAGGGTAATTCCTGTGAAGTATTCAAAGAAACCGGCCAGACCCCAAATTAGCATGACTATCGCTCCAAAGAGCAATAGGGCCATATAAAGTTTTGATATAATTTTCATGTGGTAAAATTAGTAACCACCTATTTTTTAGATGTATACATTTTACCAATATTTGTATAGAAATTACTGAAGCCGATCTTGTGGCTAACGGTTCGGTAATGAATAGTTATAATGGTTAGAAACCGAAATAGTAAAAGAAAGCATGTCAGGAGAAATTCAGAAATAATGAACTATCACATTGTTAACCATTATTTTTATTCAGTTTGTATTTCATTTTTTATTTCTGGTGGTATATATGGCACAATCTCCCAAAATGATATATTCAATTCCAATTCAGTTTTTAATTTATCAAATTCTTGAGTTAAGTCGGTTAAGAATTCTCCAATTCCGTCAACTTTTTCATTTCTATTAGATTGAATGATGATAAAATAGCTTTTAATAGCGTCAGATTTGTCAATTACCTTAAAATCTTCAAAGTCGTTTTTTAAAATCCAACTTAAAGAGTCTGTACCAATTTCTTTACCTAAGTCATCTTTATAAAATTTACCTTTATGAAAAGAAACATAGTGTTTTTCATCCGGGTCAAAGATCATTGGTTCGCAATGTGAAATTGGATACATATTCCGCTTGAGGTCTTTTTCTACAATAGCGATTTTTGGAATACTATCATTACAAGTAATTTCTCGAATTCGGTCCATCAGCATTCCATAGTTTTCAAATTCCAATAATTTAACAGATACATTTAGATTCGAATTTTCCTTTTTAGAAAAACCATAATTCCTAATTTCTGTTTCTTGCTTTTGGCAACTTATTAAAACCAATATGAATAACACGTATGTACTATAGTTAAATTTCATTTTAAGATTTTGCACTAAATAGGCTTGCTAAGAATTTTCTTTACTAAACTTTTATTTCGATGCCGAAAGTAATTATTTTTTACACAGTACCAATAAAGCATTTGATCTATTTAGTAGAAACAAGCAGCTTCATTACATTTAAAACTTCAGTAATGCCTCATAAAACCTATACACTCAGTTGGGATTAAAGGCAATTGCAGGAAAATTTATTTATTGGACAAGCTGTTGGAATCCACCATAAAACATTCGTTTGGCATCAAAAATCATCCTTGAAGGGTCCGTCAGTGGATCAATTAAGCCTGCCATTCTTGGGTCGGCTGCGACCTTCTTATTAGCCAGGTCACGAGCCTCACGCGAATCGAATACAACCCATCCAAATACAATGGCTTCGTCCTTTTCTGCATCTACAAGTTCAGAAAAAGAACGCGTGCCTTCCAATTTTAGATCATCACCAACATACTCATGGTACGCAAGTGCGCCATGTTCCTTCCAGATCTCTGCAACCACTTCGGCTGCACGTTTGTACTCGATCAGGCCATCTCTCGGAATGGGAAGTACGAATCCATCTATATAATTTGCCATATTTTACTTTATTATGAGTGTTATTTTTGCAATTTGGATAACCATCTAATGGAGTTCAAAAACAGGCCTGCATTATCACATTCGGGATCATGTATGGTCACCGGGATCTTCTCACCGTCAATAAGCAGGTCCAAACTTCTGAAGATACCCTGATCCGTGCAAACAATTACCCTTCCGTCACCAAAGTTAAACCCGATCATACCCGCGTACGAATCTGAATCTTCTTCAACATCTATGCTTCCATCTGTAGTTGGTGTGAAATTAATTGTATTGTTCGGAAAGGAAAGGATATTGTCCTCCGGATTTCTGAATATAGCTGCACCACATAAGAACTTTATAGTACCGGGAAGCGTTTCTTCAGAAAGCCTGGTAGCTAATACAGGATGATCCGTATTGATCATCTTATTCTTTTCTGTCATTATAAAGTGGCTGCACTGGCCGCAATTGTGCCCGGGGAAATTTGGATGATACGCATAGCCGTCTCTAAACTTAATACTAAAAGCTTCCAAAAGCGGTAACGCACCGCTCCCTCCCGGAAAGTGACTTAAAAATAAGAACAGGCTCCCTCCATTATACACATATTTTGTGATGCCCATTACTTCTTCATCGAGCAGTGGAGACTTATACATAACTTCCTTTTTGCCTGCATTCGTCAATTCGATCTTGTCGTTGGGCATGCCGTGGAGAATTAACAGATCGGGATTGGCTTTTGCAAGGTTGGTAGAATCAAGTTTCCGGTCGGTGAATTGAACCGTAAAACCGTCTTCCTCCATAATTCGCAGCATTTCACGGGCGGTCTGTTTACCATAGGACAGTGAGTAGATCGTATTATGCGATTCATCTATCACTATCTTTTTAGTATGTGTTCCCTTTAATGCGTCAAACGCATAATTATATATGGTATCAAATTCGGCTTCTACCGTCCCCTGGCTATAGGATAGATTACAGCTAAGAAGTACTAACAGTACAATAAGGTCTTTTCTCATGTTTTTATTTTTGAGTATGTACAACAGCCCCGGCTATAAGTAGTTACGTTTGCCGGCAACTAAAGTAATAAAAGAAAATGAACCATAGGAAACTTAGCAGTAACGAGCGTTATATATTGTTGTAAGCAACTTTTTCATCTTTATTCCTTTCAACAACTATTGTTCCTGCTATCATATCTCCTAAACGCTGATTGTCTTTAGTAAATTTAATTGTCAGAATTCCAACCAAACCAAATGGCCACATATCAATTAAGTCGGCACAATGTCTAATCAAAGGTTGCCAGAAATTCATTTTTTCTCCGTTTTTCTTCACAGCTTTTAATCCGAACAAAAAATTTCCAATTGTGCTTTCAAATAGCATTTCAGAAACTACCATTAAAAGAATCCAAAAACCAAAAAAGAAAATGAAAAGATGGTTCCCTGTAAATCCTCCACCAGGTAGCTTTTCTCCAAAAAGGACACATGAAATATAAAAAAGAGTGAAATATAATATATAATCCAAAAGTCCGGCTAAAGCTCTTTTCAGGATGTAATAATTCGATAAGTTATTTTTTTTGTTCAATTTGATTATAGTTATTATGATTCTTTGAATAACTCACCATCTTTTAGTACAAAGTTGATATCTTTCGTATTGGATATATCACTTAAAGGATTGCTATTCAAAATTACGAGATTCGCCTTTTTATTTTTTTCTACAGAACCGTATTCTTTATCAATTTCGAGAAACTTTGCCGGATTTATAGTTGCAGTTCTTAAGGCTTCCAATGGTGACAGGCCAGATGTAACCATCATGACCAATTCATCTTGTAGTTCATCAATATTGGTGTCGTTGAATGTGCCTCTATCGGTCCCTGCCAATAACAACACATCATTTTGACCCATCCATTTAATAATGTTATGAAAATGGGTCATCAAACGAAGTCCCACAGCTCTTGAAGCTTCGTTTTCCAAATTAGAATACATATCATCCATAGCATACAATGTTGGTGTCAGGGCAATATCATTTTTTCTGAAATATGCAGATAATTTGGAAATATAAGTAGAATCTAAAGCTATTAATGCTTCTGTAAGATTATTTACACCATTAGATTCCTTTAAGACGATACCGCTAAGTAAAGAGTTTATGTGTTCAACACTTTTGATTCCAACAGAATCCAGTTCCATTGGTCCGATACCCACGGGAATATGTCCTGCAATTTTTAGGCCTGATTCGTTACCGGCTTTCTTCAGTTCAGTTAACTTATCAGTTGGGAAGTAATTGTGCACTTTGAAAAAGTCCACTCCCAGGCTTTTTAAGTTGGCAGCCAGGGTCTTTATGTTGGTAGTATCATACACTTTAAAATGGAACGGATCTTGGGTTTGCGGGCCATCTAGTGTAACACCGGCAAAATAAATATCCGGTCCTTGCATATTCCCGTTGCGAATCATTTTTTTTGCACGAGCAATTGTGTCTGCAATACCGCCCATATCCCGGATTCCGGTGATTCCATTCTTTAACAATCTGTCAAGCTCGGGAACCATATTTTCTTCTTCTGCAATATGCATGTGCATATCAAATAAGCCGGGGATCACATATTTTCCCTTACAATCTATTACCCTTATCGAACTTTTTTTAGCAAGTTCGTCGTAAGCCCCTATTCCTTTTATAAAGCCATTTTCAATTAATATGGAGCTGGTCGACAATTGTCCATTCAGTACATTGATTATTGTTGGTTCTTTTAATACTATTGATTTATCGTCATTATCCTTACAAGAAGTTATACAGATAAGAACCCATACCGTAATACTTATATTGAACAAATATTTCATATCTAATTTTATGTAATGATCGTTTTTAGAAAGCATGTTAATGTACTTTATTTTTTGCTATAAGCTTTTGGTCACACCAATACCAGACAACATCTTCACCTCCAGGGTCGTAAGGCGCAAATTTGTCGAATTCCATCCCAACTTTTTCCATCACTCTTATCGATGCTTTATTTTCTTTCATTGCAATTGCAATGATCTTTTTCAATTTGAGTACATCAAATCCATATCTCAAAACTGCATGAGATGCTTCTGTTGCAAAACCCATCCCCCAATATTTGGGTAAGAATCTATACCCCAGATCGATTTCATCAAATTCAGGGAGATATGCCAAACCGGCCCAGCCAATAAACTGCATCTCTTTTTTTAGAAAGGCGGCCCATCTTCCGTATCCATACTTCGCATAATTGTTAATTCTTGACTTTATTGCCCGTTCCATTTCTTCTATAGATTCAACCAGAGGTTCCCCCGTATACTTTTGTACGGCCGGATCGGAATACATCTTAAACATTCCTTCTTTATCATCCAGGGTAATTTCCCTTAACAATAACCTTTCTGTTTCTATCAACGTTTTCATTGTATTGTCTATGACGTTTTGTGTATGGTTAGTTGCGTTGGCCAGGAGGTAAGTTAATAAAAGAAAACGAGTACGCACAGAGCAAGCAATGTACTATATATGTGGTTGCGGGTCGTTGCTAATTTCTACAAGCGCATTCATGGTGTTCATTGAGATATGCGATGGTTTCTGAACATAGTTCTTCCAATTTTGTAATATTTATATCAGAAAGCTTCTTAATATAAATGCAAGCCTTTCCCATTTTGTATTTGCCAAAATCTTCCAGGATACGTTTACTAGTATCAGTTTGTGAGTATACGTATAACGAAAACTGCGCTTTTCGTGGTGAAAAACCTAGCAAAGGAGCATCTCCTTCATGACCACTGGCATACTTATAGTGATAGCTTCCAAAACCAATAATTGTTGGTCCCCACATTTTTGGACCAAAACCTGACCATTCACTCATTAATTCTATTAATTTATGGCTATCTGCCTTCTTTTGGTCATTCTCTACGTATGATTCTATAAAATCAAAGACATCGACTTCCGTTTCGGTTGTTTTATTTTTTGCCATTTAAATAATTATTTTTTAATATCCGTAGTCTTTTTTGCAATGCCTGCCAACATATTCGTGTATAGCTCATTGCATGTTTCAGTAACTAAGGTAGCAAATAAAGATCAGATGAAAATCTTTACGGATTTTCAGAAGTGGGTAAGAACAAGTAACCTGTCAGAACGACTCTTTCAAGCTGGTTACTTATAGCTTTTGTTGCCTGTAGTTTTATTTTTCAAATTCCATTTTATTTAAGTCAAAAACACCTTTATAGGTATTCTCAAATAGTTTTTTTCCATCGCACCGGAATTTCCATTTTAAAGTAGTTTCTATCTTGTTGCTTATTAATTTATAAGAAAATTTGGGGCTACTTGAACTTGATGAGCATTCAGATTCCTTGTAAATAGAACTGTCACTTTCAGGTACTATCTCATTTAAAAATTTTTGTCTGATTAATATTCTATCCACTTTTTTATAATTTCGAAAATCATTTGATAGAATTTCATTCTTTATCTTATATAGCTTTTTCTTAATATTTAACCCTCTAAGTTCATTTTCTCCAAAATATGTAAAGTATTCGTCTTTAAATAATTCATAGCAATTTTGGTCTAGTTTAGAGTGAGGATTATTAGACATCCAAATCTGAAAAAAATCCGTTAAATTGATTTCTATCGCTCGGTCAAGTTCCTTTCCAGCTTTAACTTCTTCAAAACTTGTAATCTCTTTACTAGAATTACAGTTTGAGGAAGTCAATCCCAATACTATTATAAACAATACTGAAAGATTATGAATATTTAGTTTCGATTTCATTCTGTAAGGCTAGTTACTATAGTTGTTGTTAGCAATAGTTATTTTTTTATCAGTTCAATATTTTCATAATTAATATGGAACTCCGTTTTCATAAATCCACGGGTGATTTCCCATTCATTTCTTTCTGTTTTTATTTCTTTTGTCAAATAGCCTTTTTTGCTGATCTTGATTTTTATGCTATCAAAACTCCTTAATGAGACTATGGTATCATTGAATATTCCGTCTTTATTAGTTTGTGTTATGTACTTTTCAAAATTCCATTCCATATTATTAGTATAGCATATAAATTCAATATCCGCATTGATGATTTTGGTTTTAAGCTCTCCGTCAGATATTTTTCCACTTATATAGAAATCATTTTCAGGGTCACAACTAGTAAGTATTACTAAAATAAAAATAAAAAAGGGAAGTCTCGTTTTCATTAAATAGTGTTTCTTCTGTTTTGAGTGAGTTTTATTGAATGGGGAGATTTTAAAGTTAGCCAAAATTTGACAATGGGTTATATCCGTTGCTAGGTGTTGCTTAACAAACTCGGCTTCAATTTTTTCTGCTTTTTATGAATTCTCCAAAGTAGAATAATAGCAAGTATAAAACATATTAATCCAAAACCCAATAATAAGATTTCCGGAAATAGTACACAAAGAATTATTTTATAATTAAGTAATAGACTTGTTAAAGCTGGTAATAATAGAATAATCATCTGTCCCCATGTACGTAAGTTTAGAGCATTGTTAAATCGTGAATCAAGTGCTTGTGACCTTTCAAAACTTTCATTGTTATTATCAATTGAACTGACTTTATTCAAATAGCTTAATAAAGCACCGAGCATGACATTATGATGCGCTATAAGATAAGAGCACCCCAATGCAATATACGGAATTGTAAGTAGCACTTCGAAATTATTCTTAGATCCAAATGCTACACCGAATATTGCTCCGACAGCAGCTAAGTATAACAGTAAAACATTATCTCTCATTTGGAATCTAGATACGAAATGAGAACTTGCTGTTTCGTAATATTTATTGTTTTCCATAATTATATCAAAATAACACCTAACAGTCTCGGTTATGAGCAGTAGCGTCTCACAGGAAGCAATTACTTATAGCCATTGTTATGGTTTTTTTTAACTAATTCCTTTAGTTTTTAATTCAGCATAAACTTCTTGAGTTCCATGAATTTCTTTTCCAAACACAATGTTAATAACATATTCAATTCTGTATTCATTCAATACTTCGTCAACTTTATCTTTTTTACTTTTGGCGACTTCAATTTCCTGTCTGTGTTTATTTAAAGTCCCAAATGCCATTCCGAGAGGCACAAGTCCAACACCCATAATTATTATAGGTACAGTTGAGATCACTCCACTATCTAAAGCATATTTTCCCAGTAAATAACCGCCTACAATTACAGCAATTCCAATAGCAAGAAAAACAGCAAAGTAAGTGTAGGTCAATATTTTTTTTCGTTTAATATTTTGGTATTCTATATTGACAGACTTCAGCTTATGTTCAAACTTTTCGTTAAGTTCAATTTTCGCACAAGTTCTATTAAATTCAGGTTTTCGATCAGTTAATCCGCAAGTCGTTCCTAATTTTAAGCTAATCTTTTGATGGTCGCACAAATCACAGTGTCTTGCTAAATCCATTAAAATTTTAATTCAGTTTTAGTTAGTTTTTCGGTTTCGGTTCATTCTGGTAAAATGTACCACACTATAAAAGCAGGGAGAACTCAAAGATAGACAAATCTTGAGTGTTTTTTATATATAGTGTTGGCGGCAGTTTATTTTTTCATGGATCTGTACTTATCATGCAATCCTATCCCGGATAAGATCATAGGCATACACTTTTCAATCCTCGAGACCCTTGTCTTTGCTTGTTTGGGTTGAGAAAAATGAAGAATGTAACCTCTCTGCCTTCCGGGAGTTAAGGCCTCAAAAGCGTTTTTCAAAACAGGGTCTTCTTCAAATTTCGTTTCCAGTTCCTCAGGAATGGGTTCTGGGTTCTTCTTAAATGTGACATTTAAACCCGCTTTTTCTACCTCAATAGATTCAAAGATGTATGCTTTTATATCACTTTCGATCTTTATTATTTCATTACTATTTATAAACTTAAAAAGCCTTGCTGCTTGTGAATTCGGTCCGGGTTTCACCAAAAGGTCTTTATCATCACTTAACAAGGAACCTTTAAAAAAGCTGATACAGCAATATTCTTTTAAAGCGCTCACCATAAGTATATTTTTATTCTGAAAAGTATAGCAGGGCGCACCCCATTTAGATTCCTCTGTCAACCCGCATTCAAGAACTATTTTTCTTAATAGTTCTAATTCTGAGGTCCAATTATGAACTTTACAGCCAGGAGTGCCTCCAAGTGGGCAACGTCCACAGCCTTCAATAAAATAATTGTCAACTGATCTATTCATTCTTTTCTGTACTACCAACGGTTCCGGCTATGATTTTGGTATGGCACAAAGCCGTAATGAATTATTGCCATTGTTGTGGTGCCGTTTTTTTATGCTGACATTGGTTTCACGTTGATTTGTCCGCCAATAGCTTTCAGCACTTTTATTATTGTTCCAAATTGTGGTTTTGCTCCGTCGGATAATGCTTTATAAAGACTTGTTCTGCTCATTCCAGTTTTTTCGGCAATTTTAGTCATTCCGATAGATTTTGCTATATGTCCGATTGCAATTATCAAATCAGAGCTGTCTCCATCTTCGAGAACAGTATTTAGATATTCAGCTATCATTTCTTCGTTGTCCAAATAGTCTGCTATGTCAAATTTTGTTGTTGTCATATCAATCATTTTTTATTCTGTCCCAAATTTTCTTCGCTTTCTCGATATCTTTTTGTTGAGTTGATTTATCTCCACCAATTAGAAGAATAACAATTTTATTGTCTTTTTCCTTAAAATATACCCGGTAGCCTTTAGCATAATTAATTCGCATTTCACTTATTCCGTCTCCTATAGGTTTACAATCTCCGAAATGTTCATCCGTTTCAAGTTTCTGAATTCGGAAAAGAATTTTAGATTTTGCCCGAATATCTTTTAGCTTTCTAATCCACTTATCAAACTCAGATGTTTTTTCGGTAATAATCATTTAAAAGTGTATCCATTTAGATACAAAAGTAATAATTTTTTTAGAATTTGAAAGAGAAATTTGTTTTATTCGAGCGGTTTGTCAAAATGCACCACAACATGTTCGTATATGGTTAGTAGCATTGACTAGGACTAATTTAGCAAAAGAAAACGAACTAAAAGGAATCCTGCAACCCGCTAGAACGGCTCTGTAGGGTTGGTTACTTAAGGCCATTGTTATACTTAGTTTTTATTTCGTTTCATACCAATCTTTTTGATCTAAATACTTGTCAAATTCCTTGTCATTCATTTTAAACAGAATCTTTGAAAAATTCCGAGATTCTGCTAATTTCCTTTTTTCAAAAAAGTCAGTTATCAAATAATGAATAAAAGTATGTTCAATATCCTCAATTTTTAAAGTCGAATATCTTTTTCGTGATTTTGGATATTGCTTCCAAAATCGTTTATAATTACAATATATTTCGTCTGTTACTTTTGAAATTATTTCATTAAGTAATTCAGTCGGAATCTGATTGTCAGAAATTCCAATGTAATACTCTTTAATTTTTGAGTAAAAATCCCGTTTGGGTTCAATTCTATTTTCAATTTTCCAGAAGAGCATTTATGTCAATTGTAATTCTATATTCTCGTGTTCTTTAATTATTTCAATTATTTGGTCATAATATTTTAGTTCATATTTACTTTTTTCACTTTGATGCCATTTTAAAATATATTTTTCGTCAACATCGTGAACACCAAATCCCCCATAAAAAACATCATTAAATGCATTGAGATTCCGTTCAATTTTCCAATTCAGCCCAAAGGTCATTTTCGATTCTATTTCTCGATAAAAACCTTTCATATTTGAAAATTTATTTCCGTTTATCTCGATTATTCGCATTTTGGTAAATTAAGTATAACGGTCTAGTATATAATTTCGTTGCGTGTTTCAATAACTAATTTAGCAAATACAAACCAAAACCGCCAGAACAACTCTGTCGGGCTGATTACTTATACACGTTGTTGAGGTAGTTACTTTATTTGTTCATCATTCTTAAATATCTCTATTTTGAATTTCTTTTTTTCTTCACTTATCAAATAGTCCATTATCAAATTCATATCTTCCATTAATTTCAGATAAGATAATACAACCTTTAAATACTCACTTTCTTTAGTAAGTCCTCTCCATTTGTCAATAAAAATTGTAATTCGTTTTTCTTTTTGTTTAATGACCTCAAAATATACTCCAATGTGAAGATGTTCAGCCTTTTCAATATATATTTCTTTTGTGTTATTGTCTTCTTGAATCTTATCAATTTTTATATAATCCTTTTGTAAAATATTTATAAGCTTTTTTACTGAAAATAAATATTTGCTTAAGTCTTTAGATGCAACAAAATTAAACACCTTTTCATAGTGCATATTTGAATTTGAATCTTTGCTCTTTAAATGAATAATTTCATTCCGTATGTTTTCAATCTCAAGAATTCGTCCAATTATATCACTATTCTTTTTTATGTCAAAGGCATTGTTGGGTAGTTGCGGAATTACTTCTTCTATTTTTTCTTTGAAACTAACCCAACGCTCAATATTTTCTTTATTGAGTTTTGTTATCTGTTCTTGGAATTTATTCGAGTTTGATTTTTCAGTTTTGCAGTAGATAAAATTGTCAGGAATGATATAATTTATAAAAGCCTCGACTGATAAGTGTAAAAATATTATTGAGCTAATTCTATATTGAATGAATCTGTTGAATATTGGCGTGTCAATAAACTTTATTCGGTCAAATTTTTCGGATGCAATGTAATGGAATGTATCAGCATATTTATTAGTCCATTGAATTTGCTCATAAGCCATATCAAAATATGCTTGAATCAAGTTTGGAGCAATCCCAGCGAATATTTTCTTTTTATGAACAAAGGTAGTTGCTTGAAAAACATCACCTTCTTCATTTGACATAAACAGATTTGATTTATGTTGCTTTAATTCTCTTTCCCAAATTTTTAGAGGTTTCTCTTTTAATGCCTGTTTTACAATATTTTTCGTTTCCTCACTTTCGCTATTCATAACTTCAGGACTTACTTTGAAGATTTTCATCCCCTCAATTCGAGTTTTTTTTAAGTCCATTCTTTAATTCGTGAGTTTGAGTTTTAATGTTTCACAAAGATCCCAGCTATGTGTAGTAGTAAATTTCTACACACTAACTATACAGATTACTATTTACCCTTGTTTTATGTTTATACTTCCGTTTTATCACTTAAACCGCTATTACTTATACACATTGTTGTGTGCAGTTATTTATCGATTATTTCAATTAGAGTTTTATGAATTTCGTTTATAGACTTATCATCTCCAACCTCTACAAAATCGTATATTGATTCTAATGATGCTTTGTTCTGTTCAATAAACTGAATATCTTTTTGAATTGATGTTATTCTCCTCTTTACTTCTGCAACACTAAAGTTCCTATGCCAAGCTCTTCTCCTTAGCACGTTTTCTGATGCATTGAATAGAATAAATTGATTATTTATACCTAATTCAGTTAAGAAAGCTTTTGCCGTTTGTGCCATCTCAAATTCTGTGAATATTGAAAATAAAAGATTGCTCCCAGTCGCCTCATCCACAAATTGGACTTTATCAAAACCGTAAAAATAATTTCGCTTGTCGTATGGAAATAGTATATCGCCATTCTCTTTCATTTTCAAAAACTCAGCTTTTTTTATAAATTCATAATAATCTGAGTCTTGATTTCTCGGTTTTCGAGTTGAAAATTTGGTGAGTATATCGTTGTGCCTGTAATTTTTAAATTGATGTTTGTGCAATAATTCTAACTGTACATCTTTACCAGTTCCCGAAGCACCAGCTATTACTACAAATTTAAATGATGACGAAGGTATAAATGTTTCTTCTTGGTCACTAGGAATTGCAAGATAAGTAGAAACTAATTTCTTTAGTTCATTATGTTCATCCATCAATGATTCTACATTGGCAATCGAAGTAAATAAAATTTCTCTATTATCAGCAATTATATCTAAAAGTTGAATTCCATCATCCTCGGAAAGATTGCTTTCAAGATTTTCTTCTATTGCTTGGAATTTGTCCGCTAAACTTTTGTCTCTTACGTTTCCCAAAACCAGAGAATCAAATATTGGCCCAAAAGTTGGTTCCATAATATTTAAAAGAATTGGTATCCTTTTATCTTCTGCAATAGCAGTCAATTCTGGTGAACTTCTTATTTTTTCAAATAACCTTTTTATGTTTTGAAATTTTTCCATTTTTAGTTTTGATAATAATTAAATAATCTAAATAATTGGTCAAATAAATCTTCTGGTGAATTAGAGAAAATTAAAACGTGATTAAAAAGATTAAAGTTTTCTCTATAAATTCCATAAGCCTTTTCAAACTTTCCAAATCTACTGTTTATGTACTCTTCTGATTTACCTAAAGCCAATTGTTCTTTTCTATATTCTTCCTTATTCATATCTGAATGAACGAAGACAACAATTACATTTTTTTGAAAAATTGAAATAATTTGATTTATAGCTTTTATATTACTAATGACTACAACTTGTATAGTTTCATTTTTCACACCTTCCCACAACTTTTTAGACTTTACTCCATATTTTGTCCCATAATTGTCATAAATGATATCACAATTTTTTAAATCGTAATCTTTATCATCACAGCAAATCATTTCATTCCCATCATCACTTTCTCTTTTTCTTGATGTGTGTTTAGGTACTATAACAGCGTGAAAAGAACCCATATCATTAACAGCTTGTATTAAGATGTCTTTACCAGAACCAGGCGTTCCAACCACAATAACTATTTTTGATTTGCTTTTCACTTGAAATAGTGTTGATTTTTAATGTTAAGAGATTCAATAACTTTAATTATTTGTGCCTCTAAGTTCTCTTCATTACTAGAATTTAAAAGCACATTATCAAATAAGTCTATATTTTCAATATAAATACGATAAATAGCTTCTGCCTTCTTTATGCGCTTTTCAATCATTTTATCATCGTTGTTCCCTCTTTTTTTTGCTTCTGCAATGAAGTCAGCTTTTGATATAGCTTGTCGATGTAGATAGATAGACTTGCATAGTTTACCAAAAATTCTTTTCACTTCACTAATCGTTCTGACATCGTTGATTACGATAAGACAGATAAAACCTTCTTGTAATTTTTTTAATAAATCTTTTGATGAAAAACCATAGCGAACATCATATTGTTGATATACTAAATCGCATTTTTTCGGTAATACCTTTCTACTAATTACTTCATCGGGCTTGTCGTCTTTTCTTGGTTTTCTAGTATTATATTTAGGAATCGATATAGGGTAGTACCATCCATCTTCTTCTCCCTCTTTATGACTGTGTTTAAGGAAGAAATCTTTTGCTGTGCTTTTGCCTGATTGAGAAGGACCTGTTAGTGTAATTATTCTACCCATTAAAGTAAGCCTTTATATAATTTGAGAATTGTTCCAATTCATAACGAAGCTTACTATTAAAAGTATAGTTTAAGTCGGGTGAAAATTTTAAATCTTCGAGACCATCAAAATTCAAATCTTCTTTTCCAGATTTACTATTTTCTATTGCATTTTTAACTTCTCTAGGATAAAGAAGTTTGTAACTGGAATTTTTAAACTCAGAGATTTTGTCAGAATCTATATCATCAGATAACAAAAAGAGATATGTATCTGCAATAACCTCATTATTTTTTTGTGTACCATCAGGAAGTATTCTTGGGGAAGATGTTCGTTCATACTTAGGCATACGAAAATAAACCCAATTATTTTTATAATTTTCTATCTCTTTGAATGGATTTGATATTCTTTTATCAGGACGCCATTCTCCAAGAAATATAACATCATCATCATTTGTTTTAATAAAAGTTGAACCAACATTTTCATCAGTCACTAATTCCTCTATTACCTCTCTAGGTACAGTTTTAGAAGTATCAATATCATTTAAGTAATCAGCGTGTCCTCCAACAGATTTGTCCCACATACTTCTGTTGTCTTTTGCATTGTCGGCTCGCTTGTGAATTAATAGTCGTCCTTTTCTGTCGAAAATATAAACCCAAACAACAAGTTTAATAAAGTCTGTATCATAAAAAGCACTTCTTGGAAAAACTCCACGTCTAATCCTATCTTCATCAAAAAGTTCAATTGTTTCAATAATTTTTCCTTTTTCGTTTTTATAAGGTGCTAAAAATTTTTGTCCAACTTCTTTTTCGTTTAATAATGTGACATAGTTGTTAATACTTAATTCTAGTTCAGAATTTTTATCCACAAGCTTATATTCTGTATCAGGCACAATTACCCATTCACTTGTGTAGAATTGAGAGTCAACAATTATAGTTCTTTTAGGTATTTCGACATATGATATTTTGATTTCAACACTATCGTCATTAGAATATTTATCAGCTAACTCACTCGTGATTCTATTAAGCTCAAATCTATAATCTGAGAATGATATTCTTTGCTGTGAATGATTATTATCGGAAAGAATAGCTTTATTAAAAATGTAGTTATCAGATTCGCATAGAATTGTGATAGATAATTGCTCATCTTTTTCATTCAAGAATTTGACAATTTCGTCTGAAATTCCACAAACTCCAATAATTGTAATATTTTTTGTTGCTTTTTTTAGTAAATCTGTTACGTTCATTTTTTAAAGTTTGTTAGTTTTTCATAATTGCACACAACTAGGATATACTGATGTATTATACATCATTATGCCACTAAATAAGTATACTGGTGATGGTTTTCATTAAACTTTTGCATCCTTATCCAATGTAATTATTTTTAAAGGACCAATAAAGCAATTGATCTATTGAGTAGATACAAGCAACTCCCTTACATCTACCTCTAAGGTTTCGGCAATTTGAAAAAGCGTTTCTATTCTCGGTTGCATTTCGTTCCTGCACCATTTGGAAACCGTTGTCCGATTCATACTAAGTTTTTCAGCGAGCCAATTATTGGTTCTGTCCTTTTCAGCAAGAACCGCTTTGATCCTGTTATACATTCTTTTTTTCATACGGGGAGTTATGAGACACACTAAGATATTAAAACAATAAAGTATTATTAAGCATTATTTTATGCTTTTTAATATTCTTTTTATAATTTTTTAGTAACTTGTAGTGCTTTTATAGCATATTTTTAATTGATAAAGACCTTTTTTGAACTTAACAACACATTCATGAGCAAAAGATATACCAAAGCCGATCTACAAGAATTGGTGTACGCACAACTGGCAAACCTGGAGGCCATACACGACCTGCTAAGGATCATAAAACTACAAAACGAGCTTATAGAGCAAGCCAACAAGAAATTAAAAAGTGAACTGCAAGATGTAAAAGTAAAATTGTATCCTGTCGCCCAAAGGAGGAAAAAGTGAATTAAGTTGTGGAGCTTTTGAGTGGTATGAGTTTGGTGGATTCATGATTTCAAAAATTACCCCTGCAAATACCATCCCAATGAGCTTTTGCTCATAAGGGTTTTAATTTTCCTTTAAAAACTCTTTGTACTGAATTACTGGCGTGATCCAGAGTAAACCCACTACTGCAAATACCATCCCTAATACGCCTATGCGTATTACAGTATTTTTATTTTCCTTTAAAAACTCTCTGCACTGGATTACTGCCGTGATCCAGAACAAACCCGCTACTGCAAATACCATCCCAATGAGCTTCCGCTCATAAGGATTTTTATTTTTCTTTAAATCTCTCTGCACTGGATTACTGCCGTGATCCAGAATAAACCCGCTACTGCAAATACCATCCCTAATACGCCTATGCGTATTACAATATTTTATTTTCCTTTAAAACTCTCTGTACTGGATTACTCGCGTGATCCAGAGTAAACCCGCTACTGCAAATACCATCCCTAATACGCCTATGCGTATTACAGTATTTTTATTTTCCTTTAACCCTCAAGCAACGCTTGGGGTTATGCAAAATAAAAATCCCGGCGCAATTGCGCCGGGATGGTGCTTGATGTGGGTCATACTGGATTCGAACCAGTGACTTCTACCCTGTCAAGGTAACACTCTGAACCAACTGAGTTAATGACCCTAAATTCCCGAATAAATATATACAAAATAAAAAATCCCGAAAGTACTTTCGGGATTTTTTGTGGGCGCGAAGGGATTCGAACCCCTGACCCCTTGGGTGTAAACCAAGTGCTCTGAACCAACTGAGCTACGCGCCCTTGCAGTTAGCGGATGCAAATATAAGCTAGTTTTTATATAACACAAACAAATAATTCAAAAAATGTTATAAAACTTCAGCCACTACAAACGTGCTTCCTCCCACGTAAATTAAGTCGTTCTTCGACGCATTTTTTACCGCTGCCCGGTACGCCAATTTAACTGTTTTGTACACCTCTCCTTTTAGTCCGGACAAGGCTGCTTTTTCTGCTAAAATTCCTTCCGAAAGTCCCCTGGGTACATCCGGCCTGCAAAAATAATAGGTGGCTTCTTTGGGAAATAACGATAGTATATTGCTTACTTCCTTATCGTTCACCATGCCTAAGACCACATGCAATTTCTCAAAGGGTTCGTTTTGTAATTGCTCCAGTACCATCGTCAACCCTTCACGGTTATGTGCCGTATCACAGATTATCTTCGGTTTCTCACCCAATACCTGCCAACGTCCCAACAGCCCCGTATTTGCAACTACTTTTTGCAATCCGTTCTCAATGGCAGCTTCCGGTAGCTTCCAGCCTATCTTTTTCAAGACCTGTAAAGCAGCCAAAACGGTTCTCTTATTCTTCTGCTGGTAACTTCCCAACAGATCTGTTTTATACTCCGCAACTATTTCCGCTTCAGCAAAATAAATGGGCGCTCCCCTTTCTTTAGCGATCTTCTCAAATATAGATCGGGTTTCAGCTTGGGTCTCCCCTATTACCACCGGAATACCCGGTTTTATGATTCCGGCTTTTTCTATAGCAATTTCGGTTAAAGTGGTTCCTAAGAATTGCGTGTGGTCGAGTCCGATATTGGTAATGACCCCCACTTCCGGACTAATGATATTGGTACTGTCCAGCCTGCCTCCCAGCCCTACTTCCACAACAGCGATATCTACCTTTTCTTTCTTAAAATGATCAAAGGCCAGTCCCACGGTCATTTCAAAAAAAGACAGTTCATTGGCTTCGAAAAAAGCTTTGTGTCTGGATACAAAACCGGAAACACTTCGTTTGGAAATGGGCTTTCCGTTGATCCTGATGCGTTCCCTGAAATCCTTTAAATGGGGCGAGGTATACAACCCAACCTTATAGCCTGCTTCCTGCAAAACCGAAGCCAGCATATGGCTGCAGGATCCTTTCCCATTGGTCCCTGCCACATGGATGCTTTTAAAATGCTCTTCGGGGTTCCCCAAATAGCCGGCAAGCTTTATGGTATTGTCCAGGTTGGCCTTATACGCTTGCTTCCCCACACGCTGGTACATGGGTAGTTGCGCAAACAACCATGTTATGGTTTCTGAATAGTTGATACCTGAAAATTTATTTGTTTACCTTACAAGTAACTTTTTAGTGGTTTGTTTATTTCCCTGCTTCACTTTTACAAAATACACGCCCTGCGGAATCGCATCCACAGCGATCTGAAGCTCTCCTCTTGTTTCTGAAAAATGTTGCTGAAGGACCTGTCTTCCCAATTGGTCATAGATTGCAATCGTTGTGTTTACTGAAGTTTCCGGCAATGCTATTTTTACATATTCCGAAGCCGGATTAGGATGCAGTACAACCTCAGCGTTAAATGCAGTTTCTTCGGTTCCCAGTAGTACATCATTTAAATTCAGTTTATAACTGGAACGTCCGTAGGTTCCCGCATAGATGAATTGTGTTCCTTCATGGATATGCAGATCGGTCACCACCACGGCAGGCATATTGTCTCCCATCACTTCCCATGAAAAGCCTTCGTTACCGGAAGCCATCACTCCAATATCGGTTGCCAGGTACAGGTTTCCATTCACATCCTTTTCAATATCATTGATGGGAATATCCGGAAGGTTATTGGATATATTGGTCCAGGAAGTACCGTTGTTCAAACTTCTGTACACATGCCCGTCGTCTGTACCATAACGGTACCCGGAGAAGGTCACATATACCCCATTGATATCGTCCCGTGATGCCAGTACTCCGGTTACCCAACGGTTAGGCAGGGAATCTGATATCTTTGTCCAGTTGGTTCCTCCATCCTGTGTCACCCAAACGTTCCCGTCGTCTGTTCCCACATAGATAGTATCCGTATGTATAGGAGATACACTAATACAGGTGATGGTTCCAAAGGTTAGGTTTCCTCCTCCCGAGCCATTTGTCAGGTCCGGACTTATGGAATTCCAGTTTGCAGCTCCGTCTGTAGAACGGTACAACTGGTGCCCCGAATAATATACGGTCTGCGGATTGAACGGATCCAAAGCGATAGGTGTGTTCCAGTTATTACGGCCAAATCCACCGGCCACCTGGTCAAAGCTTGCACCATTGTTAATGGATTTACCCATATTCCCATTTTGTGACATTCCGTAAATAACATTGGTATCTGTAGGGTCCACGATAGCCTGGAAGCCATCTCCTCCATATACATAGGACCAATCAGCTAAGCCTCCTGTGGTAGTACGGATGATACTGTTGTCTTGTGACCCGCCATAGAATTTATTGGCATTTTGAGCATCTACATGCACTTCATAGAATTGTGTGATCGGTAAAGAAACATCTTTGGTAGAAGAAACTCCGTCGTTGGTACTTTTATAAAGTCCGCCGTCATTCCCAAGAAGCACACCTCCGGGAACCATGGCATTAAAGGCCATTGCATGCTGATCTACATGTACATTCGGAAAGGCAGTGAACCAGTTGTTTCCGCCATCTGTAGATTTCTCTACTACAAAGTCTACATTGTAAAGGGTGTTCTCATCGGTTGGGTCCACAAAGACACCTCCAAACCACCAGTGAAATCCTACATTGGTCAACTGACTTGAATTCACCTGTGTCCAGGAATCACCTCCGTTAGCCGTACGGTACACTCCCTGGATGCTTCCGTTTGCATCTGCATATCTTGCATACAATACATCCGGATTGGATTGAGCAATATCAATACTTATACGTCCTTTTTCCGAAGGGGCACTTGGCAAACCAACGGTTAGTTCTGCCCAGTTATCACCACCATCCGTAGAACGGTAGATCCGTGAGGTTTCGCCTCCGTATTGCCTTCTGTTGGGCCTGCGGATACGCTCCCAACTCGCCGCGTATACTATATCGCTATTGTTTGGATGGATCACCATATCGATCACTCCGGTAGAGTCACTTACAAACAGTTTTTGCTCCCAGGTATCACCTCCGTCCGTAGACCGGTATACTCCCCTATTGCTGTCATTTCTGAAAAGGGGGCCCATCGCACCTACAAAAACAGTATTGTCATCATTAGGATCGACCAGTACCTTCCCAATGCTTCCCACATCCGGCAGTCCTTTACTTTCCCAGGTAAGTCCGGCATCTGTACTTTTATACATTCCGTTTCCGTCATAGGCCAGAGAGCCGCCACCGGCGTTTACTTCTCCGGTTCCAACCCAGATAAGGTCATTATTGTTCTTTGAGATCTCGATATCTCCAATAGACAGTACTTCCTCACTGTCAAAGATCGGGGTCCAACTGGCTCCCGCATCTATGGTCTTGAAGATCCCTCCCGAAGCGGCACCTACATAATAGGTTTGCCCCTGGGTGGATGGAATTTCGATATCGCTAATCCTACCGCCAACATTGGTTGGGCCCGAAAATTCCCAGACCGCGACATTGTTACGTTTTGCTTCGTTCTTTTTCCACTGAATTGCTTTCGCGTAAGCATCGGTCTTTAGTTCACCGGTTGGATAGGCACGTTGCATGAACATAAGGTCGTGGGGACGTTTTTCAATTTTCTCTTCGGAATTTTGAGGTATTTCTTTTTCTGAAGGGTGGTTGCAGCCTGTTACTGAAAGAACGAACAGGCAAAGGATAATATAGCGTATCATAGCATCTGTTTTTTTGGGAGCTAAAGATACTGAAAAATTAGGTTGGAAATATCACGAAATACTATTCGGAAAGTCTGAAGCGGTAGATGATCTTCCCAATCTGTTTTGCAGGAGCTTTATCATCGCTGTTAAAACGGGTTGCCAGTGCGGCACGCTTTGCCGGCTCTAAAAGGCATCTTGAATTATTGGTAGTACCACGTACCCCTGCGGTTGCACTTATCACTTTACCATTGCGGTCCACTTCTATACTAACCACTACGGTCCCGGCTTCATTACAATCCTGAACGAATTTCTCTTTGTTAAGTGCTTTTCGTCCGCCTAACAAATAGTTACCGTCCCCGTCAAGGCCTTTTCCGGTGCCGTAATAGCTTTGCGCATTAGGGTCCCCGTTTGGATTTCCTTTATCTCCGGGGGTATCGTCATTTCCTTCTCCGCCCTTGGCAACACCATCACTTTTGGGTCCGTTGATAAGACTGGAAAGTGCATCGCTGGTAGACTTATCGGGTTTGGGGTCCGGTTTTTTAGGAGGGTCCTTTTTGGGTTTTTCCTTTACAGGGGTTTCTTTCTGTTCTTTTTTGGTCTCTTCTTTTTTGATCACCGGGGCGTCCTCACTATCCTGGGTAACCACTTCTTCTTTGATCTCGGACTTGGGTTGAGTTACCGGTTCGGGTTCGGATTGTTTGGGTGCCGATTTAATGGCTTCTGTGGGCTGAATATTCCCGGAGCCCGTATCTGTAGTACCAAAATTAACGGCGATACCGCTTTCGGGTGGCGGGTCCAAATAGGTCATCCCTACATAAAACAACAAAATGAGTATGATCACGTGTAAAATTACCGTGATGGTCATACTCTTTTTTTTATGTTTGGTATCTAAAAGACTCATCTTCTTTTGCGTTAAGGATCGAGTTAAGCTACCATGTAGCAACGAAAGCCTGACCTTTTCCAGTTAGGAAAAGGGAACGCCCGGATCCTAATTGGGCCGTACTGCCAGGACTACCTTATAATCGTTTTTATTGGCTATGTCCATGACAAAAACCGCATCTTCAATAGGTACTCCTTCTTCTGCCCGTAAAATGATCGTGGGTTCTTCCTGTCCGGATAATGCGGTCTTCAATTCCTTTTCTATTGTATATTCTGAAACCCTTTCCTTATTTACATAATAGGCTCCGTCCTTTGTAATACTAACGGATGCTTTTTGAACATTCGTACTTTTTCCCTTTGCTTTTGGCAAAATAAGGTCCAAAGCATCCGGTGTGATCGCCGGAGAGGTGAGCAGGAAGAACACCAACAACAGGAATACAATATCTGTCATGGAGCTCATACTAAACTCCGGGCTTATTTTATTTCTTCCTCGTAAATTCATTACGCCGGTTCATTTAAAAGGTCCAAAAAGTCTACTGCCGTAGCTTCCATTTGATGCACAACCTTATCTGTTCTTACTACTAAATGGTTGTACCCCATATATGCAATAATACCTACAATTAAACCTGCAACTGTGGTTGTCATTGCTGTATAGATACCTTCTGCCAGACTTCCCATTTCTGCCTGTCCGCTACTGGTAGCCAATTGATGGAATGCCAAAACCATACCAATTACGGTTCCCAGGAAACCGATCATGGGAGCAGCCCCGGCAATGGTAGCCAAAATGCTTACATTTTTCTCCAGTTTATATACTTCCAGGCGGCCGGCATTTTCAATTGCCGTATTAATGTCCTCTAACGGACTTCCAATACGGGAAATTCCTTTTTCGGTGAGGCGGGAAACCGGGCTGTTCTGCTGCGCACACAGCACTCTTGCAGCCTGAATGTTCCCACCGGCCACATTGTCCCGGATCTGATTCATAAAATTTCTGTCCATTTTGGAGGCCGCTTTAATTGCAAATAGCCTTTCAAAATAGATATAGACAGCTACAAACAGAAGTACGAAAAGAACACCAATAATGATTTGACCTCCCAGGCCACCGTTCATTAGTAATTCCATGATCGAAAGTGTCTTTTCGGTCGTTTCAGGTTCCAGGTCCTGTAATGCCGGATCAACACCTTCTTGAATTAAGAAGTTAAGCATAGATTATTTTTGATTTACATGAATAACGAGATTCGTTACCAGAAATTGTTAATGGGCAAATAAAACTCTTTCGAACAAGAGAAATACCGCTGCTCCAGCTGCAAAGCCAATGAAAGCCAACCAAGCTACCTTTTTTAGGTACCAGATAAAGTCGATTCTTTCCATTCCCATAGCAGCTACTCCTGCAGCAGAGCCGATGATCAACATACTTCCTCCGGTTCCGGCAGAATATGCTATAAAATGCCATAGAACAGAATCTGTTGGTGATTCATACATCCCAATGGATGCAGCAACCAACGGTACATTATCGATAATTGCAGATAGTACCCCTAAGAGCATCACAACAATATCCTGATTTGGAATTGCGGCCTGTAATACTTCAGCGAGATATCGAAGCGTTCCCACTTCTTCTCCGTGTACTACTCCGTATACCAGACTTTCCAATCCGGCTACCGCCATTAATATTCCGAGGAAAAAGAGAATACTGGATATTTCGATACGTGACAGGGCCTTATGTGCCGAATACAGATGACGGCGTTCTTTACTGAAGTCCTCTTCGGGGTGTATATATTCCGAGACCAGCCAAACTACCCCCAGGGCCAGCATCATCCCCATATAGGGCGGTAAATGTGTTAGTGTTTTAAAAACAGGTACCGAAACGATCATTCCCAGTCCTAAAAAAAGCATCGTCCTGCTACTTAACAGCCGCTCCGCTTCCATATCTTCCGTAGCATCTACCTCAATCTGCCCTCTAAAAGGTTTTAAATAACTTGCTACAAAGAACGGAATTACAAAACATACAATAGAAGGAAGCACTACAAATTCTATGAGGCCCAAAGCAGTCACTTTGTTTGCGATCCAAAGCATTGTTGTGGTCACGTCTCCAATTGGAGACCAGGCACCCCCTGCATTGGCTGCAATTACTACCATTGCGGCATACCACAAACGATCTCCTTTTTTATGAATTAGTTTACGCAACAGCGTCACCAATACAATAGTTGCGGTAAGATTATCGATGATTGCAGAAAGTATAAATGCAAGTATTCCTATGATCCACAGCAATTTACGTTTACTACGGGTTTTAACTACTCCTTTAAGTACTTCGAAACCGCGATGCAGGTCTATGATCTCTACAATGGTCATGGCACCAATAAGAAAAATGAGAATCTCTGCTGTTTTCCCTAAATGATGCAGTAAGGTCCCATTGAAGCCTTCTTCGGCATGTTCTCCTCCTTTCAGAAAATTGAATGCTTGCTCTTCGGTATTGATCACATCAAACCAACCACTATAAAACCCTACCGCCAGTACCGCCCATATTAAGGCTGCCATAATCAAAGCGGGTACGGTCTTGTCTAATTTTAAGGGGTGCTCCAACGTAATGGAGAGATATCCGATAATAAAAATTAAAATAATGATTGATTCCATATATTGAGAGATTCTTTAGTCGAAGCTTCTAAATTAGCTCATTTAGTGCAATTTCAAAAGCGGTCCTACTAATGTTTGTTTTTGTACTGTTATTATCAAAGGTATTTCTAATGGCATTCTTAATGGTCATGGACGTATCACTAAAGATGGCATCATCTGTCATCTGTACTTTGCGTTCCATAAAATAAGCAAACACCCTCGCCATTCCGCAATTACTTATAAAGTCGGGAATAAGACTTACACGATCGTCTGTATATTCCATGATAGGCCCAAAAAATATTTCCTTATCGGCAAAGGGTACATTTGCACCACAGCTTATTACTTCCAGCCCGGTATCGATCATAGAGGTTATTTGTTCTTTGGTGATCAACCTTGATGCGGCACATGGCGCAAAGATCTCACACTGCATGGTCCAGATCTTTTCGTTGATCACTTCAAAAGACAGCATATTATCTGCCTTTAGTTTATTTCCATCTTTTTGAAGAAATAATTGTTTCATCTCTTCGAACGAGAAACCTTCTTCGTTAATGATCCCTCCGGTCCTGTCGATAATTCCTATGATCCTTGCTCCCATCTGTGCCAGATAATAGGCTGCGGCAGCTCCTACATTCCCAAAACCTTGTACTACCGTACGCTTTCCTTCTACATTCCCGCCATAAATATCATAATAATGGCGTACCGCCTCGGCAACACCATACCCGGTGATCATATCGGCAACCGTTATTTTTCGGGTAATATCCGGAGAGTACTTAGCATTCTCCAATACCTTGATCACTCCATGACGCAGTTGACCAATGCGATTGATCTTATCTGCTTCGGTAGGTGAAAAATGTCCGTTGAACACTCCTTCCTGCGGATGCCAGACGCCACTTTGTTCGGTAATGGGAATCACTTCGTGAATTTCATCTACATTTAGATCGCCTCCGGTACCATAATACGCTTTTAACAATGGAGAAACAGCTTTGTACCAGCGTTCGAGTACCCCTTTTTTACGGGGATCGAGCGGGTCGAAATTAATTCCGGATTTGGCGCCTCCGATAGCAGGGCCGGAAATGGTAAATTTCACTTCCATGGTTTTGGCGAGTGATAATACTTCATTCATATCCAATCCCTTACGCATACGCGTACCCCCTCCTGCGGCACCGCCGCGAAGTGAATTGATGACCGTCCAGCCTTCGGCTTCTGTTTCGGGGTCATTCCAATGAAAAACTATTTCGGGATCTTTGTTTTCGTACTTGGTAAGTAGTTCCTTCATTAATTGGTAAGTTAAAGCAACAAATATAAAAAAATGGAAAAGGGTAGTAACTAGTTTTGGGAAATTTTACATTATTATAATGGTGAATATTTCTAATTATATTTTTTGTACCTTAGTATCAACAGGTTACGATTTAAAGCAATACATTATGAAATCAGTTTGCTGCTTTATCCTGTGCTTAGTTTATGGGGTTTCATTTCTTCCGGCACAAGATTTTGCATCTCCCCTTACCAACCCTTTTTCCTTATCCCAGCAAGGGGCCCGGGTAAGCCCAGCTTTTGCAGATATAGATATGGATGGTGACCTTGACCTATTTACCGGGCAGGAAAACGGAGCCTTTGGTTTCTACCCGAATAATGGCTCTGTAGTGGCTCCATCCTATGGAGTATATCAAGCAAATCCTTTTGGTATTAGTAGCCTGAGTGGTAATTCAACTCCTTTTCTTGTAGATCTTGACGGCGATGATGATTTTGATATTTTAGCAGGAAGTGACAGTGGACTCAGGTATTTCGAAAACACCGGAAATGCTACTAATGCATCATACGGCCCGGCGGTCGTAAATCCTTTTTTGATTATCAGTCCGATCGGCATTGTTAAACCTTATATGGCCGATATCGATAATGACGATGATATGGACTTGTTTGTAGGGGCATCAGACGGTAATATTTATTTTTATGAAAACACCGGGAATAGTAATGCTCCTGCATTTGCTGCTGCTGTTGTTAATCCCTTTGGTTTACAGGATGTAGGCGAGCGGTCTGCTCCGGCATTGATAGATCTGGACAATGACAATGACCTTGATGTTCTTGTTGGAAATCAGCAACCTGGTAACCTGAGCTATTTTGAAAATACCGGAACATTGGAAATCCCTGCTTTCAATTATGTAGGCACAAATCCATTCAATCTTGAAAGTGTCGCACAAGATGCCAAGCCTTACTTCGGAGATCTTGACAGTGATAGTGATCATGACCTGCTGGTTGGCAATGCATCGGGGGACCTTATTTACTTTGAGAATATCTCGCCTACGGCAGGGATAGATGAATTTGACAAAGCCAATGCTGCTATTTACCCTAATCCATTCACAGACTATACAACAATAGAGTTTAAAAATAACATTAACCGCCATTCAAGTTTACTGGTAACAGACTCGAGTGGGAAAGTCTTGTTAAAGATTAATCTATTAAGTGGAAACGACAAAATTGTTTTAAGCAAAAAGGAACTAGGAGTGGCTCAGGGAGTTTTCTTTGCCTTTCTGTTAAACAATTCCAAGAGCTTTTTCCTTGGAAAAATTGTCACCAAATAGATATTAAATGACTTTCGGGTTTCGTAAAAAGACCCTATTAATTCAAGTTTAAAATTAACCAAGCCCACTTTCTCTTCTAAAAAGCTGTCATCAATAATTTACTTAAGTAAGTAGGGTTTACCACAAGTTAATTGTTATACCATAAACAAAAAAATATCTAAAACCCAGATCATGAAAGTAAAACTAAACCTACAAATACTATTATTTTCCATAGTATTCTTTAACTGTTCCATTCTATTTGCGCAACACACATTTTCGATAGTTGCAGTAGATCCTGCCACCGGTGAAATAGGTAGTGCGGGAGCCACCTGTATTGCAGCTGAAGACGGAGCTTTGGCGATCAGTGATATCGTATTAGGTGTAGGTGCCATACACACGCAATCTTTCTGGAGCCCTACCAACCAGGCAAATGCTAGGACCCGTATGGAGGCCGGAGATTCTCCGCAAGAGATCATCGATTGGTTACAGGCGAATGATGTAAACGGGGATCCTTCTGCCCGCCAATACAACATAGTGGACCTTAATGGTGGTTCTCCACGAAGTGCCGCATTCACAGGCCCAAGTTGTTTTGCGGAATTCATTCATATTACGGGCCCCAATTATGCTATAGCCGGAAACATCCTGATCTCGGAAGATGTTGTAAATGATATGGAAACAGGCTTTCTAAATACGACAGGAACCCTGGCTGACAAGCTCATGGGTGCACTACAGGGAGCAAAAAGGCCCGGCGCAGATTCCCGTTGTCTTTCTGATGGGGTAAGTTCTGCATCTGCATTCATTAGAGTAGCAGATCCAACAGATACCGATAGTTCTTATGGAAACCTGTCCCTGGACCTCAACGTTTGGATCACAACAGATGTTTTTGAACCCATTGATGCATTGCAGGATGCTTATGATGCTACATTGGGAGTTGATCAGTTTACAGATGTTGCTATTTCAATTTATCCAAATCCGGCTCAAAACAGTATCAACATAAACAGTGGTAAAACAATGATCCGAGAATACGAACTCATTACAATATCAGGGCAGCAGGTTTTAAAAACCGTATTGCCAAATATCAGCAACCGGATCTATTTGGATATACATCAGCCTGCTGGTATTTACTTTTTGAGGTTAACGGATAGTTTTGGAAATGATCACACAGAAAAGATCGTGGTTCAATAACAGATCGCTATAAGCCTTAAGTTAAAAAAGCGTACTTTGTCAGGTACGCTTTTTTAATTATGGAACAGTACTCCTCCCGAATGATCTTTTTTAGCACCCGTCACACTCGCCAGGCAATTCACTTCATTTCGGAGTTTTAAAACACCTAACAATCCGAAGATCAATGCTTCTTTATATTCAATGATCTCATGCGAAGGAATTACCAGGTCTGCTTCTCTATAAGATCGTATTCGCGAGATCATATGATCGTTATATGTACCTCCTCCTGTTACCAGAACAGAGGCTCCGTTTTGAAACTGTCTTCCAATTTGCATGGCAATATGCTCGGTGAAGGTCCGTAATTTATCTTCCGGAGAGATCTTGAATGCATCCAATAGTGTAAAGATGTATTGCTGTACCCACTCCAATCCCAATGATTTTGGAGCTTTTTCTTTATAAAATTCCAAATCGTTCAATTGGTCCAGTAAGGATACGTTTAGCGTTCCCTTCTTTGCCAAATTACCGCCTTTGTCAAAGGGCTTTCCCAACTGTTCCGCATATTTGTTAAGTACAATATTAACCGGACAGATATCGTATGCAATTCTGTTACCGTTCTTTTCAAAAGAGCAATTTGCAAAACCTCCCAGGTTCAAACAATAGTCATATTCGCTAAAAAGAAGTCTGTCACCAATAGGAACAAGTGGCGCTCCCTGTCCACCAAGAGCTACGTCCTGTACCCTAAAATCACATACTACCGTTTGTTGTACTAGATGAGCAAGCTTCGGAAGGTTACCGATCTGTAACGTGATCCCCTTTTCCGGTTGGTGCAAAATGGTATGTCCGTGACTACAGACCGCATCGAGGTTTTTAATATCATACCTGGTAATATAGGTCGAAATAACTTCTGAAAGGTAGTCCGTGTATCGTTCGTTAAGGTCTTGCAATGCATCTTCCGAAAAAGAAATGGCTTCTTGCAAAGTTGTCTTCCAGTCTTTGGAATACGGAATTGTTTCTGCCTGTAAGATCCTGAATTCCCATTCGCCTGCTTCGGAAACTATAAAATTAAGTTCAGCTATATCGATACCATCAAGTGAGGTACCACTCATTACTCCTATCACATGATATTGTTTCTTTTTCATTTTCGTAAAATTAACACGATTTATTGAAAATATGGTAGTAATCAAGTATCTTTGCATCACTTTTTTGAACAATCAATAATTCGTTTAATACTATGGATTTCAGTCTTTCCGAAGAACATTTAATGATACGCGATGCAGCGCGTGATTTTGCAAAAACAGAGTTATTACCCGGTGTGATCGAGCGCGATACACATCAAAAATTCCCACATGAGCAGGTTAAAAAAATGGGGGAATTAGGTTTTCTGGGAATGATGGTAGACCCACAATACGGCGGTGGCGGTATGGATACCACTTCGTATGTACTGGCTATGGAAGAGATAAGCAAAATAGACGCTTCTGCTTCTGTTGTAATGTCTGTGAACAACTCTTTGGTATGCTATGGTCTACAAGCATATGGGACTGAAGAACAAAAACAAAAATATTTGACCAGGCTTGCAACCGGAGCAAGTATCGGTGCTTTCTGTTTAAGTGAACCGGAAGCAGGAAGTGATGCCACTTCACAAAGGACCACTGCTATTGATAAGGGGGACCATTATGTGTTGAACGGTACTAAAAACTGGATCACCAATGGAGGAACTGCAGATTATTACCTGGTCATAGCACAGACAGATAAAGAAAAAGGCCATAAAGGTATTAATGCCTTAATTGTAGAAAAAGGCTGGGATGGGTTTGAAATTGGACCTAAAGAAGATAAGCTGGGAATCCGTGGAAGTGATACGCATTCATTGATCTTTAATGACGTGAAGGTTCCTAAAGAAAATAGAATTGGTGAAGATGGCTTCGGATTTAAATTTGCCATGAAAACATTAAGTGGCGGACGTATTGGTATTGCTGCCCAGGCTTTGGGAATTGCATCCGGTGCCTATGAACTGGCACGTGAATACTCTAAGGTACGTAAAGCTTTTGGAACCGAAATTTGTAACCATCAGGCTATTGCTTTTAAACTAGCCGACATGCATACTTCCATCACTGCAGCAAGACATTTGATCATGAAAGCTGCCTGGGATAAAGACAACGGGAATAATTATGACATGAGCGGTGCGATGGCAAAATTATATGCATCACAGGTTGCTATGGATGTAACTGTGGAAGCTGTGCAGGTGCATGGTGGAAACGGTTATGTAAAAGAATACCATGTGGAACGCCTAATGCGCGATGCAAAGATCACACAGATCTACGAAGGAACCAGCGAGATCCAAAAGATCGTTATTTCCAGAGGCTTATTGAGAGATTAGCATTTTGTCGTTCCGAGTGAAGATGAGGAATCTTTTTAGGTTTAGACTTCGTTAACCACATATTGACCCGGCCAAGTACCGGGTTTTTTTATAAGAAGAAATCCCACACCAATCCAAAACGGATCACCGCGTCCCGGTAAGGATATCCGGGCGCTGAAAAATATTCGTTCTTAGAGGCAAACAGTGAATTGATGTGTTCGTACTTAAAATAGATCCGCGTTTGCCTGATCTTCGCATTAAAGAAGATATCTATTAAAGGGAAGCCACCCAGCTCCTGGTCGTTTTGCACATAAAACTCTGCCAATACCGGGTCGTATGCATTCATATTATAAGAAGTGAAATATTTAAAATTCACCCCGGTCTGCAAATAAAGGGCCCTTTTAAACCAATGGTCCTGATAGTATAAAGAGTTCCGTGTCACTATTTGAGGGACATTGAATACTTCTTCGCCACTTACCGCTTGCTGAAACAACACAGTGTTCATTAAGGCAAACTTCCCGTAGCGGATCTCTTTTTCGACCTTTACTTTTAAATAGTCCACACGGTCTCCATATTGGTGCGGTGTAGGTGTTGAATCATTTTCTTTAATAGTGAAATACGTATAATCATCGATCCCTGTGTAACTCACTGTAGCATCCAATAACTTCTTCGACCTGAGTTCAAACTTAAGTTCTTGCGTCTTTACATTCTCAAAACTGTTTTCCCAATTGTAATTCACATAATCACTCTGGTTCAGTAAAAAATTGAAATTAGGTGCTACAGAATGTACCGTAACAGAAGCTTTTGCCTTATTATCTTCATCCAGTGTAAAAGATGCCGCCGCGTTCAAAAAGTTTCCATCCAGATCCCCGGAGACATTGATCGCTCCTTTTCCCGAAAGCTCAAACCCACGATACTTCTTTTTGTAAGCTGCTCCTGCCTGCACCATATTTCCCTGTATCCTGTTGGTAATCCTCCCGTTATCCAGAATTAAAACCGAATTGTAACCATAGTTATAATCCGTATACCCTACAAAACCTGTAATACTCCCTAAAATTGAATTATCGAATCTGGCATATGCCTTGGCCCGAAAGTCTTCCAGTTTGGTTTTTGTTTTCAGGTCTGAAGATTCATACGAATCACCAAAACCGGTATAAGCAGAACTTTGCTTGTACTGGTAGAATTTATCTTCGTAGCTAAGACTGTTTCCTATTGTCACAACCGCATAGTTCAAACTATCCTTCTTACTGATCAATTCGTATTCGTGATCTCCATAAAACCGAAGGCCTTCCAGTTTGTTCTCTCCGTCTTCAAAGTTTACGTCCAATGTTCCCCTGTCTTCAAATTCAGGGTCGTCATTTGTAAATAATTCAATAGAATTTGTTGTCAGCCCCCCATTTTCTTCATTTAAAATATCCTGTGCAGCTACGTGAGCCTTGATCTTATATCGTTTGTTCTTTGTGTGGTAGTTGGTGGTAAATCGGAAGTTTCCTGTACTTGTTAAGATATTCTGGTAATTCCCTAAAGAGCGAATTCCTTTATAGGCCAACGAAAAATTAAATTGTTCCGAAGTGTTTACCGTAAAAAAAGCATCCAGTTGCTGTCCTTGCTCGAAGGCTGTTTTAAAATAGATATCCGTCCACGGGGTTGGCACCCGGTAATATTTCATATCTTCGGTATCGAGATAATTGAAATGGTGTGATTGTGCGGCAAAAAGCGGCAGAAGGTTTAACTTATCAAAACTGTATACTAATGAATTATAGGTTTGACCCACATTTGAAAAAGGAAGTAGCTCAAAGGCATCCTTGCGTAAATAATTGAACTTATATTCCTTTTGTATGGAAAGCGTCGTATCTACATACGTAGTATCATTATCTGCCGAAATGATCTTGTATAGATCAATAGGAGGTTTTTTTACTTTTTTAGAAGGATCATTTTGTGAAAACACCAATGCCGTAGCACACAAAAAAAGAAGTAGCAAAAGTGTTTTTTTCATTTGTTATGATCTTACACCGCAAAGGTATATTTTTAAACGGAATTCCTTATTTTTAATTTTCCATGTTACAACTAAAAATTCATTCAGATCTGGTAGAATGCGGAACAGATGAAGCCGGGCGCGGTTGTCTTGCAGGCCCTGTCACTGCTGCTGCAGTGATCCTCCCGGATGATTTTAGCCATCCTTTTTTAACAGATTCTAAGCAGCTTTCAGAAAAAAAACGCCTGGCATTAAAAGAAATTATAGAAGCCGAAGCCCTTTCTTTTGGGGTAGCGCATGTAATGATGGATGAGATCGATCAAATTAATATTCTCAATGCTTCCATATTGGGAATGCATCGTTCCATAGACCAGCTTTCCAAACAGCCACAATTTATCGCGATCGATGGAAATAGGTTTAAGCCTTATGCCAAAATTCCTTATGAATGTGTTGTAAAGGGTGATGGTAAGTATTTACATATTGCTGCGGCATCTGTTCTGGCAAAAACATATCGCGATGCTTTTATGGCCAGTTTACACGAAGAGTTTCCTGCCTATAACTGGAAACAAAACAAAGGCTATCCCACAGCCGAACATCGTGAAGCCATAAAAAAATATGGCCCTACGCCCTATCATCGAAAAAGTTTCAGACTGCTTCCGGAACAGTTGAAACTCGATTTATGACCTTGTTGAAAACACGTCAATAAACAATCTTTAATGAAGCCAAAATTGGGATAATTCCTTCCTATTTTTGTATCTATGACACTGCTAAAAAAAATTGTTGGGTTTGCAGTCATAATTCTGTTTTGGGCTTGTGAGAATGCTACTTCAAAAAAGGGGGAGTTAATAGATTTTATTCCTGAAAACCCTTCGGTGGTTTTAAAAATTTCAAATTTTGAGACCCTACAGAGAGATACAAAAACCAATAGTTTCTTATCGGCTTTCGATAAGACAAAACCCTATTCTTTTTTTTCAGAAAAAGCAGCTATCCTAAAGCACCTAAAGCCTTCTTCGCCCGGTATTCTTTGTGTGAATACTCCAACAGATAGTACCACAGCATACACATTTATTACGAGAGAATCTTCAAATCTGTTTGAAACAGATTCCATAAAGGATAAAACCATCGAGACGCTTGCCTACGATAAAATATCGCTTCAGCGTATCATCACGGACAAACAGATCGCTTTTACCGCGGTAAAGGACAGTGTCTTTATCCTGTCCTCTTCACAATTGGTCTTACAGCAGATCTTAGAAGGCAAGACCGAAAAAGACCCGACATTTAAAAAAATTGCAACTATTAACAATGAAAGCGACCTTACAACCATCCTAAAAAATACTGCGGTAACCTTTTCCGACTCGATCACTACAAATTTTGCCTCCTGGATGGCCCTGGAGACCGAGATCCTTCCGGATGCCATTACTGCCACCGGTGTAGTACTGGCAAGGGATAGTGTTCCTCAATTACTATCTGTGTTTGAAGGACAGATCCCTCAAAAAAATGAAATTGCCCGAGTGATACCCAATGAGGCACTAGGAGCCGTATCATTTACATTCAATAATCCTGAAAAGCTTCAAAAGAACCTTCAGGATTTTCGAAAAGATGAAGTGTCAGATAGTGTTTTTGATCCTTTGTTTGAATCTGTCAATGAGGTTGGTTCCATTCAGTTAAAAGAAGGAAATGTCATTATTTTAAAAAGTATTGACCCCATGCTTACCAAAGAAAGCTTATTAAAATATGTATCTGAAAACAACGCTTTCAGGGAAGTTACCATTAGTACATTCAATGCATCCGGTTTATTCACTGAAGTATTTTCTCCATTGGTTCCTTCAACGGCCCCGGAGTATACATTCCAGCTGGATGATTTCTTTGTTTTCACAGAAACCATTTCAAGTGCCGAACAAATAATTACGGCTTACAAAAATAATAGTTGTTTATCTAAAGCTTTGTATTTTGAAGATGCTTCTTCTCAATTAAGTACTTCTTCGTCTTTATTGATCTATAAGATGAATGATGCTATTTTAAAGGGAATTTCAAACTTTTTTACTTCTGAAACCGTTTCTCAGCTGGAAAATGTTTCTTTAAAAAAATATCCGTTTGCCGCGCTTCAATTTAGTCACGACCGCGATTTTGCGCATGTGAACATGGTCTGTAAAGAAGCTTCAAAAGGTATCTTAAGCCCCGGAGGAATTTCACAGCGATTCAGCTTGAATTTGGACAATGAAATGTTGGGAGACCCACAACTATTTAGCAATCACCGCACCGGAGGCAAAGATATTGTGGTACAGGACATCACCAATAAATTATATTTAATTTCCGAAAGTGGAAAAGTGCTTTGGACCAAGAACCTGGAGAGTCCTATCTTAGGAAAGGTCCATGCCGTGGACCTGCTGCGTAACGGTAAAAAACAATTGGCATTCACTACAAAGAACACCTTTCATATCCTGGATCGCAACGGAAAACCGGTAGCTCCTTTTCCTCTAAAGTTTAGAGATGATATCACACAGCCCCTTTCGGTTTTTGATTATGACAACAATCGTAAATATAGATTTGTAATAACTCAGGGCAAAGAAGTTTTTATGTATAACAGCAAAGGAAAGATTGTAACCGGATTTACTTTCAAAAAAACAAGATCTGATATTGTACTGCCGCCACAACACTTACGTATGGAGAACAAAGATTATCTGTTAATTGCCGAAAGTGACGGTACATTGAATATCTTGAGCAGAGTAGGGAAAACACGTGTAAACGTGTCGGAATCTTTTCAGTTCTCTGAGATTCCTGTTGCTGAAGAATCCAATCAATTTGTGGTGATCACAAAAGATCATATTAAAAAAAGTATCTCTCAAAACGGAAAAATAGCCTCGCAGAAATTAAATGTTTCCAATAGTTATTATTTTACAATTAAAGGAAATACCAAAGCCACATTAGATGATAATTTACTACGCATCAATGGGAAGCTCACGGAGCTCCCTTATGGGATCTATACCTCTCCAAAGGTATTTAACGTTAATAGAAACACATACATTTCAGTAACGGAAATCCAGGAGAATAAGGTCTATATATTTAATGCTTCCGGAGCTTTATTACAGGGGTTTCCGGTATATGGAACTTCTTCAGTCGATATAGGAAACGCTTCCAATAAAAAAAGAGTGAACCTGGTTGTAAAAGGTTCGGAAAAAGAAGTATTGCTGTACCAGATCCAATAAATCATTATAACGTAGTTTTTTCCTACAAATTTAGTAACAAGCTGATTTGCATATAATTGATTATCTTTAATCATCTGCAATATCTTGTAATGAAAAGAGTAATATTCCTTTTAGCCTTGTTACTATCGCCATTTTTCTATGCTCAAGAAAATGGTGAATATGTTTCAACAATTTCTAAAGAAGATTCTCTTGTCATTGCTTCCTACCGAATTAAACTGGCGCAGCATATTAATCCCTATCCGGATAGTGCTTTTTACTATTCCAGAAAAATAAAGGCATTAACCGTTCAAAGGATGTATGGAATAGGGATCGCAGATGCAGACTATCTTATTGGACAATGCCATAAGCGAGTACAGCAAAATGACTCTGCCATATATTACTTTAAAGAAGCGCTTACACTTTCCAGGACCATAGATCATAGAATTGGAATGGCAAGAGCCTATAACAGCCTGTGCAGAACGTATTATTTGATGGGTGAAATGGAAGCTTCCATAGATGCCTGTGAGAAAGCAATTGAAAGTACGTACAGCTTTGACGACCCCAATAACCTGGTATTTGCAGATTCTCATATTGCTTTATCCACTGCCTATTCAAGACAGAATAAGCTCCAGGAGGCCATTAGAATGCTTTTGGTTGTAGACTCTGTTCACAAAGCAGAACCTTTGCGTCCCGATGTTATTGCCGCTTCATATCAGAATCTTGGAAGTATCTACCTGGATTTAGAGAATTATGATGCTTCCGAAGATTATTATATTAAGGCAAATGATGAATTCAAAAAAATTCCGGGAGATGTATCTTATTACCTTAACACAACTCACATAAATCTGGGGCGTGTTTATTTTTATAAGAACGACCTGGAAAAAGCCGATAGCCTGCTTACCTTAAGTTATAATTTCTTTTCCGGCATTCAAGATGAGCGAAATGTCGCAGAGATCAGCACCTATTTAGGGCAGGTCAAGGTAAAAAACAATCAACTTTTGGAAGGTGAAGCCTATTTTAAAGAAGGCTTATCCATCCACAAGAAATATCAAAGAAACTATGAAGCTTCCTTAAATGCTCTGGAACTGGCCAGGCTATCCATAAAAAAAGAAGAGCCCGACATTGCAATTGCATATCTTCAGGAGGCTGAAAGTTTAAATACCGATAGTCAAAATAGCCTGGTAACACAGGAAACCAATAGTCTGCTTGCAAAAAGCTATGCTTTAAAGGGAGACTTCAAGGAGGCATTTTCGTATAGTGAAAAGGCTACTCATATTAAAGATTCCCTTCAAAAAATACAAAGCGCCGAAAAAATAAAGGAAATAGAAGCTATTTACCAAACGGAAAGCAGGGACAGGGAGATAGAATTGCTTACGTCACAAAATGAGTTGGTACGGGAACAAAAGAAAAACCAAAAGAACATTCTGTTGGGTGTACTTATATTAACAGGCCTGATAGGGTTATTTTTCTTTTTTCAGTATAGAAATCGTCAAAAAATAAATCAAAAACTTAAAGAGGTTGACAAAGCAAAATCTACCTTCTTCGCCAATATATCCCATGAATTCAGAACCCCGTTGACCCTTATAAAAGGACCTCTTGAAGATCAACTGGCTACAGACAGTCTTTCCAGGAGCCAGCGCAAAAACCTTTTATATGCACAGCGTAACACAAAGCGCTTAGAATATCTTGTAGAACAATTACTGGCACTTTCAAAACTGGAAAGTGGAAATTTTAAACTTCAGGTACAGCCGGGTAATCTTTCCAGGTTTATCGCAAGCCAGGCCGAAGCATTTTCTTTTAGCAGCCAGGAAAAACAAATTGATTATACCATACACCTTAAAGACAAGGATACCAAAGAGTGGTTTGACCGTGACGCAATGGAAAAGATACTATTCAATTTAATAGGAAATGCCGTTAAATTTACTCCCGAACATGGAACCATTGAACTTGTAGGGGAACGGGATGGAACAGATTACCAGTTCATCGTTATTAATTCGGGAGCCTACCTCAACCCGGTGGAACGCCAGAATATCTTTACTCGTTTTTATCAGACCGGGGCTCAAAATGTAGGTACGGGTATTGGATTGGCACTCACCAAGGAATTGGTTGAATTGCACAAAGGCAGTATCGATGTTGAGAGTGAAAAAGAAGGAAATACAAGCTTTACCGTTAGAATTCCAATTACCGAAGAAGATTTTGATGCTTCGGAAGTACTTTCTGCTTCACTTCAGGAAGATGAAGGTCCCGCTACTTCTTTTTCCGAAGAAAATACTGAAAGTACTATAATTACTACCGAAGAAGATGCACCTGTTCTTTTAATTATAGATGACAATGCAGATATTAGGGACTATATCACCTCTATCTTTGAAACTGAATATAAGATACACACAGCTGAAGACGGAAAAGAGGGGCTTGAGAAGGCATTAGAGTCTATTCCGGATATTATTATCAGTGATGTCATGATGCCTTATGAAGATGGTTTTTCCCTCACTAAAAAGCTAAAAGACAACGAGCTTACTTCGCACATTCCGGTTGCACTGTTAACAGCAAAGACCGAAGACAAAGACAAGCTACAAGGAATACATACCGGTGCAGACGTGTACATTACAAAGCCTTTTGGCTCGCAATTTCTAAAAGCTACTATCAACAACTTACTAGAGAACAGGAGGAAAATTCAGCAACGTTTCTCTCAGGAAGTTGTTTTATTACCCAAGGATATTGCTATTTCATCTGCTGATGAGAAATTCCTGGAACGCCTTCAAAAAGTGATAGACGAACACCTGGTAGAGCCAAATTTTTCAGCAGATAGCTTTAGTATAGAAATGGGGGTTAGCCGTATGCAGCTCCATAGAAAATTAAAGGCTATTACAGGACAAACCGCAAGTGAGTTCCTCAGGTCACAACGTTTAAAATTTGCTGCAAACCTTCTCAAAAAAAACAAAGCACCTATTTCAGAAATTGGATATATGGCCGGATTTAATGACCCTTCCTATTTTGCCAAATGTTTTAAACAAGAGTTTGGCTGCACTCCCACAGAATACAATTCGTAATACAACCCATCCATATATTTTCTTCATAAAAACCTTAAAATAAAGGGTGTTACATATATTATACTATTGGTTACAATACTACCAGCCTTCCACTTTACGTGAGCTTACTTTTACCTCAGCAAAATTGATTCCCCAATCATGAAAAAAAAACGTAAAGTGTATTCCGGGGCTCTTGAGATAGAACCGTTTAAGCAGATCTATCTTAATATAAACCATTTGTCCAAAGGAGTGTACACTTTAAAGATAACGCATAAAAATAAGGTCATCAAGCAAACAACCTTTAAGAAATGAACAGTAGTAACAAATCTAAAAATAACGTATCATGAAAAAAATTGCTCTTAGCTTAATTACATTCTGTCTATTTGCCGGCCCGGTCATGGGACAATACAATTGCAGTAAATTTTATCCTTTTTCGGAAGGTGCCACATCTCAACTATCTCTTTATGACGGCAAAGGGAACAAAAGTGGCATGGTAGAATATCATATTAAAAATGTGAGTTCTTCCGGAGATACAGATAAGGCTACAATGGCATATAAGTTAATAGACGACAAGGGGAATACGCTTTCCGGATCTGAATATGAAGTTACATGTCAAGATGGAATTGTATCCATGGACTTCAGGTCTCTAATGCGTCCGCAAATGTTAGAACAATACAAAGGTATGAAGCGGGAAGTCACCGGAACCAACCTGAATTTACCCAATAACCTCTCGGTAGGCCAGAGTTTACCCAATGCTACGATGAATATAAAGATAAGCATCGAGGGTATGAATTTGAATATGAACACCTCCATTATAGATAGAAAAGTAATTGGAACAGAAACCCTTACCACTCCTGCCGGAACTTTTAACTGTTATGTGATCAGTCAGACCATGGTCATGAAAACCATGGGTACTCACAGCAGAAGTTCAAAACAATGGATCGCAGAAGGTGTTGGTGTTGTTAAAAGTGAGGATTATAATAAAAGGGGAAAGCTAACGGGAAGTAGCGTCCTCTCCAATTTTAGCAAATAGTACGATAGACTGTCAACAAAACCGCCCTTACGAATTCGTAAGGGCGGTTTTTTATTTGTAAAACACTCCGGCTATTTTGCACCTGTACAACTTGTGTTGTAATAGGTCACTATTTCTGCAATATCTTTACGACGGAACTCTTTATTTTCGATCTTGGATACCAGGCCTTTACAATCTGAAAAGAAATAACTGGCATCTTTTTTAAAGTTCTTAAAGATGTTATTCGATTTTATTTCTGTTGCTACAGGTTCGCCTTTTCTTAATGTATAATAATTTCTGGCAGTAGATGTGGTGGGGCCGTACATTCCGGAACCGGTAACAACCATGACCGTACGCAAATACAGGGACACTTCCCCGGTTACCAGTTCTGTCATTAAATCGCCGTTATCATCTGAGAACTTAATATACTTAAGTGTATAATTATCTTTCTCTTTTTTACCGGTAGCCAGTATCTTATCTATATCCTGATAGGAAATGGTTTTCTTGCCTTCTTTGCCTTTAAACGATATCTTATCTTTTTTGGAAGTATATTTTTTTACAACATAGGTTTCTCCCGTTTTTGTCTCTATAGTGAACTGCTTCTTTTGAGCAACCATCAAAGTAGTAAAACACAAAAAGAAAATAAGTGTGGTTTTAATCTTCATTTAGATCTATTTTAGGGTTAGTGTATCATTTAATTTCAATTCGGCTTCAAAAAGCTGTGCAAAATGTTTTAGCAATTTTTCTTTTACTTCTTCTACGGAAACTTCAGCCTTTCCCATTTCTACATTTAAAGAAGTAACTGCCTTCCCTTTAATACCGCAAGGGATCATATGGTCAAAATAACCCAGATTTGCATTTACATTCAATGCAAAGCCGTGCATGGTTACCCAGCGACTGGCACGTACACCCATAGCACATATCTTTCTGGCAAAGGGAGTCCCTACATCCAGCCAGACTCCTGTTTCTCCTTTTGAGCGCTCCGCTTTTAAGCCATATTCGGCTAAAGTAAGGATCACCATTTCTTCAAGGAACCGAAGGTACTTATGGATATCGGTGAAGTAGTTTTCTAGATCGACAATAGGATAGCCAACGATCTGCCCCGGGCCATGGTAAGTGATATCGCCTCCCCTGTTTATTTTGTAGAAAGTGGCATCGATCTCTGCAAGTTTATCTTCAGAGATCAAAAGATTGGAAACATCCCCGCTTTTACCTAGTGTATATACATGAGGGTGCTCTACAAATAAGAAGTAATTTGGAGTTTCAAGGTGGCTTTCTTCCCTCCTGTTCCTGATCTTAATATCCAGGATCTCTTTAAAAAGTTCTTCCTGGTAGTCCCAGGTCTCTTTATAGTCCTTAAGGCCCAGATCTTGTATTTCGACAGTTTTATTCAATTGTTATTTTTCTATTTCTACCTGAAGGTCCAATACATCAGGGTTCTTAAAATATTCTATAAAACTTCTTTCAACTTCGATCGTTCTTCCGTCCAGGGAATACCGGGCATCTTCTATTGAGGATTTTACGATCCTTTTTGGGAACGTGTATTTCAAGGTATACATCATACTACCCATAAAAGCCTCAGAACCTTTCAGGCTGTCTACCTGTTGCAGGTGTTTTTCTTTATCTTTAATATAGGCGTCCCTTTTAAATTTTCCTTTTTTGAAGCTATAAGAAACCCCTATGATATCATCAGAGGACTCGTCTTTTTCGATCTTCATATCGTTCCCCATTCGGGGCATAAGTTTGGACGTTTCACTAAACCCGTTGAAAAGTTCATTTGCTTCATCAACTTTCTTAAAATCTGTAAAAACATTGAATAACATTTCACCGGATTCGGTATTCATAACAGTATGAATATTGAAATTCTCTAATTTTTTGAGCTTCTCTTGCTGCTTTTCAGGTAATTGTGAAATACTATCCTTTTTTTCGATAAGAAATTGTTTCATTGAAATAATGGTATCGATCTTTGTAGCAATTGAATCTCCCATTCCGGCACCAAATGCCATCATTTCATTCATATCCATTTCCAGTGACATCTTTCCGCTACCATCTTCATTAAGGACCAATGTCTCGGTAAACTGGCAGCTTGTTAAAAAGATCGCCAGGAAAATGCCAAAAAAAGCTTTTTTTAATATCATTATTTCTCCGGATTATTAAGAATTATCAACGCTGCGATAACGCCTGGGATCCACCCGCAAATAGTTAATATCAATACAATTAAGATAGAACCACAGCCTTTATCAATTACTGCCAGTGGTGGAAACAAAATAGAAAGCAATACTCTCCAAATACTCATAGATGCAAATTTACGATTAATAGTTTACTTATAGGTCTTTGCTTTTTGCTTTTGTTACAAGTGTTGGTTTCCAAAATCATTGTCTTTATATTAGCATTCTGTTTTATGAAAAAATACCATCTCTTTCTATGCATTTCCATTGGGCTGTTATCCTTTATATGTAAAGGGCAGTATTCTTTTTCGGGCTATGTCGATAAAGACAGCTGGACCGGTGAAGTGTATCTTTCGGTAGTAGAGGACTACCGGAAAATATCCGGAGTGCACCCCGAACAGATCATCACCAAAACAATTCCGGATTCAACCGGTTATTTTTCATTCTCCGGAAATAATTTACCGGAAGAGAACAAGATCTACCGTATCCATGTGGATAATTGTACCGAAGAAGACCAGGCTACTGCTCATTTTAACGGACATTGCCCGGAAAGCAGCGAAATAGTTTTTATCGCCAATAATAAAGATACGATCTCTCTCCCCTTTTCTTTTGACAATGAGATGTTTTGCAGTGTAATTTCCGGGAATGAGAAGGCCAACGCTTTTTTAAAGATAGATTCCTTAAAAAATGACATGCGTTTTGCATTTGGAACCTACAGAAGCGAAGCCAACCGTAAGATCAATTCTGAAAAATGGTTTGGTATTTTTCAGCAATACGGAGAACAATTACAGGAACCTCTGGCCGAATTGTACAGCTATGCCTTTCTTTCTGACAGGACCAACGACCTGCATTCCTATTACCTGGAAGACCTTAAGACCAATTCGTATTATACGGACCTGCTGGAACGTCTCACAAGCCGATACCCTAATTCGGCCTACGAAAAACAATACCGGGCAGAGCTTACTTCAGATAGATATTTGATCAACGCAGCAGAAGGAGAAACCTTTCCGTGGTGGGTATATGTACTGGGAGTAGTTGCATTGCTCTCCATTTTGGGAAATCTGTATTTCTTCGGAAAACTAAAAAAAGTACAGCAACAACTGCCTTCTCTAGAGAATTCACTTTCTCAGCAGGAACAAAAAGTGCTGGACCTTATTTTAAAGGATAAGACCAATAAGGAGATCGCTTCCGAATTATTTTTAAGCGTAAGTACCATCAAAACACATATTAATAACTTGTATAAGAAATTGAACGTTGCTTCCAGGGAAGAAGTGAAAGCGCTTTTTTCTAAGTAGTTACAAAAATTTCAACTAGGGTCTAGTCCTCATTTCAACCCCATACTCCTCTGTTTTCCTTTCTGTTTTTTGAATCTTCGGTACCACAATTAAAAAAACAAAACCATGAAAAACACACAACTAACTGCCATACTTTTACTGGTGGCTTCTTTTTATGTTTCAGCACAATCTTTTAATTATGAGATCACTACAGAAGGAAAATCGCCCGTACTTTTAGGGAAGATAAATAAGGAAGGCCTTTCTTCTGAAGGGTATTCCGAATGGTTCGCAAAGAACTATGATGAGTATCAGCCCAATCCTGTTCTTATCGATCAATTTAGAACCCAATTGAAAGGGTACACGATCAAAGCCTTTATGGGAACCTGGTGTGGTGACAGCAAACGGGAAGTTCCCCGGTTCTATAAAATCCTTGAAACTGCGGATTTCCCACTGGAACGCCTTACGCTTATAGCAGTAAGCAGAGAAAGGGATACCTATAAGCAAAGTCCCGGGGGTGAAGAAGAAGGGCTAATGATCCACAGGGTTCCCACTTTTATTTTTTACAAAGACGGAAAAGAGGTCAATAGAATTGTAGAATCTCCTGTTACTACACTGGAAGCAGACATTTATGCTGTTCTAAATGGTGCATACACCCCAAACTACCGGGCGGTGGATATGGTACATGCCCTGTTACAGAATGTACCTCTTCACAAATTTGAAAAAAAGGGAAAGAAATTACTTCCGAAGCTAAAAGAAAAAGCTACGAGCATGTACGAATTGAATACCTATGCCAATGTACTTTTCTTTGCCGGAAAAAAAGATGAGGCCATTGCAGTGGCCCGCTTGAACTTAAAACTTTTCCCGGAAGAATCCAGGGCCTATAACGGGTTGGCCAACAAATTATTTCAAGTAGAAAAAGTCTCTGAAGCATTGACACATTATGAAAAAGCGTTGGAATTGGACCCCGAAAACAAACAATTAAAAGATAAAATTGCAGAGATAAGAGGAAAAGATGCGCAATAGGTATGTATTTTTTGATGGATTTAGGAAATAAATTTAACAAATAGGCTAATTTTGCAGCTTAAATATTTAAGCATGCAACTTTCTGAACTGGAAATCATACGTAGAGAAAAACTCAATCAATTACGAAATTTAGGTATTGAGCCATATCCGGCTGCCTTATACCCTGTAGATCATTTATCTAAGGATATAAAACAGAATTTTGCTGAAGGAAAAAAAGTAATTATAGCCGGCCGCTTAATGTCCCGGCGTATTCAGGGTAAAGCATCTTTTGCCGAATTGCAGGATGCTGAAGGCCGTATACAAGTATATTTTAATCGTGATGAAATTTGTCCTAGTGAAGATAAGACCCAATACAACGAGGTCTACAAAAAGCTATTGGACATTGGCGATTATATTGGGATCGAAGGTGAATTATTTACAACGCAGGTTGGTGAAAAAACGGTGATGGTAAAAGCATTTACATTGCTTTCAAAATCACTGAAACCACTTCCGCTTCCTAAGACCGACAGCGAAGGAAATACTTATGACGAGTTCAATGACCCGGAGCTACGGTATCGCCAGCGATATGCAGACCTGGTAGTGAACCCCAAGGTGAAGGATACCTTTATCAAGCGTACCAAAATTGTGAATACCATTCGGGATTTTTATAATGAAATGGGATTTCTTGAAGTAGAGACCCCTATTCTGCAACCTATCCCGGGAGGTGCTGCTGCACGCCCGTTCGTGACGCACCACAATGCGTTGAATATTCCATTGTATTTGAGGATCGCTAACGAATTATACTTAAAAAGGCTGATCGTTGGTGGTTTTGACGGGGTGTACGAGTTTTCGAAAGATTTCAGAAATGAAGGAATGGATCGCACACATAATCCGGAATTTACCGTGATGGAAATGTATGCCGCTTATAAAGATTACCATTGGATGATGGATACTACTGAAAAATTACTGGAAAAAGTAGCATTAGAGCTCCATGGTACCACAACAGCTCAATTTGGCGATAATCTGATCGATTATAAAGCTCCTTATCAACGTATTGGGATCCTGGATGCGATCAGGGAACATACCGGCTACGACCTATACCAAAAAAGTGAGGAAGAAGTTCGTGAAGCTTGTAAAGCTTTAGGTGTTGAAGTGGATGAAAGTTTCGGAATCGGGAAAATGATCGATGAGATCTTTGGCGAGAAATGTGAGCATCATTACATTCAGCCCACGTTTATCATTGATTACCCGGTAGAGATGAGTCCGCTCACTAAAAAGCACCGCAGTAAGGAAGGACTAACAGAGCGGTTTGAGCTTATGGTCAACGGTAAAGAACTGGCAAATGCCTATAGTGAATTGAACGACCCTATTGAGCAACGTGAACGTTTTGAGGACCAATTGAAACTATCTGAAAAAGGAGATGACGAAGCTATGTTCATAGATCATGACTTTTTACGTGCCCTGGAATACGGAATGCCGCCAACAAGTGGTATTGGTATTGGAATAGACAGATTGGCCATGTTTATGACCAATAATGAATCCATACAGGAAGTGCTCTTCTTCCCGCAAATGAAACCGGAGAAAAAGCAGGTAGCTTTAAGTGATGAAGCTAAAGACGTTTTCAAATTGATAAGCAAATACAAAAAAGCCGAATTGAACTGGCTTAAAGGTGAGTCCGGCCTAAGTAACAAAAAATGGGATAAATCTATCAAAGAGTTAACCAAGAACGCTTTGGCAAGTGTAAATAAATTGGAAGACGGTACTTTGGAGGTTTGGTTGGAATAAAGCTATTTACCTGTATTTACAGACTTTTAAACAAAAGGAATCGCAGCAATGGGGTTCCTTTTTTATTTCTGTTTTATAAAAGGTATCTGAAGGCTATGTTAAAATAAAGAAACATAACACTTTATTTTACATATCTGCGTTACTAACTATACGGTATGGTAAATACCTAAGCCCCCGGATATATTAACAACCTGCTTAAAGTAAGAAGAATGAAGAATTTGCTATGTTATCCCCGGGCCCTTTCCTATTTTATTTTAATCTCTTGCGTATTTTTACAACTATCCTGCTCGAAAGAAGTATCCAAACAAGCCCATGGGCCACTCATTGACCTTGGAATTGATAATGCTGAAGTAGAAGCTAGACTTACCACTTCGCTTGTAGGACAGTTACCGGATGGTGATGGCAATCCCCAGAATATATGTAATGACGGAGCTATGCTGCTAATGGCAGACGACCCCTATTGCGGCTATGTAGACGTAGGCGAATATGCCACCAACCGAATTAATGAATTTCGTACCCTGCATAAACTACCTCCTTTTGTAAGGGCAGTAGAGTATGAACTTTGTGCAGCCCGTGAAGCAAGGCTGGCACTTGAAAACGGAACCGTACACTGGAGTGACGATTGTGGATGGAGATCACAGGGAGCAGCCGGAGGAGGAAGAGGTGGAGACGATTCAGAGGGTACGGTTGAAAAATCGGTATGGTGGGTCCCAAAACTTTTTTATGAAGAAGGGCCCAATGGAGGCCACTACCAGGCAATGATGACAGATCGAAGCAGAGGTGTTGCTGTTGGGTACTATGCTATAGACCGGGATCATCATGTTATCGTGGTGAACTATTACGACGAACTCTAATAGCTCCTATATCTTAATTATATGGAAAGAGTCACAATTTGTGGCTCTTTTTTATAACTATGTGATTCACAATGTGTTTTAATCGATAAAAAGAACCTTTTGTCGATTTTTGATCCATGTTTATTACGATAATCGAGTATTTGAGCAACTAATCGAAAAGATTTTTGTAGGAATTTTCTTTACTATAGTTTCGCCTCGTAAAATTTAAAATAGTTCGCCCCATGAATACTATAAATAAATTTAAGTACCTACTTATACTGCTAATAGTTCCATGCCTTGCAAGTGCACAGGTAGGAATAAACACCACTACACCCAATACAGATACCGCATTAGATGTGAACGGGAAGATGAGGATCGGAGATGTTTCCGGAGCTGCTTCATTGAACAGGTCTGACGGACTTCAATTAATGGTTGCCGATGCTAACAACAACAATATAGTAGTTGGAATTGATGCTTCTTCAGATTTCACGATAGAAGACAATAAGGTAAAATTAAATACCGGAAGGCATGTGCAATCCAAGTATATTAATTTGAAGACACAAGGAGAACAACACAATCTGGACCTAGGGATCGATGCAGACGAGAAAGGTGTTGTGATCTTTTTCCTGGACAACCTTCATGACATTAAAATAACTGGTATTTCCGGAGGTACCGAAGGAAGAAGGATCGTACTGGTGAACATGACCAGCAATAAAAAACTAAGGATCTATAATGAGAAGGCCAATTCTTCGCCTCAGAACAGGATCCGTGTAAAAACAAGTGCCAATAAGACCAAAGCAGGAAAAGGTTCGATCAGTTTAGTGTATACTGCCGACGAAAACCTGGGAGGAGGAAGATGGATCGCCTACGAAATGGAAGCGGCACATAATAACTAATTGATACTGTACTGAGCATACTATCATTCAATAATGATCTATAACATATAAATAGAATAGGTTGGGGTTTTGCAACTTCATTACCCCCCTTTGATACAAAGTAAAATCCCTGCCTATCTGACCTTCCTTATCTATTTGGCCTACTACTTTTTAGTAGCCGCACCCCTAATTGAGATTCATTACAATTTGCTATCTTTCTAGTCACAGCGGAAAAAACCCGTTGCACGTGTTCCACAATGAACCATACACAAACACGTTCTCTTTAAGTATACAATATGGGGGCAACAAACATAAATCATTCATTTATTAAGAAAATTTGGATATTGGAGAATTCTTCTTCAATATTTAAACGAAATACAGGCATGCTTGTTGGAGACGGTCGGTTTGAGTTGGCCTTTGTGATTGGAAACGGATATAGAACGTTTCGGAACAACAAAATAGAGACATTCCCAAAAGGAATTTATCTGGGAGGGCAAATGGATAAGCCTCTTGACGTAGAGCTATTACCCGAAACACATATTACTTTCATCAAACTGGAACCCTGGGCGGCAGGGATTCTATCGGGATTCAATTTTAAAGAAAGCCTTAATGAAACAGTTCCTTTAAAAGAGATCAATCGTAAATTATATAATAAACTTGCCGTATTTCACCCCATTACTCAATTTGACAAAATTATTCAAGTAGTTAATAGTGTATTGGATGACCATTCTAAAAGCACACAAGACTGGCAACTTATAAAGTACGGCTGCACGCTTCTGGATGTTGATTATACAGATTTTAAATCGGCAAAAAACAAACTTCTTTCTGCTCTTAATCTTTCAGCACGGACCATCGAAACCAAATTTGCCAAAAGTGTCGGCCTTACACCACAACAATATGCTATAGGCATCAGGTTCAGAAAATTCACTGAAGAGTTAAAATATGCCGGAAATGGCCTGTTATTAACAGACCTGGCATACAAACATGGTTACTATGACCAATCGCACCTCAATCAGGATTTTAAACAATATTGGGGCTTTTCACCAAAAAAATTAGCGGACAATAAAACTTTTATTACCAATGAGAAAGAACCGTTTCGCTATTATACAATTTAGTTTATATCGCAGTAGTTAGTTTTGTCTAATAACAATCATTCAAATTAATGAACAGATACCTTATTATTTTCGTTCTAATAGCATTTGCAGGATGTGTTTCTAAAAAAGAGAAAACCCAATCTTTACATTCCATTTCTTACGTTTTGCAAACCCAGTCCCCTTATCAAAATGGAAAAATACACGGATCGGAATTCAAAGAAGACGTTCGTTTTCAAATAAAGAACTGGGAAGAAGGCATCACATCTTTCCTAAAAATAGATAGGGATAGTATACATAATATCGTCTATAAACACACCGGTTTCTTAAATGCCATTAAGCAGTATACGCCAGAGTTGTTGGAAGAAATGAACGGTATTGCAGACGGTGCGGAGCTAGACCGAGACTTGGTGTTATATTTCAATCTCGGGGAAGAGATCTATAATTTTTGCTTAGCAAATTTTGAAAGTTGCTCAAATATTGCGTTTCAGGGGAAAAATGAAAATGTACTGGCTTACAACCAGGACCTGCCCGATTTTTTACACGGAAAACACCGCCCTGTAATTCTTGACCATAAGGACCACTATGTATTTACGATGCCGGGCAATATTGCGCTTAGCGGGGTATCACGAGACCTGGGAGTTAGCTGTAATTCCTTACCAATGCTGAAAATGAATACACAAGGATTACCTTTACCGTTTTTTATTCGGAAGCTGTTACAGTTAGGGTCGATGAAAGAAGCACAACAGTTCATTGAAAAAACTCCTTTGGCAATTCCTCAAAACCTAATGCTTATTTCAGATAAAGAAGTTCGCAATGCCGAAATATCCAGGAACCAGATCAAATGGGTTGCTCCACAAAGTGAAGGCTTTTATTACCACACCAATTTTCCCATTGAGAATACCGATCTTAAAGCATCCGACTATACCCCTAATACCTGCCGGCGATTCGAATTTTTAGATGCTAAGAAAACTCAGTTAATGCTCGAATCCAATCTTAATATAGCGGCCAGTTTGGAAGATATCTGCGCACAACCGCCTATAGAAAATCAGGAAACCTATTTACGGTTCATCACCGTATTTAAAGAAAATACCCAGCCAACCATCAAATTCATTAACCCGGAAACACAAGAGTCAATTCTTCTAAAATTTTAAGATACCATGTATAAACTTTTGCCAATATTCTTATTTAGTTTAATGATCAACACAGTAAATGCCCAGGAGGTCGCTTTTGCCTATCCCGAAAAGAACATCACGGTAGATGGAAGTTTCGTGGACTGGTCAGAGTCGGTCAATTGGTATCGTATGAGTCATTTTTTTGGAAATGATGATCAATCCAATGAAGACTTCTCTGCCCAATTTGCTGCATCCTACAATGAGTTGGAGCAAGCGCTTTACATAGCAGTAAAGGTTCTGGACGATGATTTTATAGGTGAAAACGGAAAGAGCTATACAACACAAGATTATATGCTTTTGTATTTGGATACAGCGCATCATATAAAAGGAGGTACGCCGGTATATTATGTTGCTACAGACCGTGTATTGGAAGTGCAACATAAGCCCGGAAATTTTGGAACAGAGAATCATTTTTTGACCATGGACAAGGCCCGGGTCGCACGTAAAAGAACGGGAAATACCACTCAATATGAGTGGAAAGTGAAGTTGGATGGACCTATAGGGCCCAATCATATCCTTGGCCTGGATTTTATGATGATCGACCGTGATAAGGAAAATGACAATGAAACCATTCTTCTATGGAAAGATGGGTTTGGGAAAAGTTATGGAGCTCAAAAATTGGGAGACCTCTTATTGGCAGACCGCAATGTAAAGACAGGTAAACTAAAAGGGAAAATAGATTTTGAAGCTCTTGAAGCAAAAGACAGGACCAACTCTATTGATATTGTTTCGGTACAGGATCCGGAAATATGGATCAAAACCAATGTAGACACAACCGGGTCGTTTCAAGCCTTTTTACCAATGGGAACGTATAAATTATCTCCAAATCGACATTTTACATCGCCTGTCTATTCTTCAGGATTTCTGCAAAACACTCGTAAAATTGAATATTCTAACATTCGTCCTTTTCAAATTAAAGCAGGTCAAACGACCGTGTTGGAACCTGTTCGACTAAAGGTCATACCTCAACCTGTTACTTCCAAAACCAAAGGAAACGGCCTTCCCATTGAATATGTCACAACAAAAGATATCGATGATTTTGTGAACTCCTGGAAAGATTATCTTGAAATTCCTGCCGTATCTGTTGTTGTCCTACGGAACAATAAGGTTTTTTACGATAAAACAATGGGTATAAAAAGTAATTTCACCAATGAAAAGGTCAATGATGAAACACTATTTGAAGCAGCTTCCATCACCAAGTCTGTTTTTGCAGTAATGGTACTCCGACTGGCAGAAAGAGGTGTGATAGACCTAGACAAGCCTTTATACCAATACCTCTCCTTTCCCAATATTGAGAAAGACGAACGCTCAAAGCTCTTAACTGCAAGGATCATTCTTGGGCACCAATCCGGATTACCAAACTGGGTTTGGGGCGGGCCCGGAACCTGGAAAGATGGTGGTGAGATCCAGCTTGATTTTGACCCCGGGACCGATTTTGGATATTCCGGTGAAGCCTTTAATTATTTAGGGAGGGTTGTTGAGAAAATTACCGGAAAGAAGCTACAAACCATTTTCGAGGAAGAAATAGAAAAACCTTTTGATGTAAGGAAATCCTATTTTTATTATACAGATGCATTGGAAAACCGTTTTTCACTGGGGCACATGCACCAATACATTCAGATAAAGGAAAAGGAACGTATTGCCAGTCCGGCATCGAGCCTCTCCACTAATGCGCATTTATTTAAAGGCTTTGTCTTAACCATGATGAATGAGAAAGAATTGAGCAAGAGGTCCCTTGAACTTATATATACACCCTATACCGTGTTGAAACCCGAACAGAAGGTATACGACCCGGACATTCCGCAATATGTATCACATGGTTTTTTTGTACAGGACACTGCAGACGGAAAACTTATTGCCCACGGAGGCAACAACGGCGACTACGACAGCAAGTTTGCCTACAATCCTGAAAAGAAATACGCATACATTGTATTTACAAACAGCAATTTAGGTGATGAATTTATAAGGGCCTTCGAGCAATTCCTGTTACGGGAATAGGGACAGTCGGTCACTTGAAGGGAATATCAAATTATATAAAAAGGGCTTACCAATATGGTAGGTCTTTTTACTTATTTACAGCGTTAGATAGTTCTTTTATGTGCATATATAGAGCCTTTGATCCAGGTAAGCTTTTATCGGCTTAGTTAATGATGATAGGAATTTCCTTTTGAACCTTCTAAAAACAGTTAGTTTACAGTGCCAAAGAATAGCATTAAAAAACTAACTCAGGATAATTAACCAATTAATTCTTCAATACAACCAAACAGCCATTTTTTATGAAACATCTTAGTACTATGTACTGCTTTCTTTTAGCGGTATTAGTTTCTTCAGTCACGGTCGCTCAACAGGCAATTCAGGAACCTCCTGTTGTAGAATACATTTCTAACAGAACTGTAAACCTAATGGACGACCCGAATGATTATACGGGTTCACCCTATTACAATAAAGAGTTTTTAAAAGGCAGTATTCTAATGAATGGAAAGGTCATCGCCTTTAATAAGTACTTAAGGTATAATGCCAGTAAAGAGGAATTCGAAATAAAGGATGCCATCAATCAGCAAGGAAAGATCGTAAAGACAGTGATAAGGAATAAGGACCTTCACATAAAGATGGGAGATGATACTTTTCAATACATTTCTTCCGCGAAAAATAACCTGAGAGGCTATTTCATTGCTTTATACAAGGGTGACAACTATTCTTTATTCAAAAAGATAAAGAAAAAATACATGCCTTCTCAAAAGGCGGTCAACTCGATGGGGAAAGATATTGCAGCCATGTACCGTGAAAAAGAAATTTTATATCTTGTAGATGAAGAAGGTATGTTTACAGAACTGCCTTCTTCTAAAGGTGGAAAGATAAAAGCTTTTGGCAACCAAAAGAAAGAGGCAAAAAGCTACGCCAAAAAAAATAAGTTGAACCTTAATAAGAAGAAAGACCTCATAGAAGTAGTCTCTCATGTTGATTCCTTATAATAACCTGTAATACTCAAATAAGGGGCCCTTCTTATTTTTCCGATAAAGATCCTATTTTAAAAAATACATATAAGTATTCTTTTATTTGGTTTTTTATACATATTTGTATACTTTTGATTGAATATTTGTACTTATATGTATAAAATTATTGACAGATGAGGAACAAAAGAAAACTGCTTATAGAGCAACTGGATCAAAAATTAGCTGAATTTAAAGATGCCGGAACGGTACTGGTCCCACAAAAAGGATGGATCAATGCCATTAGAACCAGTCTGAACATGACTAGAGAACAATTGGGAAACAGGCTGAAATCAACAAAAGGAGCCATACAAAAAATTGAAGAACGGGAAGCTACGGGCCAAATAACCCTCAATAAATTGAGAAATGTTGGTGAGGCATTGGATATGCAGTTTGTATATGGTTTTGTTCCTAAAGAAGGGACCATTGACAGCTTGATCAACTCCAAAGCTGAAAAACTGGCCCGAAAAATAGTACTGAGGACAAATCAGAATATGAAATTAGAGGACCAGGGAATTGGAGAAAAAAAAATTAACGAGTCTATTAAAGATCTGGCTAATGAAATAAAAAGAGAGATGAGAAGGTCATTATGGGATTAGAATTACAATATGCAGAGGGGCAAACACCTTTAGACGAAGAAGAAAAAGAAGGCCTGAAAATAAAGTCAATAACAACACAGGGAGAATTGGATGAATTTGAACAATTGAATATTGAAAAAGCAGTTGAATGGACCATTCACACCAATTTGAAACAGGAAAGGATATTGACCGAAAAGTTTGTAAAAGACTTACACAAAAAGATGTACGGTGATGTCTGGAAATGGGCCGGAGAATTCAGAAAGTCAGACAAGAACATTGGTATAAAATGGACGCAAATTGGTGTGGCATTAAAGAAACTGTTGGATGACACGAAATACTGGATAAAGAACAAAACGTTCCCACCGGCAGAGATCTCCATTAGATTTAAGCATCAAATCGTAGCAATTCATTGTTTCCCTAATGGCAATGGCAGGCATTCCAGAATGATGGCAGACATCATTATGGAATCTGTTTTCGGAAAAGAGATATTTTCCTGGCACAGCTCCAATATGGTAAATGCAAATGAAACAAGAAAAGAATATATCGCAGCTTTAAAAAAAGCCGACAATGGGAATATAGAGCCGTTAATGGAATTTGCTAAAAATTAATAGCATTCAAAATAATATTAGGACCAACGATCAAATAAAAAAATATATCTAAAACAAAGGACCATGTTAAACCAAAAAATTATGAAATTCATTTTAGTATTTGTTGCAGCCTTCTTTATGGGGACCTATGCCAATGCGCAGACCGACGAAGATAAAAAAGCGGTAAATGCCGCCTGTTTGGGCTATATAGAAGGGTTCTATGAAGGAGATACTTTAAAACTGAAGAAGAGTATAAAACCGGAACTCTACAAATTCGGGTTTTGGAAAAATAAGACGTCCGGCGTATATGAGCATGCGGGATCCATGTCTTTTGAACAAGCAATAGCCTTTGCAAAAAACGTGATGGAGAAAAAAAAGTTTGCCAAAGACGACGCTCCCAAAATAGTTGAGGTCTTTGAGGTTAGGAATGCTATTGCATCTGCCAAGGTGGTTGCCTGGTGGGGAACCGATTATTTACTGCTTTCAAAGACCGATGGTAAATGGATGATCGAACAGGCGATCTGGGAAGGGCCCCTGGAAAAATAATTCTTATTGTCATTCTGATCTGCCGAAGGCGGCGGAGAAGAATCTCAATAACAAAAAAGGAACCGTAAGGATACGGCTCCTTTTTTGTTTGCAAATGGTATGATAATTGGGTGATATATTTATAGAAATATCATATTCACGGCTAATTGAGACAAGAAATGCAATTGAAATCAATCTGGACAATCCTATTCTTTATATCATTTACTACCGGCTACGCCTGTACCTGCATAAACCTTGGCAAGATCGACCAAAAACAATTTAATGAATACGACCTTATTGCAACCGGGGAAATACTGGCTGTTGACTTTGGAGAGCATACTCAAAAGATCGAAGTTGGAATTCATGAAGTCTTTAAAGGCAAAATAAGTAAAATGACGATCGTCCTGTCATCAAGCAGCCAATCCGGAATGTGTGGAATTTTCCCAAAGGTTGGTGAAAAATGGTTGATATATGCATATGGAGCTAATGCAGAATTTTCTACCAGCTTATGTACCAGGACCCAAAATATGACGAATGCGAATCACTGGAACAGGAAAATTATAGAAGAGGACCTTATTTTTCTGAAAAAAAACACAACCCGGAACAAAAACCACTAATGCCCGGAAATATTATGGAGAGAAGTGCTACATTTATAGGTACATTATAAGTTGTATTAATTTTACCTATGCGTAAAGAAGCCAACTACAAATATGAAATATTGTATTCTTTTTTGGTAACTCTCTAATAACGTGAACTTACAAATAGCTCTACAAAGTTTAGATACAGCCTGGCACTTTCCTTTAATGATCCTGGCATCCCTTATACTATTCTATCTTATTATCAGGTTGGTTGTTGGAAAAAAGAGGTTTAAAGCAAAAATAAGGACCATTCTTGTACTTTCCCTTTTCGTAGTGGTTGTGGGTATGTTATTTGGAAAATACGGAGCTCAAATGGGTTTACCATGGTGGATCTATTACCCTGTTCCCATGTTGATGACCGTTCTGCTCCCCCCTGTTGTATTGAAAATGAATTTTAAAAGAACCATTCTATACCTCTTTTTAAGCTTCTTATCGGCTCCCGTTATTCATGTATTGTTTTCCTTTTTCCTGGGTTGGGCTGAATATATGCCCTTCTGGGAGATACCATTTGTTGGAGAACTGTAAGAGTAGTTGTTAACAATACATAAAAACCACCCCGGATTTTCCTATCTTTGAGTTCTCCCCTGCATTTAAAAGACTCATTTTTTCATATACAAAACCGTTATGAGGTATTAAAGCAATATGGAACTGAAAGACGAACTAATAAAATCATTTCACGAGCAATTTGCTCAAAATCAAAATCATCATCAGAAATTATTTTTTCAAATCCTTTCGGTAATTGTGACGGTAACGGTTGGTTATAGTTATGTTTATACAATGGGTGGTGATTTACCTAGTCCCAATTTAAAACCTTCACTCTTTCTTCTTTCACTTTCTTTAATTATTTCAACCATTGTTTTAGGCTTAAGCCTTGTTCTTTTATGTAATATGGCATATGGATTTCGGCGAGACCAGTTTGTAAATAATAAAATTAGAGAAAAAGCTAAATTGATTAATAACCAAGATCCAAATGATGATATATTTCCCAAATCGTATGACCCTGCCTGGAGTTTCAATAAGAAACAAAAAAAGTATGCTAAACGACTGAAAAAAATGAAAATCCCTATTCGAATAACATATGGTTTATGGGTCTGGATGCTAAAACGGTTATCTTGGATGCCCAACTTTCATAATTCTCTATTTTTTATGTTGTGCCTTATACAACTACTTTTATTGTTAAGTTATATTTTCAATCCATTTGATGAGATCATTTTAATTAATTTTGATTCAACAATTAATTGGACTTTTGTTATAACTATTATTTCTTGGCTGATTTTGTCAAGTCTAGTTCTTCGTTCCCAAAAAGTCTTTTTTTTAAAACTAAAAAAGTTATATAGTTGAACAAGTCACATAACAAAGCATATAACTCTGTGTTAAGATAATTAAACAATTTTCAAAAGCTCAGAAACACTCATCTCTAATCCCTTCGCAATTTTTTTTAAGGTAAGTAAACGAGGATTCGTCTTACCATTCTCGATCATATACAACTGAGTTCTTCCAATTTCACAATCAAAAGCAAAGGATTTTTGGTCGAAGCCTCTTTCCTGCCGTAGCTTTTTGATCCGGTCACCCAACTTCTGAAAATATTCTTCTTTCGTGTTCACTATACCAAATCAATTAAGGAAAATCTTTACTCCTTAGTAGAAACCAATAATTCCCTTATATCAACTTTCAGGAACTTTGAAATTTTATATAACATTTTAACTGAAGGCTGGACCTCATTTGTACACCAACGAGATACAGTAGATTCTGTTTTTCCTAAATGACTTGCCAGATCTTTATTATTAGTATTCTTTTCAGCAAGAACAGATTTGATTCTGTTTAAATTTTGTTTTGACACTATGCAAATTTATTGACTTCTCACGCAAATATAATGTCTTTAAGATTGCTTCAAATTCATATTTAATTATAATAATATGCGTATTTATTTTATTTATAATATAATTTATTATAATTTTAAATCAATAAATTATCATCATGGAGCAAAAAAAGAAAATCATAAAAAAGGAAAGGCAATTAAAAGTACTCACCAAATACCAAACACGTCCTTTTAGTGAGATCATTGCCGTCCCGGAGATCCGGCTGGAAGGCAAATGGCTAAGAGCCTCCGGTTTTGAGGAAGGAAAACAGGTGTTGGTCACCGTACAAAAGAACAAGCTCACCATTACCCTGGTCAAATAAAAAACACCGCCCTCAACTCAAAAAAGAGTTTAGAACGGTGCTCCACCAACCTAAAAAACTATCTTTATTCCCCTACTTTACTTAAAAAGTCTATATCGTTCTCCACTGTGAGCAACAATACACTGGTTGCCGTACAAAATACCGGGCTGGTAATACAATGGTGTCCGTTCCAGCTTCCATCAGGGTTCTGTATCTTTAAAATGCGCCCGCTCATATCGTCATACCACTTTTTCCAGTCCTTGTCCTGGTTCACCACCAGAGATTCTCCCGTTTGCAAAAAGCTTAAGAACTCTTCTCCTCCATTGTTTCCAAAACCATTCAATACATCCTGGCGCTGTGCCGTTACCTTTGCAGCGTTGTACACATTGTACGAGGCGTTATATTCAATGGCTTCTTCTTCAGAATAGCCCGCATTCTTTAGATTCTCTACCGTTACTTCGGCATTCTTTTTCAGTTTTCCTTCTTTCTTTGCCTTATTGATCGCTTCCTGTGCCTTACGAGCCTCTTTGGCACTCGCTCTTACACTTCCGCTTACCGCATACAGCATGATCCCGGCTCCGTCTTCGGTCTTTACATCTCCGGTTTCAGAGTTGTAATTGTCCTTCTGGTAATTGCGGGTACGGTCCAGTACTTCTTCGTCTACATCGGCCCCTACAGATTGTGCCGCTTCCAACGCGCTGTTCGCCAAACCGCTTTGCAATACGCCTGCCCAACCGGCTCCAGCCTGTCTTCCGGTAGCATCGGTTCCTTTTTCAATTTTAGACACACAAATATCCAGGCAACGCTCCACACGTCTTTTGTTCACTCCTTTTAAATTGCGGTCCAGTAAATTGGAAAGGAACTGCGCTGTTAGTACCGCATCTATGTTCTGCCCCAGTTTGGTTTGTATCTGGGTATTGCGGACATCGGTGATATACGCGTCCTTCCTGGGAGCATTCTCTACCGTTTCCAGCAAATAGTTGATCAGCTTTTTAAGGTTTTTAGAACGACTCCCCTTTGTTAGGGTATTTCCGCTTCGTAAAAAGGCCATTCCCACCATAGCGGTGGTTGCAGGATCTGCCTTTACCGCGTGAGGGTCCCTTACATGTTGCGCGCTATGGCTTCCGGCACCATAACCTCCGTTGGGCAATTGTGCATCAGACAACCAATGAAGTCCGTCACGAACAGACATGCTGTTGTTCTCTCCGGTCTTGTAAATATCAAAATCTTCGGAAGACTGTTCTCCCATAAGGGTCATGAACACACACCCTTCAATAGGCTCTAAAAATCGTTTTGTTTCGGCATAGGTATTATCTTCAGAATTGAATACTGAAAAGAAAGCTCCCGCGATCATGACCGGGAATACCAGTAAAAGCATTTTTGTTTTCATCTTTTTAATTTTAAATTCTTTCCGAAACTAGGGGAAGGTGTATAAAATAAAAAAGTGGGTTTAGGGAATAGGGTTTTTCGTTGAGTGAATGTTACTATATAAAGAGGATATAAATTATTGCCGAAGTATTTCAGTTTCAGGCTAATTTTATATTTTTAACGAAAATTTGACCCAAAATGAAAAAACTCACCCCTTTTATACTATTAGCAGCACTGTTTTTGGTAAGCGGATGCCTGAGCGATGACGACGGTGGCGACAAGGAAAGGCCATCTGCACCCTTAAATCTATCGGCTTCTAATATTACAGATACCTCCGTACAATTGGACTGGGGAGCCGCTACAGATAATGTGGCTGTGACCGGCTATAGGGTGTATGAAGAGATATCAGGGACCTTTACCAATGCCGGGGCCACCACGACCACACTTACTATTAACGACCTTGCTCCGGACACTGCTTACAAATATTCCGTGACCGCCTGGGATAATGCCGGAAATGAATCTTTAAGAAGTAATAGCGTAGATGTTTCTACAACCATTGCGCCTTTGGATTTTCTCCCTACCCTTTCTGAAATGGGGGTGTATGCCGGAGCACTTGAAGACCTGGTTCCCGCTGCCGGAGTTCAGTTATACGAACTAAACAGTGCCCTCTTTACGGACTATGCTACCAAGCAGCGTTTAATTCGTTTCCCGGAAGGCCAGGCCATGCGGTATAACAACAGTGACCTGTTCCCTTCATTTCCGGACAATACACTTATTGCAAAAACATTTTACTACAATATAGACGACCAAAACACCGGTTTGGGAAAACAGATCATTGAGACCCGTATCCAGTTGAAGGTAGCCGGAGAATGGCTGGTAGGAAATTATATATGGAACGGGGACCAGACCGAAGCCACTTATCGCGAAACCGGAAGTGAGATCCCTATTAGTTATACAGATATGAACGGGGATACTCAGAATGTTAGCTATATAATTCCTTCAAAGACAGATTGTATCACATGTCACAGCAACTCGAATACCATTGTTCCCATAGGCCCGAAGCTACGCAGTATGAACTTTGTACCCAGCTATACCGGTATGAACCAGCTGGAGTACTTTAAAGCCAATGGCTTGCTGGACGGATTGAGCAGTGCTTCGGATATAAGTGTCTTACCCAATTGGAAGGACGATGTCACCTATTCCCTTGAAGAGCGAAGCCGTGCCTATATTGACATTAACTGTGCACACTGCCATCAACCCGGCGGAGCGGTCATAAATTTTGACCTGGACTTTAGATATGAAACTGCTTTTGATGATACCGCTATCTATCCTAACCGTGGTGAGATCGAGATGCGCGTACAAAGTGTGGTTCCTACCTATAGAATGCCACAATTAGGGCGAACTGTTGTTCATGACGAAGCCGTAGCAATGTTGATCGACTATATTGATTCCCTGTAATTTGAATTGAAAATGATTTATACTGAAGAAGCTGCCTGAGGGCAGCTTTTTTTATACGGTTACATTAACAAAAAATTACAAAAACCGAATTAAACCATCCAACTTGTTTAGCGTCAAACTACTGTTGAATTTAAAAATGAAAAAAATGAAAAACGTATTATTGATCGCACTTATGCTATGTAGCATTGCAATAACGGCACAGGATTCAAAGGGAGATAGAACAGAGTCCCGAAAGGAAATGCGCCAAAAGATGAAAGACCTCACTCCGGAGCAGGTCGCTTCTTTAAAAACCAAAAAAATGACCTTGCAATTGGACCTTACCGAAACACAACAAGCCAAAGTAGAAGAGCTGCAGTTGGAAATTGCCAAAAAGCGAAAAGAGCACTTTGAAAATAGGAAAGACAGGAAGGAACTTACATCAGATGAGCTCTTCGAAAAAAGGTCAGAAATGTTAGACGGAAAAATAGCTCTTAAGGCCAAAATGAAGTCCATTTTAACAGAAGAACAGTACCAGAAGTGGGAAAAAGGGCTGCGCGGAAAGCATAAAAGAATGCGTAAACACACTAAAAAAGAAGGGCGTTCCTAAAATAAACGGTAAAAAGTAATTTTTGGCTTAGTTCTTGGTTAATTGTTTTGAAAATAGTTACATTAGTAACCCTAAATTTAATTTTGAAACAATGAAAAATCTATTAAAAGTAGTTGCTGTTGCATTTGTTATGCTATTTGGAATAAGCACTATGAATGCTCAGGGTTTAACTCAAGACCAGGACAGGCCTGAAGTTGTCGCTAAGAAAATGGCGGATCATTACAGTAAGCAGCTAGGATTGAACGGAGACCAACAACGTGCTTTGTTTAGAGCTTACACTGCTAAAGAAGCCGCGTACAGAAAGCATGTAACGGGTAAGGACCTTACGGACCCAACCGTTACGGCAAATAAGAAAAAATATGACAAAGCTTTATATGCAAGCGTAAAAAAAGCGCTTACTGATGAACAGTATAAAAAATGGCTCGAACTACAAAAATTTTAAGTAGAACAGACATATAAGAAAAAAGCCTTCTCCATGGAGAAGGCTTTTTTTCATTATAGCTTTTTAGCTACCCTTTCACAAGCTTCAATAGTCGCATCTATATCCTTATACGTAAGTGCATCATTTAAGAACCAGCTTTCAAATGCGCTGGGTGGTAAATAAATGCCTTCTGCCAGCATTCCGTGGAAGAAACGCTTAAATGTATCATTATTGGCATTTGCTGCCGTTTCAAAGTCGGTTACGGGAGTTTCAGAAAAATGTACCGAGATCATGGAACCAACCCGGTTGATCGTATGTACCACACCATTTTCAGAAAGTACCCTGGTAATTCCCTTGTGTAAGTATTCCGTCTTTTCTCCAAGTGTTGTAAATATTTCGGGGCGTGTATTCAATTCGGTCAACATGGCCAGTCCTGCAGCCATTGCCAAAGGATTTCCACTTAGAGTACCCGCCTGATACACGGGCCCGACCGGCGCAAGATAGTTCATGATCTCTTCACGGGCTCCAAATGCACCTACAGGTAGGCCACCACCTATCACCTTCCCAAAAGTAACAATATCTGCAGCTACACCATACAGTTCCTGCACACCTCCTTTAGCCAAACGGAAACCGGTCATCACCTCATCAAAAACAAGGAGAATATCATTGGCATCGCAAAGGTCCCGTAAACCCTGTAAAAAGCCTTCGGAAGGAGGAATACAGCCCATATTACCGGCAACGGGTTCTAAAATGATACAGGCAATTTCATCTTTATTTTCAGAAATAATTTCAGCAACGTGCTCCAAATCATTATACCTGGCCAGTAAAGTATCTTTCGCCGTTCCCTGTGTTACTCCCGGACTATTGGGTGTTCCAAAAGTAACGGCGCCACTTCCGGCCTGTATTAAAAAGGAATCGCTGTGGCCGTGGTAACAACCTGCAAACTTTATGATCTTATCCTTGCCCGTGAATCCGCGTGCCAGACGTACCGCGCTCATACAAGCTTCGGTACCACTGTTCACAAAGCGGATCTTTTGGATATTAGGCACCATATCCACAGCTAGAGATGCTATGGTCGTTTCAATTTCGGTGGGCATTCCAAAAGAAGTTCCTTTACGGGCCTTTTCGACTACGGCGTTTACAACAGATTCGTGGGCATGTCCCAGGATCATAGGCCCCCAGGACGCGATATAATCTATCAACCTGTTTCCATCAACATCAAACAGGTAGGCTCCTTCAGCCTTTTCAACAAATATGGGATCACCTCCTACAGCTTTAAATGCCCTTACGGGAGAATTTACCCCGCCGGGTATGACGTGTTGCGCTTCAGCAAATAAAGCACTACTTCGTTTGTATATCATAAAGAATATTATTGATTTTTTACTGGATGCAAATATAACACTTGCCCAATAGAAATGGTATCAGATTCCAAACCATTATATTCTTTTAAGGTATCTACCGTAATATTAAAGCGGCGGGCAATACTATACAAAGTATCTCCTCTTTGTACGGTATGCGTGCCTATTTTAGAATCATCAGGTTTTAGGGGGCTGGCTTTTTTTCCAAGTACTTGTTTATCATATTTATCCAGGCCATAACGCTGGATAATGCTTATGAGCTTAGCCGGGTATTTGGGGTCTGTAGCATAACCGGCTTTTTTTAGCCCTTTTGCCCATCCCTTGTAGTCGTCTTTCCTAAGTTTAAATAGGTCTCGGTACCTGCTGCGTTCCGTTAAGAACAAAGAATGGTCCCTGAACGAATACTTGGGATCCTTATATTTTCTGAAACATTCCTGCAACTCGTCATCATCATGATAGACCCGTTCTCCGTTCCAGTCCCTATGGCACTTTATACCAAAATGATTATTTGCTTTTCTGGTAAGTTCGCCACGTCCCGCCCCACTTTCCAGGATTCCCTGTGCAAGTGTAATACTAGCGGGAATACCATATTGCAGCATTTCCTCTTTAGCGATGGTACTGTAATTGTTTATATAATTAGAGACCGTTTCGGCATAGGTGGCGTTTGCTTTGGGCTTTGTTATTTTAGTTGAAGTACTGGTATTGTTAGTGTTGACAGTATTTGTTGAAATAGGGTCAGCGACAACTTTTTCGGTTTTAGTTCTTTTCTTTGTTTCTGCAATCCTTTTTTTAGACTTACAGCTACTTAACAAAACAACGGCCACTAGTAGTAAAGTAATTATTCTGTATAGCATATTATACAATGATTTGAGGTAGGTTCTTCTTTTTAAGTTTTTTGTTCATTCCGGCAATTCCCTGTAATCCACCGGTATGCACGGCTAAAATACGGCTATTTTCTTTGAAATACCCTTTTTTTAATAGGTCCGTGATACCAAACATCATTTTACCTGTGTAAACAGGGTCAAGCGGGACGCCGCTGATTTCTTTAAATTCATTCATAAAACGAACCAAATCCGGATCTATTTTACCGTATCCTCCAAAACAGTAGGTATCCAAGACTTCGAAATTAGTCTTTGCTGTATATTTTTGTATTTCTGAAAGCTGAAAAGTTCCCTTTAAAACTGAAAACCCAATGACCTTCTGGTGTGGCATCGATGCCTTTATTAATCCGGCAATAGTGCCTCCGGTTCCCACTGAAACACATATATGATCGTATTCTGAATGTGTTTCGGTTAAAATCTCTTCACAACCTTTTACAGCAAGTGCATTGGTTCCTCCTTCGGGAATAAGGTAAAAATCCCCGAATTGCCTTCTAAGATCATCTATAAAGCTCTTTTTGGTTTTCTCCCTGTAATCGGCACGTGAAACAAAATGTAGCTGCATACCACAGCTTTGGGCATATTTAAGAGTAGGGTTTTGTGGTAACTTTTCAGCAAGTTCTTCGCCTCTGATGATACCTATTGTCTTTAGCCCACATTCTTTGCCGGCGGCAGCTACCGCAGCAATATGGTTTGAATAAGCACCGCCAAAGCTTAGAAGCCTGCTATGATCGTGTTTTTGTGCTTCAAGGATATTGTATTTTAATTTCCGGAATTTATTACCGGAAACAAAAGGATGAATTTGGTCCTCCCTTACTATAGATAGAGTAACTTTTTTCAATAAAAGATCCGCTAACGGAACCTGTTGAATTCCGGAATCGATCTTTTTTGCAAAGAAACCTTTCTTTTTAGTCATTGAAATTTAAAAAATGTATATTTTCCTCACTTTTAAAAGTAATGCAAAAAATCCTGCTAAATTGCTGAAAAAATAAGAATTCTATCTTAAAAATAACAAACAAATAACCTCCTGGAGATATTTGTCTGTTATAATCGCCTAAAAGACAATTATTTTCATTTTTTGTAGGCTTTTTCTGATATATGTTAATTTTTTATGCATTTCATCGATTTTGAGTAACTTTTATCGATTTCTTCAGTATACTTGCTCTACCCAATTAGTTAAACCAATTAAAATGAAACCTACTTATATTTTGAAGTTATGGAGTTTTATTTGTAGCCTGTTTTTGCTCACTTTCATCTCTGTTAGTGCACAAAATGTAGGTATAAATACAACTACTCCCAACGGAATTCTGGACGTAAATAGTAGTACGAGCGGTTTTGTGTTACCCAGGGTCAGCCTCACATCTACAATTGTCCAAGCTCCGGTTGTAAACCCGCAAACAGGTAGTATTCCTGTTGGAACCACTGTATATAATACCAATACCACATCTACCGGTACAAACGATGTTTCACCGGGAATGTATGTATGGGACGGCTCTAAATGGGCCATAAATTTTTCAAGAAAACAAGCAGTTCTATACGAACAAAGCTCATTGGATATCAGGCCAACTTCATCTGAAGGATTCAGAAATATTACCGGCTTGACAGGTCAGAGTTTTACTGCAGATTACACCGGATACTATAAAATAAGAGTGGATGTAAACTATGGTGGAGGAAGTGCTAAGGTTCCTAACGTATCTGGTGGTTCATCTGACGGATATATCAATGTTGCCAGGCAATCCGGTACATTTCGTTTTAACTTTGGAGGAACCAATTACGATATTCCTGCACATGCATATTCAACAGCTTACGATTCTTCCGTAGGTGCAACAAACTACTTTGCTATCTGGCAGGAATTTTCAATGACAATATATGTCCAGCTTGACGCCGGAGATGTAACTAATTTCAACTTGACCTTTGATCAGGATGATGCACCGGAATATGTTAACAATGGTAATAGTAGTAGCGGCCGGGGCCATATAGCATATGATATCCCCTGCACTGTTGAAATAATATACGTTGGAGAATAATAAAAAGTCGAAAGCATGAAAAAAATTACCATACATACATATTTAAGCTTATCCATTTTCTTTTTTTCTGTATCGTTTATAACGGCGCAGGTAGGAATAGGTACAACTTCGCCTAAAGGAGTTTTGGATATTGAGTCGAGCACACAAGGAATAGTATTTCCGGTGGTCTCGTTAACAGACCTTACTACAGAAACTATTACGAACCCTAACGGAGGTAGCATTGTTGCGGGTACTACGGTATACAATACAAATACTACCAGTAATGGAGCTGATAGCATCTACCCCGGAATCTATTTCTGGAACGGATCCAAATGGATCGCTCAGCGTGAAAAGAAAGACAATAACCTCTTTTTACAAGATACAGATCTGCGAACAGGATCAGACAATGCAACGAATGGAGTAGGAGGTGATCAAAGTATTAGTTTTGACAGTAGTACCGTCACTCCCATATACTCCGGCCCTTATAAGGTCACATTAACTGTACATTATGGAGCAGGAGCGGTAAATCTTCCTTCTTCACCACAGTTTGTGAATTTTGCAAAGCAGGAAGGTGAATTTGATTTTACATTTAACGGGACTACACACACCTTTTCATTAAGTACCTATTCGGGAAGCAATGATGACAAAATGTTTGACAATGGTACTTTGAAGTTGTATAACAATGTTTTTAATCAAACTTCCATTGATTTTCAAGAAACGTTAACTGCGGGAACTCCATATTTATTTACACTCACGTTCAACCAGGAAGACGCTCCCGGATTTGAAGGTGATGGAGATATCATCGTATCACCTGCAGGTGATGGTAGAGGATATATTACCATCAACGACAGTGTTAAATGTTCCGTAGAAATTAATTATGTGGGAGAATAAGTAATTTTTTAAACAAATGATCATGAAACCATTCAATATAAAACATAGTATTTACATTACTTTAGTAAGTCTTCTTTTCGTACAAGTTCAGTATGCTCAAGTAGGGGTTGGAACAGTAACACCCGAAGGTATCTTAGACTTGGAAACAACTTCCGAAGGTATTGTATTTCCTCGGGTAGCCTTAACAGCATCTAATGTACAGGCGCCCGTTACCAACCCGAACGGTGGAAATATCGTTGAAGGTACTACCGTCTATAATACAAGTTTAACAACAAATGCTTCTAATAATGTCTATCCCGGTATTTACTCCTGGAATGGTTCCAAATGGGCACCTCAGTTCATGATGGAAGAGTCTGTTAAATTTGAGCAGACCGGAGGTGCTCAAAGAACTACCATCAGGAACAGTAATTCTAATCCCAATCCTAATGATGATGAGAATATAAGCGGATTGACAAACCGGACATTCAAACCAAAATATTCGGGTACATATAGAATAGAAGTAAAAGCAAACTTTGCAGCAGGTGAAATAGATGACTTTACAAGCTCAGATGCAATATCTCTTGCTACTTCCGAAGGGGCTTTTTTCTTTACCCTTTCAGGATCTGGAGTGGATATAGATCCCACAAGTGCTATCTATGATTATAATGAAGGATGGTTATACACACATTCTTACTCCACTCATAACAGTATAGAATCACCTGCACTGGAAGATAATACGGTTGCTCATAATGGTTCATTGGTATATTATAAATATTTAATAGCCAATACCGCATATACTTTTAACCTAAGTATTTGTATTACTACCGGACATAGTTACTTTTTGAACAATGGAGATACCGGAGATGGAAGAGGCTATGTTGGACATAGTGTTCCTTGCAGTGTTGAATTTACATTTCTTGATGATTAACAAAATTAAATATACATTAGCCGAAAATTTAAACCCCCCTACCCAATGACCAAAAAAATATTTTCTATCGTATTTATTTTAAGTGGAATTTTAATGTATGCACAAACGCCTTGTTCCGGTGGAATGGCAGGCTCGTATCCTTGTGATGGTATCACTTTACAAGCTTATATTTCTGCCTCAACGATGGGTGGAAATGAAGGGCAGGATTCCTGGGGCTGGACAGATCCTGTAGGCGGAAAAGAATATGCTATTGTCGCCCTTGACAATGGAACTGCTTTTGTAGATATTACCAACCCTACCAGTCCTGTATATCTGGCAAGGTTAAATACACATACAGGAAGTAGTCTTTGGAGAGATGTGAAAGTATACAACAACCATGCTTATATTGTTAGTGATAGTAATGGAAGCCATGGGGTACAGATCTTTGACCTTACCCGATTAAGAAGTTTAACCGGAAGTCCGGCCGTAACCTATACCAAAACACAGGTAGACGGACGCTATAGTGGTGTTGGGTCTGCCCATAACATCATAATCAATGAAGATACCGGATATGCGTATATTCTTGGGTCAAATGTAAATTCAGGTGCTCCAAGGATCTTAGACCTAAATAGTAGTCTTACCAACCCAACTTTAGCGGGTGATGTTAGTTCCAGTCTTGGCTATTGCCATGATGCGCAAGTTGTTATCTATGATGGACCGGATCCGGACTACCAGGGAAGAGAACTTTTAATTGGAAGCTTTAGTGGTTCCGATTTCGTAAAAATTCTGGATGTTACAAATAAAAGCAGTGTTACACAGATCAGTACCGTAAGTTATACAAATAAGTACTATACGCATCAGGGATGGTTCACAGAAGACAAGCGGTTCTTTATTGTTGGAGATGAAGTAGATGAAGAAAATGTAGGCTTTAACACAAGAACCCTAGTATACGATATGCAAGATCTGGATAATCCTGTTTTACACTATACTCACTATGGTGCCACAGCTGCTATCGATCATAATGGTTATGTAAGAGGGAATCGTTTCTACCTTGCAAATTATGCAGCAGGGATGAGAATTCTAAGAGTAGACGGCCTTTATGATGCCACTCCAAGCATGACGGAGATCAATTACTTCGATATGTACCCAACAAATAATACTGCCGCCTTTAATGGAACCTGGAATGTATATCCTTATTTTGAAAGTGGGAATTTAATTGCTACCGGTTTTGGAAATGCAAATATAAATGGAGACGGAGGGCTTTTCATTTTGAGAGACCCTTTATATGACAATGTAGATCCTGTAGTTGTTTGTCAACCTTTTACAGCTGTACTTGATAAAACTACTGGCACCGTTACTATTGATGCAACAGACCTCGACGGAGGATCTACCGATAACTTCGGAATTGTTAAAAGGACTCTGACAGGGCAGACTACATTCACCTGTGACGATGTAGGTACCCATAACGTTACCCTTACCGTTGAAGACGACTACGGAAACAAATCATCCTGTGTCGCCGTGGTTACTGTTGAAGGACAAACCACTACCTACTCAGGAGGAAGTTGGGACAACGGTACTCCGGACGTAGGTTCCAATGCAAAAATAAGTGCAGATTACAATACCTCAAGCGGAAACATAAGTGCATGTACCTGTGAAGTTGATGCTTCCAGAACGCTTACCGTTGCTGCAGGAGATCATATCAATATCACTAAAGACATTACCGTAAACGGAAGCCTGATCGTAAAACACACAGGAAGTGTGGTTCAAACAGATGGTGCTGCCGCTGTGACCAACAACGGAACCATCAATGTAGAACTCACAACACCCGTTTTACAGACCCGTGACTTTATGGTTATGGGAAGCCCCATGAGCGGTGAAACACGTACCGATGTATTTGGAAGTGCTTTCCTGGTTCTGGCTCATACACCGGCCAACTTCTTACCACACCCGGGAGTACCCGCAGGAGGAACCAACTTCGCCGATGACAACGGAGATTATTGGAACTCTTTCGCCAGTGGACCCATCAATGTGGGAGAAGGATATATCGTACGGCCTCAGTCCGGATATACAGATCCGGCCAACGTTGCTTTTGACATGACCTATACCAAGGGAACCCTTAACAACGGAGATATTACCAGACCTATTGTTTACAACGGTGCAGGACCTAACCCAGATGGTACACCAAACACATTGGCCAATCCGTATGCTTCCGCCATATCGGCCATTAGCCTGATCAATGACAATCCACTGATCAACGAGGTCTATTTCTGGGAGCACTTAACCCCTCCAAGTCCAAGTACACCCGGCGCAGGAAGTATCAACTTCTCTATGGATGATATCTCCATGTATAACCTATCCGGTGGAGTCAAAGCGGCCAACGACCCGGGAACCAGCACACAACCTAACGGAGTTATTGCTACAGGACAAGGATTTGGTATCAAAGCAACAGCTGCAGGAACGGTCACATTTACGAACTCCATGAGACTCACTTCAGGAAATACCACCCTGAGAAACCCGGCTGATGAAAAAGATATAGACCGTATCTGGATCAATGTATCGAACACAACCTATGAAATTGAAAGCAATACCATGATCGCCTTTAACCCAAAGGCAACACCACAGATCGATCCGGGATATGACAGCAACAGACTGGCAACAGCCATCGCTCTGTATTCACACCTGGAAGATGGGTCCAAACAATTGGGAATTCAAACAAGAGAGGCTTTTGACAGTGCCATTAAAATTCCTATGGGATTTGCTTCACAGCTAGAGGCGGACCTGCTATTCAATATATCCATTGCAGCTATGGAAGGAGATCACATTACAAATACTAAGGTGTTGTTAATTGACAACCTGGAAAATACCGTTCACAACCTAACCGATGGAGACTACCAGTTTAAAACCGGACAGGGAACTTTCAATCAAAGGTTTACTTTAATCTTTGAAGATCTGGTGACATTAGGGCCCGATGAAAGTGCTTTAAAGAACATCGCAGTTTTCCCGAATCCAACAGATCATATCGTCAATGTATATTCACCGAATGCTATTATTGACAACATTGAGATCTTTGACCTGAGAGGTAGACGAGTGGTCGATATCATCAGCAAAGAAGAAAATAGTTTCACTCTTGACCTATCAGACCTGGAAACGGCAATATACTTTGTGAAAGTATATACCGAAGCGGGAACCATAACCAAAAAAATAATTAAAGAATAAGCAATTACTCCCAATAACTAAATATAGTTTGCAAATTTCCAAAAAGACCTCTTTTTTAAATAATCGAGGTCTTTTTCATTGGAATATGCCTCTCGCTCAAAACTTATATTCCGGTAAGCCTGATAACTGTTCTTATAATGAAAAAGCTTTAAAAGGAATTCAATGCCATACCATACAAAGAAAGGAATGACCAACAATTCTATCTGTTGCCTCAGGTGAATTCGCTCGTGATTTAAAAAAACGGTATCTTCTTTAAGCCTCTTATGTTTCAAAATGATGAACGGCCAGATAGCGATTCCTGAAAATTTCTTCTGAAACAAATAACGATTCACCAAAACTATCATAGGTTCAAGATAAGAAAATGTTATTTTTGTAAGATGACATTTTTTAAGAGAAAAATTGAACCGGAAGAAGGCGATTATTATCTAACTCCGGAAGGTTATAAATGTTTCACGGAACAATATCATTTAAAACGTGGTTATTGCTGTGAAAGTTCCTGCAGGCATTGCCCCTATGGATTCAATAGTAAAACAAACTCTCAAAAGAGGTAGCTGTTGACAGTTGCTTCCATTTGATAAAAAAGACACTGAAAAATATGACTTTTGCAGAAGAAATAATACAAGGAATTCCTTCAGAACTACCCAATCAAAAAGCATATGACCCTTCTATAAATCATGCTCCCAAACGAAAAAAGATACTTTCGGCTGAAGAAAAAAAACTTGCATTGTGCAACGCACTTCGATATTTTGACCCAAAACATCACGCTACCCTCCTACCTGAATTTAGCGAAGAATTAGATACCTACGGAAGGATCTATATGTATAGGTTCCGCCCCGAACATAAGATATATGCACGTCCTATTGATGAATATCCCGGAGATTGTGACCAGGCAAAAGCGATCATGTTAATGATCCAAAACAATCTGGACCATGCTGTAGCACAACATCCCCATGAGCTAATTACATACGGAGGCAATGGTGCAGTATTTCAGAATTGGGCTCAATACCGCCTTGTAATGAAGTATTTGTCACAAATGACCAACGAACAAACCCTGGTGATGTACTCCGGGCATCCATTGGGCCTGTTCCCTTCACATAAAGATGCCCCTCGTGTTGTTGTAACAAACGGAATGATGATCCCCAACTATTCGCAACCGGACGATTGGGAAAAGTTCAATGCTTTAGGAGTTACTCAATATGGACAAATGACCGCAGGAAGTTATATGTATATTGGGCCACAGGGGATTGTTCACGGAACGACAATTACAGTTTTAAATGGTTTCAGAAAAATAAAAAAAGCACCTAAAGGCGGATTATTTGTCACTTCGGGCCTGGGTGGAATGAGCGGTGCACAACCCAAGGCCGGAAATATCGCCGGCTGTGTTACCGTTTGTGCCGAGGTAAACAAAAAAGCTACACATACCCGTCACTCTCAAGGATGGGTAGACGAGGTCATTTCAGACCTAAATGAACTGAGCACCCGTGTGAAAGAAGCTGTCGCGGCAAAAGAAACCGTTTCAATCGCTTATGATGGAAATGTTGTTGATGTTTGGGAACGTTTTGCTGAAGATAATATCCATATTGACCTGGGAAGTGATCAAACTTCTTTGCACAACCCGTGGGCAGGAGGTTATTATCCGGTTGGAATGACCTATGAAGAAGCCAATGAGATGATGGCAAACCAGCCTGAAGTTTTTAAAACAGAGGTACAAAAAACACTACGCCGCCATGCTGAAGCAATTAATAAACACACGGCAAAAGGCACTTATTTCTTTGACTATGGAAATGCTTTTCTTCTGGAAGCTTCCCGTGCAGGAGCAGATATCATGGCTGAAAACGGTGTTGATTTTAAATACCAAAGCTATGTTCAGGATATAATGGGCCCTATGTGTTTTGACTATGGTTTCGGACCCTTTAGATGGGTTTGCGCTTCGGGAAAACCGGAAGATCTGGCAAAAACAGACACTATTGCCTGTGAGGTTTTAGAAGAGATGATGAAAAATTCTCCTGAAGAGATCCGGCAACAAATGGCAGATAATATCCAATGGATCAAAGGTGCCCAGGAGAATAAACTGGTCGTTGGCTCACAGGCACGTATCCTGTATGCAGATAGTGACGGACGTATTAAAATTGCTTCCGCATTTAACAAGGCAATCGCCGAAGGCAAGATTGGAGCTGTTGTGTTGGGACGGGATCATCACGATGTTTCGGGGACAGATTCTCCCTACCGGGAAACTTCAAATATCTATGACGGCAGTCGTTTTACGGCAGACATGGCAATACAGAATGTAATTGGAGACAGTTTTCGGGGAGCTACATGGGTAAGTATCCATAACGGTGGTGGCGTTGGCTGGGGAGAGGTTATAAATGGTGGATTTGGTATGGTTCTTGATGGTAGTAAAGATGCGCAAAGACGATTAGAATCAATGCTTTTCTGGGATGTCAATAACGGAATTGCACGTCGTGGCTGGGCACGAAATGAGGAAGCGGTTTTCGCTATTAAAAGAGCAATGAAAAACAATCCTCAGTTACAAGTTACGCTTCCAAATTTCGTTGATAAAAAATTATTCAATTAAAAGTAATGCTATGAAAATCGTCAAATTTTTACCTGTTCTTTTACTGCTGGTATTAACATCCTGTGTTACCGTGCGTGTAGCAACGGATTATGACCGTGAAGCAAATTTCAGCGCTTATGATTCTTATGCTTTTTATAAGCCGGGAATTGATAAGGCGCAAATTTCCGACTTAGACAAAAAACGTATCCTTCGTTCGATTGATGCCGAACTATCTCTAAAAGGAATGACCAAATCTGAAAGTCCGGACCTGTTAATAAGCATTTTCACAAAGGAACGGGAGCGTATTGATGTATACCAAAGAGATTTTGGTTATGGCTGGGGATGGAACCCATGGTGGTATGGAGGTTATTACGGAAGTTCGGTCTCTTCTAAAACAGAGGGCACTTTATTTATTGACCTTATTGACGCTAAAACCAAAGAATTGGTCTGGCAGGGAATGGGTACGGCAAATCTTGTCACTCATAATATTGAAAAGAAAGAAGAACGTATTCGGGAAATAGTTCGGGAAATTATAGCCAAATACCCTCCCGGAATGATGGAAAAATAAGTTTACAACCCTCAATATATTGAGCCCTAAATAATTCTTAACAAAGCAAATAAAAAGGAGTGCAGTAGCACTCCTTTTTATTACAATTATATAAACAACACTAACATATTATTTCTTTACAACCTTAACTGTCCTTTTGAAACCATTTTCAGCAGTAATTGTCACTAAATATATACCATTGTTCCAATTAGATGTTTGTATTTTTACTTGTGGTTGGCCATTATAATTTTCAGAAAAGATCTTTTGCCCTATCATAGAATAAACTGAAACAGATGCTATTTCCGTATTACTCTCAATACGCAGTTCATTACTTACAGGATTATTATAAAAGATAGATGTATTCAATCCAAATTCATCAACAGCAAGAACTTCATCTATAAAGTTCTGGGCATAAATTTTGGGTTCAACACTTTTTTCTTCAATAAAAACTGCTACACTCTGATTGTTTACCGGTTTTGTATAATGAATTCTACTTTTACTTGCAGCAAAAGTAGCAACAGGCCTGGATTCTTCCAGCCAAGCAAAATTTCCACTATCATCTAAATATACTGCACCAAGTTCTACAGGAGAAACTCCATTATCAACCCCGCTTTTCAATAAAAACAAAGGAGTTTCATTTTTTAAATGAAGAGGCCCGGTATGAACTTTATCTTCTCCTAGTGCGTATACTACTTTTGCATTGTCAGTAAATTGACGTACGCCAGTTTCTTTATCAAATTTCTGTACTCTTTCTCCTTTATCACTTTGAGCAGAATTCGTATAAGTACAGATTGCCCAAATATATTGGGAACCAGGGCTAAATGCAATCTCGGTATCCATTTCATAATCTGTTTGATTTGTATCAAAATCCATCCCGTTTATTCCCCATGGTAAAGTTCCATCTGCATTTATACGCTGCAGGTAGGAATCAAAACGCAATCCGGGTGAGGCTTTGTATCCCATATAAACAACATCGCCATCTTGTAAACCACTATAAGTAGTATTGAATACAGTTCCTTTGTCTGACAACTGTGTGGGTGTACCCCACTGAAGTACTCCATTACTATCATAACGTTGCGCATAAAGATTAGAGTTTATACCAAAAGTAAGACTGTGAAAAACCATAATATAGTCACCATTTGATAATTCAAACATATTTGCCGGAACTGTATCATTTCCGCCATTTACTACCGGTTGTGTAGATCCCCAAACTGCATTTCCGGAAGTATCATATTTCTGCATCACACTTTCTCCAGAAGGAAACCAGGATACAATCGCCTCACCTGTTGACAGAGGTAGTACAGTTACAGAATATCCGGAACCTACATTAACACCATTTGCGCCCCATAGTTGATTTCCACTGCTATCCAATTTAAATACATAGGCAGGTTCACCACCGCCTGTTCCGGTAGCTCCTATATACAAGTTGTCATTTTCATCTGTTACAATACTCCAAATTACCGTAAAAGTGCTCATAGGGATCGCATCACTAACAAGCATTCCATCATTACCCAACATTTGCGTTCCGTCTACGTCTAATATTTGTAACCTCAATTCATAGTTAGTAGGGGCAGGAACCACTTTCCAAAAAACAACATATGTTTTTCCATCTGAAGTCCCTATTGCTTTCATATCTCCGCCTTCAGAATCAACAACCAGCGTATTGGCTGCTGTATCTGTTGTCCATTGGGCATTTACACTTATAAATGCAAATAGTGTGAAAAGTGTAATTATTGTTTTCATTCTGTTCATTTTTTATTTGATTTTATATTTCTGGTTTTTGTTTTATTTAACCCTTCAATGATTTTTTGAAGAGCACTCTTTTTTGTTTTGTTATCTTTTTGGATCTTATTAAATACTTCTTCTGTGTCTGTTTTCTTCATTTACATTTTGGAAGTTTGTGTTAACACTAATTTTGATCAAATATAAACGAGTGAACCGGCACCTGACAATTTTTACTCCCTACCTAATTCACTCATCAATAAAAACCATTCCACATCTTTACCACTCATTTACATGTATTCGTCTCATAATCAACAATTTGAAAGAGTAGAAAAAAAAAGAAAATATCAAAAGAATTCTAACTGAAGTTAAATAAGTAAGTAGATAAGTCTGTTTTGGTATTGGTAATTTGAAGCTTCTTTCTAAGCCTTGTACGTGCATTTTCTACAGATTTAAATGATTGTCCTGTTATTAATGCAATTTCTTTGGAAGTAAGATTCAACTTTAACAAAGCGCATAAACGTTTATCTCGGGATGTTAAATCGGGATGTTTTCGGAGAAGGTTTTTATAAAAGGATTCATGGACCTGTTCAAAACGAACTTCAAATTCTTCCCAGATATTATTTGAAGTACCTCTTTCTAAACGTTTAGCGATATAATCAATGGCCTGCTGTGTCTCTTTCTTTACAGCTTTGCGTTTTATACTCTTAAGGTCACTTAAAATTTCTTCAATTATTTCAGTGCGATGAATTTCTGTCATGGCCTTACCAATAAGCTCTTTATTTTTTAATTCTAAGCTGGCATCTAACTCTTTACCTCTCGCTTCTATTAATTCATTTTCTAATTTAACACGCTTTAACTTGTTTCTGTTTCTCAATAAAAGGATTCCTAAAAATAATAATAACGCCAATAAACTAAGTCCAAAAATATAGTATTGAAAACGTTTTTTACTTTCTTTTAATAATCGTATTTGTTCTTTAGATTTAAATTCTTGCTCTAGTACCAGTCTTTCAACATTTACCTTTTTTTCTTCAAGATTGAGTGTATCTCTTATACTATTGTATTTTTCGAAATAGATCGAAGCATTTTTAAAATCTTCTTTTTCGAGATAAGCCTTGTAAAGTAAATTAACAGCCCTTTGATTTTCAAAACTATATGGCATTATAGAATCTAAAGCTTGCATTGCTTTCATTGCATAGAAAGTCACAGAATCTATTTGATTAATTGCGAGATAATATTCTGAAAATTCATTATAGACCCACCCAAAACTTCGGGAATTAGCTCCTTTGTCAATACTCTCTATAGCTTGATTAAAGTACATTTTCGCATGTTCGGGATGCTCCATTTTCATATAGCATCTTCCCAAATTAGTATAGAGGTAAGCAAACAAATTATTGTCCTTAATGACTTTAGCGATTTCCAATGATTTCTTGAAATAAGCTAAAGAAGAATCAAGCTGCTTATCCAAATATAAACTTCCTAAATTGTTTAAGGTTTTAGCGATTGATAAAGTATCTTTTTGCTGTAATTGATAAGCATAAACACTTTTAAAATAATGTAATGCATCTTCTTTATTCTCAATCCTCGCATTTATGACAGCCAGAACATTTTCTACAACATATTTTTTGGGAACTTCCTCGTCTTTGTAGTATTCGTAGGCCTTTAAAAAGTAATCCAAAGAAATATCTAACGCATCCTTATGATAATAAATATTCCCTGAGGCTACATAAAAGTCCGCCAACACTTTTTTAGAATTTGATGCACTTGCAACATCTTCTGCGTAATCTATATAATGCAGTGCCCGCTCCCAGTCTGTATTCTTTAATTCAAAAGCAATCTTTTGACTTATTCTGGCTTTCTCGCTATGCGAAGTAACAAGTGTTAGGCTATCTACAAGTACATCTACAGGTTCTTGAGACAATAAAAATTGAGTAATAAATAAAAAAGCAAGTAAGTAGCGTCTCATCATGTGCAAGTTACCCCAGAACAAAGTACGCAAAATTCTCAATAATCCAGCAGGCTTACTATTTTAGATTTTACTTTTTCAACGGAAGGAATCATGGTCTGTTCTAAGGTCGAATTCAAAGGAATAGCCGGCATATTCTCAGAACCGATCACCATGACCGGTGCGTCCAAGGATTGAAAACATTCCTCCTGAATTCTACCCGCCAATGCTCTTGAAAAGCTATTCTCTGAAGGCTCTTCTGTTACCACTAAACATTTTCCGCACTTTTTTACACTTTTAAAAACTGTATCGTAGTCCAACGGATGCAGGGTTCTAAGGTCAACAACTTCAATACGGTCGTTCATTCCCAATTCTTCCGAAGCATTCAGTGCCCAGTGCACCCCCATTCCGTAAGTAATTATGGATACTGTTTCCGTCTCTTCCTGCTTCCAGATCTCTTGCAGCACCCAGGCCTTTCCAAAAGGTAATATATAATCTTCTGCAGGCTCTACGGAAGTAGCTCCTTTGGTTCCCGGAACCTTACTCCAGTACAATCCTTTGTGTTCAAAGATCACTACAGGATTTGGATCATAATAAGCTGCTTTAAGCAAGCCTTTTAGATCTGCTCCATTGCTTGGATACGCAATTTTTAAGCCGCGAATATTGGTTACTACGCTTTCCACAGAAGAAGAATGATAAGGCCCCCCACTTCCATAAGCGCCTATTGGCACACGTAAGATCATTGACACCGGCCATTTACCATTGGTAAGGTAGCAACTCCGGCTTACTTCGGTAAATAATTGATTGAGTCCCGGCCAGATATAGTCTGCAAACTGAACCTCAACAATAGGTTTTAATCCAACAGCGCTCATTCCAACTGTGGAACCAACAATAAAAGCTTCCTGAATAGGTGTATTGAACACCCTGTTATCTCCAAATTTTTGTGCTAAGGTTGCTGCTTCACGGAACACACCACCAAGCCTTCCTCCAACATCCTGGCCATATAGTAAACATTCTTTATGCTTCGCCATCAATTCTTCAATCGCGAACAAGGCACAGTCTACCATAACCACCTTTTCTGCTCCTTCCGGAGTACGGGTGCCTGTTTCTTCGGTAATTTTGGTAGGTGCAAAATCATGAGTAAACAGATCTTCAGGCTTAGGGTCTTCCGCCTGTAATGCATTATCCAACGCATTTTTTACTTCTTTTATCGCTGATGCTTCTATTGCCGAAAGCTCCTTATCTGAAAAGCCGTTCTGAAGTAACAGCTTTCTCAATTTTGGGTATGGATCCCTGCTTCGCGCTTCATCCAGGTCATCACGGTACCATTCCATTCGGACTCCCGAAGTATGGTGGTTCAGTAAAGGAACTTTGGCATGCACCAAAAACGGCCGGCGTTCCGTACGGATTTTTCGAATAACATTCTGGAGGGTTGTATAACTTTCTTCAAAATCGGTTCCATCAATGGAAACAGCTTCCAAACCATGAAACCCAGCCGCATATTCGCAGGCATTTTGCGCCCGGGTCTCTGCTTCATTGGCACTAATATCCCAGCCGTTGTCCTGCACCAGATATAGTATAGGCAATTGTTTTAAGGCTGCCATTTGAAAAGCTTCCGCGATCTCCCCTTCTGTTACTGAAGCATCTCCAAGAGAACAAACAACAAAAGGCTGTTCCTCTTCCGTATTGTGTAAATTTTCGGATTCTTTATACCAAAACCCCAGCGCTACTCCGGTAGCCGGAATGGCCTGCATTCCTGTTGCACTACTTTGGTGTGGAATCTTAGGTTTATCATCATCCCGCAAACTTGGATGGCAATAATAGGTTCTCCCACCGGAAAAAGGGTCATCCCGCTTCGCCAACACCTGAAGCATCAACTCGTAAGGCTTCATGCCTATGGACAATAGCATGGCATCATCCCGATAATATGGGAAAGCATAATCCTGTGGCAGTAGTTGCATTCCAAGTGCAGTTTGAATTACTTCATGACCACGGGAAGTAGCATGCACATATTTTGAAACTACTTTAAAATTCTCTTCATAGATCTCAGTGATCGCCTTTGCGGTACAAAGATTTGTAAACGCTTTTTTAAGTATGTCTTTGTCAATCTTTTCGCTCATTCTAAATTTTTCTGTCAATAGCAAACTGTTCCATATAATCTGCGATCCTTCTCAAAAAAGAACCAGCCAAATAGCCATCTACAATACGGTGGTCAAACGACAACGATAAATACATCATATGGCGGATCTCTATAGTATCTCCATCTTCTTTCTCCATTACTTCAGCTCGTTTCTTAATGATCCCCGTTGCGAGAATTGCTGCCTCAGGCTGATTGATAATAGGCGTACCCATTAAGCTTCCAAAGGTTCCTACATTGCTAATAGTAAAAGTACTTCCGGATGTATCATCTGCCTGTAGTTTGTTGTCTCTTGACTTTCTTACAAGCTCATTTGTCGCTGCTGCAAGTTCTTTCAGGGTCTTTTTATCGGCATTTCTAACAACAGGAACGATCAAATTTCCTGAAGGCAAAGCAGTAGCCATACCAATATTGATCTCTTCTTTAACAATGATATTCTTTCCATCCAAAGAAGAGTTGATCATTGGAAAATCTTTAATTGCATTCGCGACACATTCTATAAACAAGGGTGTAAAGGTGAGTTTCTCGTTGTATTTTTTCTGAAACTCACTCTTAACAGCATTTCTCCAGGTTACCATTTCGGTCAGGTCTGCTTCCACATAGGCAGTAACATGAGGTGAGGTATGCTTACTGAATACCATATGATCTGCGATCATTTGTCGCATACGGTCCATCTCCACAACCTTTCCTTTTCCTTTATCAAATTTTAGATCCGGAATTTTAAATCCTGACGATTCCGTAACAGGCTTTGCAAATTTATAGGGGCGTCCGTCGGCGATATAGTTCATTACATCACTTTTACGCAACCGGCCTTTTTTACCGGTAGCTGGTACACGGGCCAGCTCGTCATAACTAATGTGGTGTTCTTTTGCAATACTTACTATTAACGGAGAGAAAAATAAGTTTGAATTTTGTTTTGCCTCTTTTACATTACTTAAAGACGTTGCTTCTTTTCTTTTGGCAGGTACCTTTACAATCTCTTTTTTACTGTCCGGCTTTTGCCCTCGTGAGGACCTTGCTTCTGCATCTGTCCTGATAATTGCAATTACCTCTCCTATTTGTATTACATCATTGGGGCTGTATAACAATTTTTCGACTACCCCTGAAACCGTTGAAGCAACTTCAGAATCAACTTTATCTGTTGCAACTTCCAATAGGGGCTCATCAACCTCTATAGTATCCCCAGCACTTTTAAACCAGGTAATGATGGCAGCTTCTGTAATACTTTCACCCATTCTGGGCATTCTAAATTCAAATTCTGACATTCTATTCTTTTCTCTTAATCTCCTCTAATGTTTTATAAAAATCTTCCTGTACGGGCCTATTCTCAGGAATTTCCCTTAATGGGTCGACCTCTCGCAAGGTCTCTTGACAATCCTTGGGCAACTGCTGATAGAGCCTGGTTCCGGCAGTTTTCCAGGCAATCATTTCATCAGACACATCTTTGATCGCCTGCGCCGGGTTCCCTACTATTAGTTTTTGTTTCTGAAAAACTGTTTCAGCCTTTACAAAGCTCATGGCACCTACAATACATTCGTCACCAATTTCCGCATCGTCCATAATGACACTATTCATTCCTATTAAGCAGTTCTTTCCTAAGTTGGCTCCATGAATTACAGCTCCATGGCCCACATGTGCGCCTTCTTTAAGTACGATCGATTTCCCCGGAAACATATGTACCGTACAGTTTTCCTGTACATTCACGCCATCTTCTAAAATGATCTCCCCCCAGTCACCACGTATGGCAGCACCGGGGCCTATATAGCAATTCTTTCCAATAATAACATTTCCGGTCACTGCTGCCAGAGGGTGTACAAAGCTACTCTCATGTACAACGGGAATATGTCCTTTGAATGAATATATCATTATTTAAATCGCTTCAAGGTTTCTTTGGTGAACTCTGAAAGTACTAATCGCCCACTGATAGCAGCTCTTTCAGCTAATAATTGGTCCCAATCTTCTGTTCCCTGCCACAGGACCTTTTTCATTTCCTTCATTGCTTCAGGATTGTATTTGCATAAGTTTTCGGCAAATGCCTGAACAGCTTCATCGAGTTCTTCGGTAGAATCATACACTTGTGCATATAACCCTTTCTGTCGTGCCCATTCGGCATCGTAAAAGCTATTGGCATCAATAGCGATCTGTGACATTCCTGTTAAACCTAACTTGCGTTCAACAGCAGGACCTACAACAAAAGGCCCTATACCTACATTCAACTCACTTAACTTGATGGAAGCAAATTTTGAGGCCATACAGTAATCTGTTGCCGAAGCCACTCCAACTCCTCCTCCAACTGTTTTTCCCTGAATACGGCCTATGATAAATTTCGGGCATTTGCGCATAGCATTTATCACATTGGCAAACCCGCTAAAAAAAACACGCCCGGTTTCGGCATCATTAATATTAATGAGCTCTTTAAAACTCGCACCGGCACAAAATGTACGGTCTCCGCCGCTTTTTAAAATGATAACCTTCACATCATCATTGATCGCAGCTTCATTGATAGTAGTAACCAGTTTTGCTAAAATATCACCAGGCAGGCTATTATGTGCCGGGTGAAAGAATTCTATGGTAGAAATACCATTTTGTATATCTTGTTTTACGTAAGGCTTTGTCATATGTATTGCCCGCAAAAGCGGGTATCTTTTATTTTAAATTAAACCAAATTGTCCGAAATGATGATTAAGGTGTTTTCGCTCCAGCAAATAGCAATCAAACTTTCCTACATTTCCAAAAACTGCATTTTTGGTAGTTGCTTCGGGATTATCTTTAAAAAACTGGAGGTATTCCTGTCGGGCTTCTAACATCATCTTTTTTGCAGTATCCAGATCGGGATGCTTCAGATCTTCTATTTTTGATTTTTCAGCTAACGGAAAATCATACTCCCTTGGCATGGGTTTATAGTTATAAAGTGTTTCCTGCACTTTATCCAAATATTTTTCAGGGGTCGCAAATTCAAAATCCTGAATTTGTCCCGCCGATATTCTATAAACATATTCCAAATGCTCGATCATATGCTGAGCCGTCATCGTACCCCATTGCGCTTTGGTATCTTCGGTAAGTTTTCCTAAACATTCCGTTATTTTTTCCAGGGTCATTTCAGTAAAGGCCGTTTGCTTTTTCTGAACCATCGTTAAAATAGTAGCAATGGCAACAAGTTCATCTTCTGTATCAAAGACCTCCACATACCATTTTACGATTCCGCTAGGCAGTTCTTTTCCTCGTTGGTCACGATCAATTTTTTGTTTGCATGTTAAACGAACATATACAGTATCATTGTGATAAATTGGACGTAAAAATCTACATTCTTCCAATCCGTAGTTGGCTGCTACAGGCCCTTTGTTGGGGTATACAAACAACCCTGCAGCCGCTGCCAGAATGAAGTATCCGTGGGCTGTGCGTTTTTCGAAAATACTTCCTTCGAGAGAAGTAATATCGGTATGCGCATAAAAATGATCCCAGGTAAGGTTAGCAAAATTCACTATATCGCCATCGGTAATCGTACGTTTATGTGTTCTTAAAGACATTCCCGGTTGGATGTCCTCCCAGTGATATGCAAACGGATGATCACTTATTTCTTTATACGCGCCTTTTGCCTGATAAATCCCTGTAACTTCCGTCAAAGTGGTAGGTGTCCCCTGCACTGCACATCGTTGTAAGTAATGTTTTATACCACGCATTCCGCCCATTTCTTCACCTCCTCCGGCACGTCCAGGGCCACCATGAACCAATGCCGGTAATGGCGAACCATGTCCTGTACTTTCTTTTACATTTTCCCGGTTGAGAATTAATATCCGTCCGTGGTGTGTTGCTGCTGAAATTGTATAATCTTTAGCAATTACATTGTCATTGGTAATAATTGAACTCACCAGGGACCCTTTTCCCATTTTGGAGAGTTGAACAGCTTCATCCAGGGTTTTGTAAGGCATAATAGTACTTACCGGGCCAAAAGCTTCAGTGACATGCGCTGCTTCATTTGTGAATGGATCGTCCTCTCTAAGTAAAATAGGTTTCAGAAAAGCACCTTTCTTAGCATCTGCTCCTATGGTTTCCACTTCATCCAAGTTTCCATAGACGATCTGTGCTGTCTCAGCGATTTTTCCCACCTGCTCCCTTACTGAATTGCGTTGCGCATCACTTACCAGAGAGCCCATTCTAACTTCTTTTAAACGCGGATCTCCAATAGTGACCTTATCCAATTCTTTCCCTAAAGATATCTGAACATCTTCAACTAGTTTTTCCGGTACGATTATTCTTCGGATCGCTGTACATTTTTGCCCACATTTTACAGTCATTTCCTTTCGTACTTCTTTGATGAATATATCAAATTCCGGGGTTCCCGGCACAGCATCCTCACCCAAAACAGAAGCGTTTAACGAATCGGCTTCCATTGTAAAAGGTACCGATTCTTCAATAAGTTGCGGATGGTTCTTTAATATCTTTCCGGTACTCGCTGAGCCTGTAAATGTCACTACATCCTGTGATTGCACCGTATCCAGAATATTTCGTGCCGTACCACTAATTAATTGGATAGCACCTTCAGGAAGTATCCCTGAGGCTACAATTTCTTTCACTACGGCCTCCGCCAGATAAGCTGTTTGTGGTGCAGGGAGTACTATTGCCGGCATCCCAGCCATCCAGTTCACTGCGCATTTTTCCAACATACCCCATACCGGAAAATTGAATGCATTGATATGTACCGCCACCCCCTCTTTTGGCACCATGATATGATGCGCCATAAAACGGCCTCCTCGTGAAAGGTCAATAGGGTCACCTTCTACGTGGTACGATTGATTGGGAAATAACTTTCTTAGAGAAGCATTGGCAAATAAATTTCCAAAACCTCCTTCAATATCGATCCAGCTATCAATTTTAGTGGCTCCGGTACGGTAACTTAATTCATAAAAAGCATCCTTTCTTTTGACCAGGTTTAATGCCAGTTTTTTAAGCATATTCCCACGTTCCTGAAAGGTCATCTTACGGAGGGCTTCGCCTTTATCACGGCCGTATTGTAAAATAGAAGGAATATCCAGTCCTTCAACAGCGACAGATGTAAACTGTTCTCCTGTTATCGAATCGTGGACAGGAGTACCATCGCCCTTACCTTCCAACCACTGTCCTGTAACGTAATGTTGTGTCTTGTTCATACTAAGCTCTTATTCTAATAATTTCACCATTAATTTTTCCTTCCACAGATTTTACATAGCCATCTACCACTTTTCGCATGGGAACAGGGGTATTCCCGGGAAAATAGTCTTTATACTTTTCGTAGGCGTCTTCCACCAGGTCTGCCGATACGACATTCACCCGAATACCGTTTTCAAGTTCCAAAACCACAGCTTTCACAAAACTTTGGATCGCTCCATTCACCATAGCCGCACTAGTGGTCATATCTACGGGTTCATCTGCCAGAATTCCGGTTGTTAAAGTGATCGATCCTCCCTGATTGAGGTATGCTCTTCCCAAACGAACCAGGTTTACCTGTCCCATCATTTTACTTTTAACGCCTATATAAAAATCGTCTTCTGAAAGGTTATCAAATTTATCCCATTTAGCATCTCCGGCAATATTGACAATAGCATCTATCTTTCCGGTTTTTTGGAACAGTTCTTTAATAGAATCCGAAGATGCAATATCCACCGTTATATCTCCTGAAGTTCTCCCTGCTACGATCACTTCATGCTTTTCAGAAAAGTGTTGTGTCACTTTTTTTCCGATGGTTCCATTCCCGCCAATGATCAAGATCCTCATCTGCTACAAATTTGCGTTTTCAATTATGGCAGCATACCCTTGTCCAACACCAACACACATGGTAATTAACGCGTAGCGTTTTCCCGTTTCCTGAAGCTCCAATGCTGCTGAATAGGCAATACGGGCACCTGTGACACCCAATGGATGGCCAATAGCGATAGAACCTCCATTTGGATTAATGCGAGGGTCATTATCTGCCAGCCCCCATTCACGGATACACGCTAATGCCTGCGAAGCAAAGGCTTCGTTTAATTCTATTATATCCATATCTTCCAGGGTCAATCCTGCTTTTTTCAAAGCTTTATTTGAAGCTTCAACAGGGCCAATTCCCATAATACGCGGTTCTACACCAACAACTGCTGAGGTTACAATTCTCGCTAAGGGATTCAGATTGTATTTCTGTACAGCATCTTCGGAAGCAATGATCGTTGCTGCCGCTCCATCATTTAACCCCGAGCTATTCCCTGCTGTTACACTGCCCTCTTTTTTGAAAGCCGGACGTAGTTTTGAGAGTATTTCTTTTGTAGTACCCGGCTTAATAAATTCGTCATCTTTAAAAACGACCGGGTCTTTTTTACGCTGCGGAATTTCAACCGGAACTATTTCTTTTGCCAATCTTCCGTTCTGTTGTGCTTTGGAAGCTTTCATCTGGCTCCAATAAGCAAAAGCATCCTGATCTTCTCGAGAAATATTGTATTTCTCGACCAGATTTTCAGCTGTATTTCCCATTCCGTCTGTTCCGTAGAGTTCGTGCATCTTTTGATTCACAAAACGCCATCCAAAACTGGAATCGTACATTTTAGAATCGTTCCCAAAAGCAGATGAAGGCTTGGCAATTACATAAGGGCCGCGCGTCATATTCTCTACTCCACCGGAAATAAACAGATCTCCATCTCCGGCCTTGATTGCACGATTAGCATGAATAATAGCAGAAAGCCCGCTGCTGCACAGTCTATTGACTGTTTCACCGGGAACGGTGAATGGCAGCCCTGCCAGCAGCAGCGACATACGAGCAACATTGCGATTGTCTTCACCGGCCTGGTTAGCACATCCCATGATCACATCTTCAAAGGCGTCTTTAGGAATACCCGGATTTCTTTTTATGATCTCAGAAATCACCAAAGCACCTAAATCGTCTGTACGTACAGCACTCAAAGTCCCTTTGTAATTTCCTATTGGAGTACGCACTCCATCTATAATATATGCTTTTTTCATATTATTCTTCCCAATCTTTACTGGTTCTATAAACGATACCTTTGAACAAGGCCACTAACTCTTCTCCTCTTTTAACTTCAATCACGTTAAAACCCAATTTGTTATTCACTTTTTCAATAACCGATTCTGCAACAAGATAATCTCCTTCTTCCAAAGCTTCTATATGATTCACAGAAGTTTCAATGGAAACCGCATACTTTCCATGGGTATTCGCGGCAAAACCAAATGCAGTATCTGCTAATGAATAACTTATACCTCCATGCGCCTTATCCATACTGTTCAACATCTCCTTGCGAATGGTCATTCCCACTTTACACCTCCCAATTTCACATTCTAAAATCTCAATCCCCAGCCACTGGCTAAAAGCGTCCAATGATAGCATTTTATATGGAATAGCCTTTGGGTCCATTAGTTTTTTAGCTTTTGAGTCACCTTCCATTTAATCTTTTCTTCAAATAATTTTTATATGAGGTTATCATTTTTGATAGCTCCGTTATTAATTCTCAATTCTGTTCATCTTGTCCCTCAGTAATAAAATTTCTAAGCCTCGCTTTTGTACTACAAACAACACATTCATGAGCACTATCCCATGCCATTTGCAAATAACGATTGAAATTTGCATCAGAACTTGCAGAACCTTCGGCTATATTATTAGCGATAGAATCTGCTGCTCTAATAAATTGAGAACCCAATCTATATGTCTCTTCCTTCGGAAAAGTATTTATTTGATTATTTACTAATTCTCCAAAGTAAATAGCTTTTTGATAAATTTTTAATTCTTCAAACTTAAAATAATACTTACTCTTCATTACTTCTCACAAGCTAAAAACTCAATAACTCCTCAACTAAAAAAAGTTTTATTTTCACGTTTCATTTTTCGAAGTAATGGGGAGCAACGATATCGACCCTCATGATATTCTTCATATAATTCATCCATTTTTAACACACACCAATCGATGCCTTTTTCGTCTGCCCAGGCCAACAATCCTTTCGGATAATTAACTCCTTTTGTCATGGCGCTATCAATATCTTCTGCAGAAGCTATATTCAAAAATAAAGCATCTGCTGCTTCGTTGATGAGCATTACCAAAACTCTTTCAAAGATACTTTTTGCCAATACATTGTCTTCTTTTGGTTGATGATTCAATGCTCCTTCAGAATAATCATAATAGCCTTTTCTTGTTTTCCTTCCTAAATACCCTGCTTCACTAAACCGCTTTTGTGTAAATGAAGGCTTGTATCTCGGATCATAATAAAATGCTTTGAATACGGTCTCGGTAACGGTATAATTCACATCGTTCCCTATAAAATCCATCAGTTCGAAAGGCCCCATTCTAAATCCTCCTTTGCTCTTTAAAGCCCAGTCTATTGTTGCAAAATCTGCAATTCCTTCTTCATAGATCCGTAAGGATTCCCCATAAAAAGGACGCGCCACCCTGTTTACGATAAACCCGGGAGTGTCTTTAGCCACAGCTACGGTTTTACCCCAATTCCTTAGGGTCTCTACTGAAGTTTTCAAAACAGATTCTGAGGTCTGTATCGCAGGAATCACCTCAACCAGTTTCATCAATGGAGCAGGATTGAAAAAATGAATTCCTATGCAACGTTCCGGTTTTTCTAAAACTGATGCAATAGAAGCTATAGATAACGATGAAGTATTGGAAGCAATAATACAGTGTACAGACACATAGCTTTCCAATTCTTGAAATACTTCTTTTTTGATGTCCAGATCTTCGATAATGGCCTCTATTGTGAGGTCAGAATCTGAAAGTTCTCTCAATGCATCAACATATTGAATGTTATTTTGGATACGGGTTTTTTCAGTAGCATCAATACGTTCTTTCTCAACCAAACGGTTCAGGATTTTGTCCAAATTCTTTTTTGCTTTGTCTAAAGCTTCGGTTTTGGCATCATATATTTTAACAGAACATCCTGCAGTAGCAGCCACTTGTGCAATACCGCTCCCCATAGTTCCGCTTCCAATTATTCCAATGTTTTTGATCATCTATTTTCCTTTAAAAACAGGTTTCCTTTTCTCTACAAATGCCGTAACCCCTTCATTATAATCATCACTTTGCGCCGCTTCAATTTGAAGTTTTGACTCCATTTCCAATTGTGTATTCAGGTCATTTGTCAACGATTCATTTAGCAATCGTTTGGTCATTCCCAATGCTTTGGTAGGCATCTGCGCCATTGTTTCTGCAAGAACCGTAACTTCTGCATTAAAATCTTCCGGGCTGAAGACCTTGTAAACCATTCCAAATTTTTCTGCTTCTTCCGCAGAGACTTTATCTCCAAGCATCATAAGTGCTGTTGCCTTTTGAAGCCCGACCAGGCGAGGCAAAAAGAACGTACCGCCACTATCGGGAATTAATCCGATTTTACTAAATGCCTGTATAAAACCTGCTCTTTCCGAAGCTACCACTACATCACATGCTAATGCTATATTGGCTCCCGCTCCGGCTGCAACTCCATTCACCGCAGCAATGACAGGCTTCTCAATGCTCCTGATCCTTTTTATTATAGGGTTGTAATGTTCTTCGAGTATTTTTTTGAAACCGGGATTAAGTTCCGGGGAAGTGACCTCTTTAAGGTCCTGGCCAGCACAAAATGCTTTTCCACTTCCTGTGATCACTATTGCTCTTACATCGGGATTGAGTTCGCAGGCATCCAGTTCATCCTGAAGGCGTAATGCCATCTCCCGATTAAAACTATTGAATACCTCGGGCCTGTTGAGTGTTATCCACGCTGTTTTATTTTCAATTCTAAGTTCAATTGAATTATTGCTCATACCTTTAGTTCTATTAATTTACTTCAAACATTTGAAGTAGTCAAAAGGTTCCTGGCATTCATTGCACTGAAACAATGCTTTGCATGCTGTTGAACCAAACTGACTTACCAATCTTGTGTTTGTACTTTTACAATTGGTGCATTTTACAATTTTTGCGTTTCCCAGTAAAGCATCTTTATCTGCTGTTTCCTCTAAAGGAGGCGCAATACCATATGCTTCCATTTTTTGTTTGCCCGCTTCACTCATCCAGTCTGTGGTCCAGGCCGGAGAGAGTACCAATTCAACCCTGGCTTCTTTTCCCACTTTAGAAAAAGCAGCTTTAAGGTCGTCCCCTATTACATCCATAGCCGGGCATCCTGAATAGGTAGGCGTTAGTTTTATATATACAATTTTGTCTATCTCAATGGCTTCACGAATAACACCCATATCCAATACCGTTAACACCGGAATTTCCGGGTCTGAAACTGTTTCGAGAACAGAAATCAGTGTACTGTCTATATTTGGCTGTAAATCGACTGTCATATTACCAATTCATGTTTGGGTATGTACGTTGCATATATTGTAATTCGGCTAATATATACCCCATTTGCTCTGTATGCACACCTTCTTTCCCTCCTTTAGCGAAATATTTATTTTCCGGTACCGTTAGTGTTGCTTCAGTAAGTATTTCTGAAACCTGCTTGTAATATTCTTCCTTAAGTTGAGAGACATTCACCCCAATTCCTGCTTCGATCACCAAAGCATCATCCTCTGTCACATGGAACAACTCGTCTGTATACCGCCATAGACCGTCTATAGCTTCCTGTATCTTTTCATGACTCTCGTCTGTTCCATCTCCCAATCGTTTGATCCAATCTCCCGAAAAACGATGGTGATAACTCACTTCTTTAATTCCTTTTTTGGCAATAGCCGCTAAATGTTCATCGCCACTATTTTGTAGTTTCTCCATTAATAGTAAATGGAACGTATCAAACAAAAATTGTCGTGCAATTACGTAGCCGAAATGCGTATTGGGTTGCTCTACCAACAAAACGTTTCTATATTCTCTTTCAATACGCAAAAAGGCAACATCATCTTCGGTTTTATCATTTCCGGCTATTTTCGCTGCATACTGATAATAACTTCGCGTTTGCCCAAATAGATCCAGGGAAATATTGGTCAAAGCAATATCTGTTTCCAGATTAGGGCCATGGCCACACAATTCGCCTAACCGCTGACCTAAAATTAACGAGTTATCTGCTATCCCCAGAATGTAATTATATAGATTTTTGTCTTTCATAATTACATATGTTTTAGCTCATCCGGTAATTCGTAAAAGGTAGGATGACGATATATTTTATCTTGTGCAGGCTCAAATAACTCTCCATTATCCTGTGGATTAGAAGCAGTAATATGTTTACTTTCCACTACCCAGATGCTTACTCCTTCATTTCGGCGTGTATATACATCACGGGCATTTTCCAATGCCATTTCTGCATCGGTAGCATGCAGGCTTCCAAAATGTCTATGTTCCAAGCCATTTTTGCTTCGAACGAATACTTCCCATAAAGGCCAGTTTTTTTTCATAATTTATATTTTAACTTGCTTTTGCTACTTTTTTCTTTTCTTGTTTTTCGGCATAGGCCATGGCTGCATCACGCACCCAGGCTCCATTTTCCCAAGCACTTACACGCGCGTTCATACGTTCTTTATTACACGGACCATGTCCTTTTACCACCTGCCAGAACTCATCCCAATCAATTTCTCCAAAGTCATACTTCTTTAAAGTATCATTCCATTTCAGGTCCGGATCGGGAATTGTAATGCCCAATATTTCTGCCTGCGGGACTGTTTGGTCGATAAATTGTTGACGTAATTCATCATTCGTTTTACGTTTTAGTTTCCATTTCATCGATTGCTCTGTATGGGGAGATTCCGCATCTCTGGGGCCAAACATCATTAAACTGGGCCACCACCAGCGATTGAGTGCATCTTGTGCCATCGCTTTTTGTTCCGGAGTTCCATTACAAAGTGTTAACAAGATCTCATATCCTTGCCGTTGGTGAAAACTTTCTTCTTTACATATTCTAACCATTGCCCGTGCGTAAGGGCCAAATGATGTATTGCATAATGCAACCTGGTTGATGATTGCCGCACCATCTACCAGCCAGCCAATAGCACCTATATCTGCCCAGGTGATTGCCGGATAGTTAAAAATAGAGGAGTATTTTGCCTTACCGGTATGCAATTGTTCATACATTTCTTCTCTGGAAATTCCAAGGGTTTCAGCAGCAGAATACAGATACAACCCATGGCCGCCTTCATCCTGTACTTTTGCCAAAAGAGCCACTTTTCTTCTTAATGAAGGGGCTCTGGTAATCCAGTTACCTTCCGGTAGCATCCCTACTACTTCCGAATGGGCATGTTGTGATATTTGACGAATGTGTGTTTGCCTGTATTTTTCCGGCATCCAGTCCTTTGGTTCGATTTTTTCATCACGTGCAATACGTGTCTCAAAAATCGCTTCTAAATTCTTTACTTCTTTTTCACTCATAATTCTAATTTTTAGAACCTTTTGACTTGTTAGACATCAAAGTCTACTTTTACATTTTCTGATGTTGGAACCGATTGACAACTTAACACAAAATCCTGCGCCAATTCGTCTTCCTCCAACGCATAATTGATCTTCATCTCTACGCTTCCTTCTACAACTTTACATTTACAGGTACTGCAAACTCCTCCTTTACAGGCAAAAGGCAAGTCTGCTCCTGCTCCTAAAGCTGCATCGAGAATGTTATCATACTCTTTGGTCATCGTAAAATGGAAGTCTTTTCCTCCATCTATAATGGTAACCTTAACGCCTTCCACATTCTGCTGTGCCAAGCGTTCGGTTCTATTTTTATCTTCTTCGGAAAGTCCTGTGATGAACAATTCGAAATGAACCAGCTCTTTAGGCAATCCGGCTTTTACCAAATAATCACTCACATAATTTACCATATCCTCCGGCCCGCATAGAAACACTTCACTGGTATCGGGAATATCAATAAATGTTTTGGTTAGCATTTGCATCTTCTCATCATCAAAACGTCCGTTGAACAGATCTATGTCTCTTTTTTCTTTTGTTAAGAAATAATAGATTTCCAGTCTTCCGAAATAAGTATTGCGAAGCTGTTCCAATTCTTCTTTAAAGATAATCGATTTAGCCGTTTTATTTACATAAAACAGCTTACAAGTAGCATTTGGCTCTACTGCAAGGTGTGTCTTAATCATAGAAAGTATTGGAGTGATCCCACTCCCTGCACAAAAGAACAAGTAGTTTTTAGGTTTTTCTGTTTGTGTTTCCACTCCAAAAGTCCCACTTGGGGGCATTACTTCCAAAGTGTCACCGGATTGTAATTGACTATTCACATAGGTAGAGAACTTACCCTCGGGAATTTGTTTTACAGCAACCCGCCATGTGTTTTCCAGCGGACTGGAACATAAACTATAGGAGCGCCGGGTGTCTTCGCCGTCGATATCTGCTTTTAAAGTAAGGTGTTGCCCCTGGCGAAATTTAAATTCTGAAGTAAGTTCTTCAGGGATATCGAATGTCACTACCGAACAATCACTGGTCTCTTTATAGATCTCTTTGACTTTTATTTTATGAAATTTTGCCACTTTATTTTTTGTTTGGAACACAAAACTAACGTTTGTTAGTTAGATTTGCAAGTTAATGTTTGTTAACGATCCCATCTAAAAAAACAGACACCATATCCTTCTTTAGGACATTGATATCAAGCTTTCCACGTTTTTGGTACCAGAGGTATAAGGTTCGCAATGTTGAAAGGATCGAGAAGAGGATCACTTCGGGGTGGCATGGCTTAATATCACCTGTTTTGATGCCTTGCCTGATAATTTTCCGAAAGTTCTCTTCATAATCTTCCCGCATTTTTACAAAAGCCTTTAAATCTTCATTTTCCAGATGCATCCAGTCATTGTTTAAAGCGGCCAGTCCCTCTGAATGATTCACCGTAATATCGATATGCAGTTCTATGATCTTTTTGATCTTTTGAATTGGAAAGGTATTTTCCTCTACAACGGTGTTCATCCCATTTGTAAATTCATGAGCCACTTCCAGGATCAATGTAGATAGAATTTCCTGCTTACTTTTTATATGATTGTACAGGCTTGCAGCTTTAATTCCCATCGCCTGGGCAATATCCCGCATAGAAACGGCATTATACCCCCTTTCTTTAAAAAGATAGGAAGCAATTTTAATTATTTCTTCTTTTCGAGATTGCGTTTTCATGGATATGCAAGATACTAATTCTACGATGAAATTTGCGTTAGGGATTGAAGTAAACTACCCGCCTTTACCGAAAGGATACAGGCAGGCAGGTGCGTAGTACTGAAAGCCCGGCCCTCTGTTTTTGTTTTCTAAAAGAAACAGAGGAAACGCCCAAAACTTCACTATTTATTATTCGGTTTAAAGATAAGTTGCTACTTTTGAAAGCTTATGAAAACGCAAATAGAAACCAACGAATTGCTGGAGCGGCTTCCCCCGCATTTAAAGCAATATATTAAACCTCAGGACTATGAGCAATATACACCTGTTAATCAGGCTGTGTGGCGGTTTGTATTGCGAAAAAATGTTGATTATCTAAGCCAGGTAGCGCATGAAAGTTATCTGGAAGGGCTTGAAAAAACTGGGATCTCTATTGAAGAAATTCCATCTATGTATGGAATGAACCGTATTCTGAAAGAGATTGGCTGGGCAGCTGTCGCGGTAGACGGCTTTATTCCCCCAAATGCTTTTATGGAATTTCAAGCATATAAGGTTTTGGTAATTGCCAGCGATATACGACAATTGGAAAATATTGAATATACTCCGGCACCGGATATTATTCATGAAGGCGCAGGTCATGCTCCTATTATTGCCAGCCCGGATTATGCAGAATATCTACGGCGGTTTGGAGAAGTGGGGGCCAAAGCTATTTCGAGTGCTCATGATACAGATATGTATGAAGCAGTTCGTGAATTATCCATTTTGAAAGAGGCAGACGGAATTCCCGGAGAAAAAATTGAAGCGGCCGAACGAAAAGTGGAAGAACTGCAAAATAAAAAAGTGGAATCTTCCGAAATATCCTTGATCCGAAACTTACACTGGTGGACCGTTGAATATGGAATGGTAGGAAATATCGAAGATCCGAAGATCTATGGCGCAGGATTGCTTTCTTCTATTGGAGAAAGTAAATGGTGTATGAAGAAAGAAGTAAAAAAGATTCCCTATTCTATCGATGCCGCATACCAGGATTTTGATATCACCAAACCTCAGCCTCAATTGTATGTAACTCCGGATTTTGCCTATCTACAGGAAGTTTTGGAAGAATTTGCCAATACTATGGCAGTGAGAAAAGGTGGCTGGCGTGGGTTAAAAAAGCTTATTGAATCCAGGCAGTTGGGCACTATAGAACTAAGTACCGGTTTGCAGGTTAGTGGTCACTTTAAAAGAATGATCCAAAATGAGGATAATGAGGTAGTTTATTTTGAAACAGAGGGAAAAACCGCGCTTTCCTATAGAGAAAAAGAAGTGATTGGACATGGTGTAAGCAGGCATACAAATGGCTTTCGGTCTCCTTTGGGAAAACTGAAAGGTATCAATCTGGCTATTGAAAATATGGGCCCCAGAGACCTGCAAGCTTATAATTTTTACGATGGAAAACCTATTGCTTTTGAATTTGAAAGCGGAATAACCGTGGAAGGGCTTAACGTTACCGGAATGCGAAACCTGAGAGGGGAATTGATGTTGATCCAGTTTACCGATTGTACTGTAAAATATAAAGATGAGGTATTATTTTCTCCTGAAATGGGAGATTTTGATATGGCAGTAGGAAAAGAAATAGTTTCGGCATTTGCAGGTGCTGCAGATTATCTCTCTTTTGACCTGGTAAACCATGTGAGTAGCAACAAAACCATTAAAGTAAGACTATCTGAAAAAGAAAAAGAGTTAAACGGATTGTATAAAGTGATCAGAGAGAACAGGCAAACCCAACTTGACATTTCTAAGGCCTTGGAGGTTTTTGAAAAGGTGAAAAATTCCCATTCGGATGATTGGTTATTGCCATTGGAGATCTATGAGTTGACACTTTCTGAAACCGTTCTAAAATATTTGACAGACCTAAAAACACGCAGGCCGGAAGTAGCGCACTTAATTGATGACGGCCTTTTGCTTATTGAAAAACAATCAATAAATCCTCCACTTTGATTATGGGAATATTCAGTTTTTTATTTGAAAACAAGAACAAAAAGATCCAGGATTTTGTAGAAAGGGATGCTATTGTCGTTGATGTACGTTCCAGGAAAGAATACGATACTGGTGCGATTCCCGGATCAAAAAACATTCCTTTGCAAGTGATCTCTTCTAAAATTTCGGAAATTAAGGGCTGGAACAAACCTGTTATCCTTTGTTGTGCCAGTGGAATACGAAGCGGAAGCGCCGCAGGTATTTTGAAAAGCAATGGTGTTGAAGCTGTAAATGGTGGAGGTTGGCAAAACCTAAGTAAGAAATTATAAATTACCTTTCCCGGTTGAGGAAAAGATCCGGGTATTCTATTTCAAGTTTTATATATTAATCCGGAAGCGGCACTACATCTTCCAGGTCTTCCTGAGAAGTAATAGACTGCTCTTTGTATTGCAGGATCCAATCCATAGAATTTGTTAAAATATAGATCTTTTGTAATTCGGAGATCAATCTATTTTGCGCATTTGTTACAAGCTCCGAAGCTTCTATCTTTTTACGAAGTGAAGCTTCGATGGTATCTTTTATCTTGTTATAGTCTGATGCTTCAAACTGATTAAAATAATCCTGTTGTACATCATAGTACTTAATATTAGGATTAATGGATAGTTCAGGTTGTGGAATGTTTGTAATGGTCACAGTTTTATTGGCTTCATCAACTTCAGTTCTAATCTGGCTTAGATCATAAGCAATACTCGCTTCAGCATTTACAACAACCAGCGCCCTTTTATTTGCTGAAAAAAGATCCATATAAAATTGTTTGGAATCTTCGTAAGTGAATACCTGTGCAAAGTTGCCTTCGGTAACGATCAACTTACCAACATTTTCCAATTGTTTTTGTATTAAGGCCGTATTGGCTTCCAATCGTTCCTGTTCTTCCTTCCGGTGTTCACAGTATCTCAATCCGAAGACAATGAGTATGGCAATGACAATTCCAAAAAGAACCTTACGCATCTCTTGAAGTTTTATGAAAGTTACGAAAAAATTACAAGTCGTATTTTACAGTCAACATCAAAATTCTGGGTAGTACCAAATACTGTGAAGTAGTATTAAATTGTTCATTGAAACTATCTGTATTAATGAAATTGGTATCCAATAAATTGGCAGCTTGTAGTTGAAACTCCCATGGGCTATCTCTCTTTTGGTAATACAGGTTCGCATTCACAAATGAATAGGTATTCTCAACTGTATTGGTATCGTCGCTATAATTGTAATAGTCCCATTCTGCGACCAATGTAAAATCTTTCAGGAAATTGACCTCTGCGTTAACAAAAGGCTGGTGTGTATAATAATTTTGTTTTAAGCCTCCATTGTCATAATCATTTATTGCTAAACGATACCCTACTTCAAAATTGGGCCAATCCCTGAAATTACTCTGCACACTCCCACTGTAGTTTTGTGTAAAACTCTGACTTTCCTGAATTTCATCATTTATTATATTATTTGAAGTATTTAAAGAAACATTTCCACTTAAACTAAACTGGATCTTTTTAATTGTTTTACTGAAACGTCCACTGGCAGAAAAACTCTCATCCGGGAAGTTACTGTCCATATTAAAAAGGCTTCCCACTTGATTGATCTCCTCAATGTTTGAATTACTTTTGTAACCATTGATACGTCTTGAGTAATTTAATGATCCGTTTATGTTTGTATAACTGAACATATTGAAATTGAAATACGTTAGTTCATAGGTGTGTGAAAGGGCGTTTTCCAGAAAACGGTTTCCTTTAAACAAACTATTGTAACTATTAAACACATAGGCCTCTGCATAATCATTTATATCTGTGTATTGTGAAGAGATGCCATAATTAAATCGAAGGCTTTCGCTCTTCTTAAGTTCTAAGATGGCATTAAAATCCGGTAGCAACATCCAATCGTTCTGAGTTGTAGTTATTCCCAACTGCTCATTCTTTACATCGTAATTATGTAACGTTATTCCGGGTGTAAATGTAAATTTACCCGATTTCACTTTGTAATGCATTCCCAGGAAAACATCTGTAAAATTAAATTCCACATTGTTATTAAATTCATCTTCGGTAAAATTATTTTGATTGCCATTATCCAAAATCTGAAAGATCCCTGATCTAAATTTCTGATTGCTCAAAGTACTACCCAATGTAAAATTGAAATTGCTTTTTTTGTTGATCACATAATAGTAGTCAATTTTCGCATCCAGTTTGTTGCTCTTTACATTTTTCTCCTGGTTAATATCATAAAGTGTTGCAGGTATTAAAGGGTCAAAAGTCTCATTAGCAGTATCTGTGGGATCAATCGTAGTGAAAATACCCCGAAACGGAACCGAGTCCTGAATTGCTTTATAAAATGGGTCTTCATTTTGGTATAAATGCTGTACCTGCCCTGCAAAAATATTCTTATCATTCAAGGTGTAATAGGTACTGATATTCTGGTTGATCAAATAGGGTTTGTTCTCTAATGTTTCGGAAATATTATTGGTATTACCGCCTACTACCGATACTGTTGTATCATCTTCTGTTTGTTTGGAGGTTTTTAAAAGTACATCATAATCCAATTGAAAGTTTGAATTTGGCTTATAGATACTGCTCAATTTCAGCATCCCTAATCTGCTGCGTTGATCATTCACAGCGTTGATGTTTTCGGATGTACCTGTGGCAATATACCGCCGGATCGTATTGTTTACTATATTGGTCTTATTATCTGAAAGAATCGTAAAACCGCTCACATCCAGTTTGGGGTTTATCCTCCAACTAAAATTACCTGCTAGAAATTTTGTATCTATCTCATTGGCACGATTGTTTTGTGCAACTGCAAAACCCAGATCGCTGTCGCGTATATTAAAACTCGTTCCTCCTGCCCTGTTAAAATTCCTGAAGCCCCCGGTAAAGTTGAAATAATCCCGAAAGGTAAAAGGCACCTCTCCAATATTGTTAAAATCGGTTATAAAGTTTATGCTGTATTTAGGACTATAGTAAAACAGTTTTGGATGAGCAAGATATCCGGCTTTATCATTACCAACAATACCTCCGCCTGCAGTAACTTCACCAAACCAAAAGTTCTTTTTACCTTCCCTAAGCTTTATATTTATAGCCACATTATCCTGGTCATTTCCCAGGCCTCGCATTTGGTCTACTTCATTATAGTTCCGCAATACCTCAACTTTATCAACTGCATCAGCAGGAATATTTTTAGTTGCCAGTTTTGAATCGCCGTCAAAAAAATCTTTTCCTTCCACCATAACTTTATTGACAGCTTTCCCTTCTACTTCAATTTCACCTTCATCATTTACCTCCACACCCGGAAGTTTTTTCATAACATCTCCTAATTTTCGTTCATTCCCCGTAGTGAAAGAGTCTGCATTATAGGTTATGGTATCTCCTTTAACTGTTACCGGCATTTCATATACCAATTCCACACCATCCAATTGGTTTTCCATTTCTTTAAGGACAAAATCCTGTTGCATCTCCTGCGAGTTTTCAGGAACAGTAAGAATTTGTTCTTTTGTTTCGTATCCCAAAAAACTGGCTTTTAAAACGTAGGTATTATTCACAGGAAGGTTTAATTGAAAACGGCCGTCTGCATTGGTTATACCATAAGATTCTATAGCTCCGGTCTCTAGTATGGTTGCTATAACATTGGCAAATTCTAAAGGTGTCCCAATGCTATCTTTTATAGATCCTCTAACTTTAATGCTCTGTGCCGACAGAGATACCGTGAAAAGCAGCAGAACTGCCCAAATCATTTTTGTCATAGCTGTTTTTTAAAAAATATCCTTAAAATGTTTCTCCTTGTATATCCCTTTTCCCAAAAGTATTCATGCGTTGCCCTGCCTGTTTTGTTAGTTTTCATCCAACAAAACAGGATCTACAATATGACAACTATAAAAGGGACCGGTAATAATAAGGCGTACTAGCCGCCTATTCTGATTTCAATTTCGCCACCATCTCTACGTCTGTTGGATTGAAAGCGTTCGTCCATTTCTTTCATTTTCTTTTCCATGATGACATCAAATTCTTCTTGATTTACTTTTTTGCCTTTGGTGGGTTCTTTTATGTCTACTCCGTCCTTAGGATTTAAAACAAGCTTACTGCATAATATAGTTTCCCTGCCGTCACTTACTTCCAGTATAAGTCCGGGTAACCCTCCGTAATTTCCCGGCCCATGTTTCACGGGAATTTGCGGAGTATACCATGCTGTTATTGTTAGTTCTTCCTCAACGGGTTCGGTTTCAGTTTCATCATCATCTCCGGTAGAGACCGACATAACTTCGGCCATACGTGTAGAAGTTGCTTTGAAACAAGTATATTCCCCTATGTTCTTTGTTTCTTTTCCAAGTTTCCATTCCATTTCTTCAATAGAATCCAAAACCAAAAATTGTTTGCCAAACAGGTCGTTTTGATTCGCATACCTATTATCCTTTGTATTTTTATATAAAATATCACTCCCGCCTGCCGTAGCAACAAAAACTTCTACAACCGCACCTCCTGAAGCACTTGGTTTTTCTAAATTCTCAACTTCTTTATATATGGATTCATCTTTATTGAATTGAAGCGTATATTCATTTTCAAACTGTTTCTTGAGCATGGCCATTAACTGACTTCGCATCTCATCATTCATTTGAGTGCTATCAAGTTCAACATCCATTTTTCGTTGGGATTTGTACGTTGCAATACCCTTTACATTTTGTGCAGTCATTAAAGAAGTTACCAGTAAAGAAGCCAATAGTGTAAGGCTAATAAAAGTTTTCATAATTGTGATTTTATATTTTACCGTACAAATATGTGAACAAGAGCTCATTTTTAAAGTTAAGTAGTGTTAACTAGTGTTAATGCATTTGGGTAACAGGGTATTAAGTAGCTATTTTTGGAGCATGAATGAAATAAAATACAGATGGTTGTTATATTTTATTAGCGGAGTGATTCTGGCTACCTTATGTATTCAGGTGTATTGGAACTATAAAAACTATGAAATAGGGAAACAACAACTTGTCAATGACGTTCAGGTAAGTTTGGATAATGCAGTAGATAGTTATTACACCGGCTTGGCCAAAGAGAAAACATTTAGTTTTATTGCTGACTCTACCATATCAGATTCTGTCATAATGGAAAATATTACAGGGGAATTTATTCTTAAAAGCCCCCGGATAGAATTTGACACCATTGATAATATAGTAGGCGGCAAACATAGCCTTATAGACACCTCCTTAAAAAGACTATCCATTTCCAAGAGTAAAAAAAGAGATAGTATTAGCATTGAAATTAACGACAGTATTCCTCTGGATTTGAGGAACAAGTTGACAACCGAAACGGGAATCATTGCCAAATCATTAGAGAATCTTACTTCTAAAATAGTTGTTTCATTTTCTGAAGATTCGCTTTCGTTAGCGATTATCGATAGCCTGGTCTCTGAAGAACTGCTTAGAAAGAACATAGACATAGACTACGGATTGACCTACCAAAATTTCTATCAGAATGAACAGGAATTACGGTCAAACATTATTGACAGGTCCAGTCTTAAAACTACAACGGTTTCTCCCTTTTTTTTACACGAATCTGCGCTTACAATTCATTTCGGAAATATCACACTTCCTGTCCTTAAAAAGAACTTAGTTGGTATTCTTCTTTCTTTTTTGCTCTTAGGGAGTATTATTTTCTGTCTGCTGTACCTCTTAAAAATAATCAAAGAGCAAAAGCAACTTGCCGAAGTAAAAAATGACCTTATAAGCAATATTACACATGAATTTAAAACGCCGATTGCAACTATAGGCGCTGCTATGGAAGGTATTCAGGTTTTTAACAATGAAAATAATATTGAAAAGACACAGCGCTACGCGAAAATTTCGAGGGAACAGGTCGAAAAATTAAACGGAATGGTCGAAAAATTATTAGAGACTGCCACTTTGGACAGTGAAAGGCTTTCTTTAAATTTTGAAAACCACAATTTGGTAGAGTTATTACGAATTGCTTCGCATAAAGAAGAATTTTCAACGCTGGATAAAATCATAGATTTTACTACTTCCGATGAAGAAATTATATGTTCCATAGACATTTTCCATTTTGAAAATGCCATAAATAATATAATCGACAATGCTATAAAATATGGAGGTGAAGCTATTTCAGTAGCTGTTAAAAAAGTAGAATCTGAAATAGAAATAACCATTAGCGATACCGGGCAAAGCCTTAACGAAATTCATAAAAAACAAATTTTTGAAAAATTTTACAGAGTCCCAAAAGGCAATACTCACGATGTTAAAGGTTTTGGCATTGGATTATACTATTCAAAAAAAATAATTGAAAAACATATGGGCAGTATTTCGCTCGAGCTTAATGGCTTTACTACCTTTAAAATCGTTCTTCCTTATGAACACTAAAATAAAAATACTTCTTGCTGAGGACGAACCATCTTTAGGACAAATTATAAAAGAGAGCCTTGAGACCAGAGGATTTTCCATAGTACATTACAATAATGGTCAAGAAGCTCTGGAGGGTTATTACAAAGAAAAACCCGAGCTTTTGGTACTGGATGTAATGATGCCTAAAAAAGACGGGTTCTCTTTGGCAAAGGAAATTAGAATGCAGGATAAGCATATTCCTATAATTTTTCTAACTGCCAAGTCTCAAACCCAGGATGTCATAGAAGGTTTTACACTAGGTGGCAATGACTATCTTAAAAAGCCTTTTAGTATGGAAGAACTTATCGTGAGGATCCAAAATTTACTTAAATCCAAAATAGCCCCTTTAGAGCAAAAACAAATAATTATTGGGGACTATGTTTTTGAATTTAAAAAACAAAGACTTCAATTTAAAAAAGAAGATCCCGTTTCTCTTACACACAGGGAGGCACATTTATTGTACCACTTAAGCAATAACAGAAACCAGGTATTGGACAGGTCTGTAATATTAAAGAAGCTATGGGGGGACGATGATTTTTTTAATGCCCGAAGCATGGATGTATTTATTACTAAGCTTCGAAAGAAATTAAAAAAAGATCCTGTCGTTAAAATTATAAATATCCGGGGTTACGGGTATAAATTAATTTGTTAAATACTTGCAGGCATTTTGTACCTTGTCGTTGCTTATGAAACATTTGTTTATCATTTCATTGATTTTTGTTCAAATTACAATAGGGCAAGAATTGAAACCTACTGCGTCCATTCCGTTAACCGCAGATACTTTTGTGGGTATTGATAGTTATACGAACTACTATTTTATAAAAGATGGTGTATTTCACAAACAGGGCCCGGAAGGAACCTTTGTATTTAACGATTATCTGTTAGGCAAAATCACTTCTGTTGATATCATAAACCCCTTAAAGATCATTTTGTTTTATGAAGACGTGAATATGGTCGTTCTTTTAGATAACAAGCTCAATGAGATGGAACGTATTAATTTTAATACGCTCGCAGATTTTATAAATATAGGAACTGCAACCAATGCCGGGAACAATAGTCTTTGGGTTTTTAATATTGACACACAGCAACTGGAACTATTTAACTATCGTACTAAACGAAGAACAACTGTTTCACAGCCTTTTGCCGGGAAATTAATATCGCAGGCCAGCAATTTTAATTATTGCTTTATACTTACCGAAAATAAACTGAGAAAACTTAATCTCTATGGAAGTATGCTTTCTGAAAGGAATGTAAAAGGCTTTGAAAAGATCGTTATGCAAAATGAAAAATTAATAGGCCTTAAAGGGAATATGTTGTTTTTTATTTCTGAAAATTCCGTTGAACCCATAAAAATTCCACTTCCCGAAAACACAGTAAAAGACTTGCAGTTTACGCAAGATTTGCTGTATATTTATAACGGAATAAATATTCTCACTTTTTCACTAACTCAACCAAAGCAGTAGATTTATGCATGTTGCGATTGCAGGAAACATAGGCTCCGGAAAGACTACTTTAACAAGATTACTGGCAAAACATTATAAATGGAAAGCTCATTTTGAAGATGTTGAGGACAACCCTTATCTTGATGATTTTTACAATCAGATGGAGCGCTGGTCATTTAATCTTCAGGTGTATTTTTTGAATAGTCGTTTTCGCCAAATTTTGGATATTCGTGAAAGTGGAAAAGATATTATCCAGGATCGTACGATCTATGAGGATGCATACATCTTCGCGCCTAATCTTCACGCCATGGGGCTCATGACCAATCGTGATTACGAAAATTATCGTTCTCTTTTTGATCTTATGGAGAGTGTTACCGAGGGACCCGATTTACTTATATATTTGCGCAGTAGTATACCTAATCTGGTGAATCAAATTCATAAGCGTGGCCGTGAATATGAAAATTCAATAAGTATTGATTATTTAAGCAGGTTGAATGAACGGTATGAAGCCTGGATCCATAAATACGACAAAGGCAATATCATTATACTTGATGTGGACAACCTGGATTTTGTTGATGATCCGGAACATCTGGGAGAAGTAATTACAAAGATCGATGCCGAATTACATGGTTTGTTTTAAATACTAAGCCAACAAAAAAGCCCGAATAGTTTACTCGGGCTTTTTATATAATATCTTTAGAGGATCAATATTTTTCCTCTTCTATAATTTCTTCAACTACTTTCTCTACTTTCTCTCCTTTCACATTTATTGCATCTTTAAGACCCTCCAATTGTGCTTTTACTTCTTCTTCTGTTCCCGAAAAGGTTTTTGTTTCGGTTGTAGTCTCTCCGTCTTTAGTGGTTTCAATGATCACATCTGCTGTGGTGATATCTCCCTCTACGGACATCTCAACTTTCATTTCTTTAGAAACTTCGGTTTTACCGGCATCAGCTACTTGTTCAGCTTGCTTGTCTGTCAAAACCATCTTGTTACCGTCTTCGTCTATAAAGATCATTTCTTCGGAAGTATTCATAGCCTCATCACTATGTGACCCATGACCACCTAAAATTGGAGCGATCACTAAACCTACTAAACACGTTAGTTTAATTAAAATGTTCATAGAAGGCCCTGAAGTGTCTTTAAAAGGATCACCTACAGTATCTCCTGTTACTGCTGCTTTATGTGCATCACTACCTTTATAGGTCATTTCACCATCGATCTCCACACCTGCTTCAAACGATTTCTTAGCATTATCCCAGGCACCTCCTGCATTGTTCTGGAAAATAGCCCACATAACACCACTCACACAAACTCCGGCCATATAACCTCCAAGAGGCTCGGCACCAAATAATAATCCTATAACAATTGGCGTGATAATGGTCAATAAACCAGGTAATATCATCTCCTTTAGTGCTGCTTTGGTAGAGATATCAACACATTTAGCATATTGTGGAGTACCTGTCCCTTCCATAATGCCCGGAATCTCTTTAAATTGACGACGTACTTCCTGTACCATCTCCATTGCTGCTTTACCTACAGATTTCATTGCCATTGCAGAGAAAACTACAGGTATCATACCTCCTACAAATAACATTGCCAGAACATCTGCTCTAAAGATGTTGATCCCGTCAATACCAGTAAAAGTAACATAGGCAGCAAATAATGCTAATGCCGTTAAAGCTGCAGAAGCAATAGCAAATCCTTTTCCAACGGCAGCAGTTGTATTACCTACCGAATCTAAAATATCTGTACGCTCACGAACATGTGGTTCCAGTTCGCTCATCTCCGCGACACCTCCCGCATTATCAGCAATAGGCCCAAAAGCGTCGATCGCTAACTGCATTGCAGTCGTTGCCATCATTGCAGAAGCTGCTAAAGCAACTCCGTAGAATCCTGCCAGTTCATACGAGCCGTAAATAGCCGCAGCAAATAACAGAACCGATAGAAAAGTTGATTTCATCCCTACAGCTAAACCTGCAATAATATTCGTTGCAGCACCTGTAGATGAATTTTTTACAATATCCAATACCGGCTTTTTCCCTAAACTTGTATAATATGCCGTTACCATAGAGATCAATGCTCCTACTGCCAACCCAATACAGGCTGCATAAAATACGTTGATAGAAGAGATCTCTTTAGCTCCTTCTCCAAAGAAGTTCATTGTCATCGTTTCCGGTAACATCCAACCAATTAAAAAGTAACTGGCGATCAACGTTAAGATGATTGCGGTCCAGTTACCCATATCCAATGCTTTTTGAACCTGAGATTCTTTTGCATCGTTATTCTTTATTTTTACAAGGAATGTCCCAATGATCGATGCTAACACACCCACGCCGGCAATTACCAACGGAAGTAAAATAGGTCCCATGTTATTAAATGCATCTGTAAATTGTGACATTGCAGACATATCTCTTACCAGGTAGTTCCCCAATACCATAGAAGCCAATACTGTCGCAACATACGAGCCAAACAAATCGGCCCCCATACCTGCTACATCTCCTACATTATCTCCCACATTATCTGCAATAGTTGCTGGGTTACGAGGGTCATCTTCCGGAATACCTGCTTCAACCTTACCAACTAAATCAGCTCCTACGTCTGCAGCTTTCGTATATATACCTCCTCCAACACGGGCGAACAATGCAATGGATTCGGCTCCTAAAGAGAACCCGGCCAGGGCTTCCAAAACTATGGTCATCTCATCATAGAAATTCCCTCCATCTGTTATAAACTGGCCTACAAAGAACAGGAAGAACAAACTTAGTCCCAATACTGCCAGACCGGCAACACCAAGACCCATTACAGTACCTCCGCCAAAAGAAACTTTTAAAGCCTGAGGTAAACTTGTTTTAGCTGCTTCGGCTGTACGTGCATTCGCTTCGGTTGCTATACGCATCCCTATGTTTCCTGCCAAAGCAGAAAAAATTGCACCAAAAATAAATGCCGGTACGATCATCCAACTGGTAGATGGTACCAGTGTAGATACTATGTAAAGTAATACAGCAGCTATCACTGCAAAAATTAATAGTAATCTGTATTCAGCATTCAGGAAGGCCAAAGCTCCCTCTTTAATACTTTTTGAAATAAATTGCATGCGCTCACTTCCTGAGGCTTGCTTTTTAACCCAACTCATTTTAATAAGCATAAAGAGTAGTCCTAAAATTGAAAGTACTATTGGTACGTAGATAATGTTTTGTTCCATTATAATTGTGTTATTTAGAAATCATTTCAAATTTGCGACTGCAAAAGTAAGAAAATTTTACTGGGTTGGAAATAATAAAAAGAAAGAAAAAGGCTGTCATAATTTGACAGCCTTAGGTATAAATTAAAGTTATTTGAAAATTAGTAGTTACGTGTATATCTTACATTTTCAGCTAACAAGCTATAATCACTACCATCTCCGGTCAAAAAGTTTGTTTTCAATGTTCGCTTAGAGTATTGCTGCGGAAGATAGACTTCAAAATGCAAGTGAGGGCTGGAAGACCATCCTACATTACCACTATAGCCAATAGGTTTTCCCTTTTCAACAATATCTCCTCGTTTTACCAGAGATCCATTTTGCTTTATATGTGAATATTCGGCAAAAGTCCCGTCCGAGTGATATACCAAAATGTAGTTTTTATTTTTTTCACAAGTTTTGGTCTCACAAGATTTACTGTTGCTTTGCTCTACACTTACAACAATACCGCTTCTTGCCGCATGAATCTCTGTTCCCACGGGCATTTCAAAATCTATTGCATAGGTATTGTGATGGGAAGAAGAACCGTTGTAACCCTCTATGATCTTAGAGGATGCTCCTTTCTTAAAAGGCAAATAATACTGAAAAACGGCATCATAATTTGTATGGTTAGGGTCTCCAAAATTAGTTTCTGCCGTGTAGGTAAAACTATAATCATCAAGGGCGTTGATCACTACCAAGCTGGTAATCTTGTGTTTTACGCTCTTTGGCGGTATAACATAATACCTTTTGTATTTGTCTTCTACCTGGAGGTTTCTTAGTACAAAATCAAATTGTACATACACTGGGCTGACCTCATGGTTATCTGCATATAGGGCAAATCCCCTATCTGCATATTCCTGATAAAAAGTGACATTAGGCTTCGCATACAACGAAATAGTCAACATACAGAATACTACAATACTAATCGTTTTCATCTGATGAGTACTTTAGGTTAAACTAAAAGAGGCAAGTTGTTAGCTAGCAGGGGAAGGATAAAGATACAAAAAAATCTAAAACGAAAAACCAAAAACACCTGTAACGCCAAATTTACGCGCATCGGGGTTCTGTAAGTAGTTCCCGCGGAAATTAAAATCTATACGGAATATCCTAAAAATATTACCGATCCCAAAGCTATATTCGTAGTAAATATCACCGGGAGCCTGGTATTCTATCCCTGAAGCGTTTAAAGCAATATTTTCAGGAGAGATTTCACCATAAACTGCTCTGAAACCAATAACTTCACGTAAATTAAGCTTTCGTAGCAACGGGATACGTGAAAATAAACGTCCTCCAAAATTGTGCTGTAAATGCAAAGAAGTATAGGTATCACTTACAAATTCGTAATAATCCAGTTGGGTAAAGGTGTTATAAATACTGAAATAGGTCTGATTCCCCGGAATTGGGTTTAACAGGCTTAATGGTACTTCACCAAAGGTTTTACCAACCTCCACAGTGGAGTACAATCTGCCAAGCCCTCCTATATTCCAGGGCTGTGTATACAATGCCTGTAGTTTTTGATATTCGAAATCACCACTCATTATCCCTTTTAACCCATAGCTATATCCCAAATAAAAGGAAGGGTAATTTCCATCATTAATTATAGTGCGTTCCACGCCATAACCGGAAGTTTTTTTATTAGGTGTATAATTAAAGGCCAGTTCAATTTCCGGTTGTGAAATTTCACTGCGTACCTCCCCCGTAAAAACCCCGTTTTCTTTTACATTGTAATCGATACTGAATGTTTCGGTAGCAGAGCGCAAGGTCCTGTATGAACCTGTTAATCTTACTATAAAGTTCTTTGCAGGTTCTATAGAGAATCCCGCAGTGGTCAAATTAATACGGGTTAACCTGTCGTTTGCCCCTACCGATATCAATGAAGAAGACGCTAAGCTTCTCCCTAGGACATCATTACTATTAGTAAGGCTGGCTCCTGTTTGTTCGACATCCTTCCTGTTCCCTCCAAAAATGGTAAGCCGTGTTCTTCTATCTAACAACCATTTGGCTGAGATCCCATATTTAAATCTCCGATCCTTAAATCCGTAAGCCCCAAATCCTTCTATGCGCCAAGGGTCATTCTGGCTAAAATAGGTACGTCCCCCTAAGCGAATGCGCATTCCTTCAGCTTCATTAAACCCAAAGATTGAGAACACCGGGCCAAAATCAAAATTATTTATTTCGTAATAGCCGGAAGCAAGCGTAGCTCCTATATTATATAATGCTTTAAAGCGTGGTACGGTCTTAAGAGTATCGAGCATCTTATACACGCCTTTTTCATCTTTGTTTAATTGCTCCATTCGGTGTTTATCCCAAAATTCGTCCGGGCGGTTATACACCTCATATTGGTAGGGGTCAACCTGCTCACTGTAGAATTTTTTGTCTTTAGGAAGATCAAACACGTAATTATCATATAAGGTTGTCCGCTTTCCATAAATCCCTCTCGCCCCTTCCTTTTTCCGAAGGCTGAAATCACTTAAAAAATAATCCCGTGTGATCAGGAAAATAGAGTCGTTCAATACATCAAACTCCTGTTCTATATACACTTCACGGACCCAGTTAAGGTTAGCGCTCTTTGATGCCTGAAGGTTTATCTCTTTAATGGCCCAGGTAGTATCGTTTACCCAAAAATCCCCCTTGAAGGTAAGTTCATTTTTCCGCCTTGGATAGTATACGATATTGTAGCACCATTTATTATCCCGATAGGCACTATCCAGCAGAACGTAATTGTAAACATCTATCCCCGTGCGTGAAAGGGGGCTTGTAAAAGCTTTGTCAAAAAATTTGAGGTAATTGTCATAGACATCATATTCACTATACAGGTCTTTAACAAAAGCTATAAGTGTTTGGTTATTTTCAAATCCGGAGTTTTTATTGCCCTCCAGAACATCTTTTTCTTCATTCAATATATTATCTCCATACACTTTAGAAGATGCTTCATTTATAAAAATTGGCAGATAGGTATTTCCGGTGATTTTTGATGTATCTATTTGGTCAAAAACAAATTCCATCCCTCTAAATATCTTACTTTTTATAAGGCCAGAATCAATGGTATTTAAATCAAACTCAAGCTTTTCATATTTATCGTATTGATACTGTTTAAACTTTTTCACTCCGTTTTCGCGACGGTTTTGCCAAATTTTTCTAAGAATATCGATAGCTGGGTTGTTCTTCTTTGATTGTTTCCCGCTAATGATCACTACCTCATTGAGTGCAGCGGCTTCTTCTTCGAGAAGAACGATCATATTATAATTACTGCGTTGAGTAAGTGTTACTTCTTTATTGGAAAAACCTACGAACGAAAAGATTACTCCGGTATATGTTTTATCACTCTCCAAATAAAAACGTCCGTCTTCATTAGAGATAGTTCCCTCATTAGAGCCTTTAAAAATAACATTTGCAAAAGCAACAGGGTCTCCCGAAGCATCTTGAATAACACCACTAACTTTAGTTTGTGCAAGGAGTACACAAGTAAATAATGCAAAAAATAAAAATAATGTTTGCTTCATAGCAGGATTAAGGGAATCGATAGATTGGAAACGGTTTTTTATTGAAAAAAGTACGTACTAAGCTTACTTATACATTACTTTTTTAACCGCTTTTATAACATCGTTGCTATTAGGCAGCCATTCTTCTAAAAGCACAGGAGAATATGGAGCCGGAGTATCGGCTGTATTTATTTTTACAATAGGTGCATCTAAATAGTCAAA
>JANQSO010000006.1 GCA_028284005.1 Flavobacteriaceae bacterium | reverse complement strand
AGTCCGTTTGCGCCGATGGTACTACAATCGTGGAAGAGTAGGTCGCCGCCTTCTTTTAAAACCTTCATCTAAAAAAGATGAAGGTTTTTTTTATTGTAAAGACAATTAACTTCAATTATTACAGTTTCTTATCTTATTATAGAATGCTATTGATGGAGCAAAGCAGAACAGAAGAAATTTGGAACGCCGCCTCACACGGAGCCGGTATATTACTGGGCATTGCCGGACTCATATTACTTTTGTTCTTTGATTCGGCTAAGACAGCATATAGCACACTTAGCATCTTCTTGTATGCCAGCTCTGTTATTGTACTATATTCGGCATCTACCATATATCATGCAGTTAGTAATGCAAACTGGAAGAATATATTCAGGCGTATAGACCATATTAGCATTTATTTCCTAATAGCAGGAACGTATACTCCGGTTGCACTAATCACTTTGGAAAATACTTCAGGATGGCTCATCTTTTGGATTGTATGGGGAGTAGCTATTTTAGGAACAATTTTAAAGATATTTTTTACAGGAAGGTTTGAAATTCTTTCTTTATTACTATATCTGGGAATGGGTTGGCTGATTGTTATTGACTTTAGTAACCTGGTCTCTTTGCAATCATCTATGGGAATCAGCTTGCTATTACTGGGAGGCGCTTTTTATACTCTTGGTATTGTATTTTATGCAGTTAAAAAGATCCCATATAATCATGTGATCTGGCATTTCTTTGTTCTAGCCGGAAGTATTTCTCACTTCTTCTTTATTTTCCTCGATGTTATCTAAAGGAATATTCAAATTATATAAGCAATCACAAAACCTAATAGGATCGTCACTAATTTTGCCAGATTGAATTTGTGATCTTTACTACTCTCATACAATATGGTAGTGGAAACATGAAGAAAGATACCAATAACAATGGCTGTAATTTCAGTATGATATTCTTGTAAAAGGCTGAAATCGGACAACCAATTTCCCAATGGGGTCATCAGGGCAAATAACAGCATGAAGGTTATTGTGATTATTTTACTATACCCGGCTTTAATAAAAAAGAAAGACAAGATGAGAGCTACAGGGATCTTATGGATTATTACTCCTATTAAAATATTATTTTCATCAGAAATTGGAAACCCTTCCAGTAATGCATGAATGGAAAGACTAATGAACAGTAACCATGGGAAATTTCTTTTCTCAGAATGAATATGAACATGTCCGTGTTCCGCTCCTTTGGAAAAGAACTCCAGGCATATCTGAAGCAAAATACCCCCCATAATAAAAATTCCAATACGCTCTGTAGGCATTTCAAAAACTTCCGGAAGCAATTCAAGAATGGTCATGGATAATAAGAACGCTCCACTAAATGCAAGATAAATTGACATCTGTTTGACCTCTTTGATCTTAAAACTGGAAGCAATGAAGTATCCAATGGCAACAGCCAGAAAGAGTAGTAGGTATTTCATTAGTTAAAGATAAGAATTAGTCTTTCCGATGATTTTTCATCAAAAGGATTTAAATGGTAATCTCCAAAGCAATGAAACAAGTTTACATTGGCTTTTTCAAAATATATTTTAAAATCATTTAAAGTAATCGCTTTAACCCGCTCTGTGTAAAAATGATCTTTAGCATCATGGGTAAACCTAATGTCTTTAAAAATATACCCATCTTCAATATATTTTTGAATATTAAAGGTTATTCCTTCTATATTCTTGGTCTCGGAAGCAATAATGTTCTTTTTTACATAAGCGACGTTCAAAAAATCAATAACGCCAACACCCTTTACCTTCAATCCTTTTTTTATTGCTTTTATGGTCCGTAGGTTATTTTCTTCCTTTTCAAAATAACCGAAGCTGGTAAATAAATTAAATATGGCGTCGAATTTTTTGGAAAAAGGAACAGACATATCATGAACTCTAAAATGAAGCCGCTCATTTTCAAATTGTTTTGCATAAGCGATACTTGAGGGAGAAAGATCCACACCAATTACTTTGTAGCCTAGCTTATTAAGATAGCTTGAGTGACGTCCTTTACCACAAGCAAGATCAAGTATTTCCGAATCTTTGGAAAGCTTTAAGAATGAGGTGAGCTTATTCATGAAGAAACCGGCCTCTTCATAATCCCTATCCTTATATAATATGTGATAGTAGGGAGTATCAAACCAAGACTTGTACCAATTATCGGTTTCTTTTTGCATGAATAGATTTTTGCAGTGCTAAAATACTGTATTTTTGCAGGACTTTACGAAAGACACTATGGGAAAAAATTTTAAGATGGTAGCCAAGACTCTCTATGGCTTGGAAGATTTACTGGTACAGGAGCTACGACAGTTGGGAGCTTCTAATATTGAAGCAGGTACCAGAAATGTTGCTTTTGAAGGTGATACAGGGTTTATGTATAAAGCAAATTTGTGTTGCCGTACCGCAATTAAGATTTTAAAGCCTATTACTGCTTTCAATGTTTTTACTGAAGAAGACCTCTACAAGAAAGTATACGCGATTCCCTGGGAGAACTACATGGAAGCAAACGGGAGTATTGCGATTGATTCAACGGTTTTTTCAAAACAATTCACCCATTCTCAATATGTCTCTTTTAAAACAAAAGATGCTATTGTAGACAGGTTCCGTGATAAAGAGGGGGAACGTCCGGATGTAGACCTGGACCATCCTACACTACGTGTTAATGTACACATTGACAGGAACATATGTACAGTCTCTTTGGATAGTTCCGGACAGTCCTTACATAAAAGAGGGTATAAGACCGAAAATACTGTAGCACCCATAAACGAAGTATTGGCTGCCGGAATGATTATGCTTTCCGGCTGGAGCGGACAATGTGACCTAATGGACCCTATGTGTGGTAGTGGTACCTTTTTGGCCGAAGCTGCTATGATCGCATGTAACATACCACCAAACCTGAACAGGGATGAATTTGGTTTTGAGACCTGGCCCGATTTCGATGTGGACCTGTATGAATTGATCGAAGATTCTGCTTTAAAGAAAATAAGAGATTTTCATTTTAATATCTACGGCTTCGATACCGATACTTTTGCGGTTAAAAAGGCGAAACAGAATATTAAAAACGCTAACCTTCAAGAATTTATCGAAGTTAAGGTTCAGGATTTTTTTAATAGTAAAAAGCAAACCGGGCGTCAATTGTATATGATTTTTAATCCTCCCTACGATGAGCGGATTTCTGTAAATGATATTGAGAAATTCTACGGAAATATTGGTACCACATTAAAACATGGATATCCGGGAACGCAGGCATGGATGATTACCAGCAATATGGAAGCTTTAAAGCATGTGGGGTTGCGCCCTTCCCGAAAAATAAAGCTCTATAACGGAAAGTTAGAAAGCAAGTTTGTGCATTACGAGATGTATGAAGGAAGTAAGAAAGCCAAAAAACAATAATTATTTTTTAAAGATTGGGATCAGATAGGAAATGGAATACCCGTAACCTACACCAAATTCACTAAAATCATAAGTCCTGTTAAAACCGGGAATGTATAGATTATCAAAGTTATCGGGTTTGTCTTCAGAGATCTTTCGCTTCAACTGAAGGTTGACAGATAGATACAGGTTATTGAAGATCTCGGTTTTTACTCCCACAATCAATTCTGCCCAATGTGCTGTAAGCCCTGTGAATTCCCTTGGGTCCGTTCTAAAGGAGGCTGGAAAGGTTGGATTGGTTGTGTAAATGCCATATGCAAGTAACTCCTGTGTAAAAGTAGAAAAACCGTAGCGGAGCCCACCATGTATGGCATTGTTCATCCCCAACCAGTTATTATAGGCATTGAAATCGAAACCTACTTTAGCATAACTTCCGGAAGTTTTTGAATTTAAATTCGCTTCAAACCGATCTTTTTTCTCATTTCCAATTTCAGCTGCTACATAAAACCTTTCAGAAACACGAAAATCTGCTATAACTTCAAAACCTGTGTAACCATCTTCCAATAGTGTACGTAGTGGTTTTGAAATATCTGCGCCTACTCGGAGTCCGTATTTTTCATTTTTTTTGGTGATGGAATCGTTTGTAACTGTTTCTTGTTGTGCCATTCCCGAAAATGACACGAACATCATACTAATGCAAAATAGTAATATGTGCTTGCGTTTCATTTTCTATGGTTTGGTTTAATATTTCAATGGACACGATCCAATTCGCGGTTCCTTCATCTTCCAGGTTTACTAAAAGATCACTATATACAGTTTTAAAAGCACAGGCCCTGTTCACATAAATATCATCGTGGTTATATGTAAATCCCAATATATCTGTATTTGGGTTAGTTCCTTCATCATCACTTTTAAAACGGTAGTTGGTTAAGTTTGCACCCGGATTTAGTGGAATTGCAATTGAGTCGGTCGATGTTTGTGCTATGACTTGAGTACTGTTATTATCTGCTGTTTCGACAGTAAGGTTGGGTACTTCTTTTGCTTCAAGGGGATTTGCACTATCTTTAAATGTAATGATAAGTAAAGGAGTTGTCGCGGTTCCTTCTGAACATATATCATCACGGGTGCAACCATTAAGTACCGGAAGGAGTATAATTATTAAAATAAATTTTTTAAGCATAAGCATTTTCTGAAGCTACTTCAGAAGGATTTATCGTTTTTCCAAAAGTACAACATTTTCCACGTGATGTGTTTGTGGAAACATATCTACCGGTTGGACCTTAGTTACTTTATAATGGTTGTCTAGCAGAGCCAGATCTCTTGCTTGTGTAGCACTGTTACAGCTTACATATACAATTTTAGGAGCAGAAATAGTAATTAATTGTTGTACTACAGCTGCATGCATTCCATCGCGTGGCGGATCTGTGATCACAACATCCGGAATACCGTGTTGTTGTATAAAATCTTCATTGAAAACTTTTTTCATATCACCCACGTAGAATTCAACGTTTGCAATATTATTTAATTGCGCATTTTCTCTTGCAGCCTCAATTGCTTCAGGGATAGCTTCTACACCTACTACTTTCCCGGCCTTTTTGGCAACAAATTGTGCAATGGTACCTGTACCTGTATATAGGTCGAATACCAGTTCGTTTCCGGTTAATCCCGCAAATTCCCGGGTGATTTTATATAATTCGAAAGCTTGTTCGCTATTGGTTTGATAGAACGACTTCGCATTTATCTTAAATTGTAAGCCTTCCATTTCTTCAAAAATGTGATCTTTTCCCGCATGACAAATAACTTCCTGATCGTAAATGGTATCGTTCCCTTTTGTATTAACTACATAAAGTAAGGAAGTGATTTGCGGGAACTGTGCAATAATGGCATCCAAAAGTAATTTTCTATTCGTAACGTCTTCGTAAAAGAACTGAAGTAATACCATTACATCCCCGGTTGAAGAAGTCCGGATCATTAGTGTTCGCAAAAAGCCTTCTTGTTTTCGGCTATTAAAAAAGGAGAGCTCCAATTCTTCTGCCTTAGCTTTTACAAAGCCCCGAATTGCATTACTGGGGTCGCGTTGTAAATAGCATTTGTTTAGGTCCAGGATCTTGTCCCACATTCCGGGAATATGAAAACCAAGGGCGTTTCTGTTTTCGATCACTTCTTCACTTTGTATTTGCTCCAATGTAAGCCATTTACTGTCACTAAATGAGAATTCCATCTTGTTACGGTAAAAGTATTGCTCTGCGGACCCCAAAATAGGTAGAACAGGAGGTATTTCAACTTTTCCAAGGCGTATTAAATTGTTTTCAACTTCCTTTTGCTTAAAATAAAGCTGGTGTTCATAGTCCATATGTTGCCACTTACAGCCTCCGCAGGTTCCAAAATGTTCACATCTTGGTTCAGTCCGCTTCTCTGAATATTTAGAAAAAGAGATCGCTGTACCTTCATAATAAGCCTTACGCTGCTTAGTGGTTTGAACAGTAACAATATCACCGGGAACAGCATTCTTCACAAATACTATTCTGCCGTCCGGAGCCTTGGCAATTGCTTTTCCTTTTGCGCCGGCATCTGTAACGATTAGATCTTCAAAAACTTTTCGGACTTTCTTTTTTCTGGACATTGCGCAAAAATAAGAATAGCAAAACATATTCAAATAAAATATTGGGCTTATCTTATAAAAACGAATAAAAAATGAACCTTTCATATTTTTCTACGTCTTAAAATAGAAATGAAAGTGTTAAACCGCCATAGCCGAACGTATCAACAACCAAAAACTGTTGTTGCACAATTATTAAAGACACTTGCTACAAAGGACGATAGGATTTGGCCGCAAGAAAACTGGCCGGCAATGCGATTTGAAAACGGGTTACAGGTAGGGTCTCATGGAGGGCATGGTATAATTCGGTATTCGGTAGCAGCCCATACAGAGGGTGAATTCATCACATTTAACTTTACACAACCCAGGGGCTTTATAGGGTATCATAAGTTTCAAGTTAATGAAATATCTTATGATCTAAAGGAAGTGGTTCATGAAATTAGAATGGAAACAAAAGGGTTAGATACGTTAAAGTGGATTTTCGTTATTCGTTGGTTACATGATGCCTTAGCAGAAAATGCACTAGATAGAATTGCAAATCACTTTTCAGAAAAAAATAAAAGAACACCGTGGAGCCTTTGGGTGAAATTCTGGAGGCTTATCTTTAAGCTGAAATCTAAAGCTTGAAAACAAATAATACCATAGATGGCGATTTGGTGAAACAATTTCAATCTGGAAATGCAAATGCACTTACAGAGTTGGTGAAGCGTTGGCATAAACAATTTTGTGAAAAAGCCTATTGGATCGTTAAAGATGCAGATCAATCTAAGGATATAGCCCAGGATAGTTGGAAAACGATTATTGCTAAAATTGAAGATTTAAGAGAACCAAATAAGTTTGGTGCTTGGGCTTTAAGAATTGTGTATTCCAAAGCATTGGATAGTATTAGGGCTTCTAGTAAAAAGCGTTTGCAACTAGAAGAATTTGCGAAAGAACAATCTCAAACAATAGAAGAATGCCATGAAGACCTCCAATTAAAAAACGAGCTTTTAAAAGCTATCAGATCACTACCGGTAAAACAACAACTGGTTATTAAACTATTTTATGTTGAAGAATATTCTTTACAGGAAATAGGAGATCTGTTGCGTATTTCTGTTGGAACAGCTAAATCTAGGCTGTTTCATGCGAGGGAAAAATTGAAATACATATTAAAAGAAGTAAAAGATAATTAATAACATATTTCCACTTTCACGGAAAATATAAACACGTTTATTATGAAAACAAATATGGAAGATATTGATAAATTAATTAAAGAAACATTAACCCGGGAAGAAGCTAAGTTTTATGATCAACTGGACGAACAGAACGCTTTCCAAATGATCTTAGGGCTTTTTAACGGAAAAAATAAATGGCTTCTTGTTATGATGAATATTATGACCCTTATCTTTTTTGGACTCTTTGTGTATTGTATAGTGCAATTCTTTAGTACAGATGATACCAACGAACTTATAAAGTGGGGTGCAGGAGGATTAACTTTTTTATTGGGAGTAAGTATATTAAAAGTATTTGCCTGGATGCAAATGGACAAAAATGCATTACTTCGAGAGATTAAACGGCTGGAATTACAGGTGTCATCATTGTCCGGAAAATTATAACAATAAGGTTTTAGCAAATAACTAATATTTGTTAAATTGCAAACCTCTAGGGATGATTTCTCTCCCACGCTGCTTTTTCGTAATTCTTCGAAAGAATAAAGGTACAGTAGGAATGGTTATTTTATTCACTTTAAATTTTTTAAAATGGCTGTTTTAGACCAATTTACTTCGCAAAAAGCGATCGATTTAGAAAACAAGTATGGCGCTCACAATTATCATCCGCTTCCTGTTGTATTAAGCAAGGGAGAAGGTGTTTACGTATGGGACGTTGACGGCAAAAAGTATTATGATTTTCTTTCAGCATATTCTGCTGTAAACCAAGGGCACTGTCACCCTAAGATCATTAACGCAATGGATAAACAATCCAGAACACTCACACTTACTTCCCGTGCTTTTCACAACGATATGTTAGGGAAGTATGAGAAATTTGCCTGTGAGTACTTCAATTTTGATAAACTCCTACCCATGAATACAGGTGCGGAAGCTGTTGAAACAGCAGTTAAGCTGTGTAGAAAGTGGGCCTACGAGAAAAAGGGCATTGAAGAGAATGAGGCAGAGATCATTGTTTGTAATAATAATTTTCACGGAAGGACAACAACGATCATTTCTTTCTCTAATGATCCGGTGGCAAGAAAGAACTTTGGGCCTTATACTAATGGCTTTATAAAAATAGCGTACGATGACCTTACCGCACTAGAGCAGGTTTTAACAACAAATAAAAATGTTGCAGGCTTCTTGGTAGAACCAATCCAGGGTGAGGCCGGAGTATATGTTCCTTCTGAAGGATATTTAGCAGCTGCAGCAGCACTGTGTAAAAAGCATAATGTGTTATTTATTGCAGATGAAGTACAGACCGGAATTGCTCGTACCGGAAAGTTGTTAGCAGTAGACCATGAAAATGTAAGGCCGGATGTTCTGATTCTGGGAAAAGCCTTAAGCGGAGGTGCTTATCCGGTATCTGCAGTTTTGGCCAATGATGATATCATGGGTGTAATAAAGCCCGGAACACACGGATCTACATTTGGAGGAAACCCTGTAGCAGCAGCAGTTGCAATTGCAGCCTTAGAAGTTGTAAAGGAAGAATCCCTTGCCGAGAATGCCGAAAGGCTTGGAAAACTGTTTAGAAGCGAATTAAATGCCTATATACAGACCAGTACTATCGCGAAATTGGTTCGGGGAAAAGGATTGTTGAATGCAATTGTCATTAACGATTCGGAAGAAGGAGATACCGCATGGAATATTTGCCTGAGACTAAGAGATAACGGATTATTAGCAAAACCAACTCATGGAAATATCATTCGTTTTGCGCCGCCTTTGGTTATGAATGAAGAACAACTAATGGATTGTGTTTCCATTATCATAAATACATTAAAGGAGTTTGAATAGTACTTTATTTACATAAAACAAAAAAGCGGCCATCTGGCCGCTTTTTTATGGTTGAAACACAGATAATTACAATCCGTATTGATCCATTAGGTCCTGATTCATATTCATAATTCCATCCATACCAATAGTGGCGAATAAGAATATTACATAACCTAAATATATTACGTTTAAGATAATACCTATAATGGCTAATATCTTACCGGTTTTTACATTTTGGTAACCGCTATACTGTTCTGGGTTCTCCATATATAGTGCAGTTGCTTTCTTGGCCATCACCATAGCGATGATACCAAAAATCAATCCCAGTACTCCATAACAACAGCATGTTACAATGGATATGATCCCGAAAACCAGAATGAGGGTTGAATTGGGTAATTTTTGTTTTTCCATAATTGAAAGTGTATTTAGTTGATTAACAGTTATAAATTTAAATTAAATAATTTAAAATTACTATGTAATGAAACAATTTCTGGCGATTTAGAGCACATTACTCATCTTAATAACATAACTAATTATAATAATGGCAATGTTTATGAAGATGAGTGCTACTTTAATTTGAAAGGCGTATTTGAACTTTACAAAAAAATTGAAAATAATAAATCCAGCCAAAAGAAGAAGTGTATAAATGGCCGGGTACATTTTAAAAGCCGCAACGAATTCGCCTCTAAAAAGTAAGGCTGTAGCACGTTGGATGCCACAGCCTAAACATTCTACCCCGAAGATTTTTTTATTCATGCATTCAAGCATATGGTCTTCGAGTCCTTCTAAGGTCATGAAGGTTTATCTTTTATTGTGGATAGTCATCTTATAATCAATAGCAACATTATCCACAGTTGTTAATTTCACCAAATATACACCATCACTTAGGCTGGCAGTAGAGAAACTAAAGTTCCTAACAGGGCCTATATTGTTTTGGGTAATGACTAACTTTCCTGCCATATCGTATACATGAGCAGTTTTGATGTCGTATCCTTCCGGGTTGTTAACCTCCAGTTGCGCTACAGAATTATTCTGGAAAAAGTCAACAGATCCTCTTATCTGCTCATTAGAATTAGTAGTAGCTTTTGTTGCTAAGCCGGTACTATTACCATCAATGATGTCATTGTTAGGACTGTTTCTGAATACAATATAGAACCTGTCCTTATAGTCTCCAGCCGGTAAAAATATATCGGCAGAATCACCTCCGGTTATTTTATAGGCTACATTATCTGAAGTATCCAATAAATAGGCAGCAGTTGTTGGCAAGTTAACTTCTTCAACTACTTTAACGCTTACTGGAAATTCTTTGTCCAATTCAAAAGTAATAGGAATTCTTTTTGTAAGATCGAAAGGAACTGTTTGAATAACGAAAGGTTTGATGTTTGTATCCTGCCCAACGGCTATTGGGAAATAAGCTTCTCCTTTGGAAGCGTCCATAGGATGCCTTCCGTCATAACCTCTGTCATAACCGTCAGTAGATTCATCAGATAAGGCTAAGACCATATCTCTGTAATGTGATTCACCAAAAAAGGTATGTATTCTTATCTGTGGAATTCTGTTATCTGGCTCATCAACGTTTCCATCACTTGGGTCTATACCTACTAAAGGAGAGGAAAGTACATTGTCATTTCCGGGATTCCTAAATTGAGAATCGTTTGCGGCTCCTTCTACAATATATCTTCTGTGGCTGTTCTTAAAAGTAATGGTTCCTGAAGAACTCCCGGCATATATCATAAATCCTTGGCCAATAGGAGCAAAGCGCCTGTCATAGCTTGCACCGCTACCTATACTTCCTCCGGACGGATTACCGGCAGAGTCATAATTTAGGAATTGAGGAAGGGTATATAATCCATTTTCAGTAGTACCGTTTGGATCTGAAGCTCCGGGTACATATACTCCGTAACCTCCTTTATTGGCAGTAAACATATGTGAATCTATGGTTCTGTCTTCATCCCAGTACCAGAATTCTGTTATCTCTGTATTATCTGCATCCCAAAAAACACGATTTAGATCTAGTGCAGATGGATAAGGATTCCCTGAAAAAGTAGCCTCTGTTGCTATAACTGCAACATCTATGTTTCCATTGTTGGGACGACCTCTAAAGTCATATTTTTGATTATGATTAGTAGTTCCCACACCTTTCATGGTAAATCCCTGGCCGGGAGCTACAATATTGTTTAAGTGTAACGCCTGCCATGGACCTCCTGCTGGATATTTATAAAGCCATCTTCTTGATATTGTTAATGGGGATTCTGTCCCATTAACACTGGTTGTTGTTGCAGTTACTACCGAATTGGTCACAGATAAGGAGTCAAACACTCTCAAAATCCCAAAATTTTGATTGCCACTTGCTCCTAAGGTTTGGTTTCCAATTGGGGAAGACCAAAATGAATAATCCCAGGAATCGTCATTTGGCGCATTCTGAATAACAGAAATATACCCGGTTCCGCTATTAGCGGAAGCTGTAGCCCCTTGAATTAATTGTGATTGATTTCTTAGATAGATACTTGCTTGTTCTGTTCCAGCATTATTTTCTACAAGATTTACATCTTGTTCAACAAATAAAATCTGGTCGTTTACGTAAACATACGAATCTGTGGCGCCATTTGGAGTAACATAAAGTTGTGCGACAGCCACAGAACTTGTAAGCAGCATAGCTGCGAATAGTAGTAGTAGGTTTTTCATTTTTACTGGTTTATATGGTTAATTTTGGGGGAAAATCTTACCATTTCCGGGGTAAATTTAAAAATATTTTTCAATAATTATGTATAATCCACAAAAAATCCTATAATTTTAGCACTCAAAATGTTATAAATTTCCTACAAAAAGTTTAGAAAAAACAAGTATTTTCCTTCAAAATTTGGTGCTCTTTATATGAAAATTGGTGATAAAGTTGCTGTTTTAGATGAGGACATTATTGGTGTGATCACAGCATTGAAAGGGGATGACGCTACCATTCTTACAGTAGATGGTTTCGAGATGCAATATTCTAAGAACGAATTGGTTGTACAGCCCGGAGCACTTTCAAACAAGGAAATTTTTACTCAAACTATTTCAGAAATAATTTCCGAAAAAGAAACCAAGAAGAACAAAAATTCGAAGAAAGTTAAGCCTAAAGAGCGTGTTTTACCGCCAATGGTGGTGGATCTTCATATACATCAACTGGTAAACGACCAAAAAGGGCTTAGTAATTATGACATGCTAACGATACAGGTCGATACAGCGAAAAGGCAGCTGGAATTTGCTATGAAGAAGCGAATACAGCGGATTGTATTCATACATGGTATTGGAGAGGGTGTACTGAAGGCAGAACTGGAATTTTTGTTCAAGAGGTACGATAACCTGCAATTTTACGACGCCGATTACCAAAAATATGGCCGTGGGGCTACAGAAGTATATATTTTTCAGAGCAAAAAGCCCGGAGTTTAAAACTCCGGAGTAATGGTCTCTGTTCTGTCCACCACATTTTGCTTTTCTCCCAGGTCCAGCGATTCCTGAATAATTTCTTCACTGTCATTTGTCAACACTAAATTAGATAGGAACAAACTAATATTACTAGAGCGGTTATAGGTGTGAGAACGATATTCGTCAATTACTACTGCATTGGCAATTGCAGGATTTAAATAATCGGGTCCTACGGAAGTATCTGTAATAACAGACGTGGGACTTAAAGTTCCTCCTGCTTCATAACGCGTTAATACACCATCATTATCATCATCGGGATCGAGATAATCTTTTAAGCCATCTCCATCAGAATCTTGAGGGTTTTCAGTATCATCACCAATTTCCAGTGCCGTTGGGACATTATCTCCGTCATCGTCAAAATCATAAAAATTCAATAGGCCGTCATTATCAGTGTCAAGCTCACTGCTTACATCCTCTTCCAGGGTGTCGTTATCATCCAGGGTAGTTACAGTGATTAGTGTTGCCAGGCCCGAAGCACCTACGTAATCAGCAGTTACAGCAGGACTGGTAGGAGGTATGTTATTGCAAAAGTAGTCCCCGGTGATCTCTCCATTATAATTGCGGTAGTTAACGACATTGGCAGTTCCGTCGAGGCTGATCTCCAATGTGCTGCTTTCCAGAAATAGTTCATCTGTGGTGCTTATGCTTAATGAGATGCTTTCAGCAGATGTACCGTTTATTTTATAGAACACATAAGCGCCAACATCTCCACAGGTTTCAAGACTGGCGTCGTCAAAGTCAAAAGTAGTTACAATAATATCTCCGTCATTACAGGAATGCAGAAGGCCAAAAAGCGCTATTAGCACAAGTAGTTTTTTCATAGTTTTTTCTGAAAAATTCTGAACAAATACAAAGTAACACATTTCTTTATAATTCTATCCCTTTAAAAATATTTTAATATGTATTTTTGCGACTATGAAAAAAGTATATTTCGATAGCGCAGCTACAACCCAATTGAGAAGTGAAGTTATTACATGTATTTCTGAAGTTTTAAAAACAGAATATGGAAACCCTTCATCTACACACTCTTATGGAAGATCATCTAAATCATTACTTGAAAATGCAAGAAAAGAGATTGCAGGTTATTTAAATGTCTCGGCTGCCGAAATAATATTTACTTCCGGAGGTACCGAAGCCGATAATTTAATACTAAATAGTTGTGTGAGGGACCTTGGAGTTACCAGAATTATCACCAGTAAAATAGAACACCATGCAGTATTGCATACGGTTAGCAGTTTGGAAGAAGATCATGGGATCAAAGTTGATTATGTTAAGCTAGACGATTGTGGCGCTGTGAATTACGACCATCTGGAAGAATTGTTAAAAGATGGCTCATACAAGACCTTGGTGAGCTTGATGCATGTAAATAATGAAATTGGCAATATACTTGACATAAAAAAGGTAGCAGATATGTGTAAAAAGTACGATACGTTATTTCATAGCGATACCGTACAGTCTGTTGGACATTATGAATTGGATCTTTCTGAAGTCCCTGTTGACTTTGCAACGGTAGCTGCACATAAATTTCACGGACCAAAAGGTGCCGGTTTTGCATTTGTACGTAAAAATTCCGGATTAAGGCCAATTATTCACGGAGGAGCACAGGAAAGAGGACTTCGAGCCGGAACAGAGGCTGTTTATGCTATTGCAGGAATGGCTGAAGCTTTAAAATTATCCTATCTAAACCTGGAAAAGGAACGAAAATACATTACCGAAATAAAGGATTATTTTAAGGAGAGAATAACTTCTGAGATTCCCGGAGTGAAGTTCAATGGCGGCTGTGAGGACAATGAGAACAGTACATATACTTTATTGAATGTTTGCCTTCCTATTTCTGCCGAAAAATCTTTATTGCTTTTATTTCAGATGGACCTTAACGGAATTGCCTGTTCCAAAGGAAGCGCCTGCCAAAGTGGTAGTGACAAAGGTTCTCATGTATTGCGTGAAATTCTTTCCGAAGAAGACCTGGAAAAGCCTTCCATTCGCTTTTCTTTCTCAAGTTTTAATACAAAAGAAGAAGTAGATTACGTAGTTGATGTCCTGAAGACATTTATTGAGAGCTAATTAAAACTTCATAGTAGCCCGTACATTAAAGACCCTTGGTGTTAAAAAGTTAGGAACAGAATACTGAACTTTTGTATACACATCTCTTACAAAAGTATTTGTGATCGAGTTTCTCACATCGAAGATGTTGAAGATCTCCGCTCCAATAGTTAACTCTTTAAATGGCTTTAACCAACCACTATCACGTAGCTTGTCCTTACTTACAATTACATAGGAAACCCCAACATCGGCACGCTTGTAATCCGGTAGCCTTGTTTGAAAATCGTATGGGTCGGCATAGCTTGGAGAGCCTCCCGGAAGTCCGGTATTATACACCATATTCAAATACATTTTAAGGTCGGGAATTATTTTTACGTAATCCTGGAATAATACTCCAAACTTTAGTCTTTGGTCTGTAGGGCGGAAGATATAACCTCTATCTTCAATATTTTCCTCGGTTTTTAGATAGCCAAAGCTTACCCAGCTTTCCGTACCGGGCACAAACTCACCTGCCAAACGCAAATCGATACCGTATGCGTAGGCTACTGCATTGTTTCTGGCACGGTACCTTATCCTAACATTTTCCAGGGTATACGGGTTTACATCGGTAAGGCTTTTATAATATGCTTCGGAACTTAGCGTAAAAGGCCTTTCCCATAGGTCGAAACTATAATCATTTCCTAATACGATGTGTACAGATTGTTGTGCTTTCACTCCGGGGCGTACTGTACCTGTCGAATCACGTAATTCTCTGTAAAAAGGAGGTTGGTGGTACAATCCGCCGGATAGCCTGAAAAGCATGTCCATTTCCCAATCCGGTTTTAACGCGATTTGCCCTCTTGGGCTAAAAACCGTTTGAGTCGTACTCGTGATCCCATCTCCATTTACGGTCCAGTTATGAGCCCGGACACCTGCATTTAACCATAACTTTGTGTTATTGCCAAGTGTATCTCTACGGCTCCATTGCGCGTAACCGGAGATCCGGTCAATTTGCACATCGTTTTGGGCTCTTATATCTGTAAAAGGGACTATAGGAGCATCAAAAGGAGTATAAGGCTGCTCGTTTATAAAATCTATGATGGGAGGGCGTATGGAAAATCCTGCAGAGTCAATGATCTCGTATTCCTGTACGCGGTCCCGTATATCTTCACGTGTATACTTAATACCGTATTCAATTTTATTTTCCTTCAATGAAATATTACCCTTATGTTCAACATTTATTATAAGGGCATCCAGGTCATTTCTCGCGTGGGTCAATTGACCTCCAATTCCTTCAGTAAATTCTACTTCGCCCAGGTTTTCACCCCCAATGTCCGTATTTACTTCACCGAGGCGGTATTCGGCTAAAATGTCAAAATACTCTTGCTCTGTGGTTTGATATGCCGAAGCGATGAATTTTGCAGTATAGGTGTCTGAAGCGACATAAGTACCTTTTAAAGCACCAAAAAATGTGTTGTAGCGATCTTCTTCCTGCCCTTCATAAAAAACCAATAAAGCAACAGGATCTGCAAGCGTACCAAAATTGGTTTGCCGTGTTAATGGCTTGTAGTTGTAATCGTTTATAGAAACATTACCCAGAAACCCCAGCTCGAACTTATTAGTGAATTTATAGGTAAGGTACGTTTGTGCATCTGCAAATTTCGGTTTGAAATTGGTTTCGGTCTGCTTCGCTTCTACAAACAAGCTGTTATCTCTATATCGTAGTCCTACGATTCCACGTAAGCGTTCACTTTTTGAAATCCCTTCTACCGAAACGCTTGCCCCTAAAAGGCTGATATCTGCCGATGCACCAAAGTCAACCGGCTGCCGATATTCTATATCCAGTACCGAAGACAGCTTATCGCCATATTTTGCCTGAAACCCTCCTGCTGAAAAGTCTACAGAGCGTGTAAGCTCACTATTTACAAAACTGAGTCCTTCCTGTTGCCCGCTTCTAATTAAAAAAGGGCGGTAAACCTCAATATCATTTACGTACACCAGATTTTCATCATAATTACCTCCTCTAACATTGTATTGTGTACTTAATTCGTCATTTCCACTCACTCCCGGTAGTGACTTCAGGAGATTTTCCACTCCGGCATTGGCACCTACCATTTTCCTGATCACATCCGGGCTTATTGTTAGAATACCTTCAATTTGCCTTTCTCTTTTTCTCGAGATCACAACTTCGCCTATCTGGGCAATATCGGTTTTCATGACAGGATTAACCTCATAGTCGGCATTAGGATCTAACGTAATGGTTAACTCCACATTTTTGAACCCTACATATGAAAAGGTAAGAGTTACGCTCTGATTGGCCGGAATTTCAATTAAATAATAACCGTTTATATCGGATTGAGTTCCTCCGCCTGTACTTTTTAGAATATTAACACCCGGTAAAGGTTTATTATTTTCATCCAAAAGGACCCCTTTTACGGTCGCATTTTGAGCAATAAATGTTGCTGTTACAAATAAAAATAGAAGTAGTGGTAGTACGTTTTTTGTTTTCAAAAGTAAATAGTATGATTATTTTCTGAAAAAAGTTGCCTCAAATGTAGCACTATTTCCCACATTATCTACAACAATTAGCTTCAAATTATTTTCTGTTTCGTTAATTACATTATCGTCAAAATTATAGGTTAAAACGTCTTTTTTGTAATTATATTCCATTAAGATGAATTTTCCATTTACAGTTGCACGATAGCTACTGATGCCACTTAGATCGTCTTCAGCCTTGATTTTTAGGGTTTTATTATTGCTTACCCATTTACCATCACTAAAATTTACAGGTTTAATAGAAGGCACTATAGTATCCATGGCCAGAATATAAGACCCAAAGGTCCTGGTGCGGGCAGAAAGCTTTTTCCCTTTACGGAAAGTAGTATTGTAATAGGGCTCCCCTTTGTAATTGATCCTTCCCAAATACAACTTGCCTATGTCTGCAGCATTGTAATTGGATGCGTCTACAGTAATAGTTATGTTTTTATGAATGGGTACTACATCTTCATGGAATTTAAGTGTATCTCCTTTAACTTCAATATCCAGATAGGTATCTTCATATAGACTATTGGGAGGAATATAGATATTGAATTTCCCTTTCGAAATAGAGGTAGCCTGGTCTGCATAGATATAGTCCTCGGTCTCCATGGTAGTTCTCGCATTTAAAATAGTATCGTTCTTACCTTCAATGGGAATTGAAATAGTTATTTCATTGTTCTTATAATCTGTAACCTGAATCGTATAATTTGACGTAAGGCCATCTTCAACAGAGATATAGCCATTATCCACCTCATTTTTAATGACACTCAAGGGATTATTGGGTTGTCTGAATAATTTTTGAACCCGGCTTTTATTGTTTCTCCAATAGCCATAGTCAATAAACCTGTTAAGGTAACGGGTCTCATCGAAAGAAAACTTTTCAAATAGTACATTAAACTGTTCAGTCCCGTTATAAGTAGTCTTTATTTCATAAACCCCGTTCTTGTTAGAAGCTCCGTTTTGCTGGTCGTAGGTAGAAATTCCAAAACCGATCTTTCCAAAAGCGGAGATCTTTTCGGACCTGTAAGAGCCATCTTTTTGTAAAATAAGCCGAAGTTTTTGTGAATTTTGTGATTGATTTACATGCGCATCATTTCCAACGGGGTATGCAAATACAGAGTTAACTATAGGTTTTTTGGTATCGGGAATCTCGATCCCAAAAAGCAAAGGGTTCATAGGACGGGAAGCTGCATCACGGATTTCAAAATGTAGATGCGGGCCGCCACTGCTGCCACTATTTCCGGAGTAACCAATAACGTCTCCTTTGCTTACCCGGAGCATTGTTTCGTCAGGAAAAAGCTCGATCTCGTACGTTTCCTTTTTATACTGGTTGTCCTTTACATAATTTCGAATAGCTCCCGCATAATTCTGAAGGTGCGCATACACAGTACTAAATCCATTAGGATGCTGTATATACAGTGCTTTGCCATAACCATAATGAGCCACTTTGATACGTTTTACATAGCCATCTGCCGGTGCATAAATAGGGAAGCCTTCTTTTTGCTGGGTTTTAATATCCAGGCCACTATGGAAGTGGTTACTTCGCAATTCACCAAAACTTCCGGAAAGAATAAGGGGAATATCCAATGGATATGAAAAGTAATCTGTTGGTATAGCTTTTTGACTGTAAACTGTTACTCCCAGAAAAAACAGTATCAAGATCAATTTTGTAGCCTTCATAAAAATTATAATACGTTATAGATTAATGGGGAGTAAGTATTTTTATTGTGAATGAAATTCAATAATACAAAAAATTATAGAAAAGAGTTGTCATATTTACCCATGTGTGTTAACTTTGTGTTAGCAGTATTGAAATAAATTTTAATGAGCGACTTATCAGAAATTGTTGATTCTCTTGAAAATAGGATTAGTAAATTGCTACATAGATATGAAAAGTTGAAGCAAGCTAACCAAAGATTAGAGGAAGAATTAAAAGTTTCGAAGTCTGCACAGGATCAATATCAAATTGATATTGAAGAATGGCGCGACAAATGCAGTTCGTTAAAATTGGCAAATTCAATACTTGGCAGCGACCAATATAAACGAGAAACAAAACTCAAAATAAATGCATTAGTTCGGGAAATTGATCAATGTATCACTCAGCTTTCCGAATAAATCGAAACAATGTCAGACCAACTAAAAATAAAGCTATCTATTGCAGACAGGGTATATCCTTTAACCATCAACCCAAAGCAGGAAGAAGGGCTGAGAAAAGCCACTAAAAAGATAGAAGAAATGATTAAGCGGTTTGAGAAAAGCTATGCCGTAAGAGACAAGCAGGATGTACTCGCAATGTGCGCATTACAATTTGCTGCTCAGGTGGAGCAAAAGGGAATTGATAAAGAAACAGATACGCAACATATTGAAGAAAAGCTAGAAGCTTTAAATCAATTGCTGCATGAACATTTATCATAACGTTCTTTTAAATAAAAAAGGTTACTGCCTACATTAATATTATTTTTGGTAAACTCAACACGATTCTTTAAAAAGGGTGAGTTGAAGTTGTAAAAGCGTGCCGTCTTTGAGCGGATACTTGATCAGCTTGTTAGCCCTAAACTTGTTTTTAAGGAGTTTATTCAAAATGCCACTATTAATGTAGGCTTTTTTTTTACACAAAAACAGGACTCAAAATGGACAATATAATAACACTCATTATAGCATCAGTAGTAGGAGTAACAGTCGGCTTTCTAATTGCAAAATTCTTTGAAAGGAATAATGCATCGCAGCTTATTAAATCTGCAAAAAAGAATGCGGCTTCCATACTTAAGGAGGCAAAGGCTGATGCGGAGACAGTAAGGAAAGACAAGATATTACAGGCAAAAGAAAAGTTTATAGAGCTAAAATCCGAGCACGAAAAAGTAATTTTAAGTCGTGAAAAGAAAATCTCGGAGGTGGAAAAGCGGGTTAGGGATAAAGAATCCCAGGTTTCTAATGAACTTTCAAAAAATAAAAAATTAAACGCCGAAGTAGAAGCAAAACAAAAAGATTATACAGAGAGGCTGGCTTTTCTGGAAAAGAAGAAAAATGAAGTTGAAAAGCTTCACAGAAGTCAGATTGAGCAATTGGAAGTTATCTCCAGCCTTTCGGCAGAAGATGCAAAAGACCAGCTCGTTGAGAACTTACGGGAAGAAGCGAAGACCAGTGCAATGGCTTACATACAATCCTCAGTTGAAGAAGCTAAAATGACTGCACAGCAAGAGGCTAAGAAGATCATTATCAATACCATACAGCGCATAGGAACTGAAGAAGCCGTAGAGAATTGTGTTTCGGTATTCAATCTTGAAAGTGATGATGTAAAAGGAAGGATCATTGGCCGTGAAGGGCGAAATATACGTGCTATTGAAGCAGCTACCGGCGTCGAGATCATTGTCGATGATACTCCTGAAGCTATTATTCTTTCTTGTTTCGACTCGGTAAGACGTGAAGTAGCTCGTTTATCATTGCATAAGCTGGTAACGGACGGGCGTATCCACCCTGCCCGAATTGAAGAGATCGTGAAGAAGACCACTAAGCAGATCGAAGAAGAAATTATTGAAGTAGGAAAACGAACCGTGATCGACCTTGGAATTCACGGCCTGCAGCCGGAATTGATCAAGGCAGTAGGACGTATGAAATATCGCTCTTCTTATGGACAGAACCTTCTTCAGCACTCCCGGGAGGTAGCAAAGCTTTGTGGAGTAATGGCGAGCGAATTGGGATTGAATCCAAAATTGGCCAAACGTGCCGGATTATTACATGATATAGGTAAGGTCCCCGAAACCGAAACCGAAGTGCCTCATGCAATTTTAGGAATGCAATGGGCCGAAAAATATGGAGAAAAACCGGAAGTCTGTAATGCCATTGGAGCTCACCATGATGAAATAGAAATGACAAGCCTGCTGTCACCAATTGTACAGGTCTGTGATGCTATTAGTGGTGCCAGACCCGGTGCGAGAAGACAAGTACTGGATTCCTATATTCAAAGATTAAAAGACCTTGAAGATATTGCTTTTGGGTTTGGAGGCGTAAATAAAGCCTATGCAATTCAGGCGGGACGCGAATTACGTGTAATGGTAGAGAGCGAAAAAGTGAGTGATGAAAAAGCTGCTCAACTCTCATTCGAGATTTCACAAAAGATCCAAACGGATATGACATATCCCGGACAGGTAAAAGTTACAGTGATACGGGAAACCCGTGCAGTGAACATTGCAAAATAAAAAAGGCCTCCATCCGGAGGCTTTTTTATTAAAGCGATCATTATATTTCTTTTCTGGGATGAAACTCATTCATAACCTTAGCGAGATGCGATTTATCAATATGTGTGTATACCTCGGTGGTGGTAATACTTTCATGGCCCAGCATTTGCTGTATGGCACGTAGATCAGCTCCTCTTTCCAATAAATGTGTAGCAAAGGAATGACGGAATGTGTGTGGGCTGACATTTTTCCGAATGGCGGCTTTTTCCGCTAATTGTTTCACAATAGTAAAGATCATCGCCCGAGTTAGCGGTTTTCCTCTTCGGTTTAGGAAAAGCGTATCGTTAGCCGTTGGATGTATGTCTTGATGTTTTCGGATCTCATTTCGGTAGAGGTCGATATACCTTACGGTTATGCCTCCTATAGGTACAAAACGCTGTTTGTCACCTTTTCCCGTTACTTTGATGAACCCTTCTTCAAAAAAGAGGTCAGATATTTTTAGATTTATTAGTTCTGAAACCCGTAACCCGCACCCATACAGGGTTTCTAAAATAGCTCGATTACGTTCTCCCTGGGGTTTACTGAGGTCTATGGCAGCAATTAGCGTATTAATTTCAGAAAGAGAAAGCGTGTCAGGCAATTTACGGGCAATTTTAGGGCTTTCTATTAGCTCTAAGGGGTTCGTGTTCCTGTATTCTTCGAAGATCAGGTAATTAAAGAACCCTCTCAACCCGGAAATAATGCGGCTTTGCGATTTTGGGTTTACTTCTTTGGCAATGGAATATATAAATTGTTGTACAACTTCTTCATTAATAGCTTCGGGTGATGTGAAAATGGCATTTTCGTCTAACCAATTTATCAGTTTATTGATATCTAAAGAATAGTTGGATATCGAATTTTCGGAGAGCCCCCGTTCTATTCTCAGGTAATTTTTATAATCGGTTACAGCTTGTTGCCATTTCATATAGAGGAACTTACTTGTTCAAGTATAACAAAAATACTGTTAAAAATTATTAATGGTATTGTAGGTTTTACAGTATATTTGTTGCCTAACTCTAAACTTACTATTTATGAGAAAACTAATTTTCTTTTTTATCGCAACATTTGTAGTTACTTCAGTATCTGCACAAGGACTTGATCTGGGTATTAAAGCAGGAGCCAATTTTGCTAATTTTACTGACGCTTCGGGCCTTTCAAATAAGACAGGGTTTGTTTTTGGAGCTTTTGCAGGAGCAAAACTCAATGATAAGTTGGGAATACAGGGTGATTTATTATACTCGCAACAGGGAGCTGAATTCAATGGTGGAGATATAGACCTTACTTATGTAAACGTACCGGTTGTTTTGAAGTATTTCGTAACTGAGAATTTGAACCTTCAAGCTGGCCCTCAATTTGGATTTGTTGTGGACGATAATGTCAAAGAAGTTTTTAATAGCCTGGCCGAAGCCGAATCATTTGACCTTACAGGTGTTATAGGTGCCGGGTATGAATTTCCTTTTGGTATTCGTGTAAGTGGGCGTTATCATTTTGGTTTGACGGACGTTACTAAGTCTAATGATGTAACAGATACCGAAACTGCAGGAACAAGAGTTGTGGAATCTTCTATAGGAAAGAATACAGTGATCACTTTAGCGATTGGGTATTCCTTCTTATAATTTATATAAAATCAAGTTTTGAAAAGGCAGAAGTAAAACTTCTGCCTTTTTTATTTGCTATTCATTGTAAATACGTATAATTGATTAGGGCACAGAGTATTAAAATATTTTTGTAATTTTACTAGACAACTAATTAAATCTTAATTATGAAAAAATTATTCTTTTTTGCTGTTTTAGCCATATTTGGTATGACAGCATCCAGCGCGCAGGAAGGAGCAACTACCGGGGGCTTTCATTGGGGAGTTAAGGGCGGTGCAAATTTTTCATCTGTTAATGGTGATGATGTCAACGATGTTGATAGCCGAACCGGTATACAAATTGGAGCTGTTGCCAGTTTTGAAGTTACAGAACTCTTCTCTGTTCAACCGGAAGTCATCTATTCCATGAGAGGATGGAAAGATGGTAACGTTACGATCAAATTAGATTATGTAGATGTTCCTGTTGTGGCAGATTTCGAAATTATTGAAGGACTGAGCCTTCAGGGCGGTCCGCTTTTTGGTATTAACCTGTCTGCAAAGGTTGAAAATGAAGATGGAAACGAAAACGATATTGAAGATATTTCAACGCTTAATATTGGAGCAGCTATTGGGGCTCAATATGATTTCCCAATGGGGCTATTCCTTAATATTCGTTATGATATGGGCTTCAATGATGTGATAGATAATAATTTTGATGCAAAAAATTGTAATCTTGGGGCCTCTGTCGGCTTTATGATCCAATAAAATAATACACATATAACAAAAAGGCGGAAGTGATCACTTCCGCCTTTTTTATTTATATATTTGAGGTATGAAAATCATTATCATTAACGGCCCTAATTTAAATCTTCTCGGCAAACGTGAAAATGATATTTATGGTGATGAATCTTTTAACGAGTTCTTCAACCGAATTAGGGAAAAGTACAGTAATGTGGATATATCCTGTTATCAATCCAATGTGGAAGGCGAACTCATTGATAAACTCCAGGAGGTAGGCTATTCTTATGATGGTATCATATTAAATGCCGCAGCATATACACATACGTCGATTGGAATAGGAGATACTGTGAAAGCAATTGAAACTCCGGTCGTGGAAGTACATATCTCCAACACATTTTCAAGGGAGGAATTTAGACATACTTCTTTTATTTCCCCGAATGCCAAGGGTATAATCCTTGGTTTTGGCCTACAGAGCTATGAGCTGGCTTTGCAAAGCTTCCTAAAAGAATAATATGAAAAAGACCTACTTCAACTGGAGTACCGGAAAAGATGCGGCTTTGGCTCTTTACTATTTAACTTCCAATTCTGAATACCAGGTTACTAAGCTAATAACAACAGTTAACAGTGATTTTAAAAGGGTTTCTATGCACGGACTTAGAGAGTCTTTACTGGACGCTCAGGCTGAAAGTATAGGTATTCCTTTGCAAAAGCTATATCTGTCCGGAGCAGTTTCTATGGCCAATTATGATGCAGCTATGAAAGATTTTACAGAAGCATTAGCTGCTGAAAAGTACGAGTACAGTGCATTTGGAGATATCTTCTTGCAGGATCTGAAAGAGTATCGCGAGGACAGGCTTGAAAAAGTAGGACTGAAAGCTGTTTTTCCATTATGGATGAAAAATACACGTCTATTGTTGGAAGAGCTTCTTTCGTTGGGCTTTAAAGCGATTACCGTATGTGTAAATGCAAAATTACTGGATGCCTCTTTTGTTGGAAGGGTAATAGATGAAGCTTTCATAGAAGATCTTCCGGAAAATGTTGACCCCTGCGGAGAAAACGGAGAGTTTCACACTTTTGTTTTTGATGGCCCTATATTTAAAAAACCTGTAGATTTTGTGGTAGGAGAGAAGGTGCTTCGTTCTTATGACCTTTCAGAAGATGATACGGATAATTGTTTTACAGATGATGTCAAAACCTGGGATACTCGATTTTGGTATTGTGACCTGTTTCCAAAATAACAATAAAAAGCGATCCCGGTAAAGAATCGCTTTTTTATAATTAAAATAGAGCTTATTGTTATAAATGGATCACCTCATCGTAAGCATCTGCTACAGCTTCCATCACTGCTTCACTCATGGTTGGGTGTGGATGTATCGCTTTTAGGACCTCATGTCCCGTAGTTTCCAGTTTTCGCCCCAGGACAGCCTCGGCGATCATATCTGTTACACCGGCACCGATCATGTGACAACCCAGCCATTCACCATATTTTGCATCAAAGATCACTTTAACAAATCCGTCTTTGGTTCCTGCTGCACTTGCCTTTCCGCTTGCTGAAAACGGGAATTTCCCGACTTTTAGTTCGTATCCGGCTTCTTTTGCCTGTTTTTCGGTCATTCCCACACTTGCAATTTCAGGTGTAGCATACGTACAACCCGGAATATTTCCATAGTCAATCGCTTCCACGTGCATTCCGGCAATTTTTTCAACGCAAGTGATCCCTTCAGCAGAAGCAACGTGTGCCAGTGCAGGGCCGGGAACCACATCGCCAATTGCATAATACCCGGGGATGTTAGTCTGGTACCAGTCATTTACCATGATCTTATCCCGGTCTGTTACGATCCCTACGTCTTCTAGTCCAATATTTTCAAGATTGGAGGTGATACCTACCGCAGAAAGTACAACTTCAGCTTCTAAGACCTCTTCTCCTTTTTTAGTTTTTACCGTGGCTTTTACTGTTTTCCCTGAAGTATCCAGTTTTTCAACCGAAGAAGATGTCATTACTTTGATCCCCGCTTTTTTGAAGGACCTTTCAAACTGCTTAGAGACATCTTCATCTTCCAATGGCACCAAGTGAGGTAAATACTCAACGATAGTTACCTCCGTACCCATAGCATTGTAAAAATGAGCAAACTCCACACCAATGGCACCACTACCAACCACGATCATACTTTTAGGTTGTTTTTTAAGTGTCATTGCTTCACGATAGCCGATCACTTTTTTTCCGTCTTGTTTCAGATTAGGCAACTCTCTGGAACGGGCACCTGTTGCTATGATGATATGGTCTGCAGTGTATTCTTTGCCTTCAACATCTACTTTTTTTCCGGGTTTAATTTTTCCGAAGCCATTGATCACATCGATCTTATTCTTCTTCATTAAAAACTGAACACCTTTGCTCATACCATCGGCAACACCTCTGCTACGCTCAACAACTTTGGTGAAATCTTTATCGGCACCCTTAACGGTAAGCCCGTAATCTTCTGCATGTTTTAAATAATCAAAAACCTGGGCACTTTTAAGAAGCGCTTTTGTAGGAATACATCCCCAATTAAGGCAAACGCCTCCTAAACTTTCCTTTTCAATAATTGCAGTTTTAAACCCCAATTGTGAAGCTCTAATTGCAGTTACATATCCTCCCGGGCCACTTCCTAAAACTATAATATCGTATTTACTCATCTTCTAAATTTAAGTCCTTAATTTGAAGACACGAAATTACAAAATGAAAGTGGAACGAAGAAGGGTAGTTTGATTTTTTCCCATTAAAGACCTACAAATTAACGACAACATAACCTCTTGCAGTTTTACGATGGTATTTTCCGTTCCAGCGATAGTACCTTTTTCCTTTTACAATGACCACCTTATGATTTCTAGGTGCTTTTTTAACAACTACTACCTTAGTCTCCGGAACTGCTGTCGTTGTAACAACACGGGTTGCACATGAAGAAAGTGTGAAAATGCCAATGGCAAAGAGTAAGTAAAACTTTTTCATAACTACATTATTTAGTGTTTGCAGTTTGACTGAAAAAGTAGGTGTAAGGTTTAATTTATTTTTTCTGAAAATCTACCGAAAGGGAATTTACACAATAACGTTGCCCGGTTTGTGTAGGGCCGTCATTGAATACATGTCCCAGGTGGCTACCACAGCTGGCACAAAGAATTTCCGTACGGATCATCCCGTGACTGGTATCTCTAATGTATTCCACAGTGCCTTCTATTGCCTCATCAAAAGAAGGCCAGCCACAGCCACTGTCAAATTTACTGTTACTTTCAAAAAGAGGTGTTTTACAGGCACCACATTGATAACTTCCTTTGTCAAAATTAAGGTTGTATTCTCCGGTAAATGGGCGTTCGGTACCTTTTTCACGTAAAATGCGATAGCGTTCCGGCCCTAATTCTTCAAGCCATTGAGCTTCAGTTTTGTGAATAGGATACGTTTTATTTGTCATCTTTTTTCGGAATGAAATTCAAAGCTGCTCCGTTGATACAATGTCTTTTACCTGTAGTATCTCTCGGACCGTCATTAAAGACATGCCCCAGATGTCCGCCACAAGTGGCGCAATGCTCTTCGGTACGGGCGTATCCCAAATTGTAATCTGTTGAAAAAGCTACATTTCCTTTGATCTCACGGTCAAAACTTGGCCATCCGGTACCACTGTCAAATTTGTAGTCACTTTTAAACAAAGGTGTGTTGCAAGCGGCACAAACATAAGTACCCGGCTTATAATTTTTATTTAGGTCACTGGAAAAAGGGCGCTCGGTACCGGCTTTTCGTAGGACATAATATTGCATTTCGGTAAGTTCTGCTTTCCATTCGGCTTCGGTTTTTGTAATAGGAAAAGTTTTAGTTTCCTTTTTGTCCTGTGCCGAAGAATTGCAGCTAAAAAGAACAATAGCAGCTATCAATAAACAGATCTGTTTCATTTTTTAATCAATTTTTTCAATTTGATGTGTTTCAATTTGCAGGTTTCGTAACAGGTCATTCATAGTCAGGTCAGCCGAGGCAAATTCTGAAGGAACTACTGCAATACGGAAAATTTGGTCGTTGGTGAAACCGTTTCCTAACAAAGTAAGGTCAAAGTCAGCCTGTAAGAATAGAAGCACATCCAAAAAAGTATGATTAAAAGTATATTGAAAAGAGCCTTCACTTGTGTAGATGGTTTGCGGTAGCTGGCTCCAAACATCCAGTGTACCCCCGTTGCCGTCAGATACAACATCTTCAAGCCAATACACTAAGATTACGTCACTTTCAAAAACTTCGACATTAGATGGAAATACGACTAGCTGCTCAAAATTGTTAGCAGCTGTAAAATCGACATTTGCTTCAAAGACCTGGCCTAAAATGTTGATACCCGGTTCTCCCTGGGGCCCGGGATCTCCTTCGCAAGCTGTGAATAATAATGTAGTAGATACGGCAAAAAATAGAAGTATGTTTTTCATGATAAGGTGTTTTTTTGAAGTTATTACAAAAGCCGTTCCATTTATACCGGCAAGACGTTTTTGTTTGAATTTCTTTCGGGATAATACCTTTTTTGACTTTATTTTTGAACTTTTTGTCGAAAAAAGAAAATTTAAAATCTGTTTTGTACAATTTTTGAATGTACTAAACGGATTATATCCTTATTTTTAAAGTATAATTAAAAAACAACTACGATGAAACTTAAGAAAATACTTTCTGTCATAGCTGTCATATTTTTTGCGGTAGCTTGTACTACAAACCCTTTTACAGGTAAAAAAACCATGGCGCTTGTACCTAATTCGCAGATCTTTCCAATGGCATTTCAGGAATACAGTAATTTTTTGACTGAGCATGATGTCGTTACGGGAACCGCAGATGCGCAAATGATTAAGAATGTCGGACAGAAAATTGCTGCAGCATCAGAGCGATGGCTAACAGCAAATGGGTATGCAGGATATTTGAAAGATTATCAATGGGAATATAACTTGGTGAAAGACCCGGCCGTAAATGCATGGTGCATGCCGGGAGGGAAGATCGTCTTTTATACGGGAATTTTACCTATTACAAAAAATGAGGCTGGTGTAGCGGCTGTTATGGGGCATGAGGTCGCTCACGCACTTGCAAATCATGGTCAGCAACGAATGAGTGCAGCGCAATACCAGGCATTAGGTGCGGTAGCCGGGAACATTGCTTTAAGTAAGGACCCAAAAAATCAGGAAGCCTTTAACAGGTATTATGGTTTGGGGACTACCGTTGGGGTCATGTTGCCTTTTAGTAGAAATCATGAAAGTGAAGCAGATAGAATTGGTTTAACGCTAATGGCAATAGCCGGTTACGATCCAATCGTTGCTGCGGAATTATGGCAACGCATGAAAGCTAACGCAGGCGGAAATGCACCACCTGAATTTTTAAGCACACACCCTTCAAGTGATACCCGAATCAACAATATTACAAGTTGGGCCCCCGAAGCAAAAGCGGAAGCCAGAAAATTTGGTGTTACCACTTTTAGAAAGTAACTACATTTAAAAAAAATTATTTACTACTTTAGATGCTGTCAATTTTGGCAGCATCTTTTTTTATACATATTCAATTCTATGGCTAACCTACCAAAGGGAAGTAAAAAACTATTAAATGCCTGGGCATTTTACGATTGGGCTAACTCGGTTTATAGTTTGGTAATTGCTTCAGCGATATTTCCTATATACTATCAGGCATTATTTAACACGGCTAATGTTGAAACGGTAACTGTTTTTGGCGGCGCTATCCGTAGTACACCATTGATCAGTTATACAACTGCTGCGGCTTTTTTACTGGTATCGATAATATCACCCATACTTTCCGGAATTGCAGATTACGTAGGCAATAAGAAAATATTTATGAAATTTTTCTGCTACCTGGGAGCTTTATCATGTATTGGATTATACTTTTTTGACCTTGACAGTATCTATATGAGCTTGCTTTTTTACTTTTTTGGCCTGGTAGGTTTTTGGGGAAGTCTGGTCTTTTACAATTCTTACTTACCGGATGTTGCCTTTGTTGAACAGCAGGATAGAATTAGCGCCAAAGGATATTCTATGGGATATATAGGTAGTGTTCTGCTACTTATTTTTAATTTGATAATGGTGATGAAACCAAACCTCTTTGGTTTGGGTGAAGGGGGGGAGGCAAGTATGAAAGCAATGCAGATTTCGTTTGTAACTGTTGGTGTTTGGTGGATTGGGTTTAGCCAATATTCTTTTTATCACTTGCCAAAAGGAGTTTCCTCCGGACATAAGGTCACAAGAAAAGTACTCTTCAATGGCTTTAAAGAGTTAAAAGGGGTCTATAATTCTCTTTCAGAAAATAAAAAATTAAAGCGTTACCTGGCAGCATTTTTCATTTACAGTATGGCAGTACAAACAGTGATGTTGGTTGCTACTTACTTTGGAGAGCAGGAAATTTCCTGGGGAGGTTCAGATGAGAAAACCCTGGGGCTTATTTCAAGTATTTTAATTATTCAATTAGTGGCAGTAGTAGGAGCTACGGTAACTTCCAGGTCTTCAGAAAAGTTTGGAAATATACCAACACTTATCGTTATCAATGGTATTTGGGTGGCAATTTGTGTAGTTGCTTATTTTATTGAAACACCTCTTCAGTTTTATATTACAGCCGGGGTAGTAGGGTTGGTAATGGGTGGTATACAAGCACTATCCCGCTCCACATATTCAAAATTTTTACCGGAAACCACAGATACAACTTCATACTTTAGTTTTTATGATGTTGCCGAAAAAATTGGAATTGTAATTGGAATGCTAATTTATGGAGTTATAGACCAAATTACCGGAAGTATGAGAAACTCAGTATTATTTTTGGTAGTATTCTTTATAATTGGTGTAATTTTACTGGCCAGAGTCCCAAGAAAATATAGTAAATAGACAATTTTTACTTATGTTTGCGGTTATTACCAAAGAAAACTTACTTACTTATGAAAAAATTTCAACTCTTAGGTTGGTTGCTTGTTGCCTTTCTTGCATTCCAATTTACTTCTTGTGATAATGAGCCCCTGGAAGGGACATTTGTCCAGGGAGAAGACCCTGTTGCGGCAGAAGGAGAATTTATAGCTAAAGTCGATGGCTTAGATTATTTGGCAGAATCTGCCAGTGGAGTACTTACAGGAACCACTTTGGTGATTACCGGTTTAAAAAGTACTTCGGGAGAAACAATTACACTTTCGGTTGAAGCTGCTGCTGCCGGAACTTTCAATTTAACTGCCGGGCAAACTACAGAGACCTTTGGCTTATATATTGATTCTGAAACTCAAACCAATCCATATAAAACTTTAGCCATCCTGGGAGGGAACGGACAACTTATCATTACTGAAATGGACGTAGATGCCTTGACCGTATCCGGAAGCTTTAATTTTGTTGGCGCTCGTGCTGCCTTAGATGGTAATGGAGACCCTGTTCTTGATGGTAATGGCAATCCTGTAATTGAAACGATTGAAATAACTGACGGATCATTTAATACGATTCCATATACGATAGATGGAGGTAATGTAGGAGAAAATCCCGAGAATTCATTTTTTGCGAATGTTGACGGAGAAGAATTTGTTGATACTACATTAGAAGTTACACAAACGACAGTAGGAGGTATTCCTATGCTAAATATTGTTGCTACCACTGAAACCGGAGCAATTATTAGAATAGACCTGCCGGAAGGCCTTGGAATTGGAACTTTTAGCTTCGAATCAATTTCTAATGGAACCGAGCTTATCGCAATGTATAATGCAAGTACCGGAGGAGAAAACTTAACTTCGTCCCCTGGGACAATAACTATTACTGAATATGGAGTTGCCACCGGTAGAATAGTGGCTACCTTCTCATTTACGGCGAGGGACCCACTGGGAATAGACCCTACAATCGCCGAAATTACCGATGGAGAGTTCTTTATTGACTTCATTGACAATACGAGCGAAATTACCGATACATTTGAAGCTGAAGTAGATGGAGAAATGTATGAACCAAATACCGTTGAGGTAGTACCAACCACTGTTGACGGGGTACCTATTGTTTTTATCACTACCGAGGACCAAACCAATAAGCAGTTTATTAGATTGAACTTCCCACAGGAAATTGAAGTAGGGGATTATACAATGGTTACTGCAAATGTTACAGGTGAAGAAGTTGTAGGTTTGTTTATTCCGGATACTGAAAACCCAAGGAACTTTAATTCCTCTTCAGGAACACTTTCTATCATAAGCTATGATGCTATCAGCAAAATTATTGAAGCCAAGTTCAATTTTATTGCAATAGATACCACCGGTATAGACCCAACGATCTATGAAATATCAAATGGAGCGTTTATTATTCAATTAGATTAATATCAAAAACATAGAATTAAAAAAGCCGCTCTAAAAAGCGGCTTTTTTAATGATTAGAAATGAAGGGTATTTAAATTACATAGATTTAATGGTTCCGGAACCGGAAACCTTTGTGTCACTTCTTTCCGGGTTACCTGAGTAGCGAATGTCACCAGAACCATTTACACGGCCTTTTATACTGTTCTTGACTGCTATTCTAATATCTCCCGAACCCGATACATATGCCTGAGCATTTTGTGAGGTCAATGAGGATCCTTTAAAGTCTCCGCTACCACTTACCTTTACTTCGACATCCTTAGTATTCCCCGTAAGCTCCATATCTCCGGAACCGGTTATCTTAGCGTCTATTAGGTTAGCTTCCACGTCCAATACGATATCTCCGGAACCGGTAACAGATACTTCAAGCTCATCACCGTCAATTGTATCTTTAGAGTCAATATCGCCAGACCCTACCAAGCTCAATTTGGAAATATCTCTGAATGGCACAGTAATATGAATTCCTTTTTTGGTTCTTAAGTTGGTATGCTTTTTAGTTCTAATTACTAGGGCATTGTTTTCTTTTACCTCAATTACGAGATATTCATGTAAGTTCTCATCTGTTTTTACAGTAATGGATCCTTCCGTACCTTTTTCCAGGTGTACATCCATAGACCCTACTACTTTTACAGCATCGTAATCTTGGGTGTTTACTGTTTTGGTCACAACATTTCCGTTGCCCTGCACTCTTTTATTTCCCCATTGGGCAGTCATTTCCGAAAAGCCCAATATGGATAGGGTAATTGCAAATGTGAATTTTAATAGTGTGTTCATTTTGTTGATATTTTTTTAAGTTAGTTTTTTATAAAGGACACTCCTCCGTAGTCAGATTCAATGTCTATTGTATTACCCGAATCTTTAGAGCCGTGGTATCCGGAGATCAATTTTTGGCTGCTCTCTTTATGGCTTTTAGTTACAGTGACATCATTTTCACCTTTAAAGGATGCATAAGAGAGGTCAAGCTTGAAATTAAAATTGTAAGCGCTGTCAAATCCTAATTTAATGCCTGTGTAATCTGCTCTGATAGTTACATCTTTTGAAGAGCCGGTCAGCCTTTCTACAGAAATAGAGCCATAGTCGGTATTGAGATTCAGAGATCCGTTCACGGTTCCAAAACGATTACTTACATAATCTCCTCTTCCGGTTATGCTGGCAGCTTTTTTAATGACCACTTTTCCATAGTCACAATTGTAGTTAACATCATTAGCTTCTTTAATTTCAGACCGGGTATAATCTGCAATGAGCTCGAGGTCACCTACTTTCTCAAGTGTAAACCCGGAATAGTCTGCATTGATCTTTCCATTTTTCATATAATCGATAGTTGACTTATCGGTATAATCAAAAGAGAGATAATTGTCATTTCCTCTAAGTTCGCCAATCAATAATTGCCCGTAATCGCAACTTATTTTTGCATTACCTTCCAATTTGTTGATGTTTATGGCGCCATAGTCATTGTCAAGGTCTACAGAGTTAGTAACGGGAAGCTTGATTTTGTAATTAACTTCCATAGCTACGTTACTGTGTTTGTTTCCCCACCAACTCCAGGAGTTTCCTTTTTTTCCTCCAAAATCGGTCTTAGCGGTTACAAGGGAAGCGGTACTGGAGAAATCTATTGTGATATCATCCAGTTTCTTTTGTACTTTTTCTTCATTATTGCCATTGGTTTTAATATGTACTTCAATGACGGTTCTGTTTTCATTCCAGGTTACAATGTCTACATTTCCATAACTGTTGTCTACACGCAATTCTGCATTGGCATTGACAGTAAATTCTTTTTTTACCGTCTTTTCTTTAGTGTACTTTCCTTTAAACTTTCCGTTGTGTGCAAATACAACAGCCGGAACTAATAAAAGAAATACCAGGGATTTAAATTGTGATTTCATCTTTAGTGTTATTTAGATTTTTAACTTCTTCTATGGTTGAAATTACTTGTTCCAGTAAATCGATCCTATTTTGAAAGTTGGAGATCATCGCATAGATCACACGTTTGTCATTGCCACTTTTCACAAGATCGATTTTCAATTTTTGGTATTGTTTTTCAAGAATTTCTAATTGTACCAAAGCATCGTCGACAAGTGCTTTAGTTTCAGGAGCATCAAAACTTTTTAAGGTTTCCAGTTCCTTATTGATGGTTGAGGTAAAGAAGGTCTGGGTTTGTTCCATTTCGGGCGAAATACTTGCCAGGTCTGCTTCCGTAACATCGCTCCCGGTTAGGAATGTAAGCCCTAATCCAATTAGGATCATTACTGATGCAGCAATAGAAAGCGGTTTCCACCATCGGTTCTCTTTTTTGACCTCTTGTTTTTCAACATTCAATCTGTCTAAAAACCTTTTTTGGTGCCCGGTTGGAGTTTCATGTACATCAAATGTACCTTCCAAACTTTCAAATAGTGTATTTAAGTGATCTTTATTCATAACTTTCAACTAGTTTCTTTCGTAAACTTTCTTTAGCCCTGGAAATAAGTGTCCTGCAGTTTGCATAACTTATTTGTAAGATATCACATAGCTCCTGGTAGTCATATCCTTCAATAAAATGAAGTGTTAAGACCTTTTGATAGCTATCGTGTAGATCATCTATACAGGAAAGCACTTGTTTTGCTTTTAATTGAGTGTGGTCTTCTTCTGCAAAGCCATCCGGTGCAGATTCAACTTCTGTCTCCGGAATACCTTTTTCCGGAATTTCCACAAACTGTTGTGATTTTCGGTATTGTGAAATACTGTTGTTCACGACAATTCTTTTAAGCCAGGACCCAAAAGAAGCTTCTCCTTTAAAAGTGTGTAGTTTATCAAACGCTGTTATAAACGATTCTTGCATTACATCTTCTGCTTCGGCAGTATTTTTTACAATACGAAGCGAAGTGTTATACATGGCATGCTGGTAGCGGTTGTAAACTTCAACTTGTGCTAACTGATTTCCTTTTTGACAAAGAACGAGTAACGTATCTATATTTTTATTGGCTAGTGGCAAAAAAACAATTGTTTAAACTAAAGATGAAACAAGTTAAGAATTGTTACACTTGACATGAAAAAAAATATACTAATGGCACAACTCTTGACTTATAGTGTTGAAGATACTACTGAAATCAACAGGTTTTAGCAGTATTCACAGAAAATTATTAAAAAATTAATATACACGAAGCATTGTATGCATTACTTTTAATGACACAATGTCGTGAACAAATATATGGCGAAAACAAAATTAACAACGATAGACAGTTTGTCATTTCAGGAATTGAAAGGAGATGCAGAGTTAATTCCATTGATGACTCCCGAAGATGAAGATGCAATGAACAGAGAAGAACTGCCGGATATCCTTCCCATTCTTCCACTTCGTAATACGGTATTGTTTCCGGGTGTGGTAATTCCTATTACTGCGGGGCGGGATAAATCCATTAAACTTATAAACGAGACCAATAAAGGTAATAAGGTAATAGGGGTTGTTTCTCAAAAAGATGAGAGCAAGGAAGATCCGGAACTGTCTGATATCAATACAATTGGTACTGTTGCTCAAATTCTACGTGTCCTTAAAATGCCGGACGGTAACACCACAGTTATCATCCAGGGGAAAAAGCGTTTTGAAGTTGCAGAAGTGATCACGTCAAATCCCTATATGACAGCCACGATCCGGGAGGTAGCAGAAGCAAGCCCCGCCAAAGAAAATGAAGAATTTAAAGCGATTATAGATTCTATTAAGGAAATGGCGTTAGAGATCATAAAGGACAGCCCCAGTATTCCTTCGGAAGCTGCCTTTGCCATTAAGAATATAGAAAGTAATTCATTTTTGATCAACTTTGTTTCTTCCAATCTGAATATTTCGGTAGAAGAGAAACAAAAATTATTAGAGATCAATGATTTAAAGGACCGTGCTCTTGAGACACTTCGATATATGAATATCGAAATTCAAAAGCTTTCTCTGCGACAGGACATTCAGTCCAAGGTAGAAAGTGATATCAATCAGCAACAGCGTGAATACTTTTTGCACCAGCAAATGAAGACCATTCAGGAAGAGTTGGGTGGTAATTCTTCCGAAGCCGAAATAGAAGAAATGCGTGCTCGTGCAAAGACCAAAAAGTGGAATGAAGATGTTTCAAAGCATTTTGAAAAGGAGCTGGCAAAATTGGAGCGTATGAATCCACAGGTAGCCGAGTTCAGTATACAGCGTAATTATTTGGACCTCTTGCTGGAATTACCATGGAACGAATTCAGTAAAGATAAATTCGACCTTAAACGTGCGAGAAAGATTCTCGACCGTGATCACCACGGACTGGATGATGTAAAACAACGTATCGTGGAATATCTGGCTGTTTTAAAGCTACGGAACGATATGAAATCTCCGATTCTTTGTTTATATGGGCCTCCGGGAGTTGGAAAAACCTCTTTGGGTAAATCCATAGCCGAAGCACTGGGGAGGGAATATGTGAGAATGTCCCTGGGTGGCCTGCGTGACGAGGCTGAAATTCGCGGGCACCGCAAAACCTATATTGGTGCGATGCCGGGACGTATCATTCAAAGTTTAAAGAAAGCAGGAACCAGTAACCCGGTATTTGTCCTGGATGAGATCGATAAGCTATCTGTTGGAAACCAGGGGGATCCTTCCTCTGCAATGCTGGAAGTTTTGGACCCTGAACAAAATAATGCGTTTTACGATAATTTTTTAGAATTAGGTTTTGACCTGTCAAAAATATTGTTCATTGCAACAGCCAATAGTTTAAGTACGATTCAACCTGCACTAAGAGACCGGATGGAAATTATAAATGTCTCGGGCTATACCATTGAAGAAAAAGTGGAAATAGCTAAGAAGCATTTACTTCCAAAGCAATTAAAGGAACACGGATTGACCAAAGAGCATTTGGCCATTGGAAAGCCCCAATTAGAAAAAATTGTAGAAGGTTACACTCGTGAAAGTGGTGTTCGGGGGCTGGAAAAGCAAATTGCTAAAATGGTACGTTATGCAGCTATGAAAATTGCAATGGAAGAAGCATACGATGCTAAAGTTACCAACGAACTTGTTGTGGAAGTATTAGGTGCTCCTAAGTTGCTTCGTGACAAATATGAAAATAATGATGTGGCCGGTGTGGTTACCGGGTTGGCCTGGACAAGGGTAGGAGGAGATATCTTATTTGTTGAATCTGCGTTATCAAAAGGAAAGGGGCAGTTGACCATGACCGGAAATCTTGGAAAGGTTATGAAAGAGTCTGCTACCATTGCGTTGGAATACATAAAATCGAATGCAGACCTGCTTGGGATTACTCCGGAGGTTTTCGAGAAATATGACGTACATGTTCACGTTCCGGAAGGAGCTACTCCTAAGGATGGGCCCAGTGCCGGGATCACAATGTTAACGTCACTGGTATCACTCTTTACTCAACGTAAAGTAAAGAAGAGCATTGCTATGACCGGTGAGATCACATTGCGAGGTAAGGTTCTTCCGGTAGGAGGAATAAAAGAAAAGATACTAGCCGCAAAACGAGCACATATAAAAGAAATTCTGTTGTGTGAAGATAACAGGAGGGATATCGAAGAGATCAAACCCGAATATCTGAAAGGTTTAAAGTTTCACTATGTAAAAGAAATGAGTGATGTTTTAAATTTGGCCCTGACCAAAGAGAAAGTGAAGAATGCTAAGAAATTATAGGTAGGAATCATTTCTTTCCCTCCCGAAAATAAATTATACTTGCATTCGTTTAAAACTTCAGGTAAAGGTATCTCACATTCAATGAACCAAAAGGTTTTTTTCTTATTAGCCTCATTAATAGCTACTTCCGTTTTTGGACAAGTAGGAGGGAGATCGACCTATCAGTTTTTAAACCTTTCAAATTCACCACGCCAGGCGGCTTTAGGAGGAAAAACCATTACAAATTACGATTACGATCCTACCCAGGCATTGTTCAACCCGGCATCCATTAATCCGGAAATGGACAATCAGCTGTCATTGAATTACTTCAACTATATTGGAGATATTAATTACGGAAGCGTTGCATATGCGTATCTATGGGACAGGCGAACGCAAGTATTGCATGCAGGAGTAACTTATATAAATTATGGGAAGTTTGATGGCTACGACGAATTGGGAAACCCTACGAATACTTTTAGCGGAGGTGAAGTAGCATTATCTTTTGGCCATGCACGTAACATTGCTTTCACAAATTTCCATGTGGGGGCAAATATAAAATTGATCTCTTCAACATTGGAACAATATTCTTCTTTTGGAGGAGCGATAGATATTGGGTTGATGTATGTATATGAAGACTGGGATCTGCAAATTACCGGAGTGGCACGTAACATCGGGACACAATTCTCTCCTTACGATACCGAGTATGAGCCTTTACCGTTCGAGTTGATCTTCGGGATATCGCAAACCTTAGAGAACATTCCTATTCGCTGGCATTTTACACTGGAAAACATGCAGCGGTGGAAAGTCGCTTTCGCAAACCCCAATGAAGCTGTTACGGACCTTGAAGGTAATTCGCAAGAAGAAAAGATCAATTTCATAGATCATGCATTTAGGCACATGATCGTGGGGATAGAGATATTTCCCGAAGGTGGGTTCAACATTCGTTTGGGATACAATCTGCGCAGAGGAGAAGAATTACGTATCATAGAAAAAAGAGCCTTTGCCGGACTGAGTGCAGGATTCTCCCTGCGTTTAAATAAACTTCGTTTTAGTTATTCGTATGTAAAATACAGTACGGCAGCATCTACCAGTAATTTCGGATTAAATATTAACTTGCAGTAATGCGAAAAATTACCATTGCCATTGACGGCTATTCATCTACGGGAAAAAGTACGGTTGCTAAGCAATTGGCAGACTGGCTGGAATATGTATACGTAGACAGCGGAGCCATGTACCGTGCCGTAACCTTGTTTGCGATGCGAAACGGATATATTTCCGAAACCTTTTTCGAGAAGAAAAAACTGATCGATGCATTGACGGATATATCACTTGAATTTAAAAAGAATGAAATCGGGAAAGCTGAAATATATTTAAATGGCGAGAATATTGAAAAACAAATTCGCACTATGGAAGTTTCAGAATTGGTAAGCCCGGTTGCTACTGTTCCTGAAGTCCGTAGAAAACTGGTAAAACTACAGCACGCTATGGGAGAAGGAAAAGGAGTGGTAATGGATGGCCGTGATATAGGGACCGTTGTTTTTCCAAATGCCGAACTCAAAATATTTATGAATGCCACAGCCGGTGAACGTGCACAACGCCGTTACAAAGAACTTGTGGGTAGAGGTGATACGGTTACCTATGAAGAAGTATTGGAAAACGTCACCGAACGGGACCATATGGATACCACACGTGATGATTCTCCGTTAGTAAAGGCAAAAGATGCTATCGAGATCGATAATTCCGAAATGAATCTCGAAGACCAATTTCATATCATTCTGCAATTGGCCAAGGACCGGATCGCGGGGAGGGTTTAATTTTTTTTCTTCTTTGAAATATCTTCATTGATCCCTGCCTCTTCCATCAGCTTTAAACCATAATTTCTTATAACAGTGATTACTTCGATGGACTCTAATCCTTTCTCAGTAATGCTATATTCTGTTTTTGGAGGTACTACAGCGTATACCTTTCGGTGGATCAACCCGTATTTTTCCAGAGCTCTAAGCTGGGTTGTGAGCATTTTATCTGATATATGTGGAATATTTCGGCGTAGCTCACTATACCTAAGGGTTTTGTCCTTTAGCCTCCATAATATTGGTATTTTCCATGTACCGCCAATACGATCCATGGCAAACTCTACGGGATTGTAGTAGTTCTTTCCGTCGTAAATAAAATCTGGCATACGCTAATATATTGTATTTACTAATACTTTCCAAAAAGTATGTACCATACTATTTGGTATATATAGCATTGTTATAAATTAAATTTGGAGATTTGTTTCTATAATGTAAAAGAGTAATAAATTATGAAAAAGAAAGTATTAATTGTAGTTGCAAACCCTTCCATTCATCCCAAATTACACTACCCGGTTGGTTTTTGGGCCTCGGAGTTATTTCATCCTATTGACGTGTTTTCTTCGAATGGCATAGATTATGAAATTGTAAGCCCTAATGGAGGAGAGGTGGTATTGGACCCTATGAGTGACCCCAATGATGAAAGTGGGTATTCTGCCTGGGATACTTTAAGTAAAAAGTATATTGACAGTGGATTTATGCAAACACTCGCTGAGACATTGCCTATTGCAGAGGTCAATGTGGAAGAATACGATGCTATTATGGTAGCCGGAGGGCAATCGCCTATGTTTACTTTTGAGGGAGCAACGGAACTGCATCGTATCTTTGAAAAATTTTATAGAAGTGATAAAGTAGCTGCTGCTTTGTGTCATGGCGTTGCTGTATTAAATTATGTAAGAGATGCCAGAGGTAACTATTTGGTTTCCGGGAAAAAAGTAACAGGGTTTACGAACAAAGAAGAAGACAGTGCAAATGCTGCTGTTGGTACCGAAGTAATGCCCTGGCGAATTGAAGAATCATTACTTAAAAAAGGTGCAGACTTTAAGAAGGTGGAACCCTGGCAACCTTATGCTGTTGCGGACGGAAACCTGGTGACCGGACAACAAAATATGAGTGGTGAAGTTACAGCAAGGAAGATAGTTGAATTATTAAAAAGGAAATGATATGAATATAGCCATTATAGGTACCGGAAATGTTGGAGGGGCACTGGCAAAGAAATTAGCTGCAGCCGGGCATTCAATTTGTTTAGGTGTTAGGGATATTGAAAATTTTAAAGGGAAAGGTCTGCTCAATAAAAATATTTCGGTGCAGCTTGTCAGGGAAGCTGTAGCAGTTTCGGAAGTAATTATCTTAGCTACACCTGCTAAGTTTACAATTGAAGTAACCCGATCTTTGGGAGATACCGGAGAAAAAATAATTATAGATGCCATGAATATTGTAAGAGGGCAAGGTCCTGAAGGGTTTACCACTACTACAAGTGCAATTTTAGCCAATACTTCAACCAGAAATGTTGTGAAATGTTTTAATGTTACAGGCTATAACAATATGGAAAACCCTGTTTATAAAGAGGGTGCCATAGACAATTTTGTTGCAGGAGACAGTGAGAAAGGCATACAGGTAGCGAAGATACTTTCCAGGGATATTGGTTTTGCTAATTGTTATGAAATAGGCGGAAATGACACGTTTTTCTTAATGGAACAATATGCACTGTTCTGGATAAATTTAGCCCTGTTTCAGGGTTATGGAAGAGAAATAGGCTTTAAGTTACTAAAACGAAGGTAAACCCTTTGGAAATCAAAAGAAAAACACTATTTTTGCAGCCCTTTTAGCGACAAGACTGGAATAAAAGGAAATTAGTAAAAATAAACCATAACCCTTCTGTGGGATAGTCGCAATAAGTTTCAGTAACAACACAGAATACAAACCCTTGATTTTTGAGGAGCTTATTTCCGAAGAGATCAATTTTACAGAATGGCTGACAAAGCAAAAGAAACTGCAGTAGAAGAAAAGAAAACTGCAAAACCAAAAAGAGCAGCGGCTAAAAAACCTGCCAAAGCTAAAGCTTCTGCAAAAGAAGAAAAAGCAGCAGTAGCTGTTGAAGAAAATGCAGAAGTACAAGTTGAGGAAACTACAAAACCTCAAAAGGAAGTTTCTCTTAAAGAGAGCAACCCTGAAAAATTCCTAAAAGATTTTAACTGGCACAACTACGAAGAGGGTATAGACCCTATCGACGATGGTAAGCTGGAAGAATTCGAAAAATTAGTAGCGGAAAACTTCGTAGATACTTTAGATGATGAAGTAGTGGAAGGTGAAGTAGTACATATTTCTGACCGTGATGCGATTATCGACATCAATGCTAAGTCAGAAGGTGTAGTATCTTTAAACGAATTTCGTTACAACCCGGACCTTAAGGTTGGGGACAAGGTAGAAGTTTTGATCGATGTACGTGAAGACAGCACGGGGCAATTGATCCTTTCTCACCGTAAAGCAAGAACAATTAAGGCGTGGGATCGCGTAAATGCTGCACATGACGAAGGTACTATCGTAAACGGTTATGTAAAGTGCCGTACTAAAGGAGGTATGATCGTAGATGTGTTTGGTATTGAAGCGTTCTTACCAGGATCACAAATTGATGTGAAACCTATCCGTGATTACGATGTATACGTTGGCAAAACAATGGAATTTAAAGTTGTGAAGATCAATCACGAGTTTAAAAACGTTGTGGTTTCTCACAAAGCGTTGATCGAAGCAGATATCGAAGAACAGAAAAAAGAGATCATTGGCCAGTTAGAAAAAGGTCAGGTACTGGAAGGTGTTGTGAAGAACATTACTTCTTATGGAGTATTTGTTGACCTTGGAGGTGTAGATGGATTAGTTCACATTACAGATCTTTCCTGGTCACGTATCAACCACCCTAACGAGATCGTAGAATTGGATCAGAAATTGAATGTTGTAATTCTTGATTTCGATGAAGACAAGACACGTATCCAATTAGGTTTAAAACAATTGAATGCACATCCTTGGGATGCTTTAGGCGAGGAGCTTAAAGTAGGTGACAAGGTGAAAGGTAAAGTAGTTGTAATTGCAGATTACGGAGCGTTTATAGAAGTGGCAGAAGGTGTTGAAGGCCTTATTCACGTAAGTGAAATGTCATGGTCCACCCACTTGAGAAGTGCGCAGGATTTTGTAAATGTTGGTGATGAAGTAGAGGCACAGGTATTAACATTAGACCGCGAAGAGCGTAAAATGTCTTTAGGTATCAAGCAATTGAGCGCAGATCCATGGACAGATATCACTAAAAAATACCCTGTTGGTTCAACTCACAACGGAATTGTACGCAACTTCACAAACTTTGGAGTATTCGTAGAATTGGAAGAAGGAATCGATGGCCTTATTTATATTAGCGACCTTTCATGGACCAAGAAGATCAAGCACCCAAGTGAATTCACTAACATAGGTGATACGCTGGAAGTGATCGTACTTGAACTGGATGTTGAGGGCCGTAAGTTAAGTTTAGGACATAAGCAAACTACAGAGAATCCTTGGGATAAGTATGAAAAAGAGTTTGCCGTAGGTACTAAACACACTGCAGCCATAACCGAAATGGTAGACAAAGGAGCAGTTATCAATTTCAATGATGATATCACTGCCTTTGTACCAACACGTCATCTGGAAAAAGAAGATGGTGTTAACCTAAAGAAAGGTGAAGAAGCAGAATTCCAAATTATTGAGTTCAATAAAGAATTCAAGAAAGTGGTAGCTTCTCATATGGCAATTCACAAAGAAGAAGAAGCTAAGATCGTGAAAGCGGCTGTTAAGAAACAAGCTGCAGCAGCGGACGAGGCAAAACCAACATTAGGTGATGCCAATGCGAAACTTCAGGAATTGAAGGATAAAATGGACGGAAAGAAAAAATAAGTTCATTTACATTATAACTGTAAGAACCCTTCCTTTTTATAATTGGAAGGGTTTTTTATTGGAGCGTTTACGGGCTATTCGCTATATCTTTTTAACAGCATGGACAGTTTTATCATTTGCACAATGTCCATTAAAAAGGATGCCGCTGCTATCCCTAACGCAAAAAAGTAAACTTCTTCTTAAAAAAAGTACTATTTTTGTACCCTGAATATATTTCAGAACTTACCCCTATGAGCCAAAAAGTGTTATTGAACGCAAAAGAAGTACAAATTGCACTTCATCGTTTGGCTTGTCAATTAATAGAAAATCACGATACTTTTAGCAACACGGTACTTATTGGTATTCAACCAAGAGGCATTTATTTGGCAGAACGCCTTAAAACCTTGCTAGAAGCCGATTATAAGATCAAAAAAGTATCACTGGGATATTTGGATATTACCTTTTACCGGGACGATTTCCGTCGTAGTGACAAACCTCTGGAGGCTAATACAACAAACATCGATTTCATTGTTGAAGACAAAAAAGTTGTTTTTATAGATGATGTATTGTATACAGGACGCAGCATACGTTCTGCATTAACAGCAATACAATCATTTGGCAGGCCTTTAGAGATCGAGCTATTAACGCTTATCGACAGGCGTTTTAGCAGGCATTTGCCTATTCAGCCGGATTATAGAGGCAGGCAGGTCGATGCTATCAATGATGAAAAGGTAAAAGTATGTTGGAAAGAAAATGAAGGCGAGGATGCCGTATACTTGGTTAAAAGCTAGAAGTGTGAAGTTAATGAACCAGACAAATACAAAAAATATAGATACATAAATACCCGGCAGGTCAATTACTGCCAATTGAATACTAAAATATGAGTGAACTAAGTGTAAATCACTTACTGGGAATTAAATACATCACTGAAGATGACATTCAATTGATCTTTGAAACAGCAGATCATTTTAAAGAAGTGATCAATCGTTCCATTAAAAAAGTTCCGTCTCTCCGTGATATCACCATTGCAAACTTATTTTTCGAAAATAGTACGAGAACCCGCCTTTCCTTTGAATTGGCAGAGAAGCGTCTTTCCGCAGATGTGGTCAATTTTTCAGCTTCTTCATCTTCCGTAAAAAAAGGAGAGACGTTAATCGATACTGTGAATAACATCCTTTCTATGAAAGTGGATATGGTAGTTATGCGTCATCCTAATCCGGGAGCAGGAGTGTTTCTTTCAAAACATGTAAATGCCAGCATCGTTAATGCAGGTGATGGCGCTCATGAACACCCTACTCAGGCATTATTGGATAGCTATTCTATTAGAGAAAAACTGGGAGATGTAGCCGGAAAGAAAGTGGTGATCGTTGGGGATATTTTACATTCAAGAGTAGCATTGTCCAATATTTTTGCACTGCAAAAACTTGGAGCAATTGTTAAAGTGTGTGGACCTAAAACTCTTATACCTAAATATATAGATAAATTAGGAGTTGAAATAGAAGGAAATCTTCGTAATGCATTGAACTGGTGTGATGTTGCAAATATGTTACGAGTACAAAATGAACGCATGGAAATTAGTTATTTCCCTACTACCCGTGAGTATACTCAGCAATTTGGGGTTAACAAAGGATTACTGGATTCACTGGATAAGGAGATTGTAGTAATGCATCCCGGTCCTATAAATAGAGGAGTGGAGATCACCAGCGATGTAGCAGACAGTAAACAAGCGATCATTCTGGACCAGGTTGAGAACGGGGTGGCGATAAGAATGGCGGTATTGTACTTATTAGCATCAAAAATTCAACATAATGAAGACTGACAGAAGAGAAAATTTTATTGTATTAGAAGACGATAAGGATGATCTGCAGGATTTTGTTTCATTTTTAGAGCATATCATTCCAAAGAAGTTCGAAGAAGACAATGTTGTCATCAATCTTTTGGAGTATAGCAAGTTAGATTTAACTCAATTATTACTTTTTTTAAAGCTTTCAACGTACCATCGTTCCACAAAGCACTCCTTTGTAATTGTCAATGATGCCGTTAATCCAGATGATGTACCTATGGAAATGATCGTAGTACCTACGCTTCAGGAAGCCGGAGACATTGTTGAAATGGAAGAAATAGAGCGAGACCTGGGTTTTTAATATAGATAACTATGAATCTTACTATTTTGGGCTGTCATTCTGCAACACCTAGGACAACAGCACATCCCACCTCTCAAATACTGGAAATCCGGGGTCATTTGTTTTTAATAGATTGTGGAGAAGGTACACAGGTACAGTTAAGGCGGTATAAGGTAAAGTTTTCCCGAATCAGGCATGTATTCATTTCTCATTTACACGGCGATCATTTTTTTGGGTTGGTTGGGCTTATTTCTACATTCAGGTTATTGGGCCGTGAAGCAGAACTTAACATTTATGGGCCCAAGGGGATCAAAGAAGCGATTACCCTTCAGTTAAAATTAGGAAAATCATGGACAAATTACCCTTTGTATTTTCATGAGTTGGATAGTAACGAGCCACAAGTATTGTTAGAAGACGAGAAAGTTTCAGTAACTACGGTCCCTTTAGACCATCGTGTATATACCAACGGCTTTCTTTTTAGAGAGAAACCCGGAGAGCGTAAACTAAACATCGATGCTGCCAGAAAAGCAAATGTTGACCTAAGTTACTACAGTAAGTTAAAGCAGGGTCATGATGTAGTAAATAATGATGGGAAAATAGTTGCCAACAGAGATGTCACCTTAGATCCTGAACCCCCTCGTTCCTATGCTTTTTGCAGCGATACTGCATATTGCCCGGAAATAGTTCCCCAGTTAAAAGATATTACGGCTTTGTATCATGAATCCACTTTTTTGGAAGAACACCACCACCTCTGTGAAACAACTAAGCACAGTACCGCTAAAGAAGCTGCCGTGATCGCGAAGAAAGCAAATGCGGGAACGCTTATTTTAGGGCATTATTCCGGTCGTTACGGAGATTTAAACCTATTCAAGGAAGAAGCACAGGAAATATTCAATAATGTAGAACTTGCAGAGGACGGAAAGGTATTTTCTTTTTAATAAAATTAATACACATTTAATAAATAGCCTTTTAATACGTTCGGTAAAACTCGTAACTTGCATTAAAATTGCAATATGAGGGACAATCTTCACAAATATCGAAAATCCTATGAAAAAGGAGAGCTTTCTGAGCATTCTGTGGATCCAAATCCGTTGCAGCAATTCAGAACCTGGTATTATGAGACAGAATTAACGGGAGGTGTGGATGAAGTAAATGCAATGACCTTAACAACTGTCGGTACAGATGGTTTTCCTCGTGGAAGAGTTGTTTTGTTGAAGAAATATGACGAGAACGGATTCTATTTTTATACGAACTACAATAGTGAAAAAGGATTATCGATCGCTGCCAACAGCAAAGTGTCCTTATCTTTTTTCTGGCCTGTGATGGAACGTCAAATAATTATAAAAGGAACTGCAAAGAAAACTTCCGAAGAAGATTCTGCCAACTACTTCCATTCGCGCCCAAAAGGTAGTCAGTTAGGGGCCTTAGTGTCTGACCAAAGCAGAGAAATAGAGAGTAGGGTAGCCATGGAGGCAAAACTACAGTCATTAGAAAAAAAATATGAAAATATGGAAGTTCCCAAGCCAAAAGACTGGGGTGGCTATGTAGTAAGCCCGGTTAGCATAGAATTTTGGCAGGGGCGCCCCAACAGGCTACATGACAGGATCCTGTATACTTTAGATGGATTAGATTGGAACATTAAAAGACTTCAACCTTAATATATGAAAACACTCTATATGGTTCGGCATGCAAAGTCGTCGTGGAAGCACGATGTGGAAGACCACAAGCGTCCTTTAAAAGGAAGGGGGAGACGAGATGGTAAATTGGTTTCTAGTACTTTAAAGGACCAGATCGAACCACCACAGCGTATTGTAACAAGTGACGCGACTCGTGCTCTTTCCACTGCAAATTTCTTTAAGGAAGTTTTTGATATTGAAGAAGCAAACTTCATTAAAAATCACAATCTGTATGATTTTAGTGGGCAAGGAGTTATGAATATTATTAAGGGCTTGGATAATTCTCTGGACAGAGTGATGATCGTTGGTCATAATCATGCATTTACTTCTATTGCAAATATGTTAGGAAGTAAGTATATTGAAAATGTTCCTACCTGTGGCTTTGTAATGCTTCAATTTGAAGTAGATGCCTGGGGTAGTATTACAACAGGAACCACAATTAAAACTTTATTTCCCAGAGATTTAAAATAATGAACCCAACCTCAGAAAAAATAATTAAAACTGAAAACCGTTACTTTAATCGTGAGCTGAGCTGGCTAAAATTTAATGCCCGGGTGTTACAGGAAGCCGAAGACGAAACCGTCCCTTTGATCGAGAGACTTCGTTTTTTGGGAATCTTTTCAAACAACCTGGATGAATTCTTTAAAGTCCGTTATGCTACGATCAAGCGCATTGTAGAGGCCGGAAAAGGAGGGAGAAGGGTCTTAGGAGGTATTTCAGCGAAAGAACTACTCGAGGAGATCACCCATACAGTTATCGGATTACAAACTACCAGTCTTCAAATATTGAATAGTATTGAAAATGAACTTCAGAAAGAGAATATTTTTATAATTGACGAAACTGAAGTAACTCCCGAACAAAGCAAATTCATTTCAGACTATTTCATACAAAAAGTAAGCCCGGCACTGGTAACTATTATGATAGGGGAATTGGAGCAATTTCCATCATTAAAAGACAGTGCTGCCTATCTTGCCATAAAAATGGTAATGTCTGATGAAGACGAAACCTTTGAGTCAAAATACAATTATGCACTTATAGAGATCCCAAGAGTTATAGAGCGATTTGTAGTACTTCCACCGGATGGCGACAAACAATTTATTATTATTCTTGATGATTTAATAAGACATTGTCTGCAAAACATTTTTAGCATTTTCAAATATAAAAGCATTTCTGCACATATGATCAAGATCACCAGGGATGCAGAGTTGGATATAGATAGTGACCTAAGTAAAAGTTTTATAGATAAGATTTCAAAAAGTGTTAAGAATCGAAGTGCCGGTGATCCGGTCCGTTTTGTGTATGATAAGAGTATTGATAAGAACACATTACAGTTTTTAATGGATAAAATGGGAATTGATACTACAGATAGTATCATTCCGGGTGGCCGTTATCACAACCGTCGTGATTATATGGACTTTCCAAGCCTGGGAAGGAAAGACCTTTTATACAGTAAAATAGAACCATTACCTATCCCGGGGCTCAGCCTGCAGGGAAGCTTGTTCTCCAAATTCGCAGAAAAGGATTACCTGCTCTATGCTCCGTACCAAAGTTTTTCATACGTAGTAAAATTTCTTAGGGAAGCAGCTTTGGATCCAAAGGTTCAATCTATAAAGATCACTATTTATCGCCTGGCGCAGGTATCACATATTGCAAGTTCCTTAATAAACGCCGCTAAGAATGGAAAAGAAGTAACCGTTCAAATAGAATTACAGGCCCGTTTCGATGAGGAAGCTAACATTAAGTATGCCGAACAAATGCAAAGCGAAGGAGTACACCTTATATTTGGAGTATCCGGATTGAAAGTACATTGCAAGTCTTGTGTGATCGAGCGTTTGGAAAAAGATAAGATTAAACGTTACGGTTTTATAAGCACCGGAAATTTTAATGAATCCACTGCTCGTATCTATACAGATTACACGCTCTTTACAGCCAATCAAAAGATATGTAAAGAGATCAACAAGGTGTTTGATTTCTTCGAAGTAAATTATAAGATCAAAAAATACCAACATCTTATCGTTTCTCCGCATTACACCCGAAATGCATTATATGCATTGATCGACACCGAAATTGAAAATAAGAAGAATGGCTTGCCTAGTGGTATTAAACTGAAACTGAACAGCCTTTCCGATTTTAAAATGATCGATAAGTTATATGAAGCCAGTAGGGAAGGAGTTGACATTAAATTGATTGTGAGAGGAATTTGCTGTTTAATTCCCGGTGTGCAAGGAATGAGCGAGAACATAGAGGTAATTAGTATTGTAGATAAATTTTTGGAACACCCCAGGCTATTTATCTTTTATAATGGAGGTGATCCAAAAGTATATATATCTTCTGCAGATCTTATGGGTAGAAATCTGGATAACCGTGTAGAAGTTTCCTGCCCCATTTACGATGATGACATCAGGAAAGAGATCATAGAAACGTTTGAGATCAGTTGGAACGATACGGTAAAAGCCCGTATTATATCAGACCTGCAGGACAATGCGTATCGCAGACCTAACAAAGAAAGGGTACGTTCGCAATTTAGAATGTATGAATATTATCAGGAAAAACTTAAAAATTAGATTTGTTGAATATTGATAAATATGCTGCCGTAGATATTGGTTCTAATGCCATTCGTTTATTAATTGCTTCCATAACTGAACCTCCGGGACGCGAACCGATTTTTAAGAAGATTTCTCTGGTGAGGGTGCCAATTCGTTTGGGAGCAGATGTTTTTGTAAATGGAAAGATCTCCGAAGAGAATTACCTGCGTATGCAGGATGCAATGAAGGCTTTCAGCTTATTAATGAAAACACATAATATTGTTAGTTTTAGAGCCTGTGCAACTTCAGCTATGCGAGAAGCATCTAATGGCATGGAGATAGCCGAAAAGATTCGAAAGAAAACAGGAATTCATATTAGCATTATTGACGGAGAGGAAGAAGCCGGAATTATTGCCTCTACAGACCTAAGATATTTAATACAAGATAACAAGGTTTTCCTATATGTAGATGTAGGAGGCGGTAGTACAGAGTTTACCATTTTTGCTAGCGGACATACCATTACTTCCCGTTCATTTAAATTAGGAACCGTACGACTTATCAACAATATGGTGGATGATTCTATGTGGGAAGATGTAAAGCAATGGATACAAAGGAATACCGAACAGTATGACAGTATTTCGGTAATTGGCTCCGGAGGGAATATCAATAGTATTTACAAAGCCAGTGGAATTAAAATAGGAAAACCTCTAAGTTATTTTTACTTAACTGCTTATTATAAAAAGATACAAAGGCTCTCTTATGAAGAGAGAATTGTAGAACTTAATATGAATCCGGATCGTGCAGATGTAGTAATGCCTGCAACCAGAATCTACCTATCTGCGATGAAGTGGAGCAAGGCAAAAGATATTCATGTTCCAAAGATTGGTCTTTCCGATGGAATCATAAAAAGTTTGTATAACGAGAAGCTTGCAGAAAAGTTAGAAATTAGGCTATAAACACCCTTTGTTAGCTAATTAGCCGTGTATTGCCTCGCTCTTTCCAAGGTCTTTCATTACTTCTGCCTCAAAAGCGAGTAGCTCGTTCCACTTTTTGTCTACTATAGCACGCTCACCGTATTTACGGGCAAAGCCTAAAAACATTGTGTAATGATTGGCTTCGCTAACCATTAGGCTTCGGTAAAAATTTGCCAGGGATTTATCTTCCAATTCCTCGCTTAACAATCTAAAACGCTCACAACTGCGGGCTTCTATTAAAGCAGCATATAACAGACGATGCACCAATTGTATGGTACGGCTTCCTCCTTTAGGAAAAAACTGAGTGACCTGTATCACGTATTCATCTTTACGGTCGCGGCCCATTACCCAGCCACGTTCCAGGATTTTGTCATGTACCATTTTAAAGTGACTGATCTCTTCTTTCACCAGGGCAACCATTTCTTGCACCAACTCTGTATATTCGGGAAAGGAAACGATCAATGAAATGGCCGTAGATGCAGCTTTTTGCTCACAATAAGCATGATCCGTCAATATCTCTTCAATGTTCTTTTCAACAATGTTTACCCAGCGTGGGTCCGTAGGAAGTTGTAAACCAAGCATTTTTTAGTATTCGTTAAACGTCCAGATCGAATTCCTTTCGAAGTTTTTCGATCATAGGGTTCTTTTCTTTTAATTTTTCAAACTTTTCCCGTGGCGTATACGCATACCGTTTCTCAATGGTTTCATTTACTTCAATTGAAAGGTCTACGTCATAGTTTTGTAATTTTTCACGAAGAAAATTCAGCAATTCATATTTAGCACGTTCTACTTCCACTTTGATCGTAGAATTAGGAAACTCTAAATGAATTAAAGTACCTTCCAGTTTTGGCACCCCCATGGTTAAATGCGACAACAAATTATATTTTCCGTCCTTTTCTACCTGGTCCGTATATTCTTTCCAGACACTGATCATTTGTGGCTCGTCAAAATCTTTTACAGGAAGATTCTTTTCATCCGGTTGTGAGGCAACCAATTCTTTTTTAAGCTCGTGCTTTTTTTGAATACTTTTTAAAGATAGCGCAGATACTTTTTTGGCATTCCGTTCAGCCAGGATCTGCGGGCGTTCAATAACACGCTCGTGTATTACAGACTCTTTTGGGCTTTCATGCTTGGGATGCTCCCCATCTTTTAAAGAGGTACTTTCGTTAGTTTTTGAAACTACAGGTTCCAAGGTAGTAGCTTCAATTCTTTCAGTTTGAGGTATTTCAATTGCCGCAGTTGGTGTATTCTTTTCTTTTACAAAATAGGATGGCGGAATTACGAAGCGATCAAGGTTTTTTTTTTCGCTCTTGGCGGTAAGAGAAGCCAATTGTAACAAGCATAACTCTACTAACAATCGTTGGTTGCGGCTGGTTTTATATTTTAGATCACAGTTATTGGCAATTTCTATGGCTTCCAGTAAAAACTCATGCGAAGTATTTTTGGATTGCTCAAAATACATGTTCTTTACTTGTTCACCCACTTCAAGTAAAGAAATGGTTTCTTCATTTTGACACACTAAAAGGTCCCGGAAATGTGAAGCTAGTCCCGTGATAAAATGATGGCCGTCAAACCCTTTTGCCAGAATATCATTATAGGCGACCAAGACCTGTGGAATGTTATTGGCAAGCAGTAAATCTGTAATTGAAAAATAGTACGTATAGTCAAGTACATTCAGGTTTTCGGTAACAGCTTGACGCGTTAGGTTCTTTCCAGAAAAACTAACAACACGGTCAAATATGGAAAGGGCGTCACGTAAGGCGCCATCTGCTTTTTGAGCGATGATATGCAGGGCATCATCTTCAGCTTCAATACCTTCGGACCCAGCCACGTCTGCCAAATGCCCTTTAATGTCATTAACAGTTATTCTTTTAAAATCAAAGATCTGACAACGTGAAAGTATAGTTGGAATAATCTTGTGTTTTTCGGTTGTTGCAAGAATAAAGATAGCATGTTTTGGAGGTTCCTCCAGTGTTTTCAGAAAGGCATTGAAAGCAGCAGAGGACAGCATATGCACTTCATCTATAATATATACTTTATACTTACCAACCTGAGGGGGGATGCGTACCTGGTCAATTAAATTTCGGATATCGTCTACAGAGTTATTGGATGCTGCATCCAATTCAAAAATATTGAAAGCAAAGTCTTCGTCTGCTTTTTCGGTTCCATCCTGGTTGATCTTCTTGGCCAGTATACGTGCACAGGTGGTTTTTCCAACCCCCCGGGGCCCTGTAAATAAAAGGGCTTGTGCTAAATGGTTGTTTTCTATAGCATTTTCCAGCGTGTTGGTAATGGCTTGTTGTCCCACTACATTCTTAAAAGTGGTAGGCCTGTATTTACGTGCTGATACTATAAAGTGTTCCATAGAAGTAAAACAAATATAAAGATGTCAGTTTAGTTTTTAAAAAATAGCCTTTGCTATTTTGCGGTATTTATTAACATTGGGTTACTTTTGTAAAAGCAGGCCGCCTTATCGATCTTAAGTCTAAGCTTAAGGTAGGAAAGTCCGGACACCACAGGGAAGCATAGCGGCTAACAGCCGTCGTCACGCTTAGGCGTGACCGGACAAGTGCAACAGAAAGGATGTACAGGTAATGCTGTAGTGAAACCAGGTAAACTCTATGCGGTGAAATGCCACGTAAACCTGTGCTTGAGGGTACCCGCCCGATGCAGGAGGGTAGGCAGATAGAGCGTATTGGTAACAATACGTCCAGATAAATGGTAAGGATCCACCTCTGGTGGATACAGAATCCGGCTTATAGGCCTGCTTTCTTATTTTTTAGGTTGTTAAGAAAAAAACTAAAAACCGAACTTCCGTATTTTCTGGCTTCAGTGAAATTTGAGTGTGATGAGAGATCGGTATGCTTGGAATGTTCTATAATTACAATTCCGCCAGGATTTAGTAATTGGTTTTTAAATATTGCATCTACAATTTCTACAAATCTTTCAATGGAAAAATCATAGGGTGGATCTGCAAAAATTACATCGAATGTAGTTTTTACAATTTCTAAATACTTGTAGACATCTGATTTAACAGAAGTAATTGGTAAAGAAAGCTCTTCCGCAGTTTTCTGAATATATTTAACACATCCGTAATGCGCATCGATACTGGTGATTTCTTTTGCACCTCGTGAAGCAAATTCATAACTAATATTTCCGGTTCCGGCAAAAAGGTCGAGTACGGAAACTGTTCCAAAATCTATTCGGTTATTAAGAATATTAAAGAGAGATTCTTTAGCGAAATCGGTTGTGGGCCTTACCGGTAACGACTTAGGCGCAGTGAGTCGCCTTCCTTTATGTGAGCCGGAAATAATTCGCACTATAAACTGTTCTTTAATAAAAAATTAGGAGGTGTATCACTATTGGAAAATCCTTCTTCACGGAAAGATTCCAATGTTGTGAATGCTACATTTCGGATATATCTATAGATGATTTCATAGAAAGTATCTTCTTTGGTAATGGAACCGCAAAGAATCGTTTCTACAGTATCCGGATTCAACTTTAATTGCTCCAGGCTAAACAATATATAGTAGATGAAATCTTCAGGCGTTTTATACGAATACGAATTGCACAGCTGTAGGCTTCCATCTTTTATTGCTATAAGATCAAAGGAGCTGTCCTGAACATGAACATAGACCTTATCATCTTGGGAATGTTTTTCGGCATTGAGAATCAATTTTAAAAGAATGGTTGTTGCGTGGTAATATTGAAAACTGCCAAAGCGGTCAAAGAGGTAGTTATTAATATTTACAAAGGGGACATATACTACTACAATACCTTGATTTTGCAATATATCGTGCGCAATGAAGTCATTCCCAAGTATCTTCGAATTAAATTTTAAATAATCGCTTGCTTTTGTTTCATCGAACAGAGAGCCGGGAACCAAACTATAGATGTTGGTTGCATAGATGACACTAACTTCTTTAAAACTGTCCTGAAGCTCATTGTTTTCTGAAAATTCATCTTTTAGTTCAAACAATAGCTCTTCTGGGGTCCTGTGATCATTAAATTTTTTTTCTGAAAAAAATAACACATCCTTAGTATCGGAAACCGACACTAAAAAAGAAAGTCCGGTCAATGAAACTTGAACGGACAGTCTTTTATTTGAGTTTGTTAGTATGTTATTGCTCTTTAGAGTCATAAATTTTTGGCCAGTTTCCGCTTGTATTCACCTCGTCCATAGAACCTACACTAATGTAAGGGCCATTTACACCATCAACAGAGACCACCTGTTTTTCTTGAGCCAACAGGCCTTTATCAAGATCTGCCAAAAGCACATCTTTAGCTACTCGTGCCAGAAAAACAGAATATACGGCACCACCTTTTTCAAGTTTACCGGCTTTCAGTTCAAATTCTGCATCTACATCTTCTACCGGTATTTTCATCATTGTTTTGTAGCGGTCCGATCCGGCAAAAAGAGAATCTCTTACAGGAGTAAAGCCTAATGTATCTAATAATGTTTCTTCTATATAATAACCTTCATCAAGACCAAATGCCTTATTTTTAGCAACATCTGCATAACTTGTATCACGTCTTTGTACAATAGCAAATTGGGCAGTATCTAAAAAACGAACTAAGCTGTCGAAATTTCCTGTAAAACTACCTGTAATTTCCTGAAATGCTAACTCTGCATTTTTGATGTCTTTTAAATTCTTGATTACTTTAGTGTAACGCGCTTCTTTAACTTTGTTAAATTCAATAGGTCCGCTAATAGAATTGTAGAGTTGGTATCCTAAGAAAATGATAACAATCCAAAGAAGTAGCTGTATAACAAGTTTCATTATTTTGAAGGTTTAAATAAGTTGTACAAATGGTCTATCGCAAATCTACAATTTTTTTTTGTTCGTTAAAGTATATTCCGAAAAAATCATAGCTATCTTTAAACCCTCGTAGATTAGTAATGATTTCATGGACGTACCTCAATTTTACAGTCTTTTAAAAAGTGATTTTCCGCATACAACTACTCCAAAGCAAGATATTGTCCTGCAATTGTTGGCAAACTTTGCATTGAGTGGCAATAACAAGGAAGTATTTTTACTGAAAGGATATGCAGGTACCGGGAAAACAACCATAATAGGTACTCTGGTCAAAAACCTGTGGAAGGCAAAAAAATCTGCAGTATTGCTGGCACCTACCGGAAGAGCAGCAAAAGTGATCAGCAACTATTCCAACAAAGAAGCGTTTACCATCCATAAAAAAATATATTATCCAAAGAGCCAAAAGGGAGGAGGGGTTTCTTTCACACTACAAAAGAACAAACACAGAAATGTTATTTTTATCGTAGATGAAGCTTCCATGATCCCTGATATTAACCAGGAATCAAAATTATTTGAAAACGGGTCCTTACTTGATGACCTGATGCAGTATGTATATAGCGGCCATAATTGTAAATTACTCTTAATAGGAGATACGGCACAATTACCCCCGGTAAAATTATCCATTAGCCCCGCACTGGATAAGCATACTTTGGAAAATTATTACAACAAGGAGGTTATCGAGCTGGAAATGGACGAAGTGGTCAGGCAACAAAAGGATAGCGGTATACTTGTTAATGCTACGAAAATACGCAACCGTATTGAAGATGGCCTTTTTGAGGTGTTTAGATTCTCTGAAAGTCCGTTTCCGGAAGTTATTCGCCCGTTGGATGGTCAGGAGCTTATGGACGCTATCAATGATAGCTATTCTACCCTGGGCAATGAAGATACCGTGATCATTGTTCGTTCCAATAAACGTGCGAATTTATACAACCAGAATATAAGGAACCGCATACTTTTTCAAGAAGAAGAACTGTCAACAGGCGACTATTTAATGGTGGTAAAGAACAATTATTTTTGGGTAAAACCACATACCGAAGCCGGATTTATTGCTAATGGCGATATTATTGAGGTATTGGAGATCTTTAGCTTTAAGGATCTATATGGTTTTCGTTTTGCTGAAGTAAAAATTCGAATGGTCGATTATCCGGGAATGCAACCTTTCGAAACAGTCTTGATTTTAGACACACTTACTTCCGAAACACCTTCACTGTCTTATGAAGATTCCAATAAATTGTATCAGGAAATAATGCAGGACTATGCAACGGAAAAGTCAAATTACAAACGTTTTCTTTCTGTAAAGAACAATAAATACTTTAACGCGTTACAGGTTAAATTCTCTTATGCTATCACCTGCCATAAATCACAGGGAGGGCAATGGAACACAGTCTTTGTCGAACAGCCTTACCTGCCTAATGGAATTGACAAAGAATACCTTAGATGGTTGTATACGGCTGTAACGCGAGCCAAAGAAAAACTCTACTTGATTGGATTTAAAGATGAGTTTTTTGTAGATTCGTAACTATGGATTCCATGGAGATTATCATCAGTATTTTTTTAGGTATTGGTTTGGCTGCCGCTGTGGGTTTTCGTGTTTTTCTTCCATTATTGGTCTTAAGCCTTGCAGGGCATTATGAAGTAATCCCATTAAACGAAAGTTGGCAATGGATAGGCAGTTTAACAGCCATTATTACACTAACCATAGCAACTCTTATCGAGATCTTCGGGTATTATATTCCCTGGCTGGACAATGCTCTGGATACAATTGCTGTTCCTCTGGCTGCTATTGCGGGAACTGCCGTTATGGTTGCTACTATGGCAGATCTTAATCCTATTATTACCTGGGCGTTGGCTATTATTGCAGGAGGAGGAACCGCAACCGCCATTAAAGGTAATGCTTCGATGTTGCGGCTTGGATCGTCCACTACAACAGGAGGTGTTGCTAATCCTATAGTGACAACCGTGGAAACAGGTACATCGACAGTCATGGCCATTACTTCTATTTTTATTCCTATAATTGCATTTATATTTGTATTGTTAATTTTTTTTGGAATTTATAAGTTTTATAAAAAGCTTCGAAAAAAGGACAAGACAACTACATAATCTTCTTATTTTTGGAACCTAGATAATAAATCATTTCAGTTTGAAAATAATAGCAATGATTCCGGCGCGATATGGCGCTTCACGTTTTCCGGGAAAACTAATGCAGGACCTTGGTGGTAAACCTGTCATTGTACGTACATATGAGGCTACCAAAGAAACAAATCTTTTTGATGAGGTCTATGTGGTCACTGACAGTGAGATCATATTTAAAGAAATAGAGCTCAATGGCGGTAAAGCGATCATGAGTATAAAGGAACATGATTGTGGGAGCGACCGTATTGCGGAAGCCGTTGAAAATATGGATGTAGATATTGTGGTAAACGTTCAGGGAGATGAACCTTTTACCAGTAAGAAAGGGTTGGAACAGGTCTTAAGTGTTTTTGACGGCCCAGACGCCGATAAGATCGACCTGGCATCTTTAATGACAGAGATCCAGGATTGGAAGGAGATAAGCGACCCCAACTGCGTTAAGGTTACCGTAGACAAAGATAGTTTTGCTTTATACTTCTCCCGTTCTCCCATACCGTATCCCCGGGATAAGAATGCTGCGGTGCAATATTATAAGCATAAAGGCATCTATGCGTTTAGAAAAGATGCACTAATGGATTTTTACAGACTACCAATGCGCTCTATGGAAGCCGCCGAAAAGATAGAATGCATTCGTTACCTGGAATATGGCAAAAATATAAAAATGGCAATTTCGAATACACAAGGAATAGAAATAGATACTCCGGAGGATTTAATAAGAGCAAATAAAGTATTGAAAGAAGACAGTAAAGAGACCGTTAATAATAAATACAGAAACTTCCCAATGGTACCCAAGGTAGTATTCGGGCAGGGTAGTTTTGATCAATTGGGTTCCATTTTAGCCCCACAGCGTAAAGATAAAGCACCTTTTATCTTTTTAGTGGACGACGTCTTTAAGGACAATGAAGAACTTATAAACAGAATTAACCCCCGGTTTAATGACAAGGTATTATTTGTTTCTGCCGAAGAAGAACCCAAAACGATCCAGGTAGATGAAATAGTAAAAGATATAAAAACCGAATTCACATACCGGCCATCTGGTATAATTGGAATTGGAGGTGGAAGTATACTGGACCTTTCGAAAGCCGTGTCCATCATGTTGTCCAATAAGGGAAGTGCTGCCGACTATCAGGGATGGGACCTTGTAAAGAACAAAGCAGTATACCATGTTGGAGTACCGACAATTTCAGGTACCGGAGCCGAGGTTTCCAGAACAACAGTACTTACAGGTCCTGTAAAGAAATTAGGTATTAACAGTGATTACACTCCTTTTGACCAGGTAATACTCGACCCGGACTTAACAATTGGAGTTCCCAAGAATCAATGGTTTTTTACCGGAATGGATTGTTTTATACATTGTGTGGAATCCTTAAACGGAACATTCTTAAATGCATTTAGCCAAAGTTATGGTGAGAAAGCATATGACCTGTGTAAGGAAATTTTCCTTGACAACTCACTGGAAGATTCAGAGTCCAGAGCCAAATTAATGATGGCATCATGGCATGGAGGAATGAGTATTGCCTATTCGCAAGTTGGAGTTGCGCACGCCATGAGCTATGGCCTTTCGTATGTACTAGGAACCAAGCATGGGATAGGAAACTGTATTGTTTTTGACCATCTGGAAGAATTTTACCCGGATGATGTTGCCTTATTTAAAAAAATGATCGAGATCCATGGGGTGGAAATCCCAAAGAACCTGTGTTCCAATCTTACGGACCACCAAATGAATACAATGATCGATATTGCTTTGAGTCTGGTTCCGCTTTGGGAAAACGCTTTGGGAGATAATTGGGATACTATTATGACCCGTGATAAGTTGAAAGGACTTTACTTAAAAATGTAATGTACGCATTACAAAGCTATGGGCTTTACAAAATTTATTTTTTACAAGTTATTGGGCTGGAAGATCAAAGGCTCTTTCGACCCTTCTATAAAAAAAGCCGTAGTTATAGTTGTGCCTCATACAAGCTGGCATGATTTTTATGTTGGGGCCCTCGCCCGAAGAATACTTAAGGCAGAAATAAATTTTGTTGCCAAAAAAGAGCTATTTCGGTGGCCGTTCGGTTGGTATTTCAGGTGGATGGGCGGAGCACCGTTGGACAGGACCGCAGGGCAAAATAAAGTGGAAGCCATTGCATCGGTTTTTAATGAAAAGGAAGAGTTCCGGTTGGCTTTAGCTCCTGAAGGGACCCGTAAAAAAGTCGATGCATGGAAAACAGGGTACTATTATATAGCTAAGGCAGCGAATGTTCCCATCATTCCGGTATCTTTTGATTATAAAACCAAGACAGTTATTGTCAATGCGCCTTTTTATATTACAGGTAACATCGAAGAAGATACAGTAAAGCTTCATTCATTTTATGAAGGAGTAGTAGGGAAGAGGCCTGAGTATACTTAAACCTTATTCTGCTGAAGTTTCTTCCATAGTGTGATATACATTCTGTACATCATCATCTTCCTCCAATTTTTCAAGTAGTTTTTCAACATCGGCGGCTTCTTCCGGGGATAGCTTTTTGGTAACTTGTGGAATACGTTCAAACCCTGAAGAGAGAATTTCTATAGTATTGCCTTCCAAATAGGATTGTATTGCGCCAAAACTTTCAAAGGGAGCATAGATAAGTACTCCGTCATCATCTTCAAATATCTCTTCCACTCCGTGGTCAATAAGTTCCAGTTCCAGTTCTTCAAGATCCAGTCCTTCACCATTGATCCGGAAATTACAGGTATGGTCGAACATAAAAACTACAGAGCCTGAAGTACCTAAATTACCATCGCATTTATTGAAATAGGAGCGAACATTAGCAACGGTACGTGTATTATTATCAGTTGCTGTTTCTATAAGAACAGCAATGCCGTGTTGTGCATAGCCTTCAAACAGAACTTCTTTGAAATCACCTAAGCTTTTATCTGTAGCCCGTTTTATAGCCCTCTCAACATTTTCTTTAGGCATGTTCACTGCTTTCGCATTTTGTATTACCGCGCGTAATCGGGAATTGGAATCGGGATCCGGGCCGCCTTCTTTTACCGCCATCACTATATCTTTACCAATACGCGTAAAGGCTTTGGACATAGCAGACCATCTCTTCATTTTACGTGCTTTGCGAAATTCAAACGCTCTTCCCATAGGTATTAAAATTTGTTACAAAAATATAAAAATAGAGCAGACGACAAAGTCTAGCTTACCAGGCTGTCAATAATGGCTGCCAACTCGAAATCCTTTTCGGTTACACCACCGGCATCATGAGTAGAAAGGCTTATACTTAGCGAATTGTATACATTGGACCAATCCGGGTGATGATTCATTTTTTCTGCTTCAAAAGCAATGCGGGTCATCACTGAAAAAGCATCTTTAAAATCTCTGAATTCTATGGAAGTATGTATTGCATTTTCGTGGTATTCCCAATCTTGAAAATCTACTAATCTGTCTTTTATTTCTTGTTTGGTAAGTGCTTTCATAGTCGGTAAAATTTAGTTTTTTAATGTGCTAATTTCTTCTTTGAGTGTACTTTCTTCCAGTACCTCTGCTACGGTGATCCTATACGTTTTCGGCAACTTGTTCTTTTTAGGTAGAATTGCAAGGTAACTTTCTTCATTTCTGCTAAAAACCCTTTTAAATATAGGCATTTCATCACTTAGTTTAGTAGTAAGCTCTCTAAACAGGTCCTCATGGTGTATCATGTCCTTACTCGCTAAATGGAAGATACCTCCCAGGTTTTTATTTATGATATAGTGCACCTGCTGAGCCACTTTATTTGCTGTTGTTAGACTGATAATTAAATTTGGGTATACCTCAAAAGCTGCCTTATGCTTTATAGCTTGTTTTAGTTGAAGGACCCTTGGGGAATTAACACCCAAAACCATTGGTAAACGTAAAATCGCGTATTTCTTTAACGGAAGCTCCTTCAATATTTTTTCCACGGAGATCTTATACTTTCCGTAGTCACTTTCAGATATGGTATTGTCATTCTCATACGATGGAAATTCAAATTTTCCATCAAAAACATTTACTGTTGACAAGAAGAGCAGTTTGGAATCTTTATTGGTCAGAACATAATTTGCCAATTGCCGGTGCATTTTTAATTGTGCTTTATAACTTCCTCGTAGGGAAGAGATAATAAAGTTGGGGCGAACTTTTTCCAATACATCAAAAATATCGTCCTTTTCCACATTGAATTGGAACAACACCTGATTGTCCTTTAATGTACTATTGTCCGAGGCGTAAGTTCCGTAGACATCAAAGTAAGGAAGAAGCTCTTTATACAATGTATTGCCAATAAAACCGCTGGCACCAAGTATGAGAATTCTGTTCAAAATTAGCCTTTATAAAATGGAAGTTTTACAATGGTAGCAGGTACGGCCTTTTTTCTTATCTGAATATGAATTTGAGAACCAACATCTTTAAAAATTGTAGGTACATAACCCATACCAATTCCTTTTTCCAGTGATGGGGACATGGTTCCGCTGGTAACAACACCAATCTTTTTTCCATTCCCGTCAACAATGTCATATCCCTGCCTTGGAATTCCTCTTTCATTCAGTTCAAAGGCGATCAATCTTCTTTCGGGCCCATGCTCCTTTTGCTTCAAAAGGTTTTCAGCATTTATAAAATCCTTAGTGAACTTAGTGATCCAACCCAATCCTGCCTCGATAGGTGAGGTGGTATCATCAATATCGTTTCCATAGAGGCAATAGCCCATTTCCAAACGTAAAGTGTCTCGTGCAGCCAACCCTATGGGTTTAATTCCATAATCTGCCCCGGCTTCCATCACTTTTGTCCACACTTGTTCTACTTCACTATTCTTACAATAGATCTCAAATCCGCCACTACCGGTATAGCCCGTAGCACTAATGATCACATGTTCTACACCCGCAAAGTCTGAAACCTTAAAAGTGTAAAATTTGATCTCACTTAGGTCCTCACTCGTTAAGGACTGCATAGCTTCCACAGCTTTTGGCCCCTGGATCGCCAGTAAGGAGTAATCTTCAGAAAGGTCACGCATTTCCGCACCCATACTATTATGGCTACTGATCCATTTCCAGTCTTTTTCTATATTGGAGGCATTCACTACCAAAAGCCATTTTTCGGCTTCCAAACGGTAGACAATGAGGTCATCAACAATTCCTCCTGTATCGTTTGGAAAACAGCTGTATTGTGCCTGTCCGTCCACCAATTTTGAAGCATCATTGCTCGTTACTTTTTGGATCAGTTCCAGTGCGTTTGGGCCGGTAATAAGAAATTCACCCATATGTGAAACATCAAAGACACCCACACCGTTCCGTACGGTTTCATGTTCGGCAACAACGCCCTCATATGATACGGGCATATTATAACCGGCAAAAGGAACCATTTTGGCACCTAATTCTTCGTGAATATGTGAAAGAGCAGTATTTTTCATTGGTAAATATTTTTCGCAAATGTATTACAATCTTCAAAAGGTAACGAAAGAATTGTTTGATTGTTTTCAACAAGCTTGGTAACTTGCACAAAACAATGAATTCTATGAAAATATTCTCTTCGGCACAATTATACGAAGCTGACTCTGTTACAACTCAAAAACAGAATATTTCTTCTGCCGATCTAATGGAAAGGGCAGGGTCACAAATTTTCAACTGGTTGCACCGTCATATACAAGGAGCACCTGTTTCTGTTCATATTTTCTGTGGAATTGGCAACAATGGTGGGGACGGATTAGTTGTTGGGAGATTGCTTATTGAACACGGTTACAATGTAATTGTGTATGTGGTGAATTGTAGTGACAAACGGTCTAAAGACTTCCTAACCAACTATGACCGCATTAAAAATGTGACGAAAGACTGGCCAAGATTAATGAAGTCTGAAGCAGATTTCCCGGATATCAACCCTGAAGACATAGTGATCGATGCGATTTTTGGAATTGGTTTGAATCGATGTCCGGACGGGTGGGTTAAGAAACTGATTCAACACTTGAATAGCAGCAGAGCATTTAAGTTAGCTATTGATATTCCCAGTGGCTTATTTGCAAATAAGCCGCTGGAAGATGCCGAGGCTGTTTTAATGGCAAATCACACCCTTACTTTTCAAGCTCCAAAACTGGCTTTTTTCCTTCCGGAAACGGGAAGATTTGTACCCTATTACGAAGTATTGGATATTGGTTTGGACCAGGAGTTTTTACAAACTGAAGTCCCAATGGCCCAACTTATAAGAAAATGGGAAGCTCGGCAGTTTTACAAACAACGAAATAAATACGACCACAAAGGGAACTACGGGCACTCTTTAATTGTGGCGGGAAGTTATGGAAAAACGGGAGCTGCAGTACTTTCGGCTAAAGCCGCATTAAGAACAGGAGCAGGGCTGGTAACTGTTTTTGTTCCCAAATGTGGTTACACCATACTACAAACAACCTTACCCGAGGCAATGACGATTACGGATACTGAAAATGACTTCATTTCCAGCATTAAGCCGGATTTTGAACCCTCTGCTATTGGGTTGGGGATGGGGATAGGTACTAAGGCTGAAACGACCTCTGCATTAAAGGAATTATTTTCGGATATAAGATCTCCTTTGGTACTTGATGCAGATGGTTTGAATTGCATTTCTGAAAACAAAGAATTATTAGAGCTGCTTCCGGAACTTTCCATATTAACACCTCATCCTGGAGAATTAGAGCGATTGATAGGCGCGTGGAAGAACGATTATGATAAACTGGAGAAAGCAAAAAAGTTTTCCAAAGAACACAACATAATTTTAGTTATAAAAGGAGCACATACCATAACAATATTCGATGATAAAGTATATATAAATACGACCGGAAACCCGGGAATGGCTACCGCTGGAAGTGGCGATGTACTTTCGGGAGTGATTACCGCATTGCTTTCACAGGGATATGACCCTTTATTGGCCGCGGTCTTTGGTGTGTACCTCCATGGTAGTTCCGGAAACATTGCTTCGCAAATGAAGGGCTTCGAGGCTCTTATTGCGAGTGATATCATTGAAAATCTTGGAAATGCATACCTGGCATTATTCGAACAGGAAACTCCGGCCCCCCAAGAAAATGAAGGCAATAAAAAAACTCCCTAAGGAGCTTTTTTATTATTGATATTTTAAATTCATCAGATCAATTCATCCAGCATTTTGCGTAGTTTTGGATCTGAAGGGCGCGGTGCATCTGCTGACACAATTTTGCCCTCGGGATCAATCAATATAAACCTTGGAATTCCTAATATTCCGTAATCATCAACAAACTTAGAGTCCCAATTTTTATCAGCCATTAGTTGAACACCACCCAACTCTTTTTCAATGACCATTTCTCTCCATGTATCATAATCCTTGGCCTCATCAATGGAGATACTAACAAATTCAATATTTTTCTCATGGTAGTCCTTTTCGACTTCCTTTAAAGATGGAATTTCCCTGATGCAAGGTCTGCACCAGGTTGCCCATACGTCTACATACACATATTTCCCGGCCAGGTCTGCTAAACTGGTACTTCCCCCTTTGTGGTTCTCATAATCAAAAGTTGGAGAAATATTCCCGGCAAGTAAGGGCTTAAGTTTGTTATAGCGTTCGGTTATCTTATTCAGATTTTCCTGATTTGTATTACTGCTTTTAAATTTGGCATATGCCTTTTCGAGGTTACTGTCCGGTTGCAGCCCATATCGTAGATGATCGTACATAAGCTGATCTTTGGCATACCCATTTGGCAGGTTTTCATCTACAACCGACAGGAATGTTACTGTCCTGCTAAAATTTTCTGAATTGTCATTTGCATCCTCGACCAGCCTTCCATAGTGTACACTAAGCATTTCCCGGTACCCTTTTGAGTTTCTAAAGGTAACAGTATCCATATAGTTAATTTTGGATGTGATATCATAAAAACCCGGAGACACTTCAAGTGAATCATTTCCAGTAAAATACGAATGATATTCCGGGTAACCTTCAAGATTCGCTATGTGTTCATATTCTAATTCTTTATTCTCTAAAGCGATAAAAGACTCGGGAATCCCTGCTGTTTTTGAAATCAGGTCTTTATATGAAGCATTCATTGCATCAATCTCTTTTACAAAATCTTCTTCAGGCAATGAATACAGGTCTTTAAAAGACATTCCTTTTTCAGATAAGAGGTATTTTGCCGCCAGGTAGTTGTTCTCGACTGCAAGGTCACCGGTATAGGCAATGGTTTCGTCAAATTCTTCAGGATCTACAGATACAGAAAGATTCTTACCTTTTTCTAAATAGGTGCTTGTGCGTTCTCTACCTATAATAAGGTCATAGTAACCATTTTTCTTTATATCCAGAGTATCTGTGAATGTTCCGGTTTCAGAAATTGGAATTTCAATATTCATATCGTAGCCACGAATCTTTGCAGTTTCCGAATTATTATTTTGTATCGTACCGGTTATAATTACATATTCAGGTTTCTTTTCTTCTTCTTCTTCTTTGCAGGAAATAATGGCCAATGCGACCAAAATAAATACTATTTTTTTCATTGTTTTTAAATTAAATTACCAATTGAATTATTGGATACTTAATGAGTTTGCTAAAATTACAAAACCTTTATAAGAAAATGGTATTTTTGCAAATAAACAACTAACCTATGCCAGAGATTCATTACATAAGTACCGAGATTTTGGACTTACCAACTGTTAAAGATATTTTTGAATCCAATAAATCATTAGAACTTTCCGAAGAAGCTACTTTTAACATTAAAAAATCCAAAAAGTACTTAGATGCCAAAACAAAAAATAATGATACCCCAGTTTATGGTATCAATACGGGATTTGGTTCGTTGTGTAATGTAAAAATATCCTCCGACAACCTGTCCCGGCTTCAGGAAAATCTGGTTATGTCACATGCCTGCGGTACGGGAGAATATGTTCCAAAGCCTATTGTAAAACTCATGCTTTTACTTAAGATCCAATCTTTAAGTTATGGGTATAGTGGTGTACAGCTTGAAACAGTTCAACGGCTCATAGATTTTTATAACAATGATATTTTACCGGTTGTTTATACGCAGGGAAGCCTTGGTGCTTCTGGTGATCTGGCCCCGTTGGCACATCTGTCATTGCCTCTTTTAGGAAAAGGAGAGGTATACCTGGGAGAAAAGATTGTTTCTTCAGAAAAGGTCTTAAAAAAGAATAAATGGAAACCTATTACTTTACAGGCAAAAGAAGGATTGGCCCTGCTTAACGGCACACAATTCATGAGTGCATATGGCACCTATATTTTATTGCAGTCTCATAAACTTTCGTATCTGGCAGATGTCATAGGAGCGATCTCAGTAGATGCATTCGATTGTAATATGAGTCCGTTTGATCCGTTGGTACATCTGGTTAGGCCGCACCGGGGCCAGGTAAAAACAGCTGAGCGGTTTGTGGAATTTCTATCGGGTAGCGAATTGGGTCTTTCAGAAAAGAAAAATGTGCAGGATCCGTATTCTTTTAGATGTATACCACAGGTGCATGGAGCCAGTAAAGACACTATTGTTTTTGCTACAAAGACGTTTAAAACCGAAATCAATTCGGTCACGGATAACCCCAATATCTTTGTAGGGGATGACAAAATAATTTCCGGGGGAAATTTTCACGGACAACCTTTGGCTTTGGCATTGGATTATTTGTCTATTGCATTGTCGGAGCTTGCAAATATTTCTGAAAGAAGAACCTACCAATTGGTTTCCGGCCTTAGGGACCTGCCTGCATTCCTGGTAAACAATCCCGGGCTAAATAGTGGTTTTATGATCCCGCAGTATACCGCTGCCAGTATTGTTAGCCAAAATAAACAGTTAGCCACCCCGGCTTCCGTAGATTCCATTGTTTCTTCCAATGGACAGGAGGACCATGTGAGTATGGGAGCCAATGCGGCCACAAAATGCTTACGGATCGTGGAAAACCTGGAAACCGTCCTGGCAATTGAACTATTGAATGCATCACAGGCATTAGAATTCAGGAAACCGAAGAAAACATCCCCATTTTTAGAGTCTTTTTTGGTATCTTTTCGTCATGCTGTGTCCTTTGTAGCTGAAGACAGATTATTGGCAGATGATATTCATACATCTATTGGATTTTTACAGAGTTTTTCTATTGACAGTGAATTGCTCTTTTAATAACCCATAGTGACTAAACAGATAGAAATCTTAGAATAAACAGATTGCGATGACACGAAAATACTTTTTTATAATTGCTTTTATACTATGTGCAAAAGCGTGGAGTCAGGACTATAAGCCTTTGTTAGATGATTTTAATGAATGGCATATTACATCATGTCATTTTGGATGTCTAACCGATGTGTATTACACAGATGGCGATACGATCGTTGATGGTAAAACACATAAGATATTAGATGGGTTTCACTATATATCAAGAACGTTTTTGTTGCATGAAGAGGTAGCAAATAAGAAGGTATATTTGACTACAGTAAGCTCTGGAATCGAGGAATATTTATTATACGATTTTTCTTTGACCGAAGGTGATTCCATCCATATGCGAAACCCTATTACTCCTTTTCCCGATGACGCAGGCTTTTTTATTCTGGATTCCATTAGAAGCCGAACTCTCGCAGATGGTAATGATTACAGGCATTATTATTTTTCGCCAACAGCATCAAATACTATCAGTACGAATAATGCGGTGTGGGTTGAAGGAGTAGGGTCATTGTCCATAATTAATGCGCCCAGTGGTGACCCCGATATAAATGGAGCCGGCCACCTTAGTTGCTTCTTTAAAGAAGCAGAATTGTTCTATGCAAATCTGGATTCGATAAGTGGCTGTGAACCATTAATTTTAGGACTGAAAGACCCTAAGCAAGAACTACAAAATGTAGAGATCTATTCTTCAGAAGCTGCTTGTTATTTAAAAAACACTACTAATGTTAAGGACCTGGTTGTTTACGACCTACTAGGGAGAAAGCAAAAGCAGATGGTCAATGAAGATCACGCCAGTACATTGTCTTTTGATATTTCATCCTTAGAAGCAGGAATTTATATAATCGTTATCTATAATCATAGATACCAAAAAAGAACTTTTAAAATAATAGTTGAATAGGTGAGATTGCCTTTGTACGAGGCTATCTGCTACAGTTTACACATGTAATAGCTTGAGGCATTAAAAGAATTCTTCCAAGAGGGATTGGATTTCTGCAACGAATACAAATCCCAAAATCTTCATCATTAATTTTCGATAAAGCTACCTGTAGGTTTTTTAGTTTAAGCTCTGCTTTTCGTAAAGCAGCTTCATTAACAGATTTATTGTTGATGGCATCCATACGGGATACCCGGCCAATTGCATTTTCAGGAGCAATGGGCTTGGTTAGCTCCCGGTATTTTTCAACCAGTTCGGAAGTTGTATTGATTTCTTCCAGTATCCGAGCCTTTATTTTCTCCTTTTCTTTCATCTTAATTGTAAATAAAAAACACTTGCTTTAATAAAAAAGACAAGTGTTTTTTTGATCTTTATATCTCTTTGAATGAATTAAGACTCTGTCTTTTTCTTTAGCTTCTTTATCTTAATTGTCAATTCATTTTTCTTCTCATCTAGATCCATAGTAATGGTATCTCCTTCCTGAAGGTTGGCATTAATGATCTCTTCGGCCAAAGCATCTTCGATATACTTCTGAATAGCCCTTTTAAGGGGTCTGGCACCATAGTCTTTATCGAAGCCTTTATCTGCAATATAATCTTTTGCTTTTTCTGTTAGTTTAAGGTTGTATCCAAGGTCCTTGATTCTTACAAAAAGCTTGTCAAGCTCAATATCAATGATCTTGTGAATATCCTCTCTGTCTAACGGATTGAATACCATTACGTCATCTACTCGATTTAAGAATTCGGGAGCAAAGGCTTTTTTGAGTGCGTTTTCTATAATGCTTTTTGAATTTGCGTCTGCCTGGCTCTCTTTGGCTGCTGTTCCAAAGCCAACACCCTGTCCAAAATCTTTCAATTTTCGAGCTCCGATGTTGGAAGTCATGATAATGATCGTATTCTTGAAATCTATTTTGCGGCCTAAGCTGTCCGTAAGTTGACCATCATCCAGTACCTGGAGTAACATATTAAATACATCCGGGTGTGCTTTTTCAATTTCATCCAATAGGACGACTGCGTAAGGTTTCCGTCTTATTTTTTCTGTAAGCTGACCGCCTTCTTCATAACCTACATACCCCGGAGGAGCACCGATCAATCTGGAGACAGCAAATTTTTCCATATACTCACTCATATCTACACGAACCAAAGCATTTTCAGAGTCGAAAAGTTCACGAGCTAACACTTTGGCTAACTGTGTTTTACCTACTCCTGTTTGACCTAAAAATATAAATGATCCAATAGGCTTGTTGGGGTCCTTTAATCCGGCACGATTACGCTGAATTGCCTTCACTACTTTAGCAACGGCTTCATCCTGGCCGATCACTTTCCCTTTAATACGGTCCGGAAGTTCGGCGAGCTTATTACTTTCGGTCTGGGCAATTCTGTTAACAGGTACACCGGTCATCATAGAAACAACTTCGGCTACATTATCTTCGTCAACAGTCTCTTTATGAAGTTTGGATTCCTTTTCCCAGGCTTCCTGTGCAGTAGCTAACTCTTTTTCAAGATTTTTTTCATCATCACGAAGTTTTGCCGCTTCTTCGTATTTCTGCTTTTTTACTACTGAATTTTTTAATTCCCGGACTTCTTCAAGCTTCGCTTCAATATTCAGGATTTTATCAGGTACGTGAATATTGGTTATATGCACACGTGACCCGGCTTCATCTAAGGCGTCAATAGCTTTATCCGGCAGAAAACGCTCCGTCATATAACGATTTGTCAGCTTTACACAAGCTTCCAGTGCCGCATCCGTATATTGTACGTTATGGTGTATTTCGTACTTGTCTTTGATATTTTGAAGAATCTCAATGGTTTCGGTAACAGTAGTGGGTTCTACCAGTACTTTCTGGAAGCGTCTTTCCAGGGCACCGTCCTTTTCAATATACTGTCTGTACTCATCGAGAGTAGTGGCTCCAATGCATTGAATTTCGCCACGAGCCAGAGCCGGTTTGAACATATTGGATGCGTCCAGGGAACCGGTAGCGCCTCCTGCACCAACAATGGTATGAATTTCATCAATGAAAAGAATAATATCATCATTCTTCTCCAGTTCATTCATAACAGCTTTCATACGCTCCTCAAACTGTCCACGGTATTTTGTACCGGCTACCAGGCTTGCAAGATCGAGTGTTACTACTCGTTTGTCATATAGGATCCGGGATACTTTTCTTTGCACGATCCGCAATGCAAGTCCTTCTGCTATTGCAGATTTACCAACACCGGGTTCACCGATAAGTAACGGATTGTTCTTTTTTCTTCTGCTTAAGATCTGTGAAACACGTTGTATTTCACTTTCACGGCCTACTACAGGGTCTAATTTTCCATCTTCGGCAAGTGAAGTAAGATCTCTTCCAAAGTTATCGAGAACCGGAGTTTTGGATTTCTTATTTCCCTTGGCAGTATTTCCGGTAAACAAGTTCTCTTTCGACGTATCTTCCGGAGCAGCATCGTCATCATTTGGAAATGACTCGGATGTAGGGCTATCTATATAATCTTCGTCGTTCGCTATCATAAGTTTAAATTGATCTTTAACACCGTCATAATCCACTTTCATTTTATTAAGCAACTTTGTAGTAGGGTCGTTCTCATTTCTAAGGATACAGAGAAGTAAATGCGCTGTATTTATAGAAGAGCTTTGAAACAATTTAGCTTCTAAAAAAGTAGTTTTTAAGGCTCTTTCCGCCTGGCGTGTTAAATGAAGGTTTTTTTTATCGTTTTCACTTGCCCCGGCATTAGGATTGGCGGGGCTTAAGATTTCTACTTTTCGGCGGAGGTGATTCAGATCAACATCCAAAGCATTCAATATAGTCACCGCTTTACCGTTACCATCACGAAGCAGCCCCAGCATTAAATGCTCGGTACCAATGAAATCGTGACCTAACCGCAAAGCTTCCTCCTTGCTGTAGGCAATCACATCTTTTACTCTTGGGGAAAAATTATCATCCATACATTTTAATTTCTGGAAACATTAAAAATACTAAAATTACCTATAAAAGGGACAAAAACCATACCCCATTTGCGAGAATAGTAGTAAAAGGACAAAAAAACTTACTAAAATCAAAGCTTTACCACTGATAGTTATTAACGATTTACTACTAAAAATTTGTTAATAAAAACGTTAATTTTGAGTGCCTAAATCCCTGTTAAAACCTATAAAATAGTGTATCTTGCTCGTTAAGTTTAATTACTAAAAGTAAAAGAAAATATTTATGGCTGAAGGCGAAAAATTGATCCCAATTAACATTGAAGATGAAATGAAGTCGGCTTACATTGATTACTCAATGTCGGTCATTGTGTCGCGTGCACTACCTGATGTTAGGGATGGTATGAAACCTGTTCACAGACGTGTATTATATGGAATGCACGAACTGGGTGTTAGAGCAACTGGAGCTCATAAAAAATCCGCAAGAATAGTTGGTGAAGTATTGGGTAAATATCACCCGCATGGTGATACATCTGTTTATGATGCGATGGTACGTATGGCGCAAGAATGGAGCTTACGTTATATGCTCGTAGACGGACAAGGTAACTTTGGTTCTATTGATGGGGACAGCCCTGCCGCAATGCGTTATACGGAAGCACGAATGCAGAAGATATCTGAAGAGATGCTGGCAGATATTGACAAAGAGACCGTTGACCATCAACTTAATTTTGACGATACACTACAAGAGCCTACGGTATTACCTACACGAGTGCCAGGATTATTGATCAATGGAGCTTCAGGTATTGCAGTGGGTATGGCCACAAATATGCCTCCGCATAATCTTTCTGAAGTCATAGATGGAACTGTTGCTTATATTGAGAACAATGATATAGAGATCGATGAGCTGATGCAGCATATAAAGGCGCCCGATTTCCCTACGGGAGGTGTTATCTATGGTTATGAAGGAGTAAAAGATGCTTTCCATACCGGTAGAGGCCGTGTTGTGATGAGAGGAAAAGCCAGTTTTGAAGAAGTCGATGGAAGAGAATGTATTATAATCAGTGAGATTCCTTATCAGGTCAATAAGGCAGATATGATCAAAAAGACTGCCGATTTGGTCAATGATAAGAAAATTGAAGGAATCTCTAACATACGTGATGAATCTGACAGAAATGGAATGCGGATCGTATACATTTTAAAGAGAGATGCTATTCCAAATATTGTATTGAATATGTTGTATAAATATACAGCACTTCAATCCAGCTTCAGTGTTAACAATATCGCCCTGGTAAACGGAAGGCCGCAAATGTTGAACCTAAAGCAGTTGATTCATTATTTTGTAGAGCACCGTCATGAAGTAGTAGTTCGCAGAACGGAATACCTATTGCGTAAAGCTGAAGAACGTGCACATATCCTGGAAGGGTTGATCATTGCTTCAGATAATATTGACGAAGTGATTAAACTCATTCGCGCTTCTTCAAATGCAGATGAGGCACGTGAAAAACTAATCAAGGCTTTTGAGCTTTCAGAAATTCAGGCAAAAGCAATTGTCGAGATGCGCTTGCGTCAATTAACAGGACTGGAACAAGATAAATTACGTTCTGAGTATGAAGAATTGATGAATACTATTGCCGACTACAAAGACATTCTTGCCAAGAAGGAGCGTAGAATGGATATCATTAAAGAAGAATTAGCAGAAATAAAGGATAAGTATGGTGACGAGCGTCGTTCGGTCATTGAATATGCAGGGGGAGATGTTAGTATTACAGATCTTATAGCAGATGAAAAAGTTGTTATTACAATTTCTCATGCAGGCTATATTAAGCGAACTTCACTTACCGAATATAAAACACAGAACAGGGGAGGTGTTGGTCAAAAGGCTTCCGCAACAAGAAATGAGGACTTTTTAGAACATTTGTTTGTTGGGACAAATCACCAATATATGTTGTTCTTCACTCAAAAAGGGAAATGTTTCTGGATGCGTGTTTTTGAAATTCCTGAAGGTGGCCGTACTTCAAAAGGACGTGCTATACAAAACCTGATCAATATTGAATCTGAGGATAAGGTAAAAGCATTTATCTGTACTCAGGACCTTAAAGATGAAGATTATATCAACAACCATTACGTGATAATGGCCACTAAAAAGGGGCAAGTGAAAAAGACTCCTTTAGAGCAGTATTCACGTCCCCGAACCAATGGTATCAATGCAATAACCATTAAGGAAGATGATGAATTACTGGAAGCAAAACTTACCACAGGTGACAGTCAGGTAATGTTAGCTGTTCGTTCCGGAAAAGCCATTCGTTTTGAAGAAGAAAAAACAAGGCCCATGGGTAGAAATGCTTCGGGAGTTAGAGGTATTAAACTAGCAGACAAAGATGATGAGGTAGTAGGAATGATCGCAGTTGAAGACCATGAATCTGACATTTTGGTAGTTGCAGAGAATGGATATGGGAAACGTTCCAGTATCGAAGACTATAGAATTACCAATCGTGGCGGAAAAGGGGTGAAAACCATCAATGTTACTGAAAAAACAGGTAAATTAGTGGCTATTAAGAATGTTAGTGATTCTGATGACCTGATGATCATTAATAAATCCGGAATTGCTATCCGGATGGCCGTTGAGGACCTGCGAGTAATGGGACGTGCAACTCAGGGTGTACGCTTAATAAAAGTACGGGAAGATGACGCCATTGCAGCAGTCGCAAAAGTAATGCACGATGAAGATGAAGTTGAGCTGGATGAAAACGGAAATGAAATCAGTTCCGAAGCTCAAGAAACAGGAGAAGGAGAAAATGGCACCACTATTGATAATAATGAAACACCAACCGATAACAACGAATAAAAATTAAAACCATTACAATGAAAAATAAGTTTTTAATAATAGCAGTATTGCTACTTACTGCTGTTACATTTGGGCAAAAAAAGGAAATCAAAAAGGCCGAAAAGGCTGTTAGATCCGGAGATTATACTGAAGCGATGACCTTATTGGGCCAGGCTGAAGCTCTTTTGGGCAGTGCTGATAAAGACCAAAAAGTAAATTTCTATATAACGAGGGCTGAAGCTCGTATAAATAATTTGACTTCAGACTTCAGTAAATTATCCATGGCTGGCGAAGACCTTCAAAAAGCAGTTGAGATAGATCCTGAAGCGACAAAAAACAACCGTTATGAAAATGCTGTCGCTACCTTAAAACAGCAGATGGAATCCAGTGCGATTAAAGACTTCAGGTCAAATAACTATAAATCTGCAGCCGATAAGTATTATGCGATGTATAAGGTAAGTAAGAGTGATACCATATTCTTAGCGAATGCGGCGATTAGCGCAAAAAATGGGAAAGATTTTGAAACCTCTATATCCTATTATGAAAAGTTGATAGAAATAGGATATACAGATATTAAAAAGCAGTACATAGCCACTAGTAAGGAAACCGGAAAAGAAGAGGCTTTTAACAGTAAGACCGAAAGGGACCTGCGTATAAAAGCCGGTACGCATATAAAGCCAGTAATGAGAAATTCGCCTTCGAAGCAGGAAGATTTTTTGAATGACCTTACCGTTCTGTATGCCGAAACCGGAAATAATGGTAGGGCTCTTGAACTTTTAAAACAGTTAAGAAGTAAAAATCCTAACGATGCGAGGTTATTGAGAGTTGAAGCAGATCTAAACTATCAATTGGGTAATACAGAACGCTACAACGAATTGATCTCCGAATTGATAAGTAAAGATCCTAATAACCCTGAATTGTATTTTAACCTGGGTGTTACGAGTAGTAAAAGCAAGAACATAGAGAAAGCAATGGAGTATTATACAAAGGCTATAGAAATTGACCCTTCCTATGTTGCGGCCCAGATCAATATTGCTTCCATGATCTTAGATCAACAACCACCTATTGTTGAAGAAATGAATAATTTGGGTACTTCTAATGCAGATTATAAGCGATATGATGTTTTAAAAGCGAAACTAACGGAAATTCAAAAAAGTTCTATCCCGTATTTGGAAAAAGCTGTAGAATTACGTCCAGAAGATATAGACTTCAAAAGGACACTTATGAATATCTATATACAGGTTGGAGAAGATGCTAAAGCAGAAGTATTAAAAGCAAAGATAGCAGAGATAGAAGGAGGAGGGCAATAAGCTTTCTTTAAAAATTCTATTACTGTAAAAAAGCCTTCAAATTGTTGAAGGCTTTTTTATATAATACGTTTTATAACTCTTAGTTTATGTGTATGGGAACGTTTTTCATAATTAAAGATCCCTGTATGGTCCAACCGGTCAACACGTACCTTACCATGGGCATGAATAATATAATTATCTTTCATAATAATGCCTACATGAATGATATTCCCTTCCGCATTGTCAAAAAATGCAAGGTCTCCCGGTTCACTTTCCTCTATAAAACTAAGAGGCTCACCTTGTGTTGCTTGTTGGCTTGCATCTCTGGATAGTTTATAACCATTTAATTTATAGACCATTTGTGTAAATCCGCTGCAATCAATACCAAAAGGTGTTTTTCCTCCCCATAGATAGGGAGCGTTTAGATAAAGCAATGCAGTCTCAATAAGTTTTTCTTTCGGAAGTTTAGCAGAAACAGATTTGCCTTCAAAAGTATGCTCAAGGTATGCAGATGCGTTCACATTACTTCCCATACAAATAGAGAGCAGTTGTCCGTCGTGTATTGTAATAAAATCAACCAGGTCTGACGAATACCTGGGAGTTTGATCCTTCAATTCTTTATAATCACCTTCTGCCACAAACAAGAATTGTTTGTTGTCTACCCATCCTTCGTAACCATCGAAACTCAACCGAATACGGCTCCATTTTTTTCTACTTTCCAAAACCTTAAAGACTTCGCCATACAGTAATTGGGTTACCAGTTCACTTTGGTCTGAAGTTTCAACTCGTAAGGGTACTATACTTAGATTGCAAATGCCGTATTTCATTCTTAATGATTGAGAAAAATAGATTAATTTCTTTCAATCACCATTGCCGAAGCACCACCACCTCCGTTACAAATAGCAGCGGCTCCTATTTTTGCATCGTTTTGCATTAATACATTCAATAATGTAATTAGAATTCGAACACCACTACAGCCAAGGGGGTGTCCTAATGATACTGCCCCGCCATTTACATTTACATTAGAATCGTTCAATCCTAATATCTTCATATTGGCCAGGCCTACTACAGAAAAAGCTTCATTGAATTCAAAATAATCTACATCATCTTGAGTAATTCCGGCTTTTGCCAGTGCTTTTGGTAAGGCTTTTGAAGGTGCGGTTGTAAACCATTTTGGTTCATGCGCGGCATCTGCATAACTCTTTACAGTTGCCAGGGGAGTAATCCCCAGTTCACTGGCTTTTTCGGCACTCATCAATACCATTGCACCTGCACCGTCATTGATCGTAGAAGCATTTGCAGCAGTTACGGTACCTTCTTTTGTAAAAGCGGGACGCAAAGCAGGAATTTTTTCCATGCGTACATTCTTATATTCTTCGTCTTCAGAAACTACTATGGGTTCCCCTCGTCGCTGAGGTACTTCAACAGGAACAACTTCATTTGTAAATTTACCTTCGGCCCACGCTTTTGCAGACCTGTTATAGGACTGAATAGCAAAAGCATCCTGATCTTCACGAGAGAAATCATATTCAACAGCGCATAGGTCTGCACAAACACCCATTGCATTTTTATCATATGCATCTACCAATCCGTCCTTTTGCATTCCATCTTCCAGTGAAGCGGGCCCAAATTTGTGGCCGTTCCTCATATGTACATAATGTGGAATATTGCTCATACTTTCCATTCCTCCGGCAATTACAATATCCGCATCACCTAAGGCGATGGTCTGTGCAGCATTCATAACTGCCTTCATTCCTGAGGCACATACTTTATTTACAGTTGTACAAGGGACAGAATCTGGTATACCGGCTCCAATTGCAGCTTGACGGGCGGGCGCTTGCCCCACACCGGCTTGAACAACATTACCCATATACACTTCCTGTACCAATGAAGGGTCAAGGTTTATTTTTTCTAAAGCACCTTTAATTGCCGTAGATCCTAATTGGGTCGCGCTTATCGATGATAAACTTCCCATAAAACTTCCTATTGGTGTTCTTGCCGCAGCTACAATTACAACTTCCTTACTCATTATATTTTTATATTATTTTTAGATTAAATGGAATAGTTCGTTTGCTAAAATCACATCCGAATTTGTCGAGCAAATTTACATATTTAAAACTGAAATATCAATCTTTAATCGCCGGGGCTTTGGGATTAGTCGACCGATATTTATACCTTTACTTTTACAATTCCGTATATGAACAATTTCTTTTCATTCTTAACGAAGAATCAATCTACTATTTACAAGATATTTCTTTTTATCGTCGCCACGGTACTTATTATTTATTTGCTACCTAAAGGAGGTCAGTTCAAATATAATTTTCAGAAAGGGAAGCCCTGGCAATATGAGAATTTATATGCTCCTTTTAGCTTTACGATAAAGAAAGATAAAGATGCCCTAGAAAAAGAAAAGGAAGCTATAAAAGCTGATGCTACACCTTATTTTGAATATGATGCTGCCATAGCAGCAGGCAGTAGGCAAAGATTCCTGGAGCTATTTGAACAGACTTTTATTGACAGCCTGTACAGCACTTCCGAAACTTTAGCGAAAGATATGGGCAGTACTATACTGGATGAAGTTTATTCCAATGGTGTTACTGATGAAATTCATCCTTATTCCGAAGAAAAATTAATATATCTGAAAAAAGGAAATGAAGTAGAAGAAATAACATATTCTCAACTTTTCAAAAAGGAGGACCTTGGCAATAGGGTAAACGTCAAGGTTTCTGAACTTGGTACACAAGATATAGAGGAGTTACTGCAAAAACTATTGGTAAGGGTGGTAAATCCCAATGTGAGCTTAGATATAAAACTTACCGAAGCAACTGTAGCAAGTGAAATTAGTAACATAAACCCCAATCGCGGTATTATTGAGAAAGGAGGCCGAATTATAGCCAAAGGTGAGGTTGTTGAAGGAGATAAGTTTCAGATCCTTAACTCGCTTAAAGCAGAATACCAATCGCAGGTTTGGAGTGAATCCAACTATGTTTGGTTATTGGTTGGGTATTCTATGTTGGTGTCATTGGTATTTTTAATGTTGTATCTGTTCTTAAATAAGTACCGCCCGGAAATTTTTAAAAATAACACTAAGGTCACTTTCATATTTTTTAATGTGATATTGATGGTCTTTCTGACAACGATCGTTGTAAAGTTTGACGCCGCCTATGTTTATGTTGTTCCCCTATGTATTTTGCCTTTGGTGGTCAAAGCTTTTTTTGACCCCAGATTGGGACTATTTGTTCATGTATTGACCCTGTTGCTTTTGGGATTTATTGTTCCTAATAGTTTTGAATACTTGTTTCTACAGATCATTGCAGGGATCGTTACTATATTGACGGTTTCAGAACTATATAAAAGAGCGAATCTTTTTATCTCCGTCGGGCAGATCACCTTTATCTATATCGTTGGGTATTTTGCGTTCTTTTTAATTCAGGAAGGAAATATTCAAGTGCTGAAATGGGAAACCTTCGGGTATTTTGTTCTTTGCGGATTGGCGACCTTATTCGCACATCCCCTTATTTATTTATATGAAAAAGTATTTGGGTTAGTGTCTGACGTATCACTGCTGGAGTTAAGTGATACAAACAGTAAATTGTTAAAAGAGCTTTCCAATAAGGCTCCCGGCACCTTTCATCATTCACTTAATGTTGCTAATTTATCTGAAGCCGCGGCCAATGAGATTGGCGCAAATGCCATGCTGGTTAGGGTAGGGGCCCTGTATCATGATATTGGTAAGATGGTAAATCCAACCAATTTTACAGAAAACCAGGTGAATTCATTCAATGCTCATAATGAATTGGCGCCAAAAGAAAGTGCCAAAATAATAATCGACCACGTTATCGACGGAATAGAAATAGCACGTAGAAATAAATTACCGGACCGGGTGATCGATTTTATAAGGACGCACCATGGTACAAGCCTGGTATATTATTTCTATAAAAAGGAGAAAGAGATGAATGATGATGCGGACCCAAAAGACTTCAGGTATCCCGGGCCAACTCCGTTTTCAAAGGAGACAGCAATTTTAATGATGGCGGATAGCGTTGAGGCAGCGAGTAAAAGCTTAAAAGACCCCACATCAAGTAAAATTGACACTTTTGTGGAAAAGATCATCGATAGCCAAATGGAACAGGGACAATTTTTAAATGCCAATGTTACATTTAAGGAAATCCAAATTATAAAAAAGGTCTTAAAAAAGAAACTTAATAATATTTATCATTTACGGGTCGAATATCCCGAATAGAAATAGATGCTTTTTTACAGGCTAAAAAATAGAGTATTTTTTTGCGTTATAACAATTGAAAAGTTACATTTGCATCCGCATTTAAAAACAACGTTCATTACATATTGGAGAGGTGCCAGAGTGGTAATGGAGCAGATTGCTAATCTGTCAACGGGCAACCGTTGCCGGGGTTCGAATCCCCGTCTCTCCGCATTGCTAACAGTGTAGTCTTACTACAATTGTTAACGGGGTGTAGCGTAGCCCGGTTATCGCGCCTGCTTTGGGAGCAGGAGGTCGCAGGTTCGAATCCTGCCACCCCGACAAAAACCGGACGTAATGTTCGGTTTTTATTTTTGTATTCGGGTCGCGTAGCTCAGCTGGATAGAGCATCTGCCTTCTAAGCAGACGGTCCCAGGTTCGAATCCTGGCGCGATCACTTAAGAATGAAAAGCTTGCAAATTTGCAAGCTTTTTTATTTGAATGAGGCCTGAACTTGTTCAGGTATCGAAATGAAAATAAAATAAGCTCTAGATCGAAGATTTATAGCTTTTCATTTAGACTACAGAGCACAAAGGATCATCTCTGATAATCCTGGCGCGATCACTTACAAATGAAAAGCCTGCAAATTTGCAGGCTTTTTTGTTTTAAGATAGTTTACTGAAATACTTATTTTGGCTCCAGGCTCATCACATAATCATAACTTTCATCCAGGTATTTTGCTACGAGATCCAGGTCCTTTAGCATTTCTTCAGGGATCAGGACATAACCACGCATTACAGCATTATAGGACATATAGAGGGTTGTTTTAAACTCTTCTAAATATTTTTTCTGAACCTCTTTAGAGAACCGTATACCAATTTCTCCATCTTTGTTAAGTAGTGAGAACATATACCCGTTGGCTGAAGTGTAAGGCATTGTTTTCCCCTTTCTTTTAAATCGGTCACATTTAGCAACCAGTTGATCGTATACTTTTAATTTTTCTTCCCACATAATTATTGATTTTCTACAAACTCTTTAAATTGCTTTATCCATTTTTCTCCCTGCTTCCTGTACATTCCCGGAAATAAAATTGCCATTAATTTTGGTAATATCCAACTCATTCGGGTGTATTCAAACTCATAAATATACTCTGTGCTTTCGGGGTCAATTTCTACAAAAGTACATTTCATAGTATTGTCCATGTGTTTATGATGGTAGAAAGCTTCGAAAGAGCGGGGTAGATCATTTTTTAATATGGTCTCTGTTAACACCAGATCTCTCTTGCCGTATTTGTAATATAATTTGGATATAGCTTCGGCTTGAGTAGCAATACCATTTATGAGTTCTTTTTTCACAAAACCGTCTTGGTATTCTTTGTTATGGTCCGGGTTGATAAAACAAGCCGCGACAATTTCCCTGGATTTGTGTATAACTATGGAACCTTGGAATTTCATAATTGAATGATTTATTTTAAAGGCATAATTAAAGAAAAAAAAGATGGTTTCGGTTACAGAATGATTGTGTAACCTTATTTTTTTAGATTTTTCCCATTTTTTATTTTTTCAAGGTATTGGGAAGGAGAAATTCCTTCAAATTCTTTAAATACTCTGTAAAAGGTAACCTTGTTGCTAAACCCCGATTCAAAAGCAATGTCAATTAACTTTACCTTACCATCTATGTTTTCATGAATGATCCTTTTTGCTTCTTCTAACCGATATTGATTAAGTAATTTCTTAAAAGAACAATTATATCTTTGATTGATTATTTCAGACACATACGACGAAGGAATTTGAACCGATTTAGAAAAAGCGGTCAAATTAAGGTCGTCGTCCAAATAAACTTTATCTTCCTCAAACTTGCTTAAGATCGCATCCTCATATTTTCCTCTTTCCTGTAAATTGCCCAAATTTGGAGGCTTGTTGTTAAATAGGGTCGATTTGTCAACTATCTTGAAGGCAATGGCCTGAATTATAAAGCTCATTGCCAGCATGCTCATTTGGTTGACCAAAGAAAAATTATATTTTCCAATAGGCTGTAGCACAAAATATATAAGATGTAAAAACAGAAATGCTGAGTAAAGAATTAGTATAGAATACATCCAATTGACCAATGAGTTATTGGTCACCTGTTTTTTGAATTTAGCTAGTTTTTTAATACTCAAATACATATAAATGCCTATGTAAGCAAAAAAGCTTAACGTAAAGAAAAACTCAAAACTCAAATAGGAGGGAACTTTATTCATAAATGCTCTAATGGTTTCCAATTTTTCCGGGCCACTTAAAAAGTAGAATGGAAGATTTAGAAATAACATAAAGCCAAAGCCTATAAGGTGCCAGTAATGTTTTTTCTGAATTTTAAAATGCTTGACAGTAATGGCCATAGCCATAAACAATAGTAGAGGAGGTTTTAAGAAACTGATAGGGTGGCTTATACCTAATAAATGTGGTATAGTATCAATAAGTTCTGTTTCTACTAAAAGCCTTTCAAAAAGTGTGATTCCTTCAATGATCAGTAGAGTGGCAAAAAGTTTTTTAAACAATGTCCTGTCTGATCTTAGTAAAATAAAAGCTATAAATAGGGCCTGACAAATTCCATAAGCGATTAGAACGTTAATGAGTAATGAAGTAGTGGTCATTATTTATCTTAAGCTGTTATTCGTCAATACACAAATATATTGAATTAAAACAGTGCTCATATCCTTTTATCAATAGTGCTTATTTTATAATATATGATGAAAGCCGTATTCAATAACACTTTTAAACCTTCTTACAAACCAACATTACCTTTTGATCATTTTTGATAGTAGTAAAAAACAAATAGACGTCGCCACCTTCTTTTATTTTCCAGTACTTACGAAGTTTGGCAACAGATTCGGGGAAATTCCTAACTGTGATATTGGCTTTATCGAAGCTCAAAGCCTTTCTAATTTCTTTTTTTGAATACGGAACGGTATTTTCGATCTGAAAACGCCTTCCCGGAAATTTTTGTAGCTCCTCGTTTGTATACAAATGAGTATTCTTGTGTAGCTTATCTACAGCATATGTATCTGAAAGTAAGCCAAAAGCCCCACTTTTTAGAATAGCTGTATTGGGTTCGTACAAAAACTGTTTTGGAACACTGTAAGTGACTGAAGCAGGGTCATTCCTACAAAAATCAAATGTTTCCGGGCCATTTTTCGCAAAATTTATAGTCTTAAGTTGAATGGGATCATTATTATGCCTTTTAAGAACCCATACCAATTCTTTTACATCGTTTTCAACTGCTATAATATGTACTTCATTAACATATTTTAGTTCTTCAATCCCCAACGAAATATCCAGCATTGGAGAGGTTTTAAGTAGTAATATTTCGCAGCGGTCAAGGAGGTATTCTAAATTTTCAAGGATATTAGGTTCACAATCCTTCAAATAGAAAATTTTACCTTTGGTGTTATGCCTCCTGGACGGATCTATATAGATATTATTATATTTTTCGTTTTTTATGAACTCCAGTCCGTTTTTCGGAATGCAAACTATATTATTGGCAGTGAGCTTTTTAAAATTATGAACGGCAATTTTTGATAATGATTCGTTGATCTCAAAGTGGTGAACTGTTTTGTGATTCTTTGAAAAATAATAGCTGTCCACACCAAAACCACCTGTTAGGTCTGCTAAAGTTTCTCCGGATATAAGTGATGCTTTATATTTTGCTGTGCTTTCGGAAGAGGTCTGTTCCAGGTTCAGTTTGGGAGGGTAAAGTACCCCGGGAAGCTTATACCAGGCCGGTAGTTTCTTTTCAATTCTTCTGCGGCCTTCAATTTGTTGCAATAATTCTTTAATTGTGATTTCACCAAAAGGGCTTCCCGCAAAAGCCAGCTTCGACATATCTCCGGTATAGTTCCTTATGAACTCCTGTACTTCTTTATGTAGTATGGCCTTATTCAATACATTAATTTATTCGTTATCGCATGTAGTGCAATAGCTGTTGCCTGAACCACATTCATACTACTATTTTCACCATGCATAGTGATGTGAACCGATTGGTCTGCCTGCTGCAAAACAGGATCGGAAATACCATGACGCTCATTACCAATTACTAATGCTATTTTTCCTGATGCTGAAAACTTAAGTTTTTCCAGGGGAATACTATCATCGGTAATTTCTAAAACCAGCACCCGGTATTCCTTTTCTTTTAGTTTTTTGATTTCTGAAATAATATCTTCACAAACACGGTAATTCACTTTTTTGTGGGTATCTCTGGAGGTGCGCCGTAACCTGGAGGAACTAAAGCTTACATTTGGATTGCCAAAAAGGACCTCTGAAACCCCAAAGGCATCACATATTCTAAATAAGGCCCCAATATTGGCCGGACTTTGTACCTGATCACATATAACAGAAACAGGGAATTTTTTTGTTGAAAACGGAGTCGTGGTATGCGAATGCTGCCGAGCCATTAATTTTCAAAAGCGTACTTCACAATATTTGCCCCCATTCGTAGTGCTTTTAAACGGACTTCTGCAGGATCATTGTGGATCTCGGGGCTTTCCCATCCATCTCCCAGATCACTTTCATAGGTATATAACAACACCAACCTGCCTTCATGCACAATACCAAATGCCTGAGGGCGTGCCTTATCGTGCTCGTGGATCTTTGGCAATCCGTTGGGAAATGGATATTGGTAACTAAAGATAGGATGGTTAGCCGGTAATTCTTTTAGTTCCTTATCTGGAAAAACCTTAACAAGCTCTTTTCGCAGGTATTGATCCATCCCATAGTTATCATCAATATGCAAAAATCCGCCACTTAGCATATAGTTACGAAGGTTTTCAGCCTCTTCGGCAGTAAAAAAGACATTTCCATGCCCCGTCATATGTACAAAGGGGTAGTCGAACAGATCTACACTGCCCGGATCTACTGTTTGCGGTTTTACATCGATTGTTGTATTAATTTGTTCATTACAAAAAGTGATAAGGTTAGGAAGTGCAGTAGGGTTACTGTACCAATCACCGCCACCGCCGTATTGCAGTACAGCAATTTCCTGTGCAGATAAGCTCGTAACTGAAAATAATAGAAAATAAAAGAATCCTTTTAATTGCATAGCAACCAAAAGTACAAAAACTTCAATTTAGAAATAAAAATAGTTTTTAGGAAATTTTTGAAAGGATACCAACGCCCAGTATATCGGTAAACTTCATCCAATCATTCATTAAGCCAAAAGACGATTTAGCACTATGCGCGATAGTCAACTTTTCAAATGGAAGATAATCATTAGCTGTTTTCTCTACAACCGAATTCCCCATCACTTGATGAATGGAAGCAATCACAGGTAGGTTTATAGCATGCTCGAATTTTCTTGCTGCTGGTGACATCTTTGAAAATTTTATTGATTTGGGACTGGAAAACTAGGAATTAATTTTGATATAACCTATAAAAAAACACTCTTTTTTTCGATTATCCGCAATATTTTGCGATTAAATGCATGGTTTTCAGCTTTGATCATATGTGAAAATTGTCAAAAATATGCCATTAAAATACAGATTTTTAAGAGTATTCGCTGTTTAAAGTAAGGTTGTTTTACAACTTCGACTTAATTGCTAAATTGTTGTAATGAAAACACTACTTTTTTATAGCTTCCTGTCCATATCATTTGCCACTATGGCTGTGGGTGACCAATCGGGTACATTGGAAAACGATACACCTCCTAAGGATCCTCCCTTTGCAGTAGTACAACTGTTTACATCGCAAGGCTGTAGTAGTTGCCCCGGCGCAGATCTGTTATTGGACCAAATAAAGAAGGAATATGCGTATGAAAATGTTTATGTATTATCCTATCATGTAGATTACTGGGACAGATTGGGCTGGAAGGACCCCTTTAGTAGATCTGATTTTACAATTTTACAAAAAGCGTATGGTTTTAAGTTCAATACAAGAACTGTATATACCCCACAGGCAATTGTGAACGGTTTGTATCAATTTGTTGGCTCTAACAGAGGAAAAATGGCCAAATACCTTTCGAGAACATTAAAAACCGGCGCAGAGAACTCAATAACCTTTTCAGGAATAGAGAAAAAGAATGATGAGATTTCCTTTAGTTATACTGTAAATGGCAATATCCGGGATAAAAGTTTGAAAGTCGCACTGGTAGTAGAACAGCGTAAAACATATGTAAAACGAGGTGAGAATGGAGGCCGTACTCTTTTAAATAGCAATATAGTTGTTGAAGAAATAGAAATTGCACTATCCGGAAAGGCAGGTAAAACTAAGATTGCGATACCATCTATTGTAACCGAAAAAGATGCACTTACCATGATTGCTTATGTTCAAACTAATAATCTATCCATTACCGGTGCCGGTATGCTGGAATTATAGATTTAACCTTCATTGATAAAAGCAATACTATGACAGGCTGCTATGGCCGCTGTTTCTGTTCTTAGTCGGCTATTTCCAAGACTTACAGGAATAAAACCTTCTTTTTTGGCCTTATGGATCTCTTCTGAAGAAAAATCACCTTCGGGGCCAATTAAGATCAATACGGAGCTTTTGGGCTTTGCAATTGACTTAAGTGATTGTTTTAAGGTTTTTTCACAATGTGCAATGCATTTAATTTCTTCTGAATGCGCTTCGGAAGCAATAAATTCTTTAAATGAAACGGCCGGATTCAATCTTGGAAGATATGCTTTCAATGATTGTTTCATGGCGCTTTGAATAATTTTCTGGTAACGGGCATCCTTTATTACCTTACGCTCACTATGGTCACAAATTATAGGTGTGATTTCCGAAATACCTATTTCGGTAGCTTTTTCTAAGAACCATTCATAGCGTTCATTTAATTTGGTTGGCGCAACTGCCAAGTGCAATCTATAGAGTAGAGGGACCTGTTCTTCGACCTTTATAACTGCAGCAACACATCTCTTGGGTTCAGAGCTAATCAATTTTGCTTCAAAAAAAAGTCCACAACCGTTTGTTAGCTGCAATACATCGCCATCGCTTTTTCGTAACACTTTTACAATATGACGGCTCTCTTCTTTATCGAAGATCACTTCTTTACTGCTTTGGTTAATATCCGGATGGTAAAATAATTGCATTTATGAATTGCTTTTTAACATGGCATGTTCTATTCCCAGTTCCACCCATTCCTGCAATTTTTCTTCGGTATCGAATCCTTTTTCAGAAACAAAAATAAATTCCTTCATGGGTTTTCCGGTAAAATCCATTGGCTTTACATACGGAGTTTCCAATGCTTCATTCATTTTTTCCGAAACTACACGAACCATTAACCGCTTTTTTGTTTCACCCACACACATTTTTCCTTTATATAAAAAGCAGGAACCTCCAAACATTCTTTTTTCAGTGATGTGAGGAGCCCATGGCTGCACAGCAGAACGAATACGGCGGACAATTTCTTCAGACTTGTTTATCATTATAATTTCAATCTGGCTTTTGCCACTACATTGTTCTCGGCAAAAAGCTTGTTTTTATATTTTAATTCACCAACAATAGCGATCATTGCAGCATTATCGGTACAAAATTCAAATTTTGGGATATGGGTTTTCCATCCATACCTGGCTTCGGCTTCGGTCAAAGCTCTCCTGATTCCACTGTTTGCCGAAACTCCTCCACCAATAGCAATTTCTTTGATCCCCGTCTGCTTCACTGCATTTTTCAACTTGTCCATTAAATAATCTATGATCGTAAATTGTAAACTGGCACAAATATCCTCAAGGTTTTCAGCAATAAAATCCGGATTTTTCTGAACCTCTTTTTCCACAAAATACAGTACTGCGGTTTTCAGCCCACTAAAGCTGAAATCCAGGGGTTTTACTTTCGGTTTTGTGAATTTAAAGCGCTCCGGGTTTCCTTTTTGAGCGTATTTGTCTATCAAAGGCCCTCCGGGGTAGCTAAGCCCCAAAATCTTTCCGGCCTTATCAAAAGCTTCCCCTACCGCATCATCTATGGTTTCTCCAATAACCTCCATTTCAAAATAGTCGGTCACTTTTACAATTTGTGTATGGCCTCCGCTAATTGTTAATGCCAAAAAGGGAAAATTAGGAGCTGTCTGTCCTTCCGCTTTGATAAAATGTGCCAAAATATGTGCTTGCATATGGTTTACATCTATTAAAGGGATATCTAATCCTAAAGCTAAAGACTTTGAGAATGAGGTGCCTACAAGTAAAGATCCCATTAATCCCGGACCACTTGTAAAGGCTATGGCACTTAACTGTTTTTTGTCGATATTTGCTTTATGTATAGCTTGGTGCACTACGGGAACAATATTTTGTTGGTGCGCACGCGAAGCAAGTTCGGGAACAACACCGCCATATTCCTCGTGAATTTTTTGAGTGGCAACAACATTGGATAAGATAACTCCGTTGTTTATCACAGCAGCAGCCGTGTCGTCACAAGAAGATTCAATACCGAGGATATAACAATTTTTTTGGCTCAAAACTAAAACGGGCATATTTATTGGAGTCAAAATTAAAACTTTAAAAGCGTATCAAAAAATTAAGAAAAATAATACTTCGCACTTTTGCAATTATTGTATTGCTCCTGGTGCTTTTGATAATTATTTTATCTATTCCTTCGGTACAATCCTATATAGCAAAAAAAGTAACAGATAACCTTAATGAGACCTACGGAACCGATATTCACATTGACCGCTTGGGCCTTAACTGGAAAGGCGAGGTAGATATTAGAGAGGTATATATAGCAGACCATCATAAAGATACCCTTATTTATGCCAGGTCGTTACAAACCAATATTCTTAGTTTTCCGAAGCTCATTAAAGGAAACCTTGATTTTGGGCATGTGGACCTAACCCAAGCAAAACTTTATGTCACTACGTATAAGGAAGAAAACAATGACAACCTTTCCATTTTTGCCGAAAAATTTGAAACCGGCGAAAAAAGTGAAGAGCCTTTTTCTCTTTTTAGCGGCAATGTTGGCCTCACCGACAGCAAAGTAAAAATTACGGACCATAACCTCGAGAACCCTGAGGTTTTTAACTTGAGTAGTTTAAACCTTGCAGCAGAAGATTTCAGAATAACAGGCCCCGATATTGAAGCAGATATCAATGAACTTTCATTAGTTGCAGCCCGGGGGTTTATTATTAAAGACCTGGAAGCTGATTTTTTATATACACTGGAAAAAATGCAGTTTAACGATTTGATGCTTGAAACTGAACACTCAATAATTAGAGGAGACCTTGTCCTAAATTACGCTGAAAAGGGAATGGCAGATTTTGAAAATAACGTTATCATTAATGCCAACCTAAAAGATACTCAGGTTGCCACAAATGATCTCAATAGTTTTTATAACGAGTTTGGCCCCAATAAGATCATTTCTGTGGATGGTAATTTTGAGGGAACATTAAATAATTTCACATTCACCAACACAAAGCTAACAACAACAGGCACAAGGGTATCCGGTAATTTTGCCATCAAAGATATTTTAAAAGAAGGCGACGAGTATTCGATCAGGGCCCAAAATCATTCCATAGCGACTAATTATTACGAATTACGTAGATTCATGCCTCGTGTACTGGGAGACGTAATACCAAAAGAGTTAAAGGATATAGGGAGGTTTGTATTTACCGGTACCACAACACTTACGGCAACAGAACTAATTACAGACGGTACCGTAAGGACGGATATAGGCGATGCGGATGTTGAGTTTAGCATGGGGAATATCAATAATTTTGAAAATGCTTTTTATAACGGGAATGTAGTTCTCAACCAGCTTGACCTGGGTAAAATTGCAGGAACTACATCACTGGGAGAAATAACCGGAAATCTCAATTTTGATGGAAGTGGTTTTACTCAAGAAACAGTAAATACCAAAATTTCGGGCACAATATCTTCATTGAATTTCGAGGGGTATAATTACCAAAAGATCAATGTTACAGGAAACCTGAAGAACCCTTTGTTTAATGGAGAACTTAGTATAGAAGATCCTAATCTTCAGCTGGATTTTAAAGGATTGGTAGATGTATCCAAAGATTTCAACCAATACGATTTTGAAGCAGATGTTGAATTTGCAGAGCTTAACAAGCTCAATCTCATGAAACGGGACAGCGTTTCTGTCTTTGCGGGAAAGGTGATCATGGATATGGACGGTACTACCGTAGATGACGCGAAGGGAACTATTACATTTAGAGAAACTTTTTACCAAAATGAGGACGATGATTTTTATTTTGATGATTTTAAGATCACATCTTCTTTTGAAGGTGATCTAAGAACTATCGAGATAAATTCTCCCGATATTATTGACGGTAAAATTTCCGGGAACTTTTTGGTAGAGGATATCCCGGATCTTTTCCGAAATGGAGTGGGTAGCATATATGCTAACTACATTCCACAGGAAGTTACTACCAATCAATATATAGATTACGAATTTGATGTTTTTAATAAGATTGTTGAAGTATTTGTGCCACAGCTTCAGTTAGGAGAGAATACCAGGGTAAAAGGTTCGGTGTCTTCGGATGAATCGAAATTTAAGCTGGATTTTCGTTCGCCCGAAATATTGGTCTTCGACAACTATTTGGGTAAAGTGAATATTCAGGTGGACAATGACAACCCCATTTATAATACATATATTACAGTAGATTCGGTATATACGGGGGTATATAATTTAACAGATGTAAACCTAATTAATAAGACCATTAACGATACGCTGTACATTCGTTCTGAATTTAAAGGCGGAAAGAAAAAAGAAGACCTATTTAATCTCTCCCTGTATCACACGATAAATCCCATGGGTAAATCTGTAGTGGGGGTGAAAAAATCTGATATTACTTATAAGAATAATGTTTGGTATGTTAACAGGAACAATAACAACCTGAACAAAGTTGTTTTCGATGATAACTTTAAAAACATTCAGATCGATTCTTTGGTTTTCAGGCATAACAGGGAATTGATCAAACTGGCCGGTTCTGTAAGAGACTCTACCTATAAGAATATCAAACTTCAGTTCACGGATGTAAATATTGGTAATATTGTTCCCGAAGTAGACAGCCTGAAATTGGAAGGAAATGTAAACGGAAAACTACATTTTGTTCAAAAAAATAAATCGTATTATCCAAATTCAACGGTTACCGTAGATGATGTTGTGATCAATGATATTCCATTTGGAAACCTGGATATTAAGATTGACGGAAATGAAGACCTCACAAAATACAGTATCAATACCTCGCTTACCAAAGACGGTATAAAATCTATCAATGCCGTGGGTGATATTGATGTATCCACAGACAAGCCCCAAATACGAATGGACGTGGGTATTAACGAGTTTAACCTCCAGGCTTTTAGTCCGTTTGGAGGCGATGTAATTACTAATATAAGAGGAGAGGCCTCAGGAGATGTTCGTGTAGTTGGAAATTATAGATCACCCGATATTTTTGGAAAGATACAATTACAAAACAGCGGATTAAGAATCCCTTACCTCAATACCGATTTCAATTTGGACAGGTCTACGGAAGTTGTAGTGACCAAAAATAAGTTCGATATAGGTTCTACCGAAATAACAGATACTAAATACGGGTCCAAAGGAATTCTTTCCGGGAATGCGACACATTCTAATTTTAATAACTGGGAACTGAATTTAAAGATAGACGCCCCCGAAAGATTATTGGTACTTGACACACCTCCGGACGAAGATGCCTTATACTACGGTACTGCTTTTATTAGTGGTACGGCCGATATTAGTGGGCCTGCGGATGAATTGGTTATAGATGTGGTCGCCACTACAGAGGATGACACCAGTTTTAAAATACCTCTAAGTGATACCGAATCTATTGGAGACGATTCATTTATAAAATTCTTATCCCCTGCAGAAAAAGAAGCAAGAATAAGTGGAGAAACTGTCGTCTCTCAGGAAGTAAAGGGACTTACACTTAATTTTGAATTGGATATCAATGAAAAGGCCGAAGTAGAGGTAGTTGTGGACCAGGTGAACAACTCTACTCTAAAAGGACGCGGAGCCGGAATATTATTAATAGAGATCAATACACTTGGAAAGTTTAGAATGTGGGGAGATTTCCTGGTAATTCAAGGAGAATATGATTTTAGGTATGGTGGAATTATCCAAAAGAATATTGAAGTGGTTTCAGGGGGAAGTATTACCTGGGATGGTAGCCCGGAACGTGCTCGTTTAAATTTAAGTGCATTGTACAAAACCGAGGCCAATCCGTCAATTCTATTGGACAACCCGGCAGTAAACCGAAAAATTCCTGTAAATGTCCTGGTTGACCTGACCGGTGAATTGATACAACCCGATATTAATTTCCGTATTGAATTTCCGCGTGTAAGTTCTATTGTTAGAAGTGAGTTGGAATACAAATTGCAAAATGCGGAACAACGTGAAAAACAGGCATTGTTCCTGGTTGCTTCTGGTTCTTTTGTGAATGACAACTATCAAAGTTCCAACGCATTTACCGGAACTTTGGTTGAAAGAGTTTCGGGGCTTGTAAACGAGCTATTTGCAGATCAGGACGGTAAGTTTAAAGTAGGTCTTGACTATTCACAGGGATCACGAACTCCCAATCAGGAAACAGCAGACCGATTTGGAATTACACTATCTACACAAATCAATGAACGTATTTTGATCAATGGAAAAGTTGGTGTTCCCGTTGGTGGGGTCAATGAGTCTACTGTTGCCGGGGATATTGAAGTACAGTGGCTGGTAAATGAAGATGGTAGTTTACGTATTAACTTCTTTAACCGCCAGGCTGATGTACAATTTATTGGTGAAGACCAAATATTTGAACAAGGTGCAGGGGTATCCTATTCGGTGGATTTTGATACTTTCAGTGAATTAGTTAATAAACTATTCAACAGAAAGGTTACGCTTGAGTCTGACGAGCAACCCACAGAAACTCCTAACGATGATACACTACCGGTAGATTTTAATACCGAAGGAACTAAAGAAAATGAATAAAGCCTTATTATAACGAAGCGATCATTGAAATTTCCACATTAACATATTTGGGTAAATTAGCAACTTCTACTGTTTCACGTGCCGGAGCGGTTGCTTCATTGAAATAGCCCGCATAGACTTCGTTTATTAAACTGAAATTTTTCATATCACTAATAAAAATGGAAGTCTTCAGCACATTTTCAAAGGTCATTCCGGCTTCGTCCAAAACTGCCTTCATATTTTCCATTACGAGTCGGGTTTCGACCTTGATATCACCTATAGATAGCTCTCCGGTCTTGGGGTCTATTGCTATCTGCCCCGAAGTAAATAACATATTTCCTTTTAAAACGGCCTGATTGTAAGGCCCTATTGGAGCAGGGGCATTTGGAGTATTGATTATTTTTTTCATATATTTTAGAACTAAAGTTGTCTGTCTGCTTCTCTGCGTTTATCATATTTAATGTCGCTCAATACGGAAGACTTGATACCAATAAAGAAATACCAGGCCGTATTGATACTACCTATGGGCGTCCAGTTAAAACTCATTTGCCAACTTTCAAGGTCTCGTTGAAACCTGAACTGGGTTAACGTAACACCTTTATTTTTGAAATCATAACCGGAAGAGACACCCACTTTCCACCTGGGCGATAATTCAAGATTTGAACTCACCATTAAGGATTGGGATGATATTTCATTTTGCCTTTGCCCATTGGAATAGGTTATTGTATAAGCAAGCCTGAAATCCCAGGGGATCTTATAATTGTACCAGGATACGTTCTTGTCTTTTTCAGAATCAGTATCATCGTCATAGATATTTCCATCATAGATATCTGTGGTATCTCCAAACAGATCATCTTTCCTGCCTCCGTTTCTAAAGGTTTCATTGTTAGGATCATCTTCATTTTTTCCTTCCAGGTCTCTACTGGAAAAAGAATAGTTAATACTCACGTTGGCATTGGTCAATCTAAATAAACTTCCGCCATTATCAATATTAAAAACATCTATTCGCTGGTTGTTACTATTAAGGGCATAGGGATCCAATGATCCGCTAAAGTTCATATCCAATTTCTCAACTATTGGGATACTCCCCGTAAAATTAACCGGACTCCAGCGCAACGAATCTCCTGCAAGGTTGTAGCCGGTAGAAAAATTTAAGTTATTCAGTAAAGCAACTTTTTTGGGTTCGGTAAGCGTTGTGTCCCTGCTTCTAACTTTGGCTTCAATGGTATTGCTTAATGACATACCAATATTACTGGAATATGTTCTGCCGGGAGCACCATATAAAGTATTTTCAAAACGGGAATAAGCCACTACATCTGCTGCAACATCCGGGTCTGCAGTAGGCACTTGGTATTCTTCATAATATTGATCAAATCCGGGATTGATACTATAGCTTACGGAAGGGCGAACAACATGCCGGATCGCCTGGATCTTTTTGTCTTTTCCAAAATTGAACAAACCATACAGAGTGGTTCCTAAACTGGTAGAGAAATTATAGGTTAAATACCTGTCGAACCCCGAAATAGTATCTTCAACCACTCCACCGGCACCATCATTAAGAGTGGTATCAAAAGAACGGCGAATCGTTTTAAGTACCCAGGTTTCATTTAAACTTGTACTTGCCGAAGCACTCAGGTAATTGAGTATTTTAAAATTAGTGCTTACAGGAATACTATGTCTCGCACCTGTTTGGGCGTTTTCAAACATTTCTGACTTAAAGAAAAGAGAATCGACCGTGCTAAAACGATTTTCGGCAGTTACATCATACTGAAAATTAATGTTTTGCAATATTCCTTTTTTGGTCCCTATTTTAGGCGCAAAAGGAAAGATACGAGATACGCTGGCATTCACATTGGGCAAAGACATGTTGATCTCTTCGGTATTGGTATTTTGAGAATGTGTTCCCGCAATAGTAAGATTGATCTGTGGTTCTCCTTCAAATGTTTTGGAATATGAGACAGAGGAGCTTAAAGTATTGACCAAAGCACTTGCGTTATTGGTTTGGTTAATGGATTCTTGAAAGTACCTGCTACTTCCTAAGTTCACTGAAGCGGAAAACCGGGATGAAGGATTGGATTTTGCATCCTGATTGTGGCTCCATCGGATATTGTATACCGAGCTTTCGCTAAAGTCCGGAAACCCTCTTTCACTGTTAATTAGATTCTCATAGCGAACACTTACATTTCCCCTGAACTTATAACGTACAACATATGAAGATTCTCCTCTAAGCCCATAACTACCGTTGGTATAATAATCACCCAGGACCGTTAGATCCAGATAATCATTGATTGCAAAGTAATAACCTCCATTCTGGAAGAAGAATCCGCGATTGTTATTCTCTCCAATGGTAGGAATGATAAATCCGGAGGTGCGGTCTTCGGTAAGAGGAAAGTAGGCAAACGGAAGCCCAACCGGTGTAGGTACATCTGCAATGTACATATTGGTCAATCCGGTAACGATCTTTTTCTTAGGGACGAATTTCGCTTTGCGGGTGTAAAAATAATATTCGGGGTCATCAATGTTCTTTGAAGTAGTAAACTTCACATTCCGAAGAAAATATACAGAGTCGTTTTCTTTTTTGGTTTCCTGCGCTATTACATGAAAGCCGTTTTGTTCGGTGCGTGTATTATAAACAATGGCCTTTTTGGTTTTGGTATTAAACCGGAGAGAATCGGGTTCTGCTTTATTTCCTCCTTGAACAAAAACAGGTCGCTGTGAGTATACTCCGGCACTGTCAATTCCTTTTGCGGTTACTTCATTTTTGCTGTAATCCAAGATAATAAGCCCGGCATCAATACGCATATCGCCATAAACTATATACGCCTTGTTATACATATACACTTTGTTGTTTTTCCTGTCTAAGTAGACGTAATCTTCGCCATAATAATCAACAATACCATCTAAAAATTCCTTTTGAGGTTTTATTGTATCTGTCTTAACAGTATCGGTAATAGCTTCGTTAAGTTCAGTTATAATGGGTTTTACCGAAACTGAGATCGTGTCGTTCCCTTCTTCGGAAGGAATATTGACATCATTCCTGGGAGGAATATCTTGAGAATACATTGCAGTGCTGCAAAAAAGCAGAGAGAAAAGTAAAACCCGAATAAATTGCCTTTGTGTTTGCAATGCTACGATACTATTATTTTTGTAGTTTTGGCTTAGTTTTTGAAAGCTCAAAATTAAGCATATTTTTTGGGCTGTGTTTTTTAAAATCGAATTTTTAAAATATCAACTTTCATCACACGTTAGTAACTATATGAAAACGAAACCTCTTAGCATATTCGTACTTGCGCTTGGATTATTCATTTCATCATCCTTTACATTGCACAATAACAGTACCACAAAACCTTTTGTAGTGGTTTTGGATGCCGGACATGGCGGGAAGGATCCTGGTAACATGGGTAATGGCTATAGAGAGGCAGATATTGCACTTAGTATCGTGCTGGAAATAGGAAAAGAATTGGAAAAACTACCAGATATAAAAGTGATATACACTCGTAAGACAGATGTTTTTATAGATCTGTGGGAACGAGCTGCTATTGCTAACAGGGCAGATGCAAACCTTTTTGTCTCGGTGCATTGTGATGCCTTTACCAATAACGCCTATGGAGCCGGCACTTTTGTACTGGGACTGCATGCCAACAAGCGCAATATGGAAGTTGCAAAAAAGGAAAATGAAGTGATATTTCTTGAAGATAATCATGAAGAGAGGTATGCGGGCTACGACCCAAACTCCCCGGAATCATTTATTGGACTTACCTTGATGCAGGAAGAATACCTGGACCAAAGTATCATGTTAGCAAGCTTGATCCAAAGTAATTTCACAAATAAACTACAACGAAAAGACAGAAGTGTTAAACAAGCCGGGTTTATTGTTTTGCATCAAAGTTATATGCCAAGTGTACTTGTAGAAGCAGGGTTTTTGACAAACAAAAAAGAAGGAGCATACCTAAACTCAAAAAAAGGGCAAAAGGAAATGGCAAAAGCAATTGCAGAGGCTATAAAATCATATAAGGATAATATCCAGCTGGCAACGCTTGATAGTAAAAACCCGGTAATAACGCAAGAAGAGATCGACAATGCCATTGAAACGACCGAGGAGAAGATCTATAAAGATGTTACTTTTAAAGTTCAATTGGCTGCCAGTAGCAAAAAGCTTGCTACAAAGCCCTACAATTTTAAGGGATTGAAACAGATCAGCAGAAGTAAGGAAGATGGTTTGTATAAATACTACTATGGTGAGACCTCCGATTATAATAAGATTCACCTCATGAAAAAATTTGCCCGGGAAAAAGGTTATTCTACCTGTTACATCGTAGCCTTTAAAGAGGGTAAAAAAGTTAAACTTTCGGAAGTCTTAAAATCCGAAGACAAATAGCAGGTTTTTCTATATTTATTTTTAAATTTGTTTGAAACATAAATAAGACCTTTTGAGATTATCTAGAGAAGTAAAAACCGGAATATTAGCCATTGGTGCCATTCTACTATTTATTTTTGGTTACAGCTTTTTAAAGGGTACAAATCTTCTGGAAGACCACCGTACATTCTATGTAAAATACCAAAATGTTGAAGGGCTTGCAAAGTCTGCACCTGTAACTATTAACGGCCTTCCCGTAGGGAAAGTTCAAAATATTGGTTTTGTAAATAAAACGGGTGGGCTTGTTGTTGAATTTACTGTAGAAGAGGATTTCGATTTTTCTAAAAACAGTTTGGTAAGGATCTATAGCAGCGGATTAATAGGAGGGAAGTCGTTAGGGATATTTCCTAGCTATGACCCCTCAAATATTGCCAAAGCCGGAGATACCTTAAAGGGAGAAATTGAAAAGGGAATGCTGGATGCTGTTAGTGAACGTTTAGGTCCGCTTGAAGAAAAAGTAAACAACACTTTGGCCGGACTGGATACTTTATTCTTAGGTATTAACGATGTACTGGATGAGCAGACGAGAAATAATTTAAAAATTACAATTGCCAATTTAAGTGAAACTGCAGTAGCATTTAAGGGGGCTTCAAGAAATATAAATACCCTTTTAGCAGAGAACAAAGAAAAATTAAGCAATACACTTACAAATTTTGATACGGTCTCTAAAAATTTCGCAAGCCTGTCAGATTCACTGGCTCAAATTGAGACCGGTAAAATTGTGCGTGACATGGAGGATGTAATGTCTCGTCTGGATGCAATTGTTACGAAAATTGATAATGGTGAAGGTAGTATAGGAAAACTCTTAAAAGATGAAAAGCTATACGATAATCTGGAAGGGGCTTCTTTACAGTTGGAAAAACTACTGGAAGATATGAAGCTAAATCCTAAGCGCTATGTACATTTTTCGCTCTTTGGAAAACGCCCAAAAGAATATAGTGACCCTGAAGAATCCAACAACTAATATATGCAGTACATCCCTAATATACTTTTTCTCATAGCGCTGGTACTTGGTATCGGTTATTTTACGAGAAACATTCGTAAAGTAATACGCAATATAAAATTGGGGCTGGAAATAGATGCTTCAGACCATAAGAAAGAACGCTGGAGAAATGTGTTTCGAATAGCGTTAGGGCAATCGAAAATGGTAGTACGCCCTGTTGCCGGCCTTCTGCACATCATAGTTTATATAGGATTCATTGTCATTAATATTGAAGTGCTCGAAATTATTATTGACGGACTGTTTGGTACACATCGAATTTTCGCAAGCTTAGGAATATTCTATGATTATCTTATTGCTTCTTTTGAGATTTTAGCGCTTTTGGTGCTGTTAGGAGTTATCTTTTTCTGGACACGCAGAAATATCCAAAGAATAAAACGCTTCTGGTCGAGTGAAATGAAAGGGTGGCCAAAGAATGATGCTAACTACATTCTTTATTTTGAAATGGTGCTAATGCTATTGTTTCTTATTATGAACGCCTCAGACCTTCAGCTGCAACGCCTTGGAGCAGCGCATTATGTAGAAGCAGGAATGTTCCCGGTGAGTCAGTATCTTGTTCCTTTATTTGAAGGGTTTTCAGAAAGCACATTGATATTTATTGAAAGGACTGCATGGTGGCTCCATATCCTGGGAATACTTACCTTTTTGAACTACCTGTATTTTTCAAAACATTTACATATAATTTTAGCATTCCCTAATGTATTCTATGGAAAAATAGTGCCTAAAGGAAAATTTAAGAACCTGGAATCTGTTACCAATGAAGTAAAACTAATGATGGATCCTAATGCAGATCCGTTTGCAGCTCCGGCCGAAGGTGCCGAAGCTCCTGCAAAGTTTGGTGCCAGTGATGTAACGGACCTGAGTCGCATTCAATTACTAAATGCGTATACATGTACCGAGTGTGGTCGATGTACCAGCGAATGCCCTGCCAATCAAACCGGTAAGAAACTGTCTCCTCGTAAGATAATGATGGATACACGTGACCGTTTGCAGGAAGTTAGTAAGAACATAGATAAAAACGGTGAATTTAAACCGGATGGAAAACAACTTTTAGATGATTATATTTCACGTGAAGAATTATGGGCGTGTACGACCTGTAATGCTTGTGTAGAAGCTTGCCCTGTAAGTATTGATCCGCTTTCTATTATCATGGACATGCGTCAATACCTGGTCATGGAGCAATCTGCTGCACCTACAGAGTTGAATGTAGCAATGACAAATATAGAAAACAATGGAGCCCCATGGCCCTATAATCAAATGGATAGATTAAACTGGAAAAACGAAGTATAAATGAAGAAGGAAGAAATAGAAAAAATGTTACGTGATAAAAAGGAAGGCGATTCAAAAGTAAGCCCTGTTTTACCGGACGGAGTAAAAAACTACCTTATAGATATAGATGGTACTGTGGGAGAAGATATTCCCAATGAAGAACCCGAACGTATGCTTACAGCAGAAGTGTATCCGGATGCTTTGGAAACAGTAAATAAATGGTATGATGAAGGCCACATTATCTGTTTTTTTACTTCACGTACTGAAACCCATAGGGAATATACCGAGATCTGGCTTAAAAAACACGGATTTAAATACCACTCACTTTTAATGGGAAAACCCAGAGGAGGAAATTATCATTGGATCGATAACCACATTGTAAAAGCGACACAATATAAAGGTAAGTTTACAGACCTGGTAGAAAAAGAGGTAACTATAGAGGTTTTTAAAGAATAGATATCACATGAGTGAAACAATAAAAGTACCTACAATGGCCGAGTATATGGCACAAGGAAAACAACCTGAAGTCTTGTTTTGGGTAGGATGTGCCGGAAGTTTTGATGATCGTGCCAAGAAGATCACCAAAGCCTTTGTAAGATTGCTTACCAATGCGAATGTAGATTTTGCTGTTCTGGGAACTGAAGAAAGCTGTACAGGTGACCCGGCAAAGCGTGCAGGGAATGAATTTTTATTTCAAATGCAAGCGATGACAAATATTGAAGTGCTCAATAGCTATGAAATAAAAAAAATTGTAACTGCCTGCCCGCATTGTTTCAATACCATTAAAAATGAATATCCCGAACTGGGCGGAACCTATGAGGTGATGCATCACACCCAGTTTTTAAGATCTCTTTTGAATGAAGGCAGGCTAAAAGTAGAAGGAGGAAAATTTAAAGGTAAACGAATCACATTTCATGATCCCTGCTACCTGGGAAGGGCGAATGGTGAATATGAAGCCCCACGAGAACTGCTCCGTAAACTGGAAGTGGAACTGGTAGAGATGAAACGATGTAAATCTAAAGGATTGTGTTGTGGTGCCGGTGGTGCACAAATGTTTAAAGATGCCGAACCCGGAAATAAAGAAATTAATATAGAACGAACCGAGGAAGCAATCAAAACACAACCCAATATAGTTGCCGCTGCCTGCCCTTTTTGTAATACCATGATGACGGACGGGGTAAAAGGAAAAGAGAAAGAAGGAGACATACAGGTACTGGATGTAGCCGAAATGATCGCGAATGCAGAAGAAATATAATTATGTTAACAGATTTTAAAAATCTTCCGGATAACTCCAGAGTCTGGATATATCAGGCCAATAGAAAACTTACCGATGGTGAAGTGGCCACAATCAATGAAAAGACCCGGCTCTTTTTAGAGCAATGGACCGCCCACGGTGCAGATCTCGAAGCGGGTTTTGAAATAAAATACAACCGGTTTATTGTAATAGGGTTAAACCAGGAAAATGCTTCAGCTTCGGGATGTAGTATTGATGCTTCCGTACATTTTATTCAGTTATTAGAAAAAGAACTGGATGTTGATTTACTTGATAAAATGAATGTAACATTCTATTCGGGAAAATATATTGCCTATAAGCCTCTGGCAGAATTCAGAAAAATGGCAAAAGCCCGATCTGTTTCAGCAAACACAGTAGTTTTCAACAACTTAGTAAATACAAAAGCAGAATATATTGAAAACTGGGAAGTGCCTGCAAAAGATAGTTGGCACAGCAGATTTTTAGCATAGTTTTTGTATCTTTCCGTATATGAAAAAACTGTTTGCGACCTCACTATTAGCATTCGTATTTTTGCCTGTACTTTCACAGCAAATAAATCCACTAATCGTAAAAGATGACCTGCTAAGCCAACAAAAATGGGTAGACAGTGTCTATGGTAATATGTCACTTCAGGAAAAAGTGGGCCAATTATTTATGGCTGCCACTTTCTCAAGCGATCCCAAATCGAAAACCGATGAGATCAAGGACCTGATCAACAATCAATATATTGGAGGAATTATTTTTTCAAAAGGAGGCCCAAAACGACAAGCCAAACTTAACAATGAATTCCAGGAACTTTCAAAAACCCCGTTACTGGTAGGAATGGATGCAGAATGGGGACTTGCCATGCGATTGGATTCTACCTATGCCTATCCCTGGAATATGACACTTGGCGCAATTAAGGATAATAGTATTGTTGAAGCAGTGGGAAGGCGAATAGGTGAACATGCTAAACGCCTTGGTGTACATATTAATTTTGCCCCTGTGGTCGATATCAATACCAATCCTAAAAATCCAATTATCGGGAATAGGTCCTTTGGTGAAGATAAAGATAATGTCACAGAAAAATCTTTGGCATTTATGAAAGGAATGCAACAAGCTGGAACTCTTGCCAATGCCAAACACTTTCCCGGACACGGAGATACAGATACCGATTCACATAAGACCTTGCCTACTATAAACTTTTCGAAAGAGCGGATAGACAGTGTAGAACTATACCCTTACAAAAGACTTATTAATGATGGGCTTAGCAGCGTAATGGTAGCACACCTCAATGTACCTTCTTTGGAAGCGAGATCAAATTACCCCTCATCCATTTCAAAAACAATAGTGACCGATATCCTTAAAGGGCAATTAGGATTTAATGGGTTAATTTTTACAGACGCTCTGAATATGAAAGGTGCTGCAGATTTTAAATTGCCCGGTGAAATTGACCTAGCTGCATTTCTGGCAGGAAACGATATTTTACTTATATCTGACGACATTCCCAAAGCACACCAACTTTTGGTAAATGCCTACAGGGAAAAAGTTATTACAGAAGAACGCCTGGCACATTCTGTTAAAAAGATCCTTTATGCAAAATACAAAGTTGGCCTGCATGATTACAAGCCTGTTGTTGCAGATTCGCTGGCCGAAGACCTAAACTCTGCCGTAGATGATGTACTATACGAAAAGGCAATGGAGCAGGCGCTTACAGTGCTTAAGAATAATAAAGAAATACTCCCTCTCAAAGACCTCCGGAATAAGAAAATTGCCTATGTGAATTTTGGGGATGGAGACGGTAAGGATTTTTTGGACCAGTTAAGAAAATACACAAAGATTGATTGGGTAAAAGCAGGTAGTTTGGATAGCTATGTAAAAAAACTCAAAAAATACGATTATACGATTATTGGATTTCATAAATCAAATGCCAACCCCTGGAAAGATTATAAGTTTACCGAAAAGGAACTGGTCTGGATATATGAAATTGCCAGAACCAATAAAGTGATCTTGGATGTATTTGCAAGGCCCTATGCATTGCTGGACCTACGAAGCTCTACAAACTTTGAAGGAATACTGTTATCCTACCAAAACAGTAAAGTCTCTCAGAAGTTGTCCGCTCAACTTATTTTTGGAGCCCGGGAGGCGAATGGAAGGCTTCCGGTATCTTTAGGGGAAGATTTTCCCGTGAATACTTCTATAGAAACAACATCACTTCGCCGCTTACAATATGGAACACCCGAAAGTGTAGGGGTAAACAGCCTTGTGCTTAACAAAAAAGTAGATTCTTTAGCACGAATAGGAATATATGGAGGGATGACTCCCGGAATGCAAATACTGGTTGCACGCAAGGGAAAAGTGATCTATGATAAGAATTTTGGTTATCATACACCGGATAGAAAGAAAAAAGTAAAAGATACAGACCTGTATGATGTAGCTTCACTAACCAAGATATTGGCAACACTACCGGTGGTCATGGAACTTGTAGACAGGGGAGTGATCTCTATGGATACCAGGCTTTCGGAAATGCTGCCGGAATACAAAAATTCCAATAAGGCCAACATTACACTCAAGGAAATGCTTTCGCACTATGCGCGTTTAAGAGCCTGGATTCCTTTTTATATAAAGACATTAGATACCATAACAAACCGCCCGGACAAAAAATATTATGCTAAGGCCGCTTCGGAAGAATTTAGTATTAAGGTGGCGGATGAATTGTACTTAAGGAAGGATTATAAAGACAGCATTTTTGAAGAGATCAAGGAAAGTGATTTACGAAAAAAGCTCAGTTATAAATACAGCGATTTACCGTATTATATACTAAAAAAATATTTGGAAGAGTTCTATGGAACTCCTTTGGAAAGAATCGTGCAACGTAGTTTATATAACTCATTAGGAGCAAATTATACAACCTATTTACCACTTGAGAAATTTTCAAAAGACAATCTTGTTCCTACGGAAGATGATACTTATTTTAGGATGCAGAAAGTTCATGGCTATGTTCACGACCAAGGAGCTGCAATGTTAGGTGGTGTAAGTGGCCACGCAGGATTATTTAGTAATGCAAACGATATTGCCAAGATCATGCAATTGTATCTTTGGAAAGGATTTTACGGAGGAATGCGTTATTTTAAACCAGAGACCCTGGATGTATTTAATACCTGTTATTATTGTGAGGATGATGTACGAAGGGGAGTTGGCTTTGACAAGCCACAACTGGGAGATGTAGGGCCTACATGTGGCTGTGTATCAATGACGAGCTTTGGGCATAGCGGATTTACAGGGACATTTACCTGGGCAGATCCCGAAGAAGAAATAGTTTATGTTTTTCTATCGAACCGAACCTATCCAAATGCCGATAACCGCAAACTTATAGGTAGTAATTTACGTAGTAATATTCAGGAAGTGATCTACGAAGCGATCGACAATAAAAATATTGATTTATGAAGATAGCCATAGTTTGTTATCCAACCTTTGGAGGTAGTGGCGTTGTTGCTACCGAGCTGGGTATTGCCTTGGCAGGTAGGGGCCATGAAGTACACTTTATTACCTATAAACAACCTGTTAGGCTGGAACTCATATCACATAATGTTCATTTTCATGAAGTTTCAGTTCCGGACTACCCGCTATTTCATTATCAGCCTTATGAATTGGCATTGTCAAGTAAATTGGTGGATATGGTAAAATTGTACAAAATAGAACTGTTACATGTACATTATGCTATTCCGCATGCCTATGCAGGATATATGGCAAAAAAAATGCTGGCAGAAGAAGGCATATACATCCCTATGGTAACAACATTGCATGGAACAGATATTACGTTAGTGGGAAATCATCCATTCTATAAACCGGCAGTTACTTTTAGTATCAACCAAAGTGAAGTTGTAACGTCCGTTTCCGAAAGTTTAAAAGAAGACACACTAAGGTTGTTCGATATAAAAAAAGAAATAAACGTTGTTCCAAATTTCATTGATGTTGCGAAGCATAATAATACGTACACAGAATGCCAGCGTGACCTGATGGCTGAAAAACACGAACGCATCATCACACATATAAGTAACTTACGTCCCGTTAAACGTGTCGTAGACGTGATCGAGATTTTTGACCGTATTCAAAAAGATATACCTGCAAAGCTAATTATCGTAGGAGAAGGTCCCGAAAAAGAACGTTGCGAAGTATTATGCCTTACGAAAGGAATTGAAAACAAGGTATTGTTTTTGGGCAACAGTAGTGAAATAGATAAGATACTATGTTTTACCGATCTGTTTTTATTACCTTCTGAAAAAGAAAGTTTTGGATTGGCGGCATTAGAAGCTATGGCGAGTGGAGTTCCTGTGATATCAAGTAACACAGGCGGATTACCCGAAGTGAATGTACAAGAAGTAAGCGGGTATTTAAGCAATGCTGGCGATGTGGAAGATATGGCTAAGAATGCGTTATCGATATTGAAAGATGACGAAACACTTTTAAGATTTAAGCAGCAGGCAAAAGAAGCCTCTAAAAGATTTGATACTAAAAATATTGTTCCTCTGTATGAAGAAGTATATGAAAAAGCTAGTAATAAAGTTTTATAGTCCAGTCGCTATATTTTTAATGTTGATAACCATTATGCTCGGAAGCTGTAAAAATACTTCCGCAGTTCAGGAAAATTCAATGAAAGACACAATTGATTTCGAAATAGTGCTGGAAAGCTCACAAAGTAATTTTATTAAAGAAAAAAGAACGATAATTAAAGATCAGGAACAATTACAGTACATCTTTGAAAAAATAAACAGCACTCAAGAACCCGGTGCTGCGGTCCCTGAAATAGATTTTTCAAGATACCAAATGGGCTTTGCTACGATGGGGGAACTTTCCTCGGGCGGTTATACCATTTCTGTTGACCGAATTGAGAAAACAACTGAGAATATTATAATTCATCTAACCGTCACATCACCCGATCCCGGGGATAATGTAACAACAGTCATGACTTCTCCTTTTGTTCTTTTTAAATTTGAAAAGCAATTCCTTCCGGTCGTCTTTAAATAACCGTCACTTTCATAAGATCATGTAATTGTAGCAATCAGGTCCTCGGAAGCATTTTCTTCGTAATGATCTAAGCCTGCCGTTTTCAGAAAATTATTTGAAAACACTTTTGCCATTCCTTTTGAAAGTAATGCAGACCTGTGTTTCATCCATGCTTCAACATTATCTTGAAACATATGTTCAGCCAATTTTGGAAAGCCCCAATCCGCATTCTTGCCCCAATGAATAGTAAACGGAATATTATTTTCTTTTAAGACCTCGATCATACGTTTTGTATATTCCTCTAAACTCATCAATTTATTAGATTTTTTCCATTGAATACCATCTATTTCTATCATGCAAGTGAATGGAAATTTTGAAAACGCTAACAATGCATCCGACTTTTTTATGAACCGCATTGCGAAAATCCCGGGAATAGGCCCTTCATCTTTGGTCAATTGCGACAATACGTCAAGAGCTTTCACAGAGTCCTTGTGATCCACACCAAAGGAGCAGGCAAATGCGCGCCCCTGGTATCCCGCATCCCAAAAAATTTCAGAAAGCCTTCCAACTATTTTTTCATCTTCGCTGGGCAAAATAGTATTGTTCAACGCTTTCACGAACTTTGGGATCGCTTTTGGGAATCTTTCAGATATCTTTATGAATAAATAGATCAGGTCCCTGTAGACAAATTCTTTCATAAAAGGAATAGGGTCTCCGTGCTTCTCCTTGTATAAAGGATCAAATTTCTTCTTGTATAGAGCCTCTACTACATATTTGTCTTCATTGCCGTAAGGGTTAATAAATACCTTGTAGTGGTAAGGCCGTAGGGGACTTCCGTTGGCATCAACTTCTTCAGGTATTTTGAAAGTAGTATTTTTAAAATCCAGTGTTCTTGCCAACTCCAAAGCAGTGTCCTTGCTGATCTTTCTTACATATCGGGTAAGTAAAAATTGATCTTCGGCCTCAATAAGGACACCATGAATAAACCCAAATGAGCCCAAGCTTACCAGCGCCGCATTAAAAAGGGAATCATTTCTTATGACCTTAGCATTTATCTTGTCCGGCAATACATTGCTAAGAGCAGGTTTTGTATGGCGTTCCAGATAAATGACATCTTCAGGGTCTGGGCCAATGATCAAATTGAGCCCTACGACATAATCCTGAACAGATCCAACATCAATAGCAGAACCATGGACTCCGGTAGAGATACAGCCGGCAATGGTTTGCCCGTTACTTGCCCCGGTTGTTTTAAGGGATTTTCCCAAATCCTGAAGGTACAGAGATATTTCCTTGATCTGATTGCCGCATTGAAGAAAAAAAAGATTTTCCTGTAGATAATCGGAGTCCGGATGCATCTCTGAAGCCAAAATTGGAAATTTCATATTCATAAATGAATTGAAATGCATTCTGTCCTCATGGTGGGCAATAGAAGACATGGACCATTTGGATCCAATGGCTCTAAAACCTTCATTTTTATCTAAAGCCTCTCTTAAAAGTTTTCTTATTTCGGTAGCCGCATCGTTGTACCTGTCAATACTGGAGGGCATATTTCCTTTTTTTTCCAGCCTCGTGGACAGAAAAAGCTTTAACTCGAATGGGCCGTTCTTATGCAAGGTGTCCCATCGCTGTCTTTCTGTAATTTTAGTAGTTGCCATAGAAACTTTAGTTAGATTCTTTTATACATACATATTTTACCTTGACGGTACGCTTTCTGCCAAATGTCACTAAATAGAGTAGGATACCGCCAAAAGTACTTTTGTATTCTACGGTATGTAGAGCTCCGGATTCACAATCCCTAATATTTATTGGATTTTCATCGGTAATTGTTTTCACTTTTACAATGGTATCCAGTTCACGAACCCAAAGTCCGCTTAAAGCATCTTCACGTTCAGTATCATCCGGCTCTGCTTGCCCGTTGGAAACCTTTATTCTTGTAGAATAGCAAGACAAAAGGATCAATACGGATAAAAAACCTATCGCAATTTTGATTTTCTGCATGGTAACTAATTTTAATAACTGACTCACAAATAGTTAAGCCAAATTTTAAAAATTAAAGTTACTGCATTCAGGAAAGAGTTAGTAGAGGCTTTTCCCTGATTTTTTTAAAGCAAAAGCCCCACTTTTTGTGGGGCTTTTTATATCTGTAAGGTTTTTTGTAACCTAAAACTGGTAACGCACACCAAGAGCAATATCAAAATCCACATCATCCCTAAAATCTCCAAATCCAATCTCCGGCCTAAAGTCTAATGAAAGTAATAGCGGAAAATCAAAATCATATTCAATTCCTATATCTCCCGCTGCAAATACGAAAGTTTCATTGTCTGGATTTCCCGGAAATGAGTTGTCAAAATCAATTTGTCCAACACCGCCACCGGCTCCAACATACCAATTAAAATTTCCATCGAGTACCCAGACCCATTGGTACAAAGCGGTAAGTTTAAAGGCATCATAATTACTGCTGCTGCGCCAGCCTAGTGCAAATTCTAATCTGTTATTCTCGCTGAGGGCACGCTGGTAGTTGACTTCAGTTCCAAAACCATCACTGTCCCCTAAACGCAATCCTAAGGCATTATCTGCAATGTTTTGCGCTTTCAGGTTCGCTGAAAATGCAGCTACGGCAATCAAAATTAAAAAGGTATTTCTCATAATTGTTTGTTTACGTTTTTTAACGTTTCAAAAGTAGAAGTATTATAAATCGGAGTTTGTTAATGCAGTCCAAAAGTTTTTGTGAGTTAATAGAAGTTTTTGTTAAAGAAGTATAATGTGTTTGTTACTTTTACAGTACTTGTTTATGAAAGAAGTACTCGCCGGTTTTACTAAAGATCTCGAAGGAGAATTATACTATGATGACCTCCACAGGTCTATCTATGCTACAGATGCATCCGTATACCGAAAGCTCCCTTTGGCGGTTGCATACCCCAAGACCGAACAGGATATACAAAAGCTCATTCGTTTTGCAGAAACAAATAATACATCTCTTATTCCCAGAACAGCAGGAACTTCCCTGGCCGGGCAATGTGTAGGAGAAGGAATTGTAGTAGATGTCTCCAGGAACTTTACAAAGATCATTTCTGTAGACACTGAAAATAAAACTGTTACGGTACAGCCCGGGGTGATACGGGATGAATTAAACAATTATTTAAAATCTTTCGGGCTGTTTTTTGGGCCTAATACATCTACTTCTAACCGATGTATGATCGGTGGAATGGTAGGAAATAATTCCAGTGGTACTACATCCATACAGTACGGTGTAACGCGTGACAAGGTTTTGAAGTTAAAAGCAATACTTTCCAATGGGGAAGAAGTAGTTTTTGAGCCACTTTCAAAAGAAGATTTCATATCTAAGACCAAACTGGATTCACTGGAAGGTACTATTTATAAAATGCTTTATGCTGAATTGGCTTCGGAAAAAGTACAAAAAGAGATCATAAAGGAATTTCCAAAACCCGAGATCCATCGGCGTAATACCGGATATGCAGTTGATACGTTGCTTTCAACGGAAACATTTTCTAATTCGGAAGAAAAGATAAATCTATGCTCACTACTATGCGGAAGTGAAGGTACACTTGCTTTTACTACCGAGATTACCTTACAACTTGATGTTTTACCGCCTGAAGAAACAGTATTGGTAGCAGCGCATTACAGTACTCTGGAAAATTGCCTGAATGACGTGAATGTTGCTATGCAGCATCAATTACATACTTGCGAAATGATAGATGATGTGATTCTTGACTGTACCAAACAAAATAAAAAATTTGAACCTTACCGTTTTTTTGTGGAGGGCACGCCAAAAGCGTTGTTGTTATTAGAGTTAAAAGCGGAGACACAAACCTCTCTTACTAAAAAAACAGAAGCGTTATTGGCTTCTTTGGATCACTCTGCTCTTAGTTACAGCAAACCGGTTTTAAGAGGGGCCGAGATTGAAATGGTGATGGAATTACGAAAAGCCGGCCTTGGACTATTAGGGAACATGGTAGGAGACCGTAAGGCTGTAGCATGTATTGAAGATACAGCAGTAGCACTACCTGACCTGCCAAATTTTATTGCAGAATTCTCTATACTGATGGAACAATACGGCCAAAAAGCGGTTTACTATGCACATGCCGGGGCCGGAGAGCTGCATCTACGCCCGATTCTCAATTTAAAAGAACAAAAGGACGTTGCATTCTTTAGAAAAATAACAACAGATGTTGCCAGGCTTACCAGGAAATATAAAGGATCTTTTTCAGGAGAACACGGGGATGGCATTGTAAGGGCCGAATTTCTTCCTATGCTTATCGGACAAGAGAATTACAAACTATTACAACGAATTAAGTATACTTTCGACCCTCAGAATATTTTCAATCCCGGAAAGATAGTAGATGCCTATAAAATGGACGAATCGCTTCGCTATGAGGTAGCCCGAAAGGAACCAAATATTGAAACATTCCTCAATTTTGATGATTCCGATGGAATCCTACGCTTGTCCGAAAAATGTAATGGAAGTGGAGATTGCCGGAAAACAGCCGAATCCAATGGTGTTATGTGCCCCAGTTATCATGCTACCAAAAATGAAAAGGATACCACGAGGGCGCGTGCCAATGCTTTACGGGAAATCCTCACAAACAATAAAGTAGTAAACAGGTTTGACTCCAACCAGCTAAAAGAAGTTTTTGACCTGTGTTTAAGTTGTAAAGCTTGTGCTACAGAATGCCCCAGCAATGTAGATATCGCAACTGCAAAAGCAGAATTTTTGTATCAGTATCATAAAACAAATGGTATTTCCAGAGCCGATAAGTTGTTTGCGAAAAGTAGTATCTATCATAAAAAAGCATCAAAATTTCCACGACTGGCAAATTGGGCTTTTACCAATTCATTTATTGCCGGGATCATTAAAAAGAATAGTGGCGTTGCATCGAAAAGAACACTTCCTAAAATTTCAAGTAAAAGTTTTAGTAAAATTATAGAACTTAAAGAAAATCAAATAGATACAAAAAACAAAAAAGTAACTTTATTTGTAGATGAGTTTAGTAATTATCTGGAATCTCATATAGCGGAAGATGCTTATAATTTACTGATTGGGTTGGGGTACAAAGTGATTGTTGTAGATGAACTGGACAGCGCAAGGGCACTGCTATCAAAAGGCTTTTTAGAAGAAGCGAAAACAGCTGTCGATAAAAATATAGCGGCTTTAAAAAGCCAAGTATCCGCAAAGATTCCTCTTGTTGGGATTGAGCCATCTGCAATACTGGGCTTTCGGGATGAATATCTTCGTTTGGCAGATGATACGGTTTCAGCAGATGAACTAGGTAAAAATACCTATTTAATAGAAGAGTTTCTGGCTTCGGAAATTGAAAAAGGGGCTATTACTGCAGATCAATTTACTTCAGAAGAAAAAGTAATTAAAATACATACTCACTGCCACCAAAAGGCCATGAGTAGCCAAAAAGTGACCTTTGATATATTAAATCTCCCTAAAAATTACAGACCTACCATTATTCCATCGGGTTGCTGCGGAATGGCAGGGAGTTTCGGCTACGAGAAAGAGCATTATGAGGTAAGTATGCAAATAGGGGAGCTAAAGTTGTTCCCTGCTGTTAGAAAAGCACCTGTGGACACTATTATTGCTGCTAATGGAACAAGTTGCCGACATCAGATAAAAGATGGGACTCAAAGAGAAGCGCAACATCCTGTTACTATTTTGGCAAACGCTTTACGTTAAAAGTTCAATGGGCTGTAAAAGCCGAGATTAGCTCGGTAAGATCCGAATTCTTTTCAGGATACAGCCATTCATCGGGATTTGTAACTTTTTTTCTGGAATTGAAGAAAAAAAGGTGCCAGCGTTCATTATTATATTCCAGTGCCGACAGGTTTTCCACCCAATCACCGCTGTTTAAATAAATACAGGACCCAAGGTCGGTAGTTACTTTTTTGATTATAGGTTGGTGAATATGGCCACACACTACAAAATCAAATTTGTTCTCTATTGCAAGGTCCGACGCTGTTTTTTCGAAATTAGAAATAAACTTCACAGCTCCTTTTACATTTTCTTTGATCTTTTTTGAAAGCGAATACTTTTCCTTACCCAGCTTTTCAAGGCAGGTATTTATAAGGCGGTTTAAAAGTATTAGCAGGTCATATCCCCAACCTCCCAGTTTAGCGATGCACTTGGCATGTTGTATGGATACATCAAAAACATCTCCGTGAAAGAACCATGCTTTTTTTCCGTCCAGATCGAGAACCAATTTATCAAGCACACGAATATTCCCCATTTTGGTACCTGTAAACTTGCGCATCTTTTCATCATGATTTCCGGTTAGATAATATACCTGGGTACCTTTTGCTGCCAGTGCAATTATTTTTTTTATCACTAACAGATGTGCTTTAGGGAAATATCGCTTTCTGAATTGCCAGATATCTACAATGTCACCATTTAAGATCAGTTTTTTAGGTTTTACGGAATTTAAGTAATGAAGTACTTCTTTTGCATGGCAACCGTAAGTGCCTAAATGTATATCGGAAAGAACAACAACTTCAACTTTTCGTTTCAAGGGCAAATTTGTTTATACAAAGGACTCGAATTGCCTCTACAGTAAGTTTATGTGATTGTTACGTTTTGATATACGAATCGTTATCTTTTTGAGTAATTATTTCTAAAACATTAACTACACCGTTTATTTTTAGGATTCAATTATAAAATTTACATTTGTTGAAAACCGTCTTATGGCAGGAAATTCCTTCGGAAGCATATTCAAACTAACCACTTTTGGAGAATCACATGGTGAGGCCATAGGTGGAGTCATTGATGGCTGCCCTGCGGGACTGAAACTTGATTTCGATGCTATTGAGGCCGAGATGAATCGTCGTAAACCCGGTCAGTCTGCTATTGTTACCCAACGGAAAGAGCCGGACACGGTTCAATTTCTGTCCGGTATTTTTGAAGGAATTACTACCGGAACTCCTATTGGTTTTATTATTGCAAACGCCAATCAAAAATCCAAAGACTACTCTCACATAAAAGATACCTATCGCCCTTCGCATGCAGATTATACTTATGATAAAAAATACGGGATACGGGATCATCGTGGAGGTGGAAGGTCTTCAGCAAGAGAAACTGCCTGTAGGGTAGCTGCCGGGGCAATTGCTAAACAATTACTAAAAGAGATTAAAATAACTGCCTATGTTTCGGGAGTTGGGGAGCTGAAACTTAAGAAAGATTATTCAGAATTAGACTTTTCAGAAATAGAAAAGAATCCGGTACGTTGTGCAGACCCCGCTATGGCCGTACAAATGGAAACATATATCAAAGAAATTCGTAAGCAAGGCGATACAGTAGGAGGAATGGTGACCTGTGTGATCCAGAATGTCCCTGCTGGATTGGGTGAACCGGTATTTGACAAATTACACGCGGAATTGGGAAAAGCGATGCTTTCCATTAATGCTGTAAAAGGGTTTGAATATGGTAGCGGATTTAAGGGAACACAGTTAAAAGGAAGCCAGCATAACGATTTGTTTAATGAAGACGGAAGTACTACGACCAATCATAGCGGTGGTATACAGGGAGGTATAAGCAATGGTGCGGATATTTACTTCAGTGTAGCCTTTAAACCGGTAGCAACCCTAATGCAAAAACAGGAAACCATAAATTCTGATGGTGAAAAAGTAGAAATGGAAGGAAAAGGAAGGCACGACCCTTGCGTGGTACCACGTGCAGTGCCAATAGTAGAAGCAATGGCTGCATTAGTTCTGGCAGATTTTTGGTTGCTCAATAAAAACGCTAAATTGTAAACTCTAATAATAACATATGAAAAAACTGGCATTACATTGGCAAATATTACTGGGAATGATCCTAGGGCTCATATTTGGGTTTTTAATGACTCAGATATCCTGGGGAGTAGGTTTTGTAACAGATTGGATAAAACCAATTGGTACCATATTTATAAAGCTGCTCAAATTGATAGCAATTCCATTAATACTGGCTTCTTTAATAAAGGGGATCTCTGATCTAAAGGATATTTCAAAATTTAGAAATATAGGACTAAGAACCATTGTTATTTATGTAGGAACAACAATTATGGCAATTACTATTGGTCTTTTACTTGTAAATGTAATGCAGCCCGGAGATGGTGTTTCTGAAGAGACTATTGCAAAGATCACTGCTACCTATGCCGATGATAGTGATGTTCAGTCCAAGATAGTTGAAGCCGGAAAGCAAAAGGAAAGCGGCCCGCTGCAATTCCTTGAAGATATGGTTCCCGATAATGCTTTCAATGCCATGGGAGATAATTCATTGATGTTACAAGTGATCTTCTTTGCCATCTTTTTGGGTATTTCGATGTTGCTTATTGGGGAGAAAAGGGCAAAACCGCTTAAAAACCTATTTGATTCTTTGAATGATGTTGTTTTAAAGATGGTTGACCTTATAATGCTTATAGCACCGGTTGCCGTGTTTGCACTGTTGGCAAATGTTGTGGTCAGCTCCGGAGACCCGGATCTTTTACTCGCCCTGCTAAAATATACAGGAACCGTTGTTATAGGACTATTGCTTATGATCGTTTTCTATTTGCTTATTGTGGGTAGTTATACGAAAAAGAACCCTTTTTGGTTTTTAAAAGAAATAAGTCCGGCCCAGTTACTGGCCTTTTCGACAAGCTCGAGTGCTGCCACACTTCCCGTTACTATGGAACGTGTAGAAGAACATATTGGAGTAGATAAAGAGGTTTCAAGTTTTGTATTACCGGTTGGAGCTACTATTAATATGGATGGAACCAGTTTGTACCAGGCGGTAGCAGCCGTTTTTATATCACAAGCTCTTGCTTTCGACCTGACCTTTGCAGATCAGTTAACCATAGTGCTAACCGCCTTACTAGCGTCTATTGGTTCTGCAGCGGTACCCGGTGCCGGAATGGTTATGCTTGTGATCGTACTGGAATCGATAGGATTTCCGGCAGACAGGTTTCCAATTGCACTGGCATTGATCTTTGCTGTGGACAGGCCATTGGATATGTGCAGAACAGTAGTGAATGTTACAGGAGATGCAACCGTTTCAATGATCGTGGCAAAATCCGTAGGTAAACTCGGGAAACCTCGTGTTGAAGATTGGGATGAGCACTACGATGAAGTAAAATAACATCTACTGAAGACTATATAAAGATAATTTTGTAGTTTTACTCAACTTATTTAAAAGATGAACTCCTCAGGTTAGACTAACGTTCTAGCCTGTTTGGCTATGAACCAAAAAACATAGTATGAAAGGAGTTTATTTATTTACAATTGCATTATTTTTTTCTTTTTTGAGTTTTTCACAGGTAGGTATTGGTACTACAAACCCATCTACTGCATCCGTTTTGGATATAAGCAGTGCAATAGGGAATACATCTTATGGTGGCCTAATGCCTCCACGTGTTGTATCGCAAAATGAACGGAATGCCATTAGCGCTACATCCATAGACCTTGGCTTGTTGATTTTTGTACTGGAAACCGGTACTTTTGAGGTTTGGAACGGAATTTTTTGGGAAACGATCTACACGCTTTCAACACAAGCACAGACTTTAGCGTTTCAGGATTTTGACTCAAATCTTACATGGAGCTATAGTGTAAGTCCATATTTTTATTCCATAGGAACGGACATCTGGAACACAGTGACAACTTTAGGAAGCGGAACCCAGGCAATAGATAATGTTTCAAATAATTTTTTGGGGTGCCGGGACCTGAATAATTCTAATGGAGGAGGAAACATGCCTCATGAAATTGTCTTTGCCAATGTCGATATTTCATCTATAATCAATGCAAGAATCTCTTTTGACTATGATGTATACGAATTTGATAATGGAGATGATGTTAGCTACGAGGTTTTCTATGATGACGTTGGACAGGGGCTGGTGACATTTATCAATGGTACCGCTAATTTTTCTGAAGAAGGAACCATTACACTTCATATTCCGGGTTCGGTTACTAATGTAAGGTTGACATTGTCAATTCAGCAAAACGGAGATAACGATTATGCGGGCTTTGATAACTTTAGGGTTTATGGAGAATAAAAAAGGCCTTATCGAGTGATAAAGCCTTTAGGAATTAAATTTATATTTTTTATCCTTCTTTTTGGATCTCAACTGCATGTGGGTATGGAATTTCAATACCTGCAGCATCGAGTGCCTCTTTTGCTTTTTCCAATGTTTCAAAATAAACATCCCAGTAGTCTTCTGACTTTACAGAGGGCCTTACGGCAAAATCGACAGAACTCTCTCCCAACGCGGCCACTTCTACCATAGGAGCGGGTTCTTTCAGTACTTTTTCCTGGGAGGTCAATACATTCATCAAAACATTTTTGGTTTCCTTGATATCTGCATCATAAGAAACTCCAATTACATGAAATACCTTTAGAATACCTTCGCTAGTATAATTTGTGATATTTCCGTTAGATAATGCTCCGTTTGGGATGATAACCAGTTTGTTTTGAGGTGTCAGGATCTTTGTTGTAAAGATTTCAATTTCTTTTACATTGCCCAGTTCTCCCTGAGCTTCTATGAGATCTCCAACTTTATACGGTTTAAAAAGCATGATCAATACTCCTCCGGCAAAATTTGATAAGGATCCTTGTAGGGCTAGCCCCACAGCCAACCCAGCTGCTCCCAGAACAGCAATGAAAGAAGTAGATTCTATTCCAATCTGACCCAATACTGCTATGAACAGCATCACCTTTAAGATCCAACCTATTAGATTGGTTAGGAATTTTTGAAGCGTTTCTTCCATTCCACGCTTTTTTAAGGCTTTTTTAGTCGCTCTTAAGATCAGCTTTATGATCCAAAGCCCTATGATGAGCAATAAGATCGCTCCAATTACCTTTGGGCCATAATCGATTAGAATGTCTTTAATTTTGTCAATGTATTTTGATGCGTTTTCCATGGTATATTTTTATCGTTCAAATTTAAAAAAACAATTTAGTTCTGTTCCTTTCACATTTTGGGTTTTCTAAGAAAGACGTAAAATATCTTTGTATGGAAGAATATTAACTTATTTGGAAGATAGTTTCATATATTGGCAGAATTACTATCTTTATTTTATCATAAAATACCAGCCACTATGAACGTTTGTTTCATTATGTATCCTTGGGAAGAAATTAAGCCCGAGGACGATTCAACTTTAGCCATGATCCACGAATTTGTTAGGCGGGGACATGGATTAGCAATTACAACACCTTCAAATTTAACGATACGGGATAGTGTTGCGTTTGCTTTTTCAAAATGTATCAAACGAAAGGATAAGATCTCTTCAAGCCTGAAGTCTTTTCATAAGAACGCTGAGTTTTATGACGAAATGCTTCCGTTGGCCGGCTTTGATGTTATTATCCTTAGGAGTAATCCGCCATTGGATATGATCATGCTGAATTTCCTGGACTCCGTAAAGGATGATGTTTTTATAATGAATGACCTGGATGGGATACGGCGGGCCAATAACAAATTGTATACAGCGGTTTTTGAAGATGACAAGAATGAGATAATCCCTCGTACACATGTTACCAAAAACAAGGATTACCTAAAGAAAACGATCAAGGAAGGGCCGGATAAAATGATCCTGAAGCCATTGAACGGTTATGGTGGTTCAGGAGTGATCTTAATAGAAAAGCGAGCTATGGTAAGTATTAACTCGCTGCTGGATTTTTATATTGATAACAAGGATGGAACTTCAAATTATGTCATCCTACAGGATTATATTGAAGGAGCCGACCAGGGAGATGTCCGCATTTTAATGCTGAACGGGAAACCAATAGGAGCTATGCGGCGTGTACCCGGAGATGAGGACCACCGCTCAAATGTTAGCGCCGGAGGTACTGTTAAAAAACATTCGCTGTCAAAACAAGAGAAGGAACTGTGCCGCCGTATTGGTCCGAAGCTGGTAAAGGATGGCCTCTATTTTGTTGGTATTGATGTAATTAACGGAATGCTGGTAGAAGTAAATGTAATGTCTCCTGGAGGGATCACTTATATGAACCGCGTATACAAGACCCGTGTACAGGAAAAAATAATTGATTTTATTGAAGACAAAGTAGTGGAACGTGTTGCAGCCTTTGAGAGAAGGCAAAAGCTTAGAAAACATGTGGATGAAGCCTAATGGAAAGACTATCAGTTTCAGAGATCATACAAAAAATTGAAGCCGAAGCAATTTTTGAGGCTATTGCCGAAGATTATTCCTTCACTATAAAAATTGATGACTACGTTCCCTACGCCTGTGGAGCGATCCATGACGGGCATCAGTTCAGAAAGGAACTTTGGGACAATTGCCTGCATACCGAATATGACCGTTGGTTTGAAGAAGACCCCTGTACAAAAGATTTTGTACGAACACTCCCTATTCTTATCGCGGGTTGTGACAGCCGTTTTGAATATGACCTGAATCGGGACCCCGACAATGCCGTTTTTGAAACCGCATGGGGAAAAGAACTATGGAAAACTCCTCTGGATGAGGCTCAACATAGAAAAAGTTTAGAAAAACACTTTGCATTCTATAGTGTTGTAAATGCGTTGATAAAAAAACTTGAGGATATGTTCGGAGCTATAGTTGTATACGATATGCATTCCTATAACTGGCGTAGATGGGATAGGGAAGTACCGGTGATCAACCTTGGAACAACGAATATTGACAATGACCGTTTTGGAGGCGATGTGGAAAGCTGGAGGCAATCACTTTCAGAATTACAATTGCCACATGGCATTGAAACCACTTCAAAGATCAATGATACTTTCTTTGGAAATGGATATTTTCTGAAATTCATTACTCAAAACTTTAAAAATACCTTAGTTTTGGCAACTGAGTTTAAAAAGATATACTGCGATGAGCTACAACAAATTATTTTTCCTGAAGTAGTTTTGGCCATTGAAAAACAACTTCAGAAAAAGATAAAGGAACATGCAGACGCTTTTTATAAAGCACATAAACGATTATAATGACCTATCCGGAAACGATCACAGAAACGCACCCTAACTTATATAAGATTGATTATAATTTAAATAAGTTGGTTCAAAAGATTGAACTCCTCAATTATATCAATCCTATTAATATTGAACAGGAAAAACGTAACTTCTTTGCTTCAAAATACAATACCATCCCAAATTTCAAGTACCGCAAAATTGATTTTGATGCACACAAACTGCAGCAGGAGCTCTTTTCGCAGGATATAGATAGTATTAAAGATGAAGAAGCACGTAATTTTTACCGGGATGTTATTTATGACTATTCGGGATTGATCCAATGTATAGAAACCATTGGCAAAGGAAAGAAGTTTTATTACAATGCCTTGAAGTCTTTTGGAACTCCCAGGCAAAAGGATGTGGAAAACGCACAGTTCATTCTTCATTTCAAGGATGAGGAATATGACCAGGAAATGTTTCCGGTATTTAGTGCAGAAGAAGCATCGGATTACTTCATGGAGTTTACCAAAAAATATGATTTCGACCTCAATATAAAGCTCTCCACGAAGATCACGGCAGCTGCCATGGTGCAAAACAATACACAACGGCTTATTCTAAAGAAGAATCACCGGTATAGTGCCAATCAGCTAAAAGTATTGGCTAACCATGAAATTGGGGTACACCTGGTCACTACATTTAATGGTTTAAAGCAATCTTTAAAAATATTCCACAATGGTTTTCCCAATAATGTTAAGACACAGGAAGGATTGGCCGTATTTAGTGAGTATATGAGTGACTGCTTAACATTGTACCGTCTAAAAGAACTATCGTATAGAGTACTGGCGGCTGATAGCCTTCACAAAGGCTTTAACTTTTGCGATACTTTCGACCTGCTTCACAATCAATATAAGCTAAATAGGGAAGAGGCCTATAATATTTCTCTGAGGGCACACCGTGGTGGCGGACTTACAAAGGATTATAAATACCTTACCGGGTTGAAAAGAATTTATAACTATTATAAGGACGGCGGCAACCTTGATCTGTTATTAGCGGGAAAAGTTTCCATCAAGCACCGTAAAATGGTAAAAAGATGGCAAAAAGAAGGATTGTCACAGGAGATCACCTATCGTAACGAAGCGTTCACCAAAAATAACAACAGCAATAAAACGATAGATTTTATTCTTCAGAATTTGAAATAGAAAAAGCGGATAATTTCTTATCCGCCTTAGCAGTGCTACAGATTTATTCGTTTCGATTTTGGATACCTTACCGTATAGGTAAATTCCTTTTTGGTATTAGCATTGGGAACCAGGTTTAATTTCCACTTTAAAATACCGGTTTTATTGTCAAATACAGCATCACCCTTTTCAATGTCATCCACTTTGATCTCTTTATTTTGAGAAATGGGGATTCTATCTTCCAGTAAAAGGTTTATGTTAGATTTTTTACTATTCTTTATTTCGATCCTGTAGCCCTTATCAATAATTCTATTGCTTCCTAAAAAGGACTTGCGTTTAAAATTATCGATCTTCTCACGCTTAATGATCACCGAAGGGTCTATACCTAATGACACGTTTAAACTATCGGTGGTTGCTGTTGGATTAAGTTCAGTTTTTCCCGCATAACTACCTTCAAAGTATATATTAGCTTCACCCTGAAGAAGGTCATAGCGTTCCCAATCCTTTATAGTAGCTGTTAAGAATACATTTTCGTTTAATTCGGGGGCTGCATAGTGCTGATATGCTGCAGGAAGTGCAAACTTATCTATTTCAATGACCGTGATCTCAGCATTAGAATCAATAGAATATTTTTTTGCAATCTCAAAGCGTACAGAAGTGATACCACTTTCCTTAACAGCTCCGGAACCGGTTACTTCAATATTCTTGTAATCATTATCAAAATCATCCTCTTTTGATAGTTTGTCAAACCTTTCTCTTCCTCTAAGTGACCTTGCATACCCGGTTACAACAACTTCTTCCAATACCGCGCCTGCCTCTAATTGTACATTCATTATACTGGAATATATGGGAAGTTGCTTGGATTCAAATCCTACGTAGCTAAAAGCCAATTCTCTTCCACCCTTTACAACTATGGAATAGTTTCCGTCAAAGTCTGTCTGGGTTCCATTAGAAGTACCCACTTCAATTACATTCACGCCGGGCAAGGGTAATCCGGTGTCATCCAATAAGGTTCCGCTAACAGTTCTTATCGTTGGGTTGTATTTGTAGCTGGCACTTCTTACAGCAGAAGTTGCATTATAATATCTATTTACAAAATTGAGATATTTCGGAAGTATTTGGGGTTTTGTATTGTTGGTGTTAGGGTCACCTGTAGACAAAACAACCTTGACATTTTTCCAATCCGTACCACTTTGTTGATATACATTTGCTTTATATGAAAGCTCTATAGGAGAGGAAGTATTGATGGCTCTAATATCATACAAAGGGAACCATCCGGCATTTTTAATGGTGTATTTTATGTTTAGTACCAGGTTCGTTGCTGTTTTGACATCTAATTTCAAATTGATCTCTCCTCGCTTTTCCTTTTTAAAATCTTCCAGTTTGGCTAATTCATTACCATTATCCAGGAGTTGCTGTTCTATTTCATCAATAGAGAGTCTCTCTTTGTATATGGCATTTTTTATTTCGGTGATTCTCTTTCTGTAGTACGAGGACATTTCTTTTACCTTTTCCAGAGACAGGTCGGTTGCGTCACTATTAATACGTTGATTCTTTTTTAGTAATTGCAATTCCTCTTCATATCCCAAAATAATATTCTGAATGGACATGCGCTCCCATTTCAATTGTTTGATCTTTACCTCCAGTGCTTTGTATTCTTCTGAAAGAACCTTCTTTTCCAAATAATCTATACTGTAATTTAGAGCCAAAATGGTTGCATTCTTCAATCCGGAGATTTGGATACTGCTTTCATCGATATCCGGAGACAAATTATTGAAAACCAGGATATTTTCTCCCGGTCTAATGTTCACTGAAGCGATGCGTTCAATAGAAGCTCCTTCCAGATACACTGTAACTTTTTCAATTTTTGATGGTTTTGGCTGCACTTCGGACCCAAGAAGAATACAAGGAACCAATAAAAGAAATAGTAGTACTTTTTTCATGATGTTAGTGTTTTAGATTCATTGTAAAACTATCCTCTTTAACACCAATGAGAAAACTCAATTTAGGGAAGTAACCGTATGAGGGAGGGAACAGGCCCTTTCATGTAGTTTGTTATAAAAACTTCGCTTTTAGTTCGGGAGTAGGGATCATACAGCTTTCCTGTTTGCCGTACCATTTGTAACGATTTTTGGCAATATAGTCGTAGGCCCAGTTCCTTATAAAGTTAGGAATGATCATAAAAGCGTAGAGCAGGGGATAGCCTCCGGAAAGATCTTTAGCGATCTTCAGCGCGGCGGTAGACCTTTCATAGTGGGTGTTGCCGTCGATCAGGATGATAGAGTCGGTTTTAGATGTATCGATTCCATATTTTTTAATGAATTCGGCCCCAATATCACTTTGTAAAGCGGCAAAACGGAAAATATCCTTTTTGTCCCGTTTTATGATAAAGGTAACAGAGTTATTGCAGAGATTGCAAACCCCGTCAAAAAGAATGATCTTATGTTTCTGTTCGTTATCCATCAGACTTTTTCTAACTCTTCCATATTTACATTGGTCGTAAACATGCCATAATTTACTATGGCTTTGTTTTTTTCGATAGTATCGATGGTACCAATTGCCCTGCCTTCTATCATTCGTACCCTGTCACCAACCTTTAAGGCTACCCTGGGTTTTGGCGGCGGCGTTTTTTTAGCTTCTTCCTTTTCTTTCTTTTTGCGTTTACGTATAACTTCAACCTTCTTTTCAACTTCCTTCAACGTATTCCGCTTTTTTGCCTTTTCTCTTTGCTTTACTTTAGGGGTTACCTTTTTTCGTTTACTGTTTTCAACCATCACCATCTTCATCAATTCATCGATCAGCTGTTTCTTACGCTTGTTATTGAAATACTTTTCGGAAAGGACATCGAATTTCTTTCCAAGGCTTATTAATTTTTGGTTGGCGTCATACAACTCTTGATAGCTTTCCAGTTTTTCCTGTACGCGGGCATTGATCTCTTCCAGCTGCTTACTTTCTTCACGCGCCTTTTTTGTAGATGTTTCTAAATTCTCCGAGGTCTTCCGAAGCTTCGAACGTTCTCTCTGAAGATTGGCTATGGTCTTGTCAAACCGTATCTTTCCGCGCTCGATCTTCTTTTTAGCCTTATTTATCAGGCTGTACGGAATTCCGTTTTTTTGCGCCACTTCAAAAGTAAAGGAGCTTCCGGCTTCGCCCAGATGTAATTTATACAAAGGTTCCAGGCTTCTACTGTCAAACTGCATATTGGCGTTCATCGCATCGGGAAGTTCGTTGGCCAATAGCTTTAGGTTTGTATAATGAGTTGTAATAATTCCAAAGGCCTCCCTTTCATAAAAAACCTCGAGGAAGGTTTCGGCCAAAGCACCTCCCAGTTCCGGGTCACTCCCGGTACCAAATTCATCAATTAAAAAAAGTGTCCTTTTGTTGCACTTTTTCAAAAACTGATTCATTTTCTTTAGGCGGTAACTATAAGTACTTAAGTGATTTTCAATAGACTGATTGTCTCCAATATCGGTAAGGACCTTGTCAAAGAAGCATAGTTCACTTTGGGCATCACAAGGGATCAGCATACCACTTTGCAACATGACCTGTAATAAGCCCACCGTCTTAAGGGTGATACTTTTTCCGCCGGCATTGGGGCCGGAGATTACAATGATCCGCTTTTTGGGCAGTAATTCTATAGTTTGCGGAAATGTTTTTTCTTTTCTTTTCTTGTTTGAAATTAAAAGGAGTGGGTGATAGGCTTTATTGAGAAAAATTCTTTTTTCTGAAGTCAATAACGGTAAAACACCATTTATTTCGATCGCATATTTAGCTTTGGCATAGAGAACATCTATATATATAAGGTATTCCTGATAACTTTCCAGGAGTAGTTTATGAGGTCGGCAAAATTCCGTAAGTGCCTTTAAGATACGTTTTACTTCTTCCTGCTCTTCATATACCAAATTGCTAAGCTCGTTGGCGAACTCCAATGTGTCCTGGGGTTCTATATAAACAATACTTCCTGTTTTGGAATTTCCCAAAACCGCGCCATTCACTTTACGGCGATGCATTGCTTTTACAGCTAATACGCGCCTGTTATCCACAACAGATTCTCTAATTTCATCCAGGTATTCGGCCTGGGCATAGCGAGTAAGCGCTTTGTTAAATGAACTATTTATCTGTCCTTTTACCGCATTTAAACGTTTTCGGATCGTGGCTAATTCTGGAGAAGCATCATCTCTCACTTCCCCATACCGGTCTATTTTCTTTTTGATCTCTTCGCTAATGGCCGAAGTGTAATCTATAGCTTCTGAAAGGCCATTCAGGTGAACATAGAACTCTTCAAACTTCTTGAAGAATTTGAGAAGTGTTCTGGTAGTCTCTGAAACACTTAGGATCCTCCTGAAGCTGGAAACTTCCAAGACGCTATTTTCTATGTCTAATAACTGAAGTTCTTTAAAAACAGGTTCAAATCCGTGATTGGGAATAGGATTATCACCTTCAAAAGACGCAGTGAATTCTTTTACCCGATGTAGTTCGGGAGCAATGAGTTCTGCGTCTTTAAAAGGCACAATGGATAATGACCTTTCTGTTCCCGGTTCGGTAATACAAAAGTCTGAAACTTGTTGTAGAACCGAAGAGAACTCTAAGTCTTCCAAAGTTTTTTTATCAATACGGACCATTCCCTTTTATTCTTGTAATTTTACGTTGCTGATGCACAAAAGTACTAATAATGGATGTAAAAATAGAGTCGAGTTGGAAGGAAGAACTTCAGGACGAATTCCAAAAAGATTATTTTAAAAGATTAATACAATTTGTTAAAGCCGAATACACTACATACCGTTGTTTTCCTCCCGGAAGGAAGATATTTTCGGCTTTTGACCATACGCCTTTTCACAAAGTGAAAGTGGTAATTATAGGACAGGACCCTTATCATGGCCCCGGACAGGCCAATGGGCTTTGTTTTTCGGTTGCGGATGGAATTCCCAAGCCTCCGTCCTTATTGAATATTTTTCAGGAGATTAAAACAGATGTACAAAAGGCTGTTCCGGAAAGCGGGAATTTGGAAAGATGGGCAGATCAAGGTGTTTTGTTGTTGAATGCTACACTAACTGTTCGTGCGCATCAGGCCGGTAGTCACCAAAATAAAGGATGGGAGGAATTTACAGATGCCGTTATAGCAAAACTTTCAGAAAAAAGAGAAGGGTTGGTTTTTTTATTATGGGGTGGTTATGCAAAGCGGAAAGGCGCAAAGATCAATACTTCAAAACATTTGATACTGGCAAGTGGTCATCCGTCACCACTCAGTGCCAATAGGGGTTATTGGTTTGGCAATAGACATTTTAGTGCAGTAAATAGTTATTTGGAAAAAAATGAAAAGGAACCCATTAACTGGTAAGATAAGGTAATGGGTAGAAAATAATGTTAGGGATGGTAATCTATTCTTCTTCAGGAACTTCACGTTCTGAAACGTCATTGCAACTAAACTGTAACAATAAGAAATTTGTTACAAGTAGCCCCCCCAATACAATAAAAAACGTTGTCATAATATCTCTTTTACTTTAGTAAGATGCGCAGTTTGTACACGGGTTGCGTAAAAAAAATGAAAAAATTAATTTTCGATACCTCCATCGTTTGCAATAAATAGCTTCAGGTCATTTTGTGTTCCGTTAAACCGGTCGAAATCCACATCGCCATGAATGTCGTTTAGGTCGTATGTGTCGGACCGTTGCCAAAAGGTCCAGCCATTTTTCTTCCATGCTGTGGGAACATTTGGAGCTTCGTTTGGAGTATATTCTGCGACCCATAGCGGATAATAGCTCAAGTCTTCGATAGCCAGGTATTCATTGGCAAAGTCTGTATTCGAATAGAGTAGTGGGGTCTTACCGGATAATTTCCGAATTTCTTTCAGAAAGGCTAAGACATCTTTTTGTAATTTGCTTTTTGAGATCGTTCCCCTAATACTTGCGCTTTCAACATCTAAAACCAGCGGAAGGTCCATATCTGTGTAATCTTTCGATAATGTATTCCAGAAGAAATTGGCCTGGGCAGTGGGGTCATCAGATGTAATATAAAAATGATACGCACCTCTTATTCTGCCGCTTTGCCTTATCTGATTCCAATTATGAGTGAATTCCGTATCCATTAAAGTTTTCCCTTCCGTAGCTTTACAAATAGCAAAAGAGACTTTTGGATTCAGTGAATCCCAGTTAATGGCTCCCTGATACCTTGAGACGTCAATTCCCTTGGCATTGGATATGGTATCTTGCGTAGTGGTGGTAGAAAAATGAGTTTTTAGAGAAGGCTCATTAAGTTTGGCAGTTTCATCAGTAAAGTTATCTTTTAACAAAACGGCATCGGAGATCAGTATAACTCCTACAAATACTGAAAGAAATATAACCACTATAACAGTTACAGTATAAAAACTATTGATTTTCAAATCTATTGATTAGCAGATATTAAATGTCTTCTATCTGCTACTAAAGATACAATAAGTTTTCGGTAGGTGTAATTTCTTTGATCAGGTCCAGGCTCAAAAGCTTTTGCTGTACTCGCTCCACTTCCTCATGGGACAGCTGTTCCTGGCTCCACTCGGTCATGGCTAACCATTGTTGTACATCTTCCGGTTTCTGATCGTACCTGTTGGAGATCATTTTATCGATAGAAGGAATATTCTTGAAATCTGCGGTAGTTTTATTTATGATCTTTAAAATTACTTGTATGCGTTCTTTGTCCTTCTCCATTACTTCATTTCGTACAGCTATCACAAAACAGGGCCAGGGCGTGGGACATTCTCCTACAAGGCGTAAAATACCATTATCTACATATGGTTTTGTGGTAAATTTCTCCCACATGAAATAATCTCCCTTACCACTAGGAAGACCTTTTAAAGCTCCGTTAAGGTTTTGGATCACCTCAAATTTGAGGTCCTCTTCAATATTCCATCCTTCGTTTTCAGCATTTATATATGCCATTAGATGAGAACCGGACCCATACCTGCTTATGGCTGCGTGGGTTCCCTTCAATTCATCAACAGTTGTATACCCGGAATTTTCAGCTACGTGAATACCCCAAACAAGAGGGGACTTTACAAATACCTGTACGATCTTGCAATTGTTGCCATTAATGATATCGCGAATAATACCTTCTGTTAGGATCACTGCCATATCGATTTCACCGGCCCGTAAGGCTTCACACATTTGTCCGGTGCCGCCATGAAAATCTTTCCACCGTAAATTAATATCTTCCTTATGATACTCCTTGTCTCTCAAGGTTAGGTACCAGGGAAGGTTAAAATGTTCGGGGACACCTCCTATATAAAAATTTTTCATCGCGCTAAAACTTCTAACGTATGCTGAATGAGTTTGTGAATGGCTTCTTTTGGTTTCTTGCTAAAAGTACCGTTTGGACGATTTGCAATAATAGCATTGAGTGACAGGGCACGGTGCCCCAATAATTTTGACATTCCGTAAATACCGGCAGTTTCCATTTCGAGGTTAGTGATCTTTATCCCGTTGTATTCAAATGATGCTATCTTATCGTTCAATGCTTTATCCTGAAGCGGAAGCCGTAATACACGCCCTTGGGGCCCATAAAACCCAACATTTGTAGTAGTACACCCCTTAAGTATATCTTCTGAAGCAAATAACTGCAACAGGTCGGTATCTGCAGCAACTACATATGGACTTGATTTTTTAGAGAACCAATGGGTGTGCTTTATAAACGCTTCTGAAAAATCTTCGTCCATAAACTCTCCGCCTTTATAAAAATGAAGAAGATTGTCAAAACCAATGCCTAATTCGCTAACCAGCATACTGTCTACCGGAATTTCAGATTGTAAAGCACCTGAAGTCCCAATTCTCACAATGGTCAAAGATTTCAATTGTTCATTGACGGTACGTGTTTTAAAATCTATATTGACCAATGCATCCAACTCGTTAAAAACAATATCGATATTATCTGTTCCAATTCCTGTGGAAAGAACAGAAATACGTTTTCCCTTATACCGGCCGGTATGTGTTTTAAACTCCCTGTGGTATGCCTTTACTTCAATAGTGTCAAAATAATTTGAAACCAGATCTACACGTGCGGGGTCACCTACAATGATGACCGCATCGGCAATTTCATCCGGTTTTAGGTCGAGGTGGTATATACTGCCATCCGGGGTAAGGATCAGTTCAGATTCGGGAATTCTCATAGTATCATTATCCTCCAACACGTTTGGTTTTAAATCCTTTATCCTGTAAAAATTGCATTATTCTGTCACGATAATCACCCTGTATGATGATCTGTTCGTTTTTAAAACTACCGCCAACACTTAATAGTTGTTTGATCTCCCTGGCAAGTTGTTTGAAGTCATTAGTAGCACCTGTATATCCTTCAATGATCGTTATAGGCTTCCCTTTTCGCTTCTCGTATTTGCAGATAAGAGGGTCGTCCTGTAACCAAACGGTAGGTTCTTCATTGGTTTCTGGTTCTTCGGAAGAAGGAACATGTTCCGGAAAAAGGTTTTTTAGCTGATCCTGTAAATCCATTATTTCTTTATCAACCCTATTTCAACCAAACGCTGATGTAAAAACTCTCCTGCTGTGATATCTTCATATGCCTTGGGATGTTCGTCATCGATGCATTTTTCCAGGCAATTCAATTTCATGTCACTACGTGGGTGCATAAAGAACGGTATTGAATATCTCGGATTTCCCCATTCTTCTTTTGGCGGATTTGCCACGCGGTGAATGGTTGAACGTAATTTATTATTGGTATGACGCTCCAGCATATCACCCACATTGATGACCAGTTCGTCTTCCTCCGGAATGGCATCGATCCATTCTCCATCCTTGCGAAGTACCTGTAAGCCTCCGGTAGAAGCTCCCATTAAAAGTGTGATCAAATTAATATCGCCATGAGCTCCTGCCCGAACCGCGCCTTTGGGCTCTTCGGTAATAGGAGGGTAGTGGATAGGGCGCAGGATACTATTTCCATTGGTTGCCCAGTGATCAAAGTAATGTTCATCGAGCCCTATATATAATGCAAGCGCCCTCAATACGTAGATTCCGGTTTTTTCCAGCATTCTATAGGCCTTCATACCGGTTGCATTGAACTCCGGAATTTCAGAGACCATTACATTATCAGGATAAGAATCAGGTAGATTTGCATCTTCGGTAGGTTCCTGTCCAAAATGCCAAAACTCCTTCAGGTCACCTTCCTTCTTTCCTTTGGCATGTTCCTTACCAAACGAAACATATCCTCGCTGGCCGCCTAAGCCTTCTATTTCGTATTTCTTTTTTGTTTCAACAGGAAGTGCAAAAAAGGATTTAACTTCCCTGTAAAGGCTTTCAACCAGGTCGTCACTTAAAAAATGGTTTTTTAGTGAAACAAAACCTATTTCTTCATAGGCACGGCCTATTTCATCTACAAATTTCTGTTTTCTAACCGGGTCGCCCGAAATAAAATCGGCTAAATCTACGCTGGGTATATTATTCATAACGGTAGTAATTAAGACTACAAATATACCAAAATAGTAGCGCAATTCCGAAGATAAAAAAACGACTTTATTATATGGTTACACTCGGTTTTTTTCTACTTTTGGACAATTCAAATAAATGCTATGAGCTCTAAAACATTGCCAACAGTTCATTTTAAGTACGACAGGGAAGGTCTGGATGATAACACCTTGATTTCCTTATACAAAAGGATGCTAAAACCGCGTATGATCGAAGAAAAAATGCTGATCCTTTTGCGACAGGGCAAAATATCCAAGTGGTTTAGTGGAATTGGACAGGAAGCTATTTCGGTGGGGATTACTTCCGTGTTGCATAAAGATGAATACATTTTACCCATGCACCGGAATTTGGGAGTATTTACAACACGTGAAATTCCGTTGCATCGATTGTTCTCGCAATGGCAGGGTAAGGCCAGCGGTTTCACCAAAGGCCGGGACCGTAGTTTTCATTTTGGAACCCAGGAATACAATATTGTAGGAATGATATCGCATCTGGGGCCGCAATTTGGTGTTGCAGATGGTATCGCGTTAGGTAATACACTTAAAGAGAATGATCAGGTTTGCGCAGTTTTCACCGGTGAAGGAGGTACAAGTGAAGGAGATATCCATGAAGCATTGAATGTGGCTTCTGTCTGGAAGCTACCGGTTCTTTTTTGTGTTGAGAATAATGGATACGGACTTTCTACCCCTACAAGCGAACAATACAATTGTGAGCATATAGCAGATAGGGGGAAGGGATATGGGATGGAAGCTCATATTATTGAGGGTAACAACATCCTGGAAGTCTATACAAAAGTAGATGCGTTGGTAGCAAGTATGCGCCAGGACCCGCGTCCGGTACTTCTGGAGTTTAAAACCTTTAGAATGCGTGGGCATGAAGAGGCCAGTGGCACTAAATATGTTCCGCAGCAGTTAATGGACGAATGGGCTGCAAAAGATCCCTTGGAGAACTATGCCGAATACCTGCGGTCCAACGATATACTTTCTGAAGAAGATGAGGTAGAGTTCAAAAAAGAGATCATTCATGAAATAAATGAAAATCTTGATATAGCCTTTGCAGAAGAAGATATTGTTTCAAGTGAAACAAATGAGTTAAATGATGTATTTCAATCATTTATATATCAAGAAGTTAAGCCTGATAATAAAACTGAAGAATTACGACTGGTCGATGCTATTTCAGTAGGACTGAAACAAGCTATGCAGCGCCATGACAATTTGATATTGATGGGGCAGGACATAGCCGAGTACGGAGGTGTTTTTAAGATCACCGATGGTTTTGTGGAAGAATTTGGGAAAGAGCGTGTACGCAATACGCCTATCTGTGAGTCTGCTATTGTTTCGGCTGCTATGGGATTGTCTATTAACGGTTTCAAAGCTGTGATGGAAATGCAATTCGCAGATTTTGTAACCTCAGGATTCAACCCCATAATTAATTATCTTGCCAAGTCTCACTACCGCTGGAACCAGAATGCCGATGTAGTGATCAGAATGCCTTGTGGTGCCGGAGTAGGAGCAGGTCCTTTCCATAGCCAGACCAACGAAGCATGGTTTACACATACTCCAGGACTTAAAGTGGTCTACCCTGCCTTTCCGTATGATGCAAAAGGACTGCTTGCCACAAGTATAGAAGATCCAAACCCCGTCTTGTTCTTTGAACACAAAGCATTGTATAGAAGTATTCGTCAGGAAATACCTACAGATTATTATACGCTACCTATTGGAAAAGCTTCGGTTTTAAAGGAAGGGAACGATGTTACCGTAATTACCTACGGAGCCGGAGTACATTGGGCTTTAGATATCTTAGATGAACTTAAGGATGTCTCGGCGGACCTGATAGACCTTCGTACGTTAATGCCTTTGGATACCGAAACAATTTATGCTTCGGTTAAGAAAACCGGAAAGGTGGTCATCTTACAGGAAGACTCTTTATTTGGCGGTATTGCTTCGGATATTTCGGCATTGCTTTCAGAAAATTGTTTCGAACATCTGGACGCTCCCATAAAGCGTGTTGCCAGTATGGAGACCCCAATTCCATTTGCAGCACAATTGGAAGCTCAGTATCTCTCAAAAAGTAAGTTCAAAGAATCTTTACTGGACCTGTTGGCGTATTAAAATTTTTGAAATAGCAGGATTGATGAAATTATGAATAAATATTTCTATGACTATTTACACTTTTATAGTATCTTAGTATCGATTCCCCATCAAAATTTTTAACTTACATAATCAAATAATAACACTCACCATTTATGAAAAAATTAGTTTTATTATCTGTTTTGGTTGCACTTGTATTTGCTTGCGGCACACCAAAAACAGTACAGGAATCAAGAAAAACAATTAAAGGAAACTGGAGGTTGGACACTATTACTTATAGCGAAGCCGGAACTTTTAATGTAACCGTGTTCAGTGATACTTCTAAAGAATGTTTTGAAGGTACAACGTGGAAATTTGTTCCCAACAATAACAGAGGGATCTATACGGTAAATAACAGTAATTGCCCTACCGGGGACCGTAACTTTATTTTTGATATTCAGGAAATGGATCCTAATTCCGGGTTGTATGATTTCTTGCTAAAACCTACCGATGAAAAATACAAATCGCCGGACAACAAAGGATTTAGAGTTCGACTGGCGAGGCTTAACAATAATTCCATGCAATGGGAACAAACGGTTTCATTGGATGGAAAACCCTTTAAAATAACTATGAACTTTTCAAAAATCAGTGAATAATGAAAACATGTATTAAAAGTATATTTTTAGCTGCATTATCTTTAGCCCTTGTGGTAAGCATCTCTAGCTGCGAGGCAACTAAAAATGCAAATAACAAACAAAAAGGAGCCGTTATTGGTGCTGCCGGTGGAGCTATTTTAGGTGCTATTATAGGGAACAATGTAGGTAAAGGAGGTAACGGAGAGATAGGTGCAGTGATTGGTGGTGTAGTTGGAGGTACGGCCGGAGTCCTTATAGGAGCCAAAATGGACAAGCAAGCTCAAAAGATAGAGGAAGAAATTCCCGGCGCTGAAGTAGAACGTGTGGATGATGGAATTGTAATTACTTTCGACGAGAACAGTGGCGTATATTTTGCTACCGGTAAGTACAACATCAATGAGGCTTCAAGAGAAACACTCGATAAATTAACAGGTATTCTTAAGGAATATAGTGACACGAATGTCTTGGTTGTAGGGCATACGGACAGTGTTGGATCAGACGAATCCAATATGACACTTTCCAAGAACAGGGCAAATGCAGTAACAAATTATTTTACCGGAACCAAAGGATTGAACCCCAGCCGATTTACTACCAACTGGTATGGAGAGCAAAGCCCGGTAGGTGATAACAATACTGCCGAAGGTAGAGCGAAAAACCGCCGAGTTAATATTGTGATCGTACCTAACGAACAAATGATAGAAGATGCCCAAAATGAGGCGGACGGTAACTAAAATTTAAAACACTACTTTTTTAGATCCCATGTTCTTTGAGAATGTGGGATTTTTTTATGCCATATAAAACTTCGTATCTTAGTTAAGATATGGTAGACCTTATAACATATGACGTACTGATCATTGGTGGCGGACTTGCAGGCCTTACTTGCGCCTTGCACCTGTCACAAGCCAATTGTAAGGTTCTATTGATCGAAAAACATTCCTATCCGCATCATAAGGTTTGTGGTGAATATGTATCAAATGAAGTGCTTCAATATTTGAATAACCTTGGGATCGACCCATATACAGAAGGAGCAAAAAAGATATCGAAATTTGAAATAAGCAGTAAGAACGGAGCAGTTATTCACACTGAGCTTCCATTAGGTGGTTTTGGAATAAGCAGGTATTGTTTTGACAATATTCTATATAAAGCACTACGAAAGCATGCGGAAGTTGTGTTTGATACTGTAAGCACTGTTTCATTTTCTTCTGAAATATTTACGGTAGAGACACAAAATAAAAACCACTATAAGGCACATTATGTAGTAGGGGCTTTCGGAAAAAGGTCTAATATGGATATCACCCTGAAACGAGATTTTATTCGGGAGCGTTCGCCCTGGTTGGGTGTAAAGGCTCATTATGAATATGATTTCCCTGAAGATACGGTAGCCCTTCACAATTTTGAAGGAGGGTACTGCGGCTTGTCAAAAACCGAAACCAATGCTGTTAATGCCTGTTACTTAGCTACATACAGGTCTTTTAAGCGTGTGGGAACCATAGAAGCCTTTCAGGAGCAGGTTCTTTCGGAAAACCCATATCTGAAAGATTTTTTCAGTACTGCCAGGCTACTTTTTGATAAACCACTTACTATTAGTCAGATCTCCTTTCAGAAAAAAGAACCCGTAACGAATCATATTTTTATGATAGGAGACAGTGCAGGGCTCATTCACCCGCTTTGCGGAAACGGAATGGCAATGGCAATACACGCCGCCAAATTGTTTTCAGAACTGTTCTTAAGTGCTTATAAAACAGGGTATCCCGACAGGTCTCAACTTGAACAGCGGTATACAGATACCTGGCAGAAGACCTTTTCAAAGCGATTGAGAACCGGAAGGAGAATTCAAAATATGCTATTGCGTCCCGCCGCAACATCTATAGGATTCGGAATTGCAAAAGTGGTTCCGGCATTGGTGCCAAGTCTCATTAAACACACGCATGGAAATGTACTGTAAATGGTAAAATTCTCATCTACATACCGCTCTACAGAAGTTGAGATCATGGACAATCTCAATTTACAGGGAGATGAGATGAAGTTGTTGCTAACCGACCTAAAGAACCTTAACAAATGGTTGGGAGGGAATTATATAACACGTAACGGGATTTCAAAACTATTGAAAAAAGACTCAAAAAAGAGAACGTACACTATTGTCGATCTGGGATGCGGAGATGGTGAAATGCTCCGGCAGTGTGCATATTTTGCTGATAAACATTCATTTAGATTTGAACTGATAGGAATTGACGCCAATCAATTTATCCTGGATGAAGCAAAGAAAAGGTCTGTAGCCTTTAAAAATATCTCATTTAAAAAAATAGATGTATTTTCAGAAGAGTTTACGCTACCGCCATGTGACATTGTCTTATGCAGTTTGTTTTTGCATCATTTTAGCAATGATGCCATTACAGAATTGCTCAGTAAATTGACCAAGGTTGCGAAAGTTGGAATTGTAGTGAACGACTTACACCGAAGCAAGATCGCTTTCGGAGTGTTCAGACTGATGAGCTTTGTGTTTGTGAAAACCAAAACAGCACGTCACGACGGACTTGTTTCAATTGCAAGAGGGTTTAAAAAAAGAGAGCTAAAAGCACTTTCTGAGAAAATGAAGCTTGGGTCATACTCAATAGAATGGAAATGGGCCTTTCGGTATCAATGGATCATTAAAACAGGGGAATGAATGTAAAGATAACATCAGTTGCAAAACAACTACCACCATATACTCGTAGCACAGACGAGATACTTCCCTATGTGGAAGCCTGGCTGCAAGGGCAGGAACCCCGCTTTATAAGAAAGGTGCTCAAGATCTTTGAGGGAGCGGGAGTAGACCGCCGTTATTCCATTATGGACGCCCATGAAGTATTTTTAAATTCTTCTTTTGAAGAACGCAATGATGTCTATGTACGGGAGATAAGGAAACTGGGGAAATTATCTTTGGAAAAAGCATTGCATAAGAACGGTTGGAAACCAACAGATATAGATTTCCTGATCACTGTAAGTTGTACCGGGATCATGATTCCGTCGATCGATGCCTATTTGATCAATGATCTGAAAATGCGACAAGATGTGGTACGTTTGCCTGTTACCGAAATGGGCTGTGCCGCCGGTGTTTCCGGAATCATTTATGCGAAGAACTTTTTAAGAGCCAATCCCGGAAAACGTGCCGCGGTAATTGCATTGGAATCACCGACAGCGACTTTTCAGCTAAACGATTACTCTATGGTGAACATTGTGAGTTCCGCCATATTTGGGGACGGGGCCGCCTGTGTATTACTTTCTTCGAATGAAGTGGATAACGGGCCAAAGATCATTGATGAAGAAATGTATCATTTCTATGATGCAACACACATGATGGGGTTTAAACTGGTAAATACCGGGCTACAAATGATCCTGGATAAAGATGTACCGGAACAGATCGCCGCTCATTTTCCGAAGATCATTCATCCGTTCCTGGAGAAGAACGGAAAAACCATCGAAGACATTGACCACCTGATATTCCATCCCGGTGGAAAGAAGATCGTGCAAACAACAGAGAACCTTTTCGGGGAGCTGGATAAAGATATTGATGATACCAAAGAAGTTCTTAAATTGTATGGAAATATGAGTAGTGCTACGGTACTATATGTATTGGAACGTTTTATGGATAAGGAGATAATAAAAGGGGACCTGGGGTTAATGCTGAGCTTTGGCCCCGGGTTTTCGGCACAGCGTGTTTTACTGGAATTTTGATATGGATACGGAATTTAAAGATAATTGGGCATTGATCATTGGAGGCAGTAGTGGTTTGGGGCTTGCCAGTGCCAAAAAACTAGCGGCTCACGGAATGAATATCTGTATTGTACACAGGGACCGGAAAAGTAACCTTCCAAATCTTGAAAAGGAAGTCCTCGCCATGCGTGCGAAGGGAAGCGAAGTGCTAACATTCAATATGAATGCGCTGTCTAAAGAAACCCAGTTGGAAGTACTGTCAAAATTACCAAAAAAGGGTGTTAAACTACTACTTCACAGTGTTGCCAAAGGAAGCCTGAAAGCAATGACGGGAGATGCTTTAACGACACTATCCAAAGAAGACCTGGATATTACAATTCATGCCATGGGTACAAACTGGTACGAATGGACAGATGCACTACAGGATCACGGCCTATTTGCTAACAATGCCAGAAATATTGCATTTACAAGTGAAGGCAGTACAAAAGTATGGCCGGGTTATGGAGCGGTTTCTGCTGCCAAAGCAACTTTGGAAGCTCTTATGAGAAATATGGCGGTAGAATTTGCTCCTTTGGGGCTTACCACCAACTGTATTCAGGCGGGGACGACCCAAACGCCTTCTTTTCAAATGATCCCCGGAAGTGAAAAGCTTGCAGAAATGGCTAAAAAGAGAAATCCTTTTAAACGATTAACAACTCCCGAGGATGTTGCCAATACTGTTTACCTCCTTTGTAAGGATGAAGCGCAATGGATCAATGGAACCGTATTAAAAGCAGATGGAGGGGAAAGTCTTCGGTAATGGACGGGTTTAAGGACATACTGGCTCTTTTGCCCTATACCGGGCCATTTCTTTTTGTAGACAACCTTGAATCTATTTCAGAAAATAGGGTGGAAGGCAGCTACAGGTTTCGGGAAGATGAATTTTTTTATAAAGGGCACTTTAAAGGAAATCCGGTAACTCCGGGTGTGATTCTAACGGAATGCATGGCACAGATCGGGGTGGTTTGCCTGGGAATCTATCTACTGTCCGAAAAAGCTTCGGAAGAGATGCAAATTGCATTGAGTCACAACGAAGTGGATTTTTACAAAGCTGTCTATCCGGGAGAAACTGTGCGGGTATTTTCAGAAAAGGAATACTTCCGTTTTAATAAATTGAAATGTAAGGTGAAGATGCTCAATGAAAAAGGGGAAGTTGTTTGTAAAGGTTCCATTAGTGGAATGATAGTACCTCAGGCGATATGAAACAAAGAGTTGTCATTACCGGATTAGGAGTTGTTGCGCCCAATGGTGTGGGTGTTCCCCGGTTTACTGAAGCCATTAAAAAAGGAACATCCGGTATTGAGTACTATTCACAGTTAAAAGAACTCAATTTTTCATGTCAGATAGGGGGGATCCCTGTTATTTCTGAAGTAAAGAAACGGGAATACCTAACGGAGTTACAACTCAAGAACTTTAACAGCAGCGGAATTCTATACGGGGTCATCGCCGGAATGGATGCACTTCGGGATGCCGGAATTCCTCCTTCGGAAAAAGGGAACGATCCGCACTGGGACCTCGGAATTGTGTTTGGAACCGGTACAAGTGGCGTGGAGAAATTCAGGGAGGCCATTTATAAACTGGATGAAGGCAAGGTCCGCCGTCTGGGAAGTACTACGGTAGCACAGACCATGGCGAGCGGCATCAGTGCGTATCTGGGAGGGATCATTGGAGCCGGTAATCTGGTAACCACCAACTCTTCAGCCTGTGCAACAGGAACCGAAGCTATTATTATGGGGTATGAACGTATTGCCTCCGGAAAAGCATCAAAAATGCTCTGTGGAAGTACCAGTGACGATGGGCCCTATCTGTGGGGAGGCTTCGACGCGATGAAAGTGATCACCTATAAGCACAATGATACGCCCACCAAAGCATCCCGGCCCATGAGTGCCACTGCCAGCGGATTTGTCCCCGGAAGTGGTGCGGGAGCCCTTGTACTGGAGTCCCTGGAAAGTGCTTTAAAAAGAGGTGTTACCATCTATGCCGAAGTATTGGGAGGAGCTGTTAACAGTGGCGGACAAAGGGGAGAGGGGAGTATGACCGCACCTAATAATGAAGCAGTACAAAGATGCATTAAAGCAGCATTGGACGATGCCGGAATTACGGCTTCGGAGATCGATTATATCAACGGACACCTCACGGCCACAACCAAAGATCCTGTGGAAATTGAGAATTGGTGCAATGCCTTAAACAGAAGAGGGAAGAATTTTCCACATATTAATTCATTGAAAGGAATGGTGGGCCATTGTCTGGCTGCCAGTGGTAGCGTTGAGGCTGTTTCGGCCATATTGCAACTGTATCACGGTTTTGTATTTCCGAATGTAAATTGTGAAGACCTGCATCCGGAGATCACCGCTTTAATTGCTTCGGAAAAAATACCTCAAGAGCTACTGACCACCCCCTTAAAAACTATTGCAAAAGCCAGTTTTGGTTTTGGAGATGTCAATGCGTGTGTTATCTTTAGAAAAAATTAAGCCTGCATGACGACGGAAGCCATCTACACAAAATTACTACCCATTGTACAAACCTATTTACCTGAAGATGTTGTGGTCGATCAGGTGAGTCCTGACAGTGACCTCACCCAGGAACTGAATATCAATTCGGCACATCTGGTAGATATTATATTGGATGTGGAAGACGAATTTGACGTGGAGTTTGCCAATGAGGATATGGAGAATCTTCGAACCATGAATGATGCTATTGGTATCATTCAGCAGAAATTATCCTGATGTTTACCGTTACATTTCCGGAAATTGAAACCCGGCGCCTTGCAATAAAACTGACCGCAGCAGGGGAGCGGACCGTGAGAAGCAGACATCCCTGGATCTTCACCAATAGTATTGAAAAAGTTAATAAGGAAGGGGCTTCCGGCGACATTGCCATTATATTCAGTCATACTAAGAACAAGGTGATAGGAGTGGGGCTCTACGATCCCGATTCTCCAATCCGTATCAAAATGTTACACAGCGGTGGTGGAGCCGCTGTCAATGCAGATTTTTTTTCAGAAAAAATAAATACTGCCTACGCACTTCGAGCTGAGTTATTGGCAACCAAAACCAATAGTTATCGTTTGCTTTTTGGTGAGAATGACAGATTTCCGGGCTGTATTGCCGATGTATATGCGCATGTACTGGTGGTAAAACTCTATTCTGCCATCTGGTTTCCATATTTGGAAATGATACTGAAGCAACTGATCGCAGTTTCCGGATGTGATGTTATTGTGCTGCGATTAAGCAGGAATCTGCAAGCAACAGATACTTTTGAGCTAAAGGACGGGCAAGTGATCTATGGTGAATTGGAAAATGAAGTTGTTCCTTTTACAGAACATGGCGTGCATTTTTCGGCGAATGTGATAAAAGGGCATAAGACCGGGTATTTTCTGGATCACCGGCATAACCGGAAACGTGTTGGAAAGCTTTCCAAAGGAAAAAGAGTATTGGATGTATTTGCGTATTCCGGAGGGTTCTCCGTACATGCTTTAGCGAATGGAGCTAAAGAGGTGACGAGTCTTGACATTAGTGCTCAGGCATTGGAAAGTGCAGTTGAGAACGGCAAACTAAATAAGCACAGCGGAATTCATAAGACCATAACAGGAGACGCTTTTGAAGTATTGCAGGAATTAATTCAGCAAAAAAAAGTATTTGATATTGTGGTTATTGACCCGCCGAGTTTTGCAAAAAGTCAGAAAGAGATCGAAAGGGCCAAAAAGAAATACACGCAATTGGCGCAACTGGGAGCGCAACTCACAGCAAAGAAAGGGATCCTAGTTTTGGCGTCCTGTTCGTCACGAATACCTGCGGATACTTTTTTTGAGCTCAATGAAGCGGCCTTAAGGTCACAACCCAGAAAATACAGACTGCAGGAAAGTGCAACCCATGATGTGGACCATCCGGTCACCTTTAAAGAAGGAGCCTATTTAAAGTGTGGGTATTACAAATTTGACTAGTTCACTTTAGCGAACCCTCCTTACATACAAAAGAATTCCTATAGACAACAGGGCACAAACCAGAAACCCAATAAATAAGGGGAGCGTGGTATCGACGACAAAGCGTCCGATAAATATACTGATAGGAACTGCCATAACAGTAGATATAAATCCTGTAATAGCAGCCGCGATCCCTGCAATATGACCCACAGGCTCCATGGCCATAGCACGCAGGTTCCCAAATAGAAACCCCACTGCAAAGAACTGTAATGCAAAGAAAGTGAGCAATATCTCTATGCTGGGGTTGGGTGAATTAAAGAACAAAATGATATAGAGCAACGGAATCCCAAAAAATGCCAGGAGGGAAGCGGTAATGAGTCTTTTCATTCCGAATTTCAGGACCAGTGTCCCGTTGAGGAAAATAGCCGAACCTATAGCAATGGCAAGAGCCGCAAAGATATAAGGGAACTCTTCCTTGAGTTGGTATTGCTCCTGAAATATCTGCTGTGAGCTACTTAAATAGACCAGGAAGGAACCTACTATAAATCCGGAAATAAGGGTATAGCTCATCGTTATTTTATGACGTAACACTTCTCTGAATCCGTTTATAAAGATCCGGTGAGAAAACCGGATACGGTTTTGTTCTGTCAGGGTTTCGGATTGCCGCCTCCAAAACCAAAGTGATACCAGGACGCCAAATATCACCTGTACATGGAAGATCCCTTGCCAGCTGTGATGATCCAGGACAAATTTCCCTAAGGCGGGAGCGATAATAGGTACCAGTATGAACACAACGGTTACAAACGACATGATCCGTGCCATGTGATCTCCGCTGTACATATCCCGGATGATAGCGATACTAATGGTTCTTGGTGCCGAAAGGCCGATCCCTTGTAAGATCCTGCCGACGATCATTAGTTCCAGGCTTGCAGCATATACACAGATATAACTGGCGATGATAAATAAAAGGAATCCCATATAGACGATGGGTTTTCTACCCATACTATCTGAGATAGGGCCAAAGACCAACGGGCCGATCCCAAGACCCAGAAAGATCATGGTGATGAGCAACTGATTATCTGCAGGCAATGTGGTTCCAATAGCGATCCCGATAATATCCAGAGCCGGCAGTAAAGCATCTATTGCAAGTGCAACGACCGACATTAACGAAGCCATGAGGGCTACAAATTCAAATTGGGACTTTTGGGAGGTGGTCTGTTGCACGACACAAAAATACGGCTTTTCGAACGGAGAATACCTACGGATATTGCATAAAATACAGTAGCGATTAAGGGAATCATTTTAGTAATCAATCTACTGATATTGAGGGTATATGGTATATTTGTAAAGATTCAATTTAAAACTAATAACCATGGAAGAGGTATATCACAAACCATTTATCAGAACTATTATTCTAGGAGTGTTCCTTTTTGGTTTTTTGGGAACTATGCAGGCACAGCCTAACCAAAAGGACAATACTAAAAAGGAGACAGTGACCAAGGAAGAGGCGTTAGCCGATTTGAATCAGTTAAAAGAGTTATTGGATAAAGAATCAGCTTTTGCCGAATTGGATCGGGTTGACTACGAGAAGGCCATTACCAAATTGAAAAACAAAATACAGAAGCAGAAGGGACCGGTGCAGAAAATGCTTTTGGCACATGAAATGGCGAAAATAGTAGGAAAACTGGGAGATCGCCATGCGTATGTGAAGTATGAAGGTTTAACTCCGCATCATGTAAAAGGGAAAAAAAACCTTCCCGGAATATTGGTATGGACTCCCAACGGTATCGTGTGGTTAAAAAAGACACCTACTAAAGGAGAGTATAATTATTATCATGAGGGCTTTCCATTTCTTACCCATATTAATGGAGTTGCAGTAAAGGATTTAATTAAAAAGTATCATGTAAAAGATGCTAAGGCTCCTAAAGCCGTAAAAGGAGTTAATGGAGCTAAAATTCTCAATAAAATTGGATTTCATCGTTTTTTTAATGGAGAATCGGTAGAAGATGTGTATACGGTGAGATTAGAAAATAAGCAAGGTGAAAGTAAAGAGGTACCAATAAATGCTACCAATAAAAAGGTAGCTGCACACAATCCGAAACCCAGGAGGCAAGTAAAGCGATTGATAGAGGATTTTAACCAGGTACGAGTGAAAAAATTATTTACAAAGCTAGATGGTAATATTGGGTATTTGAGAATTCCTAAAATGGTAGAATTTGGCTGGAAGGCAAATATATTTCAGGAGCAATTTGATGCACTTTTTAAGAATAAGATTCAGGGGACGGATGCTTTGATCATTGACTTACGCTACAATCGTGGCGGAAAACGAGATGTCTTGGAGCTGTTGTCAGATTATATTTTACCCCCGGATCAATCGCCCAAGGTGGTCAATGTGGTATATCCTAAGAAAACCGCAGAGGACAACAATGAGTCGTTGGATAGAAAGAAAATTTATCTGGCTGATAGTCCGCAATGGAGTAATGAGGACAAGCAAGCCATCACACAATTTGAAAATATTTTTACGCCTAAGGTTCAGATTCCAGAGAATATATTTGGGCCACCTCGCTATTATATCATACGATCTCGACCGGAAGTATATTACCGACAACCGGTGTATATTTTAATTAGTGAGGAGACGTTTAGTGCAGCATCGGTATTTGCGAGTGCATTTAAGGGAATGAGCAATGTACATTTGGTGGGAACCAAACCGGATAGCAGTAGTGGCAATTCTAAAGAGTATACACTCAAGCATTCCGGACTTCTGGTAAAATTATCCAGGGCATTGTCATTTCAACAAGATGGAAATTTGTTTGACGGAGTTGGTACCAAACCTGATATAAGAGTTCCCAATAATGAACGTAGCGTATTAGGACAAAACGATCGCCAAAAGGAAAGAGCGGTGAAGGATGCCTTAGACCCAGCTAAGAATTAATAATGATAGAGAAGAACACTTGAATAGGTGGGTTTCAAAATATTCTATTTTACATAATATAAATTATAGTACAAATGCTATATAGTAGCAAATTGCACATAGCTGTGCTATTTTATATAATATCAGATATATGAGCTTTAGCTCTATATCGGTAATGATATTATTTGCAATACTCTGTCTTTACCACATTCGTAAGCTATAATTCTCTATTATGTAAAATATCCCAAAATGTTCTGTCCTTATTATTGAAGTATTTAGCTTGGGCATTTAGAATTTCTGCACAAACTTATTTGTCCTATAATTTGCCGTTATGTAAAATTGCCGCGCCCAGCCGCTAGATTGTTTTATAAAATCAAATTGTTGTCACAATTTATTTTACACACAATTTGCCAACGCCTGGCCACACCAAAAAAAGCTAAACCTTTTCCTTTGTATTATAATTCTCGTATTCATGGAAAATCCTGCAAGATTTTTTTCTACGACATTCTCGTAAGCTTGCCACAAGAGTATAAAATTTTTCCTGGCTGAAATCTATGCTTAAAATTTCTATACACTTGTTCTATCCGGCTCATATTATAACTTCTAACTTGTTTCGAGTGTACATCTGACATAGTACAAAGATACCCATTCCTACTTTGCTCCTACTGTTTATGATATATTTTATAATTTCCTAATTCAACCTCTAAATTTCCTTTCTGAGGTAATTTATCTATTTTCAACCTGTTTTTTGGTTCTAGAGCTTTAATCTTAATGTACATTTCTTTTATTGGATTAGCTATATTGGACTCAATATTTGCTTGTGATTCTATAAGTTGATACCAAGAACTCCAAGCTACTGAATTATCCAGTTCTACTCCTGTGAAATTCATCTGATTACGAGAAATCACAAAAATGAAAACTTCTCTTATTTCTGGTGAAGCCTTATGTTGGTTATTGATTTGTAGTGAACTAATGATTGATTTATCAGAGTTATTCTCAACCCAAGATTTAATTTTTCCAATCCATTCATTAGCTTTATCAAATAAATTACTAATTCGACTAAATCTTTCCTTCATTGAATGGTGATATCTGTCTTGCCATTTTAATTGAAAAAGACCTAATGTTTTTGTTTTAATATCAAAAACTATGGCATCGATATCAGTATGGATATTGTTAAAAGAAATATTTACACCTCTTGGAACTTTAATGATATTTTTATCTTGGAAAAACATAAATAATTCATTTCTAAACCTGTCTTCTCTATTGTTGACAGCCTTATCATAATCTTTTTTATATTTTCTTTTTAACTCTTTATTTAATAAGATAATTGGATTTGTTAAACACCCAGCAATAGAAGTAATTAATAAATTATCTGATACTTCAAAAAACATTGGTGGTGGTGCTGACGGATAATCAAGATAGGATTCATAATTATCCTTTGTTAATGTAAGACAAGACATTATCTGCTCAATAACTTCCTTACTTAAACCAAGATAATTCGAATAAGTTTGAACGATTTTATTTTTATAATACGTATATGATAGAGTATTGTGTAAATCAATTGTTTTTACCTTTTCTTTTAATTCCAAACAAGCATCAATTCTCATCAGAGCGGTACCCATAAATAATTCTACGAGGTCAACATATCTCCAATACTCAATCCCCCCAAAACTGTCTTTATTGCCAAATTCATCATAACCTTGAGTTCTTAACATATGGAAATGACCTTGTTGATTATAAAAATCATCTATTTCTTCAGTAGTATGATAAACAATCATATTACCATCTGGACTGCTAACAATGTTTTTTACTTTTTTTCTAATTAGTTTTTCATCAAATGGCTTTTCTTTTTTCTTTACTTCTATTATCCTTTCAACAATGCGATCTTTGTAAAAACTGAAACTCTTATTATCAAATCGTTCAATACCAGAATTTTTGTGTAAATAGGCAAATGAAAACTCTCTTTCATTTACTCTATTTATTTTTATTAAATCGGCTTTTTCATAATTCAATAATTGTTTGCAAAACTCTATTTTCCCACTGTACGAAACACTAGAATCACAAAGAGTAATTAATTCTTGAGTCATTAATGTGAATGGAAGTCTATCTTTTAAATTAATTTTAGAATAATAATGTTTAAGTAGAGGTAACCAACCATAGTCAAAAAAAGCCCTAAATTCTGAATAATCTTCTTGCAAACTTTTAGTGTTTCTAGATGTCAATGAAATCACCACATCCATTCTTCTAACTAAATTATGAATAGCTAAGTAGCTTGGATAGTCGAAGAGATCTTTGAGTCTTTTTGATTCTTCTTCCAATATATTTTTTAATAATTCTGATGGTTTCATGAACTTTTTTGTATAGCTATAAATTTAGAGAAAATCAACAAGTATTTTTTTGCGTAATTCCGTGATTTGTTAAAAATTAAAGCAAATAATCACATTCCATACACATTCCCACTACACTCCTATCGTCGCTTCGGGCAAAGAGTATTCCATTACATTTTTAAAGAAACTTTTTGGAAAGAAAAAATCCAGGAAAATTGCGTTATCACTTTACTTTTTTCCTAAGCAAAGTGTACATAACGCAGGACATTATAGTACATTTTATAATATTGGTTTATCCAGTGGATGAAGCGATATTATAAGAATGATGGTGCGCTGGCGATTAACGTGTGTATTCTATGTAGCTATAATGATACTATGTAAAATAGAGCTTCGCGTAAACTTGGATATTCTTTACAATTATCAAGATTTTATTTTTTAAACGATTCTCAGCGATTAGCATTTGGAGAATTAAAATGTAACTATAATTTGCCATTATGTAAAATTGCTTTGATGTCGTTCTGAGCGTTAGAGTCCTAACAACTACCAATAAAAAAACAACCCCAGATCATGCCTGGGGTTATTACAAATCTTACCATTCTATTTTAGCCTTAAAAGAACGAATTATTGGTTAACAAATACAGGCACGACGGTTTCAAAAATAGGTTTCATGATTTTGTCATCATCCCGGTCAAAACCTGAGATGACAATGGTCAAGTCAAGTTCTTCTACGACCATAACCCGCTGTCCACCACCTCCCCAGGCCAATGTCATATCATAGCTTTTGTTGCCGACCTTTACCGGTGTGTGGTACCAAAAATACCCATAGAGATAATTCTTAGGCATCCAATCTATTGCTGGTCTTACAATACCACTGGTGGCTTTTTCCAGGTAGGCGGCAGAAATGAACTGTTCTCCATTCAATTTACCCTTGTTTTGCACTAAATACCCAAATTTTAGCATGTCGCGGGGCACGATACTGGCTTGCCATCCTGCTTGTGGTAAACCACTGGCATGTTTGGACCATTTGTAATCGGTAATACCCAGTTTGTCAAGAAATTCTTCTTGTATAAAGTTCTCAGCTGTTCCAGGCACAACGGCGTCAATAACCGTCATAACCATCATGGGATTAAAATTACCATATAAATATGTCTGAGTCTCATTGGTAATAGGCTTGCTACGTTCAAGAAGCGTCTGTACCAACCCCTGCCCTTTTAATCGAACAGAATCATTTTCAACTTCTTTCCATTTTTCTCTGTCGATCGTCAATCCTCCGTGCATTGTTAATGCCTTATGAAGGGTGATTTTCTCAGCTCCTAGTGTGAATTTTTTAGGATCTAAATCTTTCAAGAAATGAATCAGAGGTTTTTCGAGATCTTCCATGGTTAAATAACCTAGCTGAATGGCTCTTCCTAAGATCAAACTAGTATAACCTTTTACTGCAGAAGCTTGTCCATGTGGCAAATTGATACGACCTTTTTTATAATAGGACTCAAAAACAAGTTTGTTTTTGTGTGAAATGAGTAAGGCATCGTAGTTCCCATATTTGTCATCAAAAATTTCTTGAGCAAGATTAAGGATTGCGTTTTGGTCATTACTATCTACCGATAATTTACCAACAGATATCCCATCTTTTCTATCCTCCGGAGTTGTGCTAATAAAGGCATTATTAAGTTTAGGAATTTCCCGAAATGAGGCCTCATAGTTTTCAGGTGCCACATACGTCATCACAGATGACAGCCAGGCGACACTTTCTACTGCAATCCTTGGGAAAGCGGTTTGATGATCCCCTTCAATGGTTCTATTTTGTATGGATACCTTTAATTCTGTTCTATCCCTCAGTAACTCCATAAATTCATCAGTAATTCCTCCCCTATCTTCCTCTAAGGTTCCGTATGCCATAAATACATTGGGATGCAATGTCTTGTTATCATTTGACCGGTTAGCTACCCGTTTAGCATTAATCTCCGATAGATAAGATATTGTGCCTTTGCTCAATGGACTACCAAGAACGTAATTATGAAAAGTATCTCCTTGCGTGAGTAATATATAAGCTCCAAATCCACCACTTAGTGAGTACCCAAAATAGGAACGACTGTTAGAATTGGTACGATAGTTTTTATCCACATAGGTAATCACATTGTTCCTGATAAATGCCAAATGATTTTCGGCATCGCCAAATTTTATTTTGGGATGATTGGGATTTGTCTTTTTCCAGAATGAATAATCGGTAAATCGGCTGGCGTGCGCTCCATACTCCTGCCTTAAATCTTCTGCTATGTCCTTCTGCCACGAAATTCCGACCAGAATAACGTCTTCCAACATATACTCTGCAGATCCGGAGAGCATTTCGAGATGCCATATAGCATCGGTATAATAAAGGACAGGATACATTTTAGTAGTGTTCTCAGCATAATCTTCAGGCAACTCTATATACAGTTCGTAGTTCTTACCTGTGTTCGGATCTTTTATCGGGACTACCTGGATCTGTGGTGCTACAAAGGAAGCACTTTGTGTTGTTCCTGTGATTTCTTTTGCAGTATTCTGCTGCGTATAGGCAGTATTCATACTTATTGTTAGCGTTAGTACTACTAATTTAATGACTCTCATTTTGAATTTTTCTTTTTATTAATGATATATATTGACCTTTAGCTTTTCACTAAATACCTTCTAAAAGTAGGGCTTACTGGGTGTTTGATTTTCGGAATTGTATCAACGGATCAATTAAATGATAAAATCATTTCATCATGGATATGCAGTCTTTATACAGAAATTATGAAACTTTGAATTTTTAGACAGTATCTTTATTCCGTTTTTAATACATCTAAGGGATTATGATGAAAACCTCGTTACGAAATACCCTGCTTATTAATATAGGCGCCTTTGTATTGGTACTTCTCCTTGAACTGTTAAGTGGATGGATGATACGGGATCGATTTGAAACCACCTATTCTTTTTATCTATGGGGACTTGGCTATGCCGTTGTAATTATGGCCGTTATATGGATAAATCATTTTCTTCTCATTCCCTTTATTTTAGATAAAAAGCGCTACTTTTTATATGGCCTCTTACTCATTGGCAGTATACTTTTGGTTGCGTATATACGGGGGTTTGAGAAAGATAGCTGGCTAGGTGTTTCTAAATTCTTTTTCTTTCTTCTTTATACTACCGGAGCGGGTATGGCCCTCTTTTTTTTAAGAAGAAACATACGCATTCAAAGAGAAAACAGTGAAAAAGAAAAATTGCAAAGGGAGCTGGAATTAAACTACTTAAAGGAACAGGTAAATCCTCATTTTTTATTTAATTCATTGAATAGTATTTATGCCCTTTCCAGGCAGCAATCCAGCGAGACGTCTGAGGTTGTCATGCAGCTTTCAGAATTAATGCGCTATCAATTAGAAAGTGCTAAAAAAGACCTTGTTTCGTTAAAAGAAGAGTTAGAGTTTATAGAAAACTATTTACTGCTTGAAGAAAAGAGGTTAAGCAAGCGCTGTACGATTGAGTTTTTAATTGAGGGAGAAGTATCTAATTATAAAATAGCGCCCATGTTACTCATACCCTTTGTTGAAAATGCGGTTAAACACGGGGCACAAGCTACCAATGAACAGAGTACCATTGATGTGAATGTTTCCATAAAAGATTCCAGGCTTCATGTTACTATTGTAAATTCAAAACATAGTACGGTTGCCCAATCGACAAGAACAGGCATGGGACTGGAAAATGTGAAGCGGCGATTGAACCTACTATATGCTAATGTCCATATATTAGAGATCAATGATACGGAGAAAGCATACCAGGTACATTTAACCATTGATATAACAAAATAGCAGGAATGATTAAAATTGCCATTGTTGATGACGAATTGTTAGCGCGTGAAGTGCTGGAAGAGTATTGTTCTAAAATAAACAACTTTGAACTCGTACTAAGCACCGGGAATCCCATTGAATTCGTGAATTTTATACAGCAAAATAAAGTTGACCTCGTTTTTCTGGATATAGAAATGCCAGAACTCGATGGGATGGGAATTTTACGTTCTATGATAGCGTCCCCCAAAGTAATTTTAACGACGGCATATTCTGAATATGCATTAGAAAGTTATGACTTTGGCGTGGTGGATTATTTATTAAAACCCATAAAACTTGAACGTTTTTTGCAAGCCATACACAAAGTTTCGGCTTCAAAAATAGCAGAGCCCAAAACGAACGCTAAAAAAGAAGAACTGGCCATAAAGCATGATGGGTTGCCCATTACCATTCCATTTGCATCTATTCTCTACATACAAAGTTTTGGAAATTATTTAAAAATCTTTACCGATACCAGAATGTACCTGATCTCCGAAACCCTTATTAATATCACTACCTTATTATCTGAAAATTTTCAACGTACGCATAAATCCTATATCGCCAATCTGAACAGAGTTACAAAGGCCACCCGAACCTATGTATTGATTGCAGATAAGAAGGTGCCTGTAAGTGCCATGTATAAGGTGGTTGTTTTTGAAAAATTGGAAGTTAAAAAATAGTTGATACCCATTTCACAAACTCACACTGAAGTAGTTTTAGCTACGAAGGCCGAAAGACTTCGATCTACCCCGCATTATGCTTCCCTCCTACACTTTGACAAGCTCAGTGACCACGTCGTCTAAAAAGTGTTCAATTAGCTTTAGTAAAAAAGCTTTGGAGAAGAAAACTTTTAAAAGAAAATCTATTTATCAGAATTGTTTAATGGCTCGCTAATCGTCTATTTTTTCTTCTAATCCAACTAATTTGGTATCCATACCTATAAAGCTATAAATATTCTTCAGTTTTTTAGCAAATTCTTCATTTCGGGGCTGTGACGTTACAATACTTTTTACATACGGAAGCACTTCATAGTACAGATTGACACGTTTTTGCTTTAATCTTTCATAGCGATCATCATCAGCTTCAGAATCTCCTAATGCATTCATTTCGTCACTTATCACTTTGTCTTGTTCTAAAAGCAACTTAGCCAGGTTTACATTGGCATTTATATAGTTAGGATCTATCGCCAACGCTTTTTTGTAAAATCTTTTTGCCCTTTCAAGATCGTTATTCTGTCCACTGGCCACTGCAGAATTATAATACAGGATCGGGTCATTAGGATTTTCTTTAATAAGTTGATCTACAACAGCATTGTATTTATCATGCGCGCCTAATTGCCTGTAAAGATGAGAGGCCTGGTTCAGTAGCACCTTGTTTTCCGGCATTTTAGCTACTGCCCTATCAATAATAGCCGCAGCTTCGTATTTTTTATTAAGAGGTAGGGATGCCGCTGTGATCCCTCGTAATATTTCCGGTAGTTTGCTGTTGGTGGTAACAATTTCTGGTTTTTTGTATAAACCTTCGGCTACAGCTTCATCTCGAGCCGACTTTGAAGAAAATGCCTCTTTTATATTAGATGATACATTGGTGGCTACATATTGGGTCCTGGCATTGGTAAATCCTAATTTAAACAGATTGCTATATGCTTTGTAAGCATCATCATACTCTTCAGCCAGTAAATGACATCTGGCAGCTTTGAGAAGATGCATATTATTTTGCGAAGATTGGTAGGCCGTTTTGTATAGCGTAGCGGCTTTTGAATAGTTTTTATTTGTAAACTCACTCGCCGCAATAATTGCTGAAGACCCTTTGATCTTTAAATTGATCTGTGAAATTCTAGCTTGAAGTGATGAAGTTATCTCATACCGGTTTGCAAGTTTTAAGGATTGAGAGATTAATTCTATCTGTTTTGCATCTAGTGCCTTTTCTCCAAGCCTCATTTCGGCTTCAACCACATAATATTCTGAACGTGTTTTATTGTCTGCAGCCGCAAAAATTCTTTTTGCCTCACTTAAATAAGAAGCGGCATTGGCAAAATTTCCTGCCTTTACTTCCTGTTGGGCCTTTCTAATTTCTTTCTTTTGCGCTTTAAGAGCGGGGATCGCCAGTAGCAATGCAACTATAATCACAATTGTTTTCATAGGGGACATTTTTAAATTTTTACCTATAATGCACTCAACAAAAGCAATTTAGAAAAAATATATGTATTTGTAGGCTTTTTCCGACTTAAATATGCATTTTGTCTGTATTATTTGTTATTCGTCGGAGTTTTTTAGTGTTTTTGAAGAAGTTTATAAACAGGAAAATTATTTGAATTAAGGCAATTTAACCCATTCATTTGTATTTCATTAAAATCAGGAAGTAATGCTAAGATCTCATTGGAAACTTGGATAATTCCATTTCGAATTTCTTTATCAATCCACCAAGTTCCAATTCACGATCAACTATAAAATCAATAAAAAACTTGTCATCTTCTTTAGCACTTTGTGGTTTTGATTCTAAGTCAAAATGGACTTTTATTTTTACTAAATTATCAGAATTTTCAGTCAGTGAGAATGATAAATTAGGCTCTATAAACTCTAAATGCTCCTCCACCCTTTCACACTGTTTGATAGCTTTTAACCAATTCGTAATTTCTTCAAATTCCCATGTTAAAAGACAGGGGTCAATTGCTTCCCATTTTCCCATTTTAGAATCAACCTCTATATAAATTCGTAACCAATTGGAATCATATTTCTTATAGAGTATTTTTGGAAACTGATAGCCCCAAATAGCAATTTTAAATTTTTGATTATCAATACAATTTATAGCTATCATAAATAATTGCCTATACCCTTTCTTTACAATTGCGTATGGTATTTTACATCAAACTGATCCGGAATACTCTCTTTTGCTTCCCCTAAATTTTGACGAAGGTCAATTTCTATACCTCTGGCAATGGTAGATATGGGCACATCATTAGCAGTACCTTCAAAAGGATTGTCCCCTGTCCTTCCTATACGCTCCATAGTATGAAAGACCCAGGCAATAAGTACATAAACAGGAATTGTAAGCCAGATGAACAATTCACCAATAAGCGGGTTCTTATCTGAAATATCAGCCCCTATTTCAGCAAATTGAGGTATTAAAGCAAGGGGTAAAAGCAACACGAAGATCCACATGAAAAAACGGTTGAGTGTTGCAAATTGCCTTGGATACGGAAAATTCTTAATACGTTCACTTTTACCCTGAAGCGTAAACAATTCCTGAAGCACGTTTTCTAATTCCAAAAAAGAAAATTCCCAAATAGAGCCTTGCTCTTTTAGCTTTTTTAAATGATGTGACTGTAAGTACAATAAGGCTGTTTGCTTATTATTCTTATTCATGACATAGGTAAAGTCGGCATCTGAAATGTAGGGCTTTAGATCTATTTCTAAAGAAGATTCTTTTTCTGGCGGTCTAAGGTCCCACTCCTGATTGGTCCTGTGATTGATGGTAGTTTCCCATGGTTTTTGCATTCGCATAGCATGACGCAAAGCAGTCATCCAGGCAATATGACGGTAGGTCAAGGTTTTGATCTCGTTTTGTAAATGGTCATCTGCTTTGGCCTCTTCTGCATATTCATTACTAACCATATCCTGTACAAACATTCCAAAGGTCCTGGATGTATTTACAATGCCACCCCAAATCTTTCGAGCTTCCCATATACGATCATAAGTTGCATTGTTCTGAAAACCAATTACAAAAGCCACTGCCGTACCAATCAATGCCAAAGGCGTCCAGGGAATTTTAAACCAGGTGATATCGAAAAAATTGTAAAGGGCGACCCAAAAAACAATGATGATAAGAAACAGTAGGGTTTCAAAACGGGTCCACCAGGCCATCTCACGAATAGAATAATTCTTTTTTATTAGCATACTTAATTGTGTTGGTTACTTCTTATAATGTAAATGTAACTTTTAATTTTTATTTAAAATATTAGAAGGTAATACCTTTCTACTATACTCCTACCCTCCTTCACTGAAAATCTGGCAACAAAAAAGCCCATCAGTATTGACGGGCTCTGTAAAGTAATCTGTTTTATTTTTAGTTCAACATAAAGTCCTCTTTCTTAAAACCATTGTTGAATTTAATTTGACTAAAAGTATATTCACCAATAGGCACATAGTCTCCCTTTTCATTAGGCATAAATCCTTTTCGTACCGTAGTCACTAAAATACCGTCAACTTTTTCATACGTCAGGGTCATTTTTAATATAGGTTTTTCAATTCCCCAATCCGGCAGTGAAAAATAAAATTGATCTATTAAATGTGTATTAGGGTTGAAATATAAGATGTATTCATCGTTTTTTTCCTTTTTGGTAATATCGGCGTCATAAACAAGGCTTACCTTATCATACGTGACATCTCCTACTTTTTCCGTACCAAGGTATTTATAGTTTGTACCCGGGTCCATTAATTTGTACATCATGGTGAACCAATAAAAATTTACTTTACGTAAAAATATAGTTCCGCCAATTGCTTTCGGGTCTGTGATAACTTTTCCATCCAGGGTTAATGCCGGCTTGTTATCTACATATGATTGTACGGCGGTCCCTTTTTTTCCGGGCATGACATTCAGGTCATGCTGCTCATAAGATGCCCAGGAATGTTCACCATGAAAGATGTGACGTTCTGTTGAAACATCTTTTCCTTTATCAAAATTATCATAGACATAATGAAATTGAACATCTTTTTTGGCTGCTAATGCTTCGTAACCACCATTTACAGTTATTAAAGCATTTAATAATTCTGCTGATTTAGCATCTGTATGTTGAGCATTCGCTGAAAGTATACCTACGAGTACTACTAAAATACTGCTCATGGCAATTTTAATTTGTGATTTCATGTTCATAACGATTTTTTAGATTATAAATTTGTGGTATACAAGTCGGTATTAACTTAAGAACTTACAGTTAGCAGTTATAATACAGCCGACACGTTCCTAATATTAGTTTATAGAATTATTATTTATTAATAATTGTATAAGAAACTTTTGAATAAATTACATTTGAATTTTTCGAGATACCCAGGTTGGCGCATACCGAAGAACACTACAATACAAGAACAACAAAAGCTATTGCAATTAAAAATAAGAAGACTCCGGCACAACAACCTTTGTTCTTAGGCTTGGGGTTGCGTTTTCTCTCATTCTCGAAGGTAAGGGTTTCGTCTCCTTTACCGGTTTGGGTCATCAACCGTCGTATAATACGTATGATAAGCCTTTGTGCATGGTCATTAATATCTATGTATTCGTCATCAGGATTACTGGCGCCATCCCCGTAGTGATTATCCAGGTAATCTTTATCCCTTGGGTCAGCGTCCTCCTTTTCGTTTGTAGGCGGGCCTTGAATGTTGGGGTCATTATACAGCTCGTGAATATCCCTGCTAAACGGATAATCTGTGTAACCGCAATCATCCCGCAGATCCATCACCGCGTGAATGCACTCGTGAATAATGGTATCTGCCAGTTCCATGGGGTTATTGACGTGCTCCGGCTTGGTCGGGTTGATGATCAATCTTCCTCTGCGTCCGCCACCACTATATCCTCCAAACCGTTCGACACCATCAATTGTCAATCCCGGGCGGATGTCAAGTACAATAACCTTCTGGCAGTTCTTAAGGTAGTCCCAGATCTTCTTAAAATCGGGGTCGTTGAAGAGAGCGTCTATAACAGCCTCCTGATCGGGTGTGGTTTTCAGGCCATCGATAAAAGTAGTTTCATTTTCAAAAGCCATATCAAGAGATCATTAAGGTTACAAAATCGGTTTCTTTCACTGCACCAGAGTCAAACTCAATACTGTAGTGATACTGCGAGAACGCAGAGGGATAGTACCACACATCACCAATGGTGTTCCATGGTTGGCCTATGGCATCGGTTACCTGTGCTTCTGTCATACCCACCGTGATCTCTGTACCATTTATTTGTGACCAGAGGTTTGACAGTTGATCCCTGACGTCGATGATCTCATTTACATTCATCGTATCAATTTGGCCTCCATGAAAGACATCTTCCATGATACGCTTGGCTTTTGCTGCATTGGACATAACGGAAATTTTTAAAATTAGAGGGGAGAAAAGTATAAGAACTACCAGTGTAATTCTTAGATAAGAAATATACGAATAATTCCTAAGTTTTCCTAGAATTCTGTTTGAATGGCATCTCTCCTATTATCCATAACATCAAAATAAATTATATCTTTAATCAAAAGATTGCCCAAGGGTTTAAACCAACTTTCGGCATATATGGTAAAAAAAAGCAGCAAACCTCACAAATTTGGAACATTTTTAGGCGTTTATACGCCCAGTATATTGACCATCCTTGGTTTGATCATGTACCTGCGGTTTGGTTGGGTCGTTGGAAATGTGGGGTATATAAAGACGGTCCTTATTGTCTTAATGGCCAGTTCCATTACATTTATTACCGGTTTAAGCGCCTCTGCGATCGCTACGAATATTAAGGTGGGCGTTGGAGGTGAATATTATATGATCTCCAGAAGCCTTGGCCTGGAACCCGGTGGAGCTATTGGGATCCCGTTGTATCTATGCCGTACACTAAGTGTTACTTTTTACTGTTATGGCCTTTCTGAAGCCATATTAGTGCTGTGGCCCGAAAGTCAAGGTATTTTACCGGACTACTCTTTACAGGGCCTTACCATATTATTTATTGTTTTGATCACCGCGCTATCGGGGAAAAGCGCGAAGTTGGTATTAAAATCACAGATCCCCATTATGATCATTGTTGGTGCCTCTATCATCGCCTTGGCCATAGGTGTGCTAACTCAAGACCTCCACGCTCCTACTACGGTGGCCAGCTATAGTACCGCACCCGAAGGATTCTGGTATGTATTTGCCGTTTTCTTCCCTGCCGTTACCGGTTTTACGGCAGGAATTGGTTTAAGTGGCGATTTGAAAGACCCTCAAAAATCTATTCCCAGAGGAACGCTTGGAGCTGTCGTTTCGGGGGCATTGATCTACTTGATCGTTCCGTTACTGCTGGCAATTACAGGAGCATTGACACTTGAACAAATGGCTGATCCTGATGCCGGTGTAACCGTTTGGACACGCTTGGCCGTGTTCGGGCCCTGGATCATTTATCCGGCCGTATGGGGAGCGGTCCTATCATCTGCCTTCGGAAGTATTTTAGGAGGGCCAAGAATACTTCAGGCCTTATCGATGGACGGACTGGTCCCAAAGTTTTTAGCGAAACTATCACGGTCCGGCCAACCTACGATCGCGACCTGGATAAGCGGAATAATTGCCATAGCCGCTGTCTTTCTCGGGGGGTTAAATACGATCGCTCAATATGTTTCTGTCCTCTTTTTAACCCTCTACGTGGCTGTGAATATAAGCGCTGCCGTTGAGCAACTCATCAAGGAGCCGTCCTACCGCCCAAAGATCCATGTACCCTGGTTTGTATCGCTACTGGGCGCAGCAGCAGCTATGGTGGTCATGTGGTTGATCAACCCCTGGGCCTTCGTTTTTGCCTTGGGCCTTGAAGCACTGATCTTTATTTATTTGGTAAGTAAAAAACTGGAGCAACAATGGGGTGATGCTTCTACAGGAATATGGATGCATTTGAGTCGGTTTGCCTTACTGCGATTAAATACCAAAAAGGTTCATACCCGTAACTGGCGGCCTATTATCATTCTGTTTGTCCGGGAGCTAAAAGGACATATGCAGTTGGTGAAGTTTACTGAAATGCTTGGGCAAAACAGCGGGCTGTTGACCATATCCAAGCTTATCACGTTTGAAGACAGGTCTGAATTGGTGAGACGCAATGAGATCGCATTTGAAATGCAGAAAGACCTTGCTGCCGAAGGCCTGGAAGCATTGACCGAAGTGAACGTGGTAAGCGACCTGAAGCAGGGAATGTACCAGGTAGCAGCCTCACACGGAATGGCTGGCGTTAAAACCAATACCGTTGTATTTGGCTGGTCCAGTACCGAAGAAGGTAAAATTCAGGAGTTACAGGTGATCAATGACCTTTCAAACTCGAGGAAGAATATATTAATGGTGCATTGCAACAAACCTTTTACGAAGCGGCCCAATAAGCGTATTGATATATGGTGGCGCGGGGAAGACAGAAATGGCGACTTAATGTTGCTTCTCTCCTATTTAATTCGCCTGAACAGGAAATGGAAGAAGGCGGTGATCAATATATTTTCGGTTGTTAACTCTGAAGCTGAAAAAAATACCCGGGAACGCCTTATACTGTATTCAATTAAGGAGGCTCGGATCGAAGCCCAAATTCATGTCCTGATCAAAGATAGAGAGGACATCTTAGGGATCCTTATTGACAAAAGTGCCAAAGCCGATCTTGTTTTTTCAGGGCTGGCACGTGGTAACAGTGATTTCGCTTCTCGTATTGAAGTCATAGAGCGTATAGCCAATAATTTAAAAGTGGTTGTTTTTGTTCAGAACAACGGAATGGAAAGTGAGATTCCGGTTATTTTTAATCAGACAAAAACTTAAGGCTAATATCTCCGGTTTTTATTGCTCTTAATTTATAAAATACAACAATCTTGCATCCATATGGTCTACTCCCGTACCATACGCGATTATGGAGCCTCCCAGCGTCCATCTTTTAGACTTTCCAATACTGTACCAAAAAGAATACCGTTGGTATAGCCATTCGGGTTGTATATTTTTAGGCCGGGTGATATATACACCGGCTTGTTGCAGGAAATAGAAATTTCCCAAAGAGAAATGATGCCCCAGGGTTAAGGCAGATGAAAATGCCGAATCATCCAACATCTCATTTTCGGCGATCTTTTCGTCTGAATAGTCATACCACACCTCTACTCCCCCATTGATACCGTTAATACCGGACAGTGGTTGTAAGGCTCCGCCCAGGAATCCGAGAAGCAAGTGGCTGGTCGCATCGGCTTCACCACCGGAGGACCGTAAGCTGAAAAAGGAACCGGCATAATATCTCGTGGACATATTTTGATTCCGTAATTCCTTTGGTTTGGGATCTAAGCCGCTATAATTTATGATTTTATCCACACCTACCGATAGTGTTGGAAAGTTCATTCCTTTATTGGGTTGCTTTTTACCTCCGTTAGAGATGTGACTGTAGTTTGCAGACAGATTTATGGCATAGTTGTCATTTAGATGGTAATTGAGATTGAGTGACAGAGCCAGGTAAAAATTGAAATGCGAACTAAAAAGCAAGTTTTCGGGATTGGTCGTTGCATCAAATACTTTATCCAGGTAGGTAGCTCCAATGGATCCTCTAAGTGAGAACTTTAAAGGCCCTTTGTAGGTAAAATACGGTTCCACAAAATAGATCAGGTTGTACGAACTCCCCAAAACACTAGGATTTGCATAATTGAAATAGGCAAAGGAAAGCCCCGTACGGCCGTAGCAATAACAGGTTTTCCAGGCTTTATCACTTACTTTAAGTCGGCTGTATTCTAACTGAATTCCATACGGATTGGTTTGGGAGATGGATCTTACTTCTTCGGAATGTGAAATGATAAAACCATAGTGCCCTTTCAGACTATAAAAACTCGGGTTTTTCTGTCCAAAAGCGAAGTGGAATGTTAGAAGAAATAGTATAGTCCCTATATACTTTTTCATACTACGTAAACTACAAAAAAGTTCTCAATTTTTATTACTGAAATAGAAAAAGCATCATATAACCACATGAAAACAAGAACTTTGCAGTTGAAGCTCCCCTACTCTTTTTCCTTGGAGTGTGTATACGGAGAAATGCCAAAGATCTTTTAAGCAAGTGATTCTTCCGGATTATTTTTTAGTGGAAACCAATAATTCTCTTATATCAATGTCGAGAGCTGTTGCTACTTCTAAAAGAGATTCTAAAGACGGTTGCATGTCATTTGTACACCAACGAGAAATAGTAGTTCTATTTTTACCGACTTTTTCAGCCAGCCATTTGTTGGTTCTGTCCTTCTCGGCTAAAACCACTCTTATTCTGTTAATTTGTCTTTTAGTGCTCATTTGAAGCGAATTACACTATATCAATAGCATTTAGAACAAATTTAGTGCTTTCAATTGTTTTGAATTGTTTATGTAATTATATACATTTGAATCGTATTGCATAACTTTTTATGCATTTTAGTAATATTTAATAATCTATTACGCGACAAAATTTATTTTTATGCCAAGAACCAGATATACCAAAGCCGAATTAGAACAACTTGTATTCGCACAACTGGAAAACCTAAACGCTATCCATGACCTGCTCCGTATCCTAAAACTGCAAAATGAGCTTATTGAAAATGCTAATAAAAAACTACAGGAGGAAATCGATGATGTTAAAAAGAAGCTTAAGCCTTATCCGGCGAATCATAGGAATAAGACTTCTTGATTGTCCATTATTACTACACTGCAACAGTTTTTAACTAAAGGGGATTGTTTTAATTAAGGTTTTAAGACTGTTTGAAAACATGATTCAGCTTAGTAAATTTGTAATATGACTATAAGTAATCAACAGATAAAAGATTTTCAAAAATATATTCTTCTGTGGTACAAATCCAATGGTAGGCATTTCCCCTGGCGAAATAAATCAGCGACTAATTACCAAAAAATTATATCTGAAGTCTTGCTACAACGTACAAAAGCAGAAACTGTAGCTAAGTTTTATCCAAACTTTATAAGGAAGTATTCATCGTGGCATCAACTTGGCAATGCAAGTGAACAGGAATTGAAAGATACTTTAAGACCTCTTGGATTATATAATCAAAGAGGAACAAGACTTTATAAGTTAGCTCAAGAATTAAAAAAACGTAAAGGACGTTTCCCAAAAAATAGAACTGAGGTTGAAGAAATTTCTATGATGGGACAATATATAACAAATGCTTATGAAGTTTTTATTTTAAAAAGGCCTTCTCCACTTTTGGATGTAAATATGGCTAGAGTCTTGGAAAGGTATTTTGGTCCAAGACAAAAATCAGACATCCGGTATGATCCATATTTACAAGATTTATCAAGAAAAGTAGTGAATCACATAAATTTTAAAGAAGTCAACTGGGCTATATTAGATTTTGGGGCACTAATCTGTAAAGCTAAAAGCCCTAAGTGTAATATTTGTAACTTGTCTAAAGAATGTCTTTATTTTAATAAAATATATATCTAAACTATTCGGTTTAATAGTTTTAACCTTCTAAAATATGCCCACCTCTCATATTACTGTAACCAAAATTTTATGAAACCAATAAATCTTAACTTTAGAAAAAGATTTCTTTTATTTTATCTTCTAAATTAGGACGAAAAATAGTAACTACATTTGCATGTTTCTTTACCAATGCTTCTAAATCTGTAGTGTTATCTTGAGAATAAAATATGATTGGAATATGGCCTAAATGCTCCTCAAACCTTATATCATTTATATATTTATCTCCTCTGTATGGTTCCATATTATAGTCCATGACAACACCATCAAAATCTATTGCATTTAATTGTTGCACAACATCTTCTCCATTAGTTGCATGAATAACTTTTAGGTTAATTTTGTATTTGTTAGCGACAATAACAAGGTTATCTTTGGCAGCTTCGGCCCAATTTTCCATGTCGTCAATCCAAAATAGTTTAATTACTTTCATATTTTTTAAATTCAAGAATGAATGTTGCACCTTTTTCGTTGTTTTTAGCATTAACGGTACTTTTCATCGATTTTATAATATTTTTCACGTGATACAGACCTATACCAGAACCATCAGTCGTAGTATAACCTAAATCATATATTTTACTAAAATTTTCTTCTTCAATTCCTACACCATCATCCTCAAATCTGACGACAAAATTACCTTTTTCATTCTCTAATAGCGTTATTAAAAGATTATTAGCTTGTGCTTTTTTTGAGTTATTTATAATATTATCCAGAACAATATTAATTTCTATAGGCTTAAATTTTGTTATAAACGCTTCTTTTGTATATTGTTCTAAATCAATATTTAGCGTTTTATCAGTAACTGTTGGAATTATGTTTTGTATATATTCTCGAATATAGCTGTTCAAATCACTTTCCACATATTCAGTGTCCAATTTAAAATTGGCTTTTGTCGCAAATGAAGCTATATTCAGTATTTTTTTTGTTTCAAAACTTAATAACCGTATGATATTTCTCAAGTCTTCAATACTCAACGGTATATCATTTTGCACTCGCAAAGAAATTCCTTTTAAATTTGCATCTATTGTACCTGCATATATTCCAACATGATGTAACAAACTAATTACTTCCTCAAAATCTTGAGTGTTAATAGATTTAAGAAATAAGTTTTCACTTATTTGTTCACGTAATTTAGCAGTTGCCTGTTGAGCTTTTTCAAGTTCAAGCTGGGCTTGAATTTCTGCTTCTTCTTTTGCCTTTTTAATTTCTTCTAAACGCTCGGTAGCAGCATTTACAGTTTCTATTAAATCATCGTTTTCAGACTCAACAGCTATACGTTGTAAATTTTTAACTAATGATTCAGCACTATCAAACTGGCTAGCATCAAAAATTTCCATGAAATTTTCAGGCACTTCAAATGACACTAAATCATTACTACCTGATAATTTTTCAATTAATTCTGAAATTCGTTCTTTTAAATCTAAATCAGGATTATCTTCAATACTATAACCCCATTTTTGTACATCAACAACATATCTCTCTAACTTTCTCAACACATTTTCAAAGCATAATACCAATTCTTCATAAGCGGGTGTTTTAATCAATCCATCTCCTCTACTCGACGTTTCTTTTAGCTGCTCTGTATTTGAGAAAATCTCTATTTGTCCCATAATTTCTCTAGTACCTAGAAACCTATTATATCCTTGTGCCTTTCTTGCATCAATTTTTAAAGGATCTTCTCCTGGTTCACCATATGGGTAAATTCTAAATCCATTCTTGTAAAGAAAAATATGCCCATAATTTCTTGATGCTAACCCCATTTTTCTATTAAAAGTTAACTTGGCTGATTGATTTAAATAATAAATTGTAAAATCAATATCTTGCAGGAGAGGAAATAGTGTATTTTTTTCCTTAATCTTATATATAGTAGTTCCTCCGTCAATTAATTCTGTACTAACATAACTACCGTCTTTTGAAATTGAACTTAATATTTTTGTAGTTTTTAGTCCCAATGCATCAAAAATGAAGTTTTTGATTTCACCATTTATTTTATCATATTCTTCATCAACATTCTTATCTTCTTCTAATTCGCTTGGAACGTTCAAGAATATTTTAAAATCTTGCTCTCCTCTACCTTTACTTGGATTAATTAATTTAGCTAAAGAGTCTTTAAGTTTTTTATACTTAGATCTATTCCAGTCGCTTCTTAATTCCTCAATTATTAGGATAGTTCCATGCTCTATATCATAGTTACTTGATGGTATTGAATCGTGGAGCACACTTATATCAACAAATTCTCTTTTTAAATCGGATTCAAACTTTTCCCATTCTGTTAACAAAACTTCAGTTTTTGGGTTATTCTCTTTTTTTGTGGTCTCTAACAGCAAAGTTTTGCCTAATCTATCACAAGAAAATCTGCCGATTCCTTTAGCTCCTGCAAAAGGACGATTAACATAAATATTGTCTCTATAATCAAAAGAAGCGTCTTCTGTCCCCTCTTTCTTTGCAGAATATGCTACAAATAACCACTTATTGACAAGGTCATCATAATTCATTCCTTTTCCATTATCCTTTATGATGATTCTTCCATTATCAGTATCTATGCTTTCAAAAGTAATATCAACTCTTGTCGCATAAGCATCAAAAGAATTTTTAACCAGTTCAAAAACTGCAATAAAGTCATCAGTAATTAAATCTTTACCTATTATATCCTTTAATGCAGAACTAACCTTAAATTTTAATTCATTCTTCATTTGGCAATAAGGGTTTCTAGTACAATTCCACTTTGTTCACCAAATAATGGTGGTATAGCATTGCCAATTTGTGAATAGCGAGGAACTTCTTGAGTTCTTCTTTTCCCTCCAGTAGTATATTTACCTTTAAATTCATACCAATCATTAAAAGACTGTATTCTTGCATATTCTCTTACCGTGAATATTCTTGGTTCACAATAGTGTATATAATCATCTGGTAACGTTGTGATTGTTGCAGTTGGGGTTTTAGCCGATAAAGGAATAATTGTTCTTTTTTTTAATCCAAATCTATTTTTTATAGCATCATTAATAGTTTTGTTCTTTTCTGCAAACTTTAAAATATATTTAAATTTTTCTATTGTTGAGTTCTTGTGTTTTGCAAATCTATGACTATCAGGAATAACATTTGCCTTTATTTCTCTACGCAAAAGTCTTTGGTAATCAGATTGGACATTACTGTAAGTTCCAGCTTTAAAACTTGGAGTATCTGGGGAAATTATTTCGTTATCATTTTTTATTAAATCTGAAATGGCATCTTCAAGATTATTAGTCATGCCAATTCCCTTATTAATAAGGAAGGAATCTCTGTTATTTTTGATTTTTTCAAAAAAGGTTTTAACATCTTTTTTTGTTCCAAGATCTTTTCTAATTCCAACTAAAATAAAACGAGTCCTTTTTTGAGGAACACCAAATTCTGAGAAATCAATTAAATTTCCATAAACATGGTAGCCAGAATAATTTTTATTTGCAGCGTTTCTTTTTAGAGCAGATTCTACATATTCAGAATATGCTTTTCCTTTGGTTTTATTTTTGTCAAATTTTTGAGTAAAACCTTTTACATTTTCGAAGAAAATAATCTTAGGTTGGACATTTCTAATAAATTTTATGTAAGATTTAATTAACCGGTTTCTTAAATCACTTTCATTCCGTTTACCTGCAGTAGAAAAGCCTTGACATGGTGGTCCTCCGGCAACAAGATCAATTTTACCTCTTAAGGATTTTAACTCTTGATTATAGCTTTTTAAAACTTCATTAATATCGTGTGGTTCTTGGGGTAACCAATTTGGCCAATCAAAATGGTTTTTATTTAAGATTAAATTATGTTCTAAAGTTTCAAATGCATCTTTACTTTTTTCAATCGCAAACAATCCTTTCCATAAACCAGAGTTGAAGAGTCCCAGTGAGAGTCCTCCACATCCAGCAAATAAATCTATGTAGGTTAGTTTTTTTTTGTTCATATAGGCTTTTGTGCTCAACTTAACAAAGTACGAAAAATTATTTAATAGTTAAAAACATTATTTCACATCATTTAGCTTAATTATTAAGTACACACCATCCTCTCGACCAAAAGTGCATTCGGTATATTTCGTATTAATTCTATTTTTATAAAGTAGGAAGCCGTGAACCTTGCAAGATCAATTTCCCCTACTCTTAACTTAACCAAATTTCTGCAACCGGTCCTTGATCTCGACAAGCCGTAACCAATGCTGGTAGAACAATGGCAGGCCTACAATGCTTTCGATAAACTGAAATACATACATGATCAAAGCAAATAAGGCCCCGTATTGTACCAATCCGTCGTTAATAGCAATGATGATAGAACACACCAAAAAAGCCATTAAAAGCACCCAGGACAGGGAGAAATTGACTGTTTCCAGGTCGGATAGTTTGATGTTCCACTTCATCAGGTCATGTAAGTGATGGCCCAGCCGGTCGTCATTTTCAATAACATCTACCTGTTCCTCAATAACATCGTTATACGATTTGTTGAGCCTAACAGTTCGCTTACTGCTTACAAGGTATATGGAAAAGACCAGGAAGCTTACCCCCAGGCTTCCATAGAAGACATTTATATTGAGTGTTGCCAGTATGACGATCACCCCGAAAAGTGCAATGACACTGCTTACAATTTCGGGAAGGGAATTTTCCAAAAATTCAATGACCTCCTTTAGCATCCCTAAGCGGGCGGTCTTTACAGATGTTCCACTGTTGGTCTTCAAAACTGTCTGAACTCCATACTTTTTAAATACCTTGGCATATAAGCGGGAATCGAAGAACCTTCTTCCCGCTCCTATGACAAGGGCTAACAATCCCAGAAGTCCCAACTGGAGCCCACCTCTATACATCCCCGCCAGTGTATCATCTATTGCGAAACCAATAAAAAGCGGAAATAGTATAGAGATTCCGGCTTCCAGTAAAATTAGTGTGAAGGTGAATAAAAACCCCCACCTGTATGTAGCAATAATTTTTCTGATCTTCATTTCCTTTTTGATTGGGATTGTTTCCAATACAGGGCGCTAAAATAGCAGGAGTATCACCCATATTTGACGCTCCCTATAAATCAGGACACTTTTTTGGGGTAAGAAGTAAGTAGTAAGAAGCTAGAAGTAAAATTCTCAGTTAGAAATTTGAGATAAAACTTCTATTCCATGTGTATTATTTGGATTTAAAACCACAGATCTCCGATAGTTAATTACAGCATTTAGAGTATCTCCAATCTTTAAATAGGTTTCACCCAAACTATCGTAAAGGTTACTTGATCTTGGAAATTCAGCTACTGCCAGTTCAAATAGCGCTATCGCATCTTTATACCGTTCATAGCTAATAAGTTCATAACCAAAAGTATTTATCTGAACAGCAAGTTCATTGTTCAGCTGATTTTTAGAAAAATTGTGATATTCCAAATACCCGGAGTGCATTTCATCCATGTTTCCATCCAAAATTTTCTCCCGATATGTTTTGAACATCTTTTGCTTTTCTGACAAAGGAGGAGAAAACCATTCATCGGGAATTTCTTTGTTGGCTTCTATTTTGTCCCATTGCATAAGGGACAATCTGGTTTCTCCGGAGAATGACTCTATTTTAAAGGGCATTAAGACACCATTTACCGGCCGATATCCAGATCGTTTCTCAAAGATTTCTATTTCAGCTCCTTCTCCATGAAATGGTGCTTTTCCAATTGAAACAGATTCCATTAATGTAGAGACATCAAACAAAAAATTTTCCACCTTACCTCCTTCAGTAATTATTTCAAGATGATATACATCAATTCCTTTCACAGTTTTTATACCCTTGAACTCAGCCTTGTGTCCTTTTTTTTCATAGTCAATATAGGATTTTTCGAATCTTGAAGCATTGTTGAGTGCCCGAGACGGCTCACCGATAACTCGTATTGGTATTTTTGAGCTGTATTCCCAGGCAGCCCCGTCAAAACCTTCACAATAACCATAAGTCCCTGTTTCTTCGTTGTAGTTTGTTGTAATTCTAATTAAATACGGGCGTTTTTTATCGAAGCGGTGTATTTGTTTAAAAGTAGCTTCTTCATACGTGCCAATAAAAGTTAGCGTATGCAATTCTTTTATAGCTTCATAGCCGCCAATTGCTTCTATGTGGGCAGTGATCAATTCGTCTACGGTATCTATTTTATTAGTGCAGTTTGTGAGGGCTATTGCAAAAGTAATAAGCGTCATTTTCTTTACAATCATTTCTACTGGTTTTGGTACTTTAAAATTAGTATTCCCAAAAAACTAAAATGACCTTTTAGGGTTAAATGCTTTGAATTGAAGAAATAATATGACAGGATGAACCTATAAATCGGTCAATTGTCAGACAAAGGTTTTATAGGTCAAATGATTTTAAGATATGCTTATAGCTTCTGCTGAGTTTTAAGTTGATTCCGTTAGAAAGAACTACAAAAAATTCACCATTGATGTGTGGTTTTAAAGAAGAAACAAAGTCTGAATTAACTATAGTTGAACGATGTATCCTATGAAAAACAGAAGGGTCCAACTGATCTTGTAAAGAACCCAAAGATTTGCGCAACAGATAGGATTTATCAAGAGCATGTATTTTCACATAGTCTCCATCTGCAGCAATATGGGTGACTTCGTTTGTTTTTATCAAAAGAATTTGCTTGCTGAGATTAACAGGGATACGTTGCAGATAATTGTTGTTCGGTGTTTTTAGGTCAGCCTTTATGTATTGCTTTAAGCCATAATAGCAAGCACTCCAGATCATATATACAAACCCGAAATTAAGTACTCCTGCAAATAATGCAAAAAACGGCTGGTCTCCTAGTCCGCCATGAAACACATAAAAAGTAATTGGGTTTAATACCAGTCCCGAAATCACACCACATATAAAAGAAAGAAAAAATGCTGCGAAAAAGTTAATAATGAAAGAACTGTATTTCTTCCATAAGAACCCATAAGCATTTCTTAATAAAATAGATAAGCCGAAACCTAAAATAGCGAACAAGCTATTTCTTACTAAAGTTGACAGAAAGGATTGATGCCCAAAACCGGACAGGAATAAAATGAGCCCAAAAAGTAACCAGGCAATACTATTAAACAGCCAAAAAGTTCTTTTAGAATTAGTTACTCTTAATATTAACTCTTTTGTATCACTCATAATAGTGTTAGGGAAATTAAGTAAAAAATACTGAGTTTCCAATCACTCAAAATAATAAAATACAAATTTGAGAATAGCATTGATCAGCTTTCAGAAATAAAGCCTTGAGCTATTAAACTATGCTTAAGTCTACAAACGCTCTATCAGCTTATTACCAATAATAGCCTCGTACACCTGATTGCGTAGGGACCTGCTGATCTTTATTTTATGACTGCCTACATAGATCAGGTTCCCTTCCAGTTTCTTTACGTGTTTCAATCCCACCAGATAATAGCGGTGTACCCGTATAAATTTTTCCTTTGGAAGTTCTTCTTCAATATGTTTTAAAGATACTAACGTAAGATGCTTGTCACTAGTTGTGTGTATAAAAACATAATCTTTGGCAGTTTCAATAAAGAGAATATCATCAATAAGTACTTTAACGATCATTCCCTTGCATTTAATAAAAATGTGGTCTTTAGGCGTATCATTGCTTTCATTTTTGGTCCCGGCTACCGCTATCGCTTTATTCACCGCTTTTAAAAACCGGTCGTATGAAAAGGGTTTTAGCAAGAAGTCCACGGCGTTAAGGTCAAAACCATCCAAAGCAAATTCCCGGTGTGCCGTAGTAAAGATCACTTGCGGAGGGTTAGCGAGTGCTTTCATAAGCTCTATGCCGGTCATATCCGGCATCTGAATGTCTAAAAATATAATATCTACAGCATGTTGCTTTAAAAATTCCATTGCCTCCAAAGCAGACGGTAATGAGCCTGCGTGTTCAAGGAACGGGGTTTGCTTCACAAATTCTTTCAGCCCTTCTCTTGCCAGAGGTTCATCATCAACTATCAGGCATTTCATTTTCATCCAGTTGTATCTTTAATTGCACTATAAATTTACTATTATTCTGTTCGGCCCTAAAATGATGTCTGCTCGGGTAGATCAGTTCCAGCCTTCGTTTTACATTGGCCAGGCCAATTCCTTTGCCTTTTTTGCGGAGTTTCTTCTGGTTTTCCGCCGAAACCGTATTTTCTACGTTGAAACAAAGTGTATTTCCGGAGGTTATTTCCGATTGGATACTTATTTCATACCCCTTACTGCTTTGCCCGTGCTTAAAGGCATTTTCTACAATAGGTAACAGAAGCATCGGGGAGATCGCCAAATTATGGCCGCTTTCCGGAAAGCTGTAATCTACCGTCACCAGGTCTTCATGCCTCACTTTTTCAATATGGATATAATTTTTTAAATTCTCAAACTCACGCCCCAGTCCGATACTTTTTTTGTTGGCCTCATATAGCTGGTGACTCAGTATTTCGGAGAACTGAAGCAGCATCTTTTTTCCGCCCGTTAAATTCTTATCCAACATGATATAGATGCTATTCAATGAATTGAACAGAAAATGCGGATTGATCTGGTTCTTTAACAGGTTTAGTTCTGTCTCCAGCTGTTTTTTCTCTATTTCTCTCACAGACCTGTCCTTTCTATACCATTCATCTGTTAAGAACAGGGTCATCGACAAGCCCAGCGATAGAATGACCTCTGTCACTACAGCAATCTTTCCTTGAGGGCTTTCAAAGAATTCTGCAGTTGGTACATACACATTAATGTATTTGAAGTAGAATGAAAGGTAATACGATGTGCCCCATGTGATGATAATGATGCTAAGCACCAGCAATACTACGTAGATCGTTATTCTTTTATTCAGCAGGAACCGGGGCATTAAAAAATAAAGGTTAAAATAGACCAAAATAGCGTAAGGGATGAATGCGAACATATTGGTTTCCAGGTTCCCCAGTATATCTTTATGGTAGTTCAGGTCGTGGGCGCTCCACAGCAGAAGGAATAAAACCCAAAAAACAAGGTGTTTGACAAATTTATCGGGCCTGGTGTTCATTAGAGCCATTTCAAATTTTAGAACTGTAAGACATTAACACTTTAAAGATAGTGGAAGTAATTGTAAATTCAGTACGTTGCCCGATGACAAACAGCAGGGTCAATTTAAGAACACACCTTGTTTAACCCATGTGGTAATATGTTTGTTGATATTGGAAATATCTTCTATAGGATTTTTATCCAACACCAAAAAACTGGCTTCGTAACCTTCCTTCAACTCCCCTATCTTCCTATTAGGAAATGTTGTTCTTGTTGCATTTTTGGTCCACATATTGAGCAATTCCAGGTTGGTGAAAATACCTAGCTCGTATAGAAACTGAAATTCTCCAACGGAAGTGTCATTGTAACTATCTGACCCTATGGCCATGGTCACTCCTTCTTGTTTTAGCAGCTTCAGATTTGCCGCTATATTATCCACCAGCTTGCCATAATTAGGACGGTCTTGTTTTTTGGTAACAAGGCCCGCTGTAGTAACAATCACGATACCCTTATCTGCTGCCAGGATAGCATCCTTTTTCTGAATAAGTTTCCCATTGGACCGCTCCGGAAGGTGTGCTATTTCATCGACTCCGGCAGTAACAGCAATGTGAAAGTCGTATGCGGTTTCAACATGTGCGCTTACTGTTAAATTTGAAGCATTTGCTTTTTTGACAATTTCACTTATTAATATCGGGTTCAGCCCTTTTTTTCCGAAGAAAGCCGTATCATTTTTCCGCTTTTCATATTCTTCAGAATACAAAAGATTTAATTTTATGAAATCCGGTGAAAAAGATAGTATTTGATTCCATTTCTCATTGAGATCATCCAGGGTATTTATAGTAACGTAGCCATGAGATTCAATTTCTTCAATTGAATTGAATAAGCCGTCAAAATATCCATAGTCCAGATATCTTTTACGAACTGCAATAGGGTGTCCGTCTGTTCCGGTTAACGGCGCGTGTGCCATACGTACGTCTATTCCGTCCGGTTTGTTGTAATAATGCATTAAGGGATCTATTCGTTTTTTTATTGATGAGAGTAATTTTACGTAAAACACACCATTGTCCAAATAGGATCTGATGCGTTCCTCCAACCCATAACTACTTTCCAGATTATGGTTGTGGGCTTCGGCAAATGGCGGAATAATATATTTCCCTGACAGATCGATAATTGTATCCGGTTGCTGTGCAGGTTCTTTAAAGTTTAGTATCCCTTCTTTAACCCAAATCGGTTTTTGCTCAAATGTTTCTCCGTCAAACCAATTGCCATTAATAAATTTTAAAATTTTACTGTCCGGGTTCTTTTTAGCATAAGCAGCAGTATCTTTTTTTTGTGAATAACACAAAAAGACCGCTAATAACATTACAATCGGAATAATACATCCTTTCATTTTTTACGATTTAGTTTTAACTAAAGAAACAACACAAAAGAGCTTCATAAAAAATAAATCGCCGGTCAGTACATTTGAGTAGATGAATGGTCCTATTCAATATATGAGGCATATATTGAATTACCTATTTAATATGAGTATTCTTTCCTTCTAAAAAACAAATTAATTAATTAACTTGAACGCATAAACAGTATTCATTTTTGAACTCCATTATTTTTATAAGTCTGGTTTTTGCAGGAATCTTTCAAGGGCTCTTCCTGAGTGCTTTTATTCTATTGAATAAAAAACGTAAAACAAAGGCTTCTAAATATTTAGGGCTACTCATCTTAAGTTTTACATTGTCTAACTTATTTTATATAATGGATGAAATTGGGATCATTAGCTGGCATGTATTTAATCTGGTGTATCTGCCCTATTCATTTTTAATTGCTCCGTTTTTATATTTTTTTGCAATGTATTATATCGATCCCGAGAGAACCGAAAAAAGGCTGGAATCTATTTTTTATCTCCCGGCCCTGGCAGCTCTTCTCGTTACGTTGACATATAAACTCATTGCTTTAACTACTCAGAGAACGGTAGATAATGATCCGTTTATGGATCTATTGGCCAATTTGATAGATGTCTACGGTGATTTTGTAAATATTCCGTTTTTCCTGACGGCATTGATCTTATTACTCATAAGGATATACCGTATTCAAAAGCAAAATTCTTTCCATTTCAGTATTATTAAAGTGGAATTGCAGTGGATAAAAATATTGCTTTGGGTACTGCTATTGGTAACTGTTATTCCGTGGAGCATCTATACCTACACTTTTTATAAGAACGTAGAAATGTACTACCTTCCTATGTTCGCGATAACCAGCCTTATTGTTTACCTGATAGGATACATTGGGATCCATAAGATCGGAATTTTAAATGAACGAAAAAAGATCAGGTCCTATTCCAAAGCACACTTCAAGAACATAAAGATCAAAAAATCCAAAAACGGATATATTGATAAGATCGAAAAGATCCTTCTGGAAGAACGACGGTATCTCGATCCGAACATCTCTTTAGAATCCCTTGCTGAAGAGCTCCAATTGAGTAAAAGCCACCTTTCCAGAATTATTAATGCCGAACTCAACCTGAGCTTTTCCGCCTACATCAATTCCCTGCGTATTGAAGATGCGAAAAGATACCTCAAAAACCCTGAATTTTCTAACTATACTTTAGTAGCCATCGGGCTTGAGGCCGGATTTAACTCTAAATCTACTTTTAATACGGTTTTTAAAAAATATACCGGACTTACACCTTCACAGTTTAAAAAAAACACGGCTAATTAGTCCGAAGTTTTATCATTTCGCAATATTCCGGGCGTTAGGCATCTTCTCTTGTATATTTTAGAAGTTAGTTTTATTTCGATAAACAATAGATAGTAAATATCCATTAAAACCTATCACAATGAAAAAAACAGTACTTCTTATCGCTCTTGTCTTTGGTCTAATATGCAATACTTTTGCTCAAGATGAAAGTGCTAATACCGGAAATTTTTTTAGCGGGTTGAATTTTGCCGCTAAGGCTGGAATCAACTTTTCCAATATGTTTGGAGATGTAGGTAATAACTCCTATCTCTTCTTTGTACATGCCGGAGCGGTTATCGATAAGGAAGTCCATAACCAATGGATACTAAGCCTTGAACCACATCTCTCCGGTGAAGGACAAAGTCTAAATGGAGGATACGATCGCATTATTTACTTGAACCTTCCTTTTCTTGGCAAATATCGGGTTGTTGATAATTTTACTATAGGCGGTGGTATCCACTTAGGAGTTAAGGTCACGGAACGTACAAAGTTCAGCGATGGAGACACTACGAATAGAAATCGATTTAAGAGAATTGCACCCGGTTTTACCGCCGGGGCCACATATGATGTGGTTCAAGATTGGTTTGTACAATTCAGGACCAATCTGAAACTATCTGATGTTGTTCGAAAAGATGGAGGTGATTCGGAAGGGTCAACCATACTTTCGTTTCAGGTTTCCATTGGACACCGGTTCAATTAAGTGACAGTATATCCTTAAATTAATTATTTGCTGCTCAATTGCCTGATCGCCTCTAAAATACGCTGTTGGTCTTCTTCTAAATCGTTAGCAATGTATCTGAAAAAAGTTTGCCTGTCTTCCGGATAATCCTGCTTATAATCTACAGGGATACCCATATTTTCATAGTTATTCCCTTCATTGTCCATGTATACCTCATTTGAGATAGAGAAATACCAACCGTTGGGTAATTTCTTCTCCAAAGCTGTAGACATAGCTCCTGAGGTAGGGGCTCCTATCCTTTTTACATTCTTCATTGCCATGGTCGCAATGGCAAATGCTTCGGCTGCACTGCCTGTTTGTTGCGAAGTAAGTATATATACAGGTTTGTTATATGCTTCAGGGGCGCCATTTACATACAGAGGTATTGTGGGTGAAAATTGGTCTCCATATCTCAATTTTTGCGTGGCCACCTGAATTTTTTCAGAAGTGAACCGCTTCAGTATCTCAAAACTTACGGCATCCTGCCCTCCTCCATTGAACCGAACATCGACCACAATGGATCCCATAGGTGAAAGATCCTGCATTACCCGGTCCATGACCTTGCGAACTCCTTCCTCTTCCTTTTTAATATAATCTCCTTCATACATTGTATAAAAGGTCTTCACGTAGGCGTCAACAAAACCAATTTCTTCAATTAGCGACTTCGGAATGTCGAGATCTGCATATAACCACATCGATTTAACCTGAATATATCCAATGGTATCATTCAATTTTCCCCATTGTACCAACCATGAATCTTTGGTCATTTCCTCCTTTAAATGATGTTTGGCAGTCATCGCTGCTATCTGAAAATCTCCATATTCAGGTAGGCCCTCTGCACCGGAAGTATCATTTTGTTCATGCGGCTCTTGTGTTTCAAGAGCTTCATATACTTCGTCTGTTGCTTCCAGGTAAGCATGGTTGTCATTAAGTTTCTCCAGGGTTTCTTCAAGTACTTTATATAGATCTGCATCGGTTGTGTTTTCATTTAATTTGCTTTTTTGTTGCTTATAGAGTGTATTCCAGTCTATAGAATTGATCTCCATAAAGGCGTAGTGTTCATTTACTGTTTCAGCAAATACCTCGAAATTATACAACGGGTCGTTTTTCTTTTCCTCACCTATAACAGTACTACATAGCTCCGGCAATTGTTGTTCCCGTATAAATCTATAGGTGATCACTCCTTTTAAAAGAGAAAGCGTATCTTCTTTAAGTTCTAACGCCCCCATTAACTCCTTAAGATTACCCTCACGTGCCGGAAGGCAGGAAGAGGGAGTAACATCGTAAAAAGAATACCGGGTGCTGTCTTCTATTTGTAGATTCCAGCCAGATCCTAGAGATCTCCAGGTGCCATTGATCGATGTATTCTCTTTTTCATCCTTTTTACAGGAAGAAATGGCTAGCAGCACCATTAGCAGCATTAAAAGTCGTATTCCCATAGTATTTGTCTTTACCTATAGATATGGTTTTCCATGGAATGTTACAGTTAACAGTAATATCTTCCTTTAAATATAGTTCCCTCCTATACAATGCTTTTAGCTGAAAGGATGCAGGTCCGGCGCCAGGAATTGGATTTTGGCTTTTTGTGAGTTAAAAATATCAAAGCTGTAGTGACTGTTGATCAATGCTTTAAAGTTATCCTTCAATTGAGGAAACTCTGTAATAAAATCCCTAAAATTGTCAGATCCTGACCTGCGCACAAAATGTCCCACTGCTTTGACAGCCGCAATGGTAAGGGTTTCATTATATTTATCTGTTGCCCCAACAAACTCCACGTAATTTTGTAATTGCTCCTGAATGTTCTTCTCTGCCTGCTCAATTCCGTGATTTGTAATATGAATCCACGCCAGGCGCAAATGTGCTTCATGACTAAAAATTGAAGCGCCCAGTGTACAGTTCGCAAACTGTTCTTCAAATTCAGCATCTGTTAATTCAAAGTGCTTTTCCATTGTGTTATATTTTATGTTCGAGACACAAAGTAACAGACAATCTATTTGCTTTTCATTTACATTTGTTGATAAATTGCTTGCGTGCCCTGCTCAATTGGGTGGGTGTAATTCCCAGGTAATTAGCGATATAGTAATGAGGTATCCTGTTGATCAAATTGGGATATTCTTTCAGAAAGAGTTCGTATTTCTCTACAGAGCTTAAGTTTAAAAGTGATACCAACCGCGATTGCAACTGGCTGTTGAGCTTTTGGAATTCCCGTGTAATGATCTCGGTAATTCCCCTGTCCTTATTCACCCACGACATCACTTCAGAATAATTGGCAACAGAAATTTCACATTCGCTCAGTGCTTCAATAGTTACCGAAATATCTACATTTGGCATATAGCTGGCAATTACCATATCCCCTTCCTGGTAAAAATGTGTTGTGATCTCGTTGCCTTCGGTGTCGTATACAAAACCCCGCATCACACCATCCAATAACCTTCCGATCTTTGTACAGGGCTTACCATATGCAAGGAACACATCTCCGCTTCTTAACAATTCGGTTCTGTGTAAAGACTTATCCAGGGAAGGGTTTTTGCCCATTGGTTTTAGGAATACTGTAAATCATTCAAACAAATATACCTAAAAAGCTTATACTGTATAAACAAACTACCCACCGTATCCGGCAGGCAGTTTCAGTACAACTCATTAACCACTAAATCAATGGCATATCTACCATAATAAGATTGTACTATACCTTCAGTTTCATATGCTACATTGTTCGGTAATGATGCCAGAACGGTGTACGGTGCGATAATGCCCGTAATTTGTATTACCAGGCGAACTTAACCGTGGGTAATAGATCACAAAATCACCCCACACACCTACACCGCTACTGGCATTATAACAGTATAAGTCTACTCAAATCTAATCAATTCGACTTCGATCTGCTATAGGTTTTTCACCCATTTCTAACCGGGGTTTTCCCTGTATTTTGGTATAACAAAAACGGCCTCATACAATTTTATAAGGCCGTTTTAAAATTGATCAAAGATTACTTTGAAAAATTATGTAGCTGCTTGATCACTCATACTTTAAAGCACTAACCGGGTCTGAAACTGCAGCCTGATAGGCCTGGAAACTCACAGTGATCAAAGCAATGAGTAAGGCCAGTAAAGTGGCAAATATATACGGTAATACGGGCATGTCTATTTGATATGAAAAGTTAGACAACCAGTTCTTTGCCAGTAAATATGTTATAGGCCAGGCAAAGATATTTGCAACTAAAACCAGTTTAATGAAATCCTTTGTAAGCATCGTCATGATCCTTGGAACAGATGCACCTAATACCTTTCGTATCCCTATTTCTTTTGTTTTCTGTGCAGCTGTATAAGAAGCAAGGCCATATAATCCCATAGCAGAAATTATGATTGCAAGGATCGTTAAAAATAAGAACATGGTTCCAAAATTCTCCTGTTGTTTTATTAGTGCTCCAAATTTTTGGTCCAAAAAGGTATATCTAAAGGGATGTGAAGGTTCCAGTTTATTCCATTCTTCCTCTATATAGCTAATTGTCGCATTCATATCATCGCTTGAGATCTTAAAAGAGGCAAACCATACATTATTGTTTATGGACAGTATCATAGGGCGTATGGGCTGGTTGAATCCCTCAATATGAAAATCCTTAACGATCCCAATAATAGTACCATACCGGACATCTCCATTAGGATTTATATCACCAATTCGTTTTCCAACAGCATTTTCAATGTTAAAGCTTTTTACGGCAGTTTCATTTAAAATACAATAGACGATAGAATCGGATTCTTTTTCACGTTCAAATTTTCTTCCTTCCACCAGTTCAATACCCATGGTTTTAAAGTAATCGTAATCTACTTCCATATTCCACAACGGTAGTTGCTCTTCGCTTCCTTCCATAACAAACTGGTTTTGATTTGGAGTGTCGCCCGGATAATAAGAAGCCCTCGTTACACTTTCCACTTTGGGGTTCTTTAAGAAAATATCCTTATAGTTTCTAAAATTTTGGGTCATTGCATCTGTCTGCAAAGGTACAACGATCACCTGCTCACCACTAAAACCAATATCCTTGTTATGCATATACGAGATCTGATTAAAAATAATGATCATCCCGATAATTAGAATGGTCGATGCCGTAAACTGAGTAATTACCAGTCCTTTTCTTAACAACGTACCTCCCTTTGTTTTAGTAAGGTCTCCCTTAAGTACTGCAATGGGTTGAAAAGCAGATAGGAAAAATGCAGGATAACTACCGGCAAAAAGTCCATAGATAATCGTGACAATTAGTGCAAATACAATGGTGGTCCCTAAATGATCATTGAAAAGGCTAATATTCGTTTCCATGATATTGTTAAAGCCCGGCAAGAATAATTCTACTAAAATAAATGCCAGGAATAAAGCGATAAAGCTCTGGATCACAGATTCCGTTAGAAATTGTACTATTAACATTTTTCTGGAAGCTCCTGTTACTTTACGCACCCCCACTTCTTTAGCCCTCTTTCCGGACCTGGCAGTTGACAGGTTCATGAAATTAATACCGGCTATTAAAATAACAAGGATTGCAATACCCATGAACACATAGATGTACATGATATTACCATTCTGGGCGATCTCCCAGTCTTGTTTTGAATGTAAATGGATATCTTTTACAGGCATTAACTGGTACTCAAAAGCATTGCCTTGTGCTAAAAACTCTTCTACCGTAATTTTCATGAATCGTTCTACATCCGGTTCTATCTTTTTCATGAAATTACGTCTCATTTCTGCCTGAAATGAGTTGAAATCTGCCCCTTCTTTCAATTTAACATAGGTGTAATTGTTATTGCTCATCCATACATTTCGAATGTTGTTATTAGCCATGAACATATCAAACTGAAAATGCGCATGACCTTTGGGTTCCTTTACAATTCCTTTTACTATATAATCTCTCCTGTCATCATATCGTACAACTCCTCCCAAAGCGTTTTTATCTCCAAAAAGCTTATTGGCAGACTCTTCGGTCAACACAATAGCATTGTCTTCATTAAGAGCTGTCATTGCATCTCCGTGAACAAATTCGTAGTCAAATACCTTAAAGAAAGTACTGTCCGCATAAACACCTTTTTGAATATATACTTTCGTTTCTTCATGGCTCACCATGATTTCCTGGTTAACGGTTCTAATGCGCGTAGCGGTTTCTACATCGGTAAATTCAGTCCTAAAAGCATTGGCCATGGGACTTGGCGAAACAGGAGCATTCATTTTCTGCCCCATCAGGTCCGCTTTTATTCCGGTTCGGTAAATACGCTCATAACCACTCCAGTGTTTTTCATAGCTTGTTTCATCCTTGACGAATAGAAAAACTAGTATGGTAACGGTTAATCCCAATGCCAATCCTAAAATATTTATAATGGCATATATCTTATTTTTATTAAGACTTCTAAAGGCTACTTTTATATAATTTTTGATCATAGTTTCCAGTTTTTAAAAATTATATAGCAGGCTGTACTAACTTATTTTTCTTTTCAGATACAACTTGGCCGTCCAGTAAATTAATGATCCTGCCCGAATAACTTGCATCGTGTGAAGAATGCGTTACCATGACAATAGTAGTACCGGCTTCATTTAGTTCGCACATTAATTCCATAACTTCATTTCCATGGGAACTATCGAGGTTTCCGGTAGGTTCATCTGCTAGAATTAATGGTGGTTTTGTGATTAGTGCCCTTGCTACTGCAACTCGTTGTTGCTGCCCTCCTGATAATTGTTGTGGAAAGTGAGATGCTCTGTGCGCGATCCCTATTTTTTCCAGGAGCTCATTTACACGTTGTTTCCTTTCGGAAGCAGGTACATTATTATAAAGTAAAGGAATTTCAATATTTTCGAATACGGTAAGCTCATCTATCAGGTTGAAGTTTTGAAATATGAAGCCAATATTCTTTTTTCGAATTTCTGAACGTTTTTTCTCATTGAGATGTGCCACTTCTTCACCAAGAAACTGATAACTGCCACTTTCCGGTTTGTCCAACATTCCCAGAATATTCAACAATGTTGATTTTCCACAGCCCGAAGGCCCCATTACCGAAACAAATTCCCCTTTGCTAATTTCAAAAGAAACCGCATTTAAGGCCGTTGATTCAATTTCATCTGTTCGATACACTTTTGTTAATTCGTTTAATTTGATCATGATTTTATTTATTTAATTTGATTGATTCATAATTTTTAAACTCATCGTATGATGAGGTAATAATTTTTTCTCCTTTTTCCAGGCCCTCCAATACTTGATAATAACTGGGGTTTTGGCTGCCTAGTTTTATATAGCGCTTGTACGCTTCGTCTTCTCCATTTAGCACATAAACATATTGCCCTCCCGAAGATTGAAAATAACTTCCCCGGGGTATCAGTATGGATCGTTGCGCTTTTGAAAGCTCCAGGCGAACTTGTAGTGATTGTCCGTTTGTAATTGATTTAGGAGGTTCATTGACAAATACCAACTCTATGTCGAAACGCCTGTTTACAACTTCAGAGAGTACCTTTTTTACTTTAAGGTCGATAAGTTCGCCATCCATGGAAAAACGAGCCAATTGTCCGGGCTTTACCATACTTAGGTAATATTCGTCTACTTGCCCTTTGATCTTAAATCCGGATTGCACATCTATTTTAGCAACCGTTTGATTATTAGCATAAGATTCCCCAATTACAGGGTCAAAAGAAGATAACATACCGGAAACAGGGGCTCGAACCAGCATTTTATCCAGGCTTTCATGAATAAATTCCAGGTTGCGCTGCATTAAGGAAATTGATCTGTTGATCTGCTGAATTTGTGTCTGATTGTTTTGCTTGCTTTTACTAACATTCTTTTCCATAAAATCACGCTTCTTTTGCTGATATTTATAGGCCTCTTTAGAGTTGGTATGGTCATTTCTTGCAATGACATCCCTGGAATATAAAACAGAATCTATTTTGTAAGTGCGTTCAACGTCTGCCAAACTATTCTCACTATCGATCAAAGACTCTGAAAGGTCTCTCTGGTCTTTCTCAAGAGATAGTTTTAAACTTCTTAGATTATTTATCTGTTCGATAATAGCAGTTTCCTGGTTCAGGTAATTCAGAGTAGCCGTGGGGTTATTTAATTTCACTAATGGTGTGCCCTTTTCCACTAAAACACCATCTTCAACATAGATCTCCTCTACACTGCCTCCCTCAACAGTATTGACCAGTACCAAATTAATAGGTTGTACATCCCCGTCAATTAATATCACATCCTGGAAATCCCCTTCAGTGACCTGCTTAACCGAAACTCTGGAAGCTTCAATCTTATAGGTCTTTTTATTAAAAGCCCCTATTCCAAAAGCTGCAAGCGTTACAAAAGCAATAATACCAAGAGTATAGAGCGTCTTCGTTCGGCTCCATTTTTTTTTCACTATACGTTTATCCATTCCTATCTGTTTCATAATAAATTTTGTTTTCTAAGTATCCTGGTGGCCTTAGAACAAATAGTTTACTAACGTGTCCATTATAAAATTTGCTATTTCTAATAATACTAAGATCATTACTCTGGATTTTAAATAGTGTTATACCCTTTGTTAAACTCTGCTAAGTGAATTCTTTTCATACTGATAAAAAGGGATAGCTTACTATGCTCTCTTTTCATCCCCGTTTGATTAATTACTGCTATTTTCATACTGTCTGTTTTAATTGATTGATGATGATTTTTTAAGCAGTTATTCTGAAACGTCTCTTACAGTTCCAGGAATAGGTTTTTGTAAGTTTTGATACTGCCGTTAATTGATTGTTGTCTAAAGTTCTCATAATGATATTTTTTAATTTGACAATCTTAGCTCAATGCGTGTGCCAAGAAAATTATTATTTTTAAAACACTGATTATCAATGAATTAATTTTTTATATGTTATTCTGAAGTGTTCATTTTCGGACATTTTGTTGTTCGTTATTGAACATTTTGTACATTAGTGAAAATTAAAAAACATGTTATGGGAATGGCAAAAACCGACGCTTCAATATTAGTTATTGATGATGATGATGATATTTTGTTGTCTGTAAAATTGGTGTTGAAAAAACAGTATACCAATGTCATTACCAGAAACAATCCCAAAGAGATCAATCAAATAATTTCCAAAGAGCAAATTGATGTCATTGTACTGGATATGAATTATCGAATTGGTTTTAATGACGGTAAAGAAGGTATTTACTGGCTCAAGCATATTTTAGATATAAACCCAAAAATGGTTGTGATCTTAATGACCGCTTACGGAGAAGTTGAGTTGGCTGTTAATGCTATAAAGTTAGGAGCTTTCGATTTCATCCTAAAACCCTGGACCAATGAGAAACTGCTGGCTACCATTCATGCGGGATTAACATTGAGCAGATCGAACCGCAAAATTTCTCTGTTAGAGCATACAAATGACACCTTATTAAAAACCAGTGAACAACAATTTGGCCCCATCATAGGAAATTCTAAAGAAATGCAAGGTGTTATGAACACCATTGAAAAGGTAAGTGCTACAAGCGCGAATGTCATTATTTTGGGTGAGAACGGTACGGGAAAACAGCATTTGGCCAGAGAAATTCATAAGCGGTCATTACAAAAGAACGGGCCATTTATTCATGTGGATCTGGGTTCTCTTTCTGAAAATCTATTTGAAAGCGAACTATTTGGCCATAAAAAAGGTGCTTTTACAGACGCACATGAAGATAAGCCGGGGCGATTTGAAATGGCTCAGGACGGAACCCTTTTCTTAGATGAAATTGGAAACCTTCCACTAAATCTACAATCCAAATTATTAACGGTCCTTCAGGACAAAAAAACATCCAGGTTAGGTGAAGGAATTGAGCGTCCTTTCAATGCAAGGCTTTTGTTCGCAACGAATGCGCCCATACACAAATGGGTGACCCAGGGAAAATTCAGGCAGGACCTTTTGTTTAGGATCAACACCGTTGAAATTACAATACCTCCCTTAAGAGACAGGCCGGATGATATTGCTGATTTTATAAATTATTACCTGAACATATTTGCAGAAAAATATCAAAAATCTCATTTAAAAATTACTAACGAGGCCATGAAGGTACTGCAGTCTCACAATTGGCCCGGTAATGTCAGGGAAATTCAGCATACGCTTGAAAGAGGAGTTATTATGGCAGACACCAATGAGATTAAAGTTTCAGATTTTAACCTTACCATTATTCCCAAAGAGAGCGGTACCCTCAATGATGAATTTGATAATTTGAATTTGCAGGACATAGAAAAGTTATTAATACAAAAAGCTTTGGATAAATATGAAGGTAATATTTCTAAAGCGGCCAAAGAACTAGGATTAACACGTGCGGCATTGTATCGCAGACTTGAAAAATTTAATTTATAATATACTCTTTTGATAAAACGATTTACTTTACAGGTAGTAATACGCATCCTATTTATACTGATCAGTTGTGTTCTACTCTCATATTTTTTAATCAGTAGTCTATGGTTCAGTACTGTAGGAATAGGACTTGTAATTTTTCTTCAGGTCGTTTTTCTAATTCGTTATGTCAATAATACCAATTACTCTTTGGTTAAGTTCCTGGATGCCTTAAAAAATGAGGACTACTCGGTATATTTTTCACCTTCAAAAAAGGGGGACTCTTTTGCTAAAGTGTTTCATGATTTTAACCTTATAATCAAAATATTTAAACGAAACAAAATAGAAAAGGAAGCTCAGTACAAATACTTTAAGTACATATTAGAGCATGTTAACCTGGGAATTATTTCGATCAAAAAAGATGACCTGTACAGCAAGGACTCTAAAGAAGAAATATTGTTTTTAAATAAAGCGGCCTGTGATATTCTTCAGCAACCACAACACAAATATTGGTACCGTTTGGCAAATAATGTTCCATGGCTGGTTCGTGAAATAAAGAAAACAGCCGATGGTGGAAAAACTTTAGTGGACTTTGGTGACGAAACCGAAAAGAAGCAATTGTCCTTAGAAACAATAGAAATACAATTGTTAGGTAAATCTTACCTTATTATTACCTTTCAGGATATTCGTTCGGAGATCGAGCAAAAGGAAATAGAAGCCTGGCATAACGTGATCCGTATTTTGGCCCATGAAATGTTGAATTCTTTTACGCCCGTTAGCTCATTAGCTTCAACTGTGAAATCTATAACCGAGGATAAAGACGGAAAGCTTTTAAAGATCGATACATTAAATGATGAAGATATTTACGATATCAATGTGGCTGTGAACACTATCAAGAAAAGATCTGACGGCTTGTTGGAATTCGTTAAGGATTACAGAACGATCTCTAATGTTCCTGTTCCTATTTTGGAAACTGTCAATATCAAGAAGTTTTTGGCATCGATAGAATTATTAATGACACCTGCAGTTGAAGAAGCCAATATTAACATGGTAGTATCTCGTATACCTGCAAATGCTACTATTTTGGCCGATACCAAATTGATCGAGCAGGTCTTGATCAATTTAATAAATAACAGCATTCATGCATTGAAAGGATGTAAAAAACCAACCATTGAAATTAATTGTTCCATAGAATCTGACAAAACGGTCATTAGTATTCACGACAATGGAAAAGGAATAGAAGAAAAGATAATGAACCAGATCTTTATTCCTTTTTACACTACCAAAAAGAATGGATCCGGAATTGGCTTAAGCTTGTCCAAAAATATAATGAGAAAGCATGGTGGGAATTTACTGGTAAATTCGGAAGTTGGTGTTTTTACAACCTTCTCACTTGTATTTAAAACAACTAATAACTTTTAGATCTACTAATGCTGTACCAAAATTCCGTGCCTTCTTTATCAGCGAAAGCATAAGATAATTATGTGTACATTGTATACTCAAACGCGCGAATAGTGAACAAGAAGTTAAAAGGATATCTCAACCATTTATGGCAGTCGGTTGTTTTTTGGACCATAGCAATGCTTTTATGGGGACTGTTCCGGTTTTATGGTCTTGAGTCCATGGACGGTATTATAGTTGATACAGGTTTTAATGAAGCCCTTCAAATGAAAAATTTGCTGCGGCTGTTTGCTTTTTCCGGACTTTTAATTGGTTTGATATTTGCTAACATCGAACTCCTTTTTGAAAGATTTACCTCCCACAAAATAAGTATCGGACTTAAGATCATCTTAAAAACATTGGTCTATTTCATTACTATAGTCATTGTATCCACACAAGTAAAGCAACTTGCCATTCATCGCTTTGGGGTCGATATTGATGTGGAACGTGGCTGGTGGTGGGAAGATAAATTGTTTAGAGTAACACTCTTATATGTGCTTCTTGTTTCGATCGTATTTTCATTTATAAAGATCGCGAATGAAAAATTTGGAAAAGGAATATTTCTGAAGATGCTTTTGGGTAAGTATAAAAAGCCGCAGGAAGAAAAGCGTATTTTCATGTTTTTAGATCTAAAATCTTCTACTACTATTGCTGAAACCCTGGGGCATTTTCAATACAGCCAATTGATCCAGGATTGCTTTTATGACCTGAACGATATTGTTCCCAAACATGCTGCCGAAATTTATCAATATGTAGGTGACGAAGCCGTATTGAGCTGGCCCTACAAACGAGGGTTGGCAGATAACAATTGTGTGGCTTTGTTCTTTGAATTTCAGAATTTATTAAAATCAAGAACCGGTTATTATAAGGAAAAATACGGCCTGGTTCCGGAATTTAAGGCGGGCCTTCACGGCGGAAAGTTAATGGTTGCAGAAGTGGGGGTTGTTAAAAAAGAGCTTGCCTTCCATGGAGATGTCATCAATACCTCTGCCAGAATACAGGCAGAGTGCAATAAGTATAATGTACCTATTTTAATTTCTGAAAAACTAAAAAACGATCTGCAAGAGGACAATTCTTATGCTACGAAACATATTGGAAACGTTCTCTTAAAGGGAAAACACGATGCATTAAATATCTTTACGCTTCAGAAGCATTGACCATTCTGCCTATTCCTGCCACCAGTTAGATGAAGAAACTTCCGGATTGTTCAGTTCAATGGATCTGCCAATCTTTGGAGTGATCAGCCCTATATTCAATTCTTCCGCTTTTTTAGTAATACGTTCTACCGGGTCGGTCCACGAATGCATAGCTAATTTAAATGCTCCCCAGTGAATGGGCATGATCTGCCTTGCCTGCACATCAATTCCCGCCTGCGCAGCTTCTTCGGGCATCATATGGATCTTGGGCCACATTTCATTGTACTGTCCACACTCCAGCATGGCAAAATCAAACGGCCCGTACTTCGCTCCTATCTCTTTAAAATGCGAACCGTAGCCACTATCCCCGCTAAAGAAAATGTTTTCGGTTTCAGATTGAATGACCCATGAGCTCCACAAGGTATCCGCCTTATCATTTACTCTTCTTCCTGAAAAATGCTGCGCAGGAGTACAAACAAACTTGAGCCCTTTATATGTGGTATCCTGCCACCAGTCGAGTTGAAGTATTCGATCTTTTGGAATCCCCCATTTCTCAAGATGCACATTTACTCCAAGAGGCACAAAGAAATGCTCGACCTTATCTTTCAGCTTTAAGATAGATCCATAGTCCAGATGGTCATAATGGTCGTGAGAAATGATTACCGCATCGATTTTTGGGAGTTGTTCAATAGTAATTGGCAGTTCTTCATTAAAACGCTTATCCATCAGGATATCTACAGGAGCCGGCACATGGCCAAACATCGGGTCTATCAATATCGTTTTGCCCTGCATTTGCAATAAAAATGTAGAATGCCCAAACCAAATAAGACGTGAATTGCCATCATAATTTGCAACAGACAAAGAATCAATGGTTTGTACGGGGACTTCTTTTTCAGGTATTGTGTTGGGAAACGTACCAAAAAGCTGCATCCTGAAAAACTTCACCATTGTTGAAAACTCCATTTTCTGTTCTACACCACCTATATTTATAAACTTTCCGTCCTCATAATTTTGTGAAGCCGCGTATTCCTTTTTTAGTTCTTTTGTTACTCTACCGCCAAATGCCGGATTAAAAGAAACAACTAACTGATAGGTTAAGATCACAATTCCGATAAGACTAACAATAATAATGAGCATTCGCTTTAGATATTTTAATACTTTTTTCAAAACTCTATGATATGGATATATGTGGTTGTAAGTCCCACGATTAGTTTAAGGAACGGTATTTTACCGGGCTCATACCTGTTTTACTTTTAAACAGCTTGCTGAAATGCTGAGGATATTCAAATCCAAGGCCGTAAGCTATTTCACTAACAGATTCTGTTGTTCCTAACAGTTTGTTCTTCGCCTTGTCAACTATATATGTATAGATATGGTCTCTTGCATTTTTGCCGGTTTCCTTTTTGAGCAGGTCGCTCAAATAGTTTGGTGACATATTGAGTTGTTCTCCGCAGTATTTCACCGTAGGCAGGCCAAGGTTATCGGGTTTGTCTGATAAATAATAATCTTTTAAAAAGAGTTCGAAACCGGATATAATATCCTGATTCAGGTTTGTACGCACATAAAATTGACGGTCAAAATAACGCGTACAATAGTCCAGCATTAGTTCAATATTTGAAATGATAAGTTTTTGGCTATGCTTGTCTATATTTTGATTGTATTCTGCTTCAATTTTATCTGCCAATATGGTCAAAGTACTCTTTTCATCTTCAGATAAATGAAGTGCCTCATGCAATTCGTATGAAAAAAACGAGTACGTATCAATATTTTTTCCAAGTTCAGATTTTCTAATCAGATCGGGATGAAATAGCATCAACCAGCCTTTTGAGTCACTATCAATCTCCTTACTTTCGGGAGTCATTACCTGGTTGGGTTTGGTAAATATCATTGTTCCGTCGGTAAAATCGTATGAGTTTCTTCCGTATCCCATTGAGCCGGAAACTCCATCCTTTAATGAAACCAAATAGAGGTCGGACATAATACGTGAATTTCCATACTCCACATTATGTGGCATATCATTGAACCGGATTATGGACACCAGCGGATGCTTAGGAGCCGGTACGCCCATGACCTGGTGCACTTCTGCTATTGTTTTAATATGGATGATCTCACTCATAGTTATTGTTTAAAATTACTCAATAAATTAAAAATACATGGATGACCGGTTGTTTTAAACTTCCTGCATTTTTCTGATTTGGCTTAAAACCATTTTTTTGGGAGTAAAAGGAATTGTTCTCATTAGTACCTTTTGCCCGAAAGTTAGCCCGGATACCACATCCAGTTTCCCCTTCAGCATACCATTGTAACCATCTTCCGCTACTGATCGTGCACTGGCTGTTTTATCGAACAGTCCTGTCTTATCCATACCGGAAGTCCTTGCAAATTCAGTTTCCGTGGCCCCCGGAAGTAATGCAGTTACGGTCACTTTGGTATCGTGCAGTTCTTCCGCAATTCCATTACTGAAAAATGTCACATAAGACTTAGTTGCATAATAAACAGATTGTAAAGGCCCTGGCATAAAACTCGCTGTTGAAGATACATTGAGAATTTTTCCGCTATTGCGTTTCACAAAATCCGGTAAGAAAAAACGGGTTAAGGCAGTCAATGCAATAATATTCAAGTTGATCATCGCCAAATCATTTTCCCAGGCTCTTTCATGGAATTTACCACGGCCTCCAAAACCCGCATTATTAATAAGATAGTCCACAGTAATACCCGTCCGGGTAACTTCATTATATATTTCCTGTGCGGAATCTGGTATGGAAAGGTCCTTAACAATAACCATTACTTTAGATCCTAGATTATTTTCCAGTTCCCTTTTAAGCCCATTCAATTTGTCTTCACTTCTTGCTATTATGACGAGGTCACCCCCTCTTTCCGCATGGATCCTGGCGAATTCTTTTCCTAACCCACTTGATGCTCCTGTTATTAATGCGACATTTTTCATCGTTTAAATTTTTTGTTATCAATTATTTACGATGCGAAATTAGCCTGGATACAACTCTAAAGATTATACATTTTACTGTTTAAAGTATATATTTTACAGATTTACTGAAATTGCAAGCTCAGACACAGCTGCTTCCAATGTTTATCTATCTGAAATGATTATGAAAAGAAAGTATTTTTGTAGCCGGCTACTCTAGTTTTTATATTTTTTATTAATAACCTTCCCAACGACGATCGCCGTAATGATCACCAGGTAGAACTGTCCCATTAAACCCAAAAGAATGGCCGCTTTCTGTGCAATTGCGGTTAAAGGCACTATTTCCCCATACCCAATGGTCATCAAAGTGATATAACTGTAATAGAGTAAAGTATCCGAATTTTCCAGCAGGTTATCTTCTGTAAATAACGCACCTCCAAAAGATCCCGGGTTTGCCATTTCCACAGCCATAAAAATGAAAAACCCCACAAGGCCAAGGGTTATGTACCCACAGACTATACCTATTATAAGGTCCTTATTTATTTTTTTCGCATACCAAACCTGAGTTATTATTTCGTACCCCATCACTATGTAAAACAGAAAATATAGAGCAAACCTTACATAATCCACCTCACTGGCTTTATTAACTAAGGATGAGCCAAATATAAAAGCAGCAATGATAAATAGAACCCCAAATAAAAAGCGAAGCTTTTTTTTGGATATCAGGTTAATGCCCGCAATTATGTTCAATAAAAAGAAAACCGGAAATAAATGGGCCTCAAATAATTGGCTTGGAAAGATTAGTGAGCCAAAGAGAATAAATACAAGAGTTATCAGGAAAGCTTCAAATCTATAATCGTGTAAAAAACCTTTAAGCTTTTTCATAAACCTACTTTAAAAGATTCTTGTTAAAGATATAATTTACCTAGGTATTGGTCAAACTTTACCGCTACTGAGTATTTTTCAACAGAATAAGAGTACATCAGTTCCCCTCAAACCAGTTTTTAAATGCCCGAACACGTTCACGGCTCACAATAATATCCTTATCGGTGTTTTTTACAACAGTAATAACCTTCAAACGACTGTTAGAATAGACCAATACATCGTTAATAGCATTTAGATTGACAATAAAAGTACGGTTTGCCCGGAAAAATTCTTTGCTGTCCAATACCTCTTCGAGCTTTTCCAGGTTGTAATCCAGAATAAATTTCTTACCGGAATGCGTGACCAGAAAAACCGTTCTGCCTTCCGCATAGAACAAAGCAATATCCGGAGTCTTTATGGAATGGATATGTGTTCCCATCCGTACCAGGAAACGGTCCTTTACCTTCTTTTGCGTAAATGCTTTTGAAACATGTTCTACAGTGGATGAAGACAAGTACGTCTTTAAATTTTTTAGTTTGTTTATGGCTTTGGAGACATCTGTGAAGGTAATGGGTTTAAGTATATAATCTATGCTGTTCACTTTAAAAGCGTCGATCGCGTATTCGTCAAAAGCGGTGACAAATATAACAGGCTTGTTTATGGTGACCTTATTGAATATATCGAAGCTAAGGCCATCTGTGAGTTGTATGTCCATAAAAGCGAGGTCGTAACCTTCTTCGTTGTTAGCGATCCAATCCACGGTTTCAGATATGCTCGAAAGACGTGCTACAATTTTAAAACCTGCATCGTATTTTAAAATATAACGTTCTAACTTTTCCAGTGCCGGGATCTCGTCTTCTATTAGTAGTACTCTCATGCTTTGGTTTTTGTCTCTAGTTTAGGGATACGTATGGTCCTGGTGCTTTCGTCTTCTTCCAGTACAAAACTATTGGTGCTATAAATACCGTATACGTACCGTATTTTCTCAATATCTTTTATGCTCAGGGGATCATTAATTACATCATTATGGCGGTACTCAATATCCAGTGTCTCTTCGGTTTCATTGATCTGAATATTTATTGGGATCTCCGCCGAACTTATAGTACTTCTTACTATATGCTCCAAAAGCTTTAAAATACTGCCCGGAACGCATAAAAAGTTGGACCGTATAGATGTTTGTACCGTAATGTTCCTGTATGGTAAATAATTAATAAGGGAAACATGGTGGCCAAGTGCTTCCAGCTCTTCCTCAACAGGCACCAGCTGCTGTTCTTTTCTTGATAATATATACCTGTATGTGGTTGCTATGTGATCAATAAGGTCATCTATTTTGTCCTCCTCTTCTTGTTTTCGCATCAATACGATAAGCGCCTCGAAACTGTCAAACAGAAGTTCCGGATTGATACCTTCCCTAAACTCTATAAAATCATCTTCTACCCTTTGTTTCAACAGCAGTTCATAGTTTAGTTTTTTAGTATTTATCTTATGCAGGTATTGATGGCTTATATAGAGCAGGATATAGATAAGCGTTACCGAACAGAAAATACTGTTGAACATCCAAAGCTCTTCATTACTGGGAGAGAACCCGATCACATGCTTATAGTAAAGCCGTATCAAAGTGGTAACAAGGACAATGCACAATACCACCGAAACAACTACCTGTATGAGTAAGCCGGGCAGTGTGGCCATTTTTTTAAGGATCTTGCTGAATACCACTAAAAGGAGCCTCGAAAACTCCTGTATGATAAAGGACAGGCCTATACAAACATATAATTCCTCACCTAAGAAATGTTCCTGAAGCTGCTCTACGTTGTTGTTGATCAATAAAATTAGCAGGTAGGCCACTACCCCATTAAAAAGAGGGCCCAACAGCCTGAACAACGGATGATGTATAAACAGGCGCTTCATTGGATCGTGGGGATTTTTACAATGAAGTACGTATCCTTTACTATGGAGATGCCCTGCTTAAGAAGCAGTTGGTAACGTGATTCGATATTCTTCAACCCTATATGAAAGGAACTTACATTCGTTGGGGCCTTTGTAATGTTGTTCTTAACGGTTATGGAGTCTTTATCTGAAAAAATATCGATATGCAACACATTATTGGCGTCCACGACATTGTGTTTTACAATGTTCTCCACCAACATTTGAAGGGTTAGCGGAGGGACCTTTGTAGACAGTATCTTTTCGTCTATCCTTAGGTTATAATTGAGAAGGTCACCGTGCCGGGTCTTTAACAATAAAAGATAGGACCGCAGCATGGAAATCTCCTCATGGAGAAAGACCAGTTTGGAATGGTAACTGTTCAGGGAATAATTATAGACCCTGGCCAGTCCCTTTATATAACTTTCCGAAGCCTTTGCATCCTTAAACGCCAGTGATGAGATGGTGTTAAGGTTATTGAACAGAAAATGAGAGCTCAACTGCGATTTAAGTGCTTTTAGCTGCAGGTCTATTTGCTGGCGCTCGTACTTAACGGTTTCAATTTGTAAGGTGGCATAGGTATAGTACGAATACAAAGCGAAGTAGATCGTATTGTAAATAAGCATGATAATGAACAGGATGATCGCCAATTTTATAAATGTATTTGGGTAGGTGTCCGGAAAGGCTTCGGAAATGATCTTCTTATACCCAAAATACAATAGGGCAACCATGGCTAAAGCAGTGACAAAATGAAGTAGGATCCCTGCCGAGAACCTGCTTGCCAGTTGTGTATTCCAGGGCAGTAGTGTATCCAGTTTTTTGGAGATCGCATAGATGATATAGGAAGCAATAATACCACAAACACCTGACAATAAAGCTTCTACCATCGAAAACGACCTGTGAACAGTATCTACACTGGTAGCAAAGTAATTATACAGGAGAACGCCAATAGCAATACCAATAAATGAAATGAGGATGTGCTTTTTCACAAGTGGATTATCAAGTTGGTCTATGAGTTTCATAAAACCAAGGTAATCAATCTGGCTAATATCTTAGTTTAGTGGAATAAAATGACAGATTACCTTGGCTGGGTTGGCTAATCGATTGCTTTGGCAGCGAATCCGTAATAGGAATCGGAATTTATTGACTTTGCTGCTGCTCTGTATGCCGCTTTTACACGCTCCGAAGAACGTCTTACCTTACTGGAAAAGTTTACCAGTACCTCGGACAGGTAGTGATCGGAGTTAATACTTGTGGAAGACTTCAGGGCCGTAATTAGCTGGTCTTCGGACAGATCTTCCCTGGCCAGCATCTTATAGATGGTTGCCGCATAGTGGTCTGATTGAACATGGGTACTCACCATTGTTAAGAGCTTGCTCAATCCGCCGGAAGTTGGCTTTAATTTTCCTCTCATAAGTTCTTTAACGACCTCTGTGATGTAGTGGTCGGACTCAATATCGTCCATAGTGGCCAACAAGGCGTCATACGCATTAGAAGGTATCGCTTTGTCCCTGATCACTTTTTTAAGTACTTCGGTCTTGTAGTGGTCAGACCCAATGTCCTTAGATAGTGCTATGATCTTTGAAATGTTACTGGAATTCAGGTCCCTGTTGTCCATGATCTCGGTAAGGATCTCTGTTACGTAATGGTCAGACTCCACCTGCATAGAGATATCCAGTAAGCTTTCCATTTGCGAATCTGTAATGGAAGAATCGTTGATCACCCGTTTCAATACACTGGTAAGGTAATGGTCGGACTCTATACTTTTACAGGCATCAATGTATGCATTAATAGTTTGACTGTTTGCCAGAAAAGCCTTTTGGTTGCTTTTTAGAATTTCGGTTAAATAGTGGTCGGAATCTATTTCGTTTCCGGTTTCTTCTATTACATTGACCAACTCTTTGTTGCTCAAATTCTTTTTCAGCAATAATTGAAAATAGGCAGACTTTACATGATCGCTGTCCATATTGTGGATCTCATTAAGGACACCATTCACGCCACCTTTTTTATAGAACCGGTTCACCCTGGACTCTGCCCCTATCCCGGTAGTGCGCACTACTTCGGGGAGAATTTCCGCGAGCCATTGTTTGCCGTCCGTATTGTAGTTTCGCTCTGAGCTTCCTACATAGAACTTTCTAATTAAATTACCACTGTTGTCAGACTCTATAAGAAGCCTTCTCCTGTTTCCAAAGGAAGATTTTGTGATCTCAATAAATCCTCCTCTTGTAATGGCGGTAATATCCCTGTCATCGTCGGACAAGGTGATCTCCCCTTCGTACTCGATCTTAAAGTCCTTACTATTGTCTTTAATGTGAATGGTACTTTTTCCATTGGAGGTTTTGTCGACCGTATAAGAGGAACTCGTACTAACTGTTCGTTTTTGACTGAAAACACCGGCAGGTTGTAATAGCAAAGCTATTGCAAGAACAAGGCCGGATACATACTGTTTTGAAATACTATACTTTTTCATGATCGGTTGTTTATGATTGATTGATGAAGCGAATATAGAAGCAAGTGGTTTTCAAAAAAAATGAATTGTAGTGAATTACATATTTTGTGTAGTGAATTGTAATTTATAGTACTATTACGGTTGATACCGTGTTCTTTTTCAGCATTTAAAACATAAAAAAGGCATACCAAGATCTTTATTGATATGCCTTACAGCCGTTCTAAAAGGTTTTGTTTATTTAGCTTTCAGGCTTTTCCAATTGGCATCTGCCGCTTTTATGAGCTTAGACTCATTTTCATTGATCCAAAGCTGTTTTGCATCCACTTCCACATCATTGAGGAAAAGGTAATATTTGCCGTTACTTACTACAAACTTGTTGGGGTCTATCCTGAACTTAGCTCCCGCATAGATCCCAAATGCGCAGAAACCTCCATATTCCGGTAAATATTTAGCCGGATTTTTATCAAAGGTCGCTTTTTGTTCTGCAGAGGTGAAGTAATACGCTATCTTATTGTGAACCGTTTTGTATTGTTTCGACCCTCTTTGGGCCAGCCCCAGGTCCAGGTAGGAAACCGGGCTGTAGCCCTGCAGTGCTATAGTACTGTCATCTATATTGTTTGCCTTCTTGTCCTGTGCAAATACTACTGTACTTACTACCAAAGCAAATACCAGCATTGTTGTTCTTATTGTGTTTTTCATCTTTTTTCGTTTTTTAAAAATTGTTACTATTAGTTATTGTGCATTAAAGTATTCTTCTTGTATTACCTCGCCATTGCTGTTCCACACACGGCGAATGATTTCGTGCCAGTAGACCTTACTGTTATCTTTCATATTAAAATCGAAAGTGAATTCTGAAGCCGATACATTTCCGTCTACCAGGGTATGATGATGTGTAATACCATTTACAGTAGCGATCGCCCCTGCAAATCCTTCCATCTTTTCTACCATTTGTTGTTTGTTGGCTGTAGTTAGCCCGTTATAATCTGAAGTAGTGGCATCTTCCGCAAAAAACTGTTTTACAGCATCTACGATCGCGCCCCGGGCCACTATGCCGTCCATTTGTGTTGCTTGTTCCTTGATGTTCATTGTATGTGTTTTAGTGATTCAACAAATCTTGTTTTGTAATTACACTGCAAATATGAACATGAATTGCCGCTAAGCAGCTACAAAAAGCACGCAGAGAATTGTACTTTTTAATTTTTGTATTCCGAAGGAGAAATACCGGCGTACTTTTTAAAGAATGAGGAGAAATGATTGGCCTCTTCAAAGCCCAAAGCATACGCCACATCTTTAACCGTTTCGTTTTCGGTTAGCATTGCTTTGGCAGACAGGATAAGTTGTGAGCGGATCAACTGCCCTACCGAGTCATTCATTTTATGCTTTACCTTTTTCGACAGGGCCTTTACACTTAAATGCATCTTCTCTGCATAGAATCCAAGAGCGTGTTCTTCCTTATGAAAAAGGCGGATCATTTCCATAAGGTCCTGTGAGAAAGTATCTCGGTTTTGGTAATCAAAAGTATCCCGAAACTCATTGGGGGTCTGCCCTACTTCTTTTTTAAAGACCCGGTTAAAATAGCCGGGGTCCTTATAGCCCTGGTCATAAGCGATCTCCTTAATGCTTTTTTCTGTAAAGGCCACTTCTTTTTGGCTTTCTGTAAGCTGCTTGTTTTGTATGAGCTTACGAATAGAGATACCAACTTTATCTTTGATAAGGTGCTGAACATTATACCGGGTGTCTGTAATATGGTGTATCAGTGTTTGTGTATTGATCCGGTTCTTAAACTCAGAGTCTATCACATCCTTTACATCGAAAATTACCTGGTATTCTTCTTTACTGGCCTGAAACGGGTTTTGCCAGTACCATTGGGCAGTAGAAACATCTATAAGATCACACATATGGGTATTAAAGACCGTTTTGTCCAGGAACACCTGGCAATCTTCACACTCGTTAAAATTAATGTACCCCAGGGAAATAAGGTGCTTAAAGAGGATACGTACGTCTTTACACCTAAAGAGTACTTCGTCCGGGAAATCGATGAACCGTACCACAAAATCATTAGACATAAATTTAATATACTGCCCTTTTTCCAGGTAGATGGCCTTATCCTCCCAATCGTGGTAGTTTTTAAAATCTACCTGGATGTTCCCGCTTCCCTCCAGTATATGCACCAATGTATAGGTATTGATAAAATATACCTTATTGATCTCGGCCTCTATCTTCTTTACCATTTAGTGTTGTATCTTTTTCCTGTGACACTAGTCGGGAATTTGGGCCGGTATTTACATAGGCGGTTTTCTATAACAAATTGTATATTTGAAATATGAATGTACGCTTAACAAAAGAGCAGAAAATAAATGTGCTCAACGCTGCAGATATCTACAAAGTTATGCAGCAGGTCCTACTACGTGAAAATAAGATACGCCGCAACCAGGAACACTTTTGGGTGGTGGGGCTGGATAACAAGAACAAGGTCCTTTTTGTAGAATTGATAGGTCTTGGAACCGTAAACCGTGTTAACGCCAACCCGCCGGATGTCTTTAGAATGGCCATTTACAAACTGGCGGTAAAAATGATTCTGGTACACAACCACCCCAGTGGCGATACCTCCCCTTCTGTTAACGATAAGAACTTTACGGACCGTATGCTAAAGGTGGGCAAGCTTATTAATATAGATGTTATAGACCATCTGGTGATCGCCGAAGAATCCTTTACCAGCTTTGCCGAGGAAGGCATTATAAAAGAACTACACAAGTCAGGGATGTTTGAGATCGTAGAACGCGAAAAGGAGGTGATCAAAAAATGGAACCTGCAAATGGAGCGGGAAAAAGAGGCTGTCAGTATTGCTCAAAAACTTAAAAAGGAAGGTATTGATGATGATGTTATAAAAAGAGTTACCGGGCTTACAAAGAAGGTTATTGGGGGGTTGTAGGGGTATTCATTTGTTTATAAGTGTCTAAAAACAAAATGTAATTACCCGTTTAAATCCTTTAAATTTGTGAAAACTAATATGATTTAATGGTTGGAGATAATTTAAACAAATGAGTAAACAATCAATAATTTTAGCAAAAGTTGCTGCGCTAAAAAAAGGATTCGAAAATATAGAATACGGATATCGTTCAAGATGTACTGGTAGTAGTCTAACTCCATTACTTCCAAGATATGAAGTACTAATATCTGAATTGAAGTCAGAATTTGATGGGCTTTTTAGTGATTTGCCAGATTTGCCAATACCAAAATCTATTGGTAGTAACCTATATGAAAAAGAGTCAATTGATCCTTTAGTTAATAATCTAGATTATGTCTTGGAGTTACATTCAAATATAAGAATTGGAGAAAACTCAGAGAAAAAAGCCAAACAAAATAGAGTTTTTATAAGTCATGGACGAAGTGAAGAATGGAGAAAATTGCAAGCATATATTGAAAAAGATTTAGAATATAATACTTTAGAATTGGCACAAGAAGCAAATTTAGGTCGTACTATTCTACAAAAACTTCATGAAGAAGCTCAAAAATGTTCAGTTGCAGTAATAGTTATGACAGGAGATGATATTATGGAAGATGGAGAAGTTCGGGCTAGAGAAAATGTTATGCACGAAATAGGTTTTTTTCAAGGAACTTATGGCTTAAACAATGTAGTATTACTCCACGAAAGCGGTGTTAATATTCCAAGTAATATACACGGATTAGTTTATATACCTTTTGCAAAGGATGCAATTGATTCTGCATTTGGAGCTCTTCACAGAGAATTAAAAGTACTAATGAATTAAAACTATGGGAAAATATACAATAAAAGATTTTAATATTGGTGATAGTGTTTACCACTTGAGTAACACAAATTTGAAAATGGTAGTTATCGGAATTCACAATGACATTAACGAAGTTCAGTGTCGTTGGCTAGATAAAAATGGCAAAATTCAAATCATTGGATTCTTAGGTGAAGAATTAGGAAAAATTGATGATTTAAGACCGTCCATTAGAATTTCTTCGGTATAAAGCTAGCGGCAATAAATAGCTTAGCTAAAAATAACTAGTTCTAGTATATTTACAAAAATTGCTAAGTTATTTGTTTAGATAAACAACTAACCTTACACAGACCAATAGGCTTAATTAACGTAATGGAACATACTGCTAATAAATTTGGGGCTATAATTCCTAAATACATCACCAAATCATATGTAAATTTCGCTAACGAAATTTATCAATCTGAATTATTTATAATACTAATTTTCATAGGGGGAGAATATATCCTAGAAAACAAAGAAGATGTTCGAAAAAAAATTATCGAGATGTATAGCGATCCTGGAAACGAAGCAGCTGAAAAAATGGTTGAGTTAATAAAATTAGGACAAGCAGATAATTATTTAGACGTAGAAACTTACGAACAATTTTATGGTCAAATGTGCTATGCTAGAACAATAGATAATGTTTTGACTTACTTTAAAGAAATACTTGGAGAAATAATTATAAAAAAACCTGACATATTAAAATCTAAAGAAACTGAAAGACTTGATTTTATTTTAAACTATGATTCAATTAATGAACTAAGAATAGCTCTTTCAGAAAAAAAAATAGAACAATTATTTTATGCAGGGATTGACAAAATTGAATCCTATTTTAAAGATAGATTAGGCGTAGAATTATTTAAGTCAGAAGAGACTAAAACCGAATTCAACCAAGCAATAAAGAATAGAAATTTAATTGTTCACAATAGAGGAATTATGAGTAAGGGATATTTGAAAGAGTTTCCTCATTGCACACTGAATGAAGGAGATATAATTAAATTTGGGTACGTTGATATCTCAAGGGTAAATCTAATTTTGATAAATTTCGTTGCGTATTTGGATAATGAATTAGCTACAAAATTTAAACTTGACTTGTTTGAAAACAACTTAGACTAACAATGAATATGACTTACCAACCTAACAGAGTTGTTCTGATGGGTTGCTTGTTTTCACCTGTAAAATCTCTTCGCTTTGTAAAAATATGGCCTTCATGTAATCACTTTTACAGAGCTAGTGTCATTTAAATTTAGAACATGCAATTAAGATTTTTTATTATACTGTTTTTTTGCTGTCAATCTGTAATAAGTCAAGATTATTTTAAGGAAATTGAAAAGGATTTACATGATTTTTTGAAATCTCAAGAAGATAAAGATTTCGAAAAAACCCTAACATATTTAACTCCCGAATTTTTGGCATTTGCGTCAAGAGAAGAGATTCTGGACCAATTTGAAAAAGCACTCAATGATTCTGTCATGAGTTTTCGTTATGAAAATTCAAAAATTATCTCGATCAAAGAAGGAGTCACAATTAAAGAAAGAACTTATCATTTAATAAAATACTCTTTCGATATGGTTTTTATGCCTAATTTTCAAGAAGATGAAACTCCCTATAAACAAATAGAAACGATTTTGTTCATGGAAGAATCAATAAGCGATTTATATGGTGAGGAAAATATTTCTACAGATTTATTACTAAAAACTTTAACTGTTCACTTTGAAGATGAAGCTTACGCAATCAAAATTAAGGGAAGTAGTAATTGGAAAATATTAAATCTCAAAAGTGATTATCAACAAGTTTATAGCCAGTTTTTGCCCCCAGAGTTGATTCCAGATTAGCCTGTAGTCAATAACTCATAAAAACAACGTATGTAATATTCAGATAGGAATTTCAACTTATAGTTATTGGTTTGTTTTTGCTTATAAAAATCCTTTAGCTTTGTAAAGTATAGGCTGTATAGATCATTTATATAGTTAATGTAGTTGTCTATATCATTATGAAAAAGAATCTTTTACTAGTATTATGCATCATATTTATTTTTATTTCATGCAACAAGAATAGCCTAACAAATTCTTATTGGATAGCAGTTAAATCATATCCTATTCCTCCTGAAACAGGAAATAATATTTATGATGCTATAACTATCCACTTAACGGATAATAAGTTAGTACTTGGCTATGTCTATGATAAAAGAAGTGAAAATTTTGACTTGAAATTTGATGATAACAGAATATTTTTAAATGATACTCTTTGGGCAGTCATTTTTAAAGAATATAGAGACAGTCTATTCTTAGATATTAGAAATAACGCCAGAGTGAAATTTGTCAAGTTAGGCGAAAAACACAAGTTGGAAGCTAAACCAAAGGTTTGGGAACATAAGAACTGGATTCTATCATACAACGATTTTAAACGAGAATTGATTTTAACAGATTCTCTTTTCTTTGACGAACCAGATTCAAAGCTTTGTATCCAAAAAGACCTTCAAGACAATCAATTTATTAGTACGATAGATAAATGGAAGGTAGTTAGCGTTAATGAAAATCAGCTGTTTGTTAAGACTTTCTATCAAAGAGATGATGAACTTTATAGAATCAAGAATTATATTGATGATTCAATCATTGAGTTAGAATCACTTAAATTTCCGGAGGTGAAAACCAACTTAACAAAACGTAAATACATATCTGATTCTAAGAAACAAGAAATTATCAACCAAATTCAAAATCATATATGGAAAATCCATGAAGTTCTAAATTTAGATACTATATCAAGAGGGCATCGAGACCGTGGCTATGCCCTAATGAAATTGGAATCTTTAAAAGACAAAGAAATTTCTTTCAAATTTTCGGATAATGCAACATACAATATCTATGAATCCGATATTTCCGTTGCTAATGGAAAATGGAAACTATCACAAACTGGTAACGAGCTTGTTTTAGACAATGGAATTTACCCCTCTAATTATATTGATTTAATAAATGTAAGTATTGATAGTTTGGTAATAGGTAATTTGCGAATATTTAAGCCGGAAGAATTTAATTATGGGATGGATATTGAAATCTATTACAAGGTCTCCCTGAAAAAATAGTGAAGGTTAATAATGTGTATAAAAACACTCAAAATTTGGCTATCTTTAGGTTCTCTCCTATTTTTATAAGTGATCCTGCTTTTTCATAAACAGGACCATTAAAACATTTAAGACAAAAATTATGACAAATAAAATCCAAACACAGCACTTAAAGGATGTAATTATTAACCATGGACAAGATATGACCAACAAAGTGGTTGCAATAACAGGAACCACTAGTGGGACAGGTTTCGTCTGTGCCAGAGAGGCCGCAAAAAAGGGAGCTACAGTCATTCTGCTTAACCGCAAAAGTGAAAGATCGCAAGAAGCGCTTAGGCAGCTGCAAGAATCCGTTTCTAATGGAAGCTTTGATGCGATTGAGTGCGACTTACAAAGCTTCGACAGTGTGAGAGCCGCTGCAAAGGCCATTAAATCAAAATACGAGGTGATCGATGTACTGGTCAATAATGCCGGAGTTATGGCACTGAAGGATGAGGCCACCGAGGATGGCTATGACATTCAGATGCAGACCAACGTGATCTCCCACTTTCTTATTACAAAGGAACTGTTTCCTCTACTTAGAAAAAGTGAAGAAGCAAGAATAGTGAATCATTCTTCTATGGCAAGGTTGGGCGGACCACTGGTCCCGGATTATTTCGAGCAAAAAGGTGGCAATTTAGGAGGAAATGGTACTGAGGAAGAAAATTTGAGCTTTCAAGGGCCCAGATGGGAACGCTATCATCAAACTAAATTAGCCAACGCTACATTTACCTACGGCCTCAAAAAGAAATTGGATGAAGCCAATATTACGAACGTAATTCCGCTACTCGCACACCCGGGATTAGCTGCCACAAACCTTCAGATCACAACTGCCTCCAGTGGGGGCATGGACGAAAATACAGAATTCATGAATCAGGCTCAATCACCTGAAGATGGTGCTACCGGTATAATACGGGCGACTATGGACCCTGAAGCTAAATCAGGTAATTTCTACGGCCCTACAGCCGGTTGGAGTGGATATCCAGATTTATTAACTCCGGAAGATCTTCTTTCTGATGAATCTAACATCAACATCAACTGGGAGGGTTGTGAAAAAGCTGTTGGACCGTTCAAGATCACTATATAGGTGTTTTAATGGTTATAAAGAGTTGTAATTACGGGTAGAGGCAGTTTTAACACCTCCTCTACCCTATTTTAACAAATCGCCCTCCACCAATCTCTAATTTCACTATAAAAAACCTATAGATCTGTAATAAAGAAGGGGCTTCTAAGTTATATACTTGGTTGTTGTATGTAACTATGAAGAACTACTTTTTAATATTCACAATTTTAGTGACCGGAGTTAATTTTTCCTCACAATGCCAGGTTAGTACACCGAACTCCGGATGCGAAAACGGTACAATGGCACTTTTAACAATTGAACCCTCATTTGAGACCATAAAACTCCCAAAGTTTAAAAAGAGAAAAGGTTTTTATATAGAAGTAGATCCGGGTAAAAAATCACAGAATTTTATAACAGACGAAGAATACTATTTTAGAACCCAATCTGTTACCATGGATACAACGGACGTTGGATATGTAGCTGATTGGGATCTCTTTAATCTGGAAGAAAAGCTCGCTATTGTCAAACGAAAGAAAAAACAATACAAAGAGCTTGCAGATAAGATCCACATGGAAACAAATCAGGGACAACAGCTAATATCCCTGGTTAATTCTAATAAAAGAGGCATTTATTTTCCATCGATTTGTAGTATTCCTTTAATTGTATTGCAGGCAAAAAACACTAATGGCGAGTGGAAAACCATCCGATTTATACAATTTGCATCATGCGGCAGCTGTTATTCAACTTCTCTAATTCCCAGATCAAGTAAATTAGATTTCATTGTTCAATTACCGGATCAAGGAGATTACAGTACAATGCTACGATTTAAAATGCTTTACAAAGACCAATTTATCTTTTCGAATGAATTTACATATGATATTGACTATTGTGATTTTTTTGAGGAAAGTGATATAGGAAATAATTGTATATACTGTAAAGCAACCAAAGCTAACAAATTAGAGATCAAGCCTGAAGACTGGTGGTAACGGTTTTTATTCATAAAGCTGAGCAATTTCCACGCTCTCTTTTTCTTTCAGATAATTAGAAACCAATTCACTGTAGCACATTAAACTCCCATATACTATACAGCCAAGGTCATAATTCTCAATATCGTATTTCTTTAAGTTTTTGGTGAGATTACCAGATCCGGCAATTCCACCGGAAAAGAATTTCAAGTCATTATTTTTTAAATCAATCGCAAATCGTTCATGCATTTGTTCACAATTCAATTCTTGATATTCGGATAAAGTTTTTTTATAACGTTCTGTTGAAAAATGCGTCAGGGTCAAATTAACCGTTAACAACAACAGAACTGTGGCAATTCCAAAAGCCGAAAAAGTCAGGATTTTGCTTTTCATTTTTAGGTTTCTTGGTAGAAAGAAGAAAATGATGATCAGTCCAACTAAAATTGCAGGCAAATAAAATTCCGTTTGAAATCCGTTGTCAGAAAGTTTGTAGTAACTAAAAATTCCGAAACCAATTCCGGAAATTAATAGTGCCAATATTATGTATTTTAATTTAGCGTACATATTTTCTCAAATAGCAGTGTACTTCATGACCGTCTGCTACAGCTAAGGTAATGATTGTTTTAAATTTAGTACTTGTTTGACTTTTTTGTTTCCTTGTAGTGTTTTATCATTTTACCAAAATCTTTGTCCTTTCTGCGTTTTTCGGCTACGGTTGATTTATAATGTTCTTTTTCTCGTTCCATTTTCAAAAAGTTCTCGAAATACGATTTCTCTATCTGTCCATTATCTATTGCTAGTTGAACCGCACAACCAATTTCAGAAGTGTGGGTGCAATCTGAAAACTTACAACTTTGTGCCAATTCGTATATTTTTTCAAATGTACTTTCTATTCCTGGTGCACTATCCGCAATACCTACTTCTCGCATTCCCGGATTGTCAATAAGTATGGCTCCATTTATTATAAGAATTAATTCACGATGTGTAGTAACGTGCTTACCTCTATCAATGCTTTCGCTAATAGAAGCTGTTTTCATTCGACTTTCTCCAAGTAAGTTGTTAATCAGTGATGATTTTCCCACACCTGAAGAACCTAGAAGACAATATGTCTTTCCTTTATAGAGAAGTTTTTTCAATTTATCTATTCCAGCCTTTGTTTCATTACTTACATGGATAAGAGGAACATTTTCAATTCTGACCTTTATTTTGTTGAGCAAATCATTCAAGTTTTGTTCGCCCGTTAAGTCTGTTTTAGTGATAACAATTATAGGCTCAATGTTGGAAGTGTAGCAAAGGGTTAAATATCGTTCCAATCGGTTAATGCTAAAATCTCTATTTACAGATTGTACAATCAAGCCATAATCTATATTGCTGGCAATTATTTGCAACTCACCAAATTTGTTCACAGCTTGTCTGGATAGAGTTGAAAACCTAGGTAGAATACTATGAATAATTGCAAAATTAGGTTCATGATTTATCAAAGAAACCCAATCACCAACAGCTGGAAAATCTTTACGACTTTTTGCAGAAAACCTTAAATTTCCCGTAATCTCTGCCTCAAGCTCACCTTTTTCATTCTTGACAATGTATCTTTCCTTATGCTCGGCTATTACACGTCCAACTTCAAAACCTTCAAGGTTTTTCTCAATTCTTGATTTCTCAAAATAATCATTATATCCTAAATTTTGAAGCGTCATTTTTTTATCTGTATTCTTAATGGGTGTTGCTAGTTTAATTTAGCTACTTTGGTTTTGTCGTTTACCAAAGTTTCAAACCGACTCAATTCTTCATGGTTTTTGATCTCGTAGTGCATGGGAATAGCCATTTTGGGACAGATTTCATTTACAATCTTAGCAGCTTCCTCTTCATTCATCGTTAAGTTGTCACCTCCAATGGGTACCAAAGCAACATCAATACCCCTTAGGTCTTTCATTTCAGGGATATAGTCGGTATCTCCAGCGTGGTAAATTTTTAAACCATTTTTTAATGTAATCACATAGCCTACATTTTCTTTGGATTTGGGATGGGCTTTAATCCATAAAAAAACAGATTTTGTATTATATGCCAACGTTGTTTCAATAATAAATTCTTCAAATTGTAACTGCTCTTTGGGTTTTACAATGTGTATCTTATTAGTGATATCTTTCAGCTTTTTTGATACTCCTTTTGAGCAAATGATTTTTGTTTCGTCTTTTAGAAGATTTTTAATATCCATCAGAGAGAAATGGTCCGGATGCGCATGGGTGATTAAAATATAATCTGCAGGATCTTCGCTCCCAACTTCTACTGGGTCAATATAAATAACCTTGTAATCGGTTTTTAACTGAAAACTCGAAGGGAAGAAGTGAGATTTATTTACCTTGATTGCACCCCAAGTTGTTAGGGTTATATTTTCTCCAATAGTTACTTGTTGTGGAATTGGATTTCTCTTTTCGCTTATTGTTACTTTTACCATAGTGCAGCCTTGATTGATTATTAATGCTAAACAAAGCATCAAAACGTGTGATCTGTTAAACTCCATTTCTAATCTACCTTTTAGACAAAATTAGAGAAGCTGAACATCAAATTTTAGACGCTACCGTCTATTTGTTTTTTTTAAAGAGGAACACCATTTGTCGAATATTCGCAAAATATGCCTTTAGCCATGTCTCGTTGAGGGTTTTGTCTGTAATTTGAAGATAAAAATTTTCCAAACTAAGATGCAGGACCATTTGGGCTAAAGCCCCATTTTCTTTTAAGGAAATAATGTTTTTCCACACAGGAAGTAACCCCTGAACAGAAAATCGGACAATGTGATCGAGGTATTCTTTAAATTCAGGGTGGTTTCTATGTATCCTCAGTTGGCGATTAAATAGTAGGTCGATTTTGTGTTCAAGGATAATGGATATTAATTCCTTCTCACTCTTTGCCCCTGACTCCTTTTTTGAAATAGCTTTTGCTTTATTTAAATGCAACTTCAATAATCTTTCTGTAAAGATTTCTAAATCAGCAAATAAATGATAGAAGGAAGATTTGTTTTTCCCCACTTCTTTGGACAGTCTTTCTACCTTAAGGCCACTTGGCCCTTCATAGGCAAAGCATCTATAACCCGCTTCTAACCAAATTTTTTCTATTTCTTTCATCACAAATTGCGAAAGGGTTCAGCCAAATTGCTTCAGGGCGATGCGATTTTTGTATTAAGCACAACTATTGGATATACGGAAAACTCCAAATAACCCTTCAGTACTTGGATAAATTTAGTACTTTTTTGTTGGAAATATTGGAGGTTAAACGGTATACAGTAAAAATACTATTGATAGTTATTCATTATATAATGCAGACAAATGCTAGTCTTTAATTGCCAATACACCCCAGCCCATATAACGTACCTCAAAAAACCGTATCTCCTTCATTAAAAATGTTTTTAATACATTTATAAAAAACTAAAATATTCATCATGAAAAAATTAATTCTTTTGGCCTTAATTGTTTCATTTTTTGCCAGTTGCAAAGAAGAAAACAAGGACCAGGCATCCTTTAAGACCGAAGTTCAAACCTTTTTAGACGAGTACACCACTACCTATAAACAATTGTATTATGACTCTGCAGAAGCAGAATGGGCCGCCAATACCCGTATTGTCGCGGGAGATACCACCAATGCATACAACGTGCAAAAAGCAGGCGAAGCCTATGCAAAATTTACCGGTAGCGCAGATGTCATTGAAAAGACCAGGAAATTCCTGGAAAGCAAAGACGAGCTGGATACGGTACAGGTACGACAACTCAATGTTATCTTATACAATGCGGCCAATAACCCCGAAACGGTTTCAGAGCTGGTAAAAGAACGTATAGCAGCAGAAAATGCCCAGAATGAAACTCTTTTTGGGTTCGACTTCAAAGTAGACGGAAAGTCTGTTACCACCGGTGATATTGATGCCGTTTTAAGAGAGTCCAGTGATGAAAAAGAACTGCTTGCAAACTGGGAAGCTTCAAAAGAAGTAGGCAAAGACCTAAAAGACGGCCTGGAGAATTTACGTAAGCTTAGAAACGAAACTGTTGGTGCCCTGGGGTACGATGATTATTTTACCTACCAGGTTTCGGATTATGGAATGACGCGCCAGGAAATGCTTGATGAAATGAATAAGATGGTGAGAGAGGTCTGGCCGCTATTTAGAGAATTACATACCTGGGCACGTTACGAGCTCGCAGGGAAATACAATGCTGAAGTTCCGGAATATATTCCCGCGCACTGGCTGCCAAACCGTTGGGGGCAAGACTGGAGTGCTTTGGTTACCGTAGAGGGCCTCGATGTAGATGCTGTTTTAGAAGACAAGGAGCCGGAATGGATCGTAAAAGAAGGTGAGGATTTCTTTAAAAGCGTAGGATTTGATGCCCTTCCTGCCAGTTTCTATGAAAAGTCCAGTATGTATCCGCTTCCGGCAGATGCAGCCTATAAGAAGAATAATCATGCTTCTGCATGGCACATGGACCTTGAAAACGACCTGCGTTGCTTAATGAGTATAGAGCCTACTGCAGACTATTACGAGACTATCCACCATGAGTTGGGCCATATCTATTACTACCAGGCGTATACAAATCCAAATGTTCCGCCTTTACTTAGAGGAGGTGCTAACAGAGGATTTCATGAAGCGATTGGTAGTTTGTTAGGGTTTGCAGCTATGCAAAAACCCTTTTTAGTAGGAAAAGGATTGATCGATGCAGATGCTAAAATAGACCAGACACAAAACCTTTTAAAAGAGGCATTGAACAATATCGTCTTCCTCCCCTTCTCCGCCGGTGTCATGACCGAATTTGAAAATGCCTTATACGCAGAAAACCTGCCTAAGGACCAATTTAACAGCAAATGGTGGGAGCTGGCAAAAAAATATCAGGGCATGGTACCACCAACCGAAAGAGGTGAAGAATATTGTGATGCCGCTTCTAAGACACACATTAACAATGATGCCGCGCAATACTATGATTATGCCATATCGTATATCTTACTGTTCCAGTTTCATGACCATATCGCAAAGAATATCTTAAACCAGGATACGCATGCTACTAATTATTTTGGCAGTAAAGATGTTGGAACTTTTTTAAGGGGAATTTTAGAGACCGGAGCCAATAACGACTGGAGAGTAGTATTAAAAGAAAGTGTGGGAAGCGAAATGAGTGCAAAGCCCATGTTAGATTATTTTTCTCCGTTAATGGAATACCTTAAGGAGCAAAATAAGGACAGAACCTATACGTTACCGGAAGAACTTTAAAGTTAGAGGTTACGTCGTTAAGACCTACCAGCCCGCCGGAGCTATTTCGGCGGGTTGTTTGTTTTGGCTTTAGAAAACCCCTTAGCTTTGTAAAAATGAATTTACTCAGCTAGAGTACTAATATTCTCAAAAGTAAGTGCCTTGTATTATAGGATTATATAGAACATTTCCATCAGAAAAATCAATTTAAATTAAAAAAATATTTAAGACTATGTTTCCAGAACGTGATGATTTATTTGACCTCCTATTTTCTCATTCGAAGTTCAAAACGTTTCAAAAAAAGGAAATCTTACTATCCCCGGGTAGAGAAGTGGACACAATATTTTTTATCAAAGATGGTCTAATTCGAAGTTATAGAATAATTGACGGTAACGATATTACGCATCATTTTCACAAAGAGAACTGGTTCGCGACAGACTATCAAGGTTTTTTAACCAATAGTCCATGTAAGCTATATTTTGAAGCTGTTACAGATTGTTCGGTTTATGTAATAAAAAAGGATGTTTTACTTTCACTATACGAGATGCATCATGAAATTGAAAGACTTGGAAGAATTATCGCAGAGCAAGCGTATCTTCAAATGGTTGAACGACTTAAAAGTATACAAACGAGTGATTTAAAAGAAAGGTACGATCTTCTTATAAAAAAACACCCTCACATATATAAGCTTGTTCCCCAAAAACATATTGCTACGTACCTGGGAGTGACCCCTCAAAGTCTAAGTAGAATAAAATCTTATAAGAAATAGGATATTAACAAATGTGAATGTTAATGCAAGTTGAATAATCTACTTTTATTTTTTTAAAAATATATATTATGAATTGCAAGATCATTCTCTTTTTTCTACTTGGTTTTTTTATTGCAAAAAAGTCTGTTTGCCAGATTCCTCAAGAAAAAGCTCCCGACACTATAATTAATCAGCTCATAGGTACTTATACAGATGGCTATACTTCTATTCTCCGCATAGAATACAAATACGATAAACTATTTATCATACCTTCTTTCAAAAAAGGAATTTATCTTATAGATACATCAAACCCCAATGATCTAATGGTAACAGAGATTTTTTCAGAGACTACAAAACCACTACCATATAATTACGATGCCCATGGAAATATATTAAGTCTTTATTGGGAAGGGATAAATCTATTTAAAAAAAAGACGAAGAATCTACAGCTAATTGAGTTGCTTATTTCCAACGATCATACTTCTGCAGTAGAACAATATCTTAAGCATCGTAATAAATTAAATGTAGACCGCCTTTTCTCTATAGGAATATTTATTCTGGATAGTTTACCATCACAAATAGAAACAGCACAAGAAATTTTTGAAATAATTACCACTTTACAACCGAAAAATGCTGATGGTTTTTATCACTTAGCCAGAACTTATATGTCTTTAAAGAAAAGAGAACTGGCAAAGTCTGCATTTCAGAGATCAATTCAATTAGGAAGTAAATATAAGATGCAAATTTCTTATTATTTATCTATTATTAATTCAGATGTTCCCAATCTGAAATACCCTTCTATAGATTTTAACAAATTATTTTCGCTCCCCAGGGCCTCAGAAATAAAAGCTATTAAAGAAAATTGGAAAAGAAACTTTAACCCTCCTTCAGAAGGGATTATAGAATTAGATACCTTATTCAATGAAAATGGTTTTAAAGGTCGCATAAAAGTACTTTCATATGATCAGGATGGAGAAATTAAGTATGGAGCGATATTCGTTCCGGAGAATGATAAATTAAATAAATTCCCTGCAATAGTGGAAGCAAAAGGAATTGACTGGCAATATTCAGGATTGGATCTTTCTTATCGGCCAAAATTAGCAGGATATCTTGGTGAAGAAGCAAACAGTTTTATTTACATTATTCCATCTGTTAGAGGTGAGACAATGACATTTCTAGATAAGATATTTAAAAGTGATGGCCTTCCAAATAATGGATGGGTTGGAGCAACAGAAGATTATCTTTCATTTTTCAATGTTGCTTATAATTATTTAGGTGACAAACTTGATATGTCTCGTATAATAGCATTTGGTGATAGTCGCGGTGGGACGGTAGCCATGTTGGCCGGAATACGTGACAAAAGATTTAATTCGGTTATCAATTGGACCGGCCCAATTGATTGGGTGAACTATATGGACGGAGCCAATGGTATAACTCTGAAAGAACAGGTTATTCTAGGATTAAACAAAGGTATTATGCCTGAAAGTGGTACGCCCGGTCAATTTATAGATTGGTACTTTTACAAAGGAGGTGATATTAATCAAGAGTTAATAAGGTACAAAATCATAGCAAGCTCACCTCTTTATTTTCTTGATGAGTTACCTAATAATTTTATGATCCACTACGGGAAAGAAGATTTGCAAGTCCCTGTTCAAAATGGTTATAGGCTGGTAGATGAATGGATAAAAGCAAAAAGGGATACTTCTAATTTTAAGTTTTTCTTCCATGAAAACATAGGACATAACCTAAATCCCTATGAGGCAATTATAGAAACGCGGAAATTTATCCTCAAAAATTATTTTGAATGAATAGTACGTAGCCTTCCATAAAAAAAGGTTCGGCTTCTGTCTACCTTTTTGTTAGTGACTACAGAAAACTTTTATATCTATAGAAGTACAGGCCGTATATCTTATATAGTACATACAATTGTTAACTATTAGTATTACCAAGATTCTTTCAACCTGCCGGAGCCATTCCGGCGGGTTGTTTTTTTGCATGTTAAAATTCCTTTGGATTTGCAAACGTAGCCTGTATATGCCTTATATTTAGTACTATATTTGAAAAAACATACATGAAGATAAAGCTTAACTTAGGAATAGTAACCGTTCTCGCCTTTTCTGTAGTACTGCTATGGAGCTGCAATAATAAAGCAAACGAGGGCCCTAATACAGATGAAACGAAGATACGGTACATTCACAGCGAATATGTGAACGGGTGGCTGGAAATGGATGAAGAAAGAGTTATGGGGCTATTGGAAGAAAACGCACGTATTCAACCCAATACATTAAAACCCATAGAGGGAAAATCTAAAATTAGAATGTTTTGGTTTCCAAAAGATAGTTCTAAAACAACTATAAACAATTATACAACCAAGATGATCAGCCTGAGCATAATAGATACCTTGGCAATATCTACGCACAGCTCCTTATTGGACTGGACGTACCAAAAGGATACTATTACATTTGGGATGCTGCAAAAAGGAATAAACACAACGATCTATAGAAAACAAACAGATAACTCCTGGAAAATATGGAGGTCCATGTGGACCGATATTTACGCGGAAAAAAAGTAAACAGTATGACAACAACTCCCGAACACGATCAACGTATTGCAAAAATGACATTTGCCTCGGTATATCCGCACTATATTACAAAAGTTGAAAAAAAAGGCAGGACAATAGAAGAATTGCACCAGGTAATAGAATGGCTCACAGGTTATGATGTTAAAAAACTAAAAGAACTGATCGACAGGAAAGCAACTTTTGAAACCTTCTTTGCAGAGGCAACATTACACCCTAATGCTCCACTTATTAAAGGAGTGATCTGTGGCTACAGGATAGAAGAGATTGAAACTCCTTTAACACGGCAAGCACGGTATTTAGACAAATTGGTGGACGAATTGGCCAGAGGGCGAAAGATGGAAAAGATCTTGCGGCAAGCTTAAAAAACAAATTACAAGACAGTATAAACTATAATTTACAACCATATGAAATTAGGCGCATTTTCCGTAAGTCTTAGTGTAAAAGACATTACTATTTCAAAGGAATTCTATGAGAACCTTGGTTTTAAAGTATTTGCAGGCGATATCGAGCAGAATTATCTCATCCTTAAAAACGAAGGTACCATCATTGGCCTGTTTCAGGGGATGTTTGAAAATAATATTCTAACATTCAATCCGGGATGGGATGCCAATGCAAATAAACTGGATGTGTTTGATGATGTAAGGGAAATTCAGAAGCATTTAAAGGCAAATAACGTGAAGTTGGAAAGTGAAGTAGATACCAGCACCAGCGGGCCCGGAAGTATTACGCTACTGGACCCGGACGGCAATGCGATATTGTTGGATCAACATGTGTAGCAGTATAGCCAAAAAAATATAGTAATCATGCAGAAAGAAACCATTATAAACGAACTATTTAAGTTTTCGGACCATATCAGGTATGCGGCCATCTATTGCAATGACGATTTAATATACAGGCAGAAAGACGAAGCGCTTGATGGTGCTTCTTCGGGAGAAACAGACAAATACGAAGAACTCCTGGTAAACCCAACCCTGCTAAAACTGGCTAGCCAAAGAGGTGATATAGATTGTGGCGGCCTTGACCATTTACTTATCGGCTATGGAAATTTCTACCAGTTGGTAAAGGCAGTTCCCGGCGGACATATTTCTATTTGCCTTGATAAAGATTCAGATATTAACAATTTACCCGGGGAAATATTCTCTTTCCTGAATACCAATTTTCCTGAATTGATGGGAATATAAATAACAATGATATATACAAGCCATTAACTACAATTTAAAAAATGACAGAAACGATACATAGACTGGAACATTTGTTAGAATCCGGATCAGATTATATTTCTAATTCCGCCGAGTCTGAATTGAATAAAAAACCTTCCCCTGAAAAATGGTCGAAAAAAGAAATTTTGGGACATTTGATTGACTCGGGAATTAACAACCTGCAACGATTTACAGAGATCCAATTTGAAAACAAACCCTATAGCATACGTAAATACGACCAAAATGAATTGGTGATCGCAAATAACTACAAAAATGCAGAGACCAAAGAAGTTTTAGCCTTTTGGTTATCTGTCAATAACAGAATTCTGAATGTAATAAAACAACAAACAGAAAAAACACTGAATTACAAAATTGATCTGAATAATGGAACCTTAACAGATTTGAGATTTCTGATAACAGATTATGTCGACCATATGGAACATCACCTCAATCAAATAAAAAAATAAAACAAATAAAATGAGATCACTTACTATCGTTACCCTTGCAGTCACCTTATTCTTTGGGATAACTATAAATGCACAAACAGAGAACAGCAAATCGGAGATCGAGCAAATTACCGAGACCTTAATGCTCTACATTGACGGAACAGCTAACGGAGCTCCCGAAAAGTTAAGAAAGGCGTTCCATCCGGATTTTAACCTTTATTCGGTAACCAAAGAGGATAGTTTAAGAACCTGGGCAGGAGAAGACTATATAAGCAGAATAAAGGTTGGAAAAAAGAACAACCGTATTGGAAGAATTATTTCAGTCGATTACGAAAAAAATGCTGCAACTGCAAAAGTGGAAATCGTGATCCCTAACTGGAGAGTTTTTACAGATTATTTCCTGCTGTTAAAATATGAGGGCTCCTGGAAAATTGTACATAAAAGTTATACCTGGAGGGAATTTCCTAAAGTTGAAAAGAAGGAATAGAAGTGCTCGATATTTTGCACTTTCGCAATTCTATTTTGTCCACACTGCTTTGGGTTTAGGGTGCTGGTTAGAGACTTCGTAGAAAGTTTCAGTAAGGTCACTGCCATTAATTTCCAGCATGGCAAAACCGTTGAGTACCCGCAGGTGTTGTGAGGGTGTGGAATGTGGCGCATTTAGCGGTGTATGAGTATAATATTCCACAGGAGCAATGGTTTCCTGCACGCCATCTACCGTTTTATATAGGCCGGTACCATTACCAAAGGGTATGGATGCGTGTCCGCAACAACGTAGTTTTGGGACATTCCCATGTATAGAGGTAACTCCTTTCAGAATAGGCAATGCATCTTTAGTGTCTTTATAGACAATACCATTGTGTACGTGGCCCCAATACCATACATCCGGTGTTTTTCCATCTAATGCACTACATATCTGTCCCCAAAGCGGGTCATTTAGTTTGGAAGCGTCATATTCTATGCCGTTGTGGTGGGTAAACAGCATCAATTTTTTACCCAGCTTCGCTTTTTCACTTAAAAATGCAGCTTGCTCCTGCCCGCCTTTTTTACTATGGATCGCTCCGTCCATATACAAGGCACTCTCATCGTAATAGGCAGAATCCAGTCCCACAAGTACCCACTCTCCTATTTCAATGGAAAAATAGGTGCGTCCTCGTTGCGGACCAAACCTGGGGTCGCTAATAGCCACTTTAAACAAACCGTTGGCACCATCGTACATTTCGTGGTTGCTGTTCATGGTATAGAGCTTCCCTCTAAAATCATCCGGCAACAGGGCCAACAAGTGTTCCTGTTCTTCCTTGCGGGTTCCTGCATAATATACATCGCCCAGGTGAATAATATAGTCGGGGTTTAAGCTTGTAATACCTTCTATAACCAGTTGCGCGGCACATTTGGCCTCTTTGCCATCTTTCCATTTTCCTGTACCCCAATCTCCCAGGACCGCGATCTTTGCAGAAGGTAGTGTAAGGTCTATAAGCATGTTGGAAGGCTTAGTAACAAAAGGGTGTACTTCTCCGGGAATAATATATTTATACAAAAAATAGTACACCAGTACCAGCATCCAGAGAGGATCCAGCTGACAGTATTTGGAAAAAGCGTATAAAGTACCGTCTCCGGCCACAAAACCATCCAGGATAGAGTCCAGGCTAAGTTTATCCTGACTTATCTTACTGGGTGGTAGTTCGTAGTATTCCTTTAAAGTATTGGTTAGCTCCAAAGGGATCACATGGTTAAGTGTATAAAGCGCCAGCATGTTTTCCATATCATGAGAGTAGTCTGCTGTGGTATAACTGCCATCCAGGTAGCATTGCTCGCAGCGTATAAGATAGTCCCAAAACTCCGTGGCATCTTTTTTCACCAATTGAAAAGCGTCTTTTGCCAGATCCGTATGTAAGAGGGTATTTATTTCATTAATAATTGATTGGTATTCTCCACTGAAGCTATATTCATCCATAATTTGACAGAATTTAGTACGATAAAGCTTATAAAAATTTGTTGCATAAGCAATACGTATAAATACTGATTTTGATCCTTAATTTGTAAGGTTTGCATCAAACCAATGCTCAATGGTGGCCAATACCGGTCGGGTATTTTTTCGTGAGGAAGCCCTGGCTTTGTCGACACTTCCCCTGTCCCCTGCTATACCATTGCTGTTTCCTCTCCTGCCACCACCTTTCATACCATTCCCGGAAGGCCTTGTCCTTCCGCTTTTCTTTGCGGCTGGCGGGTCTTCCTTCCCGGTTACAACACCAATGGACAGTTTACCAAAATCTGCTTCAGGATTTGGATCAATTTTATATTTGGGTATTTTGAGGCTATAGGTTAACAATTCATTTTCAGAAGTATAGGTATACAATACGGTAATATCCATATCATTCAGGTCTTTATTAAATTCCCGGGTGTTTTCAAAAAAACCGTACTCGACTTCCGAAGGTAATTTATCTATTAGGTCGCCCACATTCAGGTTTTCCATGGCTTGTTCCCTTTCTTCAGCATTTTTGAAATGGGGCCTTACCACCTGCAATGGATATTTGAGATATACATTCTCTTTCTTTTTTCCTTTTACATCAAAATAAACAATAAGTCCGCGACGTAGTATGGATAATGCCATATACTTGTCTACAGTGCTAACATTGAGATATACATAGGAACCATCATGAGTAACCTCATAGGTTACATCTTCTTTTACAACTTTTGTTGTGTCCCGAAGGCTTCCGGGATTTGCAGTAGCGTAGCTTGTAGAAGCTATAAGAAATATTATTAAAATTTGTTTCATCTTATGATCTTTTTTGAGGTTATATCATTCATAAGACCATATAAATTCTTAAGGGTTTAATGAAGCATATTGGTTTAGTAAATATTTAACTTTTTATAGGCATTCAGACAAAAAATCACTCTTTTAAAAGCTTAATGACAGGGGTTTTGTTACCATTGATCTTTAAGAAGTATATCCCTCTTGCCAAAAAGGAAAAGTTTTGTCGTTCAATATCCGTCCCCGAATAGACCTCTTTTCCCATACTGTCGATAAGGATAAATTCTTCGTTCCCTAAAGTATTTTCAATACTTATAGAGGTTTTAAACGGATTGGGATATGCAATTATTCTATTTTCCCGGATAGCTATATCGGTAACCGATAAAGGAACATCACATTGTGTAAATCCATTATAATCAATTGTAGTTGTTCCGGCAGGTGTTACATAATCAAAAGTATAGGTCCCGGAGGCATCCCAACTGTAGTTAGTTCCATAGCCCGGAACTCCGTTTAATGTATAGGATAAATTATAACCGTTGTCGGTACCATTATCATCACAGGAAGTTATTAAAGCACCTGCCAGAGGTTCCCAGTTTTCGGTTCGAACCGGACTTGCCTGAGCTTGCGGAACGATTTGAAGTGTAGCATCTTCTGTAACCTCTCCTACCATATTTCCTATCATGTAGGGAGCTTCTGTGGTTCCATGATAATGATAGACCCCATTAAAATAATGTCCGTGATTTGCGTCCAAAGGCTGCATAGCCGTCCCATCTGGCTCCAGCCCCCCATATACAGCAAATCCGTCAAAACCAAAAGCAATAGGTAATGTAGGGCTTGTTTGCCCCAGGCTAATTAAATGCAAAGGTGCAATATGGTAATGGTAATCGTCCGCACGACCGGAATGCCCGCCGTAAACATCCAATTGCCCATCTTCAAAAGCATCTACACCGGCATTGGTAAAAGGGTTAAAAATAGGGATCCCGTTAGCAGCTATAGCAATAGCCCCTCTTGTAAAATGATTTGCATTTACAGGAACCGGAGTAGAAGCAATAACTGGATTTAAGGGAATGCTCCAGGCATTGTCATCAATATAACATTGCGGGATAGGCACTTGTTGTTGCCATCCTTGGTTGGAGATACCTACCATCATCTCGTGATCCGGAATACCTTTAGAATGCACATAAAAATAGTCGAGATCATATGAAGTTCCTACTGTGGCCGAAAACGGCTCAAATGCGGAATTGATAAATGCCGGATCTGTAACTAAGAGCATTCTTTTCGAAAAACCATATAAGAGCAGGCAGAATACTACTATTAGAATTGGCACTACATACCTCATTTGTTTTTTCTTTCTGAAGAAATACACAAGTATAGTCAGAGTTAGAAATAGAAAAATGACCATACCTAAGAAATACCCGGAAATATCGTTTTCTTGAAATGATTGGCTTCCATTGTTCAAGGCTTCTATCTTTTTAACTTTCTGCACTATAACCATCTGGTCTTCTTCCGAAAATGAAGACAGGGGATATTGAATAACCTGATGATCCGGCCTTTCTATATAAACATTTCCGTCCCTGAACATATAAAAGGAGCCTTCAATAATTGTATTTTCTTCAACTACAGACCATTGCCGCAGAGTTCCTTCTTCAGAATGGATATCATGCGCCAAAACCAAATTACCGGCCAGGCACACCAGGATTACTAGTATTTTATGCATCATTTTTTAGTATTTAAGTTTTTTGCTTTGACTGGTTCTAAAAGAAAAGGTTTAATCCGGTTGTCAAAATTTTTAAAAGGCCAATAAGAATATCTAGAGAAGAAGTCTAGTAACAAATTGCAGGCCCTTGCTTTACTATGGAGACTCCCTCTCTTACAAAGAGGTCTCCGTTTGCCAGTTTATACAGAGGAACAAACTGCTGAGAGCCGGTAGTGGTACTGTAATACATTCCTACCTGATCGTTCCGGCTCACCGCCTGCCAGCTACCAAATTCCTGCCAGCTGTTTCGCTGTTCGTTACCAAGTACGGTTTTCTTTACCGAACTACCATAAAGTCCGTACTTTCCATTGGGGCAGTAATGTACTTCCAGGAAGTAATAGGTACCATAGACAACTTCGCCCTCCCGGTAGGTGATCAAAATGTTTTGGCTGTTGAAGAACGATTGCACTTCTTCTACCGTTGGAACGGTCTGTGCATTACATGTAGGAACAACCAGGAGAAAGCTGCTTAGCAGTAGCGTTGTTAGACAAATGTTCTTTATATGGAATAGCATGACACAGGTTTACATATACAATTATAACAATCTGTATATGAGAATACTATAAAGATATAAATTATTATTTACAAAATAGAGATGCAAATGTCCGGCAAAAAATGAAGCATAGTCGAAGGACTATGCGTCATTGCCAGGTTACTTTAATACTTTCCTGCAAAAGGGTAGAAATGTTCTTTCATAATACCGACAAATCCGCCTTTTACTTTATCAGATTGCATTGCATTTGGATTGGTGTAGGCTCTTAAAATTTCTGCTCCGGCACCTTCCCAGGTGAATGGAATTGCTCCGGCCTGTACCATTCTTTCAATGGCTCTGTTATGAGCATCCGTTGTGGCATCACCCATTACATCTGTCATGATGTAAACTTCATAGCCTGCTTTAATAGCATCCAAAGCTGTATATGTAGGGCAGCCTGAAGTCCATAAACCTGTTACAATTAGTTTATTGCGTCCCGTTTTTTTAACCGCATGTATAACTTCTCTGTTTTGCCATGCATTTAATGAAATACGGTCAATATTCTTCACATCTTTCATTAAACCCTTAAATTCAGGTAGCGTTGGTTTATTGGCTCCTAATCCAACACCAATGGTAGATTCAATAACCGGAATATCAAATACCTGAGCAGTTTTGATCATTGCCTGTGTATTGTTCGTCAATACATCACGATCAATATTTCTAACCATGCCCATCATTTCTTCTTGGAAATCGATTACTAACAGCACAGTGTTTTCAGAAGTAAGAAGGTTGTCAAACTTAGGATCCTTAGGTATGAAATTATCCCCCGGATTCTGCGAATAAGCACTTATTGTAACTACTATTGTAAATAATCCGGTCAAAAAAATATTCATCATTTTTGTTGTTTTCATTTTGTTTGATTTTAAATTAATAATGGTTTTTGCTGTTTTATGTATGAAAAACTTAGTGGAAAGCATAGCTGAAGCCAAACACTAATTTTCCATTTGTATTTTCAATTACTGAAGGGTTATTATGGTTATAAACCAATCTGTAAGCCATATTCACTCCTATACTTTTGGCTACCTGAAATAATAAGATCGTTCTACCATTGAAACTTCGATAGTCACTGTTTTTTAATGATATATAGCTGTGAGAATCAAGAATACAGTAGACAAGGCCTTTCTTTATAGGAAATTTTAACTTTACATAAGAACCGACACTTGTAGCCCTATGGATTGTTGAGTTTTCGTATTTTAAATTCAGATATCCTGTAAATACATTTGCCTGTAGATATTTTTGTTCATCATTTTTTATAAGATTTACACCTCCTCCGGCTCCTCCAATCAAAGAAACATCAATAGCATATGCCTGTGCAAAACCATAATGTATGATAGCCATTGGAAAAACTGTTTTTTTAGAATTGTATTGATACATACCATACGTCCAAAAATCGTTGATAAGGTTGCCTTGATTCACTTTAAGGAATTCATAATTTGCCTGTAACTCTATTAGAGTCCTTTTTTTCTCAATAGTCATTCTTGCATTTGGATTAATGACAAGCTGTGCAAAATTTCCTGTTTGCCATTTCCCTCTAACTCCAATTTCTCCGTCTACACGTAAACTGTCAATTTGTGCCATGACTGATGTTTGAGTTAGCACTACTGTAAACAGGGCTATAATGATTCTTTTATTCATAACATATACATTATTTGTAGGTACATGTATTTTAGTAAAAAAACCCGGCTATTGGTTAACCGGTTTTTTAAAGGTTTTATAACTACTAATTCATAAGGCTTCCTGTAACAGGTCAATTTTTTGTTTTAGGTCATTGCTTAATGCTTCGTTTGTCAATCCATCATTTGAAAAATTGTCGTAGAAGGACGGCAAAGAAAAATCTGCAACAATCTTTGCGCCTAAACGTGGAAAAGAAGCGTTAGCTGCCTGTAGAACACTTGCTCCTCCCCTTCCACCTGGAGACGTTGCCATTAACAGCATAGGTTTATCTTTCCATACATTCTTATCTATTCTCGACATCCAGTCGTAGGCGTTTTTAAATGCCACCGAATACGAGCCGTTATGCTCTGCCAGTGAGATTACCACTCCGTCTGCTGTATTTATCAAGTTATCAAGCCTTATTGCTTCTTCCGGGATCCCTTTAGATGTTTCCAGGTCAATACTGTATAACGGTAAATTGAAATCATTCAGGTCCACTACTATGGTTTCCGAATTTGCAACTTTGTTAGCTACATATACAGCCAGTGTTTTATTAATGGAATTCTTGCTGTTACTTCCTCCTAATGCTATAATTTTTTTCATTTTAGTATCCTCTTAATTTTCGTATTAATTGTTTTAACGTATTTGCTTCTTCCGAGCTAAGATTGTTCATCATGGGTTTGTGAAGTTCTTCCACTTTCTTATCTAGTTTTTTTAAAAGTTCCAGGCCATTTTTGGTAATAATAATGTCCATTTTCCGCCTGTCCTCGGGACATAATGTTCTTTCCACAAGTCCCTTAGCTGCCAACTTATCTACTATACGGGTTACATTGCTGGACCGCTGGACCATACTCTCCAATATGGTATTCACTGAAATTGGCTTTCCCTTAGCACCGCGAAGTATTCGCAAGACATTGTATTGAGGTTCATAAATATCAAATTCCTTAAGTTCCCTGGACACTGAATCTGTTATCCAATGCCCTGTTCTTATGATCTCATATACTGCGCTATAATATTCATTCATAACATGTACATTATTTGTAGGTACAAATATATGATTAAATTTTTTAAAATACAATATGCCATTTTTATTTTTTAACCTGCCCTTTTGTTTCATTCAGGGCAGGTTGATCTGTTAGTTAAGGGTTTATTTGACTTTGATCCCGTTGGTGTCTTCAAATTTTCCTGTGATCAGCCAGCCACCAAATGCTTCGGAAACAGCCATTAGGAGTGTATTATCCCCTTTCTTCAGGTTTAAGTAAATAGCATCAAATAGCCCAATGGTTCCCAAATAGCGATAATCACGGCTACGGTATCTATTAGTACCTTTATAGATAGGTTTTCCGTTGAGAATGGCAATTATATCGTCGCTGTATCCAAATTGAAAAAGCTTGACCTGGTCCTTGTCAGAATCTATAGTGATCTTTGCAAAAACGGTTTCGCCCGGAGTTCCATCGAACAGAAATTGCACTCTCGAGATATTGGCGGCAGTCCCCTCTTCCACCTGAATTTTTCTACCCCATTTTCTGGCAGCAATAACCGAACCTATCTTAGCAGGGTCTTCCAGAAGTTTTACTTCAAACATATCGGAGATCTCCCATTCTGGTATAAGGCCTTCAATGGGTTCCCTTTCTATTGGATTAAAATCAATGATCTCACTTGCATTTTTGTCAACTACGATATTGGCCAGGTGCATTCCGGAATTATTTCCTCCTGTAAAAAGAAGATTCCCTTCTCTTATAGGATGAAAAAGTTTCCAGGATAGATTAGGCATTTCAGCATGATCAAGGTAAACCTGAGCTCTATTGTCATTTACAACTATTTTTACATGGGTCCAGTCATCGTATTTGTATTCATGTGCAAATGAATATTTTGGGCCAAAATATAATTGCCAGGGAGTTATTCTCCGGGTCGAAGGAGCCACTTGGTTTGCATCCGGTTTTCCAGGAAGGTGAGGACGTATATAAAACTGTTCGGCGTCATTTTCCACAATTCTAAATAAAACTCCGGGAAAAGCCTGTTCTTTTTTTAGAAATATATCATACTCAATAGTACCATTGAGAAATTTTGTGTCTTTTAATGTCATACTTCCTCTTTGCAGGTAAATAGCATCTTTACCCTTATGCTTCTCCAGAACATAGGCCCTGGCATTAATATTCCAGTGTAAGGTATCAAGAGGGATTATACTTTTTTGAGAAAGGCCTGTTAAAGGCATCAACAATACAATCAATAAGAATGTAACTAGTGTGGGTTTTTGTTTTACCATGATCTTGTTTTTTTATAAAGCTCATATATTGGGCCCAGATACCTAAAACAAGTTGGTGCAAAACGATTCAATGTTGTACAAGTCAGATATTTTAAGGAATTTTGGTTTATAGGATGAATACATACCCGGAACATAAATTGGTACAAAAATGCCTGCTCCAGATTGAAGAGAAGTTGGGTTGGGGCACTTCTGCCCAATGGCACAATGATGTATTTATTGAATTAAGCGATACCATTCAACAAAATACCCAGGTCCTGCTAAGCCCGACAACTTTAAAGCGTGTCTGGGGAAAAGTAAACTATACAAGTGCTCCCAGTATTAGTACCTTAAATACATTGTCACAATTTGCGGGTTATGCTAATTGGCGGGATTTTAAGAATGAGGCTGAAGCGAAAAAACCTTCCTGGATCCATCACAAAGTAGCTTCAAATTTTGGTGTTATCATAACATCTGCAGCTATCATGACCGTTGTCTTTATTTCTTTCTATTCTATGGTGGGTTCGGGAAATGTGATTGCTGAAGAGGACCTTTCTAGAATTGAATTTAGCAGCCGGCCGGTCACAGAGGGTTTGCCTAATTCGGTAGTATTTGATTTTGACCTGAAAAATATTGAATCGGACAGTATCTATATCCAACAGTTCTGGGATGTGACAAAGACGGTTAAGATAAGTACTGCTCAGCAGCAGGCAACAGGTATTTACTACTTTCCGGGCTATTTTAGGGCCAAACTTCTGGTCGAAGGGAAAATCATTAAAGAACACGACCTGTTCATCAAGTCTAATGGCTGGGTAGGAACGATCGACTATGACCCTGTACCCAAATATTTTTCTGAACAGGAAGTAATAAATAACAAGCTGTCCTTTCCTAATACCGCCCTGAATGAGATAGCTTCAAATGAAAAACCCATAGTGTCTTCATTTCATTTTGTAAAAGATTTCGGAACTATTTCCGCAGATAACTTTTCTTTAAGCACATCGGTCAAAAATACCTATGCTGAAAAATGGGCCGTTTGTCAGGCAGTACGCATTGTGGTATTAGGAACCCAGGGAGCTATGGTGATCCCTTTTTCAATTCCCGGCTGTGTTTCAGATATCAATTTAATGCTTAACGATACCTATGTAAGAGGTAAAGAGCATGACCTGTCCATGTTTGGTGTCGACTTTTCCGACCCCAGAAACATAGAAATAGACGTGAAACAAAAACAGGTCACAGTATTAGTTGATAACACTGAAGTGTACAGAGGCAATTATCAAAAATCTGTTGGCGACCTGGTAGGTTTCCGTTACCGATTTTTGGGAGCAGGCGAAGTAGGTCATTTAAAGATAACAGGGCCTTCCAACAATACTGTGTATATGGATGAAGGGTTTGGTAACAATTAATATGTCACAACTTAAAAAATAAAAAAAGCACGTGAACTTTATTATTTAAAGTTTCACGTGCTACACTAATCTAACACTTAGATAAATATTCTAAACTATCCTTTTAACCAGGCTTTTCGTAAATTAATCTGTTCTTTGGTGGCATTGGAGTTTTCAACCAGCTTTTTACCTTTAATATAAGGCTGCGTAGTCTTTGCTTTTACAATAATTTCCTCTCCGTCCCTATCCAGTTTCACTTCAATGTCTTTTCCTAATTCCCAGCTATAGACCTTTTGAAAGACTGAATTCGCATTTTGCAGGCTAACATCTGTACCGTTCACCTGTTTTATAACATCATTAGCCTTTACTCCAAGTCCGGCCCAAAAACTGTTACCTTCTACAAGTTCCGTAAAAAACAAACCTTTCTCAGGATCTCCACTTACTATAGGTGTATTGCCTTGCAGTATAAAATTACTCTTAACTTTTGCTTCTGCTTCCTGCAGTCCTACTTTATCAAAGAACTTGCTATAATCGATAGGAGTTGTGCCTATTACGTGTGTCTCAAAAAATTCAGCAACACTGGGATAGGTCATTGCAGAAATTTCTTCAATAATGGTATCGTCTGTAAACGGTTTGTTCTTTCCGTATTTTAGTGATAATTCTTTCATTAACGATAACATGCTTCTGTTACCATTGCTTGCCTCTCTCATCAAAATATCGATACACATGCCTATGAGAGCTCCTTTCTGGTATACATTGTAGTAATTTGACGCATAAGGTTCTTCCAATATGTTTTCACTCATGGTTGTAAAGCTCATCGTGTCATCCAAACCAAGTGAAGTACTAATTTTACCCAATATGGTTTCATAGAATTCTTCTTCGGTCCTCAAACCTTCATAAACCTGGAAGTGTTGCGCGAAATATTCGGTGACACCTTCATACATCCATAAATGTTTCGAAAAAGTAGGCGCGTTGTAATCAAAATAATGTACATCTTCCGAGTGCACCGACAATGGTGTTACAATATGAAAGAACTCATGCGAAACCACATCGATCATAGTTTGTTCCAGGGCTTCAGCCTGCATAGACTCCGGCAGGACCACCACAGTAGAGGTATGGTGCTCTAATGCACCAAATCCGGCAGGAGAATCTTCCTCCCCTTTAGATAAGTATAAATAGATATCGTAACGTGGTGTACTGTTGATATCTCCCAAATACTTCTTTTGGGCTTTCATCATATTGAACATGGTTTCTTTCAACCCGGCTGCCGTATAGGTCTTATTTGGAGAAAACACACTTAAGACAATTTTAATATCTCCTACCATAAACTCTTCAACATCCAGGTTTCCATACATCATGGGATTATCTGTAATATCAAAATACCTGGGAGCAAAATAACTGGTAGTTCTATACTTTCCGTCCTCACTTAATTTTTCTCCTGTATTCTGAATTGCGGAAGATCGTACAAAATCTACCGGTGCAGTTACATCCAGGCTATATTGATTTGCTTTTAAAGAATCAAAGTATCCTATGAAACCATGAAGGTTCAACACATAATTGTCCGGTTCTATATTTGTCCCTGAGGGTGAAAAAGGAGATTTTCCTTCACCTTCCACATCATACGTATCATTGACAAAATAGGCGATCCTGTCTAATTTTGTAGCATTGGCAATTGTCCAGGTATTTGTATCATCCTTTACAGCGGCTAATTCATTTCCTTCATAGTCGAAAGCTTTGAAATCATCAACAAAATGTCCAAAGTCACTAACCGCATAGGTTCCCTGCACTACTTTAGGGAGCCTATATGTTACGGTTTCTTGAGTAAACCGCCCGGGATCAATGGTTACAGGCACTTTATCGTCTACAACTTTTGTAAGGTCTAATGTTGTTTTAATTGGGTTTTGGGTAGCTAAATCATTTGAGGTTTTAGAAGAAGGACCACAAGCCACAAATACTGTGGCCAGGCCAATAATGGCAAATATTTTTTTCATATCAATATTTATTTTGCATACAAGACGCAAAAAAATTGAATTTGTTACGTAAATACATAAAGAAATATATATTACAAAAACAATAAAGTTTTCTTTAACATAAAATTCAACTAAAAAGTGTCAATTTGTAATAATCGTTCAATAATTAATTGTGTCCTCCTTCAGCTATAATTTTAAGCATCTTACGTGCGTTTCTTCCGGTTGCACCCTTCGGATCCATGGAAAGAGCTTTATTGTAATACTCTACAGCTTTCTCATGTTGACCTGCTTTCAAGTATCCTTCTGCAAGGCTATCCCAAGCATTTGCAGAATTCGGAAATAGTTTTGTTACAAAAGTAAACACAGCAATAGCCTCTTGATGTTGCCCTCTACCTATCATATTATAACCTGCTCGATTTAATTCACTTTCAAAATCAAAAAAACGATACATTGGATCGTTCACCATTCTAAAGGTTTCCTTTTCAAGCTTTTCCATTTCACCCGCAAAGTATAGGTTTGTCATATATTGCATTGGGTCCAGAATATATTCGGTATCTGAAAAAGACAGAGATGCATCAAGGACCGGATCCTTATTAGTTTTATAATCTTCAAAACTCATATCAATAGCGATATGTGGTGCAGTCCATGGCCCATTTTCCCATTGGGGCTTGTCCTGCCACCATGCAAAAGATAAGTACATAGGAATTTTGCTATTAGGTAAATCCACACGGCGGTTGTCTCCGTAAAAGTTTATATTCTCACCAGTCGGCTCTCCTAAAAAAATAGCATTTGTATAATTATCTAATTCATTTACAAGATTTTGACATGCAGAAAATGTACGACGGCCAATAATTACATAAAGGTTTCCCGTTGTATTTATTTTTTTAGATTCAATGATGCGTGTAATTATAGCTTTATTTTTATAATTATTACCTCCCCCGTTAAGTCTTACATCCAAAACCAACCGCTCAACATCATTTTTCTCTATAAAATCGAAAACCCGAGTATAAAATTCCGGGATCTTTTCATTAGGATCATCCTGTATTTGGCTCTGCCTAACGTATACTGTTTTCTTAGATGGGAGGTATTCATAATAATATATCTTGTCCAGATTTTTTAAATATAATGGAGTTTCATCCTGAGAACGGGCATCAAGCCAATCATCATCTTGTTGTACAAATCCATATACCAGCGGAAGTTTCCGACCATCTGTTAAAGTCCTAAATTTGGTATTAAAAATCTTACCATCCTTTTCTAATGTGAATTCGACTGTATCTGATAATTCCTTGATCACTTTTTGTGCATGTAAAACCTCCGGACTGATAAGGTAACGAAAACCATACGCCTTAAAAAATTGGTCATTCTCTGAAGGTACCACTGGATAAATAGCTTTAAGAACCTCTTCAATAGGCATATCTGCCACTGCAATAACTTTTGCTCCAAGTGCCTGCTCATAATCTTTATGGACTCCCTGAACATATACGCCGTCATTAAAATGGTATAAGTTCACAGGCAGTTGATGAAATGTCTCAGACATATCTCTAAAACCAAGTACTGTATGCCCATATTTAAATGAGGAAATGATGCGGGCAAATCCAACAATTATCTCATGCTCTTGTAAATTAGGAATACTGTTATATAGTTCATCAACGGCTTTATCAAATTCTTTTGCCGTTGTTTTTTTAAAAAGAAAAGAATAATCTGAATGTATTGTATGCTGAAGAAACTTTAGGTCTTCCTGCCATTGTTTGGCAGTTATCTTTGATTGTGCTGTTCCTTGCAACACAAAACTGCATAGGAGAATAATTATTAAATGTTTCATTTTGATTGATTGAATGGTTCTATAATAAGATGTAACTTTCTTAATAATGTTACACTTCTATCCATAGAAGCATTATCGATCAATTATGGTAAAATGGCTTTGTACTACTGAATTTTAATACTATCAATTACTTGATCAATTCTTTCTGAACATTCGTGGGTACAGGCTGATAAGATGAAAAAGTTGAGTTAAAAGTAGCACGCCCCTGAGTTAAAGACCTCAGGTTTGTGGAATAACCATATAATTCTGCTTCGGGAGTTATGCACTTCAGTATCTGATAGTTATTATTACTATCTATACCTTGTATCAAAGACCTTCGTGATTGCAGGTCTGTCATTACGTTTCCTACCATTTCTTCAGGGACTTTAACGGTTAGTTCCAGTGTAGGCTCCAATAACTTCGGATTCGCATTTAAGAAAGCTTCTTTGAAAGCATGTGCCCCGGCAATTTTAAAAGAAATATCATTAGAATCTACCGAGTGCATTTTACCATCATACACCATAACCCTCACATCTCTTATATAAGAACCGGTAAGCGGCCCTTCTTCCATAACTTCCAGGACGCCTTTCATGACGGAAGGCAAATAGCGTTGGTCTATGACACCGCCTACAATACAGTTATAGAAAACCAATTTTCCACCCCAGGTAAGGTCTACTTCTTCTTTTCCTCTAATATTAAACCCTTCCGGCTCACTCATACCCTCATGCCAGGGTTCAATTTTCATATGTACCTGTGCAAATTGCCCCGAGCCTCCGGATTGCTTTTTATGCCTGTAATTAGCACTGGAAGAACGTTGAATAGTTTCTCTGAACGAAATTTTTGGCTTTTCAAATTTTGCTTCAACGCCATATATGTTCTTTAAGATCCAATCTATTGTTGCTAAATGTAGTTCACCCTGACATTCAATGATCAATTGCCGGGCTTCCTTAGAAAAAGAAACAATTACCGTAGGGTCCTGACTGTGTATCTTTTTAAGTGCATCACTTAATTTCTCTTCGTCCTTGGTATTTGCAGCTAAAATAGATTTGCGTATTCTTGGCTGCGGATACTGAATAGGTTTTATGGTAACCTTGTTTCCTGCTTTTGTTAGAGTGTCATTGGTCTCGGTATATTTCAATTTTAATGTTGCTCCAATGTCTCCGACGGTTAATTTCGAAACAGGATTTCGTTCTTTTCCATCCATAATAAATAGTTGGTTAAGAATTTCTGTCTCACCGTTTCTGGAATTCACCAACTTATCGTTCAAATTAATTTCTCCTGATTTTACTTTGAAAAAAGTGATTTGCCCCAAATTAGGCTGGTACACAGTTTTAAACACAAATAAGGTAGTGGGAGCTTCCTTTTTACGGATTATATCATTTCCTTCAACACTCTGTTCAGGTTTCAGATCTGCCGCAGCCGGTGCGACATTGTCAATGAATCCCATTAACCTGCCGCTACCCATATCGTTTAAAGCCGACATGCAAAAAACAGGAAACAGTTCATGGTTTAACATTCCTGCTTTTATTCCTTTACGCATCTCATCTTCGTTCAGGGTTCCTTTGTCAAAGAATAATTCCATCAACTCTTCATCATTCTCAGCAGCCTTTTCAATTAATTCATTCTGCAAGTTGGTAGCCATTACCAATTGATCTTCTGGAATTTCAAACTTTTCAGGCTTCCCTCCTTCCGGGGGGAATTTATACATTTTCATCTTCAAAACATCAATAATACACTGTGCACCGTCTACTACTAATGGATATTGTATTTTAACCGCATTATTCCCAACTAAAGTTTTAATGCCTTTAAAACTTTCTTCAAATTTAGCATTGGGATGATCAATTTGATTGACCACAAAAAGAGTGGGTTTATGGTATTTGTCTATGTAATCCCAAATAATTTCGGTACCGACCTCTACTCCATGTTGTCCATTGAGAACAGTTACAATAGTATCCGCAACTCGAATTGAAGAAATGATCTCACCTATAAAATCATCTAATCCGGGTGTGTCAATGATATTTATTTTATAATTACGCCATTCGGTATGAAGTGGTGTAGCAAATACAGAATTACCCCTTTCATGCTCAATTTCGTGATAATCGGAAACCGTATTCCTGGCTTCTACCGTTCCACGTCTGTTGATTAATCCTGCTTCAAAAAGCATTGTTTCGGCGAGAGTAGTCTTGCCGCTATTATGAGCTCCAACAAAGACTACATTTTTGATGTGTTTATCGTCATATATTTTCATAGGGTGAGATTTTAACCTAATAAATATATGAAATTACTGCAACAAAATCTTTACAATTGATCGCTTAGTTTTGGTTTGAATCGAAATAAAATATAATCCGGAATTTAACTTAGCTCCATCATCACCTGTTCCGTTCCAAACAAGGCGCTGTTTACCGGAAATGGTTTCATTTAATAAGGTACTCATTTTCCTGCCTTGTATGTCAAAAACTTCAACAGTGGTCTTTTCTTCGGAAGGAATTGTGAATTCCAGGGTAGTCGCTTCACTAAACGGATTAGGGTAGTTTACAAAGTTAAAAGGGTTCGTTCCGGTAAAATCACTAACATTTAAAATTCCAAATGGAGAAATGCGTGTGTAATATACGTCCTGTCCCCCATTAATGGTATTGGTCCATGCAAGGTGTGCGTAATCATTATCTGAAACCATATCAAAATAATCGCCCATTTTATTTTGTTGCGGGTAACCAACGGAAGGGTCAAACTCTAAAGAGATAGGCTCGTTATCGGACCAGGTATCTCCCTGATCTTCGGAAAAGCTATAATACAACACCGAATTAATTACGTTAGTAGCATCCCGTGTATCGAGCCAAACCACATCAATACGTCCGTTAGGAGCTACAGACATGGTGCCAAACCATTGGTATGCATTAATTCCAACATCTGTGTTTATTCGCATAGGTGCCGAGAAAGTTTGGCCCCCATTAGTACTTTTAGCGAACATGACATCGGCCGGGTCTGCAAATGAAGATCTTGCCACCGAAGCCAGTACATATACATTTCCATGCCCTGCGCCCCCGGATATATCAACATCTACCCAAGCTTGACCTACCAAACCTTGAGGGTTCACAGCTACACTTGCATTTAGGTTTCCGTCCAGATCTACCGGACTAAAAGAATCGAAAGTGACCGGGATCGATGTATCCTTTGCCGTTGTGGATTTTGTAACGATCAGTCCCTGCGCAACCTGACCTACTGTATATAGAGTACCATCCGCATCTACCGCGAGTGTACCCCAAACTGGGTCACCGGCTACCAATACACAGCTTTCAAAACTTTGCGCGTCGTCGATGGACCTTGTAAAGTTATCAGGATTACAAGCACTGAACGAAGAGTTCCAATACGAGTAATTATTCCCGTCTCCTATACCTCCGGACCTGTCAATTCGCATCCATTGCTTATCTCCACCTCTGGCAGGAACAGGCGAACCCCAATTCTGCCCTCCATCTGTACTTGTAAATACTTCACAGTCAAAAGGATTAATACTTAGGCTGTTATAATAAAAGTTTCCCTCTGCATCAAAATCCAATACAGGATCCGAGCGAAATACTCCAGGGTCCAATACTCCGGGGTTTGTCCAGTTATAACCTCCGTCAACAGAATATGCATTTCCAGCCTGACGGAAATTGTTGTTCACAGTATCAAATTGCCTCCACCCTATGATCATCTTATTTGGGTCTGTTGGGTCTACTGCAATGGAGGGTTCATTTCCTGCATCTCCTACTATATTATTTCCGTTTCCGTCAATATTCACCTGTGTAGTGAAATAGTTAGGAGCCACAACCCGATACGCCGGACTTCTTTCCATACTGGCCTTATCGACTTCTATATATGCATCATCCGGCACTTCGTTATGCATTTGCTTCAGCTCTTCAAAACTTCTTGTTTGGGAGAGAAGTGTAAAAGGCAATACGCATAAAATTCCAAACAGCAGATTACAAGCACCTTTTTGGATATTAGTTCTAAATACGTTTTTCATAGTGATTGGTTTTTTTTCTGAATTAAGCTTAAAAATACAATAACACCAGACAACTACAAGTGTATATGTATTTAGTTTTGGGAAAAGTATATCGGGACTTACCGATTCCAGTGTTTGTTAAGTGCTTAGGGCTTTTCTGAAGCTCCTATATCTACTTCAGTATCTTCAGTATCATCTATATCCTGTGTAAACCATACATATAGTCCGTAGATCATATTCACTATAAAAAAAGCAAGTATGATCCCCATGATCAATTTTGACGGGATGCCTTCAGAAAAGAAAGAGAAAAGGATAATACCCGATCCTGTTATAATTTTTAGCAAAGGACTAACAAAATAATGTGTGGGTTCATCATGGGTTTTCTTTAAAAGCGGTTCTATACATCCCATTACAATTAAAGCACCTCCCGAAGCGATCAACAGAATAATTTTCGCAAACTCATCAAGATCTCCCACATTTCCGATAAGGCCCGTCATAGAAGCTCCTACTGCCGAAAAACAGATCACTAAAGGCAAATGTGCATAAGTCCACGCAAATTGTTTAATAGAGTTATTGTTATCTGCTGTGCGCCGCCCTATAAAATCAAAGTAGATCCACCACAATGAAAAAGTGATGGCGATACCCAAAATCCCAAAATAGATAACACCGGTACCAATGTGATCATTTTGTGAGATCCCATTAATGGTCCCCACGATCCCCTCACCTAACACTATAATTATAAATAATCCAAAACGTTCCGGAAGTTTTGAAGTTGAGAACTTCGGTAACAACATATTTGCTTTGATGGCAAACATAGGAACAATTAGATCTATGGTCATGGCAAGTCCAAAGACTACAATCCCAACAAAGGGTGGTAACAGCACTGCAAACAGGCATAGCAAGATAGAAAGAGAGAAACCGATAACGTAAATTAAACCGGACCTTCTAAATATTTTATTATGATAGGTGGCATATGCCCACATGAAAACCGTTATGGCCCTGGCCAGTGCATACGACAAAACAAAGCCAATAAAATTATGTCCCAGGGCATCATGAGAAAAGACTGCAAGCCCTGCGATAGGAATCATAAGTAAAAAAATGAATAATCGGTTTTCGAATCCCTCTGTCTCAAAACGTTCATTGTAGTAGGTAACTCCAATCCAAATCCACCAAACGGGTATAAACGTAAGAGCAAAATCCAGAATTCCCTGCCAATTGAGCATTCCTGCCAAATTATGCGTTAATGCAGCAATTACAACTACAAAGTACAGGTCAAAAAAAAGTTCGAGCCAGGTTACCTTGCGGTGCTTGTTCTCTTCTTCTTCAAAATGAAGTGCCGGCCTTTGCCAGAATTTCCTTTTTGCCATAATGTATTGGTTGGTTCTGAATTTGAAGTTAAGATATAAAAAAGAGCGTAAACTTTTTTATGTACCTGATCCACATTACTTCATTTTAGGCCCAGTATTAACTCCATGGCAATTTTTTGAAGCTTAATTGACACAACGTAGATCTTTTATTATGAGAAACACTTTTAAAACTTCGGAAGTAAATGCAACAGGTAAAGGAGGCCTATCCACTACATATTTCAGAAGCAGTAGTTAAACAGTAAAAGCCTGTATATAAATATATAAGGAAACAAGAAACAAACTCTTCCTTTTATTATTAAGAAGAGCGGATACTTCTATACAAGGTTAAAAATAGCGATTGCAAATAAATAGAAACGCACAAAGCGAAGGCTGCCAAACAATAAATAGTTTTTAAAACTGTAGTTAATGGTACCTGCTGCCATACTGGTCATAGAAAATGGTATGGGAAGCAATGCTCCAACTATAATTAAAAAGCCACCCCATTTACGTACATTTCGCAAATGTTTCTTCATTCTTACTTCAACATAGTCATAGACTACAGGGATCCGTAAAATTAATTTCCCTATAAAGTAAGATACAATACCTCCTAAATATGATAGTACTGCCAACAAGCTTAAATAGACAATAGGAGATGCGGTTTTATCTGACCACGCAATGAAGATCTCCGGGGGAATAAGTCCGAGCAAAGATTCTGAAATAAAAAAGACAGACAAAATACCTATAGGCGCATACGTATTTGTAATTTCTGTAAAAAGAGCACTAAAATCAATTACATATTGGTCCAATACTATAATAAGGAGTATAAATCCGGCAATAGGGAGTATCGATTTCTTTAAACTATAACTAACAAAAGAGTAAAAGCCGGTATAGCTATAGTACTTATGTAATCTCTTAATACTTTTCTTTTTTATTTTTTGGGGCATATTCATTAAAGGTAACAGAATTCTAATAACGTAAAAATCTTTAAAATCTTGTAGGAAAATTTTAAGTAGACAAATATAACAGTATTTTTTTCTAAGAATAGTTAAATTATATCTAATAAATAACTTTTATATAAGGAATTATTCCATCGGGATTATACACCTATATAATATATAGGTAAAAACAGCTTATTAATACGTAAATAGAAAATAGCCCTGACAAGGTTTTTTATATACTATAATTTTAAATCCTTACAAAGATCAAGATCAGCAAAAAAATGTGTAGGGCTTTAAACATAAAAAAGGTATATAATTGAGTACATTTTTTCAAAATATGGCTTCAAAAGGGTTTCAGAAAAACAACATTTTTTCCTACTCTTTCCTACAAAAAAAACACAGAAATCGAAATTATTCGATGAAATACATTTATTACTCGTTATAAAGCACTCTGCAAATTATTCTTTAACAACTAGTTACGGGTATAGGCCATATATTTGTAGTCCCAAATTAGATTAAAATGAAAACTTACAACCTACAAAGCATTTTACTATTCGCATTTATTATATGTAATAGTTATACTTCATTTTCTCAAGTTGGAATTGGAACTACTAATGCAAGAAAAACATTAGAAGTTGCCGGTGATGTAGCTATTTCGGGAAATATAGATATTGTTACTCTTAATAATATGGAGGATGGAGACACTTCCACTTTCCTTGTTCAGGATACAGATAATACCGTTAAGGCCCTGGATGTAAGTAATCCAACAGGTGCTGCCCTTGGATATATACAAGAGTATATTATTACAAATGCAGATCTGGACTGGGTGAGAGACTTTGACACCGGGATTGATGCTTCAGAATTTGTACTTATTACTTTCTCTGCTTTTTATGATAAGGAATTGGAAATAAGTGGATCAAGTAATGCTATTGACAACTCCAGTTTGCCTTATACTGCCACCTTTATAAAAGGAGGTACCTGGCATATCATTGCAGACTATCCTATGGTAGCGAACTTAGATGAATCGGCAATAGGAACCTGGACCGTAAAGACACTCATTTTTTCAAAAGATCTATCAAAACAATTTGGCACTATAGAAATTCCTATGTCCAATTCGACAACAGGAAGTGCCGCAAGCCCCCTAATAAATTAATACCTGCTTATTATGAAAAATTATATATCACTTTTAGTATTATTACTATCTACTTACCTGGTTCAAGCTCAGGTAGGTATTGGAACTACTACTCCTGAAACAGATTTACATGTTGCAGGTGATATGTTGGTACAAGATTCTTTTTCAACCGGTTCCCTGGGAGTTGTATCCGGAACCGATGAAGATTTTAAATTGATCACACGGTCTACCAGCTCAGATCCGGTAGGAGAAATTGCAGTATTGGATGTCAATGCATTAAGTGTAGCCCCCGTAAATGTTGTGAACTATACTTTTACGAACATATCACTTGATAATCTAACAGATCTGGACCTGCAGTATGACGACAGTAAGTATGTGGTTGGTGTAGCTAATTTCCAGTACCTGGGAGACGCTATCAAAAAAGTAAACAGCCCCGATACAAAATCCATTGGAAATTTTGTAGTTCGCACCTTCACCAGTGGAGGAACCTGGCATTTAGAGATAAGAAACAGAACCTTGGATCTGGAAGCAGAAGACTCTGTAACCTATAAGGTAACATTGATCATATATGACAAATCTTATTATAGAAATCTAACTCCTATCACTTCAGATCTTGGAGGCAGTAATACAGGAGTAGCTTCTTCTGTACCTAACTTATATTAATTTACAATTATGAGAAATTATACAATTACTATTCTTACATTGTTACTATGTTCCGGTACAGTAATGGCACAGGTAGGGATCAATACTACTTCGCCATCCAGCACTCTGGACGTTGTTGGTGATGTAAAAACAGATGGAGGTTTATTCCTTGAGAATCCAGGCGAGTATACCGAAATTAGAGGTTCAAAGTTATTAATTTTGTCACCCACAGATAACATCATTGAATATGATATCACGCAGAGTAAGTATGGTCCTATTAACTATGCAGAATTTGTTTTTAGAAATCTCTCTACAAACGGTTTACAGGATTATGACACTAAGATCTCAACAGATGATTATATAGTTACTGTACAAGGATATTATTATTTAGAGACAGTAACAGATAATACAAGTGTGATGACACACAGCAATATTACAGATGATAATATTGAAGGCTATCAAATGTATGCATATGCAAACCCCGCAACCAATACCTGGTTTTTAAGAGCATTTGTAAACAATTCTGAATTTCATACAAAACAAGGCTCCAATTTTTCGAGCACAGCTGTAGATATGTATTTAAATATTATTATTTACAGAAAAGGATTTATTACTAAAGGGCTAAATTCTGTGTCTATAGATATGGCAAACTCTGAAACCGGTACAGCCCCCCTACCGGCAGGGTTCTAGAGTATTCTATATACCATATTAAACGGCCTCCGCAAATTAACGGAGGCCGTTTTTTTATGATTAGATGCCTCGCTTTCAATCACTAAAAGGTTAAAAAATAGTTAAAATAGTACTTTGCATTACACAGTACTGTAACAAAAATATTTTTTAGTCGTCTATTAGATATAACAACACAAAAAACTAGAAATTATGAGAACATTAGATAGTAATCAATTAACAGAAAGAGTAAGCACATCAAAAGCTTATGCATGGAACAACAAAAGACGTTACAGATAGTCTTTAAAATTCATCAACCACAAAAACTATATTAAAATGAGAACATTAGACAGCAACCAATTAACAGAAAGAGTAAGCACATCAAAAGCTTATGCATGGAACAATAAAAGACGTTATAGATAGTCTTTTTTAGAATTCATCAATTATTAATACGAACCAAAATGAGAACGCTACGAAATATTCAGAAGAGAAAAAAGATAAGTTTAGAGAGCCGACCTAAATTACTTCACTTTGTAGAAAGCATTCACAATATGCAAGAAGAAGCTATTCCTATTAGAATTAAATGGAGCGCTCTCTAGAGAATTAGTTTAGTTAATGAAAAAAGCCGGCACCAGATACTTTTTGGTGCCGGCTTTTTATTTGAAACCGTTTGCAATTAGTTTTCAGTTTTTTTCTTTGGAGGCATTGGTCCCCTAAGGTGAATTACCAAACCGTTTAAGAAATTTCGTAAGAACTGGTCCCCGCACTCCATATATTTGGGATGGTTAGGGTTTCTGAAAATAGCCCCCAATTCACTTTTTGACACTCTAAAATCAACCAGGCTACAGATTTTCACAATATCTTCATCCCGTAGCTTATGTGCTACACGTAATTTTTTCATTATATCATTATTGGTCAATCCCATATTTTTGAGTTTTTTGATTTAATTTTTTCTGAAAGATCAAAGATACATTTTAATTATAGGGTACATTAGCAGCCATAAATGAAAACAACTACCCACAAACATTTTAAGATACATAAACCTTACGGTTATTTGAGTCAGTTTTTAACAAATGATGTAAAAGGCCATCGTAAAAAATTATTGAATGAATTATACCCCTTCCCCGAAGGGATCATGGCAATAGGAAGATTGGATGAGAAAAGTGAAGGCCTACTGCTTCTTACTACTAGCGGAAAGCTTAGTGACTATATAAATAGCAGCAAAGTAGAAAAAGAATATTATGCCCAGGTTGATGGTATTATTACCACAGAAGCTGTCCGTGCATTAGAAAAAGGAGTGAAAATAGGTTTTAGCGGAAAAAAATACATCACAAAACCATGCAGAGCAGCTAAAATAAGTGCCCCTAACTTTCCGGAAAGATCAAAAAAACTACGGGATGACAGACACGGCCCCACATCCTGGGTCTCAGTTTGTTTAACCGAGGGTAAATTCAGGCAGGTTCGGAAAATGACTGCTGCAGTTGGATTTCCAACCCTTCGGCTTGTGAGAATACGAATTGGTAATATACTATTGGGCGACATGAAGTCCGGCCAGGTAGAAACATTGGAAGCCATTGAAGTAAATTAAAGTCCGAATAAGCCTTTAAAATAGTTAACTATTGTAGTATTACTACCATTATCTATTTCAATTGACGAGTAATATTCTTATATTGAGCCCGAAAAGAAAAACTCCAAATAATGCTAAAAAAAATTGTTTTTGTCCTGTTCATAATTGCATGTCAGGCATATGCTCAAGAAGGCCCCGTTAAAATTGTTGAAGAAAAAATTCCCAATAGATTAGCTTTATACGCTGTAAATGAATCTGAAACCGATTACGATGTCATGCTCACCGTTACCGGTACTAATTTTAGGCAAAGAGCCGGAAAACCAAGGCTCATGAGAGTTCCCAGTGCAACCAAAGTACTAGTAAAAACACTCATCGTAGCAAGGGGAAAACATCCAAGTTATACATATGAGTTGGTTTTAAACGACAGTTTGTCCAGACGTGCTTTGCGTAAACAAGCAATCCCAATAAAGATCAAACCTAAAAAGCAAATCACGTTATATATAACGGAAGAATGTAAAACTTGCGATACTATTGTAAATAGCCTTGAGCAAAGTAAATACATATATACCGCTCATACCCTGTCCGAAAAGCCGGAAATACGCAAACAAATTGCGATGGCACTTGCCAATACCAGGACTCCTCTGGATTCTGTTAGCAACCCGGTTATAAGCTTAGCGGGAAAACTATATACCGAAATAGAGGACTATGAAGCATTGCTTGAAAAGCTTCGCAGTAAAGAAGAGGAATCTACCGTTATAGAAAATTAAACCGGACTATATAAAGCGTAATGATTAGTGTTATGTAAAAAATGATACTATTCATTATCTTCTAAAGTAAAGAATTGGTTCACTGGCTTATTGAAAAGCTTAGAAAGTTTCAGGGCCAATACCGTAGACGGCACATACCGATTGGTTTCGATTGAATTGATCGTCTGCCGTGAGACCCCAATCTTTTGTGCGAGTTCATCTTGTGTAAGATTTAATATAGCTCGCTCTACTTTAAGTGTGTTTTTCATTATTGACACTTTTTTAGCATCATCCTAAAAAAATAGATCTGCATTACCAACATAAAAAACAGAACCTCCCAGGTGCTTGTACTAAAGTCTAGAACTTCTTTTTGCAATATAATATCCACAACATAATTTACAAGCGGTAGTAGTGCTATGGAATATACTACCCCGAGTACAAATGCGATTTGGTACGATTGCTGACGCAAGTGTACAATACGTTCATCTTCGATCTTCTCTTTTGAGACAGATATCATAAGCAATCCGACAAGTAAACCGTTTTTGATAATGGATTTTAATAGTGCAGGTTCACTCTCAATAAATTTAAGGGCAATGAGGGCCAAAAGTAAAATTATAAAAAGTAGTGCCCCAATTTTTTTAAAACGGTGATGTAGTTGGAATTTTTTTAACCTTTCGAAATTTCGTTTATCCCACTCCCAAATATTCTTTACGATCATATTAAGTAAGTATAAGTTTATTTAACAATATGTCAAATATAGTTATTATTTTGTAAAATATACTTTACATTTTAAAAATCTTACTAAATACTTACATAAAAGGGTATAATTTATTCCTTTACGATAATAACAGTAGCTTTATCTCCGGTCAATAAGTTCCATTCGTAGGCCGAAACCAATTTTCCTTCATCGTCATATACGTGAAGTTCAGCCGTATTGGGCCCGGAAGACCCTTGATTAAGAGCCAGAAACTCAACTCGGTTGATTCCGCTTTGCAAAGGAAGCTTAAAACCGCGGAAACCACCACCTAAGGTAATTCTGGACTGTACAATATCTTCATTCACAAAGACCCTGATCTGATCTCCATCAACATATTCATGATCTCTATACTGTACATTTACCATACCGGAACTAGTTGTAAAATCTCCCAAATATTGATTCCCGCCAATGTCTTTGGTTACCGCCTTGTCTTTTGTAAAATATTTTGGAGCCTTTCCCGATTTATATTCTAACAAGCCATCCCCTTTTGTAATATCCAATGGCTCAGGCTGTTCTTCTCCCGGATCTGAATATTTATCAGGCTCATTGGGCTTGGTTAGATTTGGTGTTTTAATTGCCGGTAATTCTAGACCCGTAGGATCTTCAAAATTATTTTCCGAACTTTCAAAACGCACAGTATTGTTAGGATCTTCTATTTGAGAAAAAAGAGATGCCGTACTAAAAACACATATTGCAAATACCAGAAAAGGTTTCATTTTCATACCAGATTTAATTCAGAGACATTATAACAACAATTGCACCAAAGGTCAGATATTTTACTTCTTTATTAACTTTTTAACAACGCTTGCCCCTTTTCCATTTTCTATCTTCAGAAAATAGATACCTTTCATTAGTCCACTTATATTTGACAAATGATACATATTTGTTTTGTAGTCTATTTCGTAATTTAATTTTCTTCCATTCAGGTCATATAGATAAAAAACAACGTTAGGATCTTTGATTCCGGCGATCAGCACGTTAGAGTCAAAAGGATTGGGATATATCCTCACATTAGATAATGTTTCAGTATTCAAAATCCCTAGAATCCCTGTGTTATAATCTGAAATTTCGAAATCATCAAAATAGAAACCATCTCCGGGAATGAAATTATTGGTCTGCAGTGCAAACCGAAACTCAACATTAGTAAATGCCTTATAAGCCGACAGATCTATAGAATTTATGTGCCAGGATTCATTTAATGTAAATGTTCTTAATATATCCCAGTTATTTCCACCATCTGTTGATGCCTGAAACGTTACATTATCTCCGGCCTCTATGGAATATTTACTTGCAAATGAAACCCTTGGAGCGTTGGTAACCGTAAGATCAAAAGCGTTATTCAACTTAAAATAATTGATAGTACTATTTAAGGAATTTCCACCATTGGAATCACCAAAAGATTGAACACCACTGTATGAATCATCTGTAACAGTACTCCAGGAAATTCCGTTACCTGAAGCTGTCCAGTTAGCGTCTCCCCCTTCGGCATCATCAAAAAAGATACTATCTTTCGTTCCTATATGCACCTCTATTTCCGCAGTTTCATTTGGCACACCATTTTGAATTGTAAAGACCGTTAAAACAAAGGAGCTTCCGGTAAAAGAAGGGTCTATGGAAATAGAAAACGGGCTCGCGCTATTATCTTGCCGTGATCTGGGCGGGATATCTCCAAATCCTGTTGCGGTCGGTACATTTACTTCCGGTACAGACGCTTGTACAACAACACTCGAGTTGACCGAGGTGTCTCCTACTCCAACATTTTTAATTTCCACAACAAGTTCAAAGGATTCTCCAGGAAGTGCATTGCCAATTTGTGTATGGGACTGTACATCCAGGTAAGCACCTGCAATCCACGATTGATAAAACATTGGACGAACATTTTCTTCTACGAGGCCAAATATCTCACTTTGCTGTGGCCAAAATCCGCTACCGTCTATTTCCGGTGTCCAGCCATAAATACCTTCGGAATGTAAGTAGTCACGGGTAGTCCCACAAGAAGTGTATCCAAGCATTTGGAAGGTGACTCCATAAGGATAATCTGCTTCATCCAAAAAGGAAGAAGCCCATTCTGAATAGATTTCGTATTCGGGCGGAGTTACGTCAAAACCGTATGGCATTAAATAGCTTCCTGCAGTTGAATGAATTGAAAAAGCCATGTTAGGCTCAATGACTGCAAGTAAATCGCGAACTGCTATACTTTCCAGTTCTGAAAAAGGAGTTCCACCGTGGTATGTATTTGAACAAGGGTCCGTACTCGCACAGGAGCCATCATGAGCAAACTCATAACTATAGTTTCTATTTAGATCTACTCCCACACATCCTCCGGGATCTACCTTTCGGTTCTTACGCCACAAGCCTCCTCCATTAGGATTTGTAGATTCATTGTATAAATAACCGTCCGGATTTACAACTGGGACAAAATACAGTTCTCTGTTGTTTATAAGGAATTCAACATCGCTATCGGTATCATAATGCTCCAACAGCCAGAACATATAGTTTATATTGGTTGCCATGGATAATGGTTCCCTGGAGTGATGCAATCCATCAAAATACACTGCCGGCTCTGCTTCATCTAAATCCGGATTGTCCGAAATTTTAACCATCCAGATCGTATTCCCTTCTATGGTTGTACCAATACTGGTTTTGGCAGTTATAAGATTTGGGTAATCCGTTTTCATTTCGTCCAGCTTGGCTATTACTTCATCATAGGTATAAAATCCACCCATGGAGCCAAAGTCAAAACCATTTGCAACATTTCCGGACCTGGTGACAGTATCTATATTTGCTGCATCCAATAATCGTTGTTGGCTATAATACTCATCAAAATTTGGTATGGTTACTTCAGTAGTAAAACCATACGTTTGCAACCTTTGGAGCTCGTCCTGAGTAACAAAGAATGAAATTCCGGATTCAGCATCTGCTTCATAATGATCTATATCAAAATCCAAAGATGCCAATCGCTGTATATCTTCTTTATCTTCAATTTGTACCCTGACTTTACTATATATTGTTTCCTGGGCCAAAATTGGGATGGCACAAAAGAACAAAAAGTAAAAAACAAGTTTTCGGAAAGTATTTCTTATATCCATAAAAATTTTAAAATTTCTTATTCATAGAACAGGGACGCTAAAGGTAAACAATATAAGTAATTCATCTTTGCGTAGTAAGAATTGCAGAAAAGTTACCTGCTTAGTCTCCATTAAAATAAACTATTACCTCTGTTTCAGTTTCCTGCCGGTAACATATAAGACCGCAAAGAATATGGGTATCACTATATAAATGATAATGTCTGCGGGATTATTAAGATCCAATGGTGAATTATTATGTGGTTTCGGTACCCCTTCGGGAATCTGCGCTGTTACATTTGCAAACAAAAAGAGAGAAAGGATTACGCAGGTAAATTTAAGATTGCTCATTTCAATTTTAGTTTTAAGATACTTAAAATAAGTAAGGTGTATATAAATTTTAACAGATATATTTTTCAACAGAGGTTCTTTACATCTTTAAAATCAGATATTTAGCTAACTTCTGATTGGAACATTATTTAACACTATCCGGAGGAACCACTTTTTATTTAACAAAATAATAGCAATCCATAAAGAAGATTTTGGTAACTGAGTAAGTTATCTTTGCATCACAAACCTAAAAACTTATTAAAATGAAAAAAATCATTGCACTAACCCTGCTTTCCGGATTCGTAGTAACTACATCATGTGTTTCAAACAAAAAATATGCTGAATTAGAGAGTCAGTATAATGACACCAGGTCCGCACTGGCTAAAACTCAAGTAGAAAAAGAAGAGATCGAAGCCAAGTATGCTAAAATTGAAGAGCGAGTTGCTAATTACAATGCCAAAATTCAATCACTTACAAATTCAAACAACAGTAAATTACAACAGTTTGAAAATGTAGTACTTTCTAATGATGATAAAGAAAAAATGAAAGCTGCATTGAAGAACGTTGACCAGGACGAATTGGCACAAGCCAGAACACTGGAAGATTCCATGAACCTTATCGTTTCTTATAACCTTAAAAAGAATTTAGATTCAAGCTTAGTTGCTGAAGGAGAAGAAGATGAAATTTCAATTGATATTGATGAAACTGTAGTAATGATCACCATTTCGGATAAATTATTATTCAAATCCGGAAGCTACCGTGTAAACCCTGATGCAAACAGTTTATTGGAAAGACTGGCAAATGTTATAAACAGCGAGCCGGCTCTTGAAGTAATGGTAGAGGGGCATACAGACGCTCAAACCGTGAAAAAAGGTTCTTATATCAAGGACAATTGGGATCTAAGTGTTGAACGTTCTACCGCTGTAATTAGAGTCTTACAAGATGACTATGGAGTAGCTCCTGAGAAATTGATCGCTGCCGGAAGAAGTAGTTTTCACCCTTTGACCGAAAATGAAACTAAGGAAGGACGTGCTACCAATCGTAGAACCAGAATTGTTATATTACCAAACTTAGACAAGTTTCTGGCCTTGCTTTCTGCCAACTAAAAGGAAAGTAGACAATTATCAAAAAAGGGTTTTCGATGAAAACCCTTTTTTTTATCTTTCAGAATGGAAAAGTTTATATTTATTCCTCTTCTGTTTTTGTTTTTTAGCTTTCCTTCTGAAAAAATTACGCAAAACGATCTGGTGGATATTTCAGAGATCTCTTCAGAATTCGAATATGAGATGAGATACGCCACATCTAACAATTTCATCGGGGAAAAACTATACGACTGCCCTAAATGTTTATTGCGGCCCCAGGTGGCACAGGCTTTGTTAGCTGCAAATCAATATTTCTGTGAACGTGGTTATCGTATAAAGATCTATGATTGCTATCGCCCTCTGGATGTGCAAAAAAGAATGTGGGCCAAAGTCCCACGTGCTACTTATGTTGCCAATCCCTATGAAAAAGGTTCTATTCACAACAAAGGGGCCGCTGTAGATATCACATTGGTCACTTTGGAAGGCTGCTATCTGGATATGGGAAGTGATTATGATTTTTTTGGCCGTGCTGCGCATATTGACAACCAAAATTTTTCAGAAGAAGTACTCGCCCGTAGAAAATTGTTATTTGAAGGAATGCGAAAACATGGTTTTAAAACTGTTCGCACCGAATGGTGGCACTTCAGCTTCAAAAAGAACCGGAGCTATGAAACTTTAAACACTCCCCTGCCATGTGGCCAATAAGATTAAAAGATTAAATTCTTCTTAAAATGTATTCAGCTTTAATACATACTGTATCTTTGCACAAAATTTAGCATAGTGGATATTTCAATACGATCATTTAAAATTATTAGCACGCTGGAAGCTGTTTCATTTTTAGTATTACTGGGTATAGCCATGCCATTAAAATACATTTGGGATATGCCTCAAATGGTACAAGTAGTTGGAATGGCTCATGGCGTTTTATTTATCATATATCTTATTGGCGCCTATTTTATGTATGAAAAATTGAATTGGCCCATAAAGACACTTTTAATTGTAATGGCCTGCTCTGTGTTGCCCTTTGGCCCTTTTTATGCTGAACGGAAATATTTATAATGGATAAGGAAACTATAGAATATTATAGCGATTGGTTGCAGCATTTCTTTACGGACAAAGGAATGGATGCCCCTTTGGCAATAGCGATCAATACACTTGTCAAAGTTATTGTTGTAGCTGTAGTTTTGACACTGCTCGACATATTGGTGCGTAAAATTGTTGTACAGTCATTCAAGGCATTTAGCAATAAGACCGTAACTTCTTTTGATGATTATTTGGTGGAGAGTAATTTTCCCCGGTACAGTGCACATCTTGTTCCATTATTTTTCGTCTGGTATCTCACGCCTTATATTTTCTCGGCCTATCCGTTGCTTATGGATATTGCATTTATAGCGATAGGCATTTATTTGGTTATTCTTTGCGCACTTGTGGTAAGAAGTATACTGCGTACAACAAAAAACTATTTACAGAGCAAGGAGAAGTACAGTGACAAACCCCTGGAGAGCTATTTGCAGGTTCTTATGATCTTTGTATGGGGGATTTCCGGGTTCTTCATTATTAATTTGCTAACAGGTTATTCTTTAGCAAGCCTGGCTACACTAGGAGCGGTCTCTGCCGTGGTCTTACTTATTTTTAAAG